>CBINJM010000003.1:0-262375 GCA_966251025.1 uncultured Erythrobacteraceae bacterium | reverse complement strand
GGAGTGAGGCACGCTCGTCCGCCCAGTCAGCAAGCGACTTTTTCAACGGCATCGGCCCCAACCTGTCGTTCAACGGCTGGCGCTGGAATGACAGAAAAGTCCCAGCGCCCGTACCCGGCACGCCCCGAGCACGGGCGCCAGCAGGTTCAAATCTCAGTGTTCTCGGCAAGCGCGAGTGCGTCTTCCACATCGATCCCAAGATAACGCACTGTGTTCTCGATCTTGCTATGGCCGAGAAGGATCTGGACGGCACGTAGGTTGCCGGTGGCCCTGTAGATGATCGATGCCTTCGTTCGGCGAAGTGAATGTGTGCCATACTCGCTCCTCATCAGACCGACACCTGTCACCCATTCATCGACAAGCCGAGCATACTGGCGTGTGCTCAGGTGCCCTTTATGATCAACCCGGCTCGGGAACACATAGTCGTCGACCGTGCCGCCGCGCCGATCGAGCCAGGCCAGCAGGCTGGCCCGGGCGTCCGGCAGCAGCTCAAATTGGACGGGGCGCCCCGTTTTCTGCTGCATCACGATCGCCCGCGTTCGGATCTGGCCTCCGCTGAGAAGGTCGCCAATCTTTATCTGCACGAGGTCGCAGCCTCGAAGTTTGCTGTCGATCGCTAGATCGAAAAGCGCCCGATCGCGCAGGCGGCCGCGCTGGTTGAGGTAAAAGCGAATCTGCCAAATCTGCTTCGGTTTCAGAGCTCGCTTGGCGCCCATGGTCCTTCCGGCATTCCAGACCGGGCGCTTGGTGGCGGTGAGTTCTGTTTCAGGCCTCTCCATGATCGTTCTCCAATGGCCACATTGGCCATCTGCAGAACGCTTGCCGGCAAGGATGCGCAGGAGTGGTTTTGGGGCTACCGCCGACCAACATACCTCGTCCGTCATCGGGCGTAGAACGGCAGCTTGCGAAAGAACCCGCCACTCGCTCAGCGAGAAGCTGCTTAGTTCAAAGTTAATATACCGGCGATACGTTTAAATGCATTGTCGGTTAATACGAGGCCGGTCTCAGTGTCTAATTATGCGGACGATAGCGCATGCCCATATTTACCATGCATTCGACCACCCACAGCCAGCCTTGTTGGTCAACGTTTGCACGCCGCTTCCTTGCACTCCCATTCTTAACCAAATGGAAACCCTTCGCATTTACCAAACTATACCGTGCTTTGCGGTAAGCGCCCGTAGATCGCAGGCGCAGATGAAAGCACAATAGGGGACAATTCTTATGAAACTTCGCGTGTGCATTATTACAACAGTAGCATCTGTCGCGCTGGGATCCGGTCTCGCTAGCCCAGCAGCTGCCGACGCTACACCGCAATGTAATGATGGCGCCACTGCCGGCTCCACGGAGTGTGGCTCAAATTCTACGACAGGGAACGGGAACGGAGCCAATAATACCGCAGTCGGCTTCAACGCGAGCACTAGCCCCGCATTGCCGGGGGCGACGGGTGGCTACGCAACGGCGGTGGGCGCAAACGCGGTGTCGTTTTCTGGAAGTACGGCCACTGGCGCTGATGCCGCGGCAACTGGCGATGGCTCGACGGCCTACGGGTTTGCTTCGGCTGCAAGCGGCGAGGCGAGTGTGGCGCTTGGCGTTTCGGCGCAGGCGAGCGGGAGGGATAGCGTTGCTTTGGGCAGGCAGTCTGTCGCAGATGCAGCCAATACGGTTTCCGTCGGTTCAGCCTCCTTGCAACGCAGAATTGTCAACATGGCGGGTGGCAACATTGGCTCGAGTTCCACAGACGCGGTCAATGGATCACAACTTTTCGTTACCAATCAGAATGTAGCAACAGCGCAGGGGACTGCGAACACCGCGCTCTCGAACGCTACAACAGCGCAGGGCACCGCGAACGCCGCGCTGTCGAACGCTGCGACAGCGCAGGAGAGTGCGGACACCGCCTTCTCGAACGCTACAACAGCCCAGGGCACCGCGAATACCGCGCTCTCTAACGCTGCGACAGCGCAGGGCACCGCGAACACCGCTCGCACTGAGGCCGCAGCCTCGCAGAGCACCGCGAATACCGCGCTCTCCAACGCTGCGACAGCCCAGACCACGGCGAATACCGCACGCACTGAAGCTGCGACGGCACAGTCCATGGCGTCGGCCGCTCTCACCGCGTCGAATGGCTTTGACAGCCGGATTACCTCTTTGGAAGGGAACCTTGCTGGTGTTCGGTCGGACCTGCGCAAGACCGACCGCATGGCCAGTCGCGGAGTTGCGATCGCATCGGCCTTCGCATCCGTTCCCGCAATGGAATCCGGCAAAAGCTTCGGCATTGGCGTGGGGGTGGGCAGTTACAACAGTGCCACTGCTTTTTCGATAGCCGCCGGGGCACGGGTTTCCGATGGTGCTGAGTTCCGGATCAATGTCGGGACAGCAGGCAATGGCAAGGTCGCTGTTGGCGGCGGCGGGATGTTTAGTTGGTAACTCCTTGACGGGCTTGAATAAGTCCCTCGCCTGTCCGGGCGCTGATCCGGCAGGCGAGGGAGAACGGCAACCGATCCGAACCACTTCCGGAAACGCATCGAGCGGGCTTGAGACACGGTTGCCGGACATTACCCTGGGGTCGCGCCTGCCTTCGGTATTGTCGCTACTCGTCAGTAGGTGCCTCCGCCTTTGCATATTCTCAGTAAGAATCCGCCTGCCTGCTGACAGACCAGTCTCTGCCGGTCTGCGAAACCAGCCATGCAAGCGCTGAACGTCGGATTTTGACCGAACCTGCCGTTCCACGAAGCGGCGAGGAATGACTGCAAAGTCCCAGTTCCCGCCATCGAGGTTGGTCGACCGCGCCCGATGAATGAATTTCTGAAGTTGGGCAGCTGGGAAGGCGGCCTGAACGTCCCGTAATGGGTCAAGATCGCCAGCTATCCAGCGCATTGCCTCGACGGTGGCTTTGGCTTCGCACACTGGACCCCGCAGCTAGGTAGAGGGGATGAGAGTAGGCAGCAGGGGCCTTAGATCGATCAAAAATATCGAAGAACAAGGGCGCTCAAGAGGGTCGCCACTCGGCAAGCTGCTGGTCCTGCTGCAGCCGCAGACGGCGCCACTCAAGCGCGGCGAACACGTGCTCGACATTCAATGGGTCGCTCACCGGTAACGCCGCGACAACCTCGCGCCTGAACCGGCCCTCCAAGCCAGCGTCAGTCAGCCATGCCCGCTGCCACCAGGCCGTAATCTCCTTTCGGGCATTCGCCAGCGCGAGCGCAGCCGGAATTCTATCCCGCTTCTGGTGCTGATTGATACGCCTGTCGCTCGGCAGCAGATTCCAAAGATCACCACATGGCCAAGCGGCCCATGGCAGGCAATGATCAATGTCCAGACGCGCAGCGGTCAGGGTTTCGCCAGACCAGACGCAGGTCAACTGCTCACCAAGTTCGAGAAGCCGAGCAGCAGCCATCCGTCCGAGCGTGGTGTCGCGCTGTGGCTCCTCCCACACCATCGCGGCTTCGACTTGCCCGGCCGGGAGCGTCATTCCCATTCGCTCGCCATAGGAGCGTATCAACCTCGCCCATTCACCGACGAGCACAGGATCGATCCAGGCGCCAAGCCGCATCATCGCCCGCCAGACATGCCCCGGCACCCGCAAGGTACCCCAGCCGAACATGGCTTCTGTCCCAAGTTCAAGCGAGCCGTTCAGTCGGCCCGGCTGGCTCTTGCGAGTGGTGAACACTGGCCGATCGCTGTTGGCGAAGCGGGTGTAATTTGCCGGCATGGTGACGATGGTCGTCGCCGCCTCGCTAAGCGCGGCATGCATGCTGGTGGCGCGCTCGCCCGCGAACACTGCCCCGATCCGCAGTTCCTGTGGAGCAATGCTGTGGGTAATCAGCGAGCGAAACCCCTTCTTGGCAAATCCCAGGCGATCGGGTCCGCTGTTACCGGGAAGTTGGGGCAATCCTAGGCGAACCAGCGGAAGATACATCCTGATCCAGAAGAGAGCGACGAGCCCCAGCGGCAGGTCCACCGCATCCGGATCGTCAAGCGCCGGGCGAGCCACTGCTGGTGCGTGTTCGGCGATGCGTGCCACCGCTCGCAACAGGCCGAGCTTGTAAGTCGAGGATTTGTCATCAGCGAGGATGATGCCGCGGATGAGCGGCAACGCGCCTGCGCCATCGTCGGGCATGCGCAGCACCACTGCGGTCCACCGCACCTCGCTTCGCCGCAATGCGTCGGGCTGGTCTACTGCCCGAAAGACCTCCAGCCCGAACATACGGGCAAGAGCCTCCACCTCGCCGAGCGTAACCTCATGCATCGGCCGGTCAGATGGTGCCGGACCCTGGCGCAGCGTCATGACCAACAGGGCCCCGGGCTTGAGCACTGTGACGAGCTTGCGAAAGGCGCGCTGGCGCTCGTGCGGCGCAACATGCTGCCAGACCGCCGAGAGCAGCACCAAATCGAAAGCGATCGCCGTCTCGTGAACCCGGCGAAGATCGGGGAGGCGATCGTCCAGCCAGCGGATACGCGGCTCGGCATGCCGCCGCTGCCCCTCGGCTCGCATGGCCGCTGCGGGTTCGACAGCGACCACCTCGTAGCCGAGATCTACAAGCTTGGCCGCGTCCCGTCCTGATCCCGCACCAACGTCGAGCGCCAGCGAGCCTGCCGCACGCGCTTCGACCAATCCAGCAAGACCGGGGAAGCCGCCGAGGAACTCGAGCCGATCGTAAGCTTCGGCAAGCTCTTGGGCTTGTGCGTTGTAGATCGCGACCGGGTCGGTGGCACTCACTCGTGCATACTTCCGGCGAATTGCTCTCGGTGCCGCGCGACGAAGTCGAGGCGCGGCCAGATACGCGGGTCCTGCGGCAAGCGGATTCTCTGCCCTGCCTGCGGAAACAGATCGCGGAACTGGGACGGCACCTGGTTGTGCGAGACGAGCAAGCCGTAATCGTCGCTAAAGCTGATCAGGTGCCGGTCGAACAGCCAGTGCGCTGTCGCTGAGAGCGCGACGCCGTTCTGGACAACGTCCGGACCGCCGGCGGCGACAGGCCAGATATGCGCGGCCTGCGCCTCGGCCTTGCCGCCGCCATTGATGATTCTGAGACCAGTGACGGCGCAGGTGTTGTCGTAGGCATCGAGCACCAGCTTGCGAAATGCGCCGTCGCGGATCTTCCTGTTGACGAGAATCTGTTCGATCCGGCGCACGTTCCGCGGCTCGGTAAGGAGCGCCTCGGTGCCATCATCGATATGTCGCCTGTCCAGCTCCAGGCGAACCGCATTGCGTGGGTCGAGCACCCCGTCGAGACCCGCGCTGACGATTGCGACAAAGTCGACATCGTCGAGCACGCGAACCGACCGGCCTCGCAACGCCCGGCCGATGGTCGAATGGTCATCGAGCTGCCGCATGAAAAGCTCGGCGAAGCGTCCCGCCGCATCACGCTAGGGCACAGCTCGATCGAACGGGAGAAAGTCGATGACGCGGGCATAGAAGTGGGTAGGATCGACAGGGTCGGGGTCAATGGTCGCGACCCGTGCGACCGCGATATAGGCTTTGCGCCCTTTAGCCGCACCGGTTTCCCGATAGACAATCCAGTCGCCGACGCATTGCTGCGCGACCTTCAGGTAGATGCGCGGAAAGTGATAGCGCTCCTCGACCTGGTCGTCATAGGTTGAGGTTCCGCTGACCTCAAAGACGCACTTCATCCGACGAGCGCGCTCATGACTTCTGCGGGGCGTTTATCCGCTACCGGCGTGCACCGCTGAATCGCAGCATCAAGTAGCGCGATCACTTCACGTCGTTGTCTGCCAGCGGCATCGTTCCAGGCGACGAGACGAGCGCCAAGCGGAACGCCTGCGTTCTCATCAGATGGCAGCATCTCGCCAATTGCAAGCAGTGCGCGCGCCAGCAAGGGCCGCTCTTCATCGGGAAGTTGGTCTTCGATGCCGTCCGGCTCCCCAAGTGCACGGCACAGGGCGCCCACGATGCAGTATCCGCCCTGCGCGTCCGAGTGACCCTTCTGCGTCCAGCCGCGCGAAAGCGTCTGTCGCGCATGATGCAGCATTTCACAATCGCTTGGCACCTGAGTCCTCCGGTTCGAAACCTTTTTGTCAGCACCTGCTCGCTCAAAGAAAAGGCAAAACGCGCTCTGTACAAGGGGTCACGTTGGCGCTGCTTGGCAGCGCTTCGTGACGGCACGGCACTCTGGTGTGATCCATGGCCGCTGACAGTCGTATTGCGATCCCTCGACGCCAAACTGCCGCTACCCAGAAGCGGCCTTCGGCGAGCAACCAAAATTGGTCAGCTACGCGTCCTCATCCCGGTCCGGCGCTGCCCGGGGAGCTCTGCCACCGGCCCGGACCGTCTCAAACCAGCGGGCTAATGATGCTCGCCGGCAGGCCCCCTCACCCTCACCTCCTCCTAGCCCGAGCGGCGGCAGAACGCTTGTGCGGGGCAAGCAAGCCGTCTGATGCACCACCCGAAGCACCCGCATGGCGCAACTCGGGATCACGGGACGAAGCGGCTTCTTCATCCGGCATCGCCCCCGAAGGCCAAAAAATGGCTGTTTTCTGCGGGCTTGCGCCTGAATCAAAGTGGAATTTCTTTTTTGTCGCCATCGCGAAAATGGAATGTCTTTTTTGTTTCCGGAAGAACTCTATTGTTCTCCTACACACTCCCGGCCATTCGACAGAGCTATTCCACTGTCACCGATTTTGCGAGGTTCCGCGGCTGGTCGACGTCGGTGCCTTTTGCGACCGCCACATGATACGCGAGCAGTTGCACCGGGATGGCGTAGATGAGCGGGGCGATCAGCGGGTGCACGCGGGGCATCTCGATCGTGGCGGCACAACCCTCGCCTGCTTCGTCGAGGCCTTCGCGATCAGAGATCAGCACGATGCGACCGCCGCGTGCCCTCACCTCCTGCATGTTCGAGACTGTCTTCTCGAACAGAGGGCCTGACGGGGCGAGCACGATCACCGGCACGGAATCGTCGATGAGGGCGATGGGGCCGTGCTTCATCTCGCCGGCGGCATAGCCTTCGGCGTGGATGTAGCTGATCTCCTTCAGCTTCAGGGCACCTTCCAGCGCCAACGGGAAGTCGGGGCCACGCCCGAGATAGAGCACATCGCGCGCAGGAGTGATCAGGTGCGCCATCGCCGCGATGCCGTCATCATGGTCCAAGGCGGCATTAAGCGCTGCGGGCGCCTCCAGCAGGTGCTGGACGATCTCCGCTTCTTCCTCCCGGCTGAGCCGTCCCTTTCGGACCGCGAAGTGCGCGGCCAGCGCGGCGAGCACCGCCAGCTGACAGGTGAACGCCTTGGTGGAGGCAACGCCGATCTCCGGCCCGGCATGGGTCGGCAGCAACAGGTCGGCTTCGCGAGCCATGGAACTGGTCGGCACGTTGACGACCACCGCGATGGTCTGCTGCTCCCGCTTGCAATGGCGCAAAGCGGCCAGCGTGTCCGCCGTCTCGCCGCTCTGGGAGATGAACAGCGCTAGCCCACCCGGCTCCAGCACCGGCTCGCGATAGCGGAACTCGCTTGCGTAATCGATGTCCACCGGCACGCGGGCGAATTGCTCGAACCAGTATTTTGCAACCATGCCGGCGTAGTAGCTGGTCCCGCAGGCGACGATCGTCACCCGGCGCACGGCGGTGATGTCGAAATCGATCTGCGGCAGCGCGACGGCCTGCTCGACCGGGCGCAGATAGCTGGTCAGCGTCTGAGCGACGACTGTCGGCTGCTCGAAGATCTCCTTCTGCATGAAGTGGCGGTAATTGCCCTTCTCGATTGCGACGGCGGAGGCGCCCGAAGAGGTGATCTCGCGCTCCACCTGCCGGCCTTCCGCGTCGAAGATCGTCGCGCCTTCCCGGGTGATGACCACCCAGTCGCCTTCATCCAGATAGGCGATGCGCTGGGTCAGCGGAGCGAGTGCCAAAGCATCGGAGCCAAGGTAGGTCTCCCCTTCTCCGAAACCCACCACCAGCGGTGAACCGAGGCGGGCGCCGATCACCATATCAGGGTGTTGGCGGAAGGCGATGGCGAGGGCGAAGGCGCCGCGCAACTGCGGCAGCACATCGCGCACCGCCTCCTGCGGGGAGCGCCCTGCCTCGATCTGCTCGGAAACCAGGTGGGCGATGACTTCCGTGTCTGTTTCGCTCTCGAACTGCCGCCCGCGTGCCTTCAGCTCCTCGCGAAGGGGGCGGAAGTTCTCGATGATGCCGTTGTGAACCAGCGCGACCTCGGCGGTGGCGTGAGGGTGCGCGTTGCTGGTCGTCGGAGCTCCGTGTGTCGCCCAGCGCGTGTGGGCAATGCCAGTCTCTCCCGGAGCGGGATCGGCGGCAAGCGCTTCGGCCAAGTTGGCGAGCTTTCCCTGCGCCCGCCTCCGGACCAGTTGCCCGTCATGCAGCGTGCACAGGCCCGCGCTGTCATAGCCGCGATATTCCATCCGACGCAGCCCGTCCACCAGCCGCCCCGCAACCGGCTCCCGGCCGACAATTCCGATGATCCCGCACATGACTCAGCTCTATTCCTTACCGGCCGCTTTTTTCTTTTTCATCACGTCGTGGAAGCGATCCGCCCAGCCCGGCTTCACCAGCTGCTCGGCGCGCACCATGCGCATCTCACCCTCCGCGACATCGCGGCTAACCGCGCTGCCCGCTGCGACAATCGCGTCGGCACCAATTTTCACCGGGGCAATCAACGCAGAGTTGGAGCCGATGAAAGCGCGCGGCCCGATCTCGGTCCGGTGCTTGAAGTATCCGTCATAATTGCAGGTGATGGTGCCAGCACCGATATTGGCCCCTGCCCCGACATTCGCATCACCAAGATAAGTCAGGTGGTTGGCCTTCGCGCCGCGCCCCAAAACCGCCTTCTTCATCTCGACGAAATTGCCGATGCGGGAGCCTTCCTCCAGCACGGAGCCGGGCCGCAGCCGCGCGAACGGGCCGACGGAAACGCCGCGCTCCAGCCGCGCGCCTTCGAGATGGGAAAAGGCGTGGATTGTCACCTCGTCGGCGATCTCGACACCGGGTCCGAAGACGACGTTGGGCTCTACCATCACATCGCGCCCCAGCACCGTGTCCCAGCTGAAAAATACGGTTTCAGGCGCGATCAGAGTGGCGCCGTCCGCCATGGCGCGGATGCGGCGGGCCTCCTGCCAGCGCGCCTCGGCCGCGGCAAGCTCTCCGCGTGAATTGATGCCGGCCACCTCATCCGGATCGTCGGTCACGATAACCGCGCAGGCATTTCCCTTGCCGACAGCGATGTTCACGATGTCGGGCAGGTAATACTCGCCCTGCGCGTTGTCGCTACGCACTTCGGCCAAAAGCTCGAACAGGGTAGCCGCCGGGGCGGCGAGCAGACCGGAATTGCATAACCGGCTCGCGCGCTCCTCCTCGGTTGCATCCTTGTGCTCGACCATCTTCGCAATGCGATCCTGATCGGCGATGATGCGCCCGTATTGCAGCGGATCGGAGGGCTGGAAGCCGAGCACCACCGCCTGAGGCTCATCCTCCCCCTGCAGCCGGTCGAGCATTGCGCGCATCGTCTCCGAGCGGACGAAGGGCACGTCACCATACAGGACGAGAACGTCGCCCTCAAACCCGGCAAGCGCCTGCTCCGCCTGGCGCACGGCGTGCCCGGTGCCGAGCTGCTCCTGCTGCACCGCGATCTCTGCACGTCCCGCCAGCTGCGCCTCCACCTGCTCGCGGCCCTGACCGACCACGACCACCGTCCGCGCCGGAGAGAGCTCCTCAAGCGATGCAAGGAGGTGCTCGATCATCGGTCGCCCGGCGATCTCGTGCAGCACCTTGTGCCGCGCGCTCTTCATCCGCGTGCCCTGCCCGGCTGCGAGAATGATGGCGGCGAACGGGCGGGCGGCGGAAACGGCAGCGTCAGTCATCGCGCCGGCCATGCCACCATTCGGTTGCGGTTTCCATATGCCTGCGCCACAGCCCGCCACCATGCAGCCCTTCCCCTTTACCATGGTCGGCTTCGACCTCGATGGAACGCTGGTGGAATCCCACCGCGATCTCGCCTCGGCCGTCAATCACGCACTTGAAAAAGCAGGCCGTCCCTCGGTGGAGGCTGAGGAGGTGCATGAGCTGATCGGCGGCGGCACCGCCCGGATGCTGGAGCGTGCGCTGGAGCGGACGGGGGGGCAGCTTGCGCCCGAGGAGTTCGAGATGCGGCTCGGGGACCTGCTCGCTTGGTATGAAACGCATATCGCCGATAAGACGGTGCCCTACGATGGCTGCCTTGCCGCGCTGGATGCGCTGGCGGAGCGAGGCTGCACGTTGGCGGTGGTCACGAACAAGATCGAGAACTTCGCGGTCAAGCTGCTGAAGGAGCTTGGCATGGCGGACCGTTTCGCGGTGATCTTGGGCGGAGACACTCTCGGGCCCGGCCGCGCCAAGCCTGCTCCGGACATGATCGAGGAGGCGATCCGCCGCTGCCGCAAGGCGGGCGCGCCGGAAGGGCCCTTCGCCATGATTGGCGACTCGACCTACGACATCCGCGCTGCGCAGGCGGCCGGAGTGCCGTCAGTGGCGCTCAGCTTCGGCTATAACGATCTTCCCGCGGACCGGCTGGGCGCCGACGCGGTGATTGACCATTACGACGAGCTGCTTCCCGCTCTGGAACGGCTGTGACAGTGTACGGGGCGCTGCGTTGACAGACTGAAGCACTCAGCTAGCCTCCCACCCTTCAGGAGAGGTGGGCAGCGCATGTATAGCGAGCAGGATCTTCGCGATGCGGTTTCCGCCGGAGCGATCAGTGAGGAGGCTGCCGAGGCGTTGCGCAGTCATGTGGCGCGGCTGCGGGCGATGCCGGCGGTGGACGAGGAGAATTTCCGCCTCGTCAACTCGTTCAACGACATCTTCGTGACCATTGCCGCGGTGCTGCTGCTGGTGGCGATGGGGGGCATCGGCGGCTTCATCGCGCCCGGCGTGGGCGGCCTGCTGGTCGCCGCCTCCGCCTGGGGCATGGCCGAGTTCTTCACCCGGCGGCGGCGGATGGCGCTGCCTTCGATCGTGCTGCTGCTGGCCTTTGTGGGCGGGATCATCGCAGCGGGATCAGAAATTCTGACACTCGGGACGATGTCGCAGCTGTTCGACGCGCGCATCTCCGTGCTGCTTGGTTCAGCCGTCTTCATCGTAGGTGCTGTTGGCGCCTGGCTCCATTGGCGGCGCTTCAAGGTTCCAATCACCGTCGCCGCTGGGGCAGCGACCCTCGCCGGGTGTCTTATTGCCCTCATCATCGGGGCGGTCGGTCCGGAGACCGACGGCATCTTCCAGTTTGTGATCCTCCCGCTTGTATTCATCGCCGGACTCGCCGTGTTCGCCTACGCGATGTGGTGGGACATGAGCGATCGAACGCGGCAGACCCGGCGCAGCGATGTCGCCTTCTGGCTGCACCTGCTCGCGGCTCCCCTCATCGCGCATCCGCTGTTCCAGTGGCTCGGCGTGCTCGATGGGGAGACGGTTGGCATTGGTGGAGCGCTGCTGGTGCTGCTGGTCTACCTCACCTTCGGGCTGGTGGCGCTGGCGGTGGATCGGCGGGCGCTGCTCGTCTCTGCGCTGGGCTATGTGCTTTACGCTCTGGGCAGCCTGTTCGATGAGTTTGGAGCGGTGGGGCTGAGCGTGTCGCTGACGGCGCTGGTGATCGGCTCCGGGCTACTGATGCTCTCCGCGCTATGGTCGAACATCCGCGCGGCGCTGTTGGTTCGCATTCCGGATGCGCTGCGGCACCGCCTGCCGCAGTCGGAGCCTAGTCTCCCACCAGCTTGAGCAGCCGCCGCTCGATCACTGCCAACACGCTGCTGAGGTCATGCCCGCGCTTCAGCACCTGGCCCTGCTCTCCGAACAAGGCCCACATGCCCTGCTTCTGCCGAAGTGACGGCCGCTTCTCCAGCCGCATCTGCGGATGCTCGGCCGTACGGCGGAAGGCGGAGAAGCTGGCATATTCCTTTGTGAAGCCCATCGCGTAGTCGCGCCACTCACCAGCGGCGACCATGCGGCCGTAGAGATCCAGGATGCGCATCAGCTCGGCCCGTTCGAAGCCGATTTGCATCGGGCTTGCAACGCGATGCAAGCCACTCGGAAACGCCAGAATGTCGGCCGCCCCCCCGTTGGAAGTGGGCCGCATCAGCTCTCGATTCCGCTTTTGCGAGAGGCAGCAGCGGCGCGGACGGGCCTCGGGGCCCGCTCTGCCCTGAGCGCGGCGATCTCGGCCCTGAGCTCTTCGATCTGCTGTTCGAGACCGGCGACGCGGTCCCCAGCCGAATCGCAAGGCTCATCACACGGCGTTCCGTAGGGGATGAACTCGCGCAGCCAGGTCTCTGCCGGGACGAGCGTGGAACGCGCCTTGAGACCGATCATCGTCGCGCCTTCCGGCACATCGTCCGTCACGACCGCGTTGGCGCCGACCCGCGCGCGGCGGCCGACGGTGATCGGGCCGATGATCTGCGCACCGGAACCGATGATGACATCATCCTCCAACGTCGGGTGGCGCTTGCCGCCCACGCCGTTGGTCGGGTTCGTGCCGCCCAGCGTGACGCACTGATAGATCGTCACGTTGTCGCCGATATCGGCCGTCTCGCCGATCACGGTGAAGCCGTGATCGATGAAGAGGTTGCGGCCGATCCTGGCACCTGGATGGATGTCGATTGCCGTCAGCCAGCGCGAGAGGTGGTTCACCAGCCGGGCGAGGAAATAAAGCTGCCCCACGAACAGCCAATGGGCGACGCGGTGGAAGCCGATGGCCCAGACGCCCGGATAGAGGAGGATTTCCCAGCGCGAACGGGGCGCCGGATCGCGCATGCGGACCGAGTCCAGGTAGGCGATAAGCCGGTCGAACATGTGCCGTCCCGTTCTCCCCCAAAAGCCCCGCTAAAGCAAGCGAGGCTCGTCCGGACCCATGACGGCGTCCAGCGCCGCGCGCCAGATAGAGTGGGTGGCAGGGGCCTTGCGTTCAAGGCTGAGCCGGTCGATCTCTGAAACGATCCGCTCGATTTGCTCGAAGGAGCGGCCGATGCGCGGTACCAGATAGGCGGCCGCCCCCTCCCCCAGCGGCAGTCCGCGCTGCTCCGCCAGGGCCACCAGAAGCTCCGCCGCCATGGCATCGTCAGGCTGCCCGATCTCCAGCTGCAAGGCCGCACCCAGGCGGGAGCGAAGGTCCGGCAGCGTGATCCGCCAAGGTGGCTCACCCCCTATGAGGAGGAGCGCCGTGCCTTCCTCCTGCGCCCGGTTCCAGCGATGGAACAGTGCGGTTTCATCCATCCTCTGCGCATCATCCAGAGCGACACCGCGACGGCTGCCGGTGAACCATCGGGCGAACAGCGATTTGCCTGAGCGTGGCGGACCCGTCAGCACGGCGGTGCGAAACGGCCAGTTGGACGGGTCAGCCAGCGCCTCCGCGATGTGGGCGTTGGCATTGCTCAGGACGATCCGCCGTGCGCCTCGATAGGCGGCGGAGAGCGGCAGGGCGATTTGCGAGCCTTCCGTCATGCGGAGGGTCTTCGACCTGTTAGCGACTGATGGCGAGCGCGTTCGCCCCTTGGGTGACCTGCCAGCCGCGCGCGCGCAGCGCCTCGGCCAAAGCAGCGATATCGCCCGCGAAATTCACCCGCAGAACCGAAGTGCCGCCGATTGCGATACTGTTCGTGGCCACGCCGCGCACACCGGGCGTGCCGCGAACCGCACCTAGCGCCGCATCGACGGAGCCGGCATCGGGGGTCGTCACCTGCACGGTGAAGCTTGAGACGGCCTGCGCCTCCTCCGGCGTGGGGCTCGCGCCCGGAGTGGGGCTGGCCGACGGTGTGGGGGGCGTCACTGTCGGGGCGGCAGCGGCGGCGCGCGCGGCGGCCTCGGCCTGCTCGGCGCGGCGGCTGGCCTCGATCAGCGCCAGGACTTCAGGGTTGAGCTCGATCTCCTCCAGCGTCAGCGTCGGATCGGGCCGCAACTGTCCGCTGGCGAGCGCTCGGGTGTAAATTGCGTCGAATTGCTGCACCGCGCGGGTGAGCATCGCGGGCAGTTCAGCGGCGCTGGCGGCGCGCAGCGTGAAAGTGCCGAGAACCCGATTGTCCGGACCGTGCCGGGCGGTGAAGCGCCCCTCCACCGGTCCGCCGGGCCATTCGTAGCGCAGCTCAGCCACCGGCATCAGCACGTCAGCCGCGCTGAACTGGTCCAGGATGTCGTTCCACCACGTCCGGCTGCGGCGCCCTGTCTGCCCGTAGGTGAGCATCAGCGATTGCCACCCCGCGCCCGTGGGGCGGACGTAGTCGATCGCGCTGGCACCCGTCTGGTACTCCGCCCAGGCGCGCTGCCATGGGTTGCGCACCTCGAACATGGTCTGCGTACCGCCGGAAACGAGCACCGGCATGGTCAGCATCGGCGCGGAGCGGGAGCGCTCTCCCCCGCCTCCGAGCAGGCCGCCGGCCCGGGCGCGGTCAAACACCACGCCCAGAGTGGCGATATAGCGCCGCGGTCCCAATTGCTCCCGCTGCACGATGATCGCGGAGACGAGTCCGTCAAGTTGCGAATCGGGCAGATCCGGGCCACCAATCTTCTTCCAGGCCATCCGCTGCGCCTCGATCCAGCCGGCGCGACGGGCTTCCTCAGGGCTGTCGCCCGTGGTGTTCACCTCAACGCCCATCACCTCGATATCGGTGGTGCTGGCGACCGGCGCGATCCCGCGCTCCCCCTCCACCTGCGCCCACAAAGCGACGGCCAAGCCGGCCAATGCAAGCGCGCCCAGGCCCGCGAGCACCTTGGGGCGCTGTCGAGCAAGCGGCTGCGAGGTGGAGAGAGAGAGCATCGGCATCGGGGAAATCGCCGGCCTTGTGCCCAAAGGCGAGTGGAAATCCAAGCGCGAATGACTAATGCGGCTCCCTATGAGCAGCGACGACCAATCCACTGAGAGCTACACCTATGCCAAAGCGGGGGTGTCGATCGATGCCGGCAACGCGCTAGTCCGGGCAATCGGGCCACTGGTGAAAGCGACGCGGCGGCCGGGTGCGGATGCGGAGATCGGCGGCTTCGGTGGCTTCTTCGATCCTCGCGCGGCGGGCTATTCCGATCCGCTGCTGGTGGCGGCGAATGACGGCGTCGGAACCAAGCTGAAGCTGGCGATCGAGACAGGCCGTCACGATTCGGTCGGCATCGACCTCGTTGCCATGTGCGCCAACGACCTGATCGTGCAGGGTGCGGAGCCGCTGTTCTTCCTCGACTATTTCGCGACCGGGAAGCTCGACACCGGAATTGCCGAGCGGGTGATCGCCGGAATCGCAAAGGGCTGCACCATCGCCGGTTGTGCGCTGATCGGCGGTGAAACGGCGGAGATGCCGGGCATGTATGCGCCGGGCGATTACGACCTTGCCGGCTTCTGCGTGGGAGCGGTGGAGCGCGGCGAACAGCTGACGGGCGAACGCGTCGCACCGGGGCACGTCCTGCTGGGGCTTGCAAGCTCCGGCGTGCACTCCAACGGCTATTCGCTCGTCCGGCGGCTGGCGGAGGACAGGGGCTGGCGGCTGGACCGGCCGGCGCTGTTCGACCGGGAGCAGCTGCTGATCGACGCACTGATCGAGCCGACGCGGATCTATGTCGCCAGTCTGCTGCCGGTGATCCGCGCAGGCAAGGTGGATGCCCTCGCTCACATCACGGGCGGCGGGCTGCTGGAGAACATCCCCCGCGTCCTCCCGGTCAATTGTCATGCAGTCGTTGATGCGGATGCCTGGGAGCAGCCGGGGCTGATGGCCTTCCTGCAGGCGCAGGGGAATATCGAGCCCGGCGAGATGGCCCGCACCTTCAATTGCGGCGTGGGCATGGTGCTGGCCGTTCCACCGGAACTGGCGCGCGAAGTCGCCGCCGAGCTGGAAGCGGCCGGAGAGTCTGTGATGCGCATCGGTGAAGTGGTGGAAGGCCATCGCGGCTGCACGGTGCGCGGCGCGGCCGGCACGTGGAGCGCGCGGGAGGATTGGGAAGCGCAGCACCTCGCCTAAGGTTGGCGGGTCTCCCGAGCGTCGGCGCCGCGCGGCAGTCCGTTGATCTCCTCGCCGAGCGTGTCGCGCAGGTAGAACTCGCGCACGCCGACATAAGTCACCACCAGCAGCGCTCCCGCGAAGAACAGGCCGTAGACGCCGAAAACCGCCCCTGCGGCCAGGATCGTGAACAGGGTCACGGCGGCCGGGATGCGCACCACGCGCCGCGTGATCCAGGGCGTGAGGGCATAGGCCTCGAACAGGCGAACGACAGCGTAGGCGGCCACGGTGCGCCACAGCAGATCGCTGCCTCCGGTCGCCGCCAGTGCGACCGCAGGAACCATCGCCACGGCGGGGCCAACATAGGGCACGAACTCGGACAGGCCGCCGAGCAACGCCAGAGCCGCCCAGCTCTTCATGCCGGCAAGCCACAATCCTGCGCCGATCAGCACCGTCATCACCGCCAAGGTGATGACCTTGGCCTTGAGCCACAGGCCCAGGGCCTGGCTGACCTGGTCCAGCGCATGCTCCATTGCCGGGCGGGCAGGCGGCGGCGTCAGCAGCACGATTCCGGAGAAGTAGAGCTTCGGATTGCCGGCGAAGAACATCGCGCCCACCAGGACGATCAGGAAGTTGAGCAGCACTTCCCCCGCGCCTTGGGTCAGGATGGCAAGGCTGGTGGCGATCGTCCCGCCGCCTGCCGCGGCCCGCACCGCCTGCACCAGCGCGCGGCCCACCGGCGACTCGCCGAGCGTGCGCTCGATCGCGCCGATGGTCGCCGGGAGGTCGTCCAGCATGGCGCCAATCTCACTGCCGAACTGCGCCGCCAGCAGCCAGCCGATCAGCCCCAGGAGCGCGAGCACCAGGATGATGCCCAGCCCCAGCGCCACGCGCTCGTTGCCGACGCCCATCCGTCGGAACAGCCGAGCCGCGCTGCGAAACGCGACCGCGCCCAGCACCGACCCGAAGGCGAGGAGCAGGAGGTTTGCCGCGCGCCAGATGACGATCAACAGGCATGCCACGGCCACCGTCCATGCAAGGCGGCGAAGGAACGGCAGGTCTTCAGGGTGAGGCTTCAGGACAGGGCGCATGCGCAGTCGCAACCCTTCGAGTTGCGGCAGCGTTCCGCGCTGGCTACCAGACCGCCTCGCGCGGCAGTTGGTGAGGAGAGTACAGGGCATGGTCAAAGAGCGGGTTCCCGTGGCGGCACTGCTCTCCGGCAACGGCACGACCATGTCGGCGCTGCTCTACGCCTCGCGCCTGCCGGACTGCCCGTACGAGCTGGTGCTGGCCGCCAGCAACGATCGGGATGCGCCGGGGCTCGCCATCGCGCGGGCAGAAGGCATCCCCACCTTCGCCCTCCCGCACAAGGGCATGCCGCGCGAGGAGCACGAGGCGCAGATGGAGCAGGCGCTGCGCGACTCGGGTGCCGAGATGCTCGCTTTGTGCGGCTACATGCGGATTCTCACGCCCGGCTTCGTGGAGCGATGGGCCGGGCGGATGATCAACACGCATCCCTCGCTGCTGCCCAAGTACAAAGGCCTCGACACCCACGCCCGCGCCATTGCTGCCGGGGACACGCATGCGGGCTGCTCCGTCCACATCGTCACCGCCGAATTGGACGATGGGCCGCTGCTCGGCCAGATGCCGGTGGCGATCCTGCCGGGAGACACGCCGGACAGCCTCGGCGCCCGGGTGCGGCTTGCCGAGTACCAGCTCTTCCCTCGAATGCTGGCCGAATATGTCGCCCGCCCCTTCCGCGCGGACTGGCTGCTGGAACGGGTGCGAGGGCTTGCGCTGGCCCTGCCGGAGGCGGAGGAGCGCGAAAGCCATGGCGCACCGGGCTGGCGAACCGGGGGGCCGAGCGGAAAGTATTTCGCCTATTTCAACGACCAGCATCATGGCACCGAGCACATCGCGCTGCTGGTCAAGACCGATGGTCCAGACGAGTTGGCTGCCCTGATCGAGCGGGACCCGGACACCTACTTCCGCCCGGCCTATTATGGCGCCAGCGGCTGGGCCGGGATCATCCTCAACCGGCCGGGCGTTGACTGGGACCATGTCGGAACCTGGCTTGAAAGAAGCTGGCGCGCGGTCGCGCCCAAGCGCCTCGCTCGATTACAGGATGTGGCCGATCAGTTCTGAAGCCAGCCGCCGCTCGGGCACGGCCCGTTGAGCAAAGGCCGCCCTCCCCGGCCCCATCCGCTCGCCCGCGCCCCCTTGGTCGATCGGCTGAACGGGTGGCTGGAGACGGCGTGGCACGCTGGCCTGTGCTCCCGCCCGCCGGTCGACCCTGAGGCGCTGTGGGCCAAGGCCTGTCGCAGCGCCCCGGCCACAGGCGAGCATGGCGGGCGTAGCGACGAGGACGCTGCCGATTTTCGCCTCCGGCTGGAGCGCTTGTGCGCAGCGCTGGAGGGTGAGGCGGCGCTCAACCCTCTCGGCCGCACGATCGCGCATGGTCAGCTGGTGCGGGTGCTTCGTCAGCGGCTGCAACTCGGCGGCTTGTGGCGGGCACAGCTGGAGCTGGCTGAAACGCCGCTGGCTCCACCCATCGTCGTTGTCGGACAGATGCGCGGCGGCACCACGCGCGTGCATCGCCTTCTGGCCGCCGACCCGGCCCATGCGGCGACCCGCTTCTGCGACAGTTGGCACCCGGTGCCACCCCGCCCCACCCTCGCGCCGGACCTTCGCCCCTTCTGGTCGGCGCTCACGCTGGATTTCGCGCGAAGGCTGGACCCCTGGCTGGACACGATCCACCCGTTCGGCACCACGCGGCCGGATGAGGAGCTCGGCTGGCTCGCCGCCGCGCTCTCCCCCTGCGCTTACGAGGCGCAATGGCGCGTCCCCTCCTTCAGCAGCTGGTCGGAGGAGCGCGATCCCGCACCAATCTATCGGGAGTTCGCCCGCATCCTCGCGACGGACGCGGCGCATCGCGGCAACGCGGATCGGCCGCGCGTGCTGAAGGTGCCGCAATTTGCCGAGGATTTGGGCGCGTTGCTGGCGCAGTTCCCGCTTGCGCGTGTCGTGGTGGCGCGGCGCGATCCGGAAGATGTGGTAAGGAGCGCCACCTCACTCGTGGCCAATCAGATGTCGATGCAATCGGATGGGGCCGATCTGGGCTGGATCGAAGCAGAGTGCCGCCGCAAGGTCGCCTTGCGCGAGGAGCGGATGAACGAGGCCCTCACCAGGTTCGAAGGACCGGTGGCGGAAGTGGAGTTCGAGGAACTCGACCGGGATTGGGAGGGGGCAATTGCCGGCATCTACCGCCAACTAAGGCTGCCGCTCACCAGCGCCGCACTGGATGCGCTGCGTGAAGAGCAGGGCCGCGCGGCACATTCGCCGCACAAGGCCCACGCGCTAACCTATCGCCGGTTCGCTCGCGCCTAAAGCCAGCCGAGCAGCGCCAACAGCGCTAGCGTGATGATTGCGGAGATCAGCAGCGACCCCGCACATCCGAGCTTGTTCGAGAAGAAAAAGAACATGGCTCCTGCAACGGAGCCGAGGGCGCCGTGTTCCGGCGCCCCCATACCCGCCGTTAGCCGACGATTTCGTCTTCGCTGAAGAAGTACTCGATCTCGATCTTGGCGTTCTCTTCGCTGTCCGAACCGTGGACGCTGTTCGCCTCGATGCTCTCGGCAAGCGCCTTGCGGATAGTGCCCTCTTCCGCGTTCTCCGGGTTGGTGGCGCCCATCACGTCGCGGTTGCGCTTCACCGCATCCTCACCCTCGAGCACCTGCACCACGACCGGGCCGCTGGTCATGAAGATGACGAGGTCGTTGAAGAAGGGCCGCTCCTTGTGGACGGCGTAGAAGCCTTCCGCCTGCTCGCGGGTCATCTTGATGCGCTTGGAAGCGACGACGCGAAGACCGGCCTCTTCCAGCATCTTGGTGACGGCGCCGGTCAGATTGCGGCGGGTGGCGTCGGGCTTGATGATCGAGAAGGTGCGGGTAACGGCCATGATGTTCACTATCCTGCTGTGCCGAGTTTCGGCTGGGAAAAAGCTGGCGCGCGCCTAGCGGGGCGGCTGCGGGGCCGCAAGGGGGCAGCGGGTTGCGGGGCCGGAGCGGGACGCCCGCCTCAGGCGTTCTTCACCCACTTGCCGTCTTCCTGCGCATAATAGGAACGCTGCACGTCATCCCGCCCGTCAAACTGGCGCCACACGCCGCGCGCGGCCGGGGTGCCTTCGTCACCGAACAGCAGGAACACCCGCTCGAACGCCTCCGCCTGCTCGCGCCAGACGCCGTCCGCGAGCACCACGTAGCGAGCATCGTTGGCCGCCGAGCATTCGCCCGACAGAAGGATGGGCTGGCGCGCAGCGTGAGGCGCGCCTGCCTCGCCATGGGCGAGGAAGGCTTCGGGCTTCGTCTCCCACAAGGCGCGGCTCATGGCCAAGCGCTGGGCGGCATCGTCGGCGACGACCAGCAGCCGCTCACCCGCGCCGCGCGCCCGCTCCGCAATCAGCGCGACGACCCGCTCCACCGGGTCGCGCGAGAGCTGCCAGAAGTCCAGTTGCATCAGCCTGGCTGCATCAGCTCTCCAGCTTGGTGCGCACCAGCTGGTCGAGCAGGCGCACGCCATAGCCGGTCGCGCCCTTGTCCCAGGTGGTGCCGGGCTTGTCCGCCCAGACCATGCCGGCGATGTCGCAGTGTGCCCAAGGGGTGCCATTCTCGACGAAGCGCTGGATGAACTGCGCCGCGGTGATGGAGCCTGCGCCGCGCGGGCCGACATTCTTCATGTCCGCGATCGGGCTGTCGATCAGCTTGTCGTAGGCTGGCGAAAGGGGGAAGCGCCACAGCTTCTCCCCGGTCGCCTTGCCCGCGGCCAGCAGCTCCTCCGCCAATGCATCGTCATTGGAGAACACGCCGCCATGCTCATTGCCGAGCGCGATGATCATCGCGCCGGTCAACGTGGCGAGATCCACGATCGCGGCGGGCGAGAACTCGCGCTGCGCCCAGGTGATCGCGTCACACAGCACAAGGCGCCCCTCCGCGTCCGTGTTGATGACTTCCACCGTCTGGCCGGACATGGTCTTCACCACGTCGCCGGGCCGCTGCGCCAAGCCGTCCGGCATGTTCTCGACGAGGCCGCAGACGCCGATGACGTTCGCCTTGGCCTTGCGCCCCGCGAGCGCCAGCATCGCGCCGGCCACTGCGCCAGCGCCGCCCATGTCCCACTTCATGTCTTCCATGCCGGCGGCCGGCTTGATGGAGATGCCGCCCGTGTCGAAGGTGACGCCCTTGCCAACGAAGACGAGCGGCTTCGCGCCCTCCTCACCGCCCAGCCACTTGATCGCCAGCAGCCGCGCTTCCCGAGCGGAGCCCTGCGACACGCCAAGCAGCGCGCCCATGCCGAGCTCGCGCATCTCGGCCTCGGTCAGCATCACCAACTCCGCCCCGGTTCCCTCGAAGCGGGCGCGGCAGCGTTCCACGAAGCTTTCGGGGTAGATCACATTGGCCGGCTCCGCGACCAGTTCGCGGGTGAACATCACGCCGTTGACCAGCGCCTTCGCCTCTGACCAAGCCTGCTCCGCCGTCCCATCGCTATCGGGCGCACCAAGCACGATCACTTCCTTGAGCGAAGGCTTCTGCTCCTCCTTCAGGCGCGTGCGGTAGGTGTCGTGCCGCCAGGATCGCAGCGTGATGCCCGTCAGCACTGCCGCCGTCTCCTGCGCGGTCAGGCCGCTGCCGGTGGTGTCGAGCGTCAGAACCTCCTCGCCGGACGTAAGGTAACGCGCCGCCAACACGCCGCCCGCCTGTTCCAGCGCCGCCGCACGATCCTCACCCGCCGCGCCGATGCCCGCGAATGCAAGGCGAACCACCCGCCCCTCGCGCTCCACGAACCCTTCAAAAATCTGCCCGGGCTTACCGGTAAAGCGCGCCGCGCGGATGCCTTCGGCCAGAACAGGCTCCAGCCCGCCCGGCAGCCTGTCCTGCTCCACGATCCGCGCGACGAGGCGCGAGGGAGAGGCCGTAGCGGCGTCGCGAAAGGTGATCTGCATGCTGTCTCCGGTGCGTAAAATGCTGGGGAAAAACGGCTTGGCAGCCGCGGGAAAGCTGGCGTTGCAGTTAAGGCGCGCCGGTGCGATAGGCAACCCATGCGCCCCGGCCCGCACATGAGGTTGCAAGCCGCCCACACCTGCTTGCAGCCGCCCTCACCGGGCGCTGTCCCATGCCCCGCGCCAGTATTCCTCGCGCGCCTGCTGGCAGCGCCTTCCCTAGCCGCGCTCACGCTCGCCGGATTGCTCCTGACGCCGACGCAGGCGCGGGCACAGGACGGGGCGACTCCTGCAATGCCGACGGCGGAGGAACCCGAAGAGGTCGGCGAACTGGAGCAGCGCGCGCCCGGCCTGCCCGCACCCGAGGGAGAGATTCCGGGCGCAGAGCCTGCCTCTCCCGCTGGCGAGGAACGTGCCGTCGCGTTCGAGGCCGACTCCGTCGCCTACGATTCGGACAGCGAGGCGATCACCGCCAGCGGGAACGTCATCCTGCGGCAGGGCGACCAGTCCGTGCGCGCGGACGAGGTCACCTGGAACCGCGAGAGCGGCCAGATCGTCGCCACCGGCAACATCCGGTTCGTGGATGAAGACGGGAACCAGCTCTTCACGGACAGGCTGGAGTTGACGGACGAACTGCGCGCCGGCGCGATGGAGAACCTGCTGCTCGCCTTCCGCGAGGGGGGCCGCCTCGCCGCCGCGTCCGGACGCCGCAACGAGGCGGGCGATATCGAGCTTGAGCGGGCCGCCTATTCCGGCTGCGCCGTGGTCGACGCCGAAGGCTGCCCTAAGAACCCGAGCTGGCGCGTCACGGCAGAGCGCGTGTTCTACGATGCGGGGACGAAGGAGATTCGCTTCCGCAACGCATATCTGGAGCTGTTCGGCCAACGCGTCCTGCCGCTGCCGGGCCTTTCCCTACGTTCCGACGGATCAGCCAGTTCCGGCTTCCTGGTGCCCAACTTCGGCTTCACGAACACGAACGGATTGGAAGTCAGCGGCAGTTACTACTGGCGGATTGCCAACAACCGGGACGCCACGCTGTCCGCTTACGTCTTCACAGAAGCGAAGCCGATGATCTCCGGCCAGTATCGCGCCCTGAGCGAAAATGGCGCCTACCAGATCACCGGCTATCTGACGCAGGGGACACGGCTCCAGCTCAACGCCACAACGCCAACGGAGCAGGAGGACCTTCGCGGCTACCTCTTCGCGAACGGTCGCTGGCAGTTCGGTCCGAATTGGAGCCTCACCGCCTCAGGCCGCTTCGCATCTGATCGCACCTTCCTGCGCCGGTACGACATCAGCCAGGACGACCGTCTGCGTTCAATGGTGGAGGCAGAGCGGATCGACGATGATTCGTACCTCTCCATCGCCGGCTGGGCGACACAGCTGCTGCTGGTGCAGGGGCCGCAGGGACAGGTGCCTATCGCCCTGCCGGTGATCGATTATCGCCGGCGGCTCGCCGATCCGCTGCTCGGCGGATCTGTCGAGCTGCAGGCCAACTCCCTCGCCATTACCCGGACGGAAGGGCAGGACACGCAGCGCGCCTTCGCCAAGGGCGAGTGGAACCTGCGCCGGATCACCTCGCTGGGGCAGGAGGTAACGCTGACCGGCCTCGTGCGCGGAGATGTCTATCACACCGGCGACGTACTGGCGACGCAGACCGCCTCCTATCGTGGCGAGGATGGATGGCAGGCGCGCGGCATCGCGATCGGCGCGGTGGACGTGCAGTGGCCGCTGGTCGGCGGGTTCATGGGCGGCACGCAGGTGCTCACCCCCCGCGCGCAGCTCGTCGCCAGCCCTCCAATCCGCAATCTCGCCATCCCGAACGAGGATGCGCGCGCGATCGATCTTGAGGACTCGAACCTTTTCGCGCTCAACCGCTTCCCCGGCTACGATCGGATCGAGGATGGGGTGCGTTTCACCTATGGCGTTGATTGGCAGGCGCGTTTTCCCAGCTGGCGCATCTCTGCGACCGTCGGGCAATCCTATCGCCTGACGGACAAGCCCGCCCTGTTCCCGGACGGGACCGGGCTATCGGAAGAGTTTTCCGACTTCGTCGGCCGGACGGAGGTTCGGTACCGCGACTTCATCCGCTTCACCCACCGGTTCCGGCTGGACAAGGACAACTTCGCGGTTCGCCGCAACGAGGTCGACGCGGCGATCGGCACGGACCGCACTTATCTTGAGGTGGGCTACCTGCGCCTCAACCGCGACATCGACCTCAACTTCGAGGATCTGCAGGACAGGGAAGAGCTGCGCGCCGCGGGGCGCGTGGCATTCTCGCGCTTCTGGTCCGTCTTCGGCTCGGCCGTGGTCAACCTCACGGACAGGGAGGAAGATCCGAACTTCACCTCCGACGGGTTCAAGCCGCTGCGCACCCGGCTCGGCATTGCCTATGCCGATGATTGCCTGGAGTTCGGCATCACCTGGCGCCGCGATTACATCCAGATTGCGGACGCGGAACAAGGCAACAGCGTTCGACTCTACTTCTCGCTCCGCAATCTCGGGTTCCGCTAGGAGCTTGCCCGGGTTGCATCGCAAAATGCCTGGGGTCAGCCGGGCTTCCGCCGGGTCGCCGCTCTCCTCGGCCGCCGCGCAAGCCGCGTTGGCAGGCCCGCGCGAACGCGCTACGGCAGAAACTCATCTGCGGTTAAGCAGTCCGGCGGCAAATCGCCGCTTTAGGGCACAGGCGGCTCTGGCGATCCCAAGGCAGCCCGCAGCATCCACATCCACGGCCCGCAGCGAAGCGGCCACGACAGGACCTTTCACGTGAGCGAACAGTCAAGGAAACTGAAGGCACGCAGCGTCGGCACGGTGATCGCCTTTCTCCTGGCGGCAGGGACGGCCCCCGTGTTGACTGGCGTGGCGCACGGACAGGAGGAAGACGGCGTTGCCTCCTCTGCCGACGCTCTCAACCTTCCGGAAAACATCACCATGCTGGGGGAAGCCAACCCCAATGTGCGCCGTGCCACCGCGCGGGTGAACGGGACCATCATCACCGGCACGGATGTCGATCAGCGCGTGGCCCTGATCATTGCCGCCAATGAAGGTCAGATCGCCCCTGAGGAGGAGCAGCGGCTCCGTTTGCAGGTGCTGCGCAACCTGATCGACGAGACTCTCCAGATTCAGGAAGCCGCCGCGCAGGAGATGCGGGTGAGCCCGGAGGAAGTTGCGCAGACCTACGCCCGCGTGGCGCGCGAGCGCTTCGGCAACTCGGTCGAGCAGCTCGATGAATATTTGCGTCGCGTCGGCTCATCCCCTGCCTCCCTGAAGCGGCAGATCGAGGGGGAGCTCGCCTGGGACCGGCTGCTGCGCCGCAACGTGCAGCCGTTCGTCAACGTGGCGGCAGCCGAAGTGAACGAGCTGTATGACCGGCTGCAGGCTTCCAAGGGAACGTCAGAATACCGGATCGGCGAGATTTTCCTCTCCGCCACCGCGGAAAATCGCGAGCAGGTCGCGCGCAACGCCCAACAGATTGTGGAGCAGCTGCGGCAGGGCGGCAGCTTCGTCGGATATGCGCGACAATACTCGCAGGCCTCCACCGCAGCTGTGGGCGGCGATCTCGGCTGGATCCAGCTGGCGCAGCTCCAGAACCCGCAACTCGAGGCGGCCGCGCGCGAGCTGCAACCGGGCCAGCTTGTTGGCCCGATCGAGATTCCGGGCGGCTTTTCGATCCTCTATCTGATCGACAGGCGGCAGATCGGCATGGCGGACCCGCGTGATGCGATGGTCAGCCTCAAGCAGATCTCGCTCGATTTCCCGGACGGCATCAGCGAGGGCGATGCGCGTGCGCGGGCCAACTCCTTCGCGCAGGCGGTCACGCAGATTCGCGGCTGCGGCGAGGCGGACAGCGCGGCGGCGGCCATGGGGGCCGAGGTGATCTCGAACGACCAGATCGCCATTC
The DNA here is from genome assembly GCA_966251025.1 of uncultured Erythrobacteraceae bacterium. GTDB lineage: Bacteria > Pseudomonadota > Alphaproteobacteria > Sphingomonadales > Sphingomonadaceae > Croceibacterium. Next base: position 236,575 of record CBINJM010000003.1, on the reverse strand, counting down.
GCGCTCTGCCGGAGGCGCTGCAACAGACGCTGCTGGAGCTCAATGTCGGCCAGAGCACGCCTCCGTTCGGATCGCTGGACGAAGGCGTTCGCGTGCTGATGCTCTGCGGGCGAGACGATCCGGACAATGCCAGCGGCCCCAATTTCGAGCAGCTGATGGCGCAGATGGAGGATGAGCGCGTCAACCGCCGCGCCCAGCGCTACCTGCGCGACCTTCGCCGCGACGCCGTGATCGAATATAACTGACGGCGCCCCGGGGCCCGGAGCGCAGCTGGCCATTGTTACCGGCAGGCGTGTCTCACGCCTTCCGGCGCGGCACGCCCGCCGCTAGAGACGGCGCATGACCGGCAGCGCTCCACCCCTCCCCCTCGCCGTTTCGCTGGGCGACCCGGCGGGAATCGGCCCTGAACTGATCGCAGAGGCATGGGCCCGGCGAGCGGAGGAGCGGCTACCGCCGTTCTTCACCGTAGGCGGCGCCGGTCTTCTCGTCGCCGCCGCTCGCACCCGCGGCCTCGATCTCCCTATCGAGCGCATCGGGGAACCGGCGGAAGCGGCTCAGGTATTCGCCAGCGCGCTTCCGGTCTTCGGGCATTTGGATACGGATCATACGCCCGGCGATCCCAGCGAGGCTGGCGCACGGCTGGCCCTTGCCTCGCTCGAGACAGCCACGGCGCTGTCCGTGCAAGGAGAAGCGGCTGGGCTGGTGACAGGTCCCATTGCGAAATCCGAGCTTGCGAAGATCGGCTTCGCCTATCCGGGCCAGACCGAGTTCGTCGCGGCTGCCAGCGGGGTGGCGGCCGAGGATGCCGTGATGATGCTTGCCGGCCCATCCTTGCGGACCGTACCGATGACGGTCCACTGCGCGCTTTCGGAGGTGCCGGGGAGGCTGAATGCGGAGCTGATCCTTCGCCGTTGCATGATCGTTGCACGGGCAATGCAGAGGGATTTCGGCCTTCGCCACCCGCGCCTCGCGATCTGCGGCCTCAACCCTCATGCCGGGGAGAATGGCCGCATGGGACGGGAGGAGATCGAGACGATCGGCCCCGCTGTCGAAGCCTTGCGGTCTGAGGGGATCGACGCCACCGGCCCCCTGCCCGCCGATTCGCTTTTCACTCCCAGAATGCGGGCGACCTACGATGTGGCCATCGCGATGTATCACGACCAGGCGCTGGTGCCCCTCAAGGCGCTGGACTTCGACCAGGGGGTAAATGTCACGCTAGGCCTACCCACCATCCGCACCTCGCCGGACCATGGCACCGCATTCGCCATCGCGGGCAAAGGGGTGGCAGAGCCTGGCGCGATGATCGCCGCCCTTCACATGGCGGGTGAGATGGCGGAGCGCCGGGCCGCCTACAACCGCCGTTCCTGAGGCGCCATGACAGCCCTCCCCCCTCTGCGCGAAGTCATCGCCGCTCACGGCCTCAGCGCCAGCAAGGCGCTCGGCCAGAACTTCCTGCTGGACGAGCAGTTGCTCGCCCGGATCGCCTCCGTCGCCGGGCCACTGGAAAATCGCGCGGTACTGGAGATCGGGCCCGGCCCCGGCGGCCTCACCCGCGCACTGCTCCGGGCCGGGTCCCGCGTCACCGCCATCGAAATGGACCGCCGCTGCCTTCCCGCCCTCGCGGAGCTGGCAGAGGCATTCCCGGGCAAGCTGCGCGTGATCGAGGGCGATGCGCTCTCCCTCGATCACGATGCGATAATGGGTGAGCCCTACGCGATCGCCGGCAATCTGCCCTACAATGTGGGCACCGCCCTCTTCACAGGCTGGCTGGGCGGAGAGGCATGGCCGCCGCGCTGGTCCAGCCTCACGTTGATGTTCCAGCAGGAGGTCGCGCAGCGGATCGTCGCGGAGCCGGACACCAGCGCCTATGGCCGCCTTGCGGTGCTGGCACAGTGGCGAGCGAAACCGCGGCTGGCGATGAAGGTCCACCGCAGCGCTTTCACCCCACCCCCGAAGGTGATGAGCGCCATCATCCATGTCGAACCGTCGGAAGCGCCGGAAGGTGTTTCCGCCCGTATACTCGAACGGCTTACCGCCGCCGCCTTTGGCCAGCGGCGAAAGATGCTGCGCCAGAGCCTGAAGGCGATGCCCGGAGCTGTCGACGCGCTGGAGGTGCTCGGCATCGATCCTCAACGCCGCGCAGAGACGCTCAGCGTGGGGGAGTTCATTAACCTAGCACGGGAAATTGGCCGCGCGAAAGCGTGAAGTTCGCGTGGAAAGCCCTATGTCCGGGATTGTGCACCAACAGAACGAAGCACCTGAAATGACCACGCCCCGCCAGCCCAGCTACTACATTCCGCATGGCGGAGGACCCTGCTTCTTCATGCCGGACCCTTCCGGGACCTGGACAGGAATGGCGCACTTCCTCAGCCACTTGAGAGAGGATCTTCCCGCTACGCCGAAGGCGATCCTCGTCATCTCAGGCCATTGGGAGACGCAGGGCTTTCGCTTCACCGCGTCAGCCCGGCCGCCCCTGCTGTTCGACTATTACGGCTTCCCTCCGCACACCTACCAGCTGCGCTATGATGCTCCCGGTGCGCCGGATCTGGCGGACCGCGCGGCCAGCCTCCTGCGCTCGGCGGGGTTTGAGGCGTCGCTCGACAGCGAGCGCGGATACGATCACGGCGTGTTCGTCCCGCTCAAGGTGGCCTTCCCGGAGGCAGAGATCCCCGTCGTCCAGATGTCGCTCGATCGCAGCCTGGACCCGGCGCTTCACGGCGCGGCAGGTGCGGCGCTGGCGAGCCTGCGAGACGAAGGCTTGCTGATCCTCGGCTCCGGCATGAGCTTTCACAACATGCGCGCCTATGGTGACCCGCGCGCGACGGCTCCCTCGCTCGCCTTCGACAAGTGGCTAGCCGACGCCGTGTCACAGGCCGGGGCTGAACGAAGCGCGACGCTTGCCCGCTGGGAAGAGGCCCCCGCCGGGCGGCTGAGCCACCCGCGCGAAGAGCACCTCATCCCGCTGATGGTCGCCGCCGGCGCCAGCGAGAATTCCGGCCGCCGCGTCTATGGCGAGCTGGTGCTGGGGACAGCGGTGAGCGGCTTCCGCTTCGACTGAGCTAGGCTCCGGCCTTCACCTTCTTGCGCCAGGTGTGGAGCAGAGGCTCGGTGTAGCCGTTGGGCTGACGCAATCCCTCGAAAACGAGTGCGCAGGCGGCGCCGAAGGCTGGGTGCGTCTGCCACTCGCCGGCCATCGGGCGGTAGCTCGGATCGCCAGCATTCTGCGCATCCACCTTGGCTGCCATGCGCCGCAGCGAATCCATCACCTGCTCCTGGGTGGCAACGCCGTGCAGCAGCCAGTTCGCGAGATGCTGGCTGGAGATGCGGAGCGTGGCGCGGTCCTCCATCAGCCCCACGTCGCTGATGTCCGGCACCTTGGAGCAGCCGATCCCGGCGTCGATCCAGCGCACCACATAGCCGAGCAGGCCCTGGCAATTGTTGTCCAGTTCTTCCGCGATCTCCGCCTCGCTCCAGTTCGTGCCATCCGCCAGCGGGATCGTCAGCAGGGCGTCCAGTCCGGGCGCCTCTGGCAGATCAGGCTGGAGCGAGAACACGTCCGTCGCATGGTAGTGCAGCGCGTGCAGCACCGCCGCTGTGGGTGAAGGAACCCAAGCGGTGTTCGCCCCCGCTTGCAGGTGCGCGCCCTTCTCCGCCAGCATTGCGTGCATTCGGTCGGGCGCGGCCCACATGCCTTTGCCGATCTGAGCCTTGCCGGAAAGACCGCACGCCACGCCTATGGCAACATTTCGCTTTTCGTACGCGTCAAGCCAAGCGGATCGCTTCATCTCACCCTTGCGGACCATGGGGCCGGCGCGCATCGAGGTGTGGATCTCATCCCCTGTGCGATCCAGGAAGCCGGTGTTGATGAACACGATCCGGTCCTTCACCGCGCGGATGCAGGCCGCCAGATTGGAACTGGTGCGCCGCTCCTCGTCCATTACGCCGACCTTGATTGTGTGGCGCTGGAGGCCGAGCAGGTCCTCGACGGCGTCGAAAAGATCGTTGGTGAAGGCGCATTCCTCCGGCCCATGCATCTTGGGCTTCACGATGTAGATGCTGCCGCACTGGCTGTTCCGCCAGCGCGTGTGCCCTTCCACGTCCAGCGCTCCGATCGCGGAGGTCACCACAGCATCGAGGATACCTTCCGGAATCTCCGCATGGCCCGGCAGCAGGATCGCGTCGTTGGTCATCAGGTGGCCAACATTGCGCACGAACAGCAGGCTGCGCGCGGTGAGGTGCGCCTGCTTGCCATCGGCGCAGGTGATCGGAATATCGTCCTCCAGCCGCCGGGTCAGCCGCTCTCCACCCTTGCTGAAACTCGCCTCCAGATCCCCCCGGATTACGCCCAGGAAGTTGCGATAGGCGGCGAGCTTGTCCTCTGCATCGACGGCAGCGACAGAATCCTCGAGATCGACAATCGTAGTGAGCGCGGCTTCCAGACGAATATCTGCGATACCCGCAGCATCAGTGCTGCCGATCGGGTGTTCACGGTCGAACACAACTTCGATGTGCAAGCCATTGTTGCAGAAGACCCATCCCTTCGCCGTATGCCCCACATACTGGGTTGCATCCTCGGGCGTGACATCATCGGGCCCTTGGATTTCGACCCAGCTCATGTCGGCGAGCGGCACTGCGAGATCGAGGAATGCCCGGCCCGCCTCGATCACCCGCGCACCGCGAGTCTTGTCATAGCCCGAACCTGTCGGCAGGTCCCCGAGCGCGTCAGTGCCGTAATAGGCGTCATAGAGGCTGCCCCAGCGCGCATTGGCCGCATTGAGCAGGAAACGGGCATTCAGCACCGGGACCACCAGCTGCGGCCCGGCCATGGTGGCAATTTCCGCGTCCACATTGCGCGTGCCGATCTCGAACGGCTCTGGCTCGGGAACGAGGTAGCCGATCTCCTCAAGGAAGGCGCGATAGGCGCCAGGGTCATGCGGCTTTCCTCGCTGCTCCGCGTGCCATCGGTCGATTTTCGCCTGCAGTTCGTCCCGCTTGTCGAGCAGCGCGAGGTTGCGAGGGGCGAAGGCACGGATCAGGTCCGCGAAGCCGTTCCAGAAGGCAGCGGTGTCTCGCCCGAGCGGGCCGAGCACCTCGCCTTCGATGAACTGCGCCAGAGCCGCATCCACTTGCAGCCCGCTCCGCTCCACCCGCTCCCTCAAGGTCCGTCTCCATGCCTGTTTCGCAGAGGCCTTACGCAGCCGCGACGCACTTTGAAAGCGGTTGGCGAGCCGCTAGGCTGCCGGCAATGGAACGGCTGACGGACCAGGAACGCATCGCGATCGAGCCGATCGACCCAGCGGCGATGCTGGCGCGGACGGAGCGGTGGTGCGCCATCAATAGCGGCACCGGCAACGTCGCCGGGCTTGCGCGTCAGGCGGAGGAGCTGGTGGATGCTTTCTCCGCCCTGCCCGGCGAGATCGAGCTGCGCGGACCTTCGGCAGTGACGGCACTCGATGCGCAAGGGCGCGAGGTCCAGCAGGAGAATGGCCTCCATCTGGTGCTCCGCGTGCGACCGGAGGCAGAACGTCGCGTCCTTTTGACGGGCCACATGGACACGGTCTTCCCGGCCGATCACCCCTTCCAGACCAGCCGCTGGATCGATGAGGAGACCCTCAATGCTCCGGGGGCGGCAGACATGAAGGGCGGGCTTTCCGTGATGCTGGAGGCGCTGAAGGCTTTTGAGAACAGCACCTTGTCGGCCACTCTTGGCTACGATGTGATGATCAACGCCGATGAGGAGACAGGCTCCCTCTCCTCTGCCGAGCTGATCGCAGAGCTGGCGCATGGGAAGATCGCGGCACTCACCTACGAGCCGTCCGCTCTCCGGGATGGCACGCTGGCTCACGCCCGAGGGGGCAGCGGCAACTTCGCGGTGATCGTGCAAGGCCGCTCCGCTCATGCCGGGCGCAACCCTCAGGAAGGGCGCAACGCCTTGGTCGCAGCAGCCGATCTGGCGCTGCGGCTGAAGCGGCTGGAACATGACGGGCTGAGCGTGAACCCGGCGAAGATCGAAGGGGGCTCTGCCAACAACGTGGTGCCGGACCACGCGGTGCTGCGGTTCAACATCCGACCAAAGAGCCTAAAGGCGGCGGAGGCCTTTTCTTTCTCTTTCAGCCAGTTGCGAATGGATGTGGAGGACGAGCATGAAGTCTCCCTCTCCGTCCACGGCGGCATCACCCGTCCGCCGAAGCCGGTCGACACCCGCGCGCAGACGCTCTTCGATCTCGTCCAGCGGAGCGGTGCGGATCTGGGCCAGCATTTCGGCTGGCGCGCCACTGGCGGCGTGTGCGACGGCAACAATATCGCGGCTTGCGGGGTGCCGGTGGTGGACACGATGGGGGTGCGCGGCGGTGCGATCCACTCTGCGGAGGAATATCTGATCGTCCCTTCCCTTGCTGAGCGCGCTCGGCTCTCAACCCTCGTTTTGCATCGGCTTGCAAGCGGGGTGCATCTGTGAGCTTCGTGATCCGCACCGCCACTGCAACCGACTTGCAAGCGCTTTACGAACTGGCGAAAATGACGGGCGGAGGCTTCACCAACCTGCCGCCGGAGCGCGCGACGCTCTCCGCAAAGCTCGACCGGTCGGAAACAGCCTGCGCCTTCCAACAGGATCGTTTGGCGGATGAACTGTTCGTTCTGGTCCTGGAAAACACCCGCACCGGAGAGGTGCGCGGCACCGCCCAGATCTTCAGCCAGATCGGGCAGAGCTGGCCGTTCTATTCCTACCGCCTGACCAATTATACACAGCACTCGCGCGAACTCTCCCGCACCGTGCGGGCGGAGATGCTCAGCCTCGTCACTGACCTTGAGGGGTCGAGCGAGGTGGGCGGGCTGTTCCTGCACCCGGGTGAGCGAGCGGGCGGGCTGGGCCTGCTGCTGGCGCGCAGCCGGTACCTGTTCATCGCCGCCCATCGCGCGCGCTTCGGCCCGCGCATCATCGCGGAGCTGCGCGGCATCATCGATGAGCGGGGCGGCTCTCCCTTCTGGGATGCGATCGGGGGGTTGTTCTTCGGCATGAGCTTTCAGGAAGCGGATGAGTTCAACGCGCTGAACGGCAACCAGTTCATCGCGGACCTGATGCCCAAGCACCCCGTCTATGTCGCCATGCTGCCGGACAGCGCCCGCAAGGTGATCGGCCTACCCCACCCGACGGGCCGCGCCGCGATGCGGATGCTGGAGAACGAGGGCTTCTCCTACGATGGCTATGTTGACATCTTCGATGGCGGACCGACGATGACTGCGCGCACGGAGGCGGTGGCGAGCATCCGTTCAGCGCGAGAGGCGCCGGTGGTGGACACTGCGCTGGAGGATGGAGAGCGGGCGCTGCTTTCGGCCGGGCGGCTGGCGAATTTCCGCTGCTGCTTCGGCCAGCGGGCCTTCAACGACAGCGGCGTTGCCATCGATGCGCAATCCGCCGCCCTGCTGCAAGTGGCCGAAGGCGACACGGTGTGGAGCGTCGCACGGTGAGGATCGACCCCGCGCGGCTGGTGGAGATCAATTTCGACGGGATCGTGGGGCCGAGCCACAATTATGCCGGGCTCAGCCTCGGCAACCTTGCCGCCACCGCACATGCGGGCGAGCCCTCCCACCCAAAGGCGGCGGCGTTGCAGGGGCTGGCGAAGATGCGCGCCAACATGGCTTTGGGGCTGCCGCAAGGCATGCTGATGCCGCTGCCCCGCCCCAACCGGCCCTGGATGGAGGCGCTGGCGTGGGATGAGACGGCGGACGGCGCGCTGCTCGCCGGCGCATGGTCGGCTTCCGCGATGTGGACGGCGAACGCGGCCACCGTTTCGCCCGCGCCGGACACGAGCGACGAGCGTTGCCACCTGACTGCCGCCAACCTCGTCGCCATGCCGCACCGCTCGCAGGAATGGCCGGACACGTTGCGCCAGCTGCGGCTGGCTTTCTCGGATGAGCGGCACTTCGCCGTGCATGGGCCGGTGCCGCCCTGCTTCGGCGATGAGGGAGCGGCCAACCACATGCGCCTGACGCGCGCGCATGGGGAGCCGGGGGTGGAGGTGTTCGTCTATGGCCGGCAGGGCGGCCGCTTTCCTGCGCGGCAGCACGAACAGGCGAGCCGCGCCGTCGCCCGGCGTCACGGGCTGGACCCGGCCCGCACCCTGTTCATCAAGCAGGCACCGGAAGCGATCGAGGCAGGCGCGTTCCATAACGATGTGGTCGCGGTCGCGAATGAGCGCGTTCTGCTGACGCATGAGCATGCCTTCGCCGAGCCCTCCGCTGCCTATGCCGCAATCCGCGAGCTGTTCCCCGAGGTCGAGATCATCGAGGTGCCGGAGAGCCGCGTCAGCCTGGCGGAAGCGATCCGCACCTATTTGTTCAACGCGCAGCTCGTCACCTTGCCCGAAGGGGGGATGGCTCTGGTGATCCCGATCGAGGCTGGCGAAAGCCCCGCCGTGCAAGGCTGGCTGGACGAACTGCTCGCCGGGAACGGCTCGATCCGTCGGGTGGTGCCGGTGGATGTGCGCCAATCCATGGCGAATGGCGGCGGCCCCGCCTGCCTGCGTCTGCGCGTCGTGGCTGATCCGGCGGCGGTGGATCCGCGGTTCCTGCTGGACGAAGCGCGCGCCGAGCTGATCGAGCGCGCCATCGCGCTCCACTGGCCGGAACAGATCGACCCTGCCGATCTGGGGCGCGAGTCGCTCGCGGCCAGCGTCATCGGCGCGCGGCAGGCGCTGCTGGAGGCGCTCGATCTGGCGGAACTCGCCTGACCGTCAGGAGCGCGGCTTGCCTAGACCCAGCGCGCGCCCAACTGAACGAGCTGGTCGATCCGCCCGCGCGGAATGCCCCAGGTGGCAGCGTCCGCTTCCCCCACGATGGAATCGCCCGAGCGAGGATCGCCCGCGACCACCAGTTCTGACCGCGTGAATTTTCGCCTGCGGGTGGAATAGAAGGCCAGCACCTTGGGCTTCGTGGCGTGCTTCCCGCCCTCGATGACGACGCCAAGCCGCTCCTTGCGCAGCTGGACGAGCGTGCCGACGGGGAACACGTCGATGCTCAACATGAAGGAGAACAGCAGGTCCGGATCGAAATGCCCGTTCCATTGCCGCATGCGGGTGATCGCATCGATCGGCGTCCACGGGTCCTTGTACGGGCGGGTGGAGGTCACCGCGTCGTAAACGTCGCAAATCGCACCCATCCGTGCCGCCAGGCTGATCTCTCCGCCGTGCAGGCCATGCGGATAGCCGGAGCCATCCATCTTCTCGTGATGATGCTGACACACGTCGAGCGCCATCTCCGGCACATTGCCCGCCTCCTGGAGCAGCTTGTAGCCTTCCATCGGATGGATCTGCGCCAGCTTCCATTCCTCCTCGGTCAGCCGGCCGGGTTTGTTCAGCACCTCATTCGGGACCATCACCTTGCCGATGTCGTGCAGCAGGCCCGCCGTGCCGAGCTCGGCCACCGTCTCCCCCTCGAGCCCGACCTGGCGCGCGAGATTGACCATCAGCGCGCAGACCGCGACCGAATGAAGGTAGGTATATTCGTCCTTGTTCTTGAGCCTCAGCACCCTCAGCAGCGCGTGCCGGTTGCGCTCGATCGAGCTGGCGACCTCTTCAACGACTGATTGAACGGCGCTGGATTCCACCGCCTTGCCGAGGCGAGCCGCATCGAAGAAGCCCTTCACCGCCTCCTTCGATCGGTTCACCACTTCGATTGCGGCGGCAGTTCTTTCGTCGGAAAAGGGGGCGTCAGGGGCGGCCTGCCCACAAGCGGGCTGCGGGAGATCCTGCCCCTTGGAGGTATCGATCAGGAGCGTATCGATTTCGCTGCCGAGCACGCTCGCCAGATCGCACTCCCGCTGGAGCAGGAAGCCACGACGCCAGAACGGATGCTTGAACCACGACCCTTCGAAGGCGTGGATATACATGCCCAATCGGAGCTGCTCGCGATGGATGCGCCTGAGCGTCATCCTTCCGGCCCCACCCCATCCATGCGCGAGCCCAAGGTTCGCTGCTCCCCTGATAAAACGATGAGATCATTATAGAGGCAGCGGCCAGCATGCGTGTGCCGGAGCTCGAAAGACCAGGATTTAAAGGCGCAGGGGCCCGCCGGACGGGTGTCGCGCGATTCTCAACCTGATGGGGAGGTGGGGGATTCTGTTGCTGGGCTCCGCGCCTGAGTTTCAGGGGCGCAGGACCGTCATGGCGAGGGAAACGGCGCGCCCTCAAGCAGCGGGAAGGTGGGGCGCTTCTGTTGCTAGGCGCGCCCCGGGCCCCCGGTTTCCGATTCTGTTACCCGGTTCGGTCCGAACCGTGCTCATAGCTTTGTAAGATCAGGCCGTTAGGCCGTCAGGTTACGCGGCGAGAGCAAGTGCTTCGTTGTCGTTGGCACTTGTGAGTTTTGAGCCTTTAACGGGTTACTCAGCCCGGGCGAAAACAATGTCTTTCAACACACGTCGATCCTGGTTCGGCCCCGTCAGAGAACCCGCTCATGCGGGCTTTATGGTGGAGCCGCCGGGTACTGCCCCCGGGTCCGCTGTGCCTATTGCACACTGCAGTTTATCGCCATAGCCGGCCGAAACCGGCAAGCGCAGATATAGGGCCTTGTTGGCGAATGTGAAGTGGCCCGCGTCCGGCTTTGGCGCGCCTTTTTGGTCAGGCGTCTGGCCCGCCGGCCTTCGTCTCGCGATGGCGCAGTTCCGCCAGGATCTGCTTGAGCACATCGAGTTGCGGGTCGGTCGGCACTTCGGGGCTCGCGGCGCTGTCCTCCACCTCCTTCTGCTTGCGCTGCATCTCTTCCAGCAGGCGGTTGACCGCCTTGATCAGCAGGAACAGCGCGAAGGCGACGATCAGGAAATCCAGCGCCTGCGTGGCGAAATCGCCATAGCCGAGCATGGGCACGCCCGCCTGCTTGAGCTGCGCGTAATTGTTGGGGTCGCCGGTGTAGCTGGCCGGAATTTCCCCGAGGACGACGAACCAGTTTGAGAAATCCACGTCGCCGAAGATCCAGCCGATCAGCGGCATGATGATGCTCTCCGTCAGCGACGTGACGATGCGGCCGAAGGCAGCCCCGATGATGACGCCCACCGCCAGATCCAGCACATTGCCGCGAGCGATGAATTTCTTGAACTCGCCGAAGACCCCCATCACCCTCTCCTCCACCATTGCGCGGGAGATAGACACATCGCGCAGCGGTGGGCAAGCGCCGCTCACCGCTTGCGCACGCGAACCCGTGTGCTATCTCTATAACACAGTAAGTTCACCGATCGAGGAACAACGCCAGTGACCCTTCAAGCCACGATCCGCTCTGCCATTCGCGGAGGCATTCTGGCCATCGCGGCCCTGACGCTTGCCGGATGCGGCATCAATTCCGTGCCCGCCGCGGAAGAGGAGGCCAAGGCGCGCTGGGCCGATGTGCAGAGCGCCTACCAGCGCCGCGCCGACCTGGTGCCGAACCTCGTTTCCACCGTACGCGCCGCTGCCCAGTCGGAAACGCAGGTGCTCACCAATGTGACCGAGGCCCGCGCCCGCGCGACCTCCATCAACGTCACCACGGAAGACCTGTCCGACCCGGCCCAGTTCCAGGAATTCCAGGCCGCGCAGAACCAGCTGACGCAGGCGCTCGGGCAGCTTCGCACCGTGGTCGAGAACTATCCGCAGCTGCAGAGCCAGGGCCGCTTCGCCGACCTGATGGACCAGCTGGAGGGCACGGAGAACCGGATCGACGTCGCCCGCACCCGCTATAACGAGGCGGTGCAGGCCTATAATACGGAGATCCGCACCTTCCCCTCGATCATCGGTGCGAAGGTCGTTCATGGCGCGCAGCCGCTCCAGCCCTTCTCGGCCGAGCCGGGCTCGCAGACGGCGCCGACCGTCGACTTCGGCAATATGGGCGCGGCGCCGGCTGCAGCTCCGGCGAATGACAACGCCGCGGGCGGCCAGGCTGCGACCGGCACCGGGAATTGAGCCGGACGCAGGGGCTGCCGCTGATGCGCCTGTTCGCCCTCTTCGCGGCGCTGCTCGCGCTGCTGTGCGGCCCGTCCTTGGCGGCGCAGGACTTTCCTGCCCGCCCGGCAGGCCCGGTGCTGGACGCGGCCAATGTGCTGCCGCCCCCGCAGGAGGCGCAGCTCACCCAGCGGCTGACGGAGTATAACCGGCAGACCGGCCGGGCGATCGTCGTGGCCACGGTGACCGACCTGCAGGGCCTGCCGATCGACATGTACGCCCAGCAGCTGGCGGAGACGTGGGACATCGGCGGCGCGGAAACCGAGGAAGGCGCGCTGATGGTGGTCGCGCCCAATGATCGCGAGATCTGGATCACCACCGCCCGCGGGCTGCAGACCCGCCTCACCGACGTGGCAAGCGGGCGGATCATTCGCGAGACGATCATCCCCGCCTTCCGCAACGGCGACATGCCCGGCGGCATCATCGCGGGCGTGGACGCGATCATCGAGCGGCTGAACATGGACCCGGCGACGGCACAGGCGATCGACGAAGCGGAAGCGGCGGCGGCGCGGGAGCGCCGGAGCAGCGGCGGCGGGATCGGCACCATCCTCGGCGCCATCTTCTGGGTCGCGATGATCCTCGGCTTCATGTTCCTGTTCGGGCGCGGCGGGCGGCGTCGGCGGCATCGCCGCTATGGCGCGGCGGGCATGGTCGGTGACGTTCTGCTGTGGAGCGCGATCAGTCATGCGATGGGCAGCGGATCGCGCGATTCCGGCTTCGGCGGCTTTGGTGGCGGCGGAGGCGGTGGCGGCTTCGGAGGGTTTGGCGGCTTCGGCGGTGGCGGCGGCGGCTTCAACGGCGGCGGCGCTGGCGGGAGCTGGTAATGACCTACCTCACCGAAGAAGAGCATCTGCGGGTTACCGCCGCCGTCAGCGCGGCTGAGGCGCATACCGCAGGCGAGATCGTCACCATCATTGCCGACCGGTCGGACGGGTACAATGACGTGAACCTCGCCTGGTCCGCCTTGTTCGCGTTCCTCATCCTGTCCCTGCTGCCCTTCATGGCGGAGCCGGTGCTGGATGCGCTTGCCCCCTTCCACGGCGGCTGGAACGTCGCGTGGGAGGCGCCCGGAATCTTCGCGGCGGCAGCGGCCATCGGCATCCTCGCCTTCCTGCTGGCGACGGCGGCGCAGCTTTGGACGCCGCTGAAGTTCGCCCTCATCCCCGGCCGCATCAAGACGGACCGGGCAGAGGACCGTGCCATCGACCTGTTCAAGGCCTCCGCCGAAAGCCGCACGCACGGGCGCACCGGCATCCTCATCTACCTTTCGATGCGGGAGCACCGGGCGGAGATCGTGGCGGATGAGGCGATCACGGAGCTGGTCCCGGCGGAAACCTGGGGCGAGGCGATGGCGGCGATGCTGGCGGAGCTGAAGCACGGGCGGATTGCGGATGGCATGATTGCGGCGGTAGGACAGGTCGGCAAGGTGCTGGCTCAGCACTTCCCGCGTGCCGATGACGACCGGAACGAGTTGCCAGACCGGCTGATCGAATTATGACCTCCGGCGTGACCGAGCGCCTTTCAGATCGCCCCCTCCCCCCCGATGCCGAAGAGCCCGAACAGGTCGAATGGGCCGGCAAGTTCGTGGTGGCCAAGCGCCGGGGGCGGTGGGAATATGCCGGTCGCCCGCACAACATCCGCGCCGCGGTGATCCTTGCGATCGACGCGGGCGAGGTGATCCTGGTGGAGCAGTACCGCGTCCCCACCGCCCGCTGGTGCCTGGAGCTTCCCGCCGGCCTGATCGGTGACGATATCGAGGGCGAGCAGGCGCTCGAGAGCGCGATCCGGGAGCTGGAAGAAGAGACCGGCTATCGCGCGGCGCATTGGGAGGTTCTGGGCGAATTCCTCGCCTCCCCCGGCATGCTGTCCGAAAGCTTCACGCTGGTGAAGGCGACCGGCCTTACGCAAGTGAGCGAGGGCGGCGGCACGGAGAGCGAGGAGATCTTCGTCCACCGCGTGCCCCTCTCCCGCATCGCGGAGGTGGTGGAAGAGCACCGGGCGATGGGGCACGGCATCGACGTGAAGGTCCTGCTGCTGCTGGGCGCCAATTACCTGGAGGATGCCTCGCAATGAAGGTCCTGATCCTGGGCGCGGGCGCGATGGGCTGTCTTTACGGCGCAGCGCTCCATCGTGGAGGCGCGTCGGTGACGCTGGTCGATGTGAACCGCGAGCATCTTGCCGCGATCAACGCCGACGGGCTGGAGCTGGAGACCCGCGCGGGGACGGAGCACCTGCCCATCCCGGCTCTGCTGCCCGATCAGGTGGGCGAAGTGGCGGACCTCGTCGTCGTTTTCACCAAGACCTTCCAGACCGATGCGGCGCTCTCCGGCATCGCCGCCGCGATCGGGCCGGAGACATGGCTGCTAAGCTTGCAGAACGGGCTCGGCAATGATGAGCGGCTGGCCCGCCACGCCTCACGGGAGCGCGTGATGGTGGGCGTGAGCACCCTGCCTGCCGATCTCGTCGGACCCGGCAGGGTGCGCAGCCATGGCGAGGGCGGATCGAAGCTCTATCCCGCATTCGGCGGTGACGCGGCGATGGCGCAGGCCTTCTGCGACGCGCTGGCAGCAGGCGGCATGTCCGCCACGCCGGACCCGCAGATCCACGCGGCGATCTGGTCCAAGGCGATCTTCAACGCGGCGATGAATCCGCTCTGCGCGCTGACGCTGCGCACGCCCGGCTTCCTTGGCGCTCATGACGAGAGCCGGGCCATGATTCGCGCCGTGGTGGAGGAAGGCACCGCCACCGCCAACGCCAACGGCATCGCCATCGATGCCGCGCCGATCCACGCGCTGACCGAAGTGTCGATGACCGATCACGCCAACCACGAAGCCTCCATGCTGCAGGACGTGAAGGCCGGCCGCCGCACGGAAGTGGATGCGATCAACGGCGCCATTGTGCAGGCGGCAAAGGCGCGCGGCGTGGAAGTGCCGGTGACGGAGACGCTGTACCGGCTGGTGAAGCTGGAGGACGCCAAGCTGGCGCGATGAGCGACCAGGCGAGTGGCGGTTTCCTTGATCCGCAACTTGTCCTGAATTCCATGCAGTTCGCCCCTTCGTGGAAGAACCCGCACAAGAATCCTGACATAGGGCCCCAGACGACGAGACCGTTGTCGTCCTGAGAAAGGTGGGGGCGGTGCCCGGTCTGTCGGTTGAGCACCTGATGAATATCGCGAGCAGCTTGACTGATCCGCGTGACGCGGAGGTCGTCCGGCAATTTGCGAGAGAGCGTCAACGGAAGGCGAACCCGCCGCTCGCGGTCACGTCTGGCGAGGGCCTGGATCCGCTGAAGTGCGCTCAAAGACCACGCTTGGAACAATCGCCAGGAAGCGAGTGACGGCTTGTAGCGGGTGTCACCTAGGTTGAAAGGTTCTCGACTCTTCAGTAACGTGATGAGAACGCCCCGATTTCGAGGGCTCACTTGATGGAGGCGCGCCGCTGGCCATGCGCTTTCCGTCAGGGTCGCGACAACAGGGGTCAGCAGGATGTCAAAGCCAGTCCGTACGATTCCTGCGGAGTTCCTCAAGGTTCCCGTGCTCGTAATAGAGGACGAGTTCCTGATCGGAATGATGGTAGAAACCCTTCTTTCTGACATCGGCTTCACGAACATTACCCTGGCGGCACATGCAGAAGACGCATTGCGGGCTGCCGATACTCACGAATTTGGGCTCGTCGTGTCCGATATCATCCTGGAGAACTCCAGGATGAACGGCATCGATATCGTCGTTTCCATGATGCAAAGAAAGCCGGCGCCCACGGTGTTTATCACCGCCCATGCCGGCGTTGCGGAGCTACAGAGGATCAGTGCAGTCACGCCACGGGCAGCGGTGCTTCGCAAGCCTGTCGTGGAAAGTGAGCTGCATAACGCGATTGCTGCCCTGGTCGTGGATTGGGTTCAGTCCTGATCGCGGCAGCTCTGCGCACGACAGCCCGGGGCGCTTCTCGCCCAAGGATCTGAGCTTTGGGATCGCGCGGGCAGAGGGGCAATCCACCCCCTTCCAATTTGCCGCGCCAGCCCATAGCACTCCGGCCAAAGGGACATTTCGATCCGCCGGGAGAGCCTGATGGCGCAGAACAACACGATCACCTTCTATGACCTTGCCCTGTCCACCGGGGCGACGATCAGCCCGTTCGTCTGGGCGACCAAATATGCGCTGAAGCACAAGGGCTTCGAGCTCGACGTGGTGCCCGGCGGCTTCACCGGAATTCCGGAGCGGACCGGCGGCAAGACGGAGCGGCTGCCCGCCATCGTCGATGACGGGAAGTGGGTGCTCGATAGCTGGGGTATCGTCGAGTATCTGGACGAGACCTACCCGGATCGGCCCATGCTGATCCCCCACCCCAGCGTTGCGATCATGACCCGGGCGCTCGATGCGTGGTTCTGGAGCGTGGCGACCGGGCCGTGGATGCGCTGCAACTGCGTCAGCTATCGCGACCTCGCCGTGCCGGAAGACCACGAATACATCACCTATTCGCGCGAGAAGATGCTCGGCGCGACGCTGGAGGCGATGCAGGAGGGCTATGAGGATCGCCTGCCGCAGATCTCCGCCGCGCTGGAACCGCTGCGGATCGCGCTGCGCGAGGCAGACTGGCTGGGCGGCGACGGGCCGAACTATGCCGATTACCGCATCATGGGCTCCATCCTGTTCACCGCTTCCGTCTGTAAGAACAGCCCCGTTCTTGCCGAGGATGACCCGCTGCGCCCGTGGATCGAGCGGTGTCTGGATCTTGACGGCGGCCTCGGCCGTCACCCCGGCCTGTTCAACCTGTTCGGCCTGAAGCAGCGGGAGGGGGATCCGCCGCTGTTCATGCCGCAGGGCCAGGGCGGCATCCACAAGCGCAACACCGGCCCGGAATCGACCCGGGCGGAGACGCAAAAGATCACAGAAGGCATGGGCGCGCGTTGAGCGGGGAGAGAATGCGCGTCCTCGTCACGCGCCGTTGGCCGGAGCCGGTCGAGCGCGCTCTGGCAGAACGGTTCGATGTGGTGCTAAACCACGATGACCAGCCGATGGACCAGGCGGCGCTCGCCCGAGCGATGGACGAGTTCGATGTGCTGTGCCCGACCGTTTCCGACCGGATCGACGCGGAGGTGATCGCGGGCGGAAACCGGGTGAAGCTCATCGCCAATTATGGGGTCGGTTTCGATCACATCGATCTGGCGGCAGCCAAGGCGAAGGGCATTGCCGTCACCAACACGCCCGGCGTGTTGACGGACGCGACGGCGGACATCGCGATGACGCTGCTGCTGATGGCCGCGCGCCGCGCAGGAGAGGGTGAGCGGGAACTGCGCGCCGGGCGCTGGACCGGGTGGCGGCCGACGCACCTGATCGGCACCTCGCTCAAGGACAAGGTGCTCGGCCTCGTCGGCTTCGGGCGGATCGGCATCGCGATGGCTCGGCGGGCGCATCACGGCTTCGGCATGCGCATCGCCTATTACGGGCGGCGCGAGGCGGAAGCGGCGGTGGTGGAAGAGCTGGGCGCCGCCTTCTACCCAGATCTCGATGAGCTGCTCGGCGCGTCCGACGTGGTGTCGCTGCACATCCCTGGTGGTGCGGAGACGGCGGGGCTGATGGGCGCGACGCGGCTGGCGGCGATGAAGCCGGGTAGCATCCTCATCAACACCGCGCGCGGAACCGTCATCGACCATGATGCACTGGCCGACGCGCTGCGCAGCGGCCACCTCGCGGGCGCGGGGCTGGACGTCTATCCGCAAGAGCCGCGCGTGCCGGAGAGCCTGCTGGCGCTGGAGAACGTCGTGCTGCTGCCGCATCTGGGCAGCGCCGATGCGGAGACGCGCACGGCCATGGGGATGAAGGCGCTGGCCAATGTCGAAGCCTTTGCCGCCGGGCAGCCCCTCCCCGACCGCATCGCATGAGCGGCGATGCGATCGGCACGCTGATCGCGGCGGAGGAGCTGCCGGAGAATTATCGCGACGTCGCCGAGCAGCACTGGCGGCCTCTCGCGGAGGATCTTGCGCGCCGCGCCGCGGCCAAGCGCCCGCTGATCGTCGGCATCAACGGCGCTCAGGGTTCCGGCAAGTCCACGCTCTGCCGGTTCCTGGAAGCGCTGCTGGCGGAGCAGGGGCTGCGCGCGGTGACCCTGTCGCTGGATGATCTCTACCTCACCAAAGCGGAGAGGCAGGAACTGGCAGCCAAGCTCCACCCGCTCTTCGCGACGCGGGGGGTCCCCGGAACGCATGATGTCTCTCTCGGCGCGGCGCTGCTCGATGCGTTGGCGGGCGGCGAACCGGTGGCGCTCCCCTGCTTTGACAAGGCAACAGATGATCGCGCCGTGAGAACGCGCGCGGTCGAACACCCCGTTGACGTCGTGCTGTTCGAAGGCTGGTGCATTGGCGCGGTGCCCCAGCCGGATGCAGCTCTGGCCGAGCCGATCAACCGGCTGGAGCGGGAAGAGGACGCTGGCGGCACCTGGAGGCGCATCGTGAACGAGCGCCTCGCGACCGACTATGCCGAGCTGTTTGCGCGGCTGGAGCTGCTGGTGATGCTGCGCGTCGATGGGTTCGAGGCGGTGCGCGCCAATCGGCTGCTGCAGGAGCAGAAGCTCGCCCGCCGCGCGCCTTCCGGCAGCGGGGTGATGGACGCAGGCGCGCTCGACCGCTTCCTGATGCATTATGAGCGGCTGACGCGCTGGATGCTGGAGGAGATGCCCGCGCGCGCCGACATCCTCTATTCGATCGATCACGACCAGCGGCCCGCCACGCCCGTAAAGGGACATTAATTCGCCCACGAACAGTTTACTAAATGAACCAATTGCGCTGGAAGGCGGGCTGCGCTAGCGTCTCTCTCATCAGGCCACGAAGTGCGCCTACAGAATTGACGGGAGAGATTATCGATGCGGTCTGTGCTCATCCTTGCCCTGTGTGCTGCGGCGCTGGCACCCGCGCTGCAGGCCCAGACCACACCCGGTTCGGCCGCAACAGCGGACTCTGCACCCGGAGACTGGCCGCGCTATGCCCGGGACCTTGGCGGCACGCGCTATTCCCCGCTGGATGAGATCGACACCGGCAATGTCGCCAATCTGGAGCAGGCCTGGTCCTTCACCTTGCGTCCCGAGGGTGGCGCCGGGCTTCTCGGCGGAACGGTGCCGGTGGTGCTGGATGGGATCATGTACATGCCGCTGGGCAATGCGGTGGTCGCGGTCGAGGGGCATACCGGGCGCGAACTGTGGCGCCACCCCGTGCAGGGCGGTCTTGTCCGCCGCGGCGTGACCTATTGGGGCGGTGACGGCACGCTCTCGCCGCGCATCTTCTATTCCACTGGCTCCGCCATCACCGCGCTTAACCCGGCCACCGGAGAGGTGGACACCAGTTTCGGCCAGAACGGCTCCATCACCATCGACGGCACGCCCTATTCCTATCCGCCGACGATCTACAAGAACGTGATGCTGATCGGCGCCAACACCGCCGAAATGCCGCGCGGCCCCAGCGGCAACAGCCGCGCCTACGATGTCCGCACTGGCGAAAAGCTGTGGGAGTTCAACAGCGTGCCCCAGCCGGGCGAGGTCGGGCACGAGACTTGGCTGGACGATGGCTGGAAGGAACGCTCCGGCACCAACATGTGGATCTGGTACACCACAGCCGATCCCGAAACCGACATGCTGTACATGACGCTCGGCAGCCCCAGTCCGAACTATTACGGAGGGGACCGGCCGGGCGCCAACCTGTTCGGCAACTCGCTGGTGGCGGTGAACGCGCTGACGGGCGAGTATCAGTGGCATTTCCAGACCATTCACCACGATTTGTGGGACTGGGACCTGCCCGCCCCGCCCGTCCTGATCGACGTGACCAAGGACGGGCAGCGCATCCCCGCCCTCGCCCTCACCGGCAAGCCGGGGCTGATGTACATCCTGAACCGCCAGACGGGTGAGCCGATCCATGGCGTGGAGGAGCGCCCCGTCGCCAGCGCGGACGTGCCGGGCGAGTGGTATTCCCCCACTCAGCCAATCCCGGTGAAGCCGGAGCCGCTCTCCCGCATGACCTGGACACCTGAGGACATCGTCACGCCGGAGGATACAAGCGAGCAGCATGCCGCCGCCTGCCGCGCGCTGCTGGATTCCTATGGCGGCACCTTCTTCAACTCCGGCCCCTTCACCCCCTTCTTCCTGCATGAGGAGGGGGATGAGCCGCGTGCCTCCATCAACATGCCGCACAATGGCGGCAGCAACTGGGGCGGCAGCGCGGCGGACCCGAACACCGGCATCGTCTATCTCAACACCAGCGAGAGCGGCAGCATCGGGTGGATCGAGAAGCGCGCGCAAGGCGCCGATTACGGCCGGGGCACCGCCGATTCGAACCAGCTCTACGATCGCGGCAGCCTTGTGGGGCCGGGCGCCTATTCCTCCTTCAGCGCCACCTACGAAGGGCCTGATGGGCAGAAGGCGAACCTCCCCTGCATCCGCCCGCCCTGGGGCCGGCTGCTGGCGGTGGACGGCAATACGGGCGAGATCCTGTGGGCCAGCCGCCTCGGCCTGTCGGAGGCCCTTCCTGAGGGCAAGCAGGAGACGGGAGCCAACAACACGTTCGGCGGCCCCATCGTCACCGCAGGGGGTCTCGTCTTCATCGGCGCCACATCTGACGCGCGCTTCCGCGCCTTCGACGCGAAGAGCGGCGAGATGCTGTGGCAGCACAAGCTGGATTATGCGCCGCTGACGGTTCCCGTGACCTATCGCGGCAAGGACGGTAAGCAGTATGTTGCGGTCATGGCCGCCGGTTCCAGCCTCGCACCGCCCACGCCTGGTGCCCCCAGTCGCCCGCGGAATCAGGAGGCTCTGGTCGCCTTCGCGCTGCCCGAATGAGAACACCCGGTAAACTCGGGGCTATTGAGAGAGGACAAGCCATCGTGAACAGACCTTCCATGACAGGAATGCGCGCCAGGCGGCTCGCTTTGCCCCTCGCGTCCCTGGGGCTGGTTCTCGCCGGCTGCGCTGCCACCGCTCAGGACAACGCGCCCGGCACCGTCCGCACGCCGGAAGGCGCGGTGATGCAGGTCGACAACGATCTCGCCTACAAGCCGGGACAGCTGACGCCGGCCCAGCTTTCGAGCTCCACCCGCGACCTGTTCGTGCAGAACTCCATGAACGTGTTCCGGCGCTTCCCGCGCGAGAATACGGAGGCGATGGTGAAGTTCTACACAGAGGCGCTGGCGCTTCGGTCCCTGAACCCGATCCAGCTCACCTCAAGCCAGCAGATGCTGTTGACGGGTGTCGGCAGCGGCCAGGTGAAGCTTTCGGCCGGGCAGCAGGGCAACCGCAAGTACAACCTCAGCGGCGGGCACATGGGGGGCACGGGCATCCGCTTTTTCGCCCTCACCTATCCCAACGCCCAAGCCGTGACGGAGCGCTTCCGCGCCGCCGGCTTCCCCGCTCCCAGCTTTGCTGACCAGGGGGACGGCACCCAGTCAGCGCTCGTCACTGATCCGGGCGGCTTTCCGATCCAGCTGGTGATCCGCGCCGGCGCGAAAGATGGCTCAAACGACGGTGTCGGCGTCGGCATCGCGGCGTCCGATCTGGAGAAAAGCCGCGCATTCTACCGGGAGTTCGTGGGGCTGGACGAGCTGCCGCCGGTGGAGGACCGCCTACTCGGCGTCACCAAGTACCCGTTCCGGCACGGCGAGACGACGCTCTATCTCTACCGGGCGGGCAACCCGCAGGTGGTCGACAACGGCAATGCGGGGATCCAGTACGTGGTCCGCGACGCGCCGATGGTGGACGCGAAGGCCAAGTCACGCAACATCGCGGTGGAGACGCCGCTCAACAAGCTGGGCGGCTTCGATCTCGTGACGGTGTGGCTGAACGACCCGGACGGCGTCACCAATTACTTCGCGCAGGTCAACCGGAGCGTGCAGAACCAGCCTCAGACGGCTCAGGACAATTGAGTGCGCAGGGGCGCGGCCCTTAGCTGCGCCCCTGACGGTCGTCGCGGCGGGAGGTCGCGTCCGTCACATTCTCGTCATGCCCGCTCTTGTCGCTGAAGAAGGCGAGCGCGAACAGGCCGCAGCCCAGCAGGACGGAGAAGAACACGCCGAGGATCGTCGCGATCACCGCGTGGAGGCTCCAGGCATCCATCTGGTTGAGGAAGATCAGCGCGCCGACGACCATCAGCACGCCGATCACCGCAATCCACTTCAGCGTGCGGCGGAATTCCCGCCCAGCCTGTTCCTTGTTCATCGCCATAGCGAAGCAACCCTAGAGGATGCTGCGGTTTTTGACCATGAAGAATGCTCGGCGGCGCAGGAATTCGCTGCGGCGCGTCACAGGTTCCCCTCTTCCGAAGATGCAGAAAGGGGGCCCGCAGGCCCCCTCCCCTAGTTTCCTGGTGCGTGAGGCGAGGCGCCTACTTCTTCACCTGCATGATGTACCTGGCGACCAGATCGATCTCCTCATCGCTCATCTGCCCGCCGAAGCCCGGCATCGCGCCCTGGCCGTGGGTGACCCGGCCAACGATGAAATCATGGTCGATCAGCGTATTGCCATCGAGCGAGGGGCCAACCGGTCCCGTGCCGCCGGCATCCGAGAGCACGTGGCAGGCGCCGCAGGACCAGTCGTTGAAGAGCTGACGCCCTTGCGTGACCTGCTCCGCCGTCAGTTCCTGCGCGGCCATTTCCGGGCCCTGCGCGAAGGCTCCGGCAAGCGGCAGTGCAACACCAGTCAGCGCCAGTGCGCCCAGCGCCAGCTTCGCCATCTTGCCCGCCTGATGTCCGACTCGCTCCATCGTTCTTCGCCTTCCGCTCTCTCTTCTGACCCGCCCTTGTGGGCAGGCTCCAGTCAACAACCTGGCTAGGTGAGTCAAGCTTTACCGCAGATTTACGCCGGGCCCAATATTCGGACATAGTCAATTTGCACGTATGAAACGGCACTCGCTGGCACCCTTGCTTGCGAAGCGGGTGGAAAAGCTCCGATCCTCCTATAGGAAGGGCGGAAAGCGAAAAGGGAGAACGATGTGATCAAGGCGCAGATCCTGGTGTTCGCAGGTGCGGCGCTCCTTGCGGGATGTAGTGCCGGCGACGGTGCGGACAGCGCGGTGCAGGACCGCGCCGTGCGGGTGCAGCAGCTGATGGCGGAGGAGGTGCAGCCGACGGCGGAGGTGTACTGGAACTCGGCCGGCTATGTCGTGGATGAGAGCGGCGAGACGGACCTCACCCCCACGACCGAGGAAGGCTGGGCGGCCACGCTCGAATCCACCCGCAAGCTGCAGCGGCTGGGCGAGTTGCTGCAGACGCCCGAATATGCCGAGGGACGCGGCGAGGACTGGATCGCGTTCTCGAAATCGCTGGTGGAGATCTCCAAGCGGGCCGAGCAGACCGCGCTCGACCGGGACAGCGAGGCGATCTTCGAGGTGGGCGGCGTCATCTACCGCGTGTGCACCGCCTGCCATCAGGTCTACCCCGCCTCGCAGCCGGAGGACCTCGGGCAGGAAGACATCGAGCAGGCGCCGCCGCAGTGAGCGCGCGCCGCCTCCTGATTCTCACATGACACGCGCCCCCTCATCCCTGCTCGCCGTTGCAGCCCTTGCGGCGGCGCTGGTGCTGCTACCCACGGCCAGCGCCCTCGCGCACGACATCTCGGCCGCGAACCGCGAGGCGCTGGAGGCGATGAGCGGACCGCAGCCGATCCCCTATTTCTACCTTGGCGCCAAGCACATGGTGACGGGGATCGACCATGTCCTGTTCCTCATCGGCGTGGTGTTCTTCCTCCACCGCCTCAAGGACGTGGTGCTCTACGTCTCGATGTTCACCATCGGCCACTCGCTGACGCTGCTGGGCGGGGTGCTGGCCGGCATTGGGGTCAATGCCTATATCGTCGATGCGATCATCGGCCTGTCGGTGGTGTACAAGGGGCTTGAAAATATCGGCGGCTTTCGCCGGCTGGGCCTCGCCATCGACACCCGCATCGCCGTGCTGGTGTTCGGCCTGTTCCATGGCCTCGGCCTGGCGACCCGGATGATGGACCTGGCCGTCTCCCGCGATGGCCTGCTGATCAACCTCATCTCGTTCAACATCGGGGTGGAGGCGGGCCAGGTGATGGTGCTGGTGGTGGTGGTGGCACTGCTCAACCTTTGGCGCCGCAGCCCCTCCTTCGCCGCCTCCGCCTTTTACGCCAATGTCGCGCTGATGGCGGCAGGCTTCATCCTCACCGGACAACAGATTGCAGGATATCTCGCATCATGAGCACCGACCCTACTGCTACCGCGCCCTCTCGGAAGAAGATCATCATCGGCGTGCTGGTCGCGCTGGTGGTCGCTGTCCTCGCGCTGGTGTTCTTCATCCTGCCGGCCGAGCGCGGGCTCGACCTCACCGGCAGCGGCGAGCGGAGCGGCCTCACCAACCTCGCCGAAGCGGGCGAGATGACCGAGCTGGAGCGCGGCGCGCGGCGCGAGGGCGTGCTCACCCTCACCAACCAGACGCTGCACACCGACCGCTGGGAGCAAGAGCTCGGCCCCTATGAAGCGGTCGAGTTCAAGTACACGATGGCAGAAGGCCAGCCGCTGATCTTCCGCTGGCGCGCCAGTGCTCCTGTCAATTACGACATGCACTCGCATCCGTTCGAAGGCGGCGAGGAGCTGACCGAGAGCTATGGCGTGGGCGATGCGCCGGCGATGCAGGGCCTCTATGTCGCCCCCTTCACCGGCATCCACGGCTGGTACTGGCAGAACCGCACGCTGGACAATGTCACGCTGGTGCTGGAGACCACCGGCGGCTTCACCCACTCCACCATCTTCGAAGGCGGCGCCCCGCAGGAGCGCCCGATCAGCGGCGAGGAGGCAGCGCCCACCCGGCTTCCGGAAGGGCATCAGATGCAGCAGCCTGACCAGGAGTGAGGGCGCCGGGCGGGAACCAAACCGGATTTTGTCAAACTCGGTGGATTGAGGCCTTGTTGGGCCGCCCCATTGTCGGCTACGCAGCGTCGGTCGGCGCGGTCCAACGTGGCCGGCCAAGAAGCCTTGTCGGTTAGGAGGGGTAATGTCCGGGGGTAAGTCTCACAGGTCCATGTCGCGCCTTGCGCGCGCCGCAGCGGTCGCGTCGCTGGCTGCGCTGGCCGCCGCATGCGCAACGACATCGGAACCTTCCTCCAGGGTCGCGTCCTCCGCTACCGCAGCGCTTCCGCAAGAGAACTTCGACTATGTCGGGTGGGACGGCTATCTCGGCGGGCAGGAAAGCTCACAGTTTTCCGCGCTGGATCAGATCAACAAGAGCAACGTCTCGCAGCTGCAGGTCGCCTGGACCTACCCCACGGGTGAAGGCCAGCCGCCGCGCTTCAACCCCATCGTCGGCGGGGGCCTGATGTATGTCCTGCGGGGCGACTTCAACCTCGCCGCGCTGGACCCTGCCACCGGCCGCGAAGTCTGGCGCAGCGAGATTCAGGGCCGCATTGGCGCTCGGGGCATCAATTATTGGGAGAGCGCGGACGGCAGCGAATCTCGCCTGCTGATGCTGAATGACGGCATGCTGCGCGCGATGGACGCCAAGACCGGCAAGTTCATCGACAGCTTCGGCACCAATGGCGGGGTGGACCTGCGCGCCGCGCTGCCGGAAGGTTCGGTGGAGGCGCGTCCGCTCCAGACGGACAATCCGGGCCGCATCTTCGAAGACACGATCATCATGTCCCTGCCGGCAGGCGCGTATGACTACGCCTCCTCCCCTGCGGACATCCAGGCCTATGACGTGCGCACGGGCGAGCTCAAGTGGGTGTTCCACGTTGTCCCGCGCATCGGCGAGTTCGGCTCCGACACCTGGCCCGAGAAGGATCGCGAGAAGTTCGGCGGCGTCCACAACTGGTCCGAGTCGACGCTCGACCCGGAACTGGGCATCATCTTCATCCCGACCGGCACGGCGCGCTACGATTTTTACGGCGGCAACCGCCCGGGCGACAATCTTTTCGCCAATTCGCTGATCGCCATCGACGCCCGCACCGGCAAGCGCATCTGGCACTTCCAGACGGTGCACCACGATCTGTGGGATTTCGACCTTCCGGTCGCGCCCAAGCTGATGACCATCACCAAGGATGGCCAGCGGATCCCGATCGTGATCCAGGCCAGCAAGACCGGCTACCTCTACGTCTTCGACCGCCGCACGGGCGAGCCTGTGTGGCCGATCGAGGAGCGTCCTGTCCCCGCGTCGGACGTTCCGGGCGAGAAGGCGAGTCCCACTCAGCCCATCCCGACCTGGCCGCAGCCCTTCGCGCGCCAGACCTTCACCGAGGCGGACATCAACCCGTACCTCCCGGAAGAGGACAAGCAGAAGCTGCGCGAGGGCCTGCGTACCTGGCGCAACGAGGGGCCGTTCACTCCGCCGAGCCTCGTCGGCTCCATTTCCATGCCGGGTCACAATGGTGGCGCGAACTGGGGCAATGTCGCCGCCGATCCGCTGAACCAGCGCCTGTTCGTCGTCAGCCGCGAATTGCCGCTGCTGATCAAGCTGAACCCGGACAACCGGCCGGAAGCGCTGGCGGCGATGCCCAACGGCTCTGCCGAAACCAACCCGTACAAGTCGCCGGTCAATTTCCTGCTGC
This sequence comes from uncultured Erythrobacteraceae bacterium, assembly GCA_966251025.1. GTDB lineage: Bacteria > Pseudomonadota > Alphaproteobacteria > Sphingomonadales > Sphingomonadaceae > Croceibacterium. Next base: position 210,084 of record CBINJM010000003.1, on the reverse strand, counting down.
AAAGCAACGGGATGGTCGCGATGAAGCCGCCATTCTCGTACCTCACCGCCTATGACATGAATACGGGCGAGATCATGTGGCGCATCCCCAACGGCACGATCTCCTCGCTGGAAGCGCAGGGCATTGTCGAAGATGTCGGCGCGCAGGCTTCGCGCGGCGGCCCGGTGGCGACCGCCAGCGGCCTGCTGTTCGTCGGCACTGCGACCGATCGCACCTTCCGCGCCCGCGACGCGCAGACCGGCGCAGTCTTGTGGGAGCACAAGTTGCCGGCCGCGACGGAAGGCGTGCCTGCCGTCTATCAGGTGAATGGCCGTCAGTACGTGACCATTCCGGTCGGCGGCGTTGGCCACTTCGCCAACGGGCTTGGGCTGGGTGAGCCGGGGCCGAGCCAGTACATCACCTTCGCCCTGCCCGCCGGTGCGGCGACGAGTGCCGGGGGCGGTCAATGACCCTTCCGGCCGGGCGCCGCGCGGTCAGGCTGCGGCTGGCGATCGCGGCCGCCGTGGCCGGCATGGCCCTCGTCCCCGGCCTCGCGCCGGCGCAGGAGGCGGACCTCACCGTCGTTCCTCCGGCGCCGCGCGACTACAAGGCCGAGCTCACCCCTTGGGGTGAGCCGGATCTGCGCGGCGGCTGGCCGATCGACCACCTCAACGGCCGCACTCCGCTGGAGCGTGACCCGCAGCACGGCAACCGCGCCTTCCTCACGGACGAGGAATTTGCGGAGCGGGGCGAGATGGTGGAACAGCTCGCCCGCCGGTACGAGAACGAGGACGAAAGCGGCACGATGGGCATCGGCCACTGGGCCGAAGTCGCCGCAGCCAATCGCCGCACCAGCTGGATCATCAGCCCGGCGAACGGCCGTCTTCCCGCCTACACGGCGGAGGGCAAGCGCCTGTCGGATGCGATGCGCTCCACCTGGCGCGCCGGGCAGACGTTCGAGTGGACCAATGACTTCGACAGCTGGGACCGCTGCATCACCCGCGGCCTGCCTGCCTCGATGTTCCCGTTCATGTACAATAACGGGATGCGCATCTTCCAGTCGCCGGGCCTCGTCGCCCTGCAGATGGAGATGGTGCACGAGACGCGGCTGATCCCGACCGACGGACGCCCGCCCATCCCTTCTCAGATCCAGAACTGGCTGGGGGAAAGCCGCGGGCATTGGGAGGACGGCAATACGCTTGTCGTGGAGACCACCAATCTGAAGCCGGGTCCGTCCGCCACCAATATCGGCACGACGGGCTCGCCCCGCTTCAACGATACTCCGGTGAGCGACCAGGCGAAGATCACTGAACGCTTCACGATGACCAGCCCCGACACCATCGTCTATGAAGTGACGCTGGATGATCCGGTGGTCTTCACCGCACCGTGGACCGCGCGGCTGGATTGGCAGCGCGACGACGAGTTCGAGATCTTCGAATATGCCTGCCACGAGGGCAACGTGCAGATCCGCAATTACATCACCGCCTCACGCGCCGGAGAAGCCGCGCCGGAGGGCGGGCAGTAATCTTCCGCACACCCTGCTGAAGAGGCCGCGCACGGCTCTGAAGCAGGGGGCGCAGAACAGATCGGCTGCGGGAATTGCAAATTGCGCCCGCGGCGAAAAAGAGTGAGAATGCAAACCAATTGGCGTGCCGGAGCAAGGCACGCTCTTCCGGGAGACCATCAATGACTCGTTTCAAGACGTTTCGCGGGGCTGTTGCGGGCGCAATGCTCGCCGCGGTCAGCCTTTCGGCCATGTCGTCCAGCCCCGTACTTGCTCAGGCCGTGCCGGATGACCTGACCACGATGCCGCCGGTGCCGACCGACTATACCCCGAAGAAGACCGCGTGGGGCGATCCGGACCTTCGCGGTACCTGGCCGATCGATAACATCGCCAGCCTGCCGATGAATCGCCCGGCCAATTTCGGCAACCGCTTCTGGCTGACGGAAGAGGAGTACGCCCAGCGCCAGGCCCAGGCCAACCGTTCGACCGAGGCTTATCAGGCAGAGGAAGAATCCGGCAAAATGGGCATGGGTCACTGGGTGGAGTCGGACGCTTCCGGCCGCCGCACCTCGCTGCTCGTCGAGCCGGCAAACGGCCAGCTGCCGCCGCTGACGCCCCAGGCCGAAGCGCTCTACAAGGCGGGCCGCTCCAGCTGGACTGCCAACACCCCCTTCAACTGGGTGACGGATTTCGACAGCTGGGACCGCTGCGTGTCACGCGGTTTCCCCGCTTCGATGCTGCCTTTCCGCTACAATAACGGCATCCGCGTGTTCCAGTCTCCGGGCTACGTGACGATCGCGCTCGAGATGCTCGGCACCCGCGTGATCCCCGTTGCCGGTCAGAACGAGCAGTGGCCTGAGGCGGTCGAAGCCTGGCTCGGCGACAGCCGAGGCCGTTGGGAAGGCAACACTCTGGTCATCGAGACGACCAATCTGAAGACCGGCGACAGCGCGACCGAGAACTCCTACGCCCGCAACGGCTCGCCGCTGAACATGGCGACGCTTGGCGTGCCGCCCTTCAACACCATCCCGACTAGCAAGCAGGCGAAGGTGGTGGAGCGGCTGACGATGACCAGCCCGGATCACATCATCTACGAGATGACCTATTCCGATCCGGAAGTCTTCACCGCGCCCTTCACCGCCCGGCTCGACTGGACTCGTAACGACGAATACGAGTTCTACGAATATGCCTGCCACGAGGGCAATGTGCAGGTCCGCAACTACATCACCGCCTATCGCGCCGGCACTCTCGAGCAAGCGCAGGCGGAGCGGGACGCCAGCAGCGGCGGCCAGTAACGCGCGAAGGCGCCACTGATGCGAAAGGTGCGCTCCGCAGCAAGGCCGGTTCGACCGGGCAAGCTGCAGGACGCACCTTCGCCAGCGCTTCGCGATACGCCCGGCGATTGGGGCGCTGATGGGCAGCTTCAGCACCGTCCGAATGCCATGAAGAGCCGATCGCTCAGACCTCGGCCATCACCGATTGCCTGCCGCTCGCTGATTGGCTCCGGCTGGACATCTGCGTGTTCGCCCCGGCGCCTTCAGCAGACCTCATCTGCCGCACCCTATAGCCCGCGCGCAGGCGCGGCCCCTTCGAACAGGAATGACTTGCATGGCCGTTTCGACCACGTTTCGCACCGCGTTCGCCTGCCTTGCACTGGCGGGCATGACCGCCGCCTGCACCACCCCTGACGGTGCGGCCGGCTCTGCATCCAGTGCACCGGGAGCGGGGCTGACCGGCCCCGTCCAGACGCAGCAGGGGCTTGTGCGCGGCGCCCCGGGCAAGGTCGAAGGAGTCATGGCGTTCAAGGGCATTCCCTTCGCCGCTCCACCGGTGGGTGACCTGCGCTGGGCCCCGCCCGCCGCGCCCCGGAGCTGGAGCGGCGTGCGCGATGCGACGCAGTTCGGCGATGTCTGCGTACAGCCGCCGGCGCCGCAGCGCTTCCCCCCGAACGCAGCGACCGACACGCCGAACTTCACCGGGATGAGCGAGGACTGCCTCAACCTCAACATCTGGACGCCGGCCAAGCGCGCGGGCGAGAACCTGCCGGTGATGGTGTGGCTCTATGGCGGCGCCTACAATGAAGGCGGCGGGAACGCGCCCTTCAGCGAAGGAGACAATCTCGCCGCCAAGGGCGTGGTGATGGTGACGCTCAACTATCGCGTCGGCCCATTCGGCTTCCTCTCTCACCCTGAGCTGACGGCCGAAAACGGCGGCGCCTCGGGCAACCAGGCGCTGGCCGATGCCATCGCCGCCTTCCGCTGGCTGAAAGCCAACGTCGCTGCATTCGGCGGCGATCCCAACAACATCACCTTGTTCGGCGAAAGCGCGGGCGCCGCAATGAATGGCGGCCTCGTCGGTGCAGCCGGCGCGCGCGGCACGTTCGAGCGGGCGATCTCGCAGAGCGGCGCCTGGATGGGCCTCGGCATCGCGCAAATGCCCCAGCGCGAGGATATGGAGCAGCGCACCCTGCAGACCGCGCAGGAAGCGTTCGGCACCACCTCCATCGCGGAACTGCGCGCCCTCCCCGCTGACCAGATCACCGGCAAGCTCCGCGGTCAGGGCATGATCGTCGACGGCAAGATCATCACCGAGGATCTGTCGATCACTTTCGCCAATGGGCGGCAGAACCATGTCGACGTGCTGGTCGGCTCCAACAGCGACGAAGGCTCCTTCACCAGCGCCATGGGTCCGCCCACGACGCTGCAAAGCTGGAACCAGGGCGCACCGATGCGTTGGGGCGAGCGTGCCGAGCTTGGCCAGGCTGCCTATCCAGCCTCGACAGACGCGGAGGCCGCCGCTCAGGCGCCGATGCCCTTCTCTGACACGTTGGCCTGGCACATGCGCCTGTTCGCGGACAGCCAGGCGAAGATCGGCAAGAACTCCTGGTTCTACTGGTTCACGCACGAGCCGCCCTATGATCCGGACCGGCCGGATCTCGGCGCCGGGCATACGGCCGAGATCCCGTATGTGTTCGACAACCTTGCAGCGCCGCGCACCTATCCTGCGGGAAGCTCCGTCAGCCTGATGGCCGGCAATCAGCGCGAGGAGCGCTTCGCAGACCAGGTGTCGCAATATTGGGTGAACTTCGCGCGCACCGGCAATCCGAACGGACCTGGCCTGCCCCAATGGCCCAGCATGAGGGAGTTGAGCCCCAACGAAGCGATGCTTCTTGACGCGGACGGTTCGGGCAAGGGGCCGTGGCTCACTCCGGCCAAGACCAGGCTCTATCAGGCGCTGTTCGAGGACCGGGTGGCAAAGCCGCTCGGCATTCAGGGCAAATAAGAACGCCCAAGAAGGGGAGGAATATGGGAGCATCCAGCAGGAGACGGCGCTGGCTGCTCCTTGCTTCGCTGGCGTGCCTTCCGGGGCTCGCCGCGGCATCGCTGGCAGCGGCTCAGGCCGATGCGGGGCGCGCCACCAGCTTCGATGAGCAGGCGGAGGCGGCGCGCGCTGTCTATGCTCGCGTTTGCGCCGCCTGCCATGGCGCGGATCTGGCGGGCGGCCAGTTTGCGGGGCCCCTGAAGGGCTCCGCCTTCCTCGTCAAGTGGGGCGGCCTGCCGCTCTCCGGCCTTTATGCCTACATCCATTCCTCCATGCCGCCGGGGAATGCCGGCAGCCTGCCGGATGAGGATTATGCCGCCTTGACCGCGCTGATCCTGCAGGAGAACGGAGGCTCGGCGCCTGCCGCCCTCACCAGCGGCGCCGAGCAACTTGCGGCGCTGAACCTGCCGGGCAACGCGCCTATCACCGAAGGCGTGGGCGAGATGGGGCTCGGCGGGATTTCGCGCCGCTATCCCATGCCCGCCCCGCCTGCGAAGATGGATCGCTTCGCCGACTACACGCCGGTGACGGAGGCGATGCTGAGCAACCCGGCGCCGGAGAACTGGCTCAGCTGGCGGCGCGGGCATAACGGACAGGGCTTCTCGCCACTGACACAGATCACACCGGATAATGTAAGCCAGTTGCGGCTTGCCTGGGCGCAGGGCCTGCCCACCGGTGAGACCACGAACGAGCCACTGGTGCGCGACGGGGTGCTCTACATCTTCGGCTACGGCGACCGGGTGATCGCCTTCGATGCGGCCGATGGGGCCATGCTGTGGCAGTACCAGCACCAGTTGCCCGAAGGCGTCAACGCGACGTCCAAGAAGACGCTGGCCCTGTATGGCGACAAGCTCTTTGCCGCCACTTCCGACCTGCACCTCATCGCGCTGGACGCGCGGACCGGGAAGCTGGTTTGGGACGCGCAAATCACCGACAAGCCGGGTTTCCGAAACCCGGGCGGCCCCCTCGCGGCCGATGGCGTGGTGATGCAGGGGCTGACCACTCAGGAAGGTGGTGGTGCCCTTATCGCAGGCTACGATGCAGAGACGGGCGAGCATCTCTGGACCTTCGACACCGTGGCCAAGCCCGGCACCCTGGGCGGTGACACCTGGAACGGCTTGCCTGCGGAGGAGCGGCGAGGCGGCTCAGTCTGGACCTCGGGCACTTACGACATGGCCAGCGGCCTCGCCCTCTGGGGCGTGGCGCAAAGCTACGACACAGGGCCCCTCCGCGATCGCAGGCCGGGCGAGAACAACGACGCGTTGTTCACCAACTCGACGCTGGCTTTTGAGCCGCGGACAGGCAAGCTGCGCTGGTACTACCAGCACATGAAGAACGACCAGTACGATCTGGACTGGGTGTTCGACCGGGTGATCGGCACGATTGTCCATGAGGGGCAGCAGCGCCGCGTGGTGATCACCGGCGGGAAGGAAGGCCTGTTCGACGTATTGGACGTGGAGACCGGCGAGTATGTCGACACGGTCGATATGGGCCTGCAGGATTTCATCACTGCCATCGACCCGGTGACGGGCGAGAAAACGGTCGATCCCGCATTGGCGCCCGGCCGCGACAAGGGCCCGGTCTTCGTCTGCCCCCATTCCGGCGGCGGACGAAACTGGTCACCCACCTCCTTCAACCCGTCGAGCCGCAATCTGTTCGTGAATGCGCGCGATGTGTGCATGGAGATGGTGCCCGCAGAGAGCGGCTTCCTGACCACCGGAGTGCAGATTCTCTATGCGCCTCCGGCCGATGCGGATGGCAATTGGGGCGTGCTGCAGGCGCTCGACATCGAAGGCGGTGCGGTGCGCTGGCAAGTGCGCCGCCGCGCTCCCTTCAACATGGGGATCCTCACCACGGCGACCGGGCTGCTGTTCACTGGCGGCGTGGACCGGCAGTTCCTCGCCTATGACCAGCAGGACGGGCGGGAGCTCTGGCGCAGCGGCGTTCCGGGCGTGCCGAACGGCTCCCCGATCACCTATTCGGTCGATGGCCGGCAATATCTCGCCATTGTCACCGGCGGGGGCAACCCACTGGCCTTCGGCCTGCCCGGGCCGTTTACGCCGGAGATCCCGCTGCCGCCCTACAACAACGCCGCGCTCTACGTTTTCGCGCTGCCGGATTGAGAACATCGCTGCGAACATGAAAAAAGGGCCGCCCTGCGGGGCGGCCCTTCTTGTGTCCGGTCAGTCCGTGTCGCGCTCAGTAAAAGACGCCGAGCGTGAAACCGATCATGCGGCCGCAGAACACCACGCCGATCCAGAAGACCAGCGACAGCCAGCCGGCCAGCTTGGCCTGGAAAGGAAAGGACGGGTCCCGCTCCCAGTGCTCCACCGTCCGCCAGGTGGTGAGGTGGAGATACATCATGTTGAGCCCGGCCAGGGCGAGCAGCACCAGCTTCCACAGGAAGTACGGGTTGATCATGTAGCTGCTGGCCTTGCTGACGAACAGCAGGCCGCCCGTGATCGCCGCCAGGGCGAAGGCGGCCCAGGTCAGCGGCAGCGTGTCCTTCGCCAGCAGCGACACGCGGTGCCCCTTGCTGGCGACGCCGATCAGGCGAAGGTCCACGATGGCGATGGTGCCGATGACGGTGACCAGCGCGATAACGTGCAGAGTTTCAATGGTCGGGAACATCCATGTCGACTCGGCGATGGTGATGCCGAGCGACGAATACTCGATCCGCTCCCAGAGATTTGTCGGTTCAGGATACATCAGTCCCCCCTTAGGCCGGTGCGTAGGCGATCCAGCGCCCGGCAAACATGATCGCGCACCACAGGATGACGAGGAGGATCGCGGTGGCCTTCACGCCCCCGCCGACGACCTCGGTATCACCTGTCGTTGTCCTGTACTGGCGCCCCAGATTGTTGGCGAAGACGATGGCGAGGACGATCGCGATCACGACCATCACCATCTTGATCCAGAACACCGAGTTGATCAGGTTCCGCACCGTATCGCCAAACAGCATCAGCACGCCGGACAGGATGACGAAGCCGAGCGACCACCAAAGCACCCTGGTGTAACGCCGGGCGGTCTCCGCCAGCGTGGCATGGCCCGCCAGATGGAAAACCCGCAGGTTGAGCATCAGGACCGCGGCGAAAGAGCCGGCGATCGCGAAGATGTGCACCATCTGGAGGATCGGAATCGCCCAGAACTGGCTCACCACCCACTGGCTGAACGGCCATTCCGACACGTTGAGCGCGAAATCGACCAAGGCGGTCGACCTCAGCCACTCTGTCAATCCATACAAAAAGTCGCCCATTGGTCAGGCCTTCCCCTTTTTTCGCATCGCTGCCGCCGAAATCCCCCAGGCGGCCTTGTTCCGATAGCGCGTTGCACTCGCACCCTTTTGCACCCCGTGGCCGCAAAGCGTAGCCAATGGCTCGGAAAGCGCTTTGCGCCAAGTCAATTACAGTAACAGCCCGGTTACGGTGCGTTTCACCGGAGCCCTCGCCTCTCCTCGCCCCCACGTGCGCGGGCAGCGTTCCCGCTGGACCCCGCCGCGTTTCAGCCTTCGGTAGCGCGTAGATTGATAAAGTCCAGCATCCTTGAGCGAGCGGCCTGTGCCGGAACGCTCCGTTTCGCGCACCCGTCGAGGGCTGATGCAGCCGCGCAACGCAGCGTTGCGTGAACAGGGAAGCCGTTGCAGCCCATTGTCAAAGCCCATCACGCGCCGTAGGACAGAATCAACAAGTGACGCTTCCAGGCTTGGCCGGGGCGTGTCTGGATGGACGGGAGGATGTGGATGCGTGTGGCCAAGGCCCTCGGGCTGGCAGCGATACTTGCGGCCGGAGTCAGCGCCGGAGCACTGGCGCAGGATCAACTTCCCGATGGGGACTGGCGCACGATCAATCGCGATCTCGCCGCGACGCGCTACTCGCCGCTCGCACAGATTGACAGGAGCAACGTCAGCCAACTGAAAGAAGCGTGGAATTACCCCATGCGCTCTTTCAACACCGCCGTGCCGGTGGTGGTGGGCAGCACGATGTACTTCCCTGCCGGCAACCGTGTTGTTGCGCTCGACGCCGAGACCGGGGTCGAGAAGTGGGTCTACACCGTCCCGCCCGCTGGCGAGCAGCAGCGCAATGCCTCCACGCGCGGCGTTGGCTACTGGCCCGGCGACCGCCGCCGGGCGCCGCGAATCCTCTTCATGGCCGGCACCACGATGTTCGCCCTGGATGCTGCGACCGGGCAGCCCGTTCGCGGGTTCGGCGAAGGCGGCATGATCGACGTGGGCGTGGGCTATGGCGGCTCCGTCACCGTGGCGGACAACGTTGCGATCATCGGCGCCGCCTCGCTCGAGAATCCGCAAGGTCCTGCAGGCAATCCGCGCGCCTTCGATGTCCTGACCGGCAAGAAGCTCTGGGAGTTCGACACCACCCCTGGGCCCGACGAGCCTTTTGGCGACACGTGGGGCCCCGGCGCGGAAGGTCGCGGCGGCACCAATATGTGGGGCTTCATGGCCACCGTGGATGCCGACACGAAGACCGTCTACCTGCCGATCGCCGGGCCTGCGCACAATTATTACGGCGGCGATCGCCCCGGAACCAACGTGTTCGGCAATTCCGTGGTCGCGGTCGATCTCACCACTGGCGCCTACAAGTGGCACTTCCAGACCGTGCATCATGACCTGTGGGACATCGACATGTCACACGCTGGTCCGCTTCTGCCCGTCCGCGGAGGAGGTTCGGGGAAGGCGCTGGCGAATGTCGGCAAGTCCAGCCTGTTCTATGTGCTCGACGCCACCAGCGGAGAGCCGGTCCTCCCGGTGGAAGAGCGCTTCGTTCCACCCGGCGATGTTCCGGGCGAGTATTACCACCCGACGCAGCCGTTCCCGGTAAAGACGCCGCCGCTGAGCCGCGTGCAGATGACCTATCAGGATATCGTCACTGCTGAGGACACCACGCCTGAGCACGCCGCGGCCTGCCGGGCGATGTGGGAAAAGGCCGGCGGCTTCTTCAATGCAGGGCCCTTCACGCCCTTCATGTTCAAGCCTGCCGATGCTCCGCCGCGCTCGACCATCCAACTGCCGGGTGGCACCGGAGGGGTGAACTGGGGCGGGCCCGCGGCCGATCCGACGACCGGCCTGGTGTACGTCAATGCGCAGGACACCTCGCTCGTGGGGTGGGTGGAGAAGGTGGAAGGCGACAAGCCGTACAGTTTCGACGCGACCTCGGCGCCGGAGTACGACCGCGCCAGCGTGGACGGAAAGGGACCTTTCTTCACATTCAGCGCGCCGATCAGCGGAAAATATGACGAGCAGGGCCGCGCAGTTGGCGCGAGCGCCCCGTGCTACAAGCCACCATGGTCGCGCCTGACGGCGGTCGACGCCAATACAGGCGAGATCAAGTGGGCGGTGCCCCTCGGTCTTGTCGAGGATCTGCCCGAGGGTAAGCAGCTTGTCGGCAATTCCGGCAGCGCTGGACCGACCGTTACGGCGGGCGGGCTGGTCTTCGTCGGCGCAACCAATGACCGGCGCTTCCGCGCCTTTGACGCGGCGACCGGGCAGCAATTGTGGGAAACCCAGCTGCGCGCCAACGCCAATGCCAACCCGATGACCTATGCGGGCAAGAGCGGCAAGCAGTTCGTCGCCATCAATGCTGGTGGCGTTATCATGGCCTATTCGCTATCCGAATGAGCGAGACCAACAAGAGAGGTTAGTGGGGGATGAAAACATCTTTGATTGCTGCGGCCGCATTGGCCGGAGTTGCCATGGCCGCGTGCGCGCCAGCCGTAGCCCAGAACAGGCCGGCCGCTCAGCAGTCCTCTGCGGACGGGCTGGATGCGCGCAGGCAGCAGCAGACGCAGGGGGTGGAGCGTATTGAGAACCACCCGAATCTGAACGGCATCTGGCAGACGCTGAGCGGCGCGAACCACAACCTGGAGCCGCATTCCGCCGGCCCGGCGCCGCTGCGCTCGGTCGAGCGTGAGTTTGGCGTGCTTGGTGCGGTTCCGGCCGGTCTGGGCGTCGTCGTCGGCGGCCGCATCCCGTACAAGCCGGAAGCGCTTGAGCGGCTGCAGCAGAACAAGGCCAACGTGGTCAAGCACGACCCGGAAGCGTCCTGCTACCTTCCGGGCATCCCGCGCGCGACCTACATGGATCACCCGTTCCAGATCATCCAGGGCGGCGGTGACGACATCCTGATGGTCTACGAATATGCGAGCGCCAACCGGGTCATCCACATGCAGGAGGTCGGCATTCCGCCGATCGACACCTGGATGGGCACCTCCTACGGCCAGTGGGACGGCGACACGCTGGTCGTCACCACCCTCGCCCAAGGTCCGGGCGACGTGAAGCTGCCGGGCGGCGAAATGCAGCCGGGCGTCACCTGGCTCGACCGCGCCGGAAACTACATCAGCAACACTTCAACCGTGGTTGAGCGGTTCAAGCTGATGGGCCCTGACCACATCGACTATGAAGTGACGATCGACGATCCGAACCTCTACACGCAGGCCTGGACGATCAAGATGCCGCTCTACCGTCGGGTCGAGCAGAACGCCCAGCTGCTGGACTTCCGTTGCGTGCCGTTCAGCGAATTGATGCTATATGGCGACCTGTTGGAAGGCGATGCAGTTCCGGGAGAGAACTCCGCCCCCACGCCCGCACAGTAACGCGACTACGACCTGATAAGACAACCCGCACTTGAGAGATTGAGGAGTACAAGGCCATGCAGATCAAGAGCTGGACCGCTGCCGCGCTCGGCGCCGTCCTGGCGTTGGGCGCCATCGGCACCGCCAGCGCCCACCATTCCTTCGCGACCGAGTTCGATCGCAACAAGCCCATTCGGCTGGAAGGCAAGGTGGTGAAGTTCGAGTGGGTCAACCCGCACTCGTGGATTCATCTGCGCACCTCCGACGGCACGACCTGGCGGGTTGAGGGCGGCGCTCCGAGCGCGCTGCTGCGTCGCGGCTGGAACCGTAACTCGCTGCCGGCCGGCACCGACATCATCGTGGACGCGTTCCGTGCGCGTGACGGGGACACCCGCGCCAGCGCCGCGGAAATCCGCTTCCCGAACGGTCGCGAGCTGTCGCTCGGCAACCCGACGACGGAAGCTGTTGCCGCGGCCGCGCGTCGCGCCCAGTAAGCTGGCCGACCGCTTTAGAGCGGTAGACATAGAGGGGCTCGCGGTCATGGTGACCGCGAGCCCTTTTCTTTTGAGCATTCAACGCGCGAACTGGGCAGTTGAGGCTCACCGCATCTGCGGCCCCACCCACCCAAACCTCGGTCAGGCAACTGGAACCGGGCTGCGTCGTGGGTCGCCGGAGGGCTTACTCCTGGGTGCATTCGGACGGAGCTGTGGTGCGACACAAAACGGGCTGCCCACGGTCTGAGATTACCGGCATCTTCCCGCACCTCCGCGAGGTGGGAAACGGTCTCACCCGCTCCCTCGCTCATGGCTAGCGCTCGGGCGACGCCCTCGGCCGGCGCGGGGCTCAAAATCGGTTGGAACTCCGGGCTGATCGGGTCGTCTTGAGTCTGCAAGCTAGCAAACCGATTCCAACGCCCGAGCAGCCAGGCACGATTTGAGCACCAACCAGACAGTGTGGCTGCCCTATTGCGGCGCAGCGCCCGATCCGGCGGAATGGCTGTCGCGCTGGAACCTTGATCCGTTTTTGCTTCTGGCGCTGGCGGCAGGCACCGTCGGCCTGACGATGCTTCGGCGGCGAGGGCGCGCAGGCACTGCGGCCGCGCAGGTCGGCCTCACAGCGCTCCTCCTGCTGTTATTCGTCAGTCCTTTCTGCGCGCTCAGTTCTGCGCTCTTCATCGCCCGCGTCGTGCATCACGTGCTGCTGGCAACAGCGGTTGCCACGCTGATCGTGCAAGCAACCGCTGTGCACCGCCGCCGCATCCGAGGAACACTCGGCATGTGGACCGCGCTGCAAGTGCTGGTCTTCTGGGCATGGCATGCCCCGCCGCTCTACTCCGCCGCGCTTTCTCACGACGCAATCTTCTGGCTGATGCAGCTGACCATCACGGGCAGCGCGGCGCTGTGGTGGGCGAAGCTGCGGCAGGCCTCCGCCGGCGGTGCGGTTATCGCGCTGCTCGCGACGATGGTGCTGATGGGGGTTCTCGGCGCTCTGATCACCTTCGCAGGGCGGCCCCTCTACGCTCCCCATTTGCTGACGACGCAAGCCTGGGGCCTCACACCGCTGGAAGACCAGCAGATCGCCGGCATCCTGATGTGGGCACCGGCGAGCGCGATCTACCTGCTTGCGGCCATGGCAATCCTCTATCGCTCGCTCACCGCGGACGCGGCGCGCAAGACGGCCCCCGCGGCGCGCGCATGATCAAGCTGCTGCGGGCCTGGTCGCAGAGCTATCGCGACAGGGGCAAATACACGCCGGTCGGGGTGGCCTTCCACTGGATCATGGCGGGGCTGGTAATATACCAGCTCGGCTCCGGCTGGCTGATGCAGCGGGAGCTGGTGGGGGCGGAGAAGCTTAATGCTTATCAGCTTCACAGCGAGATCGGGCTGACGCTGCTGCTGCTCGGCGTTCTCCGGCTGACGTGGCGGCTGATGGTACCGGGGCCGATCAACGATGCGGACGCGCAAGGCTGGCGCAGCACCGCCGCTCACGCGATCCACAACGCCTTCTACGCGCTCTTCGCCATCCTGCCGCTCTCCGGCTGGATCATGTGGTCCGCCATTCAGCCTGCGCAGCCGCTCTACCTTGCGGGGCTAGTGCCGGTGCCGAGCATGCCTTTCCACGACCTGTCGCCGGAGTGGCAGTTCCGGGTGCTGGATTATGCGGAGGGCGTTCATGTCTTCGGCATCATCCTCCTGACCCTGTTGGTGCCAGCCCACGCGGGGGCGGCGATCAAGCACCACTTCTGGGATCGGGACGACGTGTTTGAAGGCATGCTGCCGGAAGTTCCGGATACGACGTCGCACCCCGCAGGGCCGAACTATAGCCCGCCAACGCCGTCACTTCCTCATTCGCGAGCAAACGGCTGACATGGGTCATCGCCCGCAGCGGGTCTCCATGGCGCTTTCCGGAGCGCCATGCGCGCAGCTGTTCGGCAAGGTAGGGTGCCGGCTGCCCCGCGAGCGGCGGATTGCCCGCGCCGACGCCCATGCCATCCGCTCCATGGCAGGCGGCACAGGCCTGCAGCCCTCGCGACGGATCGCCCCTGTGATACAACGCTGCGGTGGCCGGGCTGCACGCCGCCTCATCCGGCTGCCAGCGCGGGTCCGGCTCCGGCACCGGCAGTTCTGCGTAATAGTCCGCCAGCTTCTGCCGCGCAGGCCAATCAAGTCGACCTGCGATCCATGCCATCTGCGGGTGACGGCGCTGCCCTTCGGCGAAGAACTCCATCTGCCGGGCGAAGTAGCCGCGATCGAGCCCTGCGAGGCGTGGCACGAGGTTGCCGTCGCCCTCCCCCTTCAGGCCATGGCAGAGGATGCAGGCCCCCTGCGCGCCGGCATCGCCGCCGCTGAGGGCGATGATCTCCCCGGTCTGCTCGAAGGCGCTGGCTTCCTGCGGCAGGCTGCATCCTGTGGGCGTCAGCGCCAGCGCGAGCAGGCCGAGGCTTGTCGCCGTCGCCTTTGCCCATCTGGTCGCTGAGGGAGAGCTCATTGCTGTCGGGAACCGTCACAGCTTCGCGCAGGTTCCCGGTGGGATGTGGGGGGCTGCACCTGGCTGGGAGGCAAATGGAGAGAGGCGCTGGCCAACTGTGCGGATTATCGCGCCTCCTGCCATCTTGGCTGCAGCAGCGCTGCTTTCCGCCTGTAAGCCACCTCCTGAACCGCGCTACGAACCCGAAAGCGCTCTCCGCCAGCGCGGGCTCGCCGCCATCGAGCACGCCGGCTGCGGGGCTTGCCATGAGATTCCGGGCATCGACTGGCCGCGCGGCCGGCTCGGCCCTTCGCTGCGCGGCTTCACCGACATCGGCCTCATCGCCGGCGCGGTGCCGAACACGGCCGACAACCTCGCCGCCTTCGTCCGCAACGCGCCTGCGGTGAAGCCCGGATCCACCATGCCGCCGATCCCCCTCAGCGAGGAAGAAGCGCGCGCCATCGCAGCTTACCTTCATGGGCTCAACAGCGATGCTTGAAGAACTGTTCGGCACAGGCGGCGTGCTGGAGCCGATCTGGGGCTGGCCTCCGCCGGTGCTTGACCCCGCAGGGCCCTATGCGGAGCGGGTGACGACGCTCGCCTGGGTGCTGTTCGGCATGGGCGTGATCGTCACCGCCATCATCGTCGCGGCGCTGTATGTGGCGGTCAAGGGGCCGACGGAGTGGCGCCAGAAGCTCGGGGGAGAAAGAGCGGTCTGGATCGGCGGCATTGCGTTTCCTGCCGTAGTGCTGACGGCGCTGCTGATCTGGGGCCTCACCCTCACAGCCTCACTCTCCAGCTCCATCACAGGCACGGAGCCGCGCATCCGAGTGACGGGCGAGATGTGGTGGTTTCGCGTGCAATATCTGGACCCGGATGGCGAGGTGGTCATCGAAGACGCGAACGAGCTGCACCTGCCCGTGGGCCAGCCGGTGGTGCTTGAGCTGCGCTCCGCCGATGTGATTCACAGCTTTTGGGTGCCGCACCTCTCCGGCAAGAAGGACATGATCCCCGGCCGCACCCTGCTGCTGCGGGTCGAGGCGAGCGAGGCAGGGCGCTATGGCGGCGTGTGCGCGGAATATTGCGGGGGACCTCATGCGCTGATGGGCTTCGTCACCGTCGCGCATCATCCGGACGAATATCGGCAATGGTACGCTTCACGCATCGCACGCTCCGCACCGCCTACGGCGCCCCTGCCGGCACCGCAGCCGGTGGAGACGCCTCTGCCCGGGCTTGCCCCGCAGCGGGAACTGGCTCTGGCGAGTGACGCCGCGCAAGGCCGTCAGCTGTTCATGGAGAGTGGCTGCGGCGCCTGCCACCGTGTGGCCGGGACAGAGGCGAACGGGCTCGCCGGGCCGGACCTGACTCATGTGGGCAGCCGCCTGACGCTCGGCGCGGGCATCCTGCCCAACCATCGCGGCACCTTGGTCGGGTGGATCGGAGATTCGCAAAGCATCAAGCCGGGTAACCGGATGCCCAGCTATGACCGGCTCTCGGCCGGGCAGCTGAATGCCATCGCCGCCTGGCTCGAGCAGCAGCGATGAGCACGACCCCGCTGGACCGCGCCAGCGACCCTGACAGCCGCAGCGACCCCGCCGCCCCGCCCGTCGGCCGCCGATCCGAAACCGGCTTCGACCACGAGCTTTATCGTCTGTTCCCCACCCATCGGCCCCGCCCCGAAGGGGAACTGGAGGAGCTGGAGCGCATCTGGTGCAAGCCGAAGGGCTGGCAGCTGCTCTCTGCCGTCAACAACAACTATATCGGCTTCTTCTACGTCGCCACCGCGTTCCTGTTCTTCCTGCTGGCGGGCATCCTCGCGTTGGTCATGCGGGTGCAGCTGGCGGCGCCGCTGATGGACGTCCTGCCGCAGGACACGTTCAACCAGTTCTTCACCATGCACGGCACGGTGATGATGTTCCTGTTCGCGGTGCCGATGGTCGAGGCGATCGGGGTCATGCTTCTGCCCCAGATGCTGGCGGCGCGGGACCTGCCCTTCCCCCGCCTCTCCGCCTACGCCTTCTGGGCCTATTTCGTGGGCGGGCTGTGCTTCTTCGCCTCGCTGTTCGTGGGGCTGGCGCCCGATGGCGGCTGGTTCATGTATCCACCGCTGACCTCCACCGCTTACAGCCCGGGGATCAACACGGATTTCTGGCTGCTCGGCATCGGCTTTATCGAGATCAGCGCGATTGCCGGGGCGATCGAGATCATCGTCGGCGTGCTGCGCACCCGCGCGCCGGGCATGACGCTGGACCGCATGCCGATGTTCGCCTGGGCGATGCTGGTCTTCGCGGTGATGATCGTGGTGGCCTTCCCCAGCGTCATTCTCGGCACGCTGCTGCTGGAGCTGGAGCGGGCGTTCAACTGGCCGTTCTTCGACCCCACGCGCGGCGGCGATCCGCTGCTGTGGCAGCACCTGTTCTGGTTCTTCGGTCATCCGGAGGTCTACATCATCTTTCTGCCAGCGGCTGGGCTGATGAGCATGATGGTGGCGACGGTCGCGCGGACGCCTCTGGTCGGCTATCGCCTCAATGTGCTGGCGCTGGTGGCGACGGGTTTCATCAGCTTCGGCGTATGGGCGCACCACATGTTCGCGACCGGCATGCCGCGCGTCTCGACAGGCTATTTCTCCGCCGCGAGCATGGCGGTGAGCCTGCCGGCGGGCATCCAGGTGTTCTGCTGGATCGCCACTTTGGCCAGCGGCAAGATTCGCTGGTCGACGCCCGCCCTCTTCATCGTCGGCAGCATCGTGATCTTCACGATGGGCGGCCTCACCGGCGTGATGGTGGCGATGGTGCCATTCGACTGGCAGGCGCACGATACCTACTTCATCGTGGCCCACCTCCACTATGTCCTGCTGGGCGGCATGGTGTTCCCGATGTTCGCTGCCTTCTATTACTGGGTGGGCATGACGAGCAGCCGCGCGCTGAGTGAGCGGTTGGGCAAGTGGGTGTTCGGCCTGATGTTCACAGGCTTGCATGTCACGTTCCTGCCGATGCACCTGACGGGGCTGATGGGCATGCCGCGGCGGGTCTACACCTACATGCCGGAGCGGGGGCTCGACGCGCTAAACCTCGTCTCCACCATCGGCGCCTTCATCCTGGCGGCGGGCGTGCTGCTGTTCCTGATCGACCTTGCGCGCAACTTCCGCTTCACCGTCGATGACGATGCCGGCAACGTCTACCGCGCCGGCACGCTGGAATGGCTGCCGACAGGGCTTTATTCCACACGCTCCATCCCGCTGGTGAGGAGCCGGGACCCGCTGTGGGACGACCCCGATCTCGGCAAGGATGTGGAGGAAGGGCGCTACTTCCTCCCGGGCAGCGCCACCGGCTTGCGAGAGACGATCATCACCTCGCCCATCAATGCGGAGCCGCAATATCTGCAGCTGATGCCCGGCCCGTCGCCCTACCCGTTCGGCGCGGCGGTCTTCACCGCCGCCTTCTTCATGGCCTTGACGGTGCAGGCTTATAGCTTCGCGATCTTCAGCGGCATCGTCGCCACCGCCTGCGTGTTGCGCTGGCTCTGGGAGACGGACCGGCCGATCCAGCAGACCACTGCCGATATTGGCGCGGGGATCACCGTGCCGATCGCCATCACCGGCCCCTCCAGCCACGGCTGGTGGGCGCTGAACGTGCTGATCGTCGTAATGGGCATGATCGCGCTGATGGCGACGTTCAGCTATCTCTACCTTTACGGCATCCATCCGGAAGTGTGGATCGCACCTCCCCCGCTGCTGCAGACTGGCGGGATCGCCGCGTTGCTGGCGCTGGCGCTGCTTTGCGGCTGGGGCGCTCGCCGATTGCTCGCCCGCACGCCTGAGGGCCGATCTGCAGTGGGCCAGGGTCCATGGCTGACCGCACTGCTGGGCGCGGGCCTGCTGGCCGTGGCGCTTTATTGGGACTGGACCGGCTGGCAGGCGACAGGCCTTGCCCCTTCGGCCACCGGCCAGGGGGCAACGGTGTTCGCCCTCCTCGCCTTCCAGGGTTGCTGCGTGGCGATCGCACTGCTCATGGCGGGATATCTCGGCTATCGCAGCGGTCGCGGGCTGCTGACCCATCCTGCCAACGTAACGATGGACGTGGTGGGCCGCTTCATCGCCTATTGCGCGGTGCAGGGCCTGCTGACCAGCATGGTCGTGCGGCTGTTCCCCGGGGGTTGATGGTGGAGAAAGGTTTCACCAACCGCCGTGACTGGCTGACGCTCACGCTGGCGATGACCGTCTGGCTCGGGCATTTCACGCTGCTGTGGATCGCTAGCATCGTGTTCCCCACCCACCCTGCGGCGCGCTGGATTGCGGTAGCGATGACGGCGATTGCGGCAGGGGCGCTGTTCTCTCTGTGGCGGAGGAGCGATGCAGGCTCCATCTTCACCGTGCCGGGCCTCGGCATCGCCATAGCGAGCGCCGGTGTTGCCTACGATATGCTGCCTGCCCTGCTTTCCTGACGGGGCGGCGGACTGGCTTAGCCGCTCCCCTCGCCGCCGCTGCCCAGCACCCCGGTTGAGCTGAGCAGCCCTGCGCCGATGCCGATCGCCGCGATGCTCATCGCGCCGGCGATCAGCATCAGCAGCCCGTCATGCACCAGCAGAGCCAGCCCGAAGGCTGCGATTGCCGACATGGGCAGGGTTGTGGCGAGCGGCAGCAGCTCCAGCGGCGGCACGGTGAGCGTCAGCAGGAGGATGATCACCGCCGCAACGCGCTGGAACGGCTTGCTGGTGAGGCGCGGCAGGCGTCCGTGGAACCAGCGGTCGAGCCGTTTGGCCAAGGGGTTCAGCTTGTCAGCCGCCTTCTTCACATCCTCGCTCTTGCGGGAGCGATTGGCGATGAAGCCCGGCAGCCAGAGGTGATTGCGCCCGATCAGCAACTGGAAGGCAGTGATGGCGATCATCAACCCGAGAAAGGTCGGCAGACCGGGGATGGAGCCTACAGGGCTGATGTCGATCAGCGCCGGCAGCAGCAGGAACGGGCCGAAGCTGCGCTTGCCGATGGCCTCCAGCATGTCGCCGATCTTGACCCTGTCGTTGCTCTCGGACAGCTCCCGCAGCTTGTCGAGGATGTCGCAGACGCTGTGGACCTCGGAAGAGCGCTCACCCTCATCCCGCTGCTCCTCGGAACGCATGCTCACCCTCGTCTCAGGCTCGAACATCGGCCGACATCTAACCGTTGCCCGCCGTATCCGCCTGTGTTTCGTCGCCGGCGATCATGTCTTCCAGCCCGCCCAAACGGAACCAGCGATAGCCGCTCGGCTCCAGCACGAGGTCGTAGCAGCCGTCGCCATCGGGGCTGATGCGTTCGTTGGTCTGGATGCAGACGAGCGGGCGTTCTCCGGACTCCTGCGGCAGCCGATCGATGCGGAAGTCGATCCGCTGCTCCAGCAAGTTGTGCAGGAAGACGGAAGTCTTGTCCTCGAACACGTAGCACATGGCGAGGATGTGCGGCGGCGCGGGCAGGATCGTATAGCTTCCGTGGCCGATCTCCGGCACCTCCTTGCGGATCCGCAGCATCCGCTCTGTCCAATTGAGCAGCGAATCGCTCTCGGCGCGCTGTCGAGCCACATTGAGGCTGCGATAGTCGTAGGGACCGTCCGAGATGACCGGGTGGACGGGCTTATCGCCTGAGGTGAAGCCGCTGTTGCGCTCACTCGACCATTGCATCGGTGTGCGGCAGGCATCTCGTTCCGGCAGGGAGAGGTCGTCGCCCATGCCGATCTCGTCGCCATAGCGGATGACCGGCGTGCCCGGCATGGTCAGCATAAGGCTATAGGCAAGTTCCAGCCGCCGCCGGTCTCCACCCAGCATGGGGGCGAGGCGGCGGCGGATACCGCGGTGATAGAGCTGCATATCCTCGTCCGGCCCGAAAGCGGCGAACACCGCCTCCCGCTGGTCGTCCGGCAGGCGGCCGATGTCGAGCTCGTCATGGTTGCGCAGGAAGTGGGCCCATTGCGCGGTTTCCGGCAGGATGAGCGAGGCTTCCAGCTTCTCCCGCAGCGGCCGGGTGTCGTTGCTCGCCAGGGCGTAGAACAGCGTCTGGTTCACGGGGAAGTTGAACATCATGTGGAGCCGGTCGCCCGCCTCGCCGAAATATTTGAGGCAATCCTCCGGCGGGATGTTCGCTTCGGCCAGGAACACCGCATCGCCCTTGCGCCACTGCGCCAGCTCCCTGATGCGGCGCAGGAAGTCGTAGGCGGGTTCTGCATCGTCCACATGGATGCCATCGGCGGCGATCAGGAACGGCACCGCGTCCATCCGGAAGCCGGAGACGCCCAGTTCCAACCAGAAGGCGACGATCTTCAGCAGCTCTTCCTGCACCTGCGGGTTGGCGATGTTGAGGTCTGGCTGGAATTTGAAGAACTTGTGATAATACCAGGCCTTGGCCTTCCTGCTATAGGTCCAGGTGCTGTCCTGCACGCCGGGAAAAACCATCCCTTCATGAGCGTCGTCCGGCTTCTTGCCCGCCCAGATGTAGTAGTCCCGGTACTTGCTCTGCTTGTCTGCGATCGCGGCCTGGAACCAGGGATGCTCATCCGAGGTGTGGTTGAGCACAAGGTCCATCATCACCCGGATGCCGCGGGTGCGGCAGGCATGGGTGAACTCCACGAAATCTCCGAGCGAGCCGTAGCGGGGGTCTACACCGTAATAGTCCATCACATCATAGCCGTGGTCCTTCCGCGGGGAAGGATGGAACGGCATCAGCCAGATCGCCCCCACTCCCAAGCCGTGGAGGTAATCCAGCCGGTTCATCAGCCCGGCGAAATCGCCAATTCCGTCGCCATCGGAATCGAGAAAGCTTTCGATCGAGAGGCTGTAGATGACGGTGTTCTTGTACCAGCGCTGCTCGATCATGGATCGGCCCTTGCGGCGATCACCACGCCTTCATCCGGGCCGAGCGTAAAGGCACCGGAGGCTGTTCCGGAGCGATTTGCATCGGTGGAGAGCGCGATTGCACCGCCCTCGAAAGCGGGATGCAACGGAATTGCACGCGGTTCGGAAGCGAAGTTCAACAGCACCGCAAATCGCCCTTTTTCGTCCCCTCGTTCGTAGGAAAAGACATCATCCGTCACCCCCATCTGCCGATAATCTCCCGTTCGGAACGCCGAATGGCGCCTTAGTTCCAGGAGTGAACGATAGAGTTGGAGCATGGAACCGGAGTCCTTCTCCAACGCAGCGACGTTGCGCGTCTGCCAGTCCCCGGTCAGCGGCAGCCATGGCTCTGCTTCAGAGAAGCCGGCGTGGGGATCGGCGGACCATTGCATCGGCGTGCGAGCCTTGTCGCGGTTGAAGCTCGAATCCGGCTCCTGCTTCGCCCACGGGTCCTGGATACGCTCATGCGGCACGTCGACATCGGCGATGCCCAGTTCGTCTCCGTAATAGATCGTGGGCGTGCCACGCAGGGTGAGGAGGAGCACGGCAGCGATGCGCGCCTGCCGCTCTCCCGCGCGCGCCGCGATGCGAGGCTGGTCGTGATTGGACAGCACCCAGTTGGGCCAGCCGCCTTCCGGCAGAGCAGCCTCATATTCACGGACGATCTCCGCCACGCGATCCGCTCGCCAAGGGCACTGAATGAGCTGGAAGTTGAAGGGGAGGTGCACGCCGGTGCCCTCCTCTCCGTAATAATGCATCAGCCGCTCCAGCGGCAGGTAGATCTCGCCGATCAGCAGGCGATTGTCATATTCCTCCATCACGCGGCGCATCTCGGCGGTGACGTGGTGGATTTCCGGCTGGTCGGCGGAGTGGATCTGCAGGTTGCGGCCGATCTCCGGCTGGCCGGGCGTATAGGCCGGGTTCGGCGGATTGTCGCGGAGGTGCTCATCCTTGATGAGGTGCCAGATCACATCGACGCGGAAGCCGTCCACGCCCTTGTCCAGCCAGAAGCGCATCACGTCATACATCGCGGCGCGCACGTCCGGGTTGCGCCAGTTGAGGTCCGGCTGGGAGGCGAGGAAGGCGTGGTAGTAGTACTGGCCCGTCGCCTCGTCCCACGTCCAGGCGGGGCCGCCGAAATTGCTGATCCAGTTGTTGGGCGGGCCGCCATCCGGGCCTGCGTCCTTCCAGATGTACCAGTCGCGCTTCGGATCGTCGCGGCTGGAGCGGCTGGCGCGGAACCATTCGTGCTGGTCGGAGGTGTGGTTGGGCACGAAGTCCAGCAGCAGCTTCAGGCCATGGGCGTGCGTCTCTTCCAGCAGCCGGTCGAAATCCGCCATGGTGCCGAACAGCGGGTCGATCGCGCGGTAATCGGCGATGTCGTAGCCGAAATCCCGCATGGGGGAGGCGAAGATGGGGGAGAGCCAGATCGCATCGACGCCAAGGTCGCGCAGATAGGGCAGCTTGCTGCGGATGCCCTCAAGATCCCCCACCCCGTCGCCCGAAGCGTCCCGGAAGGAGCGGGGGTAGATCTGGTAGATCGTCTCATCGCGCCACCAGCGGCTCGCCCGGGAGAATGCGTTCATGAGTAGGGGAATGTGAACGGGGGCGGTGCGTTCCGGGCAGGTGGCGGCGAGGCGCGGCAAGGCCGCAGGATTGGCTCGGGTCGAAAAGCTCCTCCCTCCCCCCCCCCGACTGGAGGAAGGAGCGCGGGCGGCTCAGGTCAGGATGACGTCGTCATCGTCTGCATCGCGGGAGGCGAGGCGGCCGATCGCATCCAGCAGCGCCGCCATGGCGACGGGCTTTACGATGATGTCGTCCGCCCCGGCGGCAAAGCAGCGCTCCCGCAGGTCCACGGCGCTATCGGCGGTGACCACGATGACCGGCACGTCCCGGTTCTCGCTGGTGCCCGCGCGCAGTTCCTTGATCGCCGCCAGCCCATCCATGCCGGGCATGCGCAGGTCCATCAGCACGACGTCGAACTTGCGCCCTTCCAGGATCCGCAGCCCCGCGACGGCATCAGGAGCTTCCTCCATGTCGGCCCCCACGACGCGCAACATGTCCCGCACGACACGTCGGTTAAGGGGATCATCTTCGACAAAGAGAACTTCCATTTCCTGCGACTCCATCGGCCCCGCTCTAGGGTGGCGGGGTTAACGACAATTTACCATCTCATCAGGCAACTTGCGAAAGGACGACCCTTTCACCCGGCGGGTAGGCGCCCCGCAGGGCCCGCATCAAGTCTCCTCCCTTCACAGGCTTGAGCAAAACAGTGGTGGGGCCAAGCGCGACCACGGCCTCCAAGGTCAGTTCCTCGTCCGGCGAGAGAAGCACAGTGGTCAGCACGCCGCCATCCCCGGCCCGGGCGATGACCTGCGCCAGGCCTTCCAGACGCCCCTGCCCCGGCACAGTGGCCGACCCCCCGTCGATCAGCAAGTGATCGACCGCATCCGTGGCAAGCTGTTCGAGCGCGATCGCGCCATCCGGCGTATCGACGGTTGCGCGGACATGCGGCCCCACCAGCCCCTTGACCATCCCGCGCTTCATCTCGTTCGCTTCCAGCACCCCGAGCCGGGCCTCGGCCAGGGCCGCGGGCCGTTGCTGCGGCGCCGCCTCCAGCTCCCGCAAGGGTAGCGTCACGATGAAGCGGGAGCCCTTCCCCACCTCGCTTTGCAGCGCGATGGTTCCGCCCAGCGCGGTGGCGAGGTTGCGGCAGATGGCGAGGCCCAAGCCGGTGCCGCTGAACTGGCGCGTCATCGCGCTGTCCACCTGGTGGAACGCCTCGAAGATCTGCGCCTGCTGATCGTCCGGGATGCCGATGCCGGTATCCTCCACGCACAGGTGCAGCACATCCGCGTCGCGGTCGCACGAGGCGACGAGGCGGACCTTGCCCTCGGCCGTGAACTTGATGGCGTTGGACAGCAGGTTGAACACGATCTGGCGGACCTTGCCGCCATCCGTCTCGACCGTGGCGGGAGCATCGTCCAGCTCCGCCTCCAGCGCGAGTCCCTTGTTGCGCGCCTCCGCCTGCCAGAGCGCGATGGCGTCCTCCAGAATGGGGCGCAGACGGGTGGGCTGGAGATCCACGCTGACCTCGCCCGTCTCCATCTTGGCGACGTCGAGGATGTCGTCCACCAGCGCGCGCATCGTCTGCCCGGCGCCATAGACCAGCTGCACCTGCTCCCGCTCCTCGCCCGTGATCTTCGGGCTGGCGAGCATCACCTGCGTCATGCCGAGAATGCCGTTGAGCGGCGTGCGGATCTCGTGGCTGGTCATAGCCAGGAAGTCTGTCTTGGCCTTCAGCGCCTTCTCCAGCTCCACGTTCACCTCCGTCAGCACGGTGTTGGTGGCGCGCACCTCATTGCGGCTGCGACGGATCGAGAAAAACGCGAAGGTCACGAGCGCCAGGACGATGGCGCCCGCGACAGCCAGCGCGCTGAACAAGGTCGTGCGGAAGGAGACGCGCTGGCGCTCCATCTGCACGTCCCGTTCGAGCTGGCCCTGCTTCAACTGCGCGATCCGCAGGTTCTGGTTGGCGTAATCGAACCGGGCCGCGAGCAGCTGGGAGCTGGCCGAGGCGGTGAGATTGCGCGCCTCGCTGTCGAGCCGCTGGAAGGCCTTGAGGTGCGCGAGAGCGAGGCGCGTCTGCCCCTGACGCTCATAAATTTGCGCGGCCAGTTCGTGGAATTCCTTGTCGACGATGGCGGTCTTGGTCAGGTCGACCCCGGCGAAGGCGCTGCCGATCAGGGCGGCGGCCCGCTCATCCTGCCCGCGGGCGGCGGCAATCTTCGCCAGCGTTCCGTAGACGTAGGAGCGCCAGTCCGCGGCTTCCCCATTCTTGCTCAATTGCAGCGCGCGATCTGCATTGCGCTGCGCCTCGGCAAACTTGCCGAGCTCCGTCTGGATCATGGCAAGATTGGTGAGGATGCGCATTTCGAGCAGGGTGCTGCCAAGCTCCCGCGCATCGGCGAGCGCTGTCTGGTACTCTTTTTCCGCATCCTTCGGACGGGCGAGCATCCGCAGCGCCTCGCCCCGATTGTTGTGAGTGGTCAGCGAGAAGCCCGGGTCATCGTCGTAAAGCTCCCGCGCCTGTGCGTAATAGCGCAGCATGCGCTCATAATCGCCCGCCTCCCAATAGAGCTGGCCGACATCCTGCAGGGCGATGGCCTGGCTGCGCTCCTCACCCGCGGCGCGGAAGATGCGATGCGCGGCGAGATAATCCTGCAAGGCGCTCTGCATCTTGCCGCGCAAACCCGCAACTCCGGCACGGGAGCGGACGAGATCGCCGTGCAGCTTGGTGTTGGGGGCGTAGCGCTCCGCAAGGGGAAGCGCCGCCTGCAGCAGCTCCTCCGCCTCCGGCAGCCGGTTGAGGCCGATATTGGCCTCCACCTTCAGCCAGAGCGCGGTCGCCCGGCCAATCGCAGCCTCGCGCGCGGGGAGCTTCGCCGCCCGTTCCAGCGCGATATCCGCCTTGCCGAGCGCGCCTTGCGGATCGGCCACCATCATGGCGGACCTGGCGTCCTCTATGGCCTGCTCGAACGCCGCCTGCTGGGGGGTGGCCGCCGATGCAGCCGCGGCCGGCAGGAGCGCCAGGACCACATAAAGAAGGAGGCACGCGATTCTCATCGCATGCCTCCTAAATGGGACATCCCTAAGGATTTGGAAAAGCGCGCTTGCGGCCCGCCTTCCCCGCGCAGCGTCAGAACGCCAGCCGCATGTTGCCGCCGACGGTGAAGCCCGGCACCTCGGCCGAGGTCTCCCGCAGCTCCGCCGTGCCGAACAGGCCGAGCGAACCGGCGCCTTCCAGCACGTCCGTGCCGTAGAAGGCCTCCATGCGGTAGCGGCGCTGTTCCGGCGCGCCGATGTCGAAGCGCTGGGTGATGACGCCCTTCTCGCCCGTTTCACGATCGACCACGCCGATCATCTTCATGTCGATGTGCCCGCTTTCGACAGTGAGCGGCTGGGCCAGCGTCACGCGAAGGTGATCATTGTTGCCGAACAGCGCCTGCTTGGCGAAGCCGGCCTGGAAGGCGGTGCCTCTCGCCTCGTCCACGCCGAGCATGGCATCGCCAGCGGAGTTGCTGCGCGACATCGTGCCGGAGGCGAACAGGCTGAGCCCGCCGCCAAGCTGCGCGTCCGCCGCCAGGGTGAGGCCGTCGGAGACAGTGGCCTTGCCGAAATCCGACCGCTCCAGCGAGCGGACGCCGAGGAACGCGCCCTCTTCCTCCAGCCTGGTGTAGGAGACGGACAGCGTGAGCGGCTTGGCCGGGCGATAGTCCAGCCGCGCCATCGTCGCCTGCGCGTGGTAGCCGTCCGTCGTGCTCAGCAGCATCCGGTCTTGCGGCGCGAACTGGCCGATGGCGAGATCCTGCTCGATGCTGCGATCCTGCCGCGTGATCCCCAGCGAGAGGTCCAGCTTGCCGTTCAGGGCAAAGCGGGTCGAGGCATGCGCGTCACCCGAAGCGAAGCCGAGCAGCGGGTTGGCGCCGCCGGAATAGGGATTGAAGTCGTCGCTGCGCTGCAGCGCGCTCCCCCCGCCCAGCGCCACCGCGCCATCGCCGCTGCCGAACGTGAAGGCGATGCCGCTTTCCGGATTGCTGAGCTCCACGCTGCTGACCAGCTTCAGCCGCTCGCCGCCATCCAGAACGGGCACGGTTTCGGTGCGGCCGCGCATCGCCATGTTCCAGCCGTTGCCCAGCATCATCGACGGCGTGCTCGTGCTGTCGCTGAAGCTCGCCGTGAAGGCCGGTTGGCCGAGCCACTTCATCAGCCCGTAATAGGCGAACTCCTGGAACTGCTGGCCGTTGACGCTCTGGCCGAACAGGCGGTTGGAGAGCGGGATCAGGAAGTCACGTTCCGACGTAACCAGCTTCTCGAAGGCGACGAAGTACATGTCGTTCGCCGACCAGATGGCCTGGATCCCCTTGCTGAGGAGATCCGGGGCCTTCACCTCGCTCCCCTTCGACTTATCGAGGAGGTAGTACTTCAGCTTGCTGAAATCGAGCGCGTTCTGGGCGGCCTCCACGTCCAGCAGGCCGTGGCCATAGACGGGGTCCACGCCCGGCGCGCCGAGGTCCTGCGCGCTTTCAAGGATGACCTTGGCGACATCGCGCGGGCGGTCCTTCAGCCAGGGCCAGCGATCGTGGATCAGCGCAATGGCGCCCGAAACCAGCGGCGCGGCGAAAGACGTGCCCGACATGCGCGTGACGCCGCCCGCGCCGTCCGACACCAGGATCATCTCGCCCGGGGCGACGATGAAGCGGTTCATCAGAAGACCGCTTTCCTTGAGGTAGTTGCTATTGTCGAACTTGCCCCTGCCGTCCCAGACGGCCGTGTTCTTGCAGTCTGGGCCATCCGTGAGACAGGCGGTGCCCGGCGTGTTCGAGAAGGCGGAGATCTGCCCGTTCGGGTCTACCGAGCCGACCACGATGAAGGTGCTGTTGAAGGCATTCTTCATGTCGACGTTGCTCGTCTGGGCCACACCGTCATTACCGGCTGCGATGACGTAGATCGACTTGTCCTTGAACTTGTCGATGTCCTTGTTCGTGAACACGTCGCGCCAATCGGACGGCAGCGTGTAACCGGGCACGCCGAGCGAGAGGTTGATGACCGAGGCTCCGCGCCGGCCCACCTCAATGATACCGCGCTTCACGTCGTCCCAACTCGCCGTCATCGTCTGGTCGAATGGGTTGTAGGCGGCAACCTGGGCCTGGGGCGCAATGCCCATCACGCCGCGGCCGTCATGCGAGGCGACGATCAGGCTGCCCACCGCGGCGCCATGGGCATTGGCGACGTTCTGGTAACCACCGGAATAGACCACCTTCGACGCCACATCGGGATCGGCGGCGAAGAAATCGATCAGGCCGACGACCGCGCGCGAGCCGCTACCCTGCGTCTCCGTCAGCTTCGGCGTCCAGTTGACCGCGTTCATCCAGTGGTCGACGCGGTCCATGCCCGAATAGAGCAGCACGTTGTCGTACCAGTCGAGCATCATGCGCTGGCGGTCGAAGTCGCTCCAGCCGGCCAGCGTCTGCGGATTGGCGAGGTCGATGCCCCACTTCTGCAGGAAGGGCTGGGAGAAGCCGGCGGAGAAGCTCTTGCCGGTCTGCTGCTGCACGACGCTGCCCCAGAGGCTGGCTGCCTCCTGCTCCATGCTCGCGAACTGGGAGATCAGCGGGGCGTAATCGCCCGACGCGTCGCTGGCCGTCCAGATATCCAGCGTGGTGCGGCTGTTCGGCACGTAGGCGTCGGAGAATGTCCGGATGCGGCCGACCATCGGGTCAAGCTCGCCCAGCTGCGGAGCCAGCGTGCCCCAGAAAGTCCTGATTCGGCCGACGTACGGATCGATGTCGCCTTCGAAGGTTCGGATGCGGCCCACATAGGGGTCGATGCTGCCCTCAAAGGTGCGGATCCGCCCCACGAACGGCGACAGATCGCCGCTGAACGTGCGTATCCGGCCGCTGAGCGGGTTCGCCTTGTCCGTGAAAGTGCGAATCAGGCCGCCCTGAGGCGTTACGGTGCTGCCCTGGGGCACCGTGGCTCCGCCCATGGCGACGACGGGCCGCGTGCTGACGACCGACATCTCTTCCATGGGGGCCGATTCGGCCGCGCCCGCATCCTGCGCCCAGGCCGTGGCGGGAATCGCCGGGATCAGCGGAAGCGACAGCAATGCTGCGGCGTGACGGCACTTTTTGCGAGCGAGCAAACGCATTCGGGCTCTCCGTTGCGGGCGATCATCGATCGCCTCCCCGCTCCGTTGTGCCCCGGAAGGAATAACGAGCCTCTAAAGCGACACCGTTAGGATTGAGTTACCGCGACTATCCGGCGGCGATTTCGGGCCTGTCCTGCAGCCAGGACCGGGGGCCTGCCGAGGCCAGGTGGGGCTTCTCGCTTTCCAGGAAGGCGACCAGCTTGGGCAGCGGTGCCGGGCGGGCGATGAAATAGCCCTGCAGCATGTCGCAGCCCATCACCCGCAGGAGAGAAAGGCTCATGGGATCATCCACGCCCTCTGCCGTCACCTTCATCTCCAGCGCGTGCGCGAGATCGATCGCCGCGCGCACGATCAGCGGGTCGCGGTTGCTACTGGTGAGGCTGCTGACGAAGGCCCGGTCGATCTTGAGCTCGTCCGCAGGCAACCGCTTGAGATAGGTCAGCGAAGACAGGCCGGAGCCGAAATCGTCAATCGCCACAGGGACGCCAGCGGCAGAGAGGGCGGCGATGTTCTCGATCGCGGCGTCCGGATCATCGATCACCGCGGTCTCGGTGATTTCGACGCCCAGCTTCCCCGGTGCTTGCCGGACCAGCCGGAGCACCTCCTGCATGAACGCATCGTCCGCGATGAGCAGCCCGGAAAGGTTGATGAAGATCGTCAGTTCATGGCCCGCCGCCTGCAGCGCGGCCTGGTCGCGGGATGCCTGGTTCAGGCCCCACAAGGTGATGTCGCGGATGGCGCCCGTCCGTTCGGCCAGCGCGATGATCCGGTCTGTGGGAATCGTGCCCAGCGTGGGGGAGGTCCAGCGCAACAGCGCCTCCGCGGACGAGATGCCGCCGCCCCGGCAATCGAATTTCGGCTGGTAGTGCAGCGCCAGCTCGTTTTCCGCCATGGCGCGCGGCAGGGCGCGCAGGATGTCCAGATCGTCAATCGAAGACTGGCCGCTGACGAACTCCTCTGCCTGCCTCACCCGCTTCGTGCTCTCGCGCGACAGCGCGGTGATCACCGCGCCGAGCATGGCATCGGGGCTCCGCGCCCGATCGCTGCCGAGCGAGGCGAAGGCGACCTTCCCCTTCAGGCGGAACTCCACGCCGGAGACGACCATCTTCTCTCCCAGCGCATCGAGGCAGGAAGCAAGGTCCCGCCGTGCCTGATCGTCGCTTGGAGAGCGGAAGCTGAATTCCACGAAGTTCTGGCCCGTCCGCCCCAACCGGACATTGTCGAGCGCTGCCTTGATCCGATCTCCCGCCATTCCGAGCATCGCATTGACGACCTCGAACCCGGCGGTGTTGCGAATCGCGGCGAAGCGATCGAATTCCAGCACCGCAAAGTAGCTCTGGCCGGAATCCGGCCCATCCTCGCCCGCAACGATTCGCTGCCCTGCCCCGGCGGCCAGGGCTGCCGCAGATGCATCGCGGAGGCGCAGCGCGAGCAGGACCGCCAGGATCGCGGCCGCGCAAAGCAGCAGGGATACGAGGATGAGGAGCATCGACATCGTTCCTGCATGGCGCAGATGTATGAAGAGCGGGTTTATTCCATCTCCACCATTTTATGGGGGCGCAATCCGCGGACGCGCGGGCGCTCCGCCTGTTCGACCTGTGGCTTGCACCGGCACGCGCGGCATCTTGGGTTTGACGTTTCGCCGAACATCGGCAAGCTGCCCGCTCTTCCCCCATCCCCTTGAAAGATTGCATGCCTCCCCTCCTCACGAGCCTTGCCGGCATCGCTGCCATCCTGCTGATCGCGTTCGCCCTCTCCACCGGACGCCGGCGAATCCGGCTTCGGGTGGTTGGCGCGGCGTTCCTCCTGCAAGCAGCGCTGGCGGTGCTGATCCTGCGCACGCCGTGGGGCGTGGCGGCGATCCAGTCGCTGGCGAACGGCGTCGCGGCGCTGCTGTCCTACGCCGATGCGGGGACAGCCTTCCTGTTCGGGGAACCGGCGGACAATCCGCTGTCCGGCTCCTTCGCGCTGGGGGCGCTGCCGGTGATCGTGTTCTTCGCCTCGCTCGTCTCCATCCTCTACCATCTGGGCATCATGCAGCGGCTGGTGCGCTGGCTGGGCGGCGCGATCGGCTGGGTGACGGGCATCAGCCGCGTGGAGTCGCTGGGCGCGGCGGCGAACATCTTCGTCGGCCAGTCGGAGAGCCCGCTCGTGGTGCGGCCTTATCTCGCCGACCTGTCGCCTTCCCGCCTGTTCACGCTGATGAGTGTCGGCATGGCGGGTGTCGCGGGCACGATCCTCGCCGCCTATGCCGGGCTGCTGGGCGCCGAATATTTGCCCGTCCTGCTGGCCGCGGCCTTCATGTCCGCGCCGGGCGGCATCCTGATGGCCAAGATCATCATGCCGGACGAGGCGGAGCCGGTGGAGACCGAAGGCCAGATCCGGCTGCCGGAGGGCCGCATCAGCGCGGAGGGGCCGGCGGCCATCACCGAGGGCGAAAAGCCGCACGAGGTGCAGGCGGCGGAGAGCTTCGACGAAGCGGGACGCGCGGCCAACATCATCGAGGCCGCCGCGCAAGGCGCGCAGACCGGGCTGAGGCTGGCGGTGGCGGTCGGCGCGATGGTGCTCGCCTTCGTCGCGCTGACGGCGCTTGCGAACGGGCTGCTCGGCTGGGCCGGCGGCCTGTTCGGCTATCCGGAGCTGTCGTTCCAGGGAGTGCTGGGCGCGGTCTTCGCGCCGATCATGCTGCTGCTCGGCATACCATGGGAGCAGGCGGGCATTGCGGGCGGATTGTTCGGCACGAAGCTGGTGCTCAATGAGTTCGTCGCCTTCATTGAGCTGGGGGGGATCGATGCCGCCACGCTGGATGATCGCAGCCGGGCGATCGTCACCTTTGCGCTGTGCGGCTTCGCCAATTTCAGCTCCATCGCGATCCAGATGGCCGTGACGGGCGGCCTTGCGCCCAACCAGCGCCCGGTGATCGCCCGGTTGGGCCTGCGCGCGCTGGCGGCGGGCTCCCTCGCCAACCTGATGAGCGCCGCGCTGGCGGGCCTGCTCCTGCCGATGTAGAGCGGCGCCATGACTCAGATCGCATCCGTTTCGCTCCACCGCCCGCTCGAGGACATGGCGGAGGAGCTGGGCCGCTCCTTCGAGGAATACGGCTTCGCCATCGTCCGCGACCACGGCATCCCGCACGAGACCATCGCCCGCGCCGAGGAGGCCTCTCGCGCCTTCTTCGCCCTGCCGGACGAGGTGAAGCGCCAGTACAAGCTGCCCGGCATGGGCGGCGCGCGCGGCTATACGCCTTTCGGCATCGAGCGGGCGAAGGATGCCAAGGTGCACGACCTCAAGGAGTTCTGGCATGTGGGCCGCGACCTGCCCGCCGGGGACCCGCTGGAGGCCTTCATGCCGCCCAATGTCTGGCCGGCGGAGGTGCCGGAGTTCCGCGAGGCTTGTCAGGCGCTGTACGCCGCCTTCGACATTGCGGGTCTGCGCATCCTCTCCGCCATCGCGCTGCACCTCGGGCTGGAGCGCGACTTCTTCGCGCCGACGGTGGAGAACGGCAATTCCGTGATGCGCCTGCTGCACTACCCGCCGGTCACGCCCGGGCAGGAGGGCGCGATCCGCGCTGCGGCGCATGAGGACATCAACACCATCACCCTGCTGCTGGGCGCTGAGGAGGCGGGGCTGGAGCTGCTGACCAAGGGCGGCGAGTGGCTGCCCGTCGCGCCGCCGCCGGGGGCTCTGGCAGTGAATATCGGTGATATGCTGCAGCGGCTGACCGCCGGACGGCTGCGGTCCACCACGCACCGGGTCATCAACCCGAGCGGGGACGCGGCGAAGCGCGCGCGTTATTCGATGCCGTTCTTCCTGCACTTCCGCCCGGATTACCTGATCGAGCCGCTTGCGAGCTGCGTGGAAGAAGGAGCGGTGGCAGAGCCGCCGATCACGGCCGACGATTACCTGTTGCAGCGGCTGAGAGAGATTAACCTGGTGTAAGCAGAACAGGGGGAGAGGTGCCGAAATTCCGCTCCCTGTTGCACTGCGGCAACATGAGGTTTGTGTCTAGAAATCAATATGTTATAAAGATTTTCTGGACGGCTTTAGACCAAATTGTTGCAGGAGCGAACGATCGCGTCAAGCTGCGACTTCCATTTGTCACAATCCCTTCCTAGCGGCCGCGGCATCCGCAGACTC
Source organism: uncultured Erythrobacteraceae bacterium (assembly GCA_966251025.1). Lineage (GTDB taxonomy): Bacteria > Pseudomonadota > Alphaproteobacteria > Sphingomonadales > Sphingomonadaceae > Croceibacterium. The sequence continues at coordinate 177,022 of CBINJM010000003.1, read as the reverse complement.
GCCAAAAAGGGATCGCCATGAAATCTCTGCTTCTTCGCAGCAGCGCACTGATCGCGCTTGCTCTTCCTGCTGTCGCCCACGCGCAATCGACCGGCTCCGTCGACTTCGAGGGTGAGGCCATCGTGGTGACCGGCGCGGTCCGCACCGGCGTCGAAGGCGTGATCGTGCCGGAAACGCCCAAGGCGCGGCAGGTGCTGACGCAGGAGCAGCTTTCGCGCAACAACCCCGGCCAGACGGTGCTGGACAGCATCAATATCATCCCGGGCGTCAGCTTCACCAACAACGATGCCTATGGTTCGGGCGGCGGCCAGCTGTTCATCCGCGGCTTCTCCTCCGACCGCGTCAGCCTGACCTTTGACGGCCTGCCGCTGAACGATTCCGGCAACTACGCGATCTATTCGAACCAGCAGCTCGATTCCGAGGTGATCGAGCAGGTCAACGTGAACCTGGGCAGCACGGACGTCGACAGCCCGACGGCCGCGGCCACGGGCTCCACCGTCAACTATCGCAGCCGCATGCCTGGTGAAGAGCCGGGCGTGGTCCTGTCCGCCTCCGCCGGCGATTTCCGCTACATCCGCGTCTTCGGCATGGTGGACACGGGCGAGTTCACCCCCTTCGGCACGCGCGCCTTCATCGCGGCCAGCAAGCAGAACTACGACAACCCGTACAACAATTACGGCGAGATCAGCAAAACGCAGGTCAATGCCAAGATTTACCAGCCAATCGGCGAGGGTAACGATTTCATCTGGGTCGCGGGCCACTTCAACAAGAACCGCAACAACTTCTTCGGCTCCCTGCCCCTTCGCACGGACCTGACGCGGAGCCCGACGGATTCCACGCCGCGCAATGTCGGCGGCGGATCGAACGATCGCTTCCCGCGCAACAATGACGAGCGGGAATACAACATCAACTTCCCGTGCACGACGAACCAGGTCGCCCGCCCCGGCGTAGCGGACACGCCCAATACCTGCGGCACCGAGTTCGACCGCCGGTACAACCCGTCCGACACGGGCAACATCCGCGCGGCTTCGCGCTTCGCCTTGTCGGACAGCCTCACCCTGACGGTTGACCCGAGCTATCAGTTCACGAAGGCCAATGGCGGCGGCACGGTGGGTGCGCGCGAGCGGCTGAACAACGGCCTTTCCGGCTACATTGGCGGCCGTCCCTATTTCGGGATGGACCTGAACGGTGACGGCGACCTCCTCGACGAGGTGACGCTGCTCGCCCCCAGCCAGACCAAGACCGACCGGTATGGCGTGATCGCCAACCTTCGCTGGGACATCAACGACGACCACTCGGTTCGCGTGGCCTACACGCTGGATCATGCCCGCCATCGCCAGACGGGCGAAGTCGGCGGCATTTACGCCAATGGCGAACCTTTCTCCGTTTTCGCGACCGACGTGGCGCTGGCCGACGTGACCGGCGTCAACCTGCAGAAGCGGGACCGCAAGTCCTTCGCCATCCTGAACCAGGTGTCGGGCGAATATCGCGGCTCCTTCATCGACAACCGGCTGACGGTGCTCGCGGGCATCCGCGCGCCATTCTTCGAGCGTGAGCTGAACAATTACTGCTTCACCACCAGCGACAGCGGCTTCGTCGATTGCTTCGGCGGGCCGGACGATCCGCGCAACGCGCTCTATGCAGCCGCAAACCCCACCATTCAGGGCCCGCAGCAGCGCGTGCTGAAGTATGACGACGTTCTGCCGAATGTCGGCTTCACCTTCGATGTGGGAGGGCCGGTGTCGGTCTTCGCCAACTATTCGAAGGGCCTGCAGGTGCCGGGCACGGACGCGCTGTACAACGCGTTCTTCTTCCCTGCCGATACCGCCTCTGCGCGGCCGGAGCCGGAGACCACCGACAATTTCGACGGCGGCGTGCGCTACACCACCGGGAACGTGCAGGCGCAGCTGGTCGGCTGGTACACCAAGTACAAGAACCGCCTCGCCTCGGCCTACGATCCGATTACGGACCGCAACGTCTACCGCAACCTGGGCGACGTGGAGAAGTACGGCATTGACGGCAGCATCGGCTGGCAGCCGATCGACGAGCTGTTCCTCTACGCCTTCGGCTCGTACCTGGAGTCGGAGATCAAGGAGAACGTGCAGAGCGGCACCGCCGCCGACGGTACGCCGCTGTTCATCGAAACGGCCGGCAAGCGTGAATCGGGCGCGCCCGAATACACGTTCGGCGGCCAGGCTCGCGTGCTGCTCGGCCCGGTCGACCTGGGCGTAACGGCCAAGCGGACCGGCGGGCGCTACATCTACGACACCAACCTGCCGATCTACGGTGGCAACCCTGCCGCGCCGTTCCAGATCTACGACGCCAAGACGCCGGCCTATTGGCTGGTGAACTTGGATGCTCGCATTGGGCTGGAATGGGCCGGCATCAACGAGAGCACTTTCCTGCAGCTCAACGTCTACAACCTGTTCGACCAGCTCTATGTCGGCAACTTCACCAATGGCCTGAACCAGGGTGGCGTGATCGGCGAAGGGCAGTTCACGGGCACGGGCAACTTCAGCGCGACGCCGTTCGCCCAGATCGGCGCGCCGCGCACCGTCTCGGTCTCGGTGAACGTCGCCTTCTGAGGCAGCGCGATAGAATGTTCATGGGAATGGCGGCGTCGGAAGGCGCCGCCATTTTCGTTTGTGTCTGATAGAAGGAGCGGATGATGCGCCCTCCCCTCTCGCCGCTGGTTGCCCGAACCACCCTGTCCTGGCGCGCGGCTGCGGCGGCTCTGCCCCTGCTCGCGCTTGCGGCCTGCACGACCACTCCGCGGCTCGGCGGCGATGCTCTCCGGAGCGAGCAGATCCAGATCCTCGCCCTCAACGACTTTCACGGCAATCTGGAGCCGCCCAGCGCCGCCACCTACTCCGAAGCGGGCCAGCGGCGGCAGGAGCAGCTCGGCGGAGCGGCCCGGCTTGGCGCGGCGCTGAGGAAGCTGCGCGAGGGGCAGGAACATTCGGTCACGGTGGCGGCCGGCGACCTGATCGGCGCGAGCCCGCTCGCTTCCGCCCATTTCCTCGATGAGCCGGCCATCATGGCGCTCAACCGGATGGGGTTGGAGCTGGCGGCAGTCGGCAATCACGAATTCGACCGCGGCACCGCGGAGCTGCGGCGCATGCAGCAGGGCGGCTGCGAGGTGCACGCCACGCGCGAGCCCTGCCAGCTGGATCGCCCCTTCGAAGGCGCGCGCTTCAGCTATCTGGCGGCCAATGTGCTGGACGATGCGGGCGCAACGCTGTTTCCCGGCACCTCCATCAAGACGTTCGGCCCGGTGCGCCTCGGCTTCATCGGCATGACTCTGAAGGAGACCCAGACGCTGGTCTCCCCGGCCGGAACCAAAGGCTATCGCTTTGCTGACGAGGCGGAGACGGCCAATGAAGCGGCCGGGCGGCTGCTGGCGGAGGGCGCGGACGCGGTCGTGCTCCTGATCCACCAGGGCGGAGACGTGGACCCGGCTTTCAACGTCGCGGAGTGCCCCGGCCTTTCCGGCGACATCCTGCCGATCATCGAGAAGCTGTCGCGCGACATCCGGCTGGTGATCTCCGGCCACACGCACAATGCCTATGTCTGTGAGCTCACGGGTGCCGATGGCACGGAGCGGCTGCTGACCAGCGCAGGGCGCTACGGCTACTTCATCACCGACCTTCGCGTGGAAGTGGACCCGCGCGCGAACACGGTGCTGGGGATGAGCGCGCGCAACGTGCCCGTCTCCGCCGCGTCGGGAGAGCAGGCGGATATCGTGGCGCTCGTTACCCGATATGTCGAAGCCGCGCGGCCCTTGGCGGAGCGGAAGATCGGCACGGTGAGTGGCTCGTCCCAATGGTCTGGCGGGGACACGGATTCGCCCGTCGGCAACCTTCTCACGGACGCGCAGCTTGCGGCGACGCAGGATGCCTCCGCTGGTGGCGCGGAGTTGGCGCTGCTGAATTCCGGCGGAGTTCGCACCCGCCTCGATCCTGCGGCGGATGGCGCGGTCACCTACGGGCAGCTCTTTGCACTCCAGCCCTTCGGCAACACGCTGGTGGTGCTGGAGCTGACGGGCGCGCAGCTGAAGGCGGTGCTGGAGCAGCAATTCACGGAGGATGTGCCCGCGCGCATCTGGCAGTCCGTGCTGATCCCCTCCGGCACCTTCACCTACGCCTATGATCGCAACCGCCCTGCCGGTGAGAGGGTGGTGGAGATGCGCCTGAAGGGGCGGTTGGTGGAAGCGGGGCGCACCTACAGGGTGACGGTGAACAACTTCCTCGCGAGCGGGGGGGACGGCTTTTCCGTCTTCGCGCAGGCGCCGGTCGTGGCGGAAGGCGGCGTCGATCTGGATGCGCTGGAGGCCTATGTCGCTCGCGGCGTTGCCTTCCCGCAAACAGGCCGGGTGCGCGACGTCACCCAGCCCTAGGCCCGGCAGGCGCGGCTTAGTTGCGCAGCCGCAGCCCGACGAAGAAGTACCGGCCGTAGGGGCTCACCGGATAGGCAAGGTTCGTCGGATAAGGGGCCACGTCGGTCAGGTTGTTCACGCCCGCATAGAGGCTGGCGCGCTTGTTCATGTCGTAGAAGATGGAAACGTCGTGGACGAACTTGTCGGCCGCGAAGCCGTTCGGGCCGGCGGTGACATTGGCGGTTTCGATCTCCACTCCGCCAAGCGCCTGCTCTCCGATCCATTGCAGGCTGTAATTCAGCGTCAGCGGTCCATAGCCGATGGAGGTGGCAGCGGTGACGGTCCATTCCGGACGGCCCTGCTCCCCCAGTTCCGGATCAACCTGCGTCGGGTCGGCCGGGTCGAAGAAGCGGTCGAGCTTCTCGACCCAGGTGCCGTTGAGGCGAAGGCCCAGATCGACCGGCCCGACTTGGCGCGCGTAGCTGATGGAGGCGTCGATGCCGGCGGTCTCGATCCGGCCGAAGTTCAGCTGCGTCTGCCGCAGGAAGGACAGGCCGCCATCGCCGCGGCGTTCGAACAGCTTGCAATATTGGTTCGGGAAGGTGATGGAATCGTAGCAGCTATCGAGGATGTCCTGGGCCTCGACCGCCGCGATCGCGTCCTTGATCGTGATGTTGTAATAATCGGCCGAGAGCACCAGCCCCGGGGCGAAGCGCGGGCTCAGCACCGCGCCGACGGTGTAGGTCGTCGCCCTCTCTTCCCGCAGATCCGGATTGCCGCCCACTGCGCCCGCGATGCGGCCGGTCAGAGGATCGCTGAAGCCGACGGGCAGCCCCGCCGCCACGCAGTTCGCCTGACGCAGCGCGCCCGCTTGCGCATCCGCCTGGGTCAGCGCGTCGATGTTCCCCGCGTCGCAGGGGTCATCGGGCTGGAAGAAGGAGCCCTGCTGCGGGCTGAACAGCTCGAAGATGTTGGGCGCGCGGGTGGCCTGAGCGTAGGTGCCGCGCAAGGCGAGGCCGGGCACGGGCGAGTAGATTCCGTTGACGTTCCAGGTGAATGCGTCGCCGATGGTCGAATAGTTCGAGTAGCGGGCGGCGCCGCTCACCTCCAGCTGCTCCGCAAAGGGCAGGTCGGCCAGGATCGGCAGGCGCACCTCGCCCATCAGCTCCCACACATCATACGACCCGCTCGTGTTGAACACGGGCGCGGAGGCATCGAACACCAATTGCTGGTTGCCGCTGATGTCGCCGATGAAATCGCCCGCATTTCCGGCAGGCGTGTCGATCGGGAGGATGCCCAGTTCGAGCGGGTCATAGCGGAAGCGGCTCTTTTCCTTGCGGTATTCTCCGCCCGCCGCAAAGCGGACCGGCCCGCCCGGCAGCTCAAAGAAGGCGCCGCTGTCGCCGATGAAGGTGGCGCCCACCACGAACTGCTCGATCCGTGCGGTGTTGGTCGTCGGCGTCGTGATGAAATCCGCGCCGGCTGCGCTGATCGAGTTCTGGCCGTTGAAGAGGGAGACCGGGACGCACTGCCCGTCACCCGGATTGAAGGTGAAGAAGCCGGGCTCGATATACGGAAACGCCTCGCTTCCGGGGTGCAATGCGCTCGCATCCAGGTCGGAACGGCACACGATGTTGCCGTTGGGCGTGCCGGTGAGGAACGCGCCCTCATCCACCGCGTCCAGCGCCGCGAACAGCCGGTCGTACAGGACGGACGTCTGATAGGTCACCCGCGAACCCGTGCGGCCGTAATTGCCGAACACCTCATAGGAGAGGCGCGGGTTGAGCTCCCCCCGCAGGCCGGTGACGATGCGATAGGTGTCGCGCTTCGCATCCGTGATGCCGGGGCCGAAATCGGCGAAGTCGCGGGAAACGCGCAAGCCGCCCGCCTCCTCCGCGTCAGCCCGGAGAGCGTCGGGGATGAAGGGGTTGTCCGGCGCGATGAACAGGTAATCGTAGAAGGTGTTGGACGGATTCTGGCTGCGCGTGGAGGAACGGACGTATCGCGCATCCACGAACAGCTCCGCCGCCGGCGAGACCTCATACCGGCCCATCAAGGACAGGTTGTAGCGCGTGTTCTCGGGAACGAGGCTGGTCGCACCCAGACGTTCAGCGGCGCCGTCGCCACCGAACTGGCGGGTTTCGCTGGAGATTATCCCATCTTCGAAGATGCGAACGCCGCCATCGAGCGTGCTGACATAGCAGCCGCCCCCGATGAACCCGATGAAGGATTCCTCGCAATCGCTGACGCCATTGCCGTTGACGTCTGCGCTGAAGGACGCGAAATCAGCCCGGGAGATGAGGCCCAGATTGGATGACACCGCGACCGCCGGGTGGGACTGCAGCGTCTGCGACGGCGCATTGATCGCGCGGTCGATCAGGGCCTGTTCGGCCGCCGTGGGCATCACGCCGCCGGTGAAGATGGCGTCATAATCTCCCGCCGTGGGCCCCTGCGGCGTCGGAATGGCGAAGCCGTAGGGGTAGCGGCCGCTCGCAATGTTGTAATAATTGAAGAAGTTCGGGGTCGCCTCGGCCGAGATCTCCCCCTGCTGGAAACGGCGCGCCGGGTGCCGATAGGGCCCGGTGTTGTAGCGCGCATTGTCGCGCGTATAGGCACGGTCGCTCTGCTGCATCCCGGCCATCTGGGAGATGGAGCCGGCAAGCGTGAGATTGCCGCGCCCGCCCGAAAAGTTGCGCCCGACGAGGGCCTGCACATCCCGCGTGGCGCCGTCGCCCCGGCTGGAGATGCCCATCTGCCCCGCGACCTCGACACCCTCGAAATCCTCCTTCAGGACGTAATTGACCACGCCCGTCACCGCGTCCGCGCCGTAGATGGCGGAGGCGCCGCCGGTCAGCACTTCGACGCGGTCAATCAGGGCGGAGGTGATGCTGGCAACATCCACGATCTGCGTGCCGCTGACGCCGGAGACGTGGCGCTTCCCGTTCACCAGCACCAGCGTGCGCTCCGCCCCCATTCCGCGCAGGTCCAGTGTGGCGAGACCTGCGCTGGAGGGATCGTCGCCGCGGCCAAGCGAATCGCCAATGGTGATGGAGGATGAGAGTGCGGGGATCTCACGCAGCGCTTCGGTCACATCGATGACGCCGGTGCCGCGCGCCTGCTCCATCGTCAGTGTCTGAACCGGTGAAGGGGCATCCCGGTTCGCGTCCCGCACGATGCGGCTGCCCGTCACGATGATCGCGGGACCGTCGCTGCCGTCCGAAACACCCGCCCTTCCCACCGGACCATCCTGGGCTTGGGCGGGCATGGTCGCGAACATGGCCAGCGTCGCCAGCGCAGTGCCCGCGCGGAGTGCCTTGGCGAACGGTGAAGGCAGGATCATCAAGGTCTCCATTATGGGATTGGGCGCGCTCCCTTTTTGTTGAGGCGGGAAGGCTGCGCCGTGTGCGACGGGTCGGCCAATATGCTTAACGGGTTACGATGGCCCCAACCGTGCACTGCGGAACTCGACGGGGGTGGAGCGAAGCAATTTGTTAGGGACGTCGCGGAAGGTTGCGTTAACCGTGGCGGGACTGCGCCGTTGAGAGATGCTGGCACGGGGCCGCCGTCACGCCGCTGTTTTCGCGATGACAGGCACCACGAGCGAGTCTATGGCCGCGCCTGTGCATGCCTTCCGCACTCTTCTGAACAGGCACATCCTGGCCGCAGCGGCGCTGATCGCGCTGGCACTGGCGATGCGTGTTCTGGTGCCGAGCGGCTTCATGCCGACGAGCGATCACAATCGGATCGTCGTCGCCCTGTGCTCAGGCAGTGGCCCTGCCACGGTCGCCATCGACCTGGGCAAGGAGAAGGGCGACGCGTCTCATGAGGGCGCGGCGGACATGAGCTGTGCCTTTGCCGGGCTCGGTTCTCCGTCACTTGCCGGTGCCGATCCGGTGCTGCTCGTGCTGGCGGTGGCCTTCGCGATGCTGCTCACCGCGCGCGCGGTGGTGCCGCTTTCTTCCGTGCCGCTCCGCCTGCGACCGCCCTTGAGAGGCCCCCCGCTCACCGCCTGATTCCGCAATGCCCGCGCGCCATGCATATGATTGGCGCGCTTCTTCGGATCAGGACGAGTTCGATGTCCCTTGTTGCTATCAACCGGGCGGCGAAGCCCGGGGGCGGCCCTGCCGCCCGCCACCGCGCCCCGGCGCACGAGTGCCGCGCATGACGCGCGCCCGCATCCTGCTGCGCTGGCTGCACCTGTGGCTGGGCCTGCTGCTCGGCCTGCCTTTTGTTGTGCTTGCGCTGACGGGCTCCGCGCTGGTGTTCTACATCGAGCTGGACCGCCTGCTGAACCCGGACATCTCCGTGACCAGCGCCGCGCCCGCGCCGGGCTGGTCCTCGCCCGTGTGGGACCGCGCGTTGGAGACGGCGCGATCCCATTGGCCGGATGCGGAAGGCCACTGGTCGTTCGAGGCTACCGGAGAGCCGGGCGCCATCCCCGCCCGCTTCTACCCCATGGGCGGCGATCACCATCAGGCCGATCCGTTGATGGTGTGGCTTTCGCCGGATGGCTCGCAGGTGCTGCGTGAGGCGCGGTGGGGCGATTACCTGATGACCTTCCTCTACGATGTGCATCGCAACTTCCTGGCCGGAGAGACGGGCAACGAGGTGGTCGGCTGGCTCGGCTTCGCGCTGCTCCTGCTGCTGGTGTCCGGCGTCGTGGTGTGGTGGCCACGCGGAAGCTGGCGCAAGGCGCTGGCGCTGAAGCGGGGCGCGCCGCCGGTGCGGGCGCTGCGGGATTGGCACAAGCTCGTCGGGCTGGCGGGTGCGGTGTTCCTTCTGTTGCTGTCCGGCACCGGCGCGCTGCTGGCTCTGCCGCCGCAGAAGGAGTGGCTGATAGCGCGGATTGTCGCGCCGATGATGGCCGTGCCTGCGCCGCGTTCCACACAATCGCAGGGGCGGCAGGTGCCCATTGCCACAGTCCTCTCAGCAGCGGAGCGGGCCCTCCCGGACGCGCGGCTGGCATGGATCGAAGTGCCGGGACCGGGTGACGGCGCCTTCCGCATCCGCGCACAGGTGCCGGGCGATCCGACCCACCGTTTCCCCTACAGCTATGTCTTCGTCGACCAATATTCGGGCGAAGTGCTCGCCGTGCATGATGCGCGGAAGGGCAGCGCGGGGAACACCGCCAGCAACTGGATCCGCCCGCTTCACGACGCCTCTGTCGGCGGCCTCGCCACGCGCATTCTCGGCGTGGTGGTCGGACTGCTGCCGATCATCCTGTTCATCACCGGATTGCTGCGCTGGCGCCTTCGCCGCCGCGCGGTAGCCGCCCCTGCTCCGCAAAGGTCTGTTGCATGAGAGTTTCGCTGATCGCGCTCGCCGCCAGTCTCGCCGCCTCGCCCGCTCTTGCACAGGAGGGGCGCGAAGCTATCGTCGTCACCAGCACATTGGAGGATGCGACCGAGGCAGGCGGCAGGCTAGGCCTCACGCTGCGCGAAATCCCGGCGACGGTCGACGTCGTGACGCAGGAGGATTTCCGCACCGAAGGCGCGCGCACCGCGATTGAAGCGATGAATGCCGCGCCGGGTGTGGCGGCGGGCAACCTTCCCGGTTCCATCGGCTCTGTCTCCATGAGGGGCTTCCACCGGGCGGTGAATTATCTGTTCGATGGGGTCCGCATCACCAATTCCGACGCGATGATGCGCAACTGGGACAGCTGGAGCTTCGAGCGGATCGAGGTGATCAAGGGCCCGTCCTCCGTCACCTCGGGAGAAGGCGCGCTGGCGGGGGCGATCAACTTCGTGCCCCGCCGGCCGGAGCTGGGGCGGCTCGGCGGAGAGGCGCTGGCGAGCTACGGCAGCTTCGACACGGCGCGTCTGGCGGCGGACCTGAACGTGCCGCTCGGCAGCAAGGCGGCGCTACGGGGCGATGTCGCCTGGTCCCGCTCCGATGGCTGGGTGGACGATGCGGATTCGCGCACGCTGGCGGGCACTGTGGCCCTGCTGGTGAAGCCCACGGATCGCCTCTCCATCACGCTGGCGGCCGACTGGTTCCAGGACGAGTTCAGCACCTCCTATTACGGCACGCCGGTCGTTGCGCGGGAGGTTGCGCGCGACCCATCCGACGCGGTCGGCGGCAGCGCGGGGCTGGTGCTGGACCGGGCCATGCGGCGCGTGAACTTCAACGTGACGGATGGGGAGGACCGGTCGGACTCCCTGTGGCTGCGCGCGCGGATCGGCTGGGAGCTGGCCGATGGGCTCAGCCTGGTGAGCGACACCGGCTATCTCGATGCGGATCGGCGCTGGCAGAGTGCGGACGAATATCGCTTCAACGCCGCCACCGGGCTGATCGACCGCGGCCTGTCGCTGATCACGCATGACCATCAGGTCTGGAACCAGCGGCTGCACCTCAGCTGGGACGGGATGATCGGCGGCCACCGCAACCGGCTGACGGTGGGCGGTGAGGTGGGAGAGACGGACTTCCTCACCTTGCGCCGCTTCGGTGCGTCGAATGGGCTTGACCCGTTCGACCCGGTGCGCGGTATCTTCCCAGCCACCAGCAGCGGCGCTTTCGACACGCGGCAAGATGTGACGGCCGATGTCAAGATGATCGCCTTGTTCGCGGAAGATGCGTTCAACCTCACGCCCGAATGGCTGCTCGTCGGGGGGCTGCGCTGGGACCGGATCGAGCTTGACCGGCGGGTGGTGAACGCCACCAGCGGCACGGTGCAGAGCTATGGGCAGGAGTACAACCCTGTCACCTGGCGCGTCGGCACCGTCTACAGCGTCCGGCCCAAGACGCAGCTCTACGCGCAATACACACGCGCAGTGACGCCGCTCAGCGGGCTGCTCTTCATCAGCGCCACGAATGCGGCGTTGGACCTCACCAAAGGCGAGTCCGCCGAAGCCGGCGTCAAGGTCAGCCTGCCCGGCGGCTGGGCCGAGCTGACCGCGTCCGCCTTCCACATCAGGCAGAGCGACATCCTCACCCGCGATCCGGCAGACCCGGCGGTGGTGCTTCAGGGCGGAACGCTGCTGTCCACCGGCGGCGAACTGTCGCTCAACCTGCGCCCGACGGACGGGGTGACCGTCGCGCTCAGCGCCACATTGCTGGATGCGCGCTATGGCGAGCTGATCGAGGGCGGCGGTGCGGACCGCAGCGGCAACCGCCCGCAAAACGTGCCGGAGCGGCTGGCCGATCTTGTGGTGACCTATGCCCCTGCCCGCCTTCCGATCACGCTGACCGGCATCGCGCGCCACAACGGTGATTTCTACACGGAGAACGCCAACACCGTCCGCGTCAACAGCTCCACCATCCTCGACGCCGCCGTCGCGTGGGAGGCGCCGTTCGGCACGCTGAGCCTGAGGGGCCGCAACCTGATGAACGCCTTCTATGCCGACTGGTCCGGCTATGCCTCCGGCCTCGTCTTCGTCGGCGCGCCGCGCAGTGCGGAGCTATCGCTCACGTCCCGCTTCTGAGGAGCCAAACCTGCTCTTTGGCAACGTTGGAACGAGTCCAACTGCTTGAAGCTTTAACCATCACCAGGCGCGCGCGCCAGGCGGCGGCCTTTTGCGCAAAAAATCAGGAGCAGGTGGATGGCAGGCAAGATCGGTGAAGATACCGGGGCAAAGCGCAACGCGGAGAGCTTCGAGACGCAGGTCGGCTCCGGTGGAGAGCTCCACCAGATCGCGGGCGAAAATGACGAGGTGCTGACGACACAGCAGGGCGTGCGCGTTGCAGATGACCAGAACTCGCTGAAAGTTGGCGAGCGCGGCCCGACGCTGCTGGAGGACTTCCACTTTCGCGAGAAGATCTTCCATTTCGATCATGAGCGCATTCCGGAGCGCGTCGTCCATGCCCGCGGCTATGGCGTGCACGGCACCTTCACGTTGACGGAGAGCCTGGAGGAATACACCGTCGCCAAGGTGCTGACGGAGGTCGGCGAAGAGACGCCGATGTTCGTCCGCTTTTCCACCGTCATCGGCAACAAGGGCTCCTTTGACCTGGCGCGCGACGTTCGCGGATTTGCCGCCAAGTTCTACACCAAGGAAGGCAACTGGGACCTCGTCGCCAACAACATCCCGGTCTTCTTCATCCAGGATGCCATCAAGTTCCCCGATCTCGTGCATGCCGCCAAGCCCGCGCCCGATCGCGACTTCCCCCAGGCGCAGACCGCGCATGACAATTTCTGGGACTACATCACGCTGACGCCGGAATCGATGCACATGATCATGTGGACGATGTCCGACCGGGCGATCCCCCGCTCCTTCCGCTTCATGGAAGGGTTCGGCGTCCACAGCTTCCGCCTCATCAATGCGGAAGGCAAAGGCACCTTCGTCAAGTTCCACTTCAAGCCGAAGATGGGCCTGCAATCGGTCCTGTGGAACGAGGCGCTGAAGATCAACGGCGCGGACCCGGACTTCCACCGGCGCGATTTGTGGGATGCGATAGATCTCGGCACGCCGCCCGAATGGGATCTGGGTGTGCAGCTGTTCGATGACGAGTTTGCCGAGAAGTTCGAGTTCGACGTGCTCGACTCGACCAAGATCATCCCGGAAGAGCAGGTGCCGGTGCGCAAGATCGGCACGTTCGTGCTCCATGGCCTGGTCGACAACTTCTTCCACGAGACGGAGCAGGTCGCCTTCTGCACGCAGAACGTGGTGCCCGGCATCGGCTTTTCGGACGATCCGCTGCTGCAGGGACGCAACTTCTCCTATCTCGACACGCAGCTGAAGCGGCTCGGCTCCCCCAACTTCACGCACATCCCCATCAACCAGCCGCGCGGCTGCCCCGTTCACAATTTCCAGCAGGACGGGCACATGAACATGCGCAACCCGAAGGGGCGCGCGAATTACGAGCCGAACAGCTGGGGCGGCCCGCGCGAAAGCCCGACCACCGGCTATCGTCACTTCCCCGCCGAGGCGACGGGGCCGAGGGTGCAGGCGCGCTCTGCCACCTTTGCCGACCATTACAGCCAGGCGCGGCAGTTCTTCATCAGCCAGACGAAGATCGAGCAGAAGCACATCGGCGATGCGCTGGTGTTCGAGCTGTCGAAGTGCGAGCGGATCGACATTCGCGAGCGGATGGTCGCCCACTTGCGCAATATCGACGAGACGCTGGCGACGGTCGTCGCGGATGGGCTAGGCCTGCCCAAGATGCCGCCGCCCGCCCCTGCCGCAATGCAGCCGCGCACTGACCTGCCGCCCTCGCCCGCCCTCAGCATCGTCGCGCGCGGGCCGGACAGCTTCGCCGGACGAAAGCTCGGCATCCTGACGAGCGACGGGGCCTCCGCCAAGCTGGTGAAGGCGCTGGTGGATGAGGTGAAGTCGATCGGCGCAGTGTATGAGATCATCACGCCCAAGACAGCCGGCGCCAAGCTGGACGACGGCACGATGGTGGAAGCCAAGCAGAAGATCGATGGCGGCCCCTCCGTGCTGTATGACGCTGTGGCGCTGGTGCTCTCGGCTGAAGGCGCGGCCATGCTGTCAAAGGACAAGGCGGCGAAGGACTTCGTTTCCGATGCCTATGCGCATTGCAAGTTCATCGGTTACACCGCCGATGCAATGCCGTTGATCCAGCGTGCGGGCGTCTTGCCGGAGGACATGGATGAGGGGCTGATCGAGCTGGGCGACAGCTCTTCGGCTGCCAAGTTCCTCAAGACCTGCGCGCAGCTGCGCCTGTGGGATCGGGAGCTAAAGAACGACCTGGATGCGAAGGGCTTCCTCGCCGCACAAAGCCCTGAGTAGCGCGCACGCAAGGGGGGAGCTGGTCGCTCCCCCCTTCTCCACATGAGCTGAAATCCGCGCCTCTGCCCGGCAAGAACAAGGGTGGCCGCAGCGTTCTCCCTTGCCAATTATTCCGCACCTGCGAAGAAAGCGGCATGCGGATTGTCATCATCGACGACAAGGGCCTGAGGGCGTCCGTCCTTGAAGAGGGCCTGCGAGAGGCCGGGTATGACGACATCCATGTCGTGCCCCCGGTCGGCGCATTCGTCGCGCGGATCGAGCGCATGGCGCCCGACGTGGTGCTGATGGACCTCGGCAGCCCAAGCCGCGATACGCTGGAGGAGATGCTGATGGTCAGCCGCGCGCTCGCCAAGCCGATCGCCATGTTCGTCGACCAATCCGACGATTCGATGATCGCCGCCGCAATTGATGCGGGCATTTCCGCCTATGTGGTCGACGGTCTGCGCAAGGAGCGAGTGAAGCCGATCCTGGACCTCGCCGTGCGCCGCTTCACCGCCTTCGCGAAGATGCAGGCCGACCTGAACGAAGCCCGCACCGCTCTCGCGGACCGCAAGCTGATCGACAAGGCGAAGGCCATCCTGATGAGCAGCCGAGGCCTTTCGGAACCGGATGCCTATGCGCTGCTGCGCACCACCGCCATGAATCAGGGCAAGCGCATGGCCGAGGTCGCCGAGGCGCTGATCACCGCCAGTGAATTGCTGGGAGGCCGGCCATGACCTTGATCCGCGCCGCCTTCCTTCCGTTGACCGACAGCGCCGTTCTCGTCGCCGCGCGCGAGAAAGGCTTCGCCGAGGAAGCCGGCATCGAGCTGGACCTCGTTCGCACGGAAAGCTGGGCGACCTTGCGGGACAGGCTGCTCTACGGGCAGGTCCACGCCGCGCACATGCTGGCGCCATTGGCGGTGGCGGTGACATTGGGCCTGTCGCAGCAACCGGCGGCGCTGGCCGCGCCCTTCAAGCTCAACGTCAACGGCAATGCGGCGGTGATGAGCCCGGAATTCGCCGCGGCGCTGGAGCCTGATGTCGCCGCGCGGCTGGACGACCCGCTCGGCACCGCGCACGATTTCGCAGCCGCCATCGGCCTGTACCGGCGAAAGCCGATCATCGGCGTGGTGCATCGCTTTTCCAGCCATGCGCTGATGCTGCGCTACTGGCTGGCGAGCGCCGGCATCCACCCTGATCGCGACGTGGTGCTGCGTGTCCTGCCCCCCTCCCTGATGGTCGAGGCGATGCGGCTGGGGGAGATCGACGGCTTCATCGCGGGCGACCCCTGGCCGGCTGCCGCGATCGAGGAAGGGTTGGCGGAAGCCGTCGCGATCGGCGCGCGCATCTGGCAGCGCGGGGTGGAGAAGGTGCTGGCCTTCCGCGCCCCGTGGCTGGAGGAGAATGCTGAGATCGTGGATCGGCTGCTCGTGGCGCTCAGCCATGCGGCGGTCTGGTGTGACGATGCCGCCAACCGGGCGGAGCTTGCAGAACTGCTCTCCCGCCCCTCCTATGTCGATCAGCCCGCCGCGCTGATCGAGCGATCGCTGAATGGCCTGTTCGTCCCGCGGGCGGGCGCGCCGCCCGTGAAGGTGGAGGACTTCCTGATCTTCCACAGGGAAGCCGCCGCCTTTCCGTGGCGCAGCCAGGCGCTGTGGATCTATTCGCAGCTCGTGCGCTGGGGGCAGGCGCAGCCAAGCCCAGAGGCACAGGCAGCAGCGGGCGCCGTGTTCCGCTCCGATGTGTATCGCCGCGCGCTCGCCGGCAGTGGAGTAGCGATGCCCGGCGCAAGCCTTAAGTTGGAGGGCGCCGTCACCGCCCCGACCGGCGTGGGCGCGCATCGGGGCGCGCTGACATTGGGCCCGGATCGCTTCTTTGACGGGCGAGTGTTCGACCCCGACGCCATTGACGACTACCTCGCAGCCTTCGATCCCTGATCGGCGCGAAAATTGTGCCTTGCACAATTTCGCGAATCGAGAGATGATTTCGGCCTGACGCGCGACGAGGTGCGTCTTCTCGAGGCGATAGCTCCACTGGCGGGGCCGATCGTCCACCACCGAACAAGCAGCAAAGCCGCTGACCGGACACGCACCTTCGCGCGCGTCCGGCAGGCGGCTTTTTTCATGTCCAATTTCGGCATTCGGGAAACGTCATCATGGCAACCGCTTACCTGGACGCGACCGTCCCACAAAGTGGCACGCGCAACGACAACAGCTTCTGGCGCCTGGGCCACAAGCCCACTCTCATCGCAGCCTTTCTCTATTTCGACCTCGCCTTCATGGTCTGGGTGCTCCTCGGGCCCCTGGCGCCGGACATCGCCGCCAGCCTAGCGCTGACCCCGGCCGAAAAGGGACTGATGGTGGCGCTTCCCACGCTCGCGGGGGCATTGCTGCGGGTGGTGAACGGCCTGCTGGTGGACCGGATCGGGCCGAAACGTTCGGGCGCGATCAGCCAGCTCATCGTCATCGCAGGCCTGTTCACCGCCTGGATGCTGGGCGTGAACAGCTTTGCCGGCACACTGGCGCTGGGCGTCATCCTCGGCTTTGCGGGGGCGAGCTTCGCCATCGCCCTGCCGCTGGCGAGCCGCTGGTATCCGCCCGAGCATCAGGGCAAGGCGATGGGCCTTGCGGGCATGGGCAATTCGGGCACCGTGCTCGCCTCCCTGTTCGCGCCGACGCTCGCCAAGCTGTTCGGCTGGAACGCGGTGCTAGGCCTTGCCTGCATTCCTCTGACGGTCGTGTTCGTCGCCTACATGCTGATGGCGAAGGATGCGCCGAACCAGCCCGCGCCGCGCAGCATGGCGCAGTATTTCGAGCCGCTGAAGACGGCGGACGCATGGTGGCTGATGGGCTTCTACGCCGTCACCTTCGGCGGCTTCTCCGGCCTCGCCTCCTCCCTCACGATCTACTTTACGGACCAGTTCGGGCTGACGACCATCATCGCCGGATACTTCACTGCCGCCTGCGTGTTCGCGGGCTCTCTGGTGCGGCCGATGGGTGGGGCTTTGGCGGACCGGATCGGCGGCGTGAAGGCGCTGACGATGGTGTTCATCGTTGCCGCCATTGCGCTTGCGGGTGTCAGCGTCGCCCCCAGTCTCGCCATGGCGCTGGCATTGTTCGTGCTCGCGATGCTGGCCCTCGGCACGGGCAACGGCGCGGTGTTCCAGCTGGTGCCGCAGCGCTTTCAGGCAGAGATCGGCGTGATGACCGGCCTTGTCGGCATGGCGGGCGGTGTCGGCGGGTTCTACCTCGCCTCCTCGCTCGGCCTCGCCAAGCAGTTCACCGGCAGCTTCGCCTCCGGTTTTCTGATCTTCGCCGGCCTCGCTCTGCTGGCGCTGGGCGGGATCACGCTGGTAAAGCGCGGCTGGCGCGAGCGCTGGACCACCGACGCGCGCATCTAGGCCGCCTCTGGGCGGGCGGCACGAGACAGCGCCGCCCGCCCTCCCTCAACCCGCACGACGGGTGATCATCATGAAGATACTGTTTGCAGGCGCGGCAGTGGTCGCGCTCGCCACGCCCGCCGCTAGGCACGAGCTGGTCCTGGCGCCGCTGGCCGAGGCAAGGCTGCGCCACGAGCATGCCGAGCAGGAGAGCCTGCCGCTCGATGCCGATGCGCTGACGCTTCGCGCGCGGCTCGGCCTCTCCGCCACCAGCGGCGCATTCAGCGCGCTGGTGCAGGCGCAAGGCACGCTGGCGATTGTCGACGATTACAATGATGGGCTGCACGGCCCGACCAGTCGCCCCCTCGTGGCAGACCCGGAGAACTTCGCGCTCTACCGCGCGCAGCTGCAATACCGCACCGCGCCGCTGACGCTGACCGCCGGGCGGCAGGTCATCGCCCTGCAAGACGAGCGCTTCGTCGGTAACATCGCCTTCCGCCAGAACGCGCAGACCTTCGAAGCCGTACGCGCGGAGATCACCCCGGCAAAAGGGCTGAAGGCGGATGTCTCCTATGCCTGGGAAACGCGCACGATCTGGGGCAGCGACGGCAGAGGCGCGCGGCAACAGGCCGTCAGCGGCGACAACATCTTCGCCAATCTGTCATGGACCAGCCCCATCGGCACCCTGACCGGCTTCGCCTATCTCGTCGATCAGGACGAGGCCGAGGTGCAGGGCTTCCGCCTCTCCAGCCAGAGCTACGGCGTCCGGTTCGCTGGATCGCAGCCGCTTGGGCCGGACCTACGGCTCGCCTATCAGGCGAGCTACGCCAGCCAATCCGACTACCACCGCAACCCGAACGATTATCGCGCCGATCACTGGCTGGGGGACGCCACACTCGAAGCAGGCGCGCTGAAGCTCAACGCGGGATATGAAGTGCTCGGCGCGGATGATGGCACGCCTTTCACCAGCTTCCAGTTTCCGCTCGGCACCAATTTCAAGTTCCAGGGCTGGGCGGACAAGTTCCTGACCACGCCGCCCAACGGCTTGCGCGACTTGTACGGTGGCGTCGCCTATGGCTGGAAGGGTGTCGGGCCCTTCACCACGCTCGGAGTGCAGGCCGCCTATCACCGCTTCACCAGCGACCGGCTGAGCCTCGATTATGGCGATGAGCTGGACCTGCTGGCGAGCGCAGGCCTCGGCAAGGTGCAGCTTTCCGCCCGCTACGCGCAATATTGGGCGGACCAGTTCGACAGCGACACGCGCAAGCTGTGGCTGCAGATGGACTGGACCTATTGATTGAAAGGCGGTGCAGAACCGCTTGAGTCCTCAAGCACTCTCCGCTATGTTGCACTGCAAGAGGACAAAGCTGTCCTCACCACATAGCCGCGATGCCCGCCGATGGGCATTCAAGGCGCGAATGATGGCAAGGCCGCCATCCAGACCTCGGTTCAAACCGGGGTCCGGATGGCGGCCTTTTTCGTTTTGGAGCACGCGCATGGACTTTCCCATTGGTACCGGAGCGGACCTCGCGCCGGAACTCGAACAGGTGGAGCAGGCCGACCGCGCACCGCCGCATCTGGTGGTCATCGGCAACGGCATGGCCGGCTGCCGCGCGGTGGAGGAGCTGATCGCCCGCGACGCCGGCGCCTACCGCGTCACCATCTTCGGCGCAGAGCCGCACGTGAACTACAACCGCATCATGCTCTCCCCCGTCCTCGCGGGTGAGAAGAGCTTCGACGACATCATCATCAATGGCCGCGAATGGTACGATGCCCACGGCATCGACCTCATCACCAGCGACCCTGTGGTGGCGATCGACCGGCAGGCGAGAACCGTCACCAGCCGCTCCGGCCGCACTGTGGCCTACGACAAGCTGCTGATCGCCACGGGCTCCGACCCCTTCATCATCCCCGTCCCGGGCAAGGACCTGCCCGGCGTCATCAGCTTCCGCGACATGAAGGACGTGGACACGATGGTCGCCGCCGCTGCTGCAGGAGGCGATGCGGTGGTGATCGGCGGCGGTCTGCTTGGGCTGGAAGCGGCGCACGGCCTCACCCTGCGCGGCATGAAGGTCACCGTGATCCACCTGATGCCGACGCTGATGGAGCGCCAGCTGGACGAGGCGGCAGGCTGGCTGCTCAAGTCCGCTCTAGAGGCTCGCGGCCAAACCATCCTCACCGGCGCGGACACGGCGGAGATCTACGGCGAGGGCAAGGTCGAGGGTGTGCGGCTGAAGGACGGGCGAGAGATCCCCGCCAGTCTCGTCGTCATGGCTGTCGGCATCCGGCCATCGGTCGCCCTCGCGCGCGATTGCGGGCTAGCGGTCGGGCGCGGCATCCAGGTGGATGACCACATGGTCACCAGCGATGCCAACGTGCTCGCGGTCGGCGAATGCGTGGAGCATGACGGGCAGGTCTACGGCCTCGTTGCGCCTCTGTGGGACATGTGCCGCAGCCTCGCCGATGGGCTGGTCGGCAGGGCAAGCCCCTACAAAGGCTCCGTCACCTCCACCAAGCTGAAGGTCTCCGGCATCGACGTGTTCTCTGCCGGGGACTTCTCCGGCGGCGAAGGATGCGAGGACATCGTCCTGCGCGACGCTGCTCGCGGCATCTACAAGCGCGTCGTGCTGAAGGAGGACCGCGTCATCGGCGCGGTGCTTTACGGCGATACCGCAGACGGCAGCTGGTATTTCGACCTGCTGAGGAAGGGCGAGAGCGTCGCCGACCTGCGCGACATGCTGATCTACGGCCAGGCCTATGCGTCCGGGGGTGCGCTGGCGGACCCTAAGGCCGCCGTTGCGGCGCTCTCGGACGATGCCGAGATCTGCGGCTGCAACGGCGTCTCCAAGGGCCAGGTCGTTGCCTGCATCGAGAAGGGCGCGTGCAGCCTGGATGCTGTGCGCTCCACCTGCAAGGCGTCGGCCAGCTGCGGCTCCTGCACCGGCCTGGTCGAGACCCTGCTGGCACTCCAGCTCGGCGATGAGGTGCAGGCCGGGCCGAAGACGATGTGCAAGTGCACCAGCTTCGGCCACGACGATGTGCGGCGGGAAATCGTCGCGCAGAACATGCGCTCCATTCCCGAAGTGATGCAGAAGCTGCACTGGTCCACGCCGGACGGCTGCTCCTCCTGCCGCCCTGCCCTCAACTATTACCTACTCTGCGCCCTCCCCGGCGAATACGAGGACGACCAGCAGAGCCGCTACGTCAACGAGCGGCTGCACGCGAACATCCAGAAGGATGGCACCTATTCCGTCGTCCCGCGCATGTGGGGCGGCCTCACCAATCCGCGAGAGCTGCGCGCCATCGCGGACGTGGTGGAGAAGTACAACGCGCCGATGGTGAAGGTGACGGGCGGCCAGCGGCTCGACATCTTCGGCATCAGGAAGGAGGACCTGCCCGCCGTCTGGGCCGACCTCAACGCCGCCGGGATGGTCAGCGGCCACGCCTACGGCAAGTCTCTGCGCACGGTGAAGACCTGCGTCGGCAGCGAATGGTGCCGCTTCGGCACGCAGGATTCCACCGGCCTCGGCGTGAAGCTGGAGCGGATGACCTGGGGCAGCTGGATGCCGCACAAGTTCAAGATCGCTGTCAGCGGCTGCCCGCGGAATTGCGCGGAGGCGACGATCAAGGATTTCGGCGTCGTCTGCGTGGACAGCGGATATGAGCTCCACGTCGGCGGCAATGGCGGCATGAAGGTCCGCGCGACGGACTTCCTCTGCAAGGTCGGCACGGAGGCGGAGGCGATGGATACCTGCGCCGCCTTCATCCAGCTCTACCGGGAGGAGGCGCGCTATCTGGAGCGCACCGCCCCGTGGATCGAGCGTGTCGGCCTCGAATACATCAAGGCGCGCATCGTGGAGGACGATCTGGGACGCGAAAAGCTGCGCGCCCGGTTCCTGTTCTCGCAGCAATTCTCGCAGGCGGACCCCTGGGCCGAACGCGTCGCCGGGGCCGCTGCCGAGCAGCACCAGCATTGGGGCGAGTTCCGCCCCGTGACCCTCAATCCCATCCTCGAACCCGCGGAGTGAACATGATGATCACCGGAGACTGGATCGACGTCGGCGCCCTCAGCGCCATCCCCCGCCGTGGCGCCCGCACCGTGCCTGTGATGGGCGGGGAGGAGATCGCCGTGTTCCGCACCGGCGATGACCACGTCTATGCGCTGGTCAACCGCTGCCCCCACAAAGGCGGCCCGCTGAGCCAGGGTATCGTACATGGCGACACGGTGGCCTGCCCGCTGCACAACTGGCGCATCAGCCTCGCGAATGGCGCCGCGCAGGGGAACGATCACGGCTGCACGCCAACCATCCCCGCGCGGATCGCTGCTGGCCGCGTGCTGCTGGACCGCGCTGCGATGATCGCCGCCACGCTGAAGGTGGCTGCCTGAGATGCGCGATCCGGTCCGCACCACCTGCGCCTATTGCGGCGTCGGCTGCGGCATCCTCGCGACCCGCACCGGGGACCGCACCATCGAAGTAAAGGGCGAGCCGGAGCACCCCGCCAATCGCGGCCGGCTCTGCTCCAAGGGCACGCACCTGGGCGAGACGGTGGGGCTGCAGGGGCGCCTGCTCCACCCGATGATCGGGTCGAAGAAGGCCAGCTGGAGCAAGGCGCTCGACCTTGTCGCCCGGCGCTTCGCCGACACGATCGCGCGGCACGGGCCGGACAGCGTCGCCTTCTACGTCTCCGGCCAGTTGCTGACGGAGGACTATTACGTCGCCAACAAGCTGATGAAGGGCTTCATCGGCTCGGCCAATATCGACACCAACTCCCGCCTCTGCATGTCGAGCGCCGTGGCGGCGCACCAACGCGCGTTTGGCGAGGACATCGTCCCCGCCAGCTACGACGATCTGGACGAGGCGGAGCTGGTCGTGCTCGTCGGGTCGAACACCGCCTGGTGCCACCCGATCCTCTACCAGCGCATCATGGCAGCGAGGGCCGCGCGCGGTACGAAGCTGGTGGTGATCGACCCCCGCCGCACGGAAACCTGCGAGGAGGCAGACCTCCACCTCCCCATCCGCCCCGGCACGGACGTGATGCTGATGAACGGCCTGCTCGCCCATTGCCGGCGAGAGGGGCTGCTGGACGAGGGGTATCTCAGCGCCAGCGTCGATGTGCCGGAAGGCTTCTGGGCCGCGCTGGACGAGGGGCATGACCTCTGGAGTGTCGCCAAGACCTGCGATGTGCCGCCGGCGGACCTGCAGCGCTTCTTCGACCTGTTCGCGCAGCATCCGCGCACCGTCACCCTGTTCAGCCAGGGCATCAATCAGTCGATCCGCGGCACTGACCAGGGCAACGCGATCATCAACCTGCACCTCGCGACCGGGCGGATCGGCAAAACGGGCGCAGCGCCCTTCTCCATCACCGGCCAGCCTAATGCGATGGGCGGGCGCGAAGTCGGCGGGCTCGCCACCACGCTCGCGGCGCATCGCGGGTTCGGTGCCGAGGACGTGGCCGATGTGGCCCGCTTCTGGGCGGCCGAGCGGTTGGCGACGAGGCCGGGCCTGAAGGCGGTGGACCTGTTCCGCGCTGTGGGTGATGGCCGGATCAAGGCCCTGTGGGTGATGGCGACGAACCCCGCCGTCTCCATGCCCGATGCCGCCCGTGTGCGAGAGGCGCTGGCCGCCTGCCCCTTTGTCGTCGTGTCGGATGTGATGGAGCAGACGGACACCGCCTGCTTTGCCCATGTCCGTCTGCCCGCCGCCGCTTGGGGCGAGAAGGACGGCACCGTCACCAATTCCGAGCGGATGGTCAGCCGCCAGCGCCCTGCCCTTCCCCTCCCCGGCGAGGCGAGGCCCGACTGGTGGATCATCACGCAAGTCGCCCGCCGCATGGGCTGGGCAGACGCCTTCCCCTACGAACGCCCGGCCGAGATCTGGCGCGAGCATGCCCGGCTCACCGCCTATCGCAACGACTGCGCGCGCCTGCTGAACCTCGACAGCCACGCGGCGATCGGCAATTCCGGATATGAGAGCATGGAGCCGTTCCGTTGGGGCGGCACGCCCTTTGCGGACGGGCGCTACTCCACGCCGGACGGCAAGGCGCGCCTCATCCCCGTCACTCAGCTTGAAAGTGAGCCCGCCCTCAGCAATTGGCCGATGGTGCTCAACACCGGGCGCTACCGCGACCAGTGGCACACGATGACGCGCACCGGCCTCAGCCCCAAGCTGGCCCGCCATCGGGAGGAGCCGCTGGTGGAAGTGCAGCCCGACGATGCCGAGGCGCTCGGCCTGTCCGACGGTGCCCTCGCCCGCATCACGACACCGCGCGGGCAGAGCATCTTTCGCATCGCGCACCAGCCCGGCCAGCGACGCGGTGAGTTGTTCACGCCGATCCACTGGACGGACCAGCAGGCGCGTGGCGGCCGCACCGGCCTTCTGCCCCGCGACACGACGGACCCGCATTCCGGCCAACCCGGCTTCAAGCAAACGCCCGCGCGGCTGGAGCCCGTGGCGCTGGACTGGCGCGGCTTCCTGATCGTGCGCGGTGAGGCGCCCCTGCCGGATTGCCTCTGGGCCACCCGCGTCGCGGTGCCTGGCGGCGCTCTGTTCGAGCTTGCGGGCCGAGGCGCCCCGCACTCGATCGAAGCCGCTTTGCCGAAGGGCGAGCGGATCGAAGCAAGCGATCCGGCGCGAGGCACCCGCCGCATTGCCGTACTGCAGGATGGGAAGCTGGCGGCCGTCCTGTTCGTCACCGCCACAGGCGAGCTGCCCTCCCGCGACTGGCTGATCGCGCAGCTGGATCAACCTCAAGGCCCGCAGGTTCTCGCCGGCCGCGCACCGGGGCGGCAGGTGAATACCGGCCCAGTCGTCTGCGCCTGCCTCAATATCGGGCTGAACAGCATCGTCGCCGCCATTCGCGACCAGCAACTGGCGGACGTCGCAGCCATCGGAGCGGCGCTGGGGGCCGGCACCAATTGCGGATCCTGCCGACCGGCACTGGCCCGTATCCTTTCCGCAGAAACACAGGAGGCCGCACATGCTTGAGGATTTCGCACCCGGCAACGTCTGGCTCGTCGGCGCAGGACCGGGCGATCCGGACCTGCTCACCCGCAAGGCGGAGCGGCTGCTCGCCCGCGCCGACATCGTCTTCCACGATGCGCTCGTCGGCCCCGCGATCCTCCAGCTTGCCCGGCAGGCGGAGTGGGTCTCCGTCGGCAAGCGCTCTGGCCGCCACTCGAAGGATCAGGGTACGATCGACCAGCTGCTGGTCGCTGCCGCGCTCTCAGGCCAGCGCGTGGTGCGGCTGAAGGGTGGCGACCCGTCGATCTTCGGCCGCTCGATGGAAGAGCTGACCGCCCTGCGCGCTGCCGGAGTGCCCGTGCATGTGTGCCCCGGCATCACCGCCGCCAGCGCCACCGCCGCCTCCGCCGGCCTGTCCCTCTCCCTTCGCGGCATCGCGCGGCGGGTGCAGTTCGTCACCGCCCACAGCCGCAGGGGTGCCGCCGTCGATTTGGACTGGCAGGCACTGGCGGACCCGGACGCCACGCTTGCCATCTATATGGGGCGGGAAGCGGCCAGCGAGGTCAGCCGGGAGTTGATCGGCGCAGGCCTTCCGGGCGACACGCCTGTGCTGATCGCCTGCAATGTCAGCCTGCCGGACGAAAAGCTGCTGCGTACCCGGCTGGACCTGCTGCCGCTCGCGACGCAATCCTTCGCCGCCGATCTGCCGACGCTGATCCTTGTCGGGCAGGCCGTGGGGCAGGACAACGCCCAGGTGCTGGAGGCGGTCTCCTCCGCCCGCCCCGCAGCGCTCACGCAGGCAAGCACCGGGGATTGAAGCGCCCGCCACCGATCCGGTAGGCAGGCCAAATGCAGCCCATCCTGACCCGCCGCCGCCTCGTCTCCTCAGCAGCGGCGGCAGTGGGAGGTCTGGCGCTGCCCGGATGCGCCACCACGCGAGCAATAAGCCCGGAAGGCTGCCTGCCGCCGGTGGAGGTGGATGCCAGCCGGATCATCCGCAACGTCGTGGGCCTGCGCCCCTATCGCGCCTCCGGCTTCGTGGTGCGGGAGGAGCGCGTGGGTAATAGCCGCGTCCTCCACAATTACGGCCATGGCGGCGCGGGCATCACGCTCAGCTGGGGCAGCTCGCGGCTGGCAGTCGATCTCGGCCTTCAGGGCCACAGCGGCCCCGTCGCGATGATCGGCGCGGGCATCATGGGGCTGACGACGGCGCGGCTCGTGCAGGAGACGGGGCTGCCCGTCACAATCTATACCGCCGCGCTTCCGCCTGAGACGACCTCCAACATCGCGGGCGGTCAGTGGCACCCATTCGGCCATTTTCGCGAAGGCTCCGTCACGCCCGAATGGCGGCGGCAATATCTCGCAGCTGCGGAATATAGCTGGCGCCGATTCCAGCTGATGGTAGGCGATGATTACGGCGTGCGCTGGCTGCCGACCTATACGGAGCGCCGAACCCCCGAGACGCCGCTGCTGCCGACCTTCCCGCCGGTCAATCGCGTACTCGGCCCGCGGGAACATCCATTCCCGGTGGAAAACCTCGTCCGCTATGACACGCTTTACGTCGAGACGGGCCGCTTCCTGCGCCAGCTGATGCGCGACATCCAGATCGCGGGCGGGCGCATCGAGCAGCGCCGCTTCGCCTCTCCTGCCGAGGTGGCTGCGCTGCCGGAGCGGCTGGTGTTCAACTGCACCGGCCTCGGCGCGCGAGAGCTGTTCGGCGACGAGGAGCTGCAACCCGCCCGCGGCCAGCTCGCAGTACTGCTGCCGCAGCCGGAGGTGCGCTATGCCTTCACAGGCGAGGCAGGCTATATGTTCCCGCGTGCCGACGGCATCATCCTCGGCGGCACCTTCCAACTCGGCAACTGGTCGCTGGAACCGGACCCTGCAACGACCGACCGGATCATCGCTGCCCATCAGCGCCTGTTCGCAGGCTTCCGCTGCACCGCGTGACACCTGTTCATGGCGCTGACCGGCGGGATTGACGGGAGCGGCCCATCGGCTGACGATCGACCATGACCTCTACCGCTGCCGCCACTGCCGCTTTCTCCGAGCCGTCTGCGGGCAGCCAAGGTGGGCGAACCACTCGGCAGGGCATGGCGCTGTTCGGGCTGCTCGGCTTCGCGGCCGGGCTGCCATTCTACATGTTCTCGACCGTGCTGGTGCTGCGGCTGCAAGCCTTTGGTACGCCGCTCGTCATCATCGGATTCTTCGCCTGGGTCCAGCTTCTGCCGACCATGAAGTTCCTCTGGGCCCCGCTGCTGGACCGGTATGACGTGCCGGGGTTTGCGCGTTTCTGGGGCAAGAGGCGCGGCTGGATCATGCTGGCGCAGCTGGGCATCTTCACCTCCATGGCCGCGATGGCGGCGACCGCAGGCGCCGCAAACCTGGCGATCACCGCCTTGTTCGCCGTGCTGCTCGCCTTCTGGACCACGACGCTGGAAGTCGCCGTCGATGCCTGGCGGATCGAGCTGTACCCGACGCAGGAGGAGCAGGGGCCGATCGTCGCAGCCAACCTGTGGGGCTATCGCAGCGCGATGGTGGCGGCGGGCAGCGGGGCGCTGATCCTCGCCGACTGGGCCGATTGGACCGTGGCCTACTTCGCCATTGCGGTAGTCGCGGTGCTGCCCTTCCCCGTGCTGGTGGCGATGCGCCCTGCACGTGAGCGGGAGGCCGGGCGCGGCGCCGCACTCGCCGGCGGGTTGATTGCGAGCGCGGTGATCCTCGCCATCGCCTGCCTGGTCACTGCGGCCGCCGGCTGGGTGCTGCTGGAGGTGGCGACGGGCGCGGGGGTCGGGCCGGAGAGCAACGTCACGCCTTTCGTGCTCTGCCTGTGCATGTTGCCCTTCCTCGCCATGGCCGCCGCTTTGCCGAAGATCCGCCGCGCACCGCCGCAATCGCGCCTGCGCAGCTCAGCCGCATGGGGGCCTTACGTAGACTTCTTCTGGCGCTACGGCACGGCGGCGCTGGTGCTGATGGCCTTTGTCTCGCTCTACCGGATGGGAGACGTTCTGGCGCTCAACCTCTCCAAACCGATGATCCGGGACCTTGGCTACAGCCTGACGCAGATCGGGCGGGCAGACGGATTGGTCGCTCTGCTGTCGAGCCTTGCGGGCGTCGGCCTCGGCGGTTGGCTGGTGACGCGTTGGCGGATGGGCTGGACGCTGGCGCTCGGCGCGCTGGCGGCGGGCATCGGCAATCTCGGCTTCGTCTGGCTGGCGCACCAACCCTTAAGCGAATGGATGCTCTACCTCGCCACCGGGATGGATCAGTTCGGGAACGGCATGGCGGGGGCGGTGTTCGTGGTCTACCTCTCGCTGCTCGTGAACCCGCGCTATCCGGGCGCGCAATTCGCCTTCCTCACCGGCTTTGCCTTCCTGCTGCCGAGGCTGCTGGCGGGCGCCGGAGGGCAGATGGTGGAGGCGATTGGCTATGACGGCTTCTTCCTGCTCTCCGGCGTGCTGAGCCTTGCCGCCATCCTGTTCCTCCCTGCCCTCGCCCGCATCCACCCTCGCGAGGAGGAAAGCGCGTGATTGAGGCTGTTGCGGACGCCGCTTTCGCCCCCGTTGCACAGGCGGTGCATTCCGGTTCCATTCCCGGTGCAACACTGGGCATCGTCGATGCAAGTGGCGAAATGGCCGTGCGGATCGCCGGTTTAGCGCAAAAGGTGCCGGACGAGCAGACGCTGACGGCGGAGCACTGGTTCGACCTCGCCTCTTTCACCAAAGTCATCGCCACCACCCCCTTCATCCTAAAGCTGGCGGAGGAAGGAAGGCTGGATCTCGACCGCCCGCTGACGGACGCCATTCCGGACCTGCGGCAATACGATGTCGCCAATGCGGCGGAACGGCGGCTGACCTTTCGCGATTGCCTCGGCCACAACACCTTCCTGCCGGCGGTGGAACCGATCTACACCTATGGCGAGGACCCCGACCGCCTCCGCGCCTTTGTCCTCCAGCGGGAGTGGCGGCATGGACCGCCTGTCTATTCGGACATCAACTTCATCCTGCTCGGCATCGCGGTGGAGCGGCTGATTGTCGGACCGCTGGACCGACTGCCCTTGCCTCCCGGCATCAGCTGGGGACCGCCGCCCGGACCTGCGGTGGCGACGGAGTTCTGCACCTGGCGTGGCCGCGTGATGTGCGGCGAGGTGCATGACGAGAACTGCTTCGCTCTCGGCGGAAAGACAGGCCATGCGGGGTTGTTCGGCACCGTGGCGGGCGTGCTCGGCTTCGCGCGCGGATTGCTGGATAGGTCGGGCGCTTCACCCGCGACGATGGAGGCGATCCGCACGCCCATTCGCGACCACCGCACCTGCGGGTGGGAGCTGCGCTTTCCCGGCTGGCATGGCGGAGATCGTTGCTCGCCCAGCACGATCGGGCATACGGGCTTCACGGGCACCGGGCTGTGGATCGATTTCGAGCGGGGCATCGGCTGGACCCTGCTCACCAATCGCGTCCACCCGACGCGCCATTCGGAGGCAGCCGCCTCGATCCACACCCTGCGGCCAGCCACCGGCGATGCTTTAATCGCCGCGTGGGATCGCGCCTGAACCCCGGCCTCAGTTCGCCGCCGCCACGGCCAACAGCGCCCGGTCGATCGCTCCTGTGGCCGAACGGTCCTGCGGCATGTCGTTGGCGAAGGCGGAGAAGGTGAAGGTGCGCCCACTCGCGGTGATCAGGAAGCCGGAGAGCGCATTCACCTTGTCGAGCGAGCCGGTCTTGGCGAACAGCTTGCCCGCCAGCGGCGTGCGGGCGAAGCGCCGCGCCAGTGTGCCGTCCTCTCCGCCCACCGGCAGCGTCTCGCGCCAGGCGGCGCCCCAGGGCTGCGTCTGCGTCCAGCGCAGGAAGGCGACCGTTCCGCGCGGGGTGAGCCGGTTGTAGTTCGACATGCCGGACCCATCCGCGAGGTCGTAGGTCCAGCGCGGCACGCCGGCGCTTTCCAGCATCTCGATCACCGCCGCCTGCCCGTCCGCCACCGATCCGCTGCCTTCCATGGCACCGACGCGCCGCAGGAGCAGCTCGGAATGAAGGTTCTGACTCACCTTGTTGGTGATAAGGATGTCGTCCCTCAGCGGCGAAGGCACGAGGCGCGCCAGCACCGGTCGGGCGGGCAGACGAGGCGCGGGCGTATCGCCGCGCACCGCCGGATCGTCGCTGGGCGCAACGGGCCGATGGCGAGCGATGATCTCGCCGGTGACGCGCACCCCCTCCTGCCGCAGCAGCTGGGCGAAGCGCCATGCGGCCCGGTGCGCGGGATCGTCGACGCCCACCGTCAGGTTTGCCGGTGCGCCCGGAGGCACGGTGCCGGTGACGCGAAGCACGTCGCCTCCCGGTGTTCGCGTAGCGGTCAGCGAAGTTGCCGCGCTCGGCAGCGTGACGACACTGTTCTCCACGCGGTAGTAGCCATCCCCGCTGATCGTCGGCGCCCGTCCGGCCTCCTGAGGCGTGATCGTCAGCACGGTCACGTTGTCGTCCAGCGTGAGCGCGGAAATGGCCGTGCCGTAGCGGCCCACGGCATTGTTCCAGCTCATGCCCGCGGGCCAGCGCTCGTCCGGAAAGGCGGTGTCATCGCCGATGACGTTGCCGACGGTGCGCGTCCGGGCAGCCACGGCGCGGGCCAGTTCCACAAGGCAGTTGCTCGCGCAATCCTCCGCGCTGGAGAGGCGCGCATCACCACTGCCGGAAAGCACGACGTCGCGCCCCTCCAGCCGCACGCTCGCCCCGCCCTCCACATCCGGCCCCGCCGTTTGCAGCAGCGCGAAGGCGGCAGCGGTGGTGAACATTTTGGTATTGGAGGCAGGCACGAAGCGATCGTCCGGTCGGACTGCGACGATCTCGCGCCCCTCCTCATCCATCACGACGAGGCCGATGCGCGTGCCCGGCCCGGCGCTTGCCAACGCCTGCTCCACGGCGGGATCGAGCGCCATCGGCGCCGCCCCCGGCGGCGTCGCGGCAAGTAGCAGCGGAGTAAACAGCAGCAGCAAAGCGCGCATCAGCGACCCTCGATCACGTCGCCCAGAACGGCGAGAAATTCGGTCGCCAGCGCGGTCGGCGGCCGATCGAGCAGATGAATGGCGTGGACATCGAAGGCGATCGGCGGCTTCAGCGAACGCATCGCGAGGCCCGGTGCCATGCACGCCTCCGCCGTGAAACTGTCGACGATGGTCAGGCCAACGCCCGCGCTGACGAGCGCGGCGGCGATGTAGAAGGTACGCGCGGAGGCGACCTCGTTCAGCTCCACCCCCACGCGCTCCAGCTCGTCGCTGAAGATGCGACCGATGGGGCCGCTCGCTGCCAGCGTGATGAAGGGGCGCCCGGCCAACTGCGCCAGCTCAAGCCGGGGCGGCGCATCGGGCAAGTCCTCCTCCCGGTAGAGCACGACCAACTCGCCCTCGCCAAGCCAGTGCCGGCCGAGCGGCGCACCGCGCGGCGTCTCGTTGGCGATGGCGATGTCCGTCTCCCGCTCGTACAGCTTGCCGAGCAGGTCATCGTGATGGACGGTCTGCAGGTCGAAGCGCACGCCGGGCCGCATCTTGAGGAAGCGCGCGACGGCATTCGGCAGCGTGGCCAGTGCGATGCTCGGCAGGGCAGAGATGCGCAGCGTCATCCCGGCGCCGGCGCGAAGGTTTCGCCCCGCTTCCCGCAAGGCACGCACCCGGTCCTGGATTTCGGCCACGTCCGAGAACAGCGCGTGCGCATCTTCCGTCGGGACCAAGCGGCCATTGGTGCGCTGGAACAGTTCAAAGCCCAGCAGCAGCTCCGCATGGCGCAAGGTCTTGGAGACAGAGGGTTGCGAGATGTTGAGCGCACGGGCGGCCGCGCTGACGGACCCGTTCACGTAGACGGCATGGAAAATCTCGATGTGACGCAGGTTCATGCGCCTGTCCTAACGGCGGTGACGCGCCACGTCACTCGACCACGGGCCCACGGAACCGCCCTTCGTCCAGCGCGCCCTCCATCTTCGCCACCAGCGTGGCGACGGTCAGGTTGGCGGAAGCGGAGGGCACGGTCCGGGTCATGTCCAGCAGGCGATCGAACGGCAGCACCAGACCGACCACCAGCGCCGTCTGCTCTGGCCCCACTCCGACTGCCGACAGCATGGCCGCCAGCATGAAGAGGGAGGCGGAGGGAACGGGCGCGGTGCCGAAGGCTGCGAGAGCGCCGGTCAGCAGCATCACCACCAGCATCCCCGCATCGGGCACGATGCCGAGAGCCTGCAGCGCGAACTGGCCCATCAGCCCCACATACATCGCCGTGCCATCCTTGCCGATGCTGGCGCCCAGCGGCAGCACGGTGGAGGCGACCGGTCGCGCCACGCCGAGATTGTCCTGCGACACCCGCAGCGCGACCGGCAGCGTCGCGGAGGAAGAGGCCGTTGAGAAGGCGACCGCTAGTGCGTCGATGATACCCCGGTAGAACCGCCCCACCGGCAGCCGCGCAACCAGCGCGAGCAGTCCGCTATGCACCACCAGCATCTGCGCCAGCGAGGCGAGCACCACGCAAAGCGCCAGCCAGCCGACATTGACGAACAAGGCCGCGCCATTCGTCGCCACGGCATTGCCGATGAGCGCACAGACACCGAACGGCGTCACCTCCATCACGATCCGCACGATCTGCAGCAGGACCGAGGAGAGGCCCTGCAGTAGCGCCACGACAGGCTTGCCCGCTTCGCCGGCCACCACGCTGCCGACGCCGAGCAGCACGGCGGTGAAGATGATCGCCAGCATGTCGCCACGCGCCAGCGCGTCGATGATGTTGTCTGGGATGATGCCCAGCAGCTGGTCCGCCGGCGTAACCGGCTCCCCCAGCACATGCGGCGCGATGCCGGTGAGCGCGATCCCCTCGCCGGGCCGGAACAGCAGGCCCATCGCCATGCCGATGGAGACGGCGATCAGCGTGGTGAGCGCGAACAGGCCAACCGTCCGCCCGCCGATCGGGCCCAGCCGG
Source organism: uncultured Erythrobacteraceae bacterium (assembly GCA_966251025.1). Taxonomy (GTDB): domain Bacteria; phylum Pseudomonadota; class Alphaproteobacteria; order Sphingomonadales; family Sphingomonadaceae; genus Croceibacterium. The sequence continues at coordinate 144,690 of CBINJM010000003.1, read as the reverse complement.
CGCGGATCGCCGAGCGCGGCAATGCCCGCCGCAATGGTGACCAGCACGACCGGCACGACCAGCATCCGGATCAGGCGGACGAACAACTCACCCAGCAGGCGGATCGATGCCGCGCCCTCCGCCCAGAAAGTGCCGAGCAGGATGCCAACGACCAGTCCGCCGACCACCCGCTTCCACAGGGGAATGGCAAACCAGCCGCGCAGAAGCGTCACTCAGCCGAGCCCCAGAAGCCTGGCGCAGGAGGTAGCAGGACGCCGTTCTCCGCCCGCGCGCCGCCGTCGCGATCGGCGGAGAGCCAGAGCGGGCCATCGAGATCGGCGAACTCGGCCTGTGCGGCAATCAGCATGGCAGGTGCGATGCCGAGCGACGAACAGACCATGCAACCGACCATCAGCCCAAACCCCCTGCTCCGTGCCGCATCAGCCAGCGCCAGAGCCTCCGTCAACCCGCCCGTCTTGTCGAGCTTGATATTCACGTGGCTGTATCGGCCCGCAAGCCGATCGAGATCGGCGCGGGTGTGGAGCGATTCATCGGCGCAGATCGGCACGCGCGATTGGATGCCGGCCAGCGCTTCGTCATCGGCGGCGGGCAGCGGCTGTTCGAGAAGGTCCACGCGCTGGTCCACGAGGAAGTCCTGCAGCGCGACGACTTCCGCGATGGTCCAGCTCTCATTCGCATCCACGATCAGCCGCGGTTTGGGGGCAGCGGCACGGACGGCGGCGATCCTGGCCTGTGGGTTCTCCCTATCGACCTTCACCTTGAGCAGCGGCACCTCGGCGATGCGGGAGGCGGCAACCGCCATCCCGTCGGGGGTGTCGATGGAGATGGTGATTGCCGTCGGGACCGGCCCAAGCTCCGCCACTCCGGCCAGCGCCGCAACGCTCGCCCCGGCAAGCCGCGCCTCCAGGTCCCACAGCGCGTCGTCGAGCGCGTTGCGAGCGGCGTTCGCAGGCATCGCGGCGGCAAGTTCCGCGCGGGAGGCGCCGCCCTCGATCATTGGCGTCACAGCGGCGATCGCCTCCAGTGAGCTCTCGATCGTCTCGTTGTAGCGGGTGATGGGGACGCCCTCCCCCCGCCCGACATGATCGCCCTGCCGGATGGTAACGGTGACGACATCCGCCTCCGTCCGCACCCCGCGCGCAATGCGGAAGGGCGCGTTCAGGCTGAAGCGGTCGTGGCGGGCGGTGAGGGTGCGAAGCATTGCAGCATCCAGTCGACGATCGGGTCAGCGCCAAAACGATAGGGATCTGTGCACGGCAGGCCGAGGGATTCCCCGGTCGCCGTGCACAGCCGTCGCGCCTCCGCCTCGTCAAGCTTGGCGGTATTGAGCGCGACTCCCACGGCCTGCACATCCGGGCTTGTCAGCCGTGCGACCCGAAGGTTCGCCTCCAGGCAGGAGGCGAGGCTCGGCAGCTGATAATGTGGCAGGCCGCGCATATGGGGCCGGGTGGGATCGTGGCACAGCACCAGCGCTTTAGGCTGCGCACCGTGGAGCAAACCGGTCGAAACGCCGGCGAAAGAGGGGTGGAAAAGGGAGCCTTGACCCTCGATGAGGTCCCATCCGTCATCCTCGCGGGCGGGCGCCAGCATTTCGATGGCTCCCGAGATGAAATCAGCCACCACCGCATCGAGCGGCACGCCCGCGCCGGCGATCAGGATGCCGGTCTGGCCCGTGGCCCGGAAATCGGCAGGGATGCCGCGTTGGCGCAACCCCTGCCACAGGGCCAGCGTGGTATACATCTTGCCGACGGAACAATCCGTTCCCACCGTCAGCAGCCGGTTGCCCGCGCGGCGGATGCCATTGCCGACCGGCAGGTTCGCTGGCGGGTCGCGCACGTCGAACAGGGTGACGCCCATTTCCTGAGCGGCGCGGACCAGGCGCGGCTCTTCCCGCAGGCGCTGATGGAGGCCTGAGGCGACGTTCATTCCTGCGGCGATGGCGGCGAGCGCGTCCTCCACCATCGCCCCGCCCATCTGCCCGCCCGCATTGGCGATGCCGAGCACCAGCGTCTGTGCACCCGCCGCCCGCCCTTCCGCTGCATTCATGCGCGGCAAGCCGAGCGTGAAAGGGCAATCGTCATGCCGCCATTCGCCGACGCAATCTTCCGGCCGGAAGGTGGCGAGGCCGCGCGAGGTCTTGATGCCGAACTCGTCATCGCAATGGCCGAGATATAGCAGGTAAGGCGGCGGGATCATGGTTCACCCTTTGGAAGAACTGGTGGATGGACCGTAGGGCGCGGTGGCGAGCGTCCGCCAATCGCGCTCGCGCCGCCTCCTATAGCCGCCAGCTATGAGCAGCCCTCCGGCTTCGGACGCAGCAGGACCCGGCCCGAGGCGGCGCCGGTGACAGCGCCATTCTCCAGCGCGAGCTGCCCGTTGACCAGCAAGGCGGTGACGCCGACGCTCGGCACGCGCGGGTTCACGTAGTCCGCGCGCGGCTGAAAGCCCTCGGGATCGAACACCACGACGTCCGCGAAGTAGGAGGGGCGAAGATAGCCGCGCTCTGCGATGCGGTACATGTCAGCAGTGAGGCCGGTGGAGCGGCGGATGAAGTCGCCGAGCGAGATCACCTGCCGCTGGCGCACATATGTTTGATATTTCCGCGGGAAGGTCGCGTATTGGCGCGGGTGGCCATCCGACCCGTCCGAACTGGTGACGACCCAGGGCTGCTGCATGATGAGATCCACATCCGCGTCCGCCATGTTGAAGCTGGCGACGGCGCTGCCGGCGGGGCCGGTGCCGTTCTCGTTCGGCACGCGGAGGATGCGGATCGCCGCGTCGATCGGGTCGAGCTGCCACTCCTCCCCCATTTGAGCGAGGGTGCGGCCGGTCCACGGATGCCCGGCGCTGGTCAGCAGCATGGATTCGGGCCCGCCACGACGGCGCATGTTCTCGCCCATCTCCGCCTTGATCCGCTCCAGAGTGGCGGGATCATCGAAGCGCGCGATCATGCTGGCATAGCCGCCATCGAGCGCCCAGCGCGGAACGAGCGCGGCGTCCACGCTGGTGCCGCTGGCGAGCCATGGATATTGGTCCGCCGTCACCTCCTGTCCTGCGGCGCGGGCTGCCTCGACCGTGGCGATCAGCTGCGGCGCCTGGCCGTGGAGATCGACGCCGAGCGCCTTCAGATGGGCGAAGTGGACCGGCATCCCAGCCTCGCGCCCGATGCGGATCGCCTCCTGCGTGGAAGCGATGAGGCCGATGGAATAGCTGGATTCGTCCCGCTGATGCGTGTCGTACATGCCGCCGCGCTTGCCCGCCTCGCGGGCGACGGCGATCACCTCCTCGGTGGTGGCGAAGCTCTGGGGGGCGTAGAACAGGCCGGTGGAGAAGCCGGTCGCGCCCTCGCACATCGCCTTCGCCACCAATGCCTTTTCCTGCTCCAGCTCCGCCAGGGTGGGGGCGCGGTCGTCCTGCCCCAGCACGCGGCTGCGGACCGCACCGAAGCCGACGAAGGGCACGACATTGGTGCCGATGCGGCTCACCTCCAGCTTTCGAGCCTCTTCCGCGATGTCGGGCGAGCCGTAGCCGTCCACTCCGTCCACGATGGTGGAGACGCCCTGCGCCAGCCATGGCAGGTTGAGCCGCTGCTGCGGATCGGCTGAGCGGATGTAGGTGCCCGGATGCGTGTGCGCGTCGATGAAGCCGGGCCCGACGATCTTGCCGGTGGCGTCGATGACACGCGCTGCCTTGGTGCCGCGCGACGGGCCGACATAGGTGATGCGGTCGCCCGCGATCTCGACGTCGCCCGTGAGCGGGGGCTCCTCCGCGCCGGTGTAGATGGTGCCGCCGCGGATGATCACGTCTGCGCGCTGGCTTTGGGATGCCGTCGCGCAGGCCGATGCAGCGAGCGTCATGGCGAGGGCGAGCAGGAGAGGCGGCCTTCCCGTCATGGCTCGGCCCCTGAAGGGAGCAAGCTGGTCTGCGCCACGGCAGCCGCATCCACCGCTTCGCGGCTGAACAGCATCGGCAGCATCTTCTGCTCGATCCACGGGCGGTAATGATCCCCGTAGTGAGGCGAGCGCGGGTCGTTGGACTGACCGGGGAGGTTGAGCATCACCGAATTGTCCCACTCGCCGACGTCGATCACCTGAAGGTAGCTGGCGCCGCCGCTGGTGTACCAGCTCGGCTCACCTCTGATCCAGCGAGCCATGACCGTATAGGAATCGCCGCCGGAGCCGCCGCCCTCGATCGGCGGGAAGGCTTCGGCGATTGCCGGAAGGCGCGACAACGGATGCGTGATGCGGACCTGATGCAGCGTGCCCCAGCGCCAGGTGACCGGGTCCGGCCCCAGCTGCCGCTGCGTGCTCGTCCAGGCGGCGGCGAGTGCTTCATCCAGCAAGCGATCGCGCGCGGCGGCGGGATCGGCGCCGAGCCGCTGGTCCGGGTAGGCGAGCAGGCCCAGCATCACGGCGGGGTCGATCTCGTCCACCAGATCGCGCGCCTGTTCGGGCACCAACATCGCGAGCATCCGGACGCGCAGCTCTCGCCACAGGATCTGGAAGAGCGCCGCCGGGGCGCTGTCAGCATCCAGACGCGCGTCCCAGCCGCGCAGCATGGTGAGCGCGGGCTCTGCCGCGGCCGAGACAGTGGCAGGCAGGAGGGAGATGAGCTGACGCGCAGGCGTGGAGAGGGTGTCGTAGCTGAGAGCAATACTGTCGGCGAGCGTGTGCTGCGGCTGGGCGGAGAGCACCTCCGCCACCCGCTCATACCGATAGGGCGCGCGGAAGGAGAAGGCAGGGATGCGATCCTGCGGCCAGCCCTCCGGCAGATTGTTCTGGTTGGCGGAGGCGAACCAACCCTTCGCCGGATTATACTCGCTCGGCAGCGCGCGGAAATCGAGGATGCCGGTCCAATCGTACCGGCCATCGCCGGGCACGGGCAGCAAGCCCTGTCCTTCCCGCCGGACAGGCATGTAGCCGATCACCTGCCAGCCGTGGTTGCCGTCCACGTCCGCATAGTGGAAGTTGGTCGGCGAGGGATGCAGCAGGAAGGCCTGCTTCAGGCTCTCCCAGTCTCGCGCGAGGTTGATCGCGATCATCGCGAAGGCGCCATGGCCGCCAGGCTGCATGTCAATCGTGCCGAGCGCGGTGGCCCGCTTGCGGGAGGGGTCGTGCGAGATGACCGGCCCCTGCACGGCGTAGCGCAGTGTGAACGGCACGGGCGCGGCGCCTTTCACCGGAACGGTGATCTCCACCCGCTCGAACCGCTTCCACGCGCCCTCGTGCCGGTAGAGCTCCGGGTCATCAGGGTTCAGGTCGAGGACGAACAGGTCTTCCTGGTCGATGTGGAAATTGGTGCGGCCGAAGGCAAAGCGGTCCGTGTGGCCCTGCATGATGCCCGCCAGACCCGGCGCGCCGCCACCGATTACCTCCCATCCCGGCGCGGAGAGATGGGCGACGTGACGCGGGCCGAAGCCGCCAATGCCGAGGTGCGGGTCGTTGGCGAGGATGGGCCGGCCGGTGGCGCTGCGTTGCGGGCCGATGGTCCAGGCGTTGCTGCCGGCCTCCGCCAGCTCCTGAGCGGAAGGATCAAACGGCTCCTCCGCCGGGGGGGCGAGCGAGCCGAACGGAAGGCCCCCCATGCCGAGCACGCCGCGATCCGCCTCCGTAACCGCTCCCACATCCAGCCCCTCAGGCACTTTGAGCGGCCATTCAGGGCGCAGCGGGGCGATGATCGCCTCCAGATCCAGCAGGCCCATCGCGGCAAGACGCGCCCGGCGGATCTCGGCATCGACATTGCCGAGGGACGCGTTGCGGGCGAGCACGAGGTCACGAACGTCCCATTTCATCGGGCGCACGTTTAGAATGGTGTATTCGAGCGGCAGCAGCGAAGGGTCCGCCAGCACTTCGTCGATGCGGGCGTTGATGCCTGCGACATAGGCGCTCGCGCAGGCGAGCACGTCCTCCGGCACCGCCGCCAACTCCGCCTCAAGGTCGCCACGATAGTGGAACAGGCGGGCGCGGGCGTCATGCTGCGCGAAGTCCGGGCCGAATGCCTCGGCCATCAGGCCCATCTCCCGGCGGTGCGAGAAGTCGATCTGGAACAACCGATCTCGCGCGACGACGTAGCCTTGGCCGAAGAATGCGTCCGGGACGGAAGCCGCGCGGATATGCGGCACGCCATACGCATCGTCGAGGATCTCCAGCGGGGCGGAGAGGCCTTTCGCCCGCACCTGCCGGGCGGGCGCGGGAAGCACCGCCCTGCCCGCGGTCGAGGCGAGCGCCAGCCCGGCAGCGGAACCGAGCAGGAAAGACCGGCGACTGAGCATCGGCACTGTCATCCCCGGGGTGCGGCCCTTCTGTTCTCGATAAAGTTCGGCGCAGGCTAGCCACCGCACCGGTGCACCCGGGTATGACATCCGCTCGCCCGGTCATAGGGGCAGTCTATGGAAGCCCGAATTATGGCGAGGCCATAGTCTCCGGCTATGGTATGGTAAATTTATGGAAGCCCGGGGGCCCTTGACGCTGATTGGCACAGGCCTGCACCTTCGCCAGCAGAAGCCCGGCGCGCAAGGTACGGGCGCACGCGAGAGGGGGAGCGCGCGAAGGGTAGGCCTGCCGGCCTGAAGACACATCGGCATCTAGGGGGCAATATGACAATTGGACTGACACAGGGCCGCCGCAGGAGCGGGTTCGCGATTTTCACCAGCGCGCTGGCGCTGGCGGCGGCGGGTACCGCTTCTGCCCAGAGCACATCCTCGGGCGCTCCGGCAGGGCCAACCACCGCTGAGACTGTCACCGAAAACCCCGGCTCCATTGTCGTCACCGGCACGCGCATCGTGCGCGATGGGTTCCAGGCCCCCACCCCGCTAACGGTGATGACGCAGGAGGATATCGAGAACTCCTCCCCCACCAACAACCTTGCCGATTTCGTCAACCAGCTGCCCTCCCTCGCCGCATCGATCCGGCCGTCGAACTCGCGCCTGGAACTGAGCAACGGCATCGCCGGCATCAACGCGCTCAACCTGCGCAGCCTTGGCACGGTGCGCACGCTGGTGCTGGTCGACGGGCGGCGCTCCGTGGGATCGACGGCGAACGGCGTGGTCGACATCAACACCATTCCCCAATCGCTGGTGGAGCGGGTGGAGGTCGTGACCGGGGGCGCTTCGGCCGCCTACGGCTCCGATGCGGTCGCGGGCGTCACCAACTTCATCCTCAACAAGAGCTTCGATGGCCTTAAACTGTCCGCCGACAGCGGCATCACCGAACGCGGTGACGGCTTCAACTATTCGGCTGACCTTGCCGCCGGCTTCGGCTTTGCGGAAGGGCGCGGGCGGCTGATCCTTGCGGGCGAGATTGCCCATATCGACGGCATCTTCGACATCAACCCCTCGGAACGCGGGTGGAACCACACCGGCTACGTTCGCATCCAGAACCCGGAGTGGACCGCCAACAGTACCGTGCCGCGCTATCTGATCCGCACGCAGGTGGGCGCCGCCAACTCAACGCCGGGCGGACTGATCACCGCTTCCTCCGGCGGTGTCGCCAACCAGCTGTGCGGCACCTATTTCGGCCAGTCCGGCTCCATCAACCAATACAAGTACGGGCAGCTGACCTTTCCCTCTCCTGCCTGCTCCTCCACCCCCTCCCTGACGCAGGGCGGCGATTGGCGCGTGAACGATTCCGGCCGACGCATCGGCCTCAATCCCGAAGAGGATCGCTGGGGCGTGTTCGGGCGGCTGAGCTTCGACGTCAGCGACGCGCTCACATTGTTTGCGGAAGCCTCGTACAACCGGCAGAAGACTCTCTTCAATGCCGGGCCGAACCTGATGACCGGCCTTTCGCTCAATGCCACCGGGTGCGGCACAGCGGCGACGTCAGCCGCAGCGCCGACCACCTGCAACGCCTTCCTCTACAACACGCTCGGCCCCTCCCGCCTGGCGGGCATCACCGGCGTGACCCTGGCCACCACGGCGGTCGATCTCCCCGGCCGCGGTTCGAACAACGAGCGCAAGGTGCAACGCTACCTCGTTGGCGGACAGGGCGGCTTCGACGCGTTCGGGCGAGAGGCGGTGTGGGACGTCTACGCCCAATACGGCCGCGCCGAGCTGCATGAGCAACTGACGGATATCCAGCAGACCGTCCGCCGCAACAATGCACTGAATGCCGTATTCGCCCCTGTCGGCAATCCGGCCGGGCTGCCGGTCGGCTCCATCCAGTGCCTTATCAACGTCAACGCCACCACGACGGACGATGATGCTGCCTGCCGGCCGCTCAACCTGCTCGGCATCGGCGTGGCCGATCCTGCAGCGATCGCCTACATTCTGGGAGACCCCTATCGCGACCAGGTGCTCGAGCAGACGGTGGTCGGCGCCAACCTCTCGCTCACGCCCTTCGCCACCTGGGCGGGCGATGTCAGCGTCGCTGTGGGCGGAGAGTACCGGAAGGAGGAGATCGACGGCTTCGTCCCGGCGGAATACCAGCCGGTGCTCAACGCAAATGGCACCACCACCAGCCTCTGGTCCGTCGGCAACTATCGCCCGACCAAGGGCAGCTATGACGTGAAGGAAGCCTATCTCGAGACGGTGATTCCGCTGGGTTTCGGGCTGGACTTCAACGGCGCCGTGCGCGCCACCGACTACTCAACCTCTGGCTACGTCACCACCTGGAAGCTGGGCGGAACCTGGCAGCCGATCGACGACATCCTCCTGCGCGTAAGCCGCTCTCGCGACATTCGCGCACCCAATCTCAACGAGCTGTTCCAGGCGGGCACGGCCAATACCTCGACCGTGACCAACCCCTTCTTCCCCGGCGTCGGCCCGGGCACCGGCACTTACGGGGCGAGCCTCTCCTACCTCGGCACCATCACCGGCAACCTCAATCTGCGCCCCGAGAAGGCGGATTCGTGGAACGTTGGCGGGGTGCTTACGCCCACCTTCCTGCCCGGGTTCTCGATCTCCGCCGATTATTTCGACGTCAACGTCAAGGAGGCGATCGACAGCCTGAGCGCGGACGACATCGTCAATCGGTGCTTCGAAGGGCTGGCCGATTTCTGCGCCGCGATTACGCCCGATCCGGCCAACCCATCGCGCGTCCTGATCAGCCGCCAGCCGGTGAACTTCTCAAAACTCCAGATCCGCGGCGTGGACCTGGAAGCGGCATATCGGACGGCTGTCGGCAGCGGCAGCTTCACCGTCCGCGGCCTAGCTACCCGCTACATCGAGAACACGGTGGAGACCGGCGTGCCTGGGTTCACGCCGCTCAACTCTGTCGGCACGCTCGGCGTCGGGACAGGAACGCAGTCGATCGTTCCGAAGTGGATCTATCGTTTCAGCGCGACTTATGACCGGCAGGAATTCTCCCTCACGGCGACGGCGCGGGGGGTCGGAGACGGCCGCTACGATGCGACCGGGGTAGAGTGCGGGACAAGCTGCCCCGTGTCCACCAACCAGTTCCCCACCTATGAGGACAACAGCATCGATGGGGCGATGTATGTCGACCTCAACCTCACCGCCCGCGCCGGGGAAACAAGGCTGGGCCAGGCGGAGGTGTTCGTGAACATCACCAACCTGTTCGACAAGGACCCTATCCTGTTGCCGGAAACCGGGCTGGCGGCGAACAGCACTTATAGCGACCTGCTTGGGCGCGCCTTCAGAGTGGGTCTGCGCTTGCGGACACGGTAGGGCAAGGAGAGTGGCCGGGGCGCCTTCAGCCCGCTCCGGCCGCGCGCTTCCCAGGAAGAGGCACGGGCGACTTTGACCGCGCCACAGTTGAGCCAATCAACCTGCGGAGCCGGTCTCCACTTGGATTATAGCGCCGCAGAGAGGGCGGTTTTTGCCTCGCGGCTGAGGTTTCCTTTCCTGCGAGCGGGGTTGCGAGCCGAGAATCCTTGCTCGTGACGGGGTGTTCGGCGGCAATCCAGCCCAATCAGCATCATCCGCTCCGGTTGCGGCGGGCTTTGCGGCGCCAGAGGCCCGGTCAATCCCCATCCCCTCTCGGGCTATTTACGGCTCACCGAATTTGACTCTTGCAAGCGAGAGCAATTCAGTATCAAATTGTATCGAAGCGGCCCGCAACCAACAGAGGCCGATCGAACAGGAGCGGATCATGAGGCAAGCTTGGGCTCTCGCCCGGCGTGCGGCGATGCTTGCGGGCACCGCGGCCGCCGGCTGGTCGGCGCCGGCACTGGCGCAGGTGGCGGCGGAACCCGGGGCAGAGCGCCCCGGCCTTAATCAGCCGATCATCGTGACGGCGGAACGGCGCGCCACCAACCTGCAGGACACGCCGCTTTCCATCGTGGCGGTGACGGAGGAGACTGTCGCGGCCAAGGGCATCGAGAATCTCCAGGATCTTGCCCAGTTTACCCCGAACCTCAGCATCACGCCGACGCGCGGCGGCGGCAACAACACCGCCAACTTCGTAATCCGTGGCATTGCGGGCGGCGGTGGGGCCACCGGGGAGCGTGGCGTAGGCCTCTACATCGACGGCATCTACATGCCGCGCACCAGCGGCGCCGTACTGCGAGTGCTCGACATCGAGCGGATCGAAATCTTGCGCGGGCCGCAGGGCACGTTGTTCGGCCGCAATTCGACCGGCGGCGCGATCCGCATCTTCAGCAAGCAGCCAACCGACACGTTCGAAGGGTATGTACGCGGCACTGTGGCCAACATGGATCGCGTCGATCTCGTCGGCTCGGTCAACGTGCCGCTCACCGAAGGCGTGGCGTTGCGGGCGCAAGGCGCCTACCTCGACCAGGGCGGCTTCGTCCGGCGGGGCACCGAAAAGCTCGGCGAGGAACGCGACATCGTCGGCCGCGTGCAATTGCGGGTCGAGCCAAGCGCCGATTTTCGGGCGACGCTGGGCGTCATGTACAATGAATCGAAGGCCAACGGCACGCCGATGGTGTTTCGCGAATTCGACATGCGCCCCGGCATCGAAGGGGTGATCCAGGGCAATTACGCCGACTGGATCAACGACGCCTTTAAGCTGGCAGGGCAGGCTCCGCTCGCGGCGTACAATGATCCGCGCATCGTTAGAGGACCGTTCCAGGCGACCGACCTGTGCTTCCTGGACGATTTCAACCCGGACTATGACGCGGCCTGCAACCAGTCGCTCGAGAGCGGGTACTGGCAAGCCGACCTCAATCTGGCCTACGACCTCAGCGACACCGTCACCCTCAGTTCCATCACCGGCTATTCCACGCTCGAATACAGGGGCGTCAGCGACTATCAGGTACTGGGCACGGAGGCTCGCCGCGAGAATGTGGACTCCGAGGTCTTCTATCAGGAGTTGCAGCTGAACGCGGAGCTGATGGACGGGCTGATCGACCTGGTGACCGGCGGAACCTACTTTCGCGAAGAATCCTCAGCGCCCAATTTCATCATCACCCGCCGCGGCACCAGCGTCTATCCGGCCAACCCTGGCACTCCGCCGAACGCCGACGCGGGCCTGTTCCGCACGGCCGATACGATCACCAGCCAGGTTTCGGACTCTTACGGCGTGTTTGTCAGCGCCACGCTTCACCCGACCGATCGGGTGAACATCACCGGCGGTTTGCGCTACGCCGTTGACAAGAAAGACTACACGCAGACCCGCTTTCCGGCGAGCGACTTCACCCCGGCGCCGGGCACCTCGTCGACCACCGTTCAAAGCGACGCCAAGTTCGATGCGATCGATTATCGCTTCACCGGCGATTACCACGTCACCGACGACATCATGGCCTATCTGACCATCTCCAAGGCCTACAAGGCCGGGTCGTTCAGCTACACGATTGCCAACCGGGTGCCCGGAGAGTTGCAAAGCGAGGGGATCAGGCCGATCCCGAACGAGAAGGTGATCAACTACGAGGCTGGCATCCGGGCCACCTTGTTCGACCGGCTGCGCATCAACCCCACGGTCTTCCTGATGGACTTCACCAACCGACAGGCGGCCGTGCAGGTGACCTGCGGCACCGGAACTCTGGTGGGAATCCCGCCGAACAGCCCGCAATGCCCGGTCGGTTTCCTGATCCAGGTTCAGAACCAGGGCGACGTGCGGCTCAAGGGCGTCGAAGTCGATGCCCAGCTCGAGATCACACCCAATCTCCTTCTGGACGGGGGCTTCGCGGCCACCACTCCCACGCTCAGCAACGCGCCCGCTGGCACGGTGAACCTTTACCCAGACGCGCCTTCGCCGACCTACAACATCGGCGCCACATGGTCCTTCAGTAGCGGATTCGGGGAACTCACCGCGAACGCCAACTACGCCTATGTCGGCAAGCAGGAGACGCATCCGACCCGCGGAACCGACTCGTCATACACCCTGCCCGCATACGGCCTTGTGAACGCCCGGGTGCAGCTTGAGCTGGCGAGCTTGCCGCTGACGGCGACGGTGTTCGCCAACAACCTGCTCGACAACACCTATGCCACCTACGCGCAGCGCTTCGGCGGCGGCTTCTGGGATTCGGGCTCCGGCGTCGGTCCCGCCGCTCCGCCCCGCTCCGCGCTGGCCGAAGTGCGTGGGCGTCCGCGTGAAGTCGGACTGTCGCTTCAATATAACTTCTAGCGCAGGCGGTTTGACACGGAGCGTGTTGACATCGTCAAATAACCTTGTGATCAATAGCGTAGCGCTGGAAACGGCCGGGGGAGTGATGCTGAAGTTTCGAACTGTCTTGCTTGCGACGGGCCTGTGCACCGCGTTGCTCGGTGCGCCGGCACTGGCTCAGGAAGCCGCGCGCGAGATTCCGCCCCAGCCGGAGGTGGTGCGGCAATACACGCCCATCCCGCCGGAGCGCCTGAACGAAATGGTGCCCAAGCATCCGGGTTATCTCGGCGCGCTGGCACCGGAAAACCTGAACAAGGCGCGCCCCGCCCCGCCGTTCAACTTGACCGGCACATGGTTCGTGGACCTGCGCGAAGGCTTTGCCAAATTCCTGTTCGGGCCACCCTACCCGCCCTTCTACGAGGAAGGCGTGGAAGCGCTGATCGAAGCGCCCAAGGCGCAGGCACGCAACGAGACCTATCGCGACGCGATCGGCCAATGCTTCCCGCCCGGCATGCCGATGATCATGACGCGCGTGTGGCCGCACGCCTTCATCCAGCTACCGACCGCCATCTACATGATCAGCGGCTTCAACAATTCCGTCCGCACCATCTTCCTTGATGGCCGCTCTCACAGCGACTCCGACCTGGTGGTGCCGAGCTATAATGGCGAATCGGTGGGCCGCTGGGAGGGCGACACACTGGTGGTCCACACCAAGTATTTCGAGCCGGACAACCACTACATCGACTATGGCATCCCCATCTCGGACGAGTTCGAGATCGTGGAGCGCATTCGCCTGCTGGAAAACGGCACGGTGATGGAAGTCGAATACATCATGACCGACCCGCAGATGTGGGTCGGCGAATGGCGATCCACGAAACGCTTCAATCGCCAGGATTATACCGACATTAATGAAGCGAATTGCATCCTCGCTTACAATGAAAACCTGCCCGGCACCAATCTCGGCCGGGAGGCTGCCGAAGCACGGGGCGAGAGCGCCGTGGAAGGAGTTGCCGATGATGAATAAGACTCTTGTCGCGCTTGCCGCCGCCGGGCTCGGCCTCGCCGCCCTGCCGGCAACCGCGCATCACAGCTTCGCCATGTTCGACCAGCGCAAGGTCATGACACTGGAAGGCACGGTGGCCGAGTTCCAGTGGACCAACCCGCATTCCTTCATCGAGATGGACGTGCAGGCCGGCGGTACGACGCAGCGGTGGAGCATCGAACTCAACAGCCCGAACAACCTGAAGCGGCAGGGCTGGACCCGTACCGCTCTCAAGCCAGGCGACAAGATTACGCTGCGAATGGCTCCGCTGCGCGATGGACGGCACGGAGGCCTGTTCCTCGACGTGAAGCTCGCCAACGGCACGATCCTCGACTCCGGCCTGCCGAAGAACGGCACGCCGGTAAACGTTCCGCGCCTCTAATCGACAGGAGGACAAGCTCATGAAATCCGCACGCAAACTTCTCGCGGCCGCGATGCTCCTTGCACCGCTGACCATCCCCGCCTCCGCGCACCACAGCTACGCCATGTTCGACCAGACCAAGACCGTGGTGCTGGAGGCTGAGGTCACGCGCTTCAAGTGGCAGAACCCTCACGCGTTTATCGAGGCAAACGTCAACGCCAATGGCCAGACCGAGAAATGGGCCATTGAGATGACGAGCCCCAACAACCTCACTCAGGAGGGCTGGAAGCGCACCACGCTGAAGCCGGGCGACAAGGTGCGGCTCTATGTCCACCCGCTGCGCAGCGGCGCCAAGGGCGGCTCCTACGCGGGCGTTCGCCTGGCGGATGGATCGACGCTCGGCCAGGTTGGGTGACCTGCCAGATGAGGCTGAACACGTTCCGCATGATCGCGGCCGGATCGCTGCTGGCGTTCGCTTTGCCCGCTGCCTCCCAGCAGTTGGGCGCGCCGAGCAACTCCGCTCCGCCGGCTGGAGTCGCGGAGGGCACCGGAGCCGGTCATCCGAAAGGGCAGTATGCCGCACTCGACGCTCTGCCTGACTGGGGCGGCATCTGGTTCGTCATGTCCGGCGGCTCTGCCCGGGAAGGGACGGCGCAGCCCAAGCTGAAGGGTGAGTATCTCGAACGACGCCAGCAATGGGTCGAAGAGGTGCGGGCGAACAACGGAGTGGAGCGGCGCACCCGTTCCAACTGCAGCCCTCCCGGCATGCCGCGGATCATGCGGCTGGGGCAGTACCCCTACGAGTTCATCTTCGCGCCAGGCCGCGTCACCATCAACCAGGAAGCCTGGATGCAGACGCGCACCATCTGGACCGACGGGCGCGAGCATGAGGAAGATCCCGACCCATCCTTCATGGGAGATTCGATCGGCCACTGGGAAGGCGACACGCTGGTGGTGGATACGATCGGCATCTCCGACGAGCTGGAGATGGATACCGGCATCGCCCATTCCGACAAGTTCCGCCTGACGGAGCGCATCTATCTTGACCCGTCCAACCCGGACGTGCTGATCAACGAGATGCGGATGGAAGACCCTGAAGCGCTTGAGGAGCCGTTCGAGGTGACGGTGCGGTATCGCCGCGATCGCTACGGCAAGCTCCTCGAGTTCCAATGTGCCGAGAATGACCGCAATCCGGTCAATGAGCATGGCGAGACCGAATATCTCTAACGACCTCGTACAACATCGCTACAGCAGGGTCGCAATCCTGCTCCATTGGCTGCTGGCGCTGACGCTGGCGTTCCAGATCGCGCTGGGCTTCGCCATGCCGCGGGATGCGAGCGGTTTCGCGGCATACCAGCTGCACAAGTCCGTCGGCATCCTGATCCTGGTGCTGACGGTCGTGCGCATCATCTGGCGGCTGAAAAACCGGCCGCCTCTGGCGCTGGAGAAGGGCTTCACCGGCTCTCTGGCGAAGGCGGTGCACTTTGGCTTTTATGCGGTGCTGATCCTTGCGCCGCTCACCGGCTGGGCGCTGGTCTCCACCGCAGAGATCCGCGTGCCAACAGTGTTGTTCGGGGTCGTGCCTTTGCCGCATCTGCCCCTCCCCGTCGGAATCTCCGAACCCGCCGAAGAGGTGCATGAGTGGCTGTCGTGGATCGCGCTCGGCTTGTTCGCCCTGCACATCGCGGGAGCGATCCGGCACCACTTCCTCATTCGCGACAACCTTCTTCAACGGATGGCACCTGCCGGCTCCACCATGATTGTCGGGGTGCTCACCGCCCTTGTGCTCGTAACCGGAGGCGCGACCCTGCTCCTTGCAAGGGGATCGGGCGCCGAACCACTGGCGGAAGTGGAGGAGACCGCTCCTGAGCAAGCCCCCGCCGCCGTGACAGAGCAGCCGGTCGAAGCCGCGCTTGAAGAAGAGGCCAGCGAAGACGAAGCTGCGCCTGAGGAAGAGATCGCTGCCGCCGAGGTGGAAGCGGCCGAGCCCGGTCCGCCGCCGGTGTGGACCATTCAGCCCGGCGGGCGCCTCGGCTTTTCCGTCAGCAATGGCGGCGACACCATCCGCGGCACTTTCTCGGATTGGAGCGGCGCGATCCGCTTCGACCCTGAGGACCCGGAGAGCGCGGATATCAGCATCTCCATCTCCCTCACCAGCGCCTCTGTCGGTGATGCGACGATGGACGGCATGCTGAGCGGCGCCGATTTCTTTGCCACCGCCGCCAACCCTACCGCCACATGGCGCTCCAACTCCGTGCGCCGCACCGGCCCTGGCCGCTACAGCGCCGACGGGACGCTGAGTCTGAAGGGCGTGAGCCGCCGCGTCCCGCTCACCTTCACGCTTTCGGGCGAAGGTCTCCGCCGACGCGTGGAGGGCAGCGCGACAATCGACCGGACGACGTTCGGCGTGGGAACAGGCGAGAGTGCGGCAAATGTCGGCCAGTCCGTGTCGGTGAACTTCAACTTCGACGCGACAGGCCGGGCGCCCTGATCGTTGCGGCGCGGGCGGGCGCTGTCACGTGCCCGCCACGCCCGAACGTGCCTCAACGAGGCGCGCGATACGCCTCCAGCACATCCACCGCAGGCCTCGCCTTCATGCGCTGCAGCCAGGCGATGGTCCGCGGCGACACCTCTTCATTGCACAGCTCCGGCGCCAAGCGCGGCACACCCGGCATCATCGAGAACCACTTGATGTCGGCCAGCGAGTATTCGCCCGGCAGCAGCCACTCGTCATCATGCTCCAGCTCCTTTTCCATGCGAGCCACGCAGACCTGCAGCCTGCGCCGCGCATCAGCGAGCTGCTCTTCGGAATAGCCGCTTTCGGAGACGGTCTCCCACTTCCGGCGAACCTCCTCGTTCGGCATGCGGGAGAGGATCTGCGCCATCTCCTGCTTGTCGATCCTGGAGGCGAAGGGCGTGGCAGCGTGCGCGCCGAGCGTGGTGAGTGCGGGGCAGAAATATTCGTCCACGAACTTGGTCAGCACCCGCATCTTGGCCCGGAGCCAGAGGTCGGCAGGCCGGAGGGGCACCTGTGGAAAGACGCCGTCGATGTACTCGTTGATGACGGTGGACTCACGCACGACCCTCCCGTCATGCACGAGGATCGGCACCATCCCCTCCGGGCTGAGCTTTTGGAACTCGGGGGAATGATGCTCCCACAGCCGGCTGTTGAGGAGCCTGTTCTCGAACGAAAGCCCTTTCTCCAGCAGGCAGAGAAGCGGCGTCAGCGAATTCGCGACCGGTCCGAAGTGATAGAGTTCCAGCAACGTCCCTGCCTCTTTTCTCCGCAACAGGCTGCCCTCGCCTGATCCTGCGTCAGCCGGCGAGCTTGCGCTCCTCGTCCATCAACTCTTCGGCCCGCTCGATCATGACATCGGTGATCCGCCACAGGGCCTCCAGATCCTCCTTGGAGATGCCGCTGGTCAGCCGTCGGTCGCGCTCGATGGCGCGCTCCACCATTCCGGCGTAAAGCGCTCGCCCCTCATCCGAGAGGCCGATCTCCACCTCGGGCCCGCCCGGCTTACGCTCGCGCGTCAAAAGCCCGCGCTCCACCATCCCTTTCACGGCGCGGCTCAGTTGGCCGCGATCCTGCAGCGTCAGCTCCGCCAGCCCGTTGAGCGAAAGCGGCGCCCGATCACCCACCTGCGTCATGATCCGCCATTCGATCTCCGAAAGGTCGAATTGCCGTCGCTGCGCCATCACCCCGCTGCGGCGCAGAAGGCTGAAGAAAGCGATCATGCGCATGGTGACGAGCTCGCCAAGCGGGCCGCTGCGCTGGTACGCGCGAGCTGGCCTCACGCTATCGTTCGGATCGCCTGCCGCTTGAATCGGCTGCTGTGATTTGCTCATTCGTCCCCCGCAGTCCGCTGCGATATGGCCCGATACTTTTGCTGGTGTCAAAAAGGTTTTTCAGCTTAGATGCTGCTACCGGCCGGCGCGCTCCCTGCGATGGACGCGGCGGAGAGGCAAGCGCAACAAGCGCGCCTGCGAGGGGAGTTTGGGATGCGGGAATTTCGCGGGCGGACGGCGTTCATCACAGGCGGGGCGAGCGGCATCGGCCTTGGCATGGCGCAGGCCTTCGTCGCTCGCGGTATGAATGTTGTGATCGCCGATCTGCTGCAGCCTCATCTGGAGCAGTCGCAGGAGCTGCTGGGCGGCACCAATCGCATCCACTGCATCCGCCTCGACGTGTCGGACCGCGCGGCCATGGCAGATGCGGCGCGCGAGACGGAGCGGATCTTCGGCAACGTCCATGTCCTGTGCAACAATGTCGGCGTCAGCCAGCGCAACCCGATCGATGAGGCGAGCTATGCCGATTGGGATTACGTGCTGGACGTGAATCTCGGCGGCACCATCGCGGGTATCGTCGAGTTCGTGCCCGACATGAAGGCGCATGGCGAAGGCGGCCACGTGGTCAACACCTCTTCCATGGCCGGCATGATCCCGGTGCCACCCTTTGCAGGAATCTACGCGGCGTCCAAATTCGCGGTTCGGGGGCTGAGTGATTCCTTGCGCCTGGCGCTGGCGCCCTACGGCATTGGCGTATCTGTCCTGTGCCCCGGCATGGTGAAGACGCGCGCGATGACCGCGGGCGATCTTTATCGGCAGGCGCATGAAAGCGGCGGCGGAGAGGCTGAGCTGCGCCCCACCATCGAGGGCGGCGTGGAGCCTGCGGAACTGGGCGAAATCGTCGCGCGCGCAATCGAGCGGAATGAGCCTTATATCTTCCCGCACGGCGAGTTCCGGGAGGAAGTGGCGAGCTACTTCAACGAAATGCTGGGCGCCTTCCCCACGAATTTCGAGATGGATGAGAAACGCCGGGCCAGCGAGGAACGCCGCGCCCGAATGACGGCGGAGGCCAAGGCGGTCGCCGACGCGCTCGGCCGAGCAGAGGCTTGATGGCGATGCGGGATGTGACCGGAAAGACCGCCTTCATCACCGGAGGGGCCAGCGGCATCGGCCTCGGCATGGCGAAGGTGTTCATCGAGGCCGGCATGAACGCCGTGATCGCCGACATCCGCGACGACCATCGCGAAGCGGCACAAGCGGAGCTGGAGGAAGCGGGGCTGCTCAGCCACGCCTACTTCCTGCGGCTCGACGTGACAGACCGGGATGCCTACGCCCGCGCAGCTGACGAGGCGGAGGCTGCGTTCGGGCGGATCGACGTGCTGTGCAACAATGCCGGCATCGGCATCCTCCGCTCGCTTGGCGAAGCGAGCTTTGCCGATTGGGACTGGGCGGTGGACGTCAATCTCACCGGCGTGTTCAACGGCGTGAAGGCGATCCTGCCGAAGATCCGCGCTCATGGAGAAGGCGGGCACATCGTCAACACCGCCTCGATGGCCGGGATCCTGCAATATAGCCGTGCGGGGATCTACGTGGCGACCAAGTTCGCCGTCGTCGGCCTGTCGGAAGCGCTGAGGGCAGAGCTTGCGCCGGAGGGGATCGGCGTCTCCGCCTTTTGCCCGGGCGGCGTGCGCAGCAACATTCGCGACCATGAGAAGACACGGCCTGACCGCTTCGCCAATGCAGAGCAGCAGTCCGCCAGCGCCGCTCCCCCGCCCTCCTTCAAGCTGAGCGACGAGGACAGGGAGCGTCTGTCGCAGCTGACCGCCACGCCGGAGGAAGCGGGGTGGCTCGTCCTGCAGGGCATCCGCGACAATGCGCTCTACATCTTCACCGCGCCGGAATTCCGCCCCGGCGTCGAGGAGCGGTTCGACGCAATCCTCCGTGCGCTGGGGCGGGATGTGGAGCGGGAGACGACCGCGCTCGAACTGATACCGGGACTGGTCGGCAGCCCGATCTATCGCGAGGCTCCTTGAACCGGGGGGAGAGGACATGAGGATCATTCGTGGCGGCATGGTGGCGCTGGCTCTCGCGGCCACGATGATGACGCATGGCCCTGCGGTGGGGCAGTCCCCGCAGCAGGAACGCCCCTGGTACAAGAACACCTGGGACCCGGCCAATGTGAAAGCATGCGACCGTCAGTGCCTGGTCGACATCGCCGAGGCCTATCTTCGCGCGCTCGAGACGAAGAACATGAGTGCGCTACCCGTGGCCGAACAGGTGATCGCGACGGAGAATACCGGCAAGATCAGGATAGGCACGGGCCTGTTCTGGCGCGCACCGGTGCAGCAGACGCCGTTCAAGATCGTGCTCGCCGACCCGGTCTACGGTCAGGTAGCGGTGCAGAGCGTCCTCAACATCAACGGCCGCCCTGCCATGACGTCCATCCGCCTGCACGTGGAGCGAGGCATGATCGATGAGGTGGAGCATCTCTACGACGACGAGGTCGAGCCGGAGGCGATGGAGCTGCTCCAGCGGCCGCGGCCGGAGCTGCTGGCCGATGTGCCGGAGGGCCAGCGGTCCAGCCGGGAGGAGCTGATCGCGATCGCCCATTCCTATTTCGACGCGCTGACCAGTGAGGATGGCAGCGTCGCCGCCTTCGCCGACGAATGCGTGCGGCACGAGCAGGGCTATCGCACGGTCAACAATCACGGGCCGGGCCGCGCCACCCCCTCTCCCGCTCTGCCGAATCCGAATACGGAACTCGGCCGCTTCTTCATGGAGCTCAGCCAGATGACCTGCAAGGAGCAGGTCGACACCGGCGTATTCAACGGCATGAAGCGCATCTGGCCGCGCCGCGTGCTGGTGGTGGACGAGCAGAAGGGACTGGTCGGCACCTTTCCCTTCTTTATCCACGACGGCACAAGGCGCCCGCTGCCCGCAGGTGCGCCTGAGCGGCCCGGCAACCCGATCGGCATGGTGCTCAACCTCTACACGATGGAGACGTTCGGCATCCGCAACGGCAAGATCTACGAGGTGGAGGCCTTCCCCTTCGTGGAGGTTCCTTATGGCCGCAATGACGGCTGGACCCATCCTGACCTCGAGTGATCACCTTCCCGGTACCGGAACTGAGCGAGGTCATCTTCCAGGATGCGCCGACCTGCTGGAGTTGCCTGCCGATCGAGTTGAGGATGCTGGCGATGCGGATGGCGGCGAAGATGCTATGCCGCAGCGGTGCCACGGTTGTCAGGGCCAGTGCTTGCGAGGGGCGGCGCGGCTCGACATCGTCGGTTTGCACGCCCTTCGAACCGCAGCGGAGCCGGTTTGCAACGGCCCCGCATCAGGGGCACATCCGCTTTGTGACGCAGATGCGAGCGGTTGAAAAAGCGGCGTTTGCAAAGCGGCGGAAGCGGCTTGCAACCGATCCGCATCCCGCCTGCATCAGGTGCGCAACAGGGATGCGGGCGGTTACAAAAGCGGCGAATTCGCACCTTCCAGCCCGCCTGCGCCGCCTCCGTCAGCGATCCCAGCCGGTATCCGAGTGGTACGGCACGCTGGTGCCGACTGCCTGGACCTGCTGGATCAGATCCCCCTGCATCTTGAACGCCTCTGCCAGCAGGATGCTCGAGGGGCGGTTGAAGCCGTTGATGGGCACCACCCGGCCATCCGGCATGGTCAGCTCTCGCTTGCAGCCGCAATGGTCGAAGATACCGAAAGCGAACACCGCCTGCCGCTCTTCATCCACGATAGGAAAGCGGCGATCGTGAACTTCCGTCACGATGCCGTAGAGCCCCGTCTCGAACCCCGCCTTGCAGCTCATCCCGCCAATATCGACGTCGCCCATGCGGACGAGGCCGGGGTTGTTGCTGGTGTAGGTGCCGTTCTCCATCCGGTTGCAATCTTCGGTGAAGGGGTAATAGCCCTTCCCGTCATTGTTCTCGATCGCCTCGAAATAGTGGTTGGCGATCTGCACCAGTTCCTGCCGGCTCTTGCGCTGCGCCGGGGGCGTGGTTGTGGTCCACATCGGCAGGGGCGTGCGCATCTCCTCCAGCCTGGCATAGCCCGCATCGTTCCAGGCCGGGCCCGCTCCGACGCGATAGGTGACGACTTCCACCTCCGAAATGAGGCCGAGGTGCAGCTTCACCCGCGCGCCGATGGTCACGCCGTGTCCGTTCTCATCCAGAGTGGCGAACATGCCGAACTGGCCGCTCGCCGGGTCCGCGACGACATGGCGGTAGGCGCCAACGGCGCTGGCCGTCCGCCACAGGCCGTTGTTGAAGCCCATCTCCTGCCCGATCTCCGTGTAGCGGGCACCGGGCGCGAGCGGCAGGCGGGTGGCGTCATGCGCGACCATCGCTTCCAGCACGCGTTCGGCCAGATCCTCCATGCAGGCGCGCTCGCAGGGGACAGGCACCGGCTGCACCTGCGCCGTCTGGGCAGCGGCAGGCGCGGCGGAGAGCGTGAGGCCGAGCGCGAGGGCGGCAGCGGCGACGGTGTGTCTCAGCATGGCATCCTCTTGTTTCCCTCTCAGCGGTTCGCCGCCGCCGCTTCCGCCGCATCCTGAGCATTCAGCCGCTCCACCTCCCGCCGGTAGGGCTTCCAGCCGAACCAGGTAACGGCCAGAGCCGTGGGCAGGAAGATGATGTGCAGCAGCATGATCGACCAGCGGAGATCATCGGGCGAGGTGAAGATGTAATCCGTGGTCGCGCCAGTGATGACGGGGGAGAGGCCCTGCCCGATCACCGTGAAGATGAAGAGGTAGAGCGCCATCACCTGCCCGCGGATCTGGTTGGGCGCGACGATCAGCATCACGGCATTGAGCAGCGGGCCGCTCATCCCCAGAGTCAGGAAACCCACTGCATTGCAGGCCAGCGCCAGCTCTGGCGTCGGCATCAGCGGCATGGCGATGGCGAAAGGGATGTTGGCCGCCCGCGTCCACAGGATCACGCGATAGGGTGCGTCGACATGGCCGCGCGCCTGCAACCGATCCACCCAGCGGGAGCCGAGGAAAAGGCCTGCCAGCATGGCGACGATCGAGACCACACCGGCGGCGACCCCGTACGTGGCGGGGGACCAGCCATAAGTCCGCTCGAAGAACGCCGCGCCCCAGGCCCGGCCACCGCTGTCCAGCGCCCCGAGCGTCAGGCCGATGAACAGCGGGCCGAATACAGCGAAGTGCAGGCCCATATATTGGACGGCGCCCCACACCGGGACCTTCGACACCTGCGCGCGGAAGGTGCGGCGCGGCGGCTCCTTCATGGTCAGCAGCAGCAGGGCGACGAGAAGGCCGGGCAGGCCCACGGCCATCATCACCGTCTGCCACGGCCGCAATTCGCCGACGAATGGCAGGGTCGGCGTGCCGAGGGCCGCGATGATGTAGATCATCGCGCCGCCCAGCAGCAGCGAAAGGCCGCTGCCCGCGACGGAGCCCACCTGCAGGCCGTAAATGGCTTTGGGCAGCTTTTCGCGCGAGAAGTAGTCGGAGACGATGGAATAAGCGGTTGGCCCGTTCACCGACTCCCCCGCGCCTACCACCATGCGGGCGATGAACAGCTGAACGAAGCTGGAGGCAAGGCCGCAGGCGGCGGTGGCAAGGCTCCACACGGTGATGCCGATGGCGATGATCCGCTTGCGAACCCTGCGGTCGATCAGCGGCGAAAGCGGGATGCCGACCAGCACATAGACGAAGGCGAAGGCCGGGCCGAGCAGCAGGCTGGCCTGCGTATCGGTGAGCTGGAAATCGACGATGATCTGCTGGATGAGCAGGCCGAGAATGCCCTGGTCCAGCATGGCGAAGGTGGTCGCCAGCGCGAGGACGCCGACCGCGTACCACGCCTCCCGCTCCGGAGGGTAGGGCCCGGTCGCAGCGCTGGGGGCGTCAGCCGGCGCGGCGCTGACGGGCAGCACCGCCTCCGCCGCAGCCGCCGGCGCCCCGAACGGCGGAGGAGGAGGAAGGGCCCCATCCTCCCCTGCGATCGATCCCATCGTCACCCTCCCCCCTCCTGGCGCCCGGTCATGCCGCTCAGAAATCCTTTCGCAGCGTCACCGACCATTCCCGCGGCCGCCCGACATTGGCGCTGAGGAAGCCGAAGCTCTCGCGCTGGTCGGTGATCGTAGCCAGATAATACTCGTCGAACACGTTGGTGACGGCAGCCGCGAGCGAGAAGCCCAGCGCATCGTTCCTGTAAGTGAGCCGCGCATTGACCAGCGCATAATCTTCCTGGACGGAAGAGACGGCGCGCACATTGGTCGAGAACGGAATGTCAGAACGCCAGCTCGCATCGATGCGCGGGACGACATACTGATCCGGCGCGACGGGGATGTCATATTGCACCGCGCCAGACAGGGTCCACTTCGGCACGCGGGTCTGCGGGCTGTCGAGCGACAGGCCCTGCGTGCGGGCCAGCACTCGCTTATACTCGAAGTCGGTGTAGCCGGCGCTGGCGGACAGCTGCAGTTCCGGCACCGGCCGCGCCACGGCCTCCACCTCGAAGCCCTTGATCTCCGCATCGCCGACATTCTCGTTGCAGAAGGGCACGCAGCCGCCGTTGCGGATGGTCGGATCGTTGACCGTGCCGACCAGGCCCTTGAAATCCGTCAGGAAGGCCGCCGCATTCACGCGCAGCATATTGGCGAACAGGTTGCTCTTGATGCCGAGTTCGTAGGCAGTGACCTCCTCCGGCTCCAGCGCGAAGATGCCGGTCGCGCCGAAGGGCCGCGCGTTGAAGGCGGAGGCGGTAAAGCCGGTCGAGTAGGAGCCATAGACGTTGATGTCGTCCGTCAGCTCATAGGTGACGGCAACGCGCGGATCGATCCGATCATCCTTCGTCTCGCCGCTGGCGATGAAGTTGAGCACGGAGAGGTTGGATGGCGAATAGTCGCGGTTGAAGGTGTAGGTCTTGGTCTCGTTCGAATAGCGCAGGCCGCCGGAGATCGTCAGCCGGTCCGTCGGGTGCAGGTCCAGCGCGCCGAACAGCGCCCAGCTTTCCAGCGTGGCTCGGTCATCGCTGAAGAAGTCCAGCGGCGCGGGGATGAAGCCTTCGGTCTGCACGCGCGCGGGGTTCAGCGTCTCCGTGTCGAGGTAATAGGCGCCCACAGTGTAATCGAGCAGATCGTTGAAGAGGGAGCCGAGCAGGCGCAGCTCCTGGCTCCATTGCTTGTGCGCCAAGCCGTTGCGCACCTCCTCCGTCGGCACGGCGAGCAGGCTCTGGCCGAAATCGGCCTCATATTCCCGGTAGGCGGTGATGGAGGTGATGTGCATGTCCGGCGCGAGATCGGCCTCGATCGTCAACGAGCCGCCAAAAGCGTCGAGCACTCCCTCCGAGGGGTTGTAGAACCCGGTGCGCTCGTTCCCGTAGCGGGCATAGGTGGTGTAGCCGTCCGGCGATTCGAGCGAGGTGATGATCGCCTGCAGCTTCTCCGGCGTGGAGACATCGAAGCCGTAGTAGGATGTGCCGAGGCCGCGCAGCCAGTTGGCGAGCCCGTTCGTGTCCACGCCCGCCGCCGGGATCGAGCCGCCGCCGATGATGCCGGTTTCCGGGTTCACGCGCGAGCTCTGCGCGTCGATGATGACCTCGGCCGAGCTTTCCGCCGTCTCGCGCGTGTAGTCGCCGGAGAGGTAGACCTGGATGGCTGGGGTGGGCTCCCACCCGAGAGTGCCGCGGAAGCTGTAGCTGTCCCCGCCGCCGAGCGTGCCCACCTTGCAATCATCCTTCAGCGGCCCCTGTCCGATGCCGCCGACCTGATTGTTGCCATATTGCGGGTACACGCATTTGTAGTCGAGCCGGCGGACATGCCCTTCCTGCCCCTTCGCGCTGCCGACGACGCGGAAGGCAAGGCCATCGGCGAGGCCGAGATCGTAGGCGCCGCGCACCTGGTAACGCTGGCGGCTGCCGGCGAGCACTTCGACATAGCCGCTGTCATCCCCGCGCGGCTTGCGCGAGATGATCCGCAGAGCGCCGCCCACGGAGTTGCGGCCAAACAGGGTGCCCTGCGGTCCGCGCAGCACCTCCACCCGCTCCAGATCCAGCACGTCGAACACGGCGCCGAAGGTGGTCGAGTAATAGACGTCATCCACATAGAAGCCGACGCGCGGTTCGAACGTGGGCAGGAAGTCCAGCTGGCCAAGGCCACGGATGAAGGCCTGGTTGGTTTGCGAGCCATAGCCGGAGCCGCCGGTGGTCATCGTCACGTTCGGCACGGATTCGGCGAGGTCGACCACGGTCTTGAGGCTGCGCTGCTCCAGTTCCTCCGCAGTGACGGCGGTGATGGCGATCGGCACATCCTGCAGCGCCTGCTCGCGGAATTGGGCGGTGACGATGATCTCCCCCAGCCCGGGATCCTGCTGCGTGCGCTGCGCCGTCTCCTGCGCTGCCGCGCCGCTGGCGAGGCCGCAAATGGCCCCGCCGGTGAGTGCTGCCTTGAGCACGATGTCGAGCGCGGCAGTCTGCTTGAGCGTCTTTTTCATTCATCCCCCCTAGGTCTGCGATGTTTTCTCGCAGTGCTTGTTGTCGTTCAGCCCCAGCGGCCTCTTTCCGGCCCCATCACCGGCAGCAGTTTCAATCCATCCATTGCAGCGCGCACTGCCGGCCTTGCGGCGACGCGGGCGCGCCATTCCTGCACAGCGGGCGGCAGTTCGATACCGAGCGCGGGGAACTGCTCCACGTGCGGGAACACCGCCGCATCGGCGAGCGTGTAGTCCGCGCCCGCGAGCCATGGCCCATGTTCAAGATCCTGCGCCAGCCGTTGCGCTGCGCGAGCGAGCGCCTGGCGGGAGGCGGATACCTCCTCTGCGCTGAACCCGGCCGCCGCCTGTTGCCAGAGCGCGCGGCGTTCCGGCGGGAGGCGGTCGAAGCCTTGCTGCCGGTGCTGCTCCAGCGGCCCGCCCCGCTCCGCCCAGCGCACGATGGCGAGGTGCGGGGCGATGTGCGTCTCCACATACTTGCCCCACTTCTGCACCTGATAGCGCACCTGCGGATCGGCCCCGCCCAGCGCCGGTTCGGGAAAGCGCTCGTCCAGATAGAGCATGATGAAGAAGGCTTCCGTGAGCCTGTGCCCTTCATCCTCCAATACCGGGACCATGCCAGCAGGGTTGATGGCGAGGAAGGCGGGCTCGTGCTGCGCGAACGCGGCGAGGTCCACCTCGTGCGACGCATGATCGAGCGCCTTCTCCGCCAGCACGATGCGAACAGAGGCCGAATGCGGGGATGCAGGCGAGTGGTGGAAAGCGATCACGCCGCCATCTCCTCTCCCACGCCGAGCAGCCGGCGCAGCTCCGCTGCGCGCTGGGTGATGAAGCCGCGCCCCATCGCCAGCGCCTCCTGCAAGGCCGGGCGCGCGTGGCAGCGCCGCAGCCAACGCATCAGGTGCGGCGTGGCGGCGTCTGTCACCTCGTCGGGATAGCTCAGCGGCAGGCCGTAGAAGGTGGCGAAGACGTTGATGTCGGCGAGCGAGTAGCTGTCCCCCGCCAGCCACTCGCTCTGTGACAACAGGCTGTCGAAGCGGGTGATCGCTTCGGAAACACGGCGGCGCGACTCCTCCAGATCTGATGGCGGCGTCGCGTTGAACATCAGCTTTTCCCAGCTGGCGCGGCGTTCCGGCAGCGGGATCCTGTCGAGCTCCCGCCGAAGCTCCTCAGGGTCTCGGCCCACGAAACGGGGTGCGGCAAGGCGGTTGGAGGCGATCATCGCCAAGGAAGGCGCGACGATATTGTCCATGTACCGCATGATCTGGCGCATCCGCCACCGCCTGTAGGGATCGGCCGGGCGCAGCGCGGGGCCGTCGAACGCGTCGTCGATATATTCCATCGCCGGCGTCGATTCGGTCATCACGAAGCCGTCATGCACGATGGCGGGGATCGTCCCGTCCGGGTTGATCGCGAGGAATTCGGGCGAGAACTGCTCGTAATGCCCCATGTCGATGTAGTGATGGATGAAGGGGACCTGCTTCTCCGTCAGGCAAAACAGCGGCTTGCCTGAATTGGCATTAGGCTCCCAGGTGTAGACATCGAGCATGCCCCTCCCCATCCCTCCTGCGCTCTTTTTCGAGCGTCTGGCACAAGGTGTAGAGCTGCTATTGACTGAGTCAATAACGCTGATGGGGAATGCCGAAAGAGAAGGTGCAGGAGCCGCTTTGGATGCAGGCTCCCCTGCCCGATGACCGAAATCACCGGGCAGGCGGAAGTGGCCGGCCAGCAGGCCAGCGGGGGGCGCCGCCTCAGATGGGGTAGTGGCCGGGCTGGGTTTCGACGGTGATCCAGCGCAGTTCGGTGAAGGCATCGATCCCGGCCTTGCCGCCGAACCGGCCGTAGCCGCTCGCCTTCATGCCGCCGAAGGGCATCTGCGCCTCGTCATGCACGGTTGGGCCGTTGACGTGGCAGATGCCGGACTGGATGCGGCGGGCGATCTCCAGACCCTTGGCGATGTCGCGGGTGAAGACGGAGGCGGAGAGGCCGTATTCGGTGTCGTTGGCCAGTTCCACCGCATGTTCGGCATCGCGGGCGCGGGCGATGCCGACCACCGGGCCGAAGCTCTCGTCACGGAACAGCCGCATCTCCGGCGTCACCTTGTCGACGACATGGGCGGGCATCAGCACGTTCTGCGTCGTCTCGCCGCCGACCAGCAGCTCCGCGCCATTCTCCAGCGCATCCTGGATCAGGCCCTGCACGCATTCCACCGTGCGCCGGTCGACCACCGCACCAAGCGGGGTCTTGCCCTCGCGCGGGTCGCCCACCGCCATGCTGCTCACCTTCTCCTTGAATTTGGCGGCGAAGGCATCGGCCACGTCGTCGACCACGATGATCCGCTCGGTCGACATGCAGATCTGCCCCTGGTTCATGAACGCGCCGAACGCGGCGGCCTTCACCGCCTCATCCAGATCGGCATCCTCCAGCACGACCAGCGGGGCCTTGCCGCCCAGCTCCAGCAGCACCGGCTTCAGGTGCTCGGCCGCGCGCTTGGCGATGATCCGGCCGACATGGGTGGAGCCGGTGAAGTTGATCCGCCGCACTTCGGGCGCATCGATCAGCGCGCCGACCACCTCGCCCGCATCGGCAGGCGCATTGGTGACGATGTTGACCGTGCCGCTGGGGAAGCCGGCTTCGTCAAACGCCTCGATGATCAGCGAATGGGTGCGCGGGCAGTTCTCGCTTGCCTTAAGGATCACCGCATTGCCGCAGGCGAGCGGCACGGCGATCGCGCGCACGCCGAGGATGATTGGGGCGTTCCATGGCGCGATGCCGAGGATCACGCCGACCGGCTCCCGCAAAGCCATGGCGATGCAGCCGGGCTTGTCGGAGGGGATCACCTCGCCGCTGATCTGCGTCGTCAGCGCAGCGGCTTCGCGCACCATGCTGGCGGCAAGGCCGAGGTTGAACATCGCCCAGCCGGCCGTCGCGCCGATCTCGCCCATCATCGCGGCGACGAATTCGTCCTTCTTCGCCTCCAGCCGCTCGGCCGCCTTCATCAGCACGGCGCGCCGTGCGTTCGGGCCCATGGTGGACCACGTCGCGAAGCCTTCCTGCGCCCGCTCCGCGATCTCCGCCATCTGCGAAGCCTGCATCGCTTCCGCCTGCGAGGCCGCTTCGCCGGTCACCGGGTTGCTGCGCTGGAATGAGCCTGCCTGCACGTTCATGAATCCTCTCCCTCGTCGTTGCGCGGCCGCGATGATGCGGCATTCAGCCGAAGATGCGGCCCTTTCTTGCCGCCAGTGGCCGTTGAGTCCAGCACGCCAAGCGCTGCGAGGAAGCCTGTAACGATCCGCCCTTGGCTTATCGGCGGCGAGTGAATATGTACCGCCTGATATGGAAAGCACTTCTGCCGCCGTACGCGGTCGCCCGCGCGAGTTCGATGCAGACGAGGCATTGGCCGCGGCGCTGCGCGTGTTCTGGGAAAAAGGATATGAAGGCGCCTCCCTCAGCGACCTGACCGAGGCGATGGGGATCACTCGGCCCAGCCTCTATGCCGCGTTCGGCAACAAGGAAGACCTCTTCAAGCGGGCCCTCGATCTCTACGAGAGCGAGAAGCTGGCCTATGTCGGCCGCGCGCTGGAGGCCCCCACCGGGCGCGCCGTGGCCCAGCGCCTGCTGGAAGGCACGATCAACAACATCACCAGCGAATGCCCCGGCTGCCTCGGCGTGATCACCGCCGTCAGCTGCCGAAGCCCGGATTCTCCCATTCGGAAGGACATCAGGGACCGGACCAAGTCGGTCGGGCAGTCGATCGTGCAGCGCATGCAGCGGGCGATCGATGAAGGGGACTTCAGCATCCCGGTCGAGGCCGAGGGGATGATGCGGTACATGATGGCCGTCCTCCAGGGCATCTCCGTACAGGCCGGCAATGGCGCGAGTCGCGAGGATCTTGAGAGAGTGGCGGAGGCGACGCTGGCGATCTGGCCGGGGCGGTAAGCGACTGATTTTGCTGCACTGCGCAAAAAAATATCGAGCGGTACAGAATTATCGCTTGACCTGAACCCTACATTACATACTTATCGGTACAGAACGCCGGGAGGCGGGACGACGTGTGAGCCATAGTGGCTTTCGCGGCTGCCTCTTTGTGTTCGCAGCAGGATAGATGCCCCCGGCGAGGGGGCCCGTGATTGCCGAGTTTGCATCCCGCTTCTCCGAAAGGCGCTCGCTTTTCGGCGCGGTGCTGCTCGCCTCGTGACATCGCGGGCGCGGCTTCAGGCCGCCGAAGAAGGACCGCCCGATGAACGACCTGACGCCGATAGAGATGGACGAACTGAGCCGGCTGGAGCACGCCGAGCGCTCGCCGGAGAGGCGGGCGCGATGGAGCCGCGCCCTCTGGGGCGTGCTGATCCTGGCGGCCCTTGGCCTCGCCTGGTTCCTTCTGCGCGGACAGAGCGCGCCGGCGGCCGCCCCGCCGCCTCCGGTTGTCGCTGTTTCGATGCCGCTGCAGCGCGAGATCACCGAATGGGACGAGTATATCGGCCGCTTCGAGGCGAGCCGGTCCGTGGAGCTGCGCCCGCGCGTCTCCGGCCAGATCACCGCTGTGCACTTCACAGACGGGCAATTCGTCCAGCAGGGCCAGCCGCTCTTCACCATAGACCCGCGCCCCTATCAGGCCGCGCTGGCGGAGGCGCAGGCCGGTGTCGCGACGGCGCGCAGCGACCTCGCCCTCGCCCGCAGCAACCTCGAACGGGCGCTGCGACTGGTGGAGGACGATGCCGTCGCCAAGAGCGAGATCGACGCGCTTCAGGCGCGGGTGACTGCCGCCAATGCAGCGCTTGCCGCCGCTCAGGCGCGGGTGCGCTCGCGTAGCCTTGATGTCGAGTTCACCACGGTGCGCGCGCCGATCAGCGGGCGCACGTCCGACCGGCGCGTGGACCCCGGCAACCTCGTGGCCGCGGGCGATGGACCGGCGGCTACCCTACTGACGACAATCGTCGCCACCGATCCGCTGCACTTCACCTTCGACGGGTCCGAAGGGCTGTTCCTGAAGTCTCGCCGTGAAGGGATGGATCGCGGGGCCGAAGTCCAGATCCGCCTGCAGGACGAAGCGGATTACAAGTGGAACGGCACGCTGGACTTCACCGACAACGGGCTGGACCCCACCTCCGGCACGATCCGCGCCCGTGCCGTGGTCCGCAACCCGAACAACTTCCTCACCCCCGGCATGTTCGGCAATATGCGCCTGACCACCGGCGGAAAGGTGCGCGCGCTGCTGGTGCCCGACACGGCGGTGCAGACGGACCAGACGCGCAAGCTGCTGCTGGTCGTCAGCCGCGACGGCACGGTCTCCACCAAGGAGGTGGCGCTCGGCCCGCTGATCGATGGCGGCCTGCGCGTGGTGCGCGCCGGGCTGGAGCCGACCGACCGCGTCGTTATCGAAGGCACGCAGATGGCGATGCCCGGCAGCAAGGTCATTGCGCGGCGCGGGCAGATCGCAGCGCCCGCTGCTGACACGCCGCCTGCATCGTCGACCGCCGCAGCACCGGCCGGAGGCGGCGCCATCGCGAGCTGATCGCGCCCGCCCCCTCCTCACGCTCGCCTGCCCATCTTTTCAGGAGGCCGAAATGCGCCTGTCCCGCTTCTTCATCGACCGGCCGATCTTCGCCGCGGTCATCGCCATCATCATCACCCTGGTGGGCGCGATCTCTTACTTCTTCCTGCCCGTCTCGCAGTATCCGGAGGTCGTGCCGCCCACGGTGACGGTGACCGCCACCTATCCCGGCGCTTCGGCCGAAACGGTGGCGGACACGGTCGCCAACCCGATCGAGCAGGAGATCAACGGGGTGGACGGCATGCTCTACCTCTCCAGCCAGTCGACGGGCGACGGACGGGTGACGATCACCGTCACCTTCGAGCAGGGCACGGACCTGGATGAGGCGCAGGTGCTGGTGCAGAACCGCGTCGCCATCGCGGAGCCGCGCCTGCCGGAAGAGGTACAGCGCCTCGGCATCGTCACCCGCAAGACGACGCCGGACTTCCTGCTGATCGTCAACCTGATCTCGCCCGATGGCTCCCTCGACCGGGAATACATGTCGAACTACGCGCAGACGCGGATCAAGGACCGGCTGGCCCGTATCGAGGGCGTGGGCGATGTGCAGCTGTTCGGCAGCCGCGAATTAGCGATGCGCGTCTGGATCGACCCCAACCGCGCCGCCGCGCTGAACCTGACGGCGGGCGAGATCGTTGCCGCGCTTCGGGCGCAGAACGTGCAGGTCGCCGCCGGCTCGCTGGGCCAGCCGCCCAGCCCCGGCAGCGCCTTCCAGCTCAATGTGGAGACGCAGGGCCGCTTTACGGACCCCAAGCAGTTCGAGAACGTCGTCATCCGCACCGATGCGCAGGGGCGACAGGTGCGCGTGGGTGACATCGCCCGGGTGGAGATCGGCGCGCAGGATTACGGCACCTCCGCCTATCTTGATGATCGCGATTCCGTGATCATCCCCGTGCTGCAGGAGCCGGGCTCCAACGCCCTCGCCTCGGCGGAAGCGGTGCAAGCCGCGATGGAGGAGCTTTCCGCCGACTTCCCGGAAGGACTCGAATACAGGATCGTCTACAACCCGACCGAGTTCATCCAGCAATCCGTCGATGCGGTGATCGAGACGCTGCTCGAAGCGATCGTGCTGGTCGTGCTGGTGATCGTAGTCTTCCTGCAGAAGTGGCGCGCATCGCTCATCCCGGTGCTGGCGATCCCTGTGTCGCTGATCGGCACCTTCGCGGTGCTGGCGATGCTCGGCTATTCCCTCAACAACCTGTCCCTGTTCGGGCTGGTGCTGGCGATCGGCATCGTGGTGGATGACGCGATCGTGGTGGTCGAGAACGTGGAGCGGAACCTCGAAAGCGGCATGAGCCCGCTGCAGGCTGCCCGCACCTCCATGGATGAGGTTGGCGCCGCGCTGATCGCCATCGTGCTGGTCCTGTGCGCCGTCTTCGTTCCGACGCTCTTCATCGGCGGGCTGTCCGGCGCGTTCTACCAGCAGTTCGCGGTGACGATCTCCGCCGCGACGGTGATCTCGCTGGTGGTCTCACTCACCCTCTCGCCCGCCCTTTCTGCCCTGCTGCTACGGCCGCACCGACATGAGCCGAACGCACCGGCGTGGCGCCGCATCGTCGCGCGTGGGGGTGATGCCTTCAACCGCATGTTCGAGCGGTTCAGCGAGACCTATGCGCGCTGGACAGAGCGGCTGGTCGCCATGCCCCGACGCATGATGGTGGCCTATGCCGGGCTGATCGCGCTGACGGGGGCCGCGCTGTGGGTCACGCCCACGGGCTTCATCCCGCAGCAGGACCAGGCCTACTTCCTCACCGTCATCCAGCTGCCGCCGGGCTCCGCCACCTCGCGCACGGACGATGTCATGAAAAAGGTCGCCGAGCGGATGCTGCCCATTGATGGCATCTCAGGCACCGTCATGCTCTCAGGCTTCGATGGGACGTCGGAGACGCAATCCGCCAGCGCAGCCGCTGCCTACTGGGTGCTCGACGATTTCAAGGAGCGCGCCAGCAAGGGCCAAACGGTCGACGCACTGATCGCGGAGGCGCAGAAGGCGACCGCCGACATCACCGAGGCCCGGCTCATGATCGTGAAGCCGCCGGTCATCCGCGGCATCGGCTCCGCAGGTGGCTTCCGCATGATGGTGGAGGACCGCAACGGCCAAGGCTACCGCGCCATGCAGGAGGTGGCGAATGCCGTCATCGCGAAGGCCAACCAGCAGGAGGGCCTGGCCGGCGTCTACACCTTCTTCGACACCGGTACGCCCCGTGTGCGGGCCGATATCAACCGGGAAAAGGCCCAGATGCTGGGTGTTCCACCGGCGCGCGTGTTCGAGACGTTGCAGGTCTATCTGGGATCGGCGTTCGTGAACGACTTCAACCTGCTGGGCCGGACCTATCGGGTGACGGCACAGGCGGACGCGCCGTTCCGCGACAGCCCGTCCGACATCGCCAACCTGCACACGCGCTCCGACAACGGCTCCATGGTTCCGCTGGGGTCGGTCGCGACACTCAGCGATACGACGGGGCCGTACCGCGTCACCCGCTATAACCTCGCACCCGCAGTGGCCATCGATGGGGACACCGCCCCTGGCTTCTCCAGTGGCCAATCGCTGACCACGATGGAGAAGGTCGCGGCAGAGGCTCTCCCGCGCGGGTACGAGTATGAGTGGACCGGCATTGCCTTCCAGCAGTCGGAAGCGGGCAACACCGCGTTCCTGGTCTTCGTCCTCGCCGTGCTGCTCGTCTTCCTGGTGCTGGCGGCGCAGTATGAGAGCCTGGTGATGCCGCTGGCGATCATCCTGATCGTGCCGATGTGCATCCTCGCGGCGATGATCGGCGTGAACCTGCGCGGCATGGACAACAACGTGCTGACGCAGATCGGCCTCGTCGTGCTGATCGCGCTGGCGGCGAAGAACGCGATCCTGATCGTGGAATTCGCCCGGCAGGGGGAGGAACTGCACGGCCTCTCTCCCGCAGAGGCGGCGGTGCAGGCCGCGCGCACCCGGCTGCGGCCCATCCTGATGACCAGCTTCGCCTTCATCCTCGGCTCGGTGCCGCTGGTGATCGCGACCGGCGCCGGAGCGGAACTGCGGCAGGCGCTGGGCACCGCCGTGTGCTTCGGCATGCTGGGTGTCACCGGTTTCGGCCTGATCTTCACGCCCACGTTCTACGTCGTCAGCCGCAGCCTGGGCGATCGCATCGCCGGGCTGCGCGGTCGCCCGGTGGCGGCCAACCCCCTCTCGATCCCTGCCGAATAGGTGCCAGGATGAAGCTTCGCCCTCTCGCCCTCTCGACCCTTTCCGCGCTGGCGCTGTCGGCCTGCGCGGTGGGGCCGGACTACGCAACGCCGACCCCCCGCTCCGCGTCGTCCGGCCCTTTCCTCGCCGTAGGCCAGCCGCCCGTCACCGCCGACGAGCTACCCGCCGATTGGTGGCGGCTGTACGAGGACCCCGTGCTGGATGCGCTGGTGGCGGATGCTCTGGCCGCCAACACCGATGTGCGGCAGGCCGCCGCCCGAATCGAGCGCGCCCGCGCCAGCCTGCGCGGTGCCCGTTCCGACCGCCTGCCGCAGACGAATATCGGCGCAAGCGGAGCCTATAGCCGCCTTCCCGAGAGCCAGTCCCTTCCCGGCGTGGACCGGGAGGGATGGGGCTACGATGTTGGGCTGGACGTGGGGTATGAGCTAGACCTGTTCGGCCGCGTTGGGCGGTCGGTTGAGGCGGCCCGCGCCGATTTCGCCGCGAGCCAGGCGGATGCCGACGCGGTGCGCGTGATCGTGGTGGCGGATACGACCCGCGCCTATGCGGACGCAGCTTCCAGCGCGGCGCAGCTGCGGGTCGCTCGGCAGATCGTGGGGCTGCTCGACCAGTCGCTGGCTTTGACCAGCCGACGCCATGATGCGGGGCTGGAGACGGGCCTTGCCGTGGCGCAAATCAGGACATTGCGGGAGCAGCGCGCTGCGGAGATCCCGGCGCTGGAGGCGGCGCGGCAGGCGGCCCTGTTCCGCCTTGCCACCCTCACCGGCCGCACGCCTGCCGAGCTTCCCCCCATCGCGGGCGAGCGCAGTGTGGGGCTGGAAATCCGCAACCCGATCCCCGTGGGTGACGGCGCTGCCCTTCTCTCAAGGCGCCCGGACATTCGCGCGGCGGAGCGGCGGCTTGCGGCGGATACGGCGCGTATCGGCGTCGCCACCGCCGATCTGTACCCGCGCATCACGCTCGGCGCCTCCGTCGGCTCGACGGGGCCTGACATCGGCGACGTGTTCAGCGGAGGGCCGCTGCGCTGGGTGCTGGGCCCGCTGCTCGACTGGGCCTTTCCGAACCAGGAACCGGCCCGTGCCCGCATTCAGGGAGCGGAGGCTGACGTGCAGGAGTCGCTAGCGGCCTTCGACGGAAGGGTCCTGGTGGCGCTGGAGGAGACGGAGACCGCCCTCTCCAACTATGCCCGCGCCTTGGAGCGGCGTGCTGCGCTGCAGGCCGCAGCGCAGCAGGCCGAAGAGGCCGCCCGCATCATCCGCGCGCAGCAGCGGGAAGGCACGGTGAGCTCGCTGGAAAGGCTGGATGCCGAACGCACTTTGGCGGAGACTCTGGCTCAGCTGGCGGAGCAGGACGCCGCGATCCCCCGGGCACAGATCGACCTGTTCCGCGCCCTGGGCGGGACCTGGTCTACAAGCGACGGTGCTTCGTCACCGAGCTGAGGTCACCGGCGGCGCTGGCCTAGGCTGGCAGCGCCGCCGTCGGTCCGTGCACTTCCGCCACGGCGGAGGCGATCTCCGCAACGTGGCGCAAGTCTGCGCCGCAGCACGCGCCGAAGATGTTGAGCCAAGGCAGCCGCTGCGCGAGGCTTGCGTAAATTCGGCCGAGTTCCTGCGGATCTCCCGCATCCAGTTCCGGCGCTTCGTCCAGCTCCGCATGACTGCGGCGCGAGGCGTTCGCGCGGATGCCGCGCAAGCGGCGCTCCCAGGTGCCGTCGATCGCTTCGGCAAAGTGATCAGGGTGGGCGCAATTGACCATGAAATAGGCGGCGGTCGATCCCGTCTCCGCATCCACCTGCTCGATGGCCTCCTTCAGCGGCTGCCCATCAGGAAGGCGGCCATCGGTTTCCACGGTGAACGAGATGGCGACCGGCAATGCGGCCGCCCCGGCGGCTCTGACGAGACCCACTGCCTCGCTTGCCTGGGTGAAGGTGGTGCCGGTGACCATATCGATCTCGGTCGCGGCAAGCCAGCCGAGCTGCTCTGCATAATAGGCTTCGGCATCGCCGGCACTGATCCGCCGTTCCGGCCGATAGGCATCGCCGCGCGGGCCGATGGGCGCGTTCAGCACGATCGGCTGAGCGTTGCCGGCACGATCGCGCAGCTGCGCCGCTAGGGCGACGGCCTCCTCGTTCGCCGCCTTCAGCTGAGCGGGCGTTTCGCCGAGATCCGCGGCCCAGTGGCGATGGGCCTTCCACGTCACCGTATCGAGGATAAAACCGGCTTGCCTCGACTTTGCAAGGGCGAGAAACTCCTCGAAATAGCGCTCCAGCGCAGCTCGGCCGACGAGGTCGGGCAGCAGCCTGTGCGCGGCGAATTCCCGGATTTCGATACCGTGGTTGAAGATCAGATCGGTCTCCAGCCCGGCATCGGTGAAGAACAGGCCGCCATCAAGCTGGGGCAGCGCATTTCTGTAGCTTGGCATCTGTCATATCCATCAGAAAAAGGGGGGCACCCGCTCCGGCCCGGGTCTGTCATTTGGCCGGAGCGAGTGCAGCAGCTTCAGACAACTTCCAGCCTGCCGTTCATGCAGATCGGCTGGGCGAGATTGAAGAAGTTGGGCGAGGTCTTCATTACCGCCTGGTGTATCTCCCGGTACTGCTCCGGCGTGCCGTCGCCACCGATGCGAACGGTATAGTCCAGCTGGCGATATCCGGGCGGCGTGCTGTCATCGAGGGCCAGGAACCCGCGCAGGT
Organism: uncultured Erythrobacteraceae bacterium; assembly: GCA_966251025.1. GTDB lineage: Bacteria > Pseudomonadota > Alphaproteobacteria > Sphingomonadales > Sphingomonadaceae > Croceibacterium. The sequence continues at coordinate 107,134 of CBINJM010000003.1, read as the reverse complement.
CCAGCCGCCCGTGCGTTTCGATCTCCAGCGTGGTGAGCGCGATCCCATGTACCGCGGCCTGGGCGACGTAGCCCACCGCCATGCAGGCGTTGAGCGCCGTCATCAGCAGTTCCTGCGGATTGGGCGCGGAGTTGGTGCCGAGCAGTTCCAGCGGTTCATCCGCAATCACCTTGAAGCGCCGCTCGATCGGCTGCCCCGCCAGTTCGTAGCCGGTGACGGTCGTCTCGGTCCGGGTCTGGCCCGACCAGCGCGTGGTGACGCTGAAGCGGACATCCGCCTTGGCGGGATCGGCCTTCACCTGCTCGACGAATTCGCCGAGTGCGGTGAGGTCGATGCCGTTCACAACTGGCGCGGGGGTGGTGCTCATGTCGTTCATGTCAGTTCTCCTGTGGGTTTGATGCGGCTTTCACGCAAATTGCGGGGCGATGGCGTCGAGCTGGTCGATCAGCCGCGGGGAAAGCTCGGCCAGGGTGTCGCGGAACCGCGGATGGGCCATGCCGGAGCCGAGGAACGTCCAACGGGCTGCCTGGTGCTGCTGCGCCTCCAGCTTCGCACGCTGCGGGGCCGGAAGGGGGCGGCCGATCCGGCGCTCCAGCCCGGCGAGGTTCAGCTGCGTCTGGGCGCGCAGGCCTTCGTCGAGAAAGGCGCCGATCTCGAGATAGCCTTCGAAGGCCGCCTGGATCTCCGCCGCGCTGCGGGTTCCAGCCAGCGCCTCCACCATCAGCGTATCGAGCTTGGCGTGCTGCGCCTCCTCCATCCAGTGGTGCCGCAGCAGGCTCTTGAACAAGGGTTCGAGCCCTGCATCGTCACGCACCGACTCAAGGTAGTGCGCCTGCGTCATCCACTCGATCTGCAACACTGCCAACGCCACGGAGAGCGGGTCATGTGCAAGGACCGCCTTGCCGATGGCATCCGCGGGCCCGATCACCGCGCAATCCTCGCCGAAGCCGCGCCGGAAGGTGGTGCGGAAGCGGCGGAAGAGCTGGATGTGCTTCGCCTCCTCCCCCGCGAACTGCAGCAGTGCCCGCACGCGGCAATCGTCGCCGTTCAGCAGCGGCCGCGCATGATCGATCACGAAGGGAAGGATGAACTCCTCCACCAGTCCGAACATGGCGAGATATTCGTGGCCACGAATGTGGTTCAGCACCAGCCGCTCCTCGTCGGAGAGGCCCTCTGCCGAGCCAGTGCGCGCAAGAGGTTCCGGCAGGAAAGGCCGGGTGAAATCGAGCTCGGCCGTTTCCGGTAGAACATCGTCGATCTGCCAGGCCGCCCGTTGGGATGATTCAAGGACGGCGTTGTAGGTGAACTCCCTGTACATCGGTGTTCTCCCTTGTTTCGACCGCGCTTCAGGCCAGCATGAAGGGTGCATGAGTGGCAGTTCCGATCGCGATCGAGCTGCCGAAGATGGCGAGTGCGAGACTCGCCAGGATTCCCATGAATTGCTGCTTTCTAATCATTACGCTCTTCCCTGCTTGTTCAGACCCGTTTGGGCCAATGCAGGCTCCTTCACGCACCAGCGTGGAAGGCGCAGTGGAAGGCAGCGTGGAAATTGGCGTTGGAACGCCCTTCTGTTAGAATACCACGGTGCAGGGGTCAGCACCTGAGGGTCTTGCCCTGAAGCTGGTGGGCCCGATCGCGCTGTTGCGTGATGGGGAGGCTGTGCCCCTGCCGTCTTCACGCAAGACGCGCGCGCTGCTCGGCTACCTCGCCACTGCCGGCAAGCCCGTGCGGCGCGAGCACCTGACGACGATGTTCTGGGAAGTGCCCGATGACCCGCGCGGGGCGCTGCGCTGGAGCCTGTCGAAACTGCGCCCGCTGGTCGACGAGGGGGACCATTGCCGGCTCAAGGCGGATCGCGAGGTGGTTCACCTCGATTGCTCCCGACTTCACGTCGACTGGCTGGACCTGCGCGACCTCGCGGCGAGCGACGTGCGACAGCTGTCGAGGGAGCAGCTGGACGCGGTGCTGCTTGCCGAGGGCGAGTTCATGGAGGGCCTCGACCTTCCGGGCTGCGAGACCTTTCACGGGTGGCTTGTGGCGATGCGCGAGGACACGCGGCACTGCCAGGTCGTGCTGCTTCGCGAGCTTGCCGGGAGGATGGCCGAGGTTGGCGAGGCGGACCGGGCGCTCGACGTGACGCGGCGATGGTGCGCGCTCGACCCTTACGATGCAATCGCCCGCACGAGCCTGATCGACCTTCTCGAGCGAAGCGGGCGGCGGGTGGAGGCGGACGAGCAGAGGAGCGCCGCGATCCGCATGCTGGACGGGGCGGAGGTTTCCGTTCCGGCCGGCCTGCGCAAGCGCGCTCCTTCGGCGGCCGTTCCTGCCGCTACGCCAGCCGAGGAAGAACTGCCGCCCCAGCAGGTGCGCTTCTGCACCGCGCATGACGGAACGGGCCTTGCCTATTCGCAAGTCGGCGGGGGGCCACCGCTGGTGAAGACGGCGAACTGGCTCAACCATCTGGAATATGACTGGAACAGCCCGGTCTGGCGGCACTGGATCCGCCACTTCATCGAATATCGCTGCCTCATCCGATATGATGAGCGCGGGAATGGCCTGTCCGACTGGAGCACGCCGGAAATCGGGTTCGAGGCCTTCGTGGACGATCTCGCCAGCGTGGTGGATGCAGCGAAGCTCGACCAGTTCGACCTGTTCGGCGTGTCGCAGGGTTGCAGCGTCGCCATTGCCTATTCGGTCCGCAACCCGGGCCGGGTGCGGCGGATGGTGCTGTATGGCGGCTATGCCTGCGGCTGGAGGGTCCGTGCATCAGCCGAGGAGGTGGAAACCCGCGAGGCGATGCTGACGCTGACGCGGACCGGCTGGGGCCGCAACAACCCGGCCTTCCGCCAGCTGTTCACCTCCCTCTTCTTCCCGGACGCCACAGCTATGGAGACCGACTGGTTCAATGAGCTTCAGCGCGTCTCCGCCTCGCCTGAAAATGCGATCCGCCTGCAGCAGGCGTTCGGCATGATCGATGTGCGCGAGGACCTGCCGCAAGTGTCCGTCCCCACGCTTGTGCTGCACACGGACGGGGACGCGGTCGTTCCTTTCGCCGCCGGCAAAATGCTGGCCAGCACGATCCCGGGCGCGCAGTTCGTGCCGCTCGCCAGCCGAAACCATCTGATCCTCGAACATGAGCCGGCGTGGCACCGCGCGGCTGACTCCATCCGCACGTTCCTTGGCTCCGAGCAAGGCTGAAGCGCTCCGAAGCGACGTAGTCGCCATCGGAGGTGCTCCAGCCCCTATAGCCGCTAGATCACCCCCATCGCCCGCATCGCTTCGGCGACCCGGATGAAGCCGGCGATATTCGCGCCGAGCACGTAGTCGCCCGGCGTGCCGTATTCTTCGGCGGTTTCAGCGCAGCGATCATGAATGTCGCGCATGATGTTGGCCAGCCGTGCCTCCGTCTGCTCGAAGGACCAGCTGTCGCGCGACGCGTTCTGCTGCATCTCCAGCGCAGAGGTGGCGACGCCCCCGGCGTTCGCTGCCTTTCCGGGGGCGAACAACGTCCCCGCCTCCTGGAACAGGCGGACGGCCTCCGGGGTGCTCGGCATGTTCGCGCCTTCACCCACGGCGATGACGCCGTTCGAGATCAGGGTGCGCGCATCCTTGCCCGTGAGCTCGTTCTGGGTGGCCGAGGGCATAGCCACCTCGCAAGGGACGTCCCACAGATTGCCCCGCTCCAGGTAGCGTGCCGCCCCGCCTTTCTCCGCGGCGTAGTCGGAGATGCGGCCTCGGCGGACTTCCTTGACCTCCTTCAGCAGGTCAAGGTCCAGACCGTCTTCGTCCAGCACATAGCCGTTCGAGTCCGAACACGCGACGACCCGCCCGCCGAATTCCTGCACCTTCTCGATCGTGTAGATCGCGACGTTGCCGGAGCCGGACACGACCACACGCTTGCCATCGAAGCTCGTCCCGCGCGTGGCGAGCATCTGCTGGACGAAGTAGACAGCGCCGTAGCCGGTCGCTTCGGTCCGTGCCCTCGACCCGCCATAGACCAGGCCCTTGCCGGTGAGCACACCCGCCTCGTAGCGGTTGGTCAGGCGCTTGTACTGGCCGAACAGGAAGCCAACCTCGCGTGAGCCTACACCGATGTCGCCCGCCGGGACGTCGGTATATTCGCCCAGATGCCGGTAGAGCTCCGTCATGAAGGACTGGCAGAAGCGCATCACCTCTCCTTCGGAGCGGCCGCGCGGGTTGAAGTCCGAACCGCCCTTGCCGCCGCCAATCGGCATGCCGGTGAGCGCATTCTTGAAGGTCTGCTCAAAGCCCAGGAACTTGATGATCCCGACATTCACGGACGGATGGAAGCGAAGCCCACCCTTGTAAGGGCCGAGCGCCGAGTTGAACTGCACGCGGAAGCCGCGATTGATCTGGACGTTCCCGGCATCATCGACCCAGGGCACGCGGAAGATAATCTGCCGCTCCGGCTCGCAGATCCGTTCGATCAGCGCGTGGTCGGCATATTCCGGATGTTTGGCGACCACCCGGCCGAGGCTCTCCAGCACTTCCTGAACGGCCTGAAGAAACTCCGATTCCCCTGCATTGCGACGCAGGACATCATCGAAGATGGGTTGCAACTTCTCATCAATCACGAATTCAACTCACTTCTGCGTTTCATGGGGCTCTGTGGGCTGAAGGCCCTCAGGACAGGGCCTGCTCCAGGTCGGCGATGATGTCGTCTACATGCTCCAGCCCGATGGACAAGCGGATGACCTCCGGACCGGCGCCCGCCAGCCGCTGCGCGCCTTCATCCAGCTGCCGGTGCGTTGTCGAGGCCGGGTGGATGATGAGGCTGCGCGTATCGCCAAGGTTGGCGAGGTGCGAGAAGAGCTTCACCTTCGCGACGAGGGACTTGCCGGCCTCATAACCGTCCTTGAGGCCGAAGGTGAACACGGCCCCTGCCCCCTTAGGCACATAGCGTTGCGCCTGCGCGTAATAGGGATCGTCCTCCAGCCCGGCGTAAGACACCCAGGCCACCTTGGGGTGCTGCTTGAGCCAGCGCGCGACCTGAAGGGCGTTGGCGCAATGCCGCTCCATTCGCAGCGCCAGCGTCTCGATCCCCGTCAGGATCAGGAAGGCGTTGAAGGGCGACAGCGCCGGACCGAGATCCCGCAGGCTGAGGGCGCGGCAGGCGAGCACGAAGGCAAGGTTGCCGAACGCTTCGGTGAAGACCTTGCCGTGATAGCTGGGGTTGGGCTCTGACAAATAGCCGAACTTGTTGCTCGCAGCCCAGTCGAACTTGCCCGCATCGACGATGATGCCGCCAAGCGAGTTGCCGTGTCCGCCCAGGAACTTGGTGAGCGAGTGCACGACGATGTCCGCCCCGTGCTCGATGGGCCGGCAAAGATAGGGCGTGGCAAGCGTGGAATCGACGATCAGCGGCACGCCGCCCTCATGTGCGGCTGCGGCGATGCCGGCGATGTCAGAAATGACGCCACCGGGGTTGGCGATGGATTCTATGAACACGGCGCGGGTGTCATCGTCGATGGCAGCGGCGAAATCCGCCGGATCGTCAGAGTCGATGAAGCGTGTGTGCCAGCCCATCCGCTGGAAGCTGGCGCCGAGTTGGTTGATCGATCCACCATAGAGCTTGCGCGAGGCGACGATGTTGCGGCCCGGCTCCATCAAAGCGTGGAACACGAGGAACTGCGCCGCGTGACCGCTTGCCACCGCCAGCGCCCCAACGCCGCCTTCCAGCTCCGCGACGCGGGCCTCCAGCACGCCCGTCGTGGGGTTCATCAGCCGCGTGTAGATGTTCCCGAACTGCTCCAGATTGAACAAGGCCGCAGCGTGTTCGCTATCCTCGAAAACGTAGGAGGTGGTTTGGTAGATCGGCGTGACGCGCGCGCCTGTCGTGGGATCGGGACTGGCCCCGGCATGGATCGCCTTGGTGTTGAAATGCAATTCGCCGGGATTGGCCATCGGATCCTCCTCCACTGATAGGGAGGCGTCCATGGCCCGGAGTGAGGCTGTCAGTCCAGTATCGACGTGTTCTCACCTCAGCGGCCGAAAGCCTCCTTTCCATGTCCGGCGTGCAATCGACGAAGCCGGACACCCGATCAGCGGATGCGCCGGATCCTGATCGCCGGTTGCTCAGCGTAGCGCATCAAATAGCCGCCCAGCGCGCCACGCGAGATCTTCACCTTCGATCCGGCGCGAGGTGCATCATAGGCAGCGGGTGCTGGTTCGACGAACTGCCAGTCCGCCCCATCATTCAAGGTGAGCACGTAAATCCCGGGCTCGCGTGACGAGGCGCGTGCCACTTGAAGCTCAGCCTCCTGCGGCTCCTCCGCCTGTGAGCGCGGCCGGGGCAGGCTTTCGCTTCCGATACCCGCAGGCGCGGCTGCACCTGATCGCGCCGGCTGCGTGGGAGCGGCCGCCGCGGCCTCCTCTGCCTGCGCTGCGGTCGCTGGAGCGCGAATATTCCTGTCATAGCAGGCTGCCCGCGCGAGGACGTCCTCGATCGTGGAGCAAGCCCGCATGATCATGACGATCGTGCGATAATCCTCCTCCTGCGCAGCTGCTCCAGCCGGCAGCGCCAGCGTCATGATCGGCAGCGCAAGCACTCCGATCGCCCTTCCCGAGTTGGCCATGACCGATGATCCCTTCGGCAGACGAAGAATGCAGTGGCGGCACCGCGTCAGGGAGGATGCCGCCACTGCCTGATCGAGAGCCCTGCCCGGCTCTCAAGCCCTTAGAAGCTGATGTTCACAGCCATGTAGTAGCGACGGCCGAGCACGTCGTAATTGCCGGCGTCGAACCTGCCGCCGGGCAGCTGCCCGTCGGCCGGATCCGCAGCCATATCATACGCGATCAATGGAGGGGCCTTGTCGAACAGGTTGTCGATGCCAAAGCGAAGGTTCACGTTGTCCGTCACCGCGTAGCGTCCGTTCAGGTTGAACAGGTTGTAGGCTGGTGCGCCAGCTACAGTGCTGTTCTCCTGCGTGACCGAGGTGAGGTGGTCGATCGCCGGCTTGTGCTGCCACTGCACACCGATGCCGAACGGGCCGACATTGTAGTCCAACCGGGTGAACAGCTTCCAGCGATACGAGCCCGCGTTGGTGCCCACCTCGCCGCCGCCGGTGGTGCCCGCATAATCGACGATCGGGATCACGAACTGATCCGCCGTGGTGGCGAAACGGAGCAGATATGTGAAGTTGCTGTTGACCGAGATGCTGCCCGGGATCGGCACGTTCACGTCTTCAAACCGCAGGCCCCAATCGAGCTGCACGTCGAAGCCCGAGGTCTCCACCCGGCCCAGGTTCGAGTACCTGACCTGCATCAACTGGACGTTGCCCGTCGTCGCGTCGCGCTGGATGCCCTCGCAGGCCGAATTGATCTCGAATGTCGGGTTGAAGACTGGACTGAAGCACTGGCGGAAGACGGAGTCTACGCCCTGCAGCGAAATGCCGTCGGAGAGGGTCACGTTGTAGTAATCGGCAGCAAGGCGCAGCCGGTTGAGCCATGGGCTGGCCACAGGCGAGTTGATGACGCCGCCGATCGTGTAGGTCTTGGCGGTCTCTTCCTGCAAGTCGCGCGCGCCAGCCGACAGGGAGGGAATGAACTCGCCGTTACCGGTGGGATAGGTCCGCCCCTCGCGGTAGTATTCCGCGGCCCCCGCAGCACCCATTGTCGCACGGCAAAGCGCCTCCACCTGCGCCGCATTGGCATTCAGAGCGGGGTTTGCGGAATAGTTGCCGTAGCCAAAGGGCGAGTTGAGGTTGCCGCGCGAGCACGGATCGCCATCACCGCTGGAAGCGAGCGTTTGCGTGCGCGCCGTGAAAACCTCGCCTAGGTTCGGCGCCCGTGCCGCCCGCTGATAGCCGCCACGGAAGCGGAGCCAGTCGAGCGGGGCCCACTCGCCATTGATCTTGTAGGTCGAGTTGCTGCCGATCGTACTGTAATCGGACATGCGATAGCCGACCTCCAGGTTCACCTCCTCGGCGAACGGCAAGCCGGACAGCAGTGGGATCAGTAATTCGCCGTAAGCCTCCTTTACGGTGATGGAGCCCTGGGTGCTGGCCTGCGGGAAGATGCCGTTCACCGTCTCGTAAAACGTCGCGCCTTCCACGGATGAGCTGTCGCTGTGATATCGCAGCGAATTGGTGCGGATCGCCCCGCCCGCGGCGAAACGCAGCTCACCATAAGGCAGCTCGAATATGCCTCCCTGCAGGTTAGCCTCGAGCAGTTTCTGCTTCAGGCGGTTCTCGACCTGGGCATCGATCCGCACGGCGAGCCCGCAATCCTCACTATATTCCTGCGAGGTGTTGAAAGGGCTGATCCCGGTGGTGCAGGTCGCGGTGGCGCCGTTGCGATTGGCGCCGGGCACGCCGCCATTGCCCTGGGCGATGAAGTTGCGCCCGTAATTCGGGGCCTGAACGATGGTGCGGAACCGTTCCGAGGAGAAGAACCCGTACGTATCCGTTTTGGCGACCGTTTCGCCGTATGAACCCGTGACGTCCCAGGTCCAGTCAAGGCTGGAGATCACGCCCTCCAGCCCCGCAAGAACCTGATAGGTCATCACGTTGTTGTCGGTGTAACGGCGCGCGATGGAGGCGGGTATGATGTCAGCGCGCCAGTCCGCATCGGGATTGGCTCGGCTGTCGAGCAACGTGGCCACTTCCGGACTGACCGGGAAAACGTCCTTGTTGCTGCAACCGCCAACGGGGCCGCAATTCAGACCATAGCGACCGCCGGGCAGAAAATCAGCGTTGGTGGTGCCATCCGGGTTGAGAGAAGACGCGATGCCGAATTGCGCGTTTCCGGTGTAGATGGAGTCATTGTACGGAATGAGCGTCCCGAAGGAGCCGGTCACCACCGTGTTGAGGCCCAGGGTCCGCGTCCGCGTCTTGGCAAAGTTCACCTGGCTGATGAATCGGACGTCCGGGGTGATCTCATATTCCCCCTTGCCAAAGAACGACCAGCGTTGCTGGGGGGTGGAGAGCAACTCCTCCGTGTTGTTCTGGGCGAGCAACCCGGTTGCCAGCAGCTTTTGTTCCAGGCCGTCGATCTCTCCCTTATAGCCGACGAACAAGGGGGTATAGACACCGGGCGCCCGCGTGCTCGTGTTGAGAAACACGCTTCCATCGTCGTTAAGATAGACGGGCGAAGCGCGGGGGATGTTCACCCCGGCCGGAGCTCCCTTGCCCTGGAACAGGGCGTTCAACGCTGCCTGGCTCGGTTGGTAATCGGCGGCGCGCCCGCCGGCGGCAGTTTGGAACGCGATCGAATTCTCGGCCAGGAAGAACTCGGACCCGCTGGTATTCGGGCTCATGAACAGATCACGATACCAGGGTCGGTCGATCCTCAGGATCCCTTCGCGCTTGTAGTGCTCCATGCCGAGCATCACGTTGCCGCGGCCGTCCGCCAGATCCGCGCCCACGAGGGTGGAGATGCGGTATTCCTCCCCATCCCCGCGCTCTGACAGCCCGTATTGGGTATCGATGTCGAAGCCGCTGTAATTGTCCTTGAGGATGAAGTTGACCACGCCGCCAACGGCGTCCGCGCCATAGGTGGACGATGCGCCACCGGAGATGATCTCCACCCGCTGCACGGCGGCCGACGGGATGGAGTTGATGTCCACAACGCCGGCGCCGTTCACCGGCGTGCCGCGACGCCCGTCGAGCAGCACGAGGTTGCGGTTGGAGCCAAGCTGGCGAAGGCTGACGGTGGAAACGCCGATCGTGTTGTTGGCGTTGGCTTGGAAGTCGCCGGTGTTGAACTGGGTCAACGCAGGGGAAAATTGCGGCAGCTTGTTGAGGTTTGCCTCAAGGTTGATGTTGCTGGACCGCTCGATCAACTCTGAGTCCACCGTCACGATCGGGCTGGTCGCCGTGTAGTCCGGACGGGCGATGCGTGAGCCGGTGACGATGATCCGGTCACCCGTCGGCGAACCGCTTGCATTTGCCGAAACACCGGGAACCGGCTGCTCGCCCAGATCCAATTCGCTCTGATCGTTCGCGCCGGGCGATTGCTGTGCGTGCGCGGGCGCGATGTGCGCAAGAGCGCTGGCGGCCCCCAACAGCAAAGCGGCGTGCCGCAAGCGGCCGTTCGACAATTCTATCATCCTCTACCCCCAATATGTCTGCCGGCCGCGAGGCATGAGGAACTGACGACAAGTGATCGCGCCGCGCCGGTGCTGTTTTCTGGACATCCCTGTGGTGCAGTCCGCCTCCGTAGGATCGTACAGCACCGGACGCTTTCATACTCGTCGCAAACTGTTTGGTCTAGTATGCTTAGCATCCTTATGATGGATATTAGGATTGTTTGCTTAGAATATGATCTGCCTGATGTGCGGGTTTGACTGGGGCAGGCAGTGACCAGAGTGGGTGGACAGAGGCTTGCGGGTGAGCAGGGCCCTTGGAGAAAGCTGCACCGGGCAGACGGGGGTGCGCTGATGAGGTGAAGCGCCTGCGCAGGCCTCCGCGTAAGGCGGCAATGAACTGCGCTACGCATCCCCTTCCCGTCCTGCGATCGGATCCTGCGCCTTTACGTCGATCGAGGCCTTCAGTGCAGCTTGTCGCGAGATGGCGTCGGGTTGGCTGTCTTCTTCCGAAGCAACGCGGAATCACCTTGACTCCAAGCTCCGACCCTGCGCTGTTTATGCGACTGGTTCGCAATAGCAGAAAGAGGTGCCGGTGCGCCCTACAAGTTCGATGATGGAGAACAAGCCCTTTGCGCTGGCTCCTAGTGACCACGATCAGGACGTGGTTCGCCGCTGCCATCCACCCTGTTGCTCCCTCAGCCGCGCCTTGCGCCAGCCGGATGGCGCATCCTCTCCGGCTCACCGTATTGAGGGCTCTGGAGATGTATGAGTTCATCGATCGTCCGGTGTACCAGCAGACGGAGGGGGTGAGGCTGCTGGTCTGGGGGATGCGCCGCTGGGTTCGCGCCGCGCGGGAGGAACGCTGCGTCTGCCGCTTTCTTGCCTCCGTCTTCGAAACGGCCGGCGTCCCCAAGGCCGCGGCGCCGCTGGCTGCCACGATGCGGATCCTGGTGGGCAACATGCTGGTACCGCTTCGCTTCGGGGCCATCGAACACCCGGTCATCACGGAGCACGAGGCGGTCTTGCTCGGCGCGCTCGTCACCGCCAGTCAAGGAGAAGGCGGTCGTTGCCATACGATGGCGCGGCTGCTCGTCCATGCCGACATGGCCCCTGCTCTCGCCTCGTCGCTCATCGGCTTCGCGCAGGCTCTCGCCGAAGCTGGAGTGCAACTGGCGCCGGAGGTTCGCGCCACCGGCCCAGGCGGGAGTGACCGCGCCTGATGCCTCAGCCTCGCCCGGCGCCAGCGAAGGCAGTCGACGCGGACGGAGCGGGGGAAATCGTGGCGTTGTTCCGAATCTGGCATGTTGCTCGTGAGCAGCATGACAATCCGCTGCCCCAGATGTCCGCTGCGCTGGGAGGATCATCAAGTCCTGAGCTCGTGCCCGCTTGCGACAGCTTCTTTGCCTTGACGCAAGCCTGCCTCGGCCGACGCCTCGTAGCCTCGCCAGACGGATCACCGGCCTTCTCTGCCGACGAGGTGGCGTTGCTGGAAACGTTGCGGCAAGTCCCCGCCCTGCTGACCTTCGGCCCCAATGCCGCCCTGCCACATGGTCTGCCAGGCGCGCTGCAATGGGCGGCGCTTGCCGTGTTGCGGGCGCTGGACGTGGTGCCTGTCCTGGGGAACCACGGAAGATCGCGTACCGGACAGTGCCCCTTCCTGACTCTGGAACACGAGTGACGCCGCCTCGCAGGCGGTGCGGAGCCGCGCAATGGGCGATGCGTGAGTCTCACGGAGGTTCGGGAGCAACTCGTCCTCTCCACCAGGCGTCTCCCTGCGGAGGGCGTTGGGCCCAGCTGGTTCAGCAGGCGATCGAGCCTCATGTGATCAAGGGTGCCGGCGGATCAGGAGAATTGAGGGGCCGACCAGTTCACCCTCGCGTCCCTCGCCGATGAAACCCGCAGGAGGTGGTTCGATGAACTTGCCCGAAGCGACCTTTGCCACTGCCCTCGAAGATGCTGGCGTAGACATTCTTCATCTCTTTTGTGCAACGACCAAATGGTCAATTGATGAATGTTGGTGTCCGAACTGTGGCAGGAATGCGGCGTTTTCCGTCGTCACACGAGCGTTTCCGTTTGAGCTTTGCTCGGGATGGCAGGCGAACAGGCAACAGGGGCTTCAGGGCTCCGGGCAGCCACGAAGGAAGACCGGAACATGCGCAAAATTCTTACGACAGCCCTTCTGGGCACCTCGCTTGCCCTCGCGGCTTGCGGCGGCAATGAAGAAACGACGGCCGGGACCGAAGCCACAACCGGAATGGCGGACACGACCGCAGTCGACGGCACCACCGCGGGCACCGACACCGGCGCCATGGGCGCGCCCGGCGACCCGGCCATGGGCGGTACGGATGCCATGGGCGGTGCGGACCCTATGGCCACCCCGACTGATGGAGCCACCGGCACGCCGGGCGCTGCTGATGCGGCTGGCGGCGCTGGTGGCGCGGGTGCCGGCGACACCACCACCGGCAGCGGTAGCGGATCAGGGATGTAACACCGCCGCGGCTTGAATAACGTATCAGCGGGCGTCGTCGTTTGGCGGCGCCCGCTTTGCATTCCGTCCAAGAGCCGAGCCCAACAGGCGCGAATCACGCCTTGGGTGCACTCGCCCGTGTGAAGGAACGCCGCGCCGCCAAAGGCAGGTGCATTGTCTGACCGGAGATTTCCGAACTTCGGGCCGACGGGCGAATACAATGGCCCGGCATGTGCTTGCCCGGCGCAATGCACAGGAGTATTATGCGGGTGCCTGATCCTTACCCATTCCCGCCGAAGTAGCGGGTCGCTGGCGGCACCAAGAACTCAGTAATCAGAGCGGTCTTGGGATCGAGCGCAGTGCCCGCGCAGGGGCCTGCCGACGGCCAATCGCCGGCTGTGCACCCGCGCGGCAGCAGAGGGAGCGATGCATGGCCAAGGTCCTGATTGTCCTCGACGGAGGCTATCGTTTTACGCCCGCCGGCACCCCGGCAGGGACGACTGATTTCACCTATGTCACCCTTGTCGAAGCGCTCACCAGCGCAGGCCATCAGGTTACCAAGGCGCACCGCCAGAGCGACTCCAGCGCCGACCACCAATCGTTCAACTTCGCCACGACGCTCAACCTGCTGAACTTCGACGTCCTGTGGCTGATTGGGCTCGACGGGCGAAACCAGTCAGGGACCACCACAAAGCTGCCCGACGACCAGCTCAACGCGATCGCCCGCTTCATGGATGCCGGCGGCGGCGTGTTTGCGACCGGCGATCACGACAGCATCGGCGCGAATATGTGTGGTCATATCCTGCGCGTGCGGGCCATGCGTTCATGGTTCGGTGCGGGAGACGCGGTATCCCCGATGCCGGCCGATTTCCCGCGCAACTTCCCACCCACGGGAGCGGATACGCTGGGGCAGGACCGGGCGGAGACCGGACGCTTCAACCCGGCGGGCGACTACGACCTCAACAATGACGGCAGCAATGACGGCTTCATCTGGTTCGAGAACCAGTCGGACTCGGTGCCGCAGGCGATTGCCCCCCTCACCCCCACTCACCCGATCCTCCAGCGGGAGGATGGCACCGCGATCGAGGTCTATCCCGATCACATGCATGAGGGGCAGACACTGGGAGAGGTGACAGGCTACCCTTACACCACCGCCAGCGCGACCTTTGACGGGCAGGTCTTTTCAGAGTTCCCCGAAGTAGCGGGCGAGCGACCTCTGCCCCTGGTGATCGCGACCGGGCAGAGCGTGGCGCTGTCCTCTCGCTTCGCGTTCAACAACAGCACGTTGGACAGTCACGTCGCGACGGCCAAGACGATCAACACGCTCAGCGCCTATGACGGCCGCAAGGCGGGCGTCGGCCGGGTGGTCACCGGATCCACCTTCCACCACTATGTCGATATCAACCTGACCGGCGACAGCCGCATGACCACGCCTGCGCAATTCGCGCTGGCTGGCGCAGACACGGCGAAGGGCCACGGCTTCAACGACAACCCCGCGGTGTTCGCGGACATCAAACGGGTGTACGCCAACATCGCCACCTGGTTGGCGCGCCCGCGCCCGCGAATCCAGCTGATCCTGGAGCGCAGCACCTTCAGCCAGGCGGAAGCGCAGGCGGATTCGAACTTCAACGGAGCGATCCTGGTCACGGTCGACGGCCTGAAGCCGAACCAGTTTCCCGGTGGCGGCATCACCACCCTCTCCCCCAGCGCCGCACAGCTGGCGAGCTGGGCACCGGCCCTCACCGCGCTGGAGCCTGCCGGCCTCACGCTGACGTCGACCGCCGTTGCGAGCGACGACCCCACCCTCTCCAACCGGCTGCAGCGCATCACCTTCACCTATCGGGTGAGCATCAATGCGGGGGCGGCGTTCGGCTTCGCGGGCGACGTCAACCACATCACTATTGAGGCCGCACTGAGTTCGCCTGCAGCCGCCAATCCGCTGGCCGACAGCGCGCAGATTACGCTGACGAAATCCGCCAATCCTTTCATGCTCGACCTTGCCGGTGGCAACGACACGCCGTGGCTCAGCTCCGACGTGCGCGTGTTTCCGCTGGTGGCAGGCGCTTCCGGATCGCCGCTGCCGAACAATGCGACGCGCCAGCAGGCGCTCGACCATCTGACCTCGCTGCTCTCCAGCATGACGATCGCGCAGTTCGAGGCGCTGGAGACGGCGCAAGCAGCCTCTGCTCTCAGCCCGCTGGCGACGACCACCGGGAGCCCGGCGCGCAAGGTCTACAATTTCGCCATCGCCCGCGTCCGGCTGCCCTCCGCCGGTGCCTCGGCCAACAATGTGCGGGTGTTCTTCCGCATCTTCACCTCGCAGACGACCGCCGCGCTGACCTATAGCGAGGCACCTCCGGGAACCCCAATTCAGGGTTACAGGAAGACCGCCGGCGGCGCGCCCATCGCACTGCCGGGGACGAACAGCGCAGGCACTGGATGGCTGTCGTTCCCGATGTTCGCCGTTCCGCGAGCGGGCACGCCGGAAACCCAGACGGATGCGCCCAATGTCCGCTCCATCAATCCGGGCGACTCAACCTTCTTCGGCTGCCTGATCGACAACAACCTGCCCGATCCATACCTGCCGCTGACTCCCGGTGGAGCTGGTGCGGCGCAGCCACTGCCGACGCTGATGATGGGCGAGCACCAGTGCATCGTCGCGCAGATCGAGTTCCCCGGCACGCCGATTCCGAATGGCGCAAACCCCTTCACCTCGGACAAGCTTTCCCAACGCAACATCGCCTTGTCCTCCGTGGCCAATCCGGGGCTGGACGCCTCCCGCCACGCTTTCCACACCTTCGAGATCGAGGCGGCGCCTCAGGCGGTGAGCGAGGCGCTGCTGCCGGATGAGCTTCTGCTGGAATGGCTGGGCGCCGTGCCGGAGGGGACGGAGGTGCGGCTGTTCCTGCCCAGCTGGGACGCCGAGGCGGTGGTCGCGCTGGCGAACCGCTTTTATCCTCGGCACGAGATCCGCGTGCTGGACGCGCATACAGTCGCCTTGCCCGGCGGAGGGCTGCGTTTCGTGCCCTTGCCGCCCACGCACCAGCGCCAGACCGGCATCATCGGTGTGCACTTCCCGCTCGGCATCAAGAAGGGCGAGCGCTTCGACCTTGCGGTGCGGCAGATCAGCAATCGGAGCCGGCGCGCGCCCGTCCCTCCACCGCGCGTTCGGCAGATCACGCTGGAGGAGGCGGCGCGGCTGCTCGCGTTGATCGAACGTCCGCGCGGCAAGGATGACACCGGCAATGCGGCTGATGACAAGGGCCTGCCGCTCGGCGTGTTCGAACTCGGCGACAATAGGGTTCTGGTGACGGACCTGCGCGCCTTGGACAGCGACGGCGACCAGCCGTTGCTGATCCAGTATCCGGAGCCGGAGAAGGTGGCCGAGATTCGGCGGCGCGAAGGCGGGCGGTGGCGGGAGACGATCGGCGCATTCCAGCTGGGCGTGCCGGTCTCCGTCAAGGAGGAGATGCTCGGCTATTACATCCGGCTGCTGTCGCTTCTGCGCTGGCGGGCGGAGCTGCTGCGGCCCACGGACCACTGGTACGCGACCTTCATCCGCTATGTCGAATTGGTGGCCGACAAGGTGCGCGCCTTAGGCGGCAACCCGGACCGCGTGCCCCCAACGCCCGACGGCGATGTTCCCCTGCCGGGCAAGGGCGATGATGATGGCGACGACGGGAACAGCGATGGCGATGGGGATGGCGGCTTCTTCGAGCCCGGCGATGACGACTGGCTCGGCGAGACTGACGGACTGCCGCCAGTTGGGCAAGCCAAGCCGGGCGTCTGGTCGGGTAAGGTCAGCGGCCTGCTGTTCGACCATTTCGGCGACTTCGAAGGCTTCACTCTCGAAGCGTATTCCGGCGATCATCGGCGCTTCTTCAGCCGGGAGCAGGCGATCCTGGCCTTGGCCGAGACCGCCTGGAGCGAGCGGCGGGTGGTGACCGTCATCACCGTCTCTCCCAGTTCGCGACGGGTGCGGCGCCTGCTGATCCGCGGCTATTCGTAGCGGGTTGAGCTTGGCGTCATCGAAGGCGGCGCTGGTTTTATCGCGGGTGCAGATGAGGCGCATCAGCGCTCCGCCTTGTGAACCGGTGGCGACTTCGATCGACCACCCTGACGCCACCGCAATCTGGCGGACGCGGTTGAGTCCGATGCCGGTGCCTCCGCGCCGCGTGCTGTAGAACGGCAGGAAGACCTCGGAGCGCTGGGCCTCGGGAATTCCGGGGCCGTTGTCCTCAACCTCGATCACCACGTCTCCACGTTCCGCCCCGAGTTTGAAACGGACGCGCGCACCAGCAACATTGTTCTCCTTCTGCCCCGATGGCTTCGATACGCGCATCGACCTGACGCGCGCACCCTGCGCCTTCGCCGGTTTGCTGGCTTCGCGATCGCGGGCGCGACCATTGGGGCGCATGCCTGGCGAGTGGCACATACGAGGCTCACACAGGCTCTTCGATATGAGTGAGGAAAGCTGACCCGATCGGCTGAGCCGTCTTTCAGGTGGGCGCGACCATTCGCTACATTTGCGGGCTTTGCCAGCCAGAGCGGACCCGCTAGGCAAAGCCTGTTCGGAAGGCCGGCAACGGGACCGGCTTGGGGAGAGAGACAGGATGAAATCGAAGGCCCTTGTGGCGTTTCTGGTGGCCGGCGGAATGGCGACCGCGGCAATGGCTCAGCAGCAGACCGGTCCGGGCGCAGCACCACCTCGCCCTGCCGCAGCGGCATCGCGTGGATCGCCGCTGCCTCCGCCCACCCCGATCGAGCACATCACCGGCAACGTGTACAAGATCTTCGGCGGCGGCGGGAACACGCTGGTCGTGGTCCAGAAGGACGGCGTCGTGCTGGTCGACACCAAGATGCCGGGCAACGGGCAGGCCATTCTCGATGAAGTTCGGAAGGTGACGGACAAGCCGATCACCACCATCATCAACACGCACAGTCACCCCGATCACGTGGGCAGCACGGATTTCCTGCGCGAGCAGTTCCCGAACGTGCGGATCATCATGAGCGAAGGGACGAAGGCGGAGCTTTCCTCCGGCCCACAGGCGAACCCCAGTCTCCTGCCGACCGAGACCTACAAGGACCGGCTGACGATCGGCGAAGGCGACGAGCGGATCGAGCTGTTCCATACCGGCGTGGGGCATACGGGAGGCGATACGTTCGTGGTCGTTCCTTCGGCGAAGCTGCTGTTCATGGGCGACGTGATGGCGTGGAACATGGCGCCCTTCCTCCCCGCTGGCGGAGCCGAGGCCATCGCCGAAGAGACCGAGAAGCTGGTGGAGGCCGTGAAGGACATGGGCATCGAGCATGTGGTCGAAGGTCATGGCCACGTGAATACCTGGGAAGGGCTTGTGCGCCTGTCGCGCTTCAACCGGGCGTTGGTGACGGCCGCCCGCGCTGCCTACGACAGGGGTGACCCGCCGGGTGCAGCCGTGGCCGAGCTGCAGAAAAATCCGGACTTCGCGCCGCTGCTCGATACCCGCATCAAGAAGGGCCTCGAATACGGCAACACGCCGCTGGCGCGCGCGCACATGAACGTGAATGTCGCCTACACCGAATTTGCAGGCGAACAGGCAGGGTTCGGCATCGCCAATGGCGCACCGCTTCCCGCAACGGAGAGGCACAAGGGCTCCGACCCCAAGGATACGGCGCCGCCCACACCCGAGATGCTGGCGGCTGCCGTAGAGAAGTAAGCCTGACCTGTTGTCGCTTGCCGGATCGTGTTCTCGCGATCCGGCGGCGAGCAGGTCAGCTATACTCTGTGGTCGACGAAGCCGGTGAGGGCGGGTGCTATCGGCAGTTGGCACCCGAGTATCGCCTCCGGAGCCTGGCGGGGCGTGAGTGACCAGTTCGTTGACCCGCCCCTTTAATCGGAAGCGGCATCGGGCTCTCATCCACCGCAACGCACGATCTGCCACGCGTGCAGTCCGATCTCCGCCACACCAGATCAGCGTCACCAGCACCGGGGCCGCATAGGCCGCAAGTGCCAGGGGCGAGCCACCAGCCAGCCCCCAGCAGGAGCCCAGGGGCCGGCAAACGCCAAAAGGATAGAGAGCGCCGCGACGACCGATCGATCGCGGGGCCGCAATGGCGGAACCTGTCGCCCGTTATCGCCTGTCACACCACCGCGCGCCGAGTGCGGACGAGCAGGCTTCCGCCGACATAGACGGCAAGGCCGGCCCAGATCAGCCCAAAGCTCAACATCTTCCGGGCGTCGAGCTGCTCGCCGAACAGCGTGATGGCCAGCAGGAACTGGAGGCTCGGGGCGATGAACTGGAGCAGGCCTAGCGTCGCCAGCCTGAGCTCGCGCGCAGCTGCCGCGAACAGCAGAAGCGGAACGGTCGTAACCGCTCCCGCCAGCACGAGGAGCGCGGTGAGCCCCGCATCCTGGCCGAAGCTCAGGCCCCCAACCCCTGACAGCCAGACGCAATAGCCAAGCGCCACCGGGGCCAGCAACACGGTCTCGATCGTCAGCCCCTCAAACGCCTCCACCGGCGCGAGCTTGCGGATGAGGCCGTAAAAGGCAAAGCTCAGCGCGAGCGCGAGACTGATCCACAGTCCGCTGCCCGCGCCAAGGGCCAGCACGGCGACCCCCGCGGCTGCGAGCAGGACCGCCACCGCCTGCGCTCGTGCGAGCCTTTCGCGGAGCAGTGCTACGCCCATCGCGATGTTGAGCAGCGGGTTCAGGAAATAGGCCATGCTTGCGGCGAGCACTTGGTGGTGCAGCACCGCCCAGACATAGATCAGCCAATTCGCCGCAATCAGGAAGGCGCTCGTCGCCAGCATCACCAGGACACGCGGTGTCCGCACGGCCTTCCACAACGATCCGCGCCGCCGCAACAGCACGATCAGCGGCACCAGCAGCACGACCGACCACAACACCCGTTGCGCGACGATTTCGCCCGCATCCACCTGTTCGATCAGGTGAAAATAGAGCGGCAGCAGACCCCACAGCCCATAGGCGGTAGCGCCGTGGACGAGGCCGCGGCGGCTTTCAGGCATGTGCGTCATGGATCGGAACCTGCGGTCGGTGAAAGGCGCTGCGGCCCTGTCGCGCGCTTCGCAGAATGTCCAGCCGCCCACCCACTCCGTCAGTGCGAAAGCCGCAGTGCGGAGCGGGCGTGTGGCCTCCCTCGCCCTAACCCTGATCGCCGCAGGCAGGACCTCGCGGCGGTAGGATCGCTGCTCCCTTCAGCTGCGCTGCGGGTCAGGGATCAGATGGATCAGAGTGGCCCCTTCCGATGATCCGCCTCATCGCGTGTATGACCGCCTCCAGGCTGACCGGCTTTTCGAATTGCGGCCGAGTGCTGAAGCGAGGGGGAATGGCCGCGGGATCATAGCCGGTCGTGAAGAGGAACGGCACGCCCCGCTCGACGAGCAGATCAGCGGCGGGGTGGACCAACTCGCCCCCGAGGTTACCGTCGAGTATCGCCCCGTCAATGCGTGGCTCCGTACGGATCAGACGGATGGCGGCTGCGAGGGAGCCGACCGGGCCGATCACGACCGCTCCGGCGTCCTCCAGCTCGGCCCGGAGCTCGTCAGCCAGCATGAACTCGTCTTCTACCAGCAGGACGCGGCAGCCCTGCAACGGTTTGCTAGGCAGGGACATGATTATCGCTCCACGATGCTCTTGAGACGGGCATGCTGATGGTGCAGTGCACGCCGTCCGGGCCAAGTTCGTATGAGGTCTCGGCTTCGAGCTGATAGGGAAGAGCGCGCTCGATCAAGTCTCGCCCGTGTCCGGCCGAACTCGCATTCGGTATCCTGACGCCGCTCTCCTGCCAGGCGATGTGGAGCCAAGGCTGGTCCGATTCCTGCCGTGCCTCCAGCCTCCACAGGATCGCAAGATGTCCAGTCGGCTGGCGCAGCGCTCCATATTTGGCTGCGTTGGTCGCCAATTCATGGAGCACCAGCGCAAGCGTCTGAACCGTGCTCGAGCGGAGGCGCACGCCCGTCGGCCCGTCCAAGACGACCCGCTCCGCCGTACCGTCCTGCACCCCCAATGCCGAGAGCTCGGCCGCAATCAGCTCATCGAAGGTTACGCGGTCCTGATCCTCCAGGCGTGAAAGCAGGCTCTGGACGCGGGCCAGCGCCTCAAGGCGATCGCGAAACTTGTCGCGGAAGTCCGGCAGGCCGCTCACGCTCCGCATCGTCTTGTCGGCCATGGAGCGTACGACAGCGATCAGGTTCCGCGTGCGATGCTGCAACTCTGCGACCAGGACAGCCTGCCGTTCCTGCATTGCTTGCAGATCATGGACATCGGTCGAAGTGCCCAGCCATTCCACGATACGCCCGGCGCTGGAACGAACTGGCGTGGCGCGTGTCGCAAACCAGCGGTACTCGCCCGACGGCTTGTGCCGGATCCGGTAATTGACCTCGAAGCCGCCTGTCTCCACGGCTGTCGACCAGGCGCTGCGTGCAGTATCGCGGTCATCGGGATGAAGCGGTTCGAGCCATCCCCACCCGCGGCTTTCCACCTCGCTTTGCCCGGTGAACTCCGTCCATTGCCGGCTGGCCCAGGTCCACTCTCCCTTGTTCGCGCGCCAGACCAGCTGCGGGATACCGTCGAGAAGAGCTCGCTGGCGCTGCTCGGCGGCTGTGGCAGCCTCTTCGGCGCGCTTCAGTTCGGTCACGTCGTGAGCAACGCCGCCAATGCGGACGACGCGCCCTGCTTCATCCTGGATCGGGAAGTCGGTTTCCCGCAGCCATCGGATCTTGCCGTCGCTCGGCCGCCTGATGCGGAATTCAGACGTTAGCTTCTCACCCTGTGCCGCGAGGAGGATGCTGCCTGCAACCGCTTCGCGATCCGCCGGGACCACCATCTCGAGCCAAGAGCGGAAATTGTCTCCCGCGCCCGCCTCATCACGGCTGAGGCCGTAAATTTCTTCGAAGGCGGGCGTCAGGTACTGCCACTGCAGCGTTGACGCATCGCGTGTCCAGAGAATGTCCTGCGACGCTTCGCCAAATTGCCGCAGCCGCTCTTCGCTCTCGCAGAGCGCTGCCTCGGCGCGCGCACGTTCCATATCTACCCATGTGCGATCGGCTGCCTGCCGCGCGATCTCCTTGTCGCCCTCGCTCCACTCCCTCGGCGTCGGGTGGGTCACGGCCAGGTAAGCGGCGAGCCGCTCGTTCCGGATGAGCGGGATGATCAGAAAGGCCGCAGTCTTGACCCCAGCATGCGCTCCGCGCTCCGCCTCGGAGAGGCCGGGAACGCGTTCGACGTCCGCCACCGCCACCGTATGCCCCTGATGAAGTTCGCGGAGAATGAAGGGGCCGAACTCGTCCAGCTTGTGCCTGCCCAAGAGCGAAGGGGAGCCTGAGCGAAGATGCTCTGTGCGAACCGTGACCGTGAGACGATCCTCGTCGACCTCGGCCAGGATCGCGCGGTCCACATCAAGGTGCTCAGCCAACAGGCGAGCCGCTTCGCTCGCCTTGGCGTCCGCGTCCGCCACCGTCCGCAAAGTATCCGTGAGCTGGAGAAGAAAGGCTTGCCGCCCCTCCTTCTCCCTGAGTTGCTCGGCGGCAAGGCGCTGTTCCGTGATCTCGCTGCCGGCGCCGAACCATTCGAGGATTTCGCCATTGCCGTCGAGCAGCGGAACGGCGCGAGAGAGCCCCCAGCCGATGCTGCCGTCTGCGAGGCGGACGCGGTGCTCCAGTTCGAGAAGAGACTTCGCCGCGATTGCTCGCTCAATGGCTGCAAGCACGCGTTCACGATCTTCCTCAGGAATATACTTCTCGATCCAGTGGGCTGTTGGCGCGGACGTGCTGGCGACCGGACCCCCGTGCAGGACATGCATGAATCGCCAGTCAGCGCTCGTCTGAAAGATCGAGAATGTGCCGGCGGTGAGAAGAGCGCGACACCGCATCTCACGCTGTCGCAGCGCTCGCTCGGCGATCACACGGCCGGTTGTTTCCACGGCCGTGTTGAGCACGCCCGCGATCACCCCGTTCTTGTCCCGCACAGGGCTGAATGAGTAATCGAAGAACGCTTCCTCAGGCGCAGTTCGGCGAGTGATCAGGAACGGAGCATCCTTGAACCGGATCGACTCTCCGGCAAGGACGCGAGCGATTTGGCGAGCAAGAATGTCACCGGACTCGCTCCAGACTTCAAGGAAGGGTCGGCCAATCGCATGAGGTTTGGCTCTCACGAACGGCGCGTAGGCGTCGTTGTACAACATGATCAGGTCTCGCCCCCAGGCCAGCAGCATCGGCAAAGGGCTTTCCAGAACCATCAACGTGGCGGTCCGCAGTGACAAAGGCCACGCGCCGAGAGGGCCGAGCGGGGTCGCAGACCAGTCATGCCGGCGTACCGCCCTGGCCATCTCGCCCGTACCGGGAAGCCATGTCTGAGCATTACTGTCCATGGTTCGGCCACCAAGCCTAAATCTGATCTCCGAGATATTCACCCAATGCTTACGGAGACTCTCAACTTACTAGCTCATCCATGAAACGCGCTGCGCGGGTAGGAAAGCTCGTTCGAGAGAGGCTGTGAAGTGAGAGCCACAAACACCGCTCACCGAGCACGCGCGAAAGTCTGGCTCGATCAGCAGGCTGTGGGGGTGCGCAGCCGGCGGCGGCGGGCGAGGCTACGCCGCGCTTCTAACGCACGGCGCGTCACCTCCATCGTGATGCGACCCTCGCGTCAGGAACTGATGGGAGGCAGAAGCACGCCCCCGGTATTCATCGGCTGCACTGCCTCGCGGAAGTTTGCGAGATAGCCGCTGGCCGGCACGCGGAAACCGGGGCCCTCGCGGGCAGCGAGTTCCTCGGCCGATACATCGATGTCGATGCTGCGGTTGGCGACGCTGATGCGGATAATGTCGCCGTTCCGAACCTTGCCGATAGGGCCGCCCGTCGCCGCTTCCGGGTGCACCTCGGCCACCGTCAGCCCCTTGAGGCACAGACCGGACAGCTGCCCGTCCGTCACGAAGGCGGTCGTCTTCGCCAGCCCCGCCGCATCCAGTGCGAACAGGATGACCGAGGCGCTGCCGCCCATCGCGGGACCACCCTTGAGCCCCTGGTTGCGGCTGACGACAATGTCGCCCGGCTGCACCACCCCGTCCTCAATCGCCTGCATGCACTCAGCCGTGCTTTCGAACACGCGGGCGGGTCCGGTGAACTCCTCCGGGCGCGATCCGTCGCGAATGCCGAGGCGCACCACGGCTGTTTCCGCAAAGCTGCCGCGCAGGATCGCGATGGAGGGGCCGGGGCCGACAGGGGCCTCCACAGGATGGATGACATCCGGGCCGGGAATTTCGTAGCCGGAGAGATTCTCCGCGAGCGTACGGCCGGTGCAGGTAAGAACCGACGTATCGATGCGGCCCTCCAGCCGCTTGAGGATCGCGCGGGCACCGCCTGCATCCTCGAACTGCTCGATCCGTACATGGCCGGTGGGGCGGACGGCCGAGAGGACCGGCACGTCGCTCATCTCCTCCCACAGGCGGAAGACATCGATATCGCTCTCGGCCTCGATGGCGGTGGCTTGCAGATGCTTGATCGCGTTGATGGAGCCGGAGACCGCCAGCACGGTGGCGATGGCATTGCGAAACGCACCCTCGGTCAGGATGGAGCGCGGACGAAGATCCTCATGCACCATTTCAACGATGCGGCGGGCAGCCTCACGGGCGTTGGCCTGCATCTTCGGGCTGTTGCCTCGCACCGGCGCATGGCCGGGCAAGCACATGCCGAGCGCCTCGACCGTGCAGTGCATCGTGTTGGCTGTCGCCATGCCGGCGCAGACGCCGGGGCCGCGAATGGCGTTTTCCGCCATCTCCGCCACCGGGAACTTGGGCGTGGCGCCGAACCGCTCGCCGACGGAGCCGGACCAGACATCCTCCACGTCGACCGGCTCCCCGTCGATGTCGCCCGCCTGCTGGTAGCCGCCGATCACGAGGATGGTCGGGATGTTCAGGCGCGCAGCCGCCATCAGGTGGCCCGGTGGCGTCTTGTCGCAACTGGTGAGGCAGATCATGCCGTCCAGCATCGCCGCCTCCACCTGCACCTCGATATCGTTGGCGATGATGTCGCGCCCGGCGAGGATGTAGGAGCCGGCCTTGTTCGCGCCGGTGATGAAGTCGGATGGCGCCGCGGTCCGCACCTCGAAGGGGACACCGCCGGCCGCGCGGATCTCCTCCTTCACAAGCTTGGCGATGCCATCGAGATGGGCGTAGCAGATCGCCAGCTCGGACGAGGAATTGACCACTGCGATCTTGGGCTTGAGCATATCCTCGGCGCTAAGGCCCAGTGCCTTCCAGTTGGCTCGCCGGCCAGGCGAATTGGCCGAAATGCTGCGCAGGGCCATCTTGTAAACTCCTTGCAAAGACGAAGCGGAGCGGATGCTCATGGCATCCAAAAAGCTCACTCGGATCCAAGTCCCTGATCCAGGAGAAAGGGCAGCCGATCAAGAACCTCCTCAGCGGAATCGATCAGTGTCAGAGAAGCCGTAAGCTGTCCTGCCTGGCCGAGGATCGAGAAATCTCGAGGGGTCCGTGTGAGAACCCCTAGAAGGTGCACTGAATGAGTGCAGTCCCTCCATCGATCCTCAGCCCAACCGGCAACCTCTCGGCTGTCTTCTCCGCAACATGCCCCCTGACCTCGCGGGAACTGACCAGCGGCGCTATTGTCCAGAGGCTTTCTGATCTCGATGCCTGCTCGCACGCGCCCCACTTGTTAACGGGAAACGAATAGATCATTCAAGGACGGGTCTAGCGCTTCATTTTCGACAAAGGTCGGCCGGACCAATTGCCGATCGCTGATGAACTCAGGGGAACCGTATGCAAGCGGAGGCGGACGAAATTGCCACTGAGCATGTCGGCCTGCTCTTCGTTCATGGGATCGGTGAGCAAAGGCGGTTCGAGCATCTCAAATCGTCTGTTGGTGAATTCGCTGAACTCATGCGCCAGACCGATGCCGGAATATCCTGCACAATTGTGGATCGGACTGAACAATGGCCGCATCTTGCCGGGACGGTGGCGCCGGACCGGCTCGCACCAATTACGCTGCACGTTCGCGGAGGCGCGAGCGCGACGGAGTTCCATTGTCACGAGGTGTGGTGGGCCGACCTGGGGGCGCGAAGCGGCATTGCCGATGCACTGAAGTTCTGGATCTGGAGCGTTGGGCAATGGTGCGCGCCGATTTACCGCGAGCTCGATTCTGCCAGGTTGTCCAAGGAAGCCGAGGGCGGCCAAACGCGTTCCGTGCTCGCCAAGCTGCCGCGCTCGATCGCCGGCTCGCTCACCGAGGTGTCTGCTCGCCTGCAGCTCTTCCTCGCCTCTCTCTGCACGCTGTTCGTCTGCGTCACATGGGTCCTCGCCAAGCGAGCCTTCGAAAAGCTTCTAGGCCAAGCACCCTCGCCCACCCTGCTCGTCCAATATGTGGGTGACGTCCGGACCTATGAGGAGCGCGCCGTTCCCGGCCTGGCGAACGTCGTTGATCCCGGCCAGCCGCGGCGCGTCGGGATCCGGCGGCGGATGGTGACGGAAATGGTGTCGATGGGCAGCGATCCCCGGCTGGCCCGCTGGTACGTGGTGGCGCACAGTCAAGGAACTGTGCTCGCCTATAACGGCCTCACCGAGATTGGCCACGCTCTGCCCAACTACCTGCCTCAGGCGCAATGGGACACACTCGACGCTGCGTACAAGGACGATCCCGGCTGTATGCGCCGTCCGCCCGAGCAGATCGCGCAGATGATGCCGGCGCGCCCCAACTGGATTGCTGACGATTCCGCAGTGATCAATCGCCCGCTTTTGTTTGGCCGGCTGAGGGGCCTGCTGACCTATGGCAGCCCTCTGAACAAGTTCGCGGCGCTGTGGCCACGCATTGTCGCCACGGCCGCGGATCGCGAGGATGATGCCGAGCCTTTCGCCGGATGCACCTGGCTCAATGTGCGTGCGCTGCAGGACCCTGTCGCGGGCGACGTGGACGCGTTCTACGGACGGGGCGAGAGTCTTCCGTTCGAGGATCGCTACGTGCCGCCGGTCACGAACGTGCACACGCCTTGGGGCATCGATTACCTGATTTCGCACGTGCGGTATTTCGCAGGCGTGGAGGATTTCGTGCAAAGCTTCGGTGCCGCGCAGAAGCGCGCCGTGGCCCGCTGGCTCCTTACCGACAGTCAGTTGCAGATCGAGAGCAGGAGCCATGGGCGTCCATGGGCAATCATCTTGCTCGTCAGCTATCTCCTGATCTTCGGCATTCTCGTCGTAATAGCGATCGCCCTGGTCACGCTGGTCGGGGGCATCATTGCAGCGCTGCTCGATGGAATGAGCCTCATGACCTTCGACAGTTTCGGGGGGTTCGTCGCGGCATGGAAGGTGAGTGCAACGCCGGTCGCGTCCGTCGTTCTGCTGGTGGCGATGCTGGCAGGCTATTGGCGATGGTTGTCCGAGACGTTCCTGAACCGCAAGCTCAGCGCCCTCGCCCGCAAGGAAGACGTGCTGGATGGGAAACCCACCAACACCGAATACTGGCGCCGGGTGGAACTGCTGAACCTGAACCAGTGGCTTGTGGCACGACTTCTCCTTCTTGCCGCGCTGCTTTCAATCGGTTTGCTCGTGGTGGGGCACGTCGACGATGCGAACTGGCTAAGCGCGGAAGCACTGGAGAGGGGCCTGACAACGTTTGCCGACCCACGGCTGAGCGGCTTATTGGTAGCCTTTGTTGCCGGCGCAGCGGTCGCCCAGAGCGCGTGCAACCGGGTTACGCCCACGCCTCGCAAAGCTGTCCCTAGAGAACTCTGACTGAAATCTATCGCCGCACCGTCAGTGGCCGCCCGCTCTGCTCCTTCATGGTCTCGATTGCTCCGCCGCAGTTCACCAAAGAACGGCGAGAAAAGCGCAAGAGCCGCTGGACCGCTCTTGGCATGCGCAGCCGGCAAATCATTCGAGCGGTGGCTCGACACCATCGATCAGTGACGCCGAAGCGCCGGGCCGCACCTTTGGCAGCTTACGGATGGCGGACTTTGGCGCGGACGTGCTGGCGCGGGAGCAAAGAGGCAGCTGCCAGCCCTTTGATCAAGGCGGATGATCGACGCCGGACAATCCGATCAAGATAATCGCAAATTGTAATTAACGGATAATTAGGCACATAACCTGCTGAATGCCTGCAATTACTCCGCCAATTAACTCATAATTAAATCAATAGGAAATTCTTGCAATCTTTTCCTCAGACTTGCCATTGCTATGATGGACGAGAGCGGCGCCAAGGGGGTTTTGGACAGCGTGCGCTCGACGATCGTTCGGAGAAATTTCAAATGCACTGGTTCGAATCGCAAGCCCCTATTCGACAGAAAACTTTTATTGCTTTCGGCTCTATCATCGGATTTATTGTTCTTCTGGGCATCATTGCTCTGCTGCGCCATGAATGGATCTTGGCTGGCTCGGCATTAGCCGCAGCAACGATCTCCGCATTGCTGGCACGGGCATTCCGTGAGGCGATCTGCAATCCTTACGTCAACACGGTCGTCAGGATGGAACGACTGGCCGCCGGAGATCTTACCACCCCCTTCACTTATACCGATTACAAGGACTGCGTTGGACGGATGACGCGTGCGATGTTCACCTTCCGCGACACCGCCCAACAGCAGAGGGAGGCCGCAATTGAGCAGGCGGAAGTCGTGAGTGCTCTGCGGCAAGGCTTGGGGCGCCTCAAGACCGGAGATCTGACGGGTGAGATCACTGCTCAGTTTCCCGAGTCATACGCGGAGTTGAAGACGAACTTCAACGAAGCTCTGGCAAGTCTCCGGGATCTGATTGGCTCGGTAGCGGACAGCGCGGCGACGATCCGCACCAGTTCGGGAGAGATCGCGCACGCATCGGAAGACCTGGCCCGCCGCACCGAAGCCAATGCCGCGAGCCTGGAGGAGACGTCTGCCGCGGTCGCGCAGATGGACGGGCGCCTCAAGGCAACTGCCGAGGCGGCGACCCGCACGGTCCGACGGGCCGACGGAGCAATCGCCACTGTGCAGGGAGGCCGCACC
This sequence comes from uncultured Erythrobacteraceae bacterium, assembly GCA_966251025.1. Taxonomy (GTDB): domain Bacteria; phylum Pseudomonadota; class Alphaproteobacteria; order Sphingomonadales; family Sphingomonadaceae; genus Croceibacterium. The sequence goes on along the minus strand of CBINJM010000003.1, from coordinate 78,640 downwards.
GTTGCCGATGGCGCCGTGCAGGCGATGACGAGGGTCTCGGACAGTGCGAAGGGTATCGACAGCGTGATCGAGGGCCTCGACAAGATCGCGTTCCAAACTCGCGTGCTTGCGATGAACGCTGCTGTTGAGGCCGGCCGGGCCGGCGAAGCGGGACGCGGCTTTGCGGTGGTCGCGGATCTCGTCTCGGCCTTGGCCAAGCGCGCTGAGGAAGAGGCAGGTCGTGCCCGGGAGCAACTGACCGCCACTCAAAGCGATATCGGCACGGCCGTGGAGATGGTCCAGAAGGTCGATGGCGCACTCGTCGACATCTCGGGCGATGTGGGCGAAGTGCACGCGTTGCTGGCTCAGATGGCAAGCGACAATCAAGCTCAGTCGACGGCGATTACCGAGATCAGCGCTGCGATTGGAACAATGGATCAATCGACCCAACAGAATGCCGCGATGGTCGAACAGATGTCGGCCGCGACACGGAACCTGACAGACGAAGTTGTCTCCCTCGCCGAGCAAGCCGGCAAGTTCAACGTGGACAACGAAATGGCCGACGCGCCAGCACGCCTGACCGGGCTCGCCAGTTCCGCCAGACCTGCAAGGCGGCCCAGCTTCATGAGGTCCGGCTACACCTCTCCAGTGAAGATCGTACCGGCTGCGGCGGCAAGCGGGACTTATGCCTCGAATGACTGGAGCTCGTTCTGAGGCCTCGCGCCCTCCCGCCCACACCGACGATCACCTCGACCGGCTTGGGTGCGGGAGTCTTGATCGGCTGAGATGGCTATCGAATGTCACGCGGCACTCACCGCCCGGCGCGGTGGCGTGTCGAAGGTGGCGTAAGCTAGAGGCGCGGTGCTGTCTCGCTCAAGCTTTGGTGCGAGTTCGCCTGCGATGCGAACATCCGCTTCAGCTCGGCGAAGCACCGCGCCACAAGGAGCCGCGCGGAGATCCACGATCGGCAGCCGTGATTACTGGCTGCTCCACTTCCGTCGCTCGTACCGTCGGGCTCCAGGCGGCTCCACAGACCGTCCGCTCTAGATGACCGATGCTGACGGAACGTTTGGTTCGCGATGAAGTGCTCTTTCGCGCCAGGCCGTATAGAGGCCGCTACCCACAATGATCAGAGCGCCTGCAACGGTGCTGACCGTTGGGACCGCCGAAAGAAGCAGCAAGCCAAGAAGGACGGCTCCCACGATCTGGAGGTAATCGAAAGGCGCCAGAACCGAAACAGGAGCAGAATGGAGCGACGCTGTAAGCGTAATCTGCATCAGCCCCCCTGTGACGCCGCCCGCAGCCATCAGGAGCATTACCTCCAGGCTGTGATAGCGCCCGAAGAAGGGGAGGAGGGCCGAGCTAACCAGCGCGGATCCGACGAAGAACCAGAAGACAATCGCGGCGACATGCTCGGTGTCTCGCATCTGACGCAACGTGATGTTGACGCCAGCCGTGCCCAAGGCCGCCAAGAGACCCATCGCCACCCCGCCGACCGGCACGCCACTCGTGGCACCACCCGGGCTCATGACGAGAACCACGCCAATCAGTCCGGAAAGAACCGCCAGCCAGCGACGGCGACCGACATGTTCACGAAGAATGAACCAGGACAGCACCGTGGCGAAGATTGGCGTAGTGAAGCTGATCGTCGTGGCGTCCGCCAGCGGCAGCATGACAAGAGCTTGCAGGCTGCAGAGGATGGAGAAGATGCCAAGGGCCGTTCTGCCGAGATGGCTTAAAGGACGCCGCGTGGATAGGGCGCCCAGGCCCTGCGTCAACAAAACCCACAAGAGTACCACCGGCAGGCCGAAAATGGCCCTGTAAAACATCATCTCGGGTGCAACGGCACCCTGCTCTGCCGCGAGCTTCAGCAGGCCGGCCGTGATCGAAAAGAAACCGGCAGAGGCAATCCGCAGCCCGATCCCACGCGCAATATTCTCGTGTCGGAGTGAAGAGCAAGAAGCGGTCATCGTCATCTCGGAAGGGGCAAATCATGCCGTCTGCAGCCCTGAAGAGGGTGCGTGCGGACGACAGAACTGCGCGAAAACAAGGCGTCGCTACGCCTTCGGAATTGCGAAAGGATGAACAGCCTCGCGAGGCGTTTACGCTTCCCTCAATGGCGAGGTGGAGCCCTCTTCGGCGTTCGCACCCTCGGCATGCTCTACTGCCTGGCTCGATTTTTTCGCGCGTTAGCCCGGCCTTGCCCCCCGCGTCCTATAATTCCCAGCGAGTACACCACAGTTCAGGGAAGAACATGAAAAGGGCTTATCTCCTCGTAGCTGCAGCACCTCTTGCCTTCGCCGCTCCCGCGGCGGCGCAGGATACTGCAAACTCAGCTGCCGTATCATCCGACGAAGCCAAGGCCACCGCTGCCGAGGAAAATCGCGACGTCGTCACCACCGGCGTGGCCCGGGGCCGCGACCGACTGGACATGGCGATCTCGACCAGCTCGCTGAGCCGCGAGGAAATCACCAAGCTTGCCCCGCGCTCGGTCTCGGACCTGCTGCGCGCGATCCCGGGCATCCGCTCGGAAGCCTCGATGGGTGAAGGCGGTGCGAGCATCTCGATCCGCGGTCTGCCGATTGCCTCCAGCGGCACCAAGTTCGTGCAGCTGCAGGAGGATGGCCTTCCCGTTCTCGAGTTCGGCGACATCGTTCCGATTGCCTCGGATAACTTCGTCCGCGCCGACCTGAACCTGGCGCAGGTCGAGACACTGCGCGGCGGCTCGTCCTCGACGTTCGCGTCCAACTCTCCGGGCGGGGTCATCAACTTCCAGTCGTACACGGGCGAAGTGGCCGGTGGCGCGGTGGAGACGACCGTCGGCCTCGATTATGACGAGCTGCGCACCAGCTTCGCCTACGGCGCCCCGCTCGGCGATGGCCTGCGCTTCCACATCGGCGGCTTCTACCGCGATGGAGAAGGCCCGCGCGCGACCGGCTTCGACGCCTATCATGGCGGACAGGTGAAGCTGAACGTTACGAAGGACTTCGACGGTGGCTTCATCCGTTTCTACGGCAAGTTCCTCGACGATAGCACGCCGTCCTACGGCGCCGTTCCTCTCCGCATGTCGGGCACGAACGAGAACCCGACTTTCGAGAACCTCCCGAATTTCGACGTGACGCAGGACACGCTGCTGTCCCGCTACTTCACCACGAACGTGGTGCTCGATGGCCAGAACAACCTCGTCAAGCATGACGTGCGCGATGGCCAGCGTTCGAAGGAAAAGTCATTCGGCGTCCAGACCCAGTTCTCCATGGGTGACTGGAACCTGTCGGAGCGGTTCCGCTACTCCGACAAGTCGGCTCGTATCATCAGCACGATCCCCCCGTCGTACAACGCGCTGAACCAGATGGGGTCGTTCGACTTCGTCACTGGCGCGTTCACGCCGTTCGGCGGCCCTGGCGCAAGCTACGTCTACGCCAACGGCCCGCAGGGTGGCGAAGCCGTTGATCCCACCTCGCTGGCCGCCTGGATCACCTTCTTCGACACCGACATCAAGAGCCTCGACAGCTTCGTCAATGACACACGCCTCAGCCGCGTCTGGAAGCTCGGTAACGCCGACGTGACCACCACGTTCGGCATCTACAACTCGCGGCAGGAAGTGGTCTCGGATTGGCTCTACAGCTCTGTCATCTCCGAGATCCGCGGAAATGGCGAGGCGGCTCTGATCGACATCATTCGCGCTGACGGCACCCCCGCCACGCTGAACGGTTTCCAGTCGTTCAACTTCTCGCTGACCGGTGGCGCCGTTCGTCGCAGCTTCGACCTCGACTACACGACCGACGCCCCCTTCGCGTCGATCAACTACGCCATTGGCGGGCTCGCACTTGGCGCCAGCGCCCGGTACGACTTCGGCAAGGCGTCGGGCTCGATCTACGGCGTCGATCTTGGTGGCGGCCGCGTTGGCACGATCACCCAGGACATCAACAATGATGGCATCATCACGGATGCTGAGCGCCAGGTTGGCGTAACGCCGATCACCAGCCCGGCGCCGGTTGACTACAGCTACGACTATCTGTCGTACTCGATCAGCGCCAACTACCGCGTGTCGGAACCTCTTGCCGTGTTCGCACGGTACAGCCGCGGCGGCCGTGCCAATGCTGACCGCATCCTGTTCACCTCTGTCGTCAGCACGACCGACGGCAGCTTGCAGGACAAGGGCGCTGCGGTGGACTTCGTCAAGCAGGCGGAAGTCGGCCTGAAGTACCGCAATGCCAACCTGACCCTGAACCTGACCGGCTTCTGGGCTGAAGTGGAAGACACCAACCTCGACAACGCGACCGGCCTGACGCTTTCGCGACTGTACGGAGCGAAGGGTCTGGAGTTCGAAGGCGCCTATGCCTGGGGTCCGTTCAGCCTGACCGCGGGTGCGACCTATACGGATGCCGAGCTCAAGCAGGATCTCATCACTCCGGCTCAGGAAGGCAACACGCCTCGCCATCAGCCGGACCTGATCTTCCAGCTGACGCCGCAATATTCGACTGACAACTTCAGCATCGGTGCGGTGTTTATCGGGACGACGGAGAGCTTTGCCAGTGACGCAAATACACTGGTGATGCCCGGCTACGTGACGACGAATGCGTTCGTCCAATTCCGTCCGACCGAGCAACTACTCCTCTCGCTGAATGCGAACAATCTGTTCAACGAGCGCGCATTCGTGGCGATCGACCCGGGCTTCCAGCCCTACGAGGGCATCGTCTCCGCCAGCGTTCTCAACGGACGGACCGTCTCCGCGACGGCTCGCTTCAGCTTCTGACGAGCACATGGGGGCCGGGATGCGCAAGCGCCCGGCCCTCAACTGCAAGCAACCAAAAAGATCGGGGCAATTGAGAATGTTGAGGGCGTTGAAGATCCCGCGAAAGCTGGGCCTGTCGTTTCTGGCAATCTGCGCGATGGCGGCAATCGTGATGCTGGTGTTCTTCATCAACATTTCGTCGATCCGCAGTGCAACCGATGAAAACAACCTCAGCCAGTCGATTCACGCGCAGGCCCTTGCGCTTGAAACAGCGCTGTTGCGCCAGAACAGCCAGATGCGCGGCTACCTCGTCACTGGCGACGAGTCGTACCTCAAGTCATATTATGAAGGACGCGACGACTACGACCGGACCACGGTCGAACTTGAGGAGATCCTGACCGATCCCAAGCAGGAAGGGGCTCTTCTCAAATCGCGCGAGGAAACGCTGAAGTGGCGTCGCGACTGGAGCGATCGCCTGATTGCGATGGTCCAGGCCGGACGACGTGAAGAGGCCGTCCAGCAAGTGCAGCGCGCAGGCAAGGCTGTGCTGACCAGCGCGGCCGTGTTGCCGCTGCGGGACATCAAGGACGCTCAGAATCAGCTGATCGAGCAGAACAGCCTGCGTCAGGAAAGCGCCATCAAATCTGCGATGGTCGTTCTGGTGCTCGGCGCATTTGCGCTGATCGGCATCGCCGTCGCACTCGCCATCATGCTGACCCGACTGATCGCCCGGCCCGTGACGGGACTGACCAAGACCATGGCCGACCTGGCGGCGGGCAACAACGACGTTGATGTTCCGGATACCGATCGGGGCGACGAGCTCGGGGACATGGCTCGTGCCGTGCTGGTGTTCCGCGATGCCGCCCTTGCCAAGCAGCAGAGCGAAGCCGCGAATGCGCGTGCAGAGGCGGAACAGAGGATGGTCGTCGACACGATCTCGGCGCACCTGTCGGAACTCGCCAACGGCAACCTGACGGCAGAGATCGAGAGAGACTTCCCGAACAGCTATGCGGCTGTGAAGACCAACTTCAACGCTGCGGTGACCGCCTTGCGGGAACTCATCAGCTCGGTGATCGAAACCGCCGCGAACATTCGCACCGGATCGGAAGAGATCGCTCAGGCGTCCGAAGATCTGGCCCGCCGGACGGAGGCCAATGCGGCCAGTCTCGAGCAGACCGCCGCTGCGGTCACGCAAATGGACGAACGCCTGAGGACCACGGCCGAGGCTGCTTCGAGCACTGTCAAACGCGCCGACGTCGCAATCGGCACTGTCGCGCAGGGCCGCAGCACTGCCGATCAGGCCGTCGAAGCGATGGGCCGGGTTGGTGAAAGTGCCAAGGGAATCGACAGCGTCATCGAAGGACTCGACAAGATCGCATTCCAGACTCGCGTGCTCGCGATGAACGCCGCCGTGGAGGCGGGGCGCGCTGGCGAAGCGGGACGCGGCTTCGCCGTGGTGGCCGACCTGGTCTCCGCCCTCGCCATGCGGTCAGAAGAGGAGGCCGCGCGCGCTCGCGAGCAGCTCACCGCAACGCAAAGCGACGTCGAAGCGGCCGTGGAGATGGTGCAGAAGGTGGACGGCGCCCTGGCGAACATCTCGGATGATGTCGCCGAGGTCCACGAACTGCTCGCTCACATCGCGCAGGATAACCAGGCTCAGTCGACGGCGATTACCGAGATCAGTGCGGCGATCGGCAGCATGGACCAGGCGACGCAGCAAAATGCCGCCATGGTCGAAGAAACCTCTGCCGCCGCACGCAATCTCGCGAGCGAAGTCGGGGACCTTACTGAGCAGGCGCGGGCATTCAACGTTGGCCACGCAGGCTCGCGCGGGGCTGCACGTGTCGCAAGCGGCGCGAGGAAGGTTGTGCCAGCCGCCGTGATGTCGAAGGTGCTCCGCACCGAGCCGAGTAACGATTGGCAGCATTTCTGATCCCGCCGGCATGGGCTGCGTCGGAAAACATCGAAGTTGAAAAGACACCTCGCGCCGTCCGCCTTGGCGGGCGGGCGAAGGGAGGAATATGACTGTGTATCTCGAGACCGGCGGTGAACTCGCGCATCAGGCGAGGATCGCGCGAACGCTCGGCTCTCCCTTCGTTGCGGCGGTGCTCGAAGCCGCCGAGCGCCATCTGTCCTCTGCTCCAAGGACGGAAGCGCTCATCCGCTCATGGCCGGGCGATCCGCGGGCCGCAGCCCTTGCCATGCGCCTTAACGCCGCGATCCATGCCCTCGCCCGTCGTGGACGACCCAGCGCATTGCGGGCCTTGTACCAGCGCAAACACGATGATTTCGACGGCGCGGTAGCTGCGGCAATGGCCACCGAAGACGAGTTCATTGCAAAGTGGATGCGCGATCCGCCGCAGACAAATGAGGTGAGCCGCGCCGCCGCAATCATGGCTGCCTTGGCGGTAGCGCAGAGCCTGTTCGAGATGCCGTTCGAGCTGCTTGAACTCGGCTCGAGCGCCGGTCTCAACCTCAATCTCGCGCATTATGCGTATGAGCTTGGCGGTGTGCGTGCCGGCGCTGCGGAATCGCTCGTCAGGATGGCTCCTCAGTGGCGCGGACCGCCACCGCCCTCTTCGCGCGTCCAGGTGGAGGCGACCCGCGGTGTGGACCTCAGCCCACTCGACATCGAGGACGAAGCCACGCGCGAGCGCCTCCTGGCCTTCGTCTTCGCAGACCAGCCGGCGCGGGCCGAACTGCTTGGCCAGGCGCTTCAAATCGCCCGCCACCACCCGCCGCGTGTCGACCGCGCCAACGCCGTCACATGGTTGGAGGAGAGGCTGAACGAACCACAGGCGCCCGGACGTTGCCGAGTGGTGTTTCACTCGATGGTGCTGCAATATCTGAGCCGAGACGACCGCAATGCAATCGAGAAGACGATTGCGAAAGCAGGCCTTCAGGCGGACCGGGACCGGCCGCTGGTCCGCGTTGCCTTTGAGTGGACCGAGAAGCGCGACGAGGTTCAGCTGCGCCTTACCTCATGGCCAGACGGCGAGTCCCGGCTCCTGGCCACCTGTCATCCCTACGGCGCATGGATTGATTGGCGCCTCGACGCTCTCCAGCCGGTGCAACACGTCGGCTGACAGTGTAGTCCTCATCCAAGCGGACGAAAACGTCGGGCCTCTCCCGGGGTTAGGAAGTGAGATATCCGCAGGTCGTTGGCCGCTTCAAGCGGCTCCTCAACGGATAAACAGGGTCAGGTCCTAGTGCGCCGCTTGCCACGCGTGCGACATCTCGTCTCGCCTTCATCTTATTTGGATTGTGGAGGTAACGACGACTGCTTCTTGCCTGTCCACCGTCGGCCCACACGGCGAGTTTTGGCAGTGCGGCCCTTTCCGCGATCTCGTCCGCATTCTCCAACTAGCGGCAGGTCAGCATCGGTTGCGGATTCGCAACGTCAGAGCAGGAAAGCGAGGCCCGCCCCACTCTCACGAGGATGAGTCGTAGACCTGACGATGCTGGGAGTGACCTTGATCACGTCATGCTCCCTCGCAGCGATGCTGCCGAAGAAGCCGAGACGCCCAGCGTCGCTCAATGCCAGCAGCCGGGTCAGGAACAGGTCGCGGAACAGCTTGCCGAGCACCCGCACCGGCAGAAGAAACGCGGGGCGCGACGAGATTCAGCACTGCCCATCCGGCGAGAGACCGCCGTCCGGCACGATCATGTGGATGTGCGGGCGATGGAGCCCAAGGGATGGAGCACTGCGGATTGGCCTCGGCGCGCTCGGACCCTCTGACGCGACCCGCTCATCACCCGAAGACGGCCCAGCTCGGGTCGACGCGCTCAAGCACTCCGGTGATGCCGTCAAAGCCTGAGCCGGTACCGGCCCAGTAGGTCAGGCTGCCGTCGGTGTTGCGCCAGAGGATGTCGCCCAAGCCATCGCCGTTATAGTCGCCCGTCGCAGCGACCTGCCAGCTGGTGTGGGCTGGCTGGATCGGAAAGCTGCCGGCGTCAAACCCGTTGCCATTGCTGGTCCACACCGTGACATCACCGCCTTCGCTGCGCCACAGCAGGTCATCCATCCCGTCGCCGTCGAAGTCGTCCATCCCTGCGATGTGCCAGCCAGGGCTGACGAACTCGACCGGGTGGTTGCTGTCGAAGCCACTGCCGGTGCTGGTCCAGACGGAGATCGCGCCGCTACCGCCGCGCCAGACGAGGTCATCCAATCCGTCGCCGTTCACGTCGCCGATGCCCTCCACATGCCACTCGGTGCTGACCTGCGACACCCCCCACGCCGTGCCGTTGAAGCCGCTTCCGGTGGAGAGCCATGCCGCCAGCAGCCCGCCGTCTTGCCGCCAGACGATGTCGTCCATCCCGTCGCCATTGAGATCGCCCATGTCGGCAGCTCGCCAGTCAGTGCCGACTACCGCAGAATAGCCGGTGGCAAGGTCAAAGCCGTCCCCGTTTGACTGCCAATAGGTCAACTCTCCGGACGCGGAGCGCCACAGCACATCCCCCATGGAGTCGCCGTTGATATCGCCGCCACCGGTGATGTACCATTCCCAGCCCGCCCGCAGCGGAGGACCGGCATCCTGCTGGAAGCCGGAGCCGATCGCCTGCCTGACGCTGAGGGACCCATCCAGATCTTGCAGCAAGACGTCCGTCACACCGTCGCCGTCGTAGTCCTGCCCCGCGAGAGTTGGGTCGCCGAATACGAAATCGGCAATGGTCGACAGGCCCTCGATCCTGATCACCATCTGGGTGCCCGATTGCGTGTCGACACGAGCGATTGTGTATGGATGCTCCGGCTCCCAACGCGAGGACGCCCCACTCGGCGGAGTGGCGGGCTGAATGCGCACCTCGAACGAGAGGCTGGTAGTCTTGATGCGCGAAAGGTCCACGAAGCTGTGTCCTGCGTTCAGATCCGCCAGAACATCCATGCTCGCATCCGTCGATTCTTCAGGTCGCGTATAGACGTATCGCGCTATGCCGCTGAAGTAGCTTCCTAGTCTGTCGGCACCCAAACCGCCAATCACCAAATTGACGCCAGACATGCCGGTAATCCAGTTGTTTCCGTCATTTCCTTCTACGAAAACGTTGTGCAGTCCTCCAACAGCGTTGATATTTTTGGCACCTAACATCACAATCTTCTCGATGTTATATAGCCCTAATGAATAGTTGGGATTATCGATATAGACCGTGTCCCAGCCTTCGTTTCCATATTCGCGGACTTCCCACCAGTCGCCTGAGACGTAATAAGTGTCATCTCCGCGTCCGCCGGCCAAACTGGCCCCTATGCCTCCGCCATCCGAAAGAACATTGTTGCCGATGTTCCCGGTGATGTTGCCCCCCAATCCGTTCGCCGTCGCGTTGAGTGGCTGGCTGCCCGTAAGTACCAAACGCTCGATATTTGCCGGCTTGGAGTACGAGAACGGAACGTACAGTGTGTCACCGCCCCCTTGACCAGACAATTCGATAACCTGGTCTTCGATGTTGCTGATGTAATACGTGTCATCGCCGGGGCCGCCCCGCAGGACATTGATCGCCTGATTGTCGTAGATGGTGTCGTGGCCTGACGTGCCGATGACATTTTCGATCAGCGACCGCTGATCCCCTTTATACAGGTACGAATTGGCGATGTTGCCCGGAGTGGTCTCCCCTCTGCCCAAGTCCACCCTGGTGGAGAACCCTACCCAGCCGCCGGGCCGTAGATCGATCGTCGTCTGGTAAGGCGTGAACCCGGAGAAATCGTATGTATCGATCCCGCCGCCGTCCCACACGGTCTGGAAGACCACATTCGCGGCCGGAACGCCTTGTCCCACGCCGTTGACCAACATCTCTCCGGTCGTGGGATTCCAGCTGTAGACGGTATCGCCTGCATTGTGAGCGAAGTTGGCGCCGTAGATGTGCTGCAGGGCAGCGATATCTCCGGGCATGTAGGTCTGGGCGTAATGTCCATCCGGATTGAAATAGCCGAGCTCTCCTCCCTTGAAGGATCTGTAGCTCATCACAGTCTGGCCCATCCAGTCGCCGTCTGCCGGGACCGTGGCGGCTCGGCCCGGCTCGTGCGGATGGATCAGGCCAAGCGCATGCCCGACCTCGTGGAGCATCGTCAGAAAGGCGTAGCTGCCCTTGGTCGGTGTCTCGAACGTTCCGTCGCTGCTGAACCAGGCGTCTCCGCCCTGGGCGGCGGGCGTGGGGAGGTAAGCGTGCGCCGTTTCCGTCGCACTTGTGAGACCGAAGCGCAGATCCGCGCCACCCGCCTGGCCGCCCGTCAGTTCCACGAAAGAGAGGCCCGTGAAGCTGGAGACCGACCGCAGCGCCTCACGGATTCCATCCTGCTGTGCTGGACTTAGCACGCGAAAGCCCTGAGATGCCTCTGGGATGGTGGAACCGAAACCCGCGCTGTTCGGAAAGCCGAAGGTCAGCGTCGTGGTGTTCCAGGCGGTCCCGTACACCAACCCGTCCACATAAGGATCGTGCCTTAGCGACACCTCCCGCACTTGCATCGCCGCCCCCCCTTCGCGCCGGGCGTCAGGCTATGCACATGCGCCATCCCCCTTGCCGCACACAAGCAGGGTGGTCCCGCCTTGGCAAGCACGGCTTCCGGCAAGCGGCGCTTCGTTTTTGGACACTCGAATTAAGCCGCCAGCGTCCGGTGTAGTCAGGCGTCTCGCAGTTCTAGGTTGGAGAAGCGACGCGCCTCATCAAGGGGTACTCCCACTGCAAGTTGCATGTTGGCGACCTGCCTTGGCGGCGTGGACAAACTGGCTTGGTATTGCTGCAGGGTAGGACAGCATTTGAGGATGCATTTTCTTGCTTACGGCGGCCTTGATCCCGATCTTCACTGGTCGCGCCACATCCGGACCATTCGCGGATACCCAATCGGTCCCGGCGCTAACTGGGCGAAGTTTGAGGATTTTTCCGCCTTCTGGAGGCCGATGGATCAGTTCACCAAATCGAACTGGCGGAGCGGGTGGGATTCGAACCCACGATACGCTTTTGACGTATACACACTTTCCAGGCGTGCGCCTTCGACCACTCGGCCACCGCTCCGCATGCCCTCGGGCAAGGGGGCGCACCTAGCGGGGGTCGCGCGGCAATTCAAGCGGTGCTTGCGAGGCGATTTGCAGCCACCTACCCTCGCCCGCATGACACGCGCCTTTGGCATCGCACCTTCCGCCGCAGAGATCGAGCATCTTGCCCGGGCCGCGCTGGCTCGGCTGCCGGAGCAGTTCAGGGCTCATCTTGGGGAGGTTGTACTGATGGTGGAGGAATTCGCCGACGAGGAGCTGCTTGCGGAGCTCGGCATCGAAGACGCTTTCGATCTCACCGGAGTGTACGAAGGGCTGCCTCTGCACGCAAAGAGCATCGATCATACGGGAACGCTGCCGGATCGCATTCGCCTGTTCCGCCGCCCGATCCTTGATGAGTGGGCAGCGCGGGGGGACGAAACGCTGGAGCACCTCGTGGCGCATGTGCTGGTGCACGAAGTGGGGCATCATTTCGGCCTGTCGGACGAGGCGATGCACGCGCTGGAAGAGGCGACCGGCTGAACGTTGGGCCGTGCGCCTCAGGGGCTTTGCCCCAGGCCGGCGCGATGGCAGATGGTGCGGATGATCCGCCTCGCTATTCCCGTCGCCGTTCTCGCCCTCGCCTCACCGCTTCTCGCGCAGCGAGAGGCCGTGTCGCCAACGCCTGACTCTGTTGTAGCGGAGGCACCAGCATCCGACTGGCGGGCGATCAACCCAGCGGACCTGCTGGTAATGGAGCTCGCACCCGCCCAGGAAGGCAGGGAGCGCAAGGTCATCATCCAGCTTCTGCCCCCGCCCTTCAGCCAAGGGTGGATCGGCAACATTCGCACCCTCGCCCGCGAGCATTGGTGGGATGGCACGAGTGTTTATCGTGTGGTCGACAACTGGGTGGCGCAATGGGGCGATGGCGAGGATGATGGGGAGCCTGCCAAGCCGCTGCCCGCGGGGCTGCGGGCGGTGCCCGAGAGCGAGTATGTCACGCCCATCCAGCCGGGGGCGGAGGATGGACGCGACTTCATCCTCACGCCCGAGCGGGAGGAGGTGGTGATCAACCGCTGGCTCGATTCCTATGGGATCACAGCCTTCGTCGCCGGCTGGCCGGTCGGGCTGGACGACGAGGGCGGGCGCACCGGCTGGCCTGTTCATTGCTACGGCACGGTCGGCGTGGCGCGGGACCTTTCGCCTGATACCGGCACCGGCGCAGAGCTCTACGCGGTGATCGGCCATGCGCCGCGCCAGTTGGACCGCAACATCGCCGTGGTCGGGCGGGTTATCGAGGGGATCGAACATCTCGCCACCCTGCCGCGCGGCACGGGTGCGGCAGGCGTCTACGCCGAGCCTGAGCAGCGTGTGCCGATCCTCTCTGTGCGGCTGGGGAGCGAGTTGCCGGAAATCGAGCAGCCGCGTTTCGAATACCTCGCCACCGACAGCGACAGTTTTGCGCGATATCTGGCGGTTCGCGCCAATCGCAACGACGCCTTCTACCGCACTCCGGCCAACGGGATCGACCTTTGCAACGTGCAGGTGCCGGTCAGGAGAGTTCAGGCGGAATGAGGGCCGATTCCGTCCGGTTCTCGGCCCCGCTGGAGGTCTGGACGAAGGAGGCGGAGAGCAGTTCCGTCGCCTTTGTGACCCTTCCACCCGAAGCGGCGGAGCAGCTTTCCGCGCATGAGCTTGCCCGCAGGCTGGAGTTGGGAAAGGGGCGGGGCTTCGGCTCTGTCCGGCTGACGGTGCGGGTCGGTGGCAGCGAGTGGCAGACATCCGCCTTCCCCCTGAAAGGCGGGGCCGGCTGGTTCGTGGCGATCAAGGCTGCGATCTGCCGCGCGGAAGGGCTGGTGGAAGGCCAGCGCATCGAGGTTGAACTGGACCTGCAATAGGCCCGCATCGCCCATGCAAACGGACCGCTTCCGCTCGATTTGAAACGTCATTGCATCGGGGGCGCAACGCACCCGCATTCGGACTGCACCGCCTTCGCATCCGTCCCGGAAACGACGATTTGCAACCGACTTGCACCGCCGCGCAACGGACCTGCACCGGCTTGAAAGGCTCTCGCATCACCCCGCAAAGAGGCCGGATCAGATCCGCTCCGCCTGCGCAATCGCGTCGCTGGCGCGCAGCGAGCTGACGATCCGGGTCAGGTGCGCGAGGTCCTGCACCTCGATATCCACTTCATAGGTATGGAACGGATCGTCGCGCTGGGTGAGCTCCAGCCCCAGAACATTGGCGTAGTTCTTCGCGAAGATGCCGGCCATCTCCGCCAGGGTGCCGGGCCGGTTGTACAGCACCACGCGAAGCCGCCCGGCCGCGCCCTGCGAGCGTTCGCCCCAGGAAAGGTCCACCCAATCGGCATCGATGCCGGTCGCCAGTTCGCGGCAATCGATCGTGTGCACCTGCACGCCTTCGCCCTTGGGCCTGAGGCCGACGATCCGGTCGCCGGGGACAGGGTGGCAGCAATCGGCAAGCGAGAAGCCAAGACCGGGCGTCAGCCCCTTGATCGAGATGGCCCTGCCCTGCGACAGAGGTTCATCCGCCAGGTCGGCCGTGCTGCCGGGGACGAGCGCCTCCATCACCTCGCGGTCGGCCAGCTTGCCTGCGCCGATCGCGTACATCAGGTCCTCTTCCTCCTCGAACTCCAGCCGCTCGGCCGCGCTGCGGATCGCCTTCTTGCCGATCTTGGCGGGCACGCGTTCCGCAATCTCGTCGAACAGCTTGCGGCCGATGGAGGCGATCTCCGCCCGCTCCTTTGCGCGCACGGCACGGCGGATGGCGGCGCGCGCCTTGCCGGTGACGACGAAGGCGAGCCAGGAGAGCTGCGGTTCCGCACTTGCGCCCTTGATGATCTCCACCACGTCGCCATTGTTGAGCTGCGTGCGCAGCGGCATGTGGCGGCCGTTGATCTTCGCGCCGACCGTGTGGGCGCCAAGATCCGTGTGGACGGCGAAGGCAAAGTCCACCGGAGTGGAGCCCTTGGGCAGCTGGAACAGCGCGCCCTTGGGAGTGAAGGCGAAAATGCGATCCTGGTAGATCGCCAGCTTGGTGTGCTCGAGCAGTTCCTCCGCATCGTGGCTGGCGTCCACGATCTCGATCAGGTCACGCAGCCAGCCGACCTGCCCGTCCGGCCGGTCCCCCTGCTTGTAGGCCCAGTGCGCGGCGAGGCCGAATTCGTTCCGCCGGTGCATCTCGGCTGTGCGGATCTGCACCTCCACCCGCATCGAATTCTCATAAATGAGCGAGGTGTGCAGCGACCGATAGCCGTTGGTCTTGGGCGTGGAGATGTAATCCTTGAAGCGGCCGGGAATGAACTGCCAGGTCGTGTGCAGCACGCCCAGCGCGCGGTAGCAATCAGCCTCCGTGTTGGTGATGACACGGAAGGCGAAGATGTCCGTCACCTGGTCGAAGGAGACGTGCCGCTCCGCCATCTTCTTCCAGATCGAATAAGGCTGCTTCTCCCGGCCCCAGACCTGAACCTGGATCCCTGCTTCGGCCAGGGCCTGCTTGATGGCGAGCGCGATCTTGTCGACCTGCCCGTGATCCTGGCTTCGCAGCTGCTCCAGCCGGCCGGTGAGCGTGGCATAGGCCTCCGGCTCCAGCTGCTCGAAGGCGAGCGCCTGCATCTCGCGCATATATTCGTACATGCCGACGCGCTCCGCGAGCGGGGCGTAGATCTCCATTGTCTCGCGCGCGATGCGGCGGCGCTTCTCCGGGCTCTTGATGAAGTGGAGCGTGCGCATGTTGTGCAGCCGGTCCGCCAGCTTGACGAGGAGGACGCGGATGTCTTCGCTCATCGCCAGCAGGAACTTGCGCAGGTTCTCGGCCGCGCGCTCATTCTCCGCCATCGTCTCGATCTTGGAGAGCTTGGTGACGCCGTCGACCAGCCGGGCGACATCCGGCCCGAAGTTCGCCTCGATGTCCTCGATCGTGGCCAGCGTGTCCTCCACGGTGTCGTGAAGGAGTGCGGTGATGATGGTTTCCTGGTCGAACTTCAGGTCCGTCATCAGGCCCGCCACCTCAACCGGGTGGCTGAAATAGGGGTCGCCGCTGGCACGCTTCTGGCTGCCGTGCTTCTGCACGGTGTAGACATAAGCGCGGTTCAACATCGCCTCATCCGCATCGGGATCGTAGGCCTTGACCCGCTCGACTAGTTCGTACTGGCGCAACATCGTCTGCAGGATGTGCGGATTGCAGCGTGATCGGCAAGGGGAAACGTGCGGGGCGCCGCCTCCGAAGCGCCGCGCCAGCGCATCCTGACCGATGCCGAGGGCGCCTCAAGGCTCCGCATCCATCGTCAGCTGACAGTCCGGCGCCGAGGTGCAGGCGGACCAATATACTGATCGTATACGAGCCCCGGAGCCTTCTTCGAGGAGCAAAGCTGACGCAGGTTAACCATACCCAAAAACAACGAGCGGACCAACGTGAAGGATAACGAGTGGGAGTTCGGCGTCGAGCCGGCAGTCGCAGCCAAGTGCAGCCTGGATGATCCAAGAAAGGTTAATTCGCTCCAGGACATCGTGACCAAGGCCAGAGCAATCGCGAAGACGAAGATGTCCGCGATCACCATTCTGGATGAGGACACTCAATGGATCATCGCACGCGAAGGTGTCGATGTGGAACGAACCCCTCGGGCGCACTCCTTCTGCCAGTATACGATCTTTCGCCCGGGGGTGCCGATGATCGTCGCGGATGCGCGCCATGACCCGCGCTTTGCAGATAACCCCATGGTGCTGGCGGATTCGGGCGTGCGCTTCTACGCGGGCGTGCCGCTGGTGGATTCCTCAGGCTATGCCCTGGGGGCCTTGTGTGTCGCCGATCCTGCCCCGCGCGCGCATTTCAGCCAGATGCTGGATCTGGTGGAACTCGCCAAGCGGGCAGAACGGACGATCTGCCGGTAAGCGGCTCACCCGAGATTACAGCGCCGCATCGCGGGCTGCCCTGCTCAGTTGAGCGGACGCAGCCCCGCCTGCTCGATTGCGGCAAGCGCGCAGGCTTCGTCATTGTCGCTGGTATCGCCGGTGATGCCGATGGCGCCGAGGATTGTGCCGTTCTGGTCGGCGATGATCACCCCGCCCGCGGCCGGGACCATGCCGCCCTCGCTCATCATGTCGACAGAGGCGATGAAGTGCGGGCGATCCAGCGCCATGTCGCCCACCGTGCGGCTGGATACGCCGAGCGACAGCGCGCCCGCCGCCTTGCCCTGTGCCAGCTTCACCCGCAGCGTGGAGGCACCGTCCTGCCGCTGGCAGGCGATCATGTGCCCGCCGGGATCGAGCACGGTCACGGTCAGCGGCTTGAGGCCCAGCTCGGCCCCACGTGCGAAGGCGGCGTCGATGAGGGTGTTGGCTTGGGCGAGGGTCAGGCGGTGCATTGTTGGTCCGTTTCTTCTGAAGAGGAAAGCACGCGTCGCGCGTAGACCAACCACAGCAGGCCTGTCGAACCCCCTATCCAGAAGCCGTAGTTGGTGAGGGCGCTTCTCTGCAGGTCGTCGTTGCCAAAGAAAATCGTATGATCGATGATGAGGTGAAGCAGGCGGCCCGCAGCCGCGCCGATCAATGCGGCCAGCAATAGCATCCAACGGCGCTCAGCCAGACCGCGCAGGAGCAACGCCAAGGGCACGCCTACCACGATCAAGCCGATCAATCCGGCCGGAAAGCCAACGATAGTTCCGTAGACCAAAACTACTAGCACGACGGTTGAGATCTCGATGAGCTCTATGCCGCCCTCGAGAATGAGAATGGCGATGACCGTGAAGAGCATTCCCGACAGGCTACCTAGCCAAGCTGCCGGCACCGCGGCGCGAACCCACCTTGCAAAAGGCGGTGGCTTGCCCCTCAACTCCACCGCACTTCCGGCGGCAGGCTCATCAGGATGGCGTCGATGTTGCCGCCGGTCTTCAGGCCGAAGAGGGTGCCGCGGTCGTAGACGAGGTTGAACTCGGCGTAGCGGCCGCGCCATTCGAGTTGCTGCTGCTTGTCCGCCTCGGTCCACTCCTGCCCCATGCGGCGGCGGACGATCTTGGGGAAAGCGTCCAGGAAGGCCTCGCCCACGTCACGGGTAAAGGCGAAGTTGCGTTCCCAGGCGGCTTCGTCCGGGCATTCGAGGTGGTCGTAGAAGATGCCGCCTACGCCGCGCGCCACGCCGCGATGGGGGATGAAGAAGTATTCCTCCGCCCACTTGCTGAAGCGGTCGTAATAGGTGGGGTTGTGGGCCATGCAGGCGGCGCGCAGGCGGGCGTGGAAGGCCTCTGTATCCTCCTCGTAGGGGATCGGCGGGTTGAGGTCCGCGCCGCCGCCGAACCACGCCTTGCTGGTGGTGAGGAAGCGGGTGTTCATGTGCACGGCCGGCACGTGCGGGTTGGCCATGTGCGCGACCAGGCTGATGCCGGTGGCGGTGAAGCCGGGATTGTCCTCGCTTGCGCCGTTGATCGTCTGCGCGAAGCCGGGCGCGAATTCCCCCGACACGGTGGAGACGTTGACGCCGACCTTCTCGAACACCTTGCCCTTCATCACCCCGCGCACGCCCCCGCCGCCTTCGGACGAATCTTCGGTTTCCCGGTCCCAGGGGATGTATCCGAACGAGGCGTCGGAGCCGGCTTCACGCTCGATCGCCTCGAACTCCACGCAGATCCGGTTGCGCAGGGCTTCGAACCATTCGCGCGCGCGCTGGGTATGGGGTTGCCAATCGGTCATCTGCGTCCCTTCGTCATTGCTGGGAGACCACTCCACTTCAGCGTCGGCTCAGCCCGATTGCTCGTTCGCCGCCCTGGCCCCGCTTTGACAGCCATCAAGGCAGCCACCCCCTTGCCAAAGGGGCCGCGCCGGTGCAAGGACCCACCATGGTTCCCCTTTCGTTCGCGCCATTCTCCTTTGCCGGGCACGAGCTCGTGCTAGTGGGAGAGCGCGCGCTGTATTGGCCGGGCGAACAGGCGCTCCTGGTCGCCGACCTGCACCTTGAGAAGGCAAGCTATTACGCGCAAACCGGCCAATTGCTCCCGCCCTACGACAGCCGGGAAACGCTCGAGCGGCTGGCGCTGCTGATCCGCCAGACGGGAGCGAGGCGGGTCTATACGCTGGGCGACAATTTCCATGATTCGGCCGGGCCGTCCCGCATGGAGCCGCACGCGGCGGGCATGCTGGCCGCGCTGACCCGCGTGGTCGACTGGGTGTGGCTGACGGGCAATCACGATGCGGCGATGGAAGCGAAGCTGGGCGGGCAGCTGGCGCGGGAGCTGGAGATCGCCGGCGTGGTGCTGCGCCACCATGCGCAGGCAGGAGAGACGCGGCCGGAGCTTTCGGGGCATTTCCACCCCCGGCTGCACGTCACAGTGCGGGAACGGCGGATTCGCCGGCCGTGCGCGGTGGTGAGCCAAGGGCAGGAGCCGGGCGGCGCGCGCATGATCCTTCCAGCCTTTGGCGTGCTGACCGGCGGCATGGATGCGGCTGACCCGGCCATCGTGGCGGCGTTGCAGCCTGCCTGCGCCATCGATGCGGTCGTGGCGGCAAAGGGCCGGCTGGCGCGTTTCCCGCTCTGGCGCGCCGGTGCGTAAGTATGCCGCACCCCCTAGCGCATCGGCAGCTAAGCGACTAAGTTGGACTCGGTATAACTGACGACAGGAGAACGCCCCATACCCCGTCCCCCCCGGCGCATGCTTGCGCCCCCGGTGAAGTCCGGACCCCGCTTCGACAACATGATCCAGTCCGACAAGGTTCGCGTCATCGACGAGAACGGTGAGAACCTCGGCGTGATGTACACCCGCGAAGCGATCGATCAGGCAGCCGAAGTCGGCCTGAACCTGGTTGAAGTGTCACCCAACGCCGATCCGCCAGTTTGCAAGTTCCTCGACGTGGGCAAGTACCGCTACGAGGCGCAGAAGAAGGCGAATGCCGCGCGCAAGACCCAGAAGACGCAGGAGATCAAAGAGATCAAGATGCGTCCGAACATCGACGATCATGATTATGACGTGAAGATGCGCGCGATGAACAAGTTCATCGAGAACGGCGACAAGGTGAAGGTTACCCTCCGCTTCCGTGGTCGCGAGATGGCCCACCAGCACCTCGGCATGGATCTGCTCAAGCGGGTGCAGGAGGACGTGGCGGAAGTGGCGAAGGTGGAAGCTTATCCCCGGCTCGAAGGACGACAGATGCTCATGGTGCTGTCACCCAAGTAAGCCGAACGACGCGCCTGGCAGATCCCCACAACGCTGCCGGGCGCGGTTCCGCTTCAGGTAAGGCGGCTCACCAACTTCCACCACAATCCTTCTCGGTGCAGGTCACAACCTTCCTCCGACATGCCGGGCGGAGATTGGGACGACTGCACAGCGCATGCGTGTGCAGCGGAGGAAGCGACCCGGCCCCGCGCTGAGGACCGGGTCACATGCAGTTTAGGCTCAGGCAGCCCAGGCGCGCCTGCACCTGAATGGCCGTTCGCCTGCTCCGCGGTCAGAGACCGCGGATGCCGCTATAGTCGATGTCGACCACCCGCCCGCGGCGCACCTCGCAGGTGAAGCGCCCGCTATCATAGCCACTGTAGCGGTCGTCCCAGCCGCGATAGTCATTGTTCCAGCCGCGGCCGTAGCGCGTGTCCCCACGGCGATAGTCGCGGCCCATCTGGTTCACCGCGATCCGCCCCTTCACACGATAGCCGTCGCCTTTGCGGTCAATGTTGCGGATGTCGGTCACTTTGGACCGGCCGCCCCAGGAATAACGGTTGGCGGTGCCTTCTGCGGCATAGACACACTGCTCGACCGCATCGCGTGCGGCATAGCCGCGATCATACCGATCGTACCGGTCATAGCGTCCGCGTCGATCATCGCGGTCACGACTGGCGGCGGCGGCAACTGCCGCAATCCCCCCGATGATCAACGCGCCGGCGATGACGTCGCCGGCATCGATGCCGTCGCGGCGATCCCGATCGCGGTATTGAGCGTATGCAGGGCTTGCCGCGGTCAGCGCCATCGCCCCAGCCGCTATGGTGGCAATGCTGCCCTTCGCCAAGGCTTTTAAAGGTCGGGTCATTGGCTGCTCCTCTCATGCTTCAGGAGCGACAAGGACGACTCCTGTGATGAGCAGTCTTAGAGAGGAGGCACTGCGACCACGCTGAATTGCACCGACAGCCTTGGTTCAGGAGTCAAGCCGATTAGATGAACGCTAGTGGGAAACCTGGAGGCCCGTCCAGTGGCCGAGAAAGGCGAGAACGTCCGCCGCTTCCTCGATTGCCTTGTCGGTGGGCTTGCCTGACCCATGGCCAGCGCGCGTTTCGATCCTGATCAGTTGGGGCCTCTCACCCAATTCCGCGGCCTGCAGCGCCGCGACGTATTTGAAGCTGTGGCCAGGCACGACGCGATCGTCCGTATCGGCAGTGGTCACGATCAGCGCCGGGTAATCCTCTCCAGCACGGATGTTGTGATAGGGCGAATAGGCGCGCAGGACCCGGAAATCGGCCTCGCGATCAGGATAGCCGTAATCGTCCACCCAATAACGTCCGGCCGTCCAGCGGTCGAAGCGCAGCATATCCATGACGCCCACGGCAGCATTTCCGGCGGCAAACAAGTCGGGCCGCTGGTTGACCACCGCGCCGACGAGCAGGCCGCCATTGGAACCGCCCTGGATGGCGAGCCCGTCTTGCGTGGTAATGCCCTCGGCCTTGAGAAATTCGCCCGCGGCGATGAAATCATCGAACACGTTCTGCTTATTGGCGAGACGCCCGGCATCGTGCCACGCCTTGCCATACTCGCCCCCGCCGCGAAGGTTGGCGAGCGCGAACACGCCGCCCGCTTCCACCCAGGCAAGACGGCTGGCGGCGAATGCCGGCGTGAGCGAAATGTCGAACCCGCCATAGCCATAGAGCAAGGTCGGCGCGGCGCGGCCTGCCTCGGCCAGATCCCGGCGCCGCACAATGAACATCGGCACGCGAGTGCCGTCCTTTGACGCGTAGAACCGTTGCTCGACCACGAAGGCTTCCGGATCGAAGGCCAACTGTGCTTCGGCGAAAACTGTGCTGGCATCCTTGGCCAGATCAAGGCGATAGATCGTCGCCGGGCGATTGAAGCTGGAGAAGCTGTAGAACGTCTGGTTGTCGCCCGGTCGGCCCGTGAAGCCGCCGACGCTGCCGATGCCCGGCAGCTCGACCGAGCCTTGGTCTTCACCCGCGAGCCCGAAGCGGCGCACCATGGCCGCCGCGTTCTTCAGGTAAGAGACGAAGAGGGTGTCACCCACAAGGGAGGCACCGCCGATCGTCTCCGCCTGCTCCGGCACCACCGGATGCCATTGCGTGGTGCTGGAATCGAGATCAATCGCGACAACCTGGTAGAGCGGCGCGTCCTTGTTGGTCACGAACCACAGCTGGCCCCCGATGCCGTCGATCAGGCTCCAGGCGTTCTCGAACCCGGTGACGAGCGGGCGGGCGCGCCAACCATCCGTCTCGCGCGCCTTGAGGTCGATCGCGTGGATCTCGTACCGCGCATCCGTGCCGATCGAGCTGGTAATGATCGCCCAGCGGCCATCGCTCGTGACGCTCGCGGTGTGGTTATACTCGCGGTGCTCCGGCGTCGCGAACACGAGTTCATCCTCGCTCTGCGGTGTTCCGATGCGGTGGTAGTAGATGGCCTGGCCGTAGTTCAGCGCCTGGAAATCCTCACCTTCCTCCGGCTCAGGAAAGCGCGAATAGAGGAAGCCTTCCTCGCCCATCCAGGCGAGATCGGTGAATTTGGCCCAACGCACCTCGTCGGCGAGTTGCTCCCCGGTCGCAACGTCAAGCACACGCAGGATGCGCCAATCGGAACCGCCGTCCTGCACGCTGTAGAGCAGCTTTGATCCGTCCGGAGAAGGCCGCCAGTCCGCGAGCGCCGTCGCGCCATCAGAAGCCCAGGCGTTGGGATCGATCAGCACCCGCTGAGGGCCTTCAATCCCGTCGCGCACGTAAAGCGGCGATTGGTTCTGGAGGCCGGCGTTGCGGGTATAGAAGTAGCGGCCGCCCCGCTCCACAGGCGTCGAAAAACGCTCGAAGTCCGTCAGCTCGGCAATCCGCCGCTTGAACCAGTCGCGCGCGGGCACCGCCGCGAGATAGGCGTCGGTGACTGCGTTCTGCCGTTCGACCCAGTCCGCGACCTCGGGATCATTCCGAACGTCGTTCTCAAGCCACCGATAGGGGTCGGCGATCTCTTGACCGAACAGTGTCTCGACCACGGCATCGCGGCGGGTTTCCGGATAGTCAGGAGCGGTCAGGGTCTGGCCCTCGGCAGGTATGGCAACGGAAAGAGCGAGCAGGCAGGCAGCGGTACGAACGAGCATTCAGGCTCCGAAACAAACAGGGGCGGTTGCGACTGTAACGATCGCAACCGCCCCTGCAAGCATTCGGCTGTATGGAAGCTTACGCCTCCTCGTACTCGTCCGCAGTCCGCACCGGGCCGCTGTCCTTGCCCTTGGCCTCGACATCGCGGTCGACCAGTTCGATAATCGCCATCGGCGCGGCATCAGAGGCGCGGTAGCCGGCCTTGATGATGCGCGTGTAGCCTCCTTCGCGGCCGGCGTAACGTTCCGCCAGCACCTCGAACAGCTTGCGCTCCTGCGTCTCATCCATCAGCCGGCTGTGAGCAAGGCGACGGTTGGAGAGGCCACCACGCTTCGCCAGCGTGATCAGCTTCTCGACGTAGGGGCGAAGTTCCTTGGCCTTCGCGGTGGTCGTCTGGATCTGCTCATGCTTGATGAGCGCGGCGGCCATGTTGCGCAGCAGGGCGGCGCGATGGCCGGACTTACGCTGCAGCTTGCGGCCGGAAAGTCCGTGACGCATTATTCGGTACTCCGTTCGTAAGGGGGCCGTATAGCGGGCCCACGAAAGCGATGCGTTCGCAGGTGTCCTCTGGTACCCCGGTCCAGGCGGCTGTTAAGGGTCGCCGCCTTCACCCCAGGCAAGGGTGAGGCTTAGCCCAGCAGCTCCTGCTCAAGCTTCTTGGCCATCTCCTCGATATTCTCCGGCGGCCAACCCGGGATGTCCATCCCGAGGCGCAGACCCATGCTGGAGAGAACTTCCTTGATCTCGTTGAGGGACTTGCGACCGAAGTTCGGCGTGCGAAGCATCTCCGCCTCCGTCTTCTGCACGAGATCACCGATATAGATGATGTTGTCGTTCTTGAGGCAGTTGGCCGAGCGGACCGACAGCTCCAGCTCATCGACCTTCTTCAGCAGATAGCGGTTGAGCTGGTTGGCATCACTCTCTTCCGGCTGCGCGGCGACGCCGATCATCGGCGAGGCAGGCTGCGGAATGCCCTCTTCGAAGTGGACGAACAGCGACAGCTGATCCTGCAGGATGCGCGCGGCATAAGCCACCGCGTCTTCCGGCGTGACGGTGCCATCGGTCTCGATGGTCAGCGACAGCTTGTCGTAGTCCAGTTCCTGCCCGACGCGCGCATTGTCGACCTTGTAGCTGACCTGGCGAATGGGCGAATAGAGCGAGTCCACGGGAATAAGCCCGATGGGCGCATCGGCCGGACGGTTCTGGACCGCAGGGACGTAGCCCTTGCCGGTGTCCACCGTCAGCTCCATGTTGAGCGTCGCCCCCTCGTCGAGGTGGCAGATCACCAAGCCCTTGTTCATCACCTCAATGTCACCGGTCACGGCGATATGTCCGGCGGTCACTTCCGCAGGGCCCGTTGCGGAAAGCTGGAGGCGCTTCGGCCCGTCACCTTCCATCTTGAGCGCGATCTGCTTCACGTTGAGGACGATGTCGGTCACATCCTCTCGCACGCCAGCGAGCGACGAGAATTCGTGCAGCACGTTCTCGATCCGAATCGAGGTGACCGCAGCACCCTGAAGGCTGGACAGGAGCACCCGGCGCAGGGCATTGCCCAGCGTCAGGCCGAAACCACGCTCCAGGGGCTCGGCCACGAAGGTCGCGCGACGCTTGGCATCGCCACCGGCCTTGATGTCGAGGCTGTTGGGCTTCTTCAGTTCCTGCCAGTTCTTCATATTGACGGACATGGACTTCCCCTAAAGGTCTTGTTCTGGCGGCAACGGCCGCGAAGCGCTGGAGGAGCGCCGCGGCCGATGCGAGTGTGCTTGCTTCGCGGCGCCCGAAGGTCTTCGAGGCGCCGCATGCCAGCTTCGATCAGACGCGGCGACGCTTCGACGGCCTCACGCCGTTGTGCGGGATCGGCGTCACGTCGCGGATGCTGGTGATGGTGAAGCCCACCGCCTGCAGCGCCCGCAGCGCGCTCTCACGGCCTGAACCCGGCCCCTTGATCTCGACCTCCAGCGTGCGCACGCCGTGCTCGGCAGCCTTTTTGCCGGCATCATCCGCAGCAACCTGAGCGGCGTAGGGCGTCGACTTGCGGCTGCCCTTGAAACCCATCATTCCGGCGCTGGACCAGCTGATCGCATTGCCCTGCGCATCGGTGATGGTGATCATGGTATTGTTGAAGCTGGCGTTCACGTGAGCAACGCCGCTGCTGATGTTCTTGCGTTCCCGCCGACGAAGGCGCTGTGGTTCGCGTGCCATATCTGGGTGTCCTGTCCTAGATCATCAAGGGAGTAAGCTGCTGCCTGGCAGCACTTACTTCTTTTTGCCGGCGATCGGCTTGGCCTTGCCCTTGCGGGTGCGCGCATTCGTGTGCGTGCGCTGGCCGCGGACCGGCAGGCCCTTGCGATGGCGCAGCCCGCGGTAGCAGGCGAGATCCATCAGCCGCTTGATGTTCATTGCGGTGTTGCGCCGCAGGTCACCTTCGACGGTGTAATCGGCGTCGATCGTCTCACGGATCTGGAGCACTTCCGCGTCGCTCAGGTCCTGAACGCGCCTGCTCTCATCAATGCCCAGCTTTGAGGCGATTTCCTTCGCCGTCGCAGGGCCGATGCCGTGAATGTAAGTGAGCGCGACGATCACGCGCTTGTTGGTGGGGATGTTCACCCCGGCAATACGAGCCACTCTATTCTCCATGCTCCACAGGGAGTCGTCCGGCGCACCGGCGCACCCTATCTCATCGCGTCCGATTCGCCCCGCCGGCCGCAGATCGCGAGAAACGCCGCTCGGGAGGCGCGCATCACATGCTGCGGCCTTGACCCCGACGGACCCCGATTGAGCGAATGGAGTGCGCAGTTAGGGGGATTCGCGGCGGGCGTCAACATCATATGATAGACGCAAGCAAAGCCGCAGCCGGAATAGGCGCTGCCGACTAAGAACTCTTAGGTTCGTATAGCGCAGTGGGCGAGCCGCGTCAAAACTCGCCGGGGGTCCCCCGATCCCGCCGCAGGAGCGCCTCCAGACGCTCAAGTTGGCCTGCCAATACGTCATCGACGGCTGCCGCTATGTCAACCAACGGGAACCGGGAGTGGCCGCCGACTACATAAGTGAGACCAATTTTCGTGCCCTCACCCTCGCGCGCGATGTCGATCGTCAGCGTCCCGGCCAAGGCTTCCCCCTGCAGCGGCCCGAGCGCGCCTTCCATGCGCAGGAGCCGGCCTGGCGCGGAGTGGATGACGCGCATGTGCTCAACCGAACCAGCGCCTTGCAGCGTCTCGCAAAAGCATCCGACCGCAGTCGGCTCGAGCGTGAGGTTGGCGGAGTCCCCCGACCAGGTGTGCTCCGCCGCCCACCATCTCGCGGGCGTGATCAGCGCAACCCAGGCATCATCCGGTGGTACTGGAACGCTGGCGCCAAGCTCTACGACGAAGCCGCCCTCACCACGTTCGGTTACCTCAGCCGCGGCCGGACCGCTGGCGAGCAGGAGAGGCGGAAAAAGCAGGGCCACTCTGGCCGTATGCCCCCTGCCCATGGCCCACCTCCGTCGCTCTCCCCGAGAGCATAGACGAATGCCCTCATGGTGGGCAACGGAGCTTCCAGAGAAGCGTCAGCCGGTGGCGAGTGCCTTCTCTACCGCCTCGGTCACCTCTTCAATCGGCGCCATGCCATCGAGCCGGGTGACGATGCCACGCTGTTCGTAAAGAGGAAGGATGGGCGCGGTCTCGCTGCGATAGACCTCCATCCTCTTGCGAACCGTTTCCTCATTATCGTCAGGACGACGCTTGAACTCCTGCCCACCACAGCGGTCGCAGGTGCCGGGCGCGCGCGGAGGCTTGGATTCGTCATGATAGCCTTCGCCGCATGAAGCGCAGGAGAACCGGCCCACGATCCGCCGAACCAGCTCGTCCTCGTCGACCTCCAGCTCGATCACCTTGTCGAGCCGGCGCCCGTGCTTACCAAGGATCCCGTCGAGCTGCTCTGCCTGGTGCGCCGTGCGCGGGTAACCGTCGAAAATCGCACCGACACCCTCGCCCATCGCGGACAGTTCGGCGTCGATCAGTGCCGAGACGATCTCGTCAGAGACGAGCTCGCCCTTGTCCATGATCTCCTTCGCCTTGATGCCGATCGGCGTGCGCGCGGCGACGGCGCCCCGCAACATGTCGCCAGTCGAGAGCTGGCGCATGCCATGATGCTCGACTAGGCGCTGCGCCTGCGTACCTTTCCCGGCTCCGGGAGGACCCAGCAAAATGATATTCATCGCACTCCCCCCAAAACCGCGGCGGCGTCTAGCGCAACCGTCCCTTGAGCTTCGCCTTCTTGATCAGGTCGCCATATTGATGCGCCAGCAGATGCGACTGGATCTGGCTGATCGTATCGACGGTGACGTTGACCACGATCAGCAGACTGGTTCCGCCTAGGAACAACGGCAGCCCTGTCTGAGCAATCATGTACTCCGGAATGACACAGACGAGCGTCAGGTAAATCGCGCCGACGACGGTAATGCGCGTCAGCACGTAGTCGAGATATTCGGACGTCCGCTTGCCCGGCCGGATACCTGGAATGAAGCCGCCATTCTTCTTCAGGTTCTCCGCCGTCTCCTCAGGGTTGAACACCACCGCGGTATAGAAGAAGCAGAAGAAGATGATGCCCGCTGCATAAAGCGCCATGTAAAGCGGCTGCCCATGCTGCAGGTACTGGTTCAGCACCTGCACGACCGAATAGAACATGCTGTCCGGATCGGCCGAGTTACCGGCGAACTGGCTGATGGTCAGGGGCAGCAGCAGCAGCGAACTCGCAAAGATCGGCGGGATGACGCCGGCGGTATTGAGCTTCAAGGGAAGGTGGCTGCGATCAGCCTGCATCATCCCCCGCGCGCTGGCGCGCTTCGGATATTGGATGAGCAGACGGCGCTGCGCCCGCTCCATGAAGCTGATGAACAGGATCAGACCAATGACCATGGCGATCAACCCAACGATCAGGAACGCGCTGATCGAGCCGGTGCGACCGCCTTCGAACAGGTTGCCGGTGAAGGTCGGGAACTGAGCAACGATGCCCGCCATGATGATCAGGGACACGCCGTTACCGATGCCGCGGCTCGTGATCTGCTCACCAAGCCACAGCAGGAACATGGTGCCGCCGATGAGGTTGATCACCGCCACCACGCGGAACATGATGCCGGGATCGACGACCGCCTGCAGGCCGCTCTGGGCGCCGTAGGCCTCCAGCCCGCTGGCAAGGAACCAGCCCTGAATGGCGCACAGGAACACGGTCCCATAGCGGGTGTATTGGTTGAGCTTTTTGCGACCCGCCTCGCCTTCCTTCTTGAGCGCCATCAGCGATGGATGAAGCGACGCAGCGAGCTGAATGACGATGGAGGCGGTGATGTAGGGCATCACGCCGAGCGCAATGAGACTCATCCGCTCCAGCGACCCGCCCGAAAACGTGTTGAACAGGTCGAGAATGCCGCCGCGAGTCTGGTCGTACAGCGTCTCGAGGATCAGCGGATTGACCCCCGGAAGCGGTACGAAGCTCAGGAACCGGAACACGATCAGCGCACCGATCGTAAACCAGATGCGCTGGCGCAGTTCGGTCGCCTGGCTGAAATTGGCGAGACTGAGATTGCTCGCGATGTTGTCGGCGCGTGATGCCATTGTGCTAAAAGTGCCTTGCCTGGCCGGGCGGCTCGACTGCGCGCCCCCTCTTCAGGTCAGCCCATATAGGAACCGGGCAGAGTTGCGAGAACCCTGCCCGGCGAATCCCGGGGATTATCGGGCGGCGGCCGCCTTGGCGGTGCCCTTCTTGGCAGCGGCGAGAGCTGCCGGATCCTTCGCCTCGATCACCTCGACCGAGCCGCCCGCCTGCTCAACGGCCGCGACAGCGCTCTTGGAAGCACCCGCTACCTTGAACTGCGCCTTGGCGGTGAGCGCACCCTTGGCGAGCAAACGCACGCCATCCTTGCCGCCGCGAGCGACACCCGCAGCCTGGAGCGCCGCATGATCGATCAGGGAGCCGGCATCCAGCTTCCCAGCCTCGATCAGCTTCTGCACCTGGCCGAGGTTCACCTCGGCAAAGTCCTTCGCGAAGATGTTGTTGAAGCCGCGCTTCGGCAGCCGCATGTGGAGCGGCATCTGACCGCCCTCGAAGCCCTTGATGGCAACGCCCGAACGAGCCTTCTGGCCCTTCTGACCGCGGCCGGATGTCTTGCCCTTGCCGGAGCCGATACCACGGCCGACGCGCATGCGTCCCTTGCGGGCACCGGGATTGTCGCGGAGATCAGTCAGTTTCATGTCGTTGCACTCGCTTTCGCTATGTTCGCGCTGGTTTATCGGAAGGGGCGCGCCCTAGCGGAGAGCAGGCGGCTTGTCACCCCCTCGCAGCACGTTCGGATTTGCACGAGGTCTCGGAATAGCGATACTCTTCCGGATAAGAACCGACACCTTCGTACCAGGCAAGGACGCCCTTGGCATGCTCGCCGATCGCTCGCCTGAAATCGGCCTGAGTCCAACGCTCCCCTTCCGCAGAAATCGCTGCACGATCGAAACCCCCGAGACGCACGCGGCCGATCGCGGCTTCGATTGCAGCATCGATCTGCTCCAGATTGCCGGGCTCCACCAACGTCACCGCTTCATCGCTCAGGGCGAGATCCGGCAGGCCCGTGTAGGGTGTGGCAATGACATGACAACCGGCGGCGAGCGCTTCCAGGTATACGAGGCCGAAGCCCTCCAGCAGGGAAGGCATCACGAACACATCGCTGCGAGCGAAGAGCTGATCGAGCTCCTCTCGAGACTGATATCCTAACACCCGCACAGAGGGATCGGTCGCCAGGGCTGAGATTGCCGGGTCGATATCGTAGCTCACCACCACCAGCTCCGCGCCCCGGCGCGGCCGCGAGCACCAGGCACGCAGCAGATGATGAATGCCTTTGCGCTGGATGCCATTCCCCACGAACAGAAAGCGGGCGCGGCCATCACGCTGCGCCTCCGAAACCCTTTGCCGGGTGCCGTCCGGAACGCCGTAAGGTATCACGGCGACGCGCTCTGGCGGAGCCCCTGCTGAGATCACGGAGCGAGCAGTAACGCCAGAGGCGCACACGATCGCGTCAGGCCTGGTCCAGGGTACGGGCAAGCTGAAATGGGTGCTACCACCCTCCTCTCTCCGGAACGAGGCCTCCACTTCGGGATATTGCCCGTGGTCGGATCTCAGCAACCCGATGTAACTCTGCGGCAGCGGATGGAATACGAAGACGATCAGGCAGCGATCGTCAGGAACGGGCTGCGGCAGATAATGATGGTAGCAGTAAAGGTGTGCATCGCGCTTCCGCGCCACATGCCCCGCCGTGTTGCCAAGGCGCCGGTCGATCCACCGGAACAGCGGCGGTGTAGGCACGCGAAGCGCCAGCGCTGCGTATTGCACGAGGAAAGCTAGGCGGTCCGAATAGGTCCGCCTCGCCGGCAAAGCCGGGCTTCGTTTGCGTCGGAGGAACTTCGGAAGCCACGAAGGCCCGCTGTCTGGCGCATAGAAGTCGGTAACCAGCGCTTCCAAGAGGCCTGCCTCATGCAGCCCCACCGGAACTTGATAGCTATCCCGAGCTCTGTTGAACACGCAAACGAACTTTGCGGGCACGCCTGAAGCAGGTGAGTTCAATTCGATCTGCACCCTTGCTGCCCCCGCTCGTTCGCTCACCCGCATAGATCACATTTCGCACTTGCGGGACAGAGGGCGCTGCAATCCGCCGGATCGCCGCGCGTTGAGCTGCGGCCGCAGGACTGCGGCCCCAGTCAGCAGACATTCGACGGACTGATCATAAATGGCCCACTCATCGGGCCCGCAGAACGGTTTGGCTGGTCAGAAAGGCTCAGATCGCGCCCGAACATGCATGCGCCTGGCAGACAGGCGCTGTTGCGCGCCGAAACATCAACCGGAATTGCGGAGAAGCGCGTCAATCGCGCAAGCGTCGCTATCGGCCCTCTGCATAATCTAGGCAATACCCATATCCGACCAGCTTGATACGCTAGCGGATCGAATAGAACGCGCCGTAAAAGCCCAAGCAGCCTGGTATTCCGGGCCGGTCATTCTCGGCATAACTCGCGCCATTGCACGGCAAGCTAATTACGCTCTTCGCGAGGCTCGCGCTCTTGCATGGTAGTCGCAGCAGGGGTCGCCGACGGCGACAGGGCAAAAAGCGGTGGGGCGCAGGTCAGCGTCCGCCATACGATAATGGTGGCCGGACCGGGCGCCGGCTTGAGTCGGCGCCCGGCAGCAACTCGCTGCTTACTGAATGACTTCCACCATATGCGGCAGCTTGGCGATCGCGCCGCGGACCTCAGGGGTGTCCTCAACCTCCACCACCCGATGCATCTTGCCAAGGCCGAGCCCGGTAAGAATCCTCTGCTGCGCTGCAGGCCGTCGAATGGGAGAGCCGATCTGCTTGATCTTGATCTTTGCCATTAGACTTACTCCACGATCGCTTCGGCAGCGGCCTCAGCCTCAGCCTCGCTAGCGCCGCCGCGCCCCAACAGGTCGGCCACCTTCTTTCCGCGCCGCTGTGCAACCGACTTCGGCGATGTCTGGCTCTGCAGTGCATCGAAGGTCGCGCGGATCATGTTGTACGGGTTGGAGGTGCCGATGGACTTCGTGACGACATCCGCCACCCCGAGGCTCTCGAACACCGCACGCATCGGGCCACCCGCGATGATGCCGGTACCGGCAGGCGCCGAGCGGACATTGACCTTGCCAGCGCCGAAATGGCCCTTGCCGTCATGGTGCAACGTACGCCCTTCCTTGAGCGGCACGCGGATCATCTTCTTCTTGGCTGCTGCGGTCGCCTTGGTGATCGCCTCCGGCACTTCGCGCGCCTTACCATGGCCGAAGCCCACGCGACCCTTACCGTCACCTACTACAACCAGGGCGGCAAATCCGAAGCGCTTACCGCCCTTCACGGTCTTCGAGACGCGGTTGATGTGGACGAGCTTCTCGATCAGCTCCTCGCCGCCGTCGTCATCCCGACGGTCGTCACGACGGCCACGGCCGCGGCCACGACCATCGCGGTCGCGTCCACCATCACCGCCGCGTCCACGTCCGCCACGCCCGCCACGAGCCTCGCGGGGGCCCCGCGGCTCCGACGGATCTCCGCTGGCCGCCGACTGGTTGTCGAAAGCCTCGCTCGTGGAGGTCGTCGGCGTCGGGGTGGAGCCCGCATTGTCCACAACGGCGCCGCCGCTGTTGTTGGTGTTGTTCTCGTCAGCCATCATCAGAACTCCAGCCCGCCTTCGCGCGCGGCATCGGCCAGCGCCTTGACGCGGCCATGGAACAGGTATCCGCCACGATCGAACACGACGGTCTTCACGCCGGCCTTCTTCGCCGCCTCGGCAATCTGCTTGCCTACCTCGGCTGCTGCCTGCGTGTTGGCGCCCGAAGCGCTGGCGCCAAGAGTCGAGGCCGCCGCAACGGTACGACCCTGCGCGTCATCGATGATCTGCGCGTAAATATGACGCCCGGTGCGATGGACCGACAGCCGGGGCCGGTCACCAGCGCGCTTCCTCAGCGCAGTGCGGACGCGGCGGCGGCGGCGTTCAAAAAGAGAAAGCTTGGCCATCTTACTTCTTCTTTCCTTCCTTGCGGAAGATGTACTCGCCGCGATACTTGATGCCCTTGCCCTTATAGGGCTCCGGCTTGCGCCAGCGACGGATCTCCGCCGCGAACTGACCAACCGCCTGCTTGTCGATGCCGCTGATCTCGACCGTCGTCTGGTCCGGGGTCTTCACCTCGAGCCCTTCCGGTACGTCCAGATCGACGTCGTGACTGTAGCCGAGCTGCAGCTTCAACTTGCGGCCCTGCGCCTGAGCACGGTAGCCAACACCGGTAATCTCCAGCACCTTGGAGAACCCCTGCGTCACGCCCTCGACCAGATTGGCCACCAGCGTGCGCTGCATGCCCCAGTGGCCGCGAGCCTCCTGCGTGTCATTCGCCGGAGTTACAGCAATGGCGCCGTCTTCCACCTTGTACTCGACCAGGTCAGACAGACCCATCGCCAAGGTGCCCTTCGGCCCCTTAACCTTGAGCTGACCACCATCGATATTGGCAGTGACCCCGCTGGGGATCGCCACCGGCTTCTTGCCGATGCGGCTCATCAGAACACCTCCGCCAGCACTTCGCCACCGACATTCTGCGCCCGCGCTTCCGCATCGGAAAGCACGCCACGCGGCGTCGAGACGATGGTGATTCCGAGGCCATTGCGCACGCTCGGCAGCTCGCGGCTACCCGAATAGACGCGCCGGCCCGGCTTGGAGACGCGAGCCACGTGCTTGATCGCCGGCTCGCCTTCGAAGTACTTCAATTCGATCCGCAGCGCCGGGTGCTTACCCGTGTCATCCTGCGTGTAGCCACGAATGTAGCCTTCACGCTGGAGCACTTCCAGTACGCTCGCGCGCAGCTTGGAGGCCGGCGACAGGACGGAATCCTTCTTCGCCTGCTGGCCATTGCGGATACGGGTGAGCATATCACCCAGGGGATCGGTCATCATATCGTCAGATCCTCACCAGCTCGACTTGACCAGACCGGGAATCAGGCCCTTGTTGCCCAGATTCCGCAACTCGATCCGGTTGATGCCGAACTTGCGGTAGTTCCCGCGGGGCCGACCGGTGGTGGCGCAGCGATTGCGCACGCGCGTCGGGTTCGCATTCCGCGGAATTTCGGCCATCTTGAGACGAGCAATCAGGCGCTCAGCCTCGTCGAGGGACTCATCGTCCGCGATCGCCTTCAGCTTTGCGTAGCGGTTCGCGTACTTCTTCACGAGCTTCTTGCGACGCTCGTTCTTGTTGATGGAACTCAGTTTCGCCATGGACTTAAGCTCTCTTTGCCTTCTCGCCGGCCACTCAGGCGGCCTGCTTTTCTTCAGCCTGCGCCTCAGGCGCAGGGAACGGGAAACCGAACAGGCGCAGCAACTCGCGCGCCTCCTCATCGGTTTTCGCGGTGGTGGTCACGATGATGTCCATGCCGCGGACCTTCTCGATCCGGTCGTAGCTGATCTCCGGAAAGATGATCTGCTCCTTCAGTCCCATCGCATAATTGCCGTTCCCGTCGAACGAACGTGGGTTGAGCCCACGGAAGTCCCGGATGCGCGGCATGGCGATCGTGATGAGACGATCGAGGAACTCGTACATGCGCTCACGACGAAGGGTGACCTTACATCCGATGGGCATGCCCTCGCGTAGCTTGAACTGGGCGATCGACTTCTTTGCCTTGGTGATCACCGGCTTCTGGCCGGCGATCAGCTGCATCTCCTCGGCGGCAGTCTGCACCTTCTTCTTGTCCTGGCTCGCTTCGCCAACGCCCATGTTGAGCGTGATCTTCTCGAGCCGCGGAACTTCCAGCGCGTTCTGGTACCCGAACTTTTCCTGCATCGCCTTGGCAATGCGCTCGTCATAGGCGGTCTTTAGCCGCGGAATGTAACGATCAGCCATCGATAGTCTCCCCGGACTTGACGGCGACACGCACCTTCTTCCCGTCCCGCTCTTCAAAGCGAACGCGGGTGGGCTTGCCGTCCTTGGGATCAGCGAGAGCGACTTTGGCAATCGCCATCGGAGCAGGCGCACGGTCAATGCCGCCCTGCGGATTTGTCTGGCTCGGCTTGCGATGGCGAGCGGCGATATTGACGCCATCCACCACAACCTTGCCGTCCTTGGGCAGAACCTGGCTCACCGTCCCGGTGCGCCCCTTGTCCTTGCCGGAAAGGACGACGACTTTGTCGCCCTTCTTGATCTTAGCCGCAGCCATCACAGCACCTCCGGCGCAAGGCTGATAATCTTCATGAAGCCCTTGGAGCGCAGCTCGCGCACCACAGGACCGAAGATACGGGTCCCGATCGGCTCCTCGCTCTTGTTGACGAGGACCGCCGCGTTCGTGTCGAAGCGGATCACGCTGCCGTCAGCACGGCGCACATCCTTCTTCGTACGCACGATCACCGCGCGGTGAACATCGCCCTTCTTCACGCGGGCACGCGGCTGCGC
Source organism: uncultured Erythrobacteraceae bacterium (assembly GCA_966251025.1). Classification (GTDB taxonomy): domain Bacteria; phylum Pseudomonadota; class Alphaproteobacteria; order Sphingomonadales; family Sphingomonadaceae; genus Croceibacterium. The sequence goes on along the minus strand of CBINJM010000003.1, from coordinate 43,718 downwards.
CTCCTTTACGGAGACGACGATCACGTCGCCTACGCCCGCGGTGCGGCGCTTCGATCCGCCCAGCACCTTGATGCACTGGACGCGCTTGGCGCCGCTATTGTCCGCGACGTCGAGCGTTGACTGCATCTGGATCATCGATCCGTTTCCTTCTCACCTGGCTTGCCGGAACAAGTCCGGCAGTTCCAATAACCTTTGCTCAGTTCCGGCTCAGCCCTCGAGGTCGGCCTCTAAGGCCTCACCCCTGCCGGCTTGCACACGGTCGATCACGCGCCACGTCTTGGTCTTCGAGATCGGACGGGTCTCTTCGATACGCACGCGGTCGCCGGGGTGAAATTCATTCGCCTCGTCATGCGCGTGGTACTTCTTGGAGCGCCGGATGATCTTACCGTAAAGCGGGTGCTTCACCTTGCGCTCGACCTTGACCGTCACGGTCTTGTCAGTCTTGTCGGACACCACTGTCCCGATCAGGATACGCTTGGGCATCGTGTGTCCTCCTTATGCCTGCGCGGCCGAGCGCGAGCGCTCGCTTTGCAGGGTCTTGATCTGCGCGATCTCACGGCGAACCTCACGGACGCGGGCGGGCCGCTCCAACTGGTTGGTCGCTGCCTGGAAGCGCAGGTTGAACTGTTCACGCTTCAGCTGGACTAGCTGCTCGTTGAGCTGGTCGTCGGTCTTGGCGCGCAGGTCCTCAACTTTGGCCATCATTCGGCTCCCAGATGCGAGGTGTCGCCGAGGCGAGCGACGACCTTGGTCTTGATCGGCAGCTTCATCGCCGCGCGGCTGAAGGCCTCCGCAGCCAGCTGGCCCGGCACGCCGTCAAGCTCGAACAGGATGCGGCCCGGCTTCACGCGCGCGGCCCAATATTCGACAGAACCCTTGCCCTTGCCCTGACGGACCTCGGCAGGCTTCTTCGACACCGGAACGTCCGGGAACACGCGGATCCACAGCCGCCCTTGGCGCTTAATGTGACGAGTGATCGCGCGGCGGGCAGCCTCGATCTGCCGTGCGGTGATCCGCTCCGGCTCCATGGCCTTGAGACCGTAGGAGCCGAAATTGAGCTCCGCACCACCCTTGGCAACGCCATGGATGCGGCCCTTGAAGGTCTTGCGGAACTTGGTTTTCTTCGGTTGCAGCATTGCTCTTACCTAACCTCAGCGAGCCGGACGGACGCCGGAGGTCTGAGCCTCCATCATCAGCCGATCCTGCGCCATGGGGTCATGGCCGAGGATCTCACCTTTGAAGATCCAGCACTTGATGCCGATGATGCCATAGGCAGTCAGCGCCTCGGCCTCAGCGTAATCAACATTGGCACGCAGCGTGTGGAGCGGAACGCGACCTTCGCGATACCACTCAACGCGCGCGATCTCCGCGCCGCCAAGACGGCCGCCACAGGTGATCCGGATACCTTCGGCGCCAAGCCGAAGAGCCGACTGCACAGCGCGCTTCATCGCGCGGCGGAACGCGACACGACGGACCAGCTGGTCCGCAACGCCCTGAGCCACGAGCTTCGCGTCGATCTCCGGCTTGCGGATCTCCACGATGTTCAGCTTCACCTCACTGGCTGTCATAGCCGCCAGCTTGGTGCGCAGCTTCTCGATATCGGCGCCTTTCTTGCCGATGATGACTCCCGGACGCGCCGCGTAGATCGAGATCCGGCACAGCTTGGCCGGACGCTCGATCACCACCTTGGAGATGGCCGCCTGCGGCAGGCTCCGCATGATGTACTTGCGGATCTCGATGTCTTCCTTGAGCATCTTGCCGTAATCACGGCCTTCCGCGTACCAGCGGCTGTCCCAGGTGCGGTTGATCTGCAGCCTGAGCCCGATCGGATTGCTCTTCTGACCCATCTCAGGCCTCCTCGACTTCGCGCACGACGATCCGCAGCCGACTGAACGGCTTCAGGATGCGGGTCGACTTACCTCGGCCACGCGTGTGGAACCGCTTCATGGTGATCGACTTGCCGACGCTGGCCTCGGCGACGACAAGAGCATCGACGTCGAGGTCGTGGTTGTTCTCAGCATTGGCGATTGCCGATGCGAGGACCTTGCGCGCATCGACCGCCATCGCCTTCTTCGAGAAGGCCAGGATGTTCATCGCCTCCTCAGCCTTCTTCCCGCGGATCAGCCCGGCAACGAGGTTGAGCTTCTGCGCCGAACCACGAATGGTGGTGCCGACAGCCAGCGCCTCGTTCTCGGCGACGCGGCGGGGAGCCTTTTCCTTGCCCATTAGCGCTTGCCCTTCTTGTCAGCGGCGTGGCCCGGGAAGTTGCGCGTGGGCGCAAATTCACCAAGCTTATGGCCGACCATGTCCTCGTTGACGGACACCGGGATGAACTTCTGGCCGTTGTAGACGCTGAACGTCAGGCCAACGAATTGCGGCAGAATGGTCGAACGACGCGACCAGGTCTTGATCGCTCCACGAGCGCCCTGATCCTGCGCGTCCTCGGCCTTCTTCAGCAGGTGAAGGTCAACGAACGGACCTTTCCAGACGGAACGAGCCATTGGTCCTTACCCCTTCTTCTTCGCGTGCCGCGAACGGATGATCATCTTGTCCGTCTGCTTGTTATGGCGGGTACGGGCACCCTTGGTGGGCTTACCCCACGGAGTAACCGGGTGACGGCCACCACTGGTGCGACCCTCACCGCCACCATGCGGGTGATCGACCGGGTTCTTCGCGACACCGCGAGTCAACGGACGCTTTCCCATCCAACGGCTGCGGCCGGCCTTGGCCAGGTTCTGGTTCGAGTTGTCGGGGTTGGACACGGAACCGACGGTTCCCATGCAATCGGCCCGCAGGTAACGCTGCTCGCCCGAGTTCAGCCGGACGATCACCAGCCCACGGTCGCGACCAACGAGCTGGACGTAGGTTCCGGCGGAGCGGGCGATCTGACCGCCCTTGCCCGGCTTCATCTCCACGTTGTGGCAGATCGTGCCGACCGGCATCTGGCCGAGCAGCATGGCGTTCCCGGGCTTGGTGTCAGTGCGCTCGCCGGCGATCACCTGGTCGCCCGGGCTGAGCCGCTGCGGCGCAAGGATGTAGGCAAGCTCGCCATCCTCATACTTGATGAGAGCGATGAACGCGGTGCGGTTCGGGTCATACTCGAGACGCTCCACGGTCGCGGGCATGTCCCACTTGCGACGCTTGAAGTCGATGTAGCGGTACTTCTGCTTGTGACCGCCGGCGATGCCGCGGCTCGTCACATGGCCCTTGTTGTTGCGCCCGCCGGTCTTGTGCTTGCCCTCGGTAAGCGCCTTGACCGGCTTGCCCTTGTGGAGCGCCGACTTGTCTACGAGAATCAGGCCGCGGCGCGCCGGGCTGGTCGGGTTGTAGTTCTTGAGTGCCATCGTTCTTTTCCTGGTCCCGGCCTCAGATACCGCTGGTGATATCGATTGACTGGCCTTCGGCCAGCGTCACGATAGCCTTCTTGGTGTCTGAACGGCGGTAGGGCTTACCCTTCCAGCGTTTCGTCTTGCCTTTGGCGACGATAGTGTTGACGCCGGTGACCTTCACCTCGAACAAGGCTTCGACCGCCGCCTTAATCTGCGGTTTCGTCGCCTCGCCGGCCACCTTGAACACAACCGCATTGTGTTCCGACAGCAGCGTCGCCTTCTCCGTGATGTGCGGAGAAAGCACCACGTCGTAGTGACGCGCGTCGATTTCCTGCTTCTTAGCCATTGAAGCGCGCCTCCAGCTTTTCGACCGCGGCGCGGGTGAGCACCAGCGTATCATGCTTCAGGATGTCGTAGACGTTCGCCCCTACGGCGGGCAGTACATTGACGCCCGGCAGGTTCCCCGCAGCCAGCCTGAAGCCGTTTTCGACGGACTCTCCGTCGATAACCAGCACCTTGCCGGCCCAACCGTTCTTCCCGAACGCGTCGACAACAGACTTGGTCTTCGCTTCGGCCAGTTCGAGGCTGTCCACAACCACAAGGCCATCCCGCGCCTTGGCGGAGAGAGCCATCCTCAGCCCCAGCGAGCGGATCTTCTTGTTGAGCGACTGCTCAAACTCACGCTTCCTGGCACCGTGCGCCTTGCCACCGCCGATGAAGATCGGCGCCGCACGGTCGCCGTGACGAGCGACACCGCCGCCCTTCTGCCGACCGAATTTCTTGCCGGTGCGCGCGACATCCGAGCGCTCGCGCGTCGGACGCGCCGGACCGCGACGGTTCTCAAGCTGCCACGTGACGACACGGTGGAGAATGTCGGCACGGGGCTCGACACCAAACACGGCATCATTGAGCTCAATGTCGCCGGCAGCCCCGCCGTCGAGTTTCTGAACCTTGACCTTCACGGCTCAGCCTTCCTTGTTTTCGTCGGCGCCGGGCTCACCCGCCGCGCTGTTCTCATCGCCAACTGCGGGAGCGATTTCGTCACCCGCGCCGGCCTGCTGCTCGACAACCTGGGCCGTAGCATCATCGGCGGCCGGACCCGTATCGATCGCGTGCTCGGCGGCGTTCTCAACCGATCCGGCGGAAACCTCATCATGAGCGGTCTGCACGCTCGCCCTCTCCAGGACAGCACCAGGAAACGGCACACCTTCAGGCATCGGCAGCTTGACGGCGTCGCGCACCAGCAACCACGCGTCCTTCGCTCCGGGCACCGAGCCCTTGACGAAGATCAGGCCACGCTCCACGTCGGTCCGAACAACCTCCAGATTCTGCTGGGTGCGCTGGCGATCGCCCATGTGACCGGCCATCTTCTTGTTCTTGAAGACCTTGCCAGGGTCCTGACGGTTACCCGTAGACCCGTGCGAACGGTGGCTGAGCGACACGCCGTGGCTGGCGCGCAAGCCGCCGAAGCCCCAACGCTTCATCGCGCCCGCAAAGCCCTTGCCCTGGGTGTGCCCAGTGATGTCGACCTTCTGGCCAGCGATGAAATGCTCGGCGCTGATCGTGGCGCCGACCGGCAGAAGCCCGTCCTCGCTTTCAACGCGGAACTCCGCGACCTTCTTCTTCAGCGAAACCTGCGCCTTGGCAAAAGCTTCACGCTGCGGCTTCGCAACGTTCTTCTGCTTCGCCTCGCCGGCACCTACCTGAACTGCAAGATAGCCGTCGCGGTCGGCCGTACGGTGAGAAACAACCTGACAGCCCTCAAGCGCCAGAACGGTGACCGGCACATGGCGGCCATCCTCCTGGAAGAGGCGGGTCATCCCGACTTTCTTCGCGATCACGCCAGTGCGCATGATCATGACTCCTCAACAGAGGCCTACCGGACCATCCGGCAGGCGTGTCAGCCCAATTTCGATGCATCGCCCCGTCCGGGCTGAGTGCCCCTGCACCCGAAAGCGCTGGAGCGAGACGGGGGACGCGGCCCGGCAACACGCCGGCGGTATCCCAGTGTCTTGCGCGACTCCTTGAGTCACGCGGAGCCATTGGAGCTCCTGAATCTCACGGCCTTATTTCAAGTCACGGCCACCGACCATCCAGAGAACCGCCGCTTACGCCAGCTTGATCTCTACGTTCACGCCTGCAGCGAGGTCGAGCTTCATCAGCGCGTCCACAGTCTGGGCGTTGGGCTGCACGATGTCGAGCAACCGCTTGTAGGTGCGCACCTCGAACTGCTCCCGCGACTTCTTGTCGATGTGCGGTCCACGCAGAACGGTGAACTTCTCCGTACGCGTCGGCAGAGGAATGGGGCCGCGGATCAGCGCGCCGGTGCGGCGTGCGGTGTCCGCAATCTCGCCAGTCGCCTGATCGAGCACGCGGTGATCGAAGGCCTTAAGACGAATGCGGATATTCTGAGCGTCCATGTCCTGCTTACCGATGCGAAAGAGCCAAGGGGCAAAGCCCCAAAAACAAGAGACCGCCCGCCTCACCGCGCTTCAGTTCGAAGCTCCGGGAAGGGGCGGCCCCCTTTTGAATTCCAGCCCGCGAGGCGTCCTGATTCGTCAGGAGCCTCGCCGGTCCGGCGCCTATATTACTTGGAGATGGAGCTGACAACCCCCGATCCAACGGTCCGGCCACCTTCGCGGATCGCGAAGCGCAGACCCTCATCCATCGCGATCGGAGCAATCAGCTTGACACCAATCGTCACGTTGTCGCCCGGCATCACCATCTCGGTGCCCTCGGGAAGGATAACCTCGCCAGTGACGTCCGTGGTGCGGAAATAGAACTGCGGGCGGTAGTTGGCAAAGAACGGCGTGTGACGGCCACCCTCGTCCTTCGACAGCACGTAGACCTCGGCGCTGAACTCGGTGTGCGGATTGACCGAGCCGGGCTTGGCCAGAACCTGGCCGCGCTCGACGTCGTCACGGCCCGTACCACGCAGCAGCGCGCCGATGTTGTCGCCCGCCTGACCGCTATCGAGCAGCTTGCGGAACATCTCCACGCCGGTGACGGTGGTCTTGGCAGTCGGACGGATGCCGACAATCTCGACTTCATCACCGACCTTGACGATGCCGGCCTCAACACGGCCGGTCACCACGGTACCACGACCGGAGATCGAGAAGACGTCTTCAATCGGCATCAGGAACGGACGATCCACCGGACGCTCCGGCTGCGGGATGTACTCGTCAACCGCCTTCATCAGCTCCTTGATCGAGTTCTCGCCGATCTCGGGATCGCGACCTTCGAGAGCGGCCAGAGCCGAACCCTTGACGATCGGGATGTTGTCTCCGTCGAAGTCGTAGTTGGACAGCAGCTCGCGCACTTCCAGCTCGACCAGCTCGAGGATCTCCGGGTCGTCAACCTGGTCGACCTTGTTCATGTACACGACCAGCGCCGGCACACCGACCTGACGGGCAAGCAGGATGTGCTCACGCGTTTGCGGCATCGGACCGTCGGCAGCGTTCACCACGAGGATGGCGCCGTCCATCTGCGCCGCGCCGGTGATCATGTTCTTCACGTAGTCGGCGTGGCCCGGGCAGTCGACGTGAGCGTAGTGACGCGCGTCGGTCTCGTACTCGACGTGAGCCGTCGAGATGGTGATGCCGCGCTCGCGCTCTTCGGGAGCCTTGTCGATGTTATTGAAATCAACCGGGGCGCCCTGGACCTTAGTGATCGCCGCCGTCAGCGTGGTCTTGCCGTGGTCGACGTGACCGATGGTGCCGATGTTGCAGTGCGGCTTGTTCCGCTCGAATTTTGCCTTGGCCATCTGTTCTTCTAACCTCTGTTCTTCAATTCGGGACGTGACGGGGGATCAGGCGGGCGCCCGCTGAATCAGGCGCCCGCCCCTAGACTCATCGCCTGCCTTAAGCAAGCTTCTCCTTGACCTCCTGGGCGACGTTCGCCGGCACTTCATCGTAGTGCGAGAACTGCATCGTGTACTGCGCACGGCCCTGGGTGAAGGACCGCAGCTCGTTCACATAGCCGAACATGTTCGCCAGCGGGACATTGGCCTCGACGACCTGAGCATTGCCCCGGCTGTCCGTGCCCTGGATCTGCCCACGCCGGGAGTTCAGGTCGCCGATGACGTCGCCCATGTACTCTTCCGGGGTCACGACTTCGACCTTCATGATCGGCTCGAGCAGCTTGATGCCCGCCTTTTCAGCGGCCTCGCGCATTGCACCGCGGCCAGCGATCTCGAACGCCAAAGCGGACGAGTCGACGTCATGGTACGCGCCATCCGTCAGGTGGATGTCGAAGTCGATGATCGGGAAGCCGACCAAGCTGCCGGTCGCCGCCGTCTCGCGCATGCCCTTCTCGACCGACGGGATGTACTCGCGCGGGATATTGCCGCCCTTGATCTCGTCGTGGAAGTTGATGCCGGCACCACGCTCGCCCGGGACGACGCGAATCTTGACCCGGCCGAACTGGCCCGAACCGCCCGACTGCTTCTTGTGGGTGTAGTCCACGTCGACAGCCCGAGCCAGCGACTCACGATAAGCCACCTGAGGCGCGCCGACATTCGCCTCGACCTTGAACTCACGCTTCATGCGATCGACCAGGATCTCGAGGTGGAGCTCGCCCATGCCTTTGATGATCGTCTGCCCCGACTCGTGATCGGTCGAAACGCGGAAGGACGGATCCTCGGCAGCCAGACGGTTGAGCGCGAGGCCCATCCGCTCCTGGTCGGCCTTGGTCTTCGGCTCCACCGAAAGCTCGATCACGGGCTCGGGGAACTCCATCCGCTCCAGGATGATCGGCTTGGCCGGATCGCACAGCGTGTCGCCGGTGGTAGTCTCCTTGAGGCCGGCCAGCGCAACGATGTCGCCGGCGAAGGCTTCATCGATGTCCTCGCGGTTGTTCGAGTGCATCAGCAGCATGCGGCCGACCTTCTCGCGCTTGTCCTTCACCGAGTTCAGGACGGAGCCCTTCGAGAGCTTCCCGGAGTAGATGCGGGTGAAGGTCAGCGAACCCACGAACGGGTCGTTCATGATCTTGAAGGCCAGCGCGGAAAGCGGGGCATTGTCGTCGGAAGGACGGCTGTCCTCCTCGTCGCTGTCCGGCTTCACGCCCTTGATCGCGGGAACGTCCACCGGGCTCGGCAGATAATCGACGACCGCGTCCAGCAGCGGCTGAACCCCCTTGTTCTTGAAGGAGGAGCCGCACAGCACCGGAACAAACTTCTGGTCCAGCGTGCCCTTGCGGATCAGGCGCTTGAGCGTCGCGACGTCAGGCTCGTTGCCCTCCAGATAGGCCTCCATGACCTCGTCGTCCTGCTCGACGGCGAGCTCGATGAGCCTCTCGCGGTATTCGGCCGCCTTATCGGCGAGATCCTCGGGAATGTCGGTATAGTCGAACTTCGCGCCCAGGCTCTCTTCGTGCCAGACGATGGCACGATTGTTCACCAGGTCGACCAGACCCTTGAAGCTGCTCTCCGCGCCGATGGGCAGGTAGAGCACCGCCGGCACTGCGCCGAGGCGATCGATGATCGTCTGCACGCAGTAGAAGAAGTCGGCACCGGTCCGATCCAGCTTGTTGATGTAGCACATCCGGGGGACGTGATACTTCTCTGCCTGGCGCCACACCGTCTCGGACTGCGGCTCCACGCCAGCAACGCCGTCGAATGCTGCAATGGCTCCGTCGAGGACGCGTAGGCTGCGCTCCACCTCAATCGTGAAGTCCACGTGGCCCGGGGTATCGATGATGTTGAAGCGGTGCTCCTCACCCTTCCCGTCCTCGGCCTTCCAGAATGTGGTCGTGGCCGCGGAGGTGATGGTGATCCCACGCTCCTGCTCCTGCTCCATCCAGTCCATCGTCGCGGCGCCATCGTGCACCTCGCCGATCTTGTACGACTTGCCGGTGTAATAGAGGATGCGCTCGGTCGTCGTGGTCTTGCCGGCGTCGATGTGCGCCATGATGCCAAAGTTGCGATAGCGCTCGATGGGATGGCTGCGGGCCATGGGAAGTTCCTTGGGTCAGGTGGGGGAGCCCCGGAGGGCCGCCCCCATATGGTAGCCAATGTTACCGGTTAAAGACGATTACCAGCGGTAGTGGCTGAAGGCGCGGTTCGCGTCGGCCATGCGGTGCGTGTCCTCACGCTTCTTGACCGCGTTGCCGCGATTGTTGGCAGCGTCCAGCAGCTCGCCCGAAAGACGCGCGGCCATGGTGCTCTCGGCACGTCCCCGCGCGGCGTTGATCAGCCAGCGGATGGCGAGTGCCTGAGCACGCTCCGGACGAACCTCGACCGGAACCTGGTAGGTGGCACCGCCGACACGGCGCGAACGCACCTCGACGGCCGGCTTGATGTTGTTCAGCGCGTCATGGAACATCTGGATGGGATCCGCCTTGGCGCGGGATTCCACGGTCTCCAGCGCGCCGTATACGATACGCTCGGCCGTGGACTTCTTTCCGTCCAGCATCAGGTTGTTCATGAACTTGGACAGAACCTGATCTCCGAACTTCGGGTCAGGCAGGATTTCCCGCTTCTCGGGACGACGACGACGTGACATGTGTTAACTCCTGATCCCGAAAGCTTACTTGGGCCGCTTGGCGCCGTACTTGGAACGGCTCTGCTTGCGGTCCTTCACGCCCTGCGTGTCGAGCACGCCGCGCAGCACGTGGTAGCGCACGCCCGGAAGGTCGCGAACGCGGCCGCCGCGGATCAGCACCACGGAGTGCTCCTGCAGATTGTGCCCCTCGCCGGGGATATAGGAGATGACCTCGCGGCCATTCGTCAGGCGCACCTTGGCGACCTTGCGAAGCGCCGAGTTCGGCTTCTTCGGAGTGGTCGTGTAGACACGGGTGCAGACGCCGCGCTTCTGCGGGTTCTGCTCCATGGCCGGAACCTTGCTCTTCGCCTTGACAGGCTCGCGGCCCTTGCGGACCAGCTGGTTGATTGTGGGCATTCTTGCTCTTCACCTTCCTGATGGCGCCACCAGGCGAGGATGAAGGGAAGAGGGTCCGCGCGACACTTGCCAAAACTGCGCAGCGCCGATGGGACGAGCACAGGCGAGACGATCGCACGAGCCAAAAACACTCCACCCGCGCCCTTGGGCACCGGGTTACTTTGACGGCTGCCCCAAAGAGCAAAGGGCCCAGCGAATGCTCGCAAAGGCCCCGCAGGACATGACCGGCAATGTTCAGCTCTATTCTGCCGCGACGGTCAGGAATGCCCGAGCCGGCTGCGGATGCGCGAGCCTGTAGGGGAGTTTGCAACTGCGGTCAAGCCGAGAGCAGAGTGGCTCCTGGGCTGACGGCTGGCCTTACGCGAAATGAAAGGTGGTGAACATCACCGTCAAGGCGAGGCCAAATGCTGCAAGCATGAAGCCTGCGATGCGCCGGACATATACTCTCGGGTCTTCATCGGCATCGCCGGTGGCTAGTGAGGCGCCCGGTCGCTGGCGCGGCTTCTTGAAGGCGATCACCAGCCCAGCGATGATCAGGATGACCCCCAGGAAATCGACCAGCAGGAAACTCATTGCGGCCCCTTATTCAAGCACCCGCGATTTGGTGGATCGTGGACTGTAGCAGTATGATAATCCTTGAAGGGGCGGATCGTTCAGGCCGGTATGCATTTTGCCGCAGGCCAGCACCAGCGGAAGTGGGCCGTCAGGCGGCCCTGCGAACGGGGGCGAAGAAATCTCCAGCGTCGTTCAGCATGAGCGTGTCGATGCCCGCGCCGGAGCGGACAGGGCGGGACCGATCCAGCCCAGAAGACAACAACGACTGCTGGGACTTCACCAGCCGCATCAACTCAGCATGCCCGATGAAAGAGGGGCCGGCAGTCTCGCGACGGGCCGTGACAAGCGTGGCGAGCAGACCGGTCTGCTTGAGAAGCACACCGTCGAGAGCAGCGTCATCCTGACGCTCGTCACGAGCGATGCGCAGTTCGGCCACACCAGAAGTCGTCATCGTTCATCTCCTTGTCCGGCTTCCGCCGGCGTCTCAGAAGGAGATGTGCGAGGCGCTATGTCGCCCCCACACCTCTTGAACGACGCTTTAGTCAGCACCCACCCTGCCTTTCTCGTGAGGCTTTCTCCATTTCGGAGGCTTAGCCGCCACCCGCCCTCTCACGAGCCACCCATGCTCCTGATTGAGGCGAGAGACTCGCCAGGAGATGCGGCCTAGGGAAGCCGTCCGCTCCGGGCGAACTTCCCTCCAAAACGGACGCGCCAATCCAGTCGGCGGGTTTGGAAAGAACGCAGCGAACCGGATGTAGCCGCCCGAACCCGTCGACCGGTCCGCGAATCGATCGGCCTGCTCGTGTTTAGCCTCTCAGCTTCAGCGTCCGAGGCGGCCACGCATGGGGTGCACCGGAGAGAGGATGAATCAGCGCGCAGCGCAGCGGAGCGAGGCTCCGACCGCTCATGGCGACGGCAACCCGCCGGTTATTCGGAGGCGTCGACGCCCGCCACGCCGGAAAGCAGGTGATCGACCAGCGCGCGCACCTTCTTCTGCCGCCATTGCGGACGGGGCGCGACAAGCCAGTAGGCGCGCCGGCTCTCCTCCGGCTCCCCCTCCGCGACGAGTCGACCATCGGCCAAGGCCTCCTCAACCAGCGCCAGAGGCATGGTCGCGCGGCCCAACCCCGCGAGCGCGGAGCTTAGCGCCTGCCCGGCATTGCCGACCTGCAGCAGAACCTCCTCCTGCGTCCCGTCCGGAATGGAAAAACCGGGCCAGGAGATCCAGCCGGCCGGCTCCTTCGCCTCCAACAGTGCAGGAGTGGCGACCGTCACCTTGCGTCCCGATGCGAGCTGAATTCCCTCCAACTCCCCCGGCCCCTCCACCAGGCGGATTGCGACATCCAGGTTCGCCTCGGTAAAGTCGGCATCCTCGTCTGCGATCAACTGGTAGCGGACCTGCGGGTTTGCTTGCCGGAACGAAGCGAGCCGTGGGGCAAGCCATTGAGCATAGAATTCGCGCGGTACGGCAATCGTATAGGAATGGCTGGATTGACCAGCCTGCATGGCCTGCACGCTTTCCTCAAAGCGAAGAAAGCCTTCACGCAACGGCTCCAGTCCAGCCTGAGCTTCGTCCGTCAGCTCCAATCCGCGCGAGGTACGGCGGAAAAGGACGACGCCGAGCACATCCTCGAGCGCGCGGATCTGCTGGCCGACGGCGGCGGGTGTCACCGCCAACTCGTCTGCCGCACGCGTGAAGGAAAGGTGCCGGGCGGCGGCATCGAAAACGCGCAGGGCGTTCAGCGGCAGGTGCGTGCGCTTCATGAAGCGAGGGCTCTATTGCGCGCGAGCCGAGGCGGCAAGGCGGGCGCAGACATCGACGTGGTTTGCCTCGTCTCTGCCCATCACGAGCAACCCCTCCGGACTAGATCGTGGTCGCCGGTGCCGCGAGCGGGAAATAAGGGATCGCCACTTCGAACAATGTCCCGTCGGCCCTGGCGAAGGTGTAGTGACCCTCCATGGAGCCCTGCCGCGTGGTCAACTCGCAGCCGGAGACATAATCATGGGTTCCACCAGGCTCGAGCACCGGCGTCTCTCCGACAACGCCTTCCCCATCCACGAGGTTCACCATTCCACGCGAGTCGGTGATGCGCCAATGGCGCGTGCGCAGCTGCACCTGGTCCTCGCGTCCGTTTTCGAGGCGGATGTGATAAACCCAGAACCAACGCCCCGCCTCAATCCGCGACTGGTCGGGCATGAAGTTGACCGCCACGCGAACAGTGATGCCGTCGGTAATCGCGGCGTGCTGGAAAAAGCTTGAGAGAACGTCCTGCATTGCGCCTTCAGCGTAGACGCTTTGCAAAAGCGGGCAAGACCTTAGCGCCAGGCGGAGCGAGGGAGCGCCAGAGCATTCCTCCAGCTCGGCAGCCTCAGTCGCCCATCGGGCAAATCGGGGTGACCAACACACGCTCATCGGCTCTCAGCAGCCAGTTCAAACCTTGCGGCTTGTAGTCCAGCGTAACCTCCGCACCCAGGTTGTGCCGCGGAACGTCGCGGATGAGCGTCGTGCCAAATCCCTGTCGCGACGGTTCCACCACAGGGGGGCCATCACTCTCACGCCACCAGATTTCGAAGAGGGTGCAATCCGGTGCGCAGTCCCAGCCGATCTCCACATGGCCGCCCTTTGCCGAAAGCGCTCCATATTTGAGCGAGTTCGTCGCCAGTTCGTGCAGCGCCATGCCCACGACCTCCGCCGCCCGCGGTACGAGGGAGCACTCGATTCCCTGCGCCGTGAGATCGCCCGGCGCGCCCTCCACAAAGGCCAGCTGTTCCCGAGCCAGTTCGCTCAGCGGGACCTCGCGCCATTCGCGCCGCACCAGAATGTCCTGGTTGATTGCCAGCGAACGCACCCGCTCCTCGAAGCGGGCCACGAAATCGGGATGGCCCTGAGCGCTGCGCCGGGCAAGCGCCTGCACCGTCGACAGCAGGTTCTTGGAGCGATGGTTCACCTCCATCAGCAACAGGCGGATCTGCTCCGATCTCTCGCGTTCCTCGGTGATGTCGATGTTGGTGCCGATCCACCAGACAATCTCGCCCGCTTCATTGCGCGCCGGCGATGCCCGGGTGAGAAACCAACGATACCGGCCGTCCGCACCTCGCAGGCGAAACGTATCCTCCCAGTCCCGTCCTTCCGCAACGCACTGGCGATAGCCGGTTGTGACCCTGTCGACCTCGTCGGGATGGTGCGTGTCGATGAAGCCCCACCCCACCATCTCGCCAGGCGTCAGGCCGGTGAAGGCGTAGGAGCGCTTGTTGAACCAGATGATCCGGCCGTCCGGCCGGGCGATCCACGCGAACTGAGCGATGTTGTCCGCCAGCATGCGGAAGCGTTCCTCGCTTTCGCGCAACAGGCGCTGCTGTTCGACGTAGGCACTCGAATCGCGCGCAATATAGCTGACGCCGACGATTTCCCCTCCCTCGCCCAGCAGGGGGGAAGCGCCGATCGCAAGGTTGACCAGGTGCCCGGACTTGTGCCGGCGCTTCGTCAGAAAGGGGACGATCCGCTCTCCGCTGCGGATGCGGGTGAGGATGGACTCGTCCTCTTCCAGGCGATCGGAGGGGAGCAGCGCGCGGATGGAGCGCCCCTTCATCTCCTCGGCGCTATAGCCCATCAGCCGCTCCGCTGCTGCGTTCCAAATGAGCACGATGCCGCGCACATCTTTCGCCACAATCGCGGCGTCCGAACATTCCACAGTCGCGGCATAGAGGTCGTGGAGTTCCATGGCGGGCATCCGATTCAGCACATTGACCCGGAGATTACCGGCAGAATATCTCTCACGGTCATGGCACTCAGGACTGCTGTAGGACACATGACTCAAGCCGCGAAGGCAAGGTCATTTCTACAAAAATACAGAACATGATATGATGACACCGGCAGGGCCGAAGTGGAGCATCGAGTTATACATGAACAGCAGCCCTCCCGATCCCCCGCACACGCATAGTCACACACTCGCCGACGATCTTGAGCGCCTGCGCCTGCTGGACAGGCGTTCCGCATTTTGCCTGCTCGGCATCACGGGCGGAGCGATGGTGCTGGCTGCGCGCGGCGGTGCCAGCCTGGCGGCGACGCATGGCGCATGCACGGCCTATGCAACGGAGACGGACGGGCCTTTTCCCGCCGATGGAACGAACGTCGCTCCCGGCGCCACTTCCAACATCCTCGCCATCGACGCTTTCCGGCGCAGCGACATTCGCTCCAGCGTCATCGGGAGTGATGCGGCTGCGCCCGGCGTCCCTGTGACGCTGACACTCACGTTGGCCGAGGCAGGCGGCAGCTGCTCGCCGCTCCCCGGATATGTGATCTATCTGTGGCATAATGACGCAACCGGCGGTTACTCGCTCTACGACCTGCCGGACGAGAGCTATCTTCGCGGTGTGCAGGTGGCGGATGAAGCCGGACAGGTGCGCTTCACGACCATCTTCCCCGGCTGCTATGGAGGCCGCTACCCTCACATGCATTTTCAGGTGTTCGCCAGCCTGGAGGAGGCAAGCACCGGCCGTCAGGCGCTGCTGACGTCACAGCTTGCTCTCCCGGCGGCGGAGTGCGGCACCGTCTTTGCAGATGCACAGACCTACGGGAAGAGCATGGCCAATCTCACGCGAACCTCCCTCGCCCGGGATTTCATCTTCCGCGACAACTCAGGCGCACAGATGGACGCGATGACACTGGCGATGCGCGGCTCCCCTTCGACCGGCTATGAGGCCAGCGCGACGGTGGGCCTTGCCACCTGAGGTTAGAGCCCAGCCCTCGTGAACGCCTGGTCGAGATCCTCGATCAGGTCCTGCGGGTCTTCCAACCCGACATTGAGGCGCAGCATACCGTCCTCCACGCCCGCTTCCGCGCGCCCTTCCGGGCCCATGTTGTGATGCGTGGTGGTCGCGGGATGCGTCATCAGTGACTTGGCATCACCAATGTTGTTCGAGATGTCGATGAGCTCCAGCCCGTTGAGCACAGCCATCGCCTGCTCCCGCCCTTCGACGAAGAAGCTAAAGATCGGCCCCGCAGCATCCATCTGGCTCATCGCCAGTTCGTGCTGCGGGTGGCTCGGCAGGCCGGGATGGAGCACCCGTGGCACGCGGCTCTCGATGAAGCGGGCGACCTCCAGCGCATTCTCGCTCTGCCGGAACGCGCGAAGGGGCAGTGTCTCCAGCCCCTTCAACACGACCCAAGCGTTGAACGGCGAGATGTTGGGGCCCGTATTGCGCTGGAACGGCAGCAGCTTGTCGTTGATCCACTGCTCGCTCGCGCAGATCGCGCCAGCCATCACGCGGCCCTGCCCGTCCATCAGCTTGGTCGCGGAATAGGCGACGACATCGGCCCCAAATTCCATGGGCCGCTGCAGGACGGGCGTGGCGAAGGCATTGTCGACCACGGTGACGATGCCGTGAGCCTTCGCCATGGCGCAGACCGTGCGCAGGTCCACCACGTCCATCGTCGGGTTTGCGGGGGTCTCGAAGAAGAACATCCTGGTGTTGGGGCGGATCGCCCGCTCCCACGCATCATTGTCGCGCGCGTCGATCACGGTGCTCTCGATGCCGAAGCGGGGCAGCAGACTGTCCACCAGCCAGCGGCAGGAGCCGAAGGCAGCACGCCCGGCAACGATGTGGTCTCCTGCCGAGAGGTGGCACAACAGCGCGGCCGTCATCGCGGCCATGCCGGTGGCCTGCACGCGGCACGCCTCTGCCCCCTCCATCGCCGCAATGCGTTCTTCCAGCATGGCCACTGTCGGGTTCTGCAGGCGGGAATAGGTCATGCCTTCCTGCTCGCCTGCAAACCGCGCGGCGACGGTCTCCGCATCGTCGTAGGTGTAGCCGGAGGTGAGAAACAGCGCCTCCGATGTCTCTCCATGCTCACTGCGCCATGTGCCGGCCCGCACGGCCCGAGTCTGCGGGCGCCATTTCGAGGTGAGCGAGCGGTCGGTTCCGGCGGTCTTCTTCATGGTGCGCGGCATTAGGACTCGAGAGGCAGAGGGGCAAGCGCCGCCTTGCCTCCGCACCTCCGCCCGCCTATCCCGCGCGGCGATGAGCCATCCGCCCGCCCATCCGCGCGATCCCATCGGGTGGACGGCGCTGCTCACGCTCCTGTTCGCCGGCTTGTGCGCCATCCGGCTGACGATCCCGTCGCAGCCGTTCTTCGATGAGGTGCACTACCTCCCCGCAGCGCGCGCGATCCTGGCGCTGAGCCATCCGCTCAACCCGGAGCATCCGCCGCTCGGCAAGGAGCTGATCGCGCTGGGCATCGCCATCTTCGGCGACAATCCGCTCGGCTGGCGGATCATGCCGCTTCTGGCGGGCGTACTGGCGGTGCTCTCGTTCATGCGCGGGCTGTGGTTCGCCACCTGCTCCCGCTTTGCCAGCCTGACGGGCGGCGTTCTGCTGGTGCTGGCATTTCCGATCTTCGTGCAGGCGCGCATTGCCATGCTCGATATCTTCATGACCGCCTTCATGCTGCTGGCGCTGTGGATGTGCGCCGGCGCCGTGCGGGAGCAGGAGACGGCACGGTGGCGGCTTGCGATCGCAGGCGCGGCACTGGGCTGCGCGATGGCGGCGAAGTGGAACGCGATCCCGCTTGCCGCACTGCCGGGCCTCGCCTTCTTCGCTGTCCGCCTCCGCTCAGCGGGTTGGCAGGTGTTGACGGTACGACGCGGCGCACCTGTCGGCGGGATGACACTGATCGAGGCAGCGCTTTGGCTCGGCCTGCTGCCCCTAATCACCTACGCGCTCTGCTACTGGCCGAACTTCTTCTACGCACAGAACGCGATCAAACCCGGCGGGCTGATCGAGCTTCACCGCCAGATGCTGGACCTGCAGCAACAGCCGCTTAAGGCACACACCTACCAGAGCCGCTGGTATGATTGGGTGATCGACTGGCGTGCGATCTGGTACCTCTATGAACCGATCGACGGGGCCCAGCGCGGCGTGCTGCTCGTCGGCAACCCCTTGATCATGATAGCGGGGCTGCCCGCGCTCGGATGGTGCGCTTGGATCGGCATAACGCGCAGGCGGTGGGCAGAGCTTTCGGTGGCAGTGCTTTATGCCGTCAGCCTCGGCCTGTGGGTCGTCGCGGCCAAGAACGTGCAGTTCTACTACCATTACTTGCTGCCAAGCTGCTTCCTGGTTGCGGCACTGGCCTTGTCGCTGGACGAGCTGTGGAAACGCGGCCGGCGGATGGTTCCGCTGGCGGTCATCGCAGCATCGGCCGGGCTATTCGTGTTCTTTTGGCCCATCCTGACCGCCGCGCCGCTGGACGGGCCGGACGCCTTCGAACGCTGGACCTGGCTGGATAGCTGGCGCTAGCGGAAGCGGCCCCACACGAAGCGGCTGGACAGCGCGTAGTTCCAGACCGAACCAATCGCGATGCCGACCAGCGCCGCCGGATATTCCGGCATGCCGAAGCGCACCAGCACGACCGCCGCGCCGACATTCGCCAGCAGCCCCACCGAACAGGTCGCCGCAAATTTCAGCCAACCGCGCAGCATCGCGGCCGCCCCTCGCAGCCGTTGGTCCGCATAGGTGAGAGCGTTGTTGAGCACGAAGTTGAAGCTCATCGCGACCGTCGCCGCCACAGCCTGGCCAATCTCGAAGCCCGTCACCGGCTGGGCAAAGTTGCCGCCAAACAGGGTGAGGAAGGCGCTCAGCACTGCCATGTGGACGACCACGCCCATCGCGCCGATCGTGCCGAACAGCGCAAATCGCGTAGGGACGATCCGCCCCAGCCACCTGTCATAAAGCCCGACCAGGAATTCGAACACGACCGTCCTGTCCAGCTTGCTTTCCCCCTGCGCTCGCGCCGCGAAGTTCAGCGGAAACTCCTTGACGCGGAGCGGCTGCTCCACTGTCGCCAGGATGTCGAGCAGCACCTTGAAGCCGATCCCGGAAAGATGATGCGCGTGCCGCCGAAGCGTCTCCGTCCGCAGCATGAAATAGCCGCTCATCGGATCGCTCAGTTCCACGCCCGTTAGCTTGCGGGCGAGTGCATTGGCGAGCGTAGAGGCGCGCTCCCGCCTCGGGCTATTCCATTCCGCGGTGCTGGCGCCGGGGGCGAAGCGGCTGGCATAAGCGAGGTCACATTGGCCGGAGCGAATCGCCTCCAGCATCCGGGGTAGCAGCCCGGGGTCATGCTGGTGGTCCGCATCCATCACCGCTGCGACGGGCGCGGCGGTGGCGCACATCCCCTCGATCGCCGCGCTGGCGAGCCCTCTGCGCCCGATGCGCTGGATGACCCGGATGCGCGGGTCCGTCAGCGAAAGGCGGCGCGCCTCGTCAGCCGTTCCGTCGTTGCTGTCATCGTCGACGAAGATTGCTTCCCAGGCGATGCCCTCCAGCGCCTGCTCCAGCCGCTCCACCATCGGGGCGACATTGCCCCGCTCATTGAGCGTCGGCAGCACGACGGCGAGTTCGAGCGGCCGTGCAGCCTTCGGAGCGCCGGGCCCGGCCCCGGCGGCGGTCACAAGCCTCTCCATGTCACAGCAAGGGATCGGCCGAAGGGGCCGCCCCGCTTACAGGCTCGCGAGCACCGCATCGCCGACTTCACGGGTGCCGGCAGTGCCGCCGAGATCGGCGCCCTTGATACCGTCCGCCAGCGCAGCCGCGACCGCCGCCTCGATCCGAGCAGCCTCTGCCTCCCGGCCGAAGCTGTGGCGCAGCATCATGGCGAGCGATAGGATCATCGCCATCGGATTGGCCTTGCCCTGCCCGGCGATGTCCGGCGCGCTGCCGTGAATGGGCTCGTACAGGCCCTTGGTTCCGTGCTCGGTCTCGTCCGCGCCAAGCGCCGCGCTGGCGAGAAGGCCGATCGAGCCGACGCACATGCTCGCCTGGTCGGACAGGATGTCGCCGAACAGGTTGCCGGTGACGACCACGTCGAACTGGCCCGGGTCCTTCACCAGCTGCATGGCGGCATTGTCGACATACATGTGGCTAAGGGTTACGTCGGGATATTCGGCGCTGACCTCGATCACCACGTCCCGCCAGAGCTGGCTCGTCTCCAGCACGTTGGCCTTGTCCACGCTGGTGAGGCGCTTGCTGCGGCCCTGAGCGGCACGGAATGCGACATGGGCGATGCGGCGCACCTCATCCTCCGCATAGGACATGAAGTCGAAGCCCTGGCGGCGCCCATCAGCAAGCGTGCGGATCGCCTTCTCGCCGAAGTAGACATCGCCGTTGAGTTCTCGCACGATCAGCAGGTCGATCTCGCCAGCGATCTCCGGGCGGAGCGCCGAAAGGCTCTCCAGCCCGGCGAACATCTTCGCGGGGCGCAGGTTGGCGAAAAGGCCGAGCGCCTGTCGCAGACCGAGGATCGCCTGTTCCGGCCGCAGGTGACGTTCCAGCCCGTCGCATGCGGGATCGCCCACCGCGCCGAACAGCACCGCGTCGGCGGCCTTCGCCATCTCCAGCGTCTCGGGCGGTAGTGGGTGGCCGTGGAGGCGATAGGCGGCGCCGCCGACATCCCCATCCCAAATGGTCAGCCCCGGCAGGTCCAGCACGGCGAGCACGCGGCGCGCCTCGCCCATGATTTCCGGCCCGATCCCATCCCCGGCGAAACACGCGATCTTCACAGCATACGCTCCAGCAACTCCCTCAGGCGAGAGCGCGCGGCCATAACATCGCCGCGCCGGTCGGCAAGCAGGTAGCGATCGAGTAGCGGAGAGAGCCGGTCCAGTTCCGCCAACGTCGCGGGGAAATCGGCTGGCTGCGCGGGCGCGCCGCCGCCATAGCCCAGTTCTCGCAGCAGCAGGGTTTCATACGCGGCCAGGGCGCCGGCCCAGCCCCGAGCGGAAGGCGCGTGGCAGATCGCATCCAGCAATCCGCCGAGGCCGGCATATAGGGAGGGATAAGGTTGCCGCTCCGGCAAGGCCGTGGCGGTGAGGGCGCAGATCCAGCCAAAAGCGGCTGCGGGCAGCGGCTCCCCCAGCCATGGGCCGCGGCTCTCGACAAGCTCGAGGCTGGCGAAAGGCAGCTGACTGTCAGAGCGGGCAGAGAGCTGCAGGTCGACCAGGTTGCCGGGGATCACCACCGGCCTCAGGCGACGCCCTCTCCCACCCGGGACATAGCCGGCGACGAGCCCGAACTCCTCCGTCAGCAAACGGGCTATGATTGCCGTTTCGCCATGTTGGCGGGCGGCGAGGAGGATAGCGGGGGCGCGGACATGCATCGTGGCGTCCTGCCGGTGTTCGTTGCGGGGGAGTGCTGCCCTCGCTGCCTTCGCTTACGCCTGTTCGCCCGGGCCGATGTCGGGGATGGTCTCTCCGGCGGCGGGAGAAGCCTGAGCCAGCTTCGCCTCCAGCATGGCGAGGCGGGCCTCCAGCTTCTCGTTCTGCTCGCGAGCCTTGGCCGCCATCGCCTTCACGGCATCGAACTCCTCGCGAGTGACGAAATCGACGCCGCCCAGCGCCTCTCTCAGCCGCTCGCGGGCGGATTCTCGCGCCTCGCGCGTCATCCCGGCGAAGGTGCCGGCGGCGGCGTTCGCCAGCTTGACGAAATCGGCGATCAACGGGTTCTGGCTCTGCATGGCCGCTATGTGGCGCGCCGGGCGGTTTTGAGCAAGGGTTGCGACGCTCATGCACCCGCTTGAAAGCGGATTGGAACGCATCTGCAAGCGGTGCGAAACACCACCGGAAGAGGCATGCGAAGAAGCAGCTTTCCGGCCAGCGCAAACGGGTAGCATCGGTTTGCAACCGGCTTGCACCATTGCCGCTTTCGACTCGCACGAGAGCCGCAAAACGGCTCCTCAGCCAGCCGGGTCGCGCAGAGCGGAGACGAGGAATTCCACGTTCCCCTCGCTGCCGGTGATCGGGCTGGGAATGATGCCTTGGATCACCCAGCCGCCTTCCTCCAGCCACGCCCGCACCTCATCGCACACACGCTGGTGCAGCGACTGGTCGCGAACGATGCCGCCCTTGCCGACCTCGCCCTTTCGCACCTCGAACTGCGGCTTGATCAGCGCGACCAGCCGGCACCGCGGCGCGGCCAGGCGCAGCGGAACCTCCAGCACCTTGGCAAGGCCGATGAAGGAGGCATCGCACACCACCCAGTCGCAGGGCCGGTCGATCTGCTGCACCGTCAGCTCGCGGGCATTGGTCTGCTCCAGCACCGTTACGCGCGGGTCCTGCCGCAGTTTCCAGGCGAGCTGGTTGGTGCCGACGTCGACGGCGAAGACATGCTCCGCCCCGTTCTCCAGCAGCACCTCTGTGAAGCCGCCGGTGGAGCTGCCGATGTCCATCGCCACGGCGCCTTTCGGGTCCAGCCCGAATGCCTCGATGGCATGGGCGAGCTTGACGCCTCCGCGCCCAACCCACGGGTGATCCCGTCCGCGCACATCGAGCGCGACATCGTCCGCCAGCTGCTGGCCGGGCTTGTCCACCCGCTTCTCGCCCGCGAAGACCAGTCCCGCCATGATCAAAGCCTGCGCACGGGCGCGGCTGGGGGCCAGGCCCCGTTCCACCAACAGCTGATCGATCCGCTTCTTGCCCGCCATCACGTCTGCCGCGATAGGACGAAAGGAACCCGCCGGGCCAGCCACTTGTTGGCCTGCACGAACGCGTGACGAGAGGAGCTCCCCCCATGCGCCACCGAAATGCCCCGCCGCCGGCTCGCGGCGGAAGGCTGCTTGCGACCCTGCTGACGCCCTTGGCCCTCGCCGCCTGTTCGCAGGGGGAGGAGCGGGATTCGCCCGCTCCAACGCCGAGCCTCACCACGCAGGCGGCACCAACCACCGGCGCTGCGGGCGAGCCGCTGACCGAGGGACAGTGGTTCATCGGAGAGACGGCCACGGCCGCGACCGCAGAGTTCGGCCCTTCGCAGGGCGAGCCGCTGCTGCGGCTGGTGTGCGACCGCGATTCCGGCGCGCTCACATTGATCCACATGGGACAGGACGATGAGGCGCAGGTCTACACGATCGAGGTCGGCGGGCAGCGGGCCGGGGTGCAGATGAGCCCGTCCCTCACAGGAGTGCCGGCAATGCTGGCTGAGGTCGACCCGGGCCAGCCGATCTTCGCCGCCTTCGCCAATCCGGGCGAGACGATCGAGATCGGAGCGGCCGGAGGCACTGTTTTGCGTCTGCCCGGGAATACGGGCGTCGGCCGGGTGATGGAGGCGTGCCGCTGATGCGTTCGAAGATCTTTGCCGTGCCCCCTTCCGTTCTCAGGATCGGCGGGCTCACTTCCATGGCTGCGCTGGCGTCCCTCGCCATCAGCGCATGCGTGCCGCCTGCCCCGCAGCCGACACCGACTCCCGCTCCCCAGCCGACCCGCGCGCCCGCGCCACCGCCGCCGCCGCCGGTGGCGGAGATGCCCACTCCCCCGCCCGCGAACTGGATGGACGCACCGCAGACGCCGGGGGACTGGCACTATCGCTCCACCGGAGCGACCACCCGCGCCAGTTTCAGCGACAGCGGCGGGGCACCATCCTTCGAAATGGTCTGCGAAGGCGGTGGGCAGGTACGCCTGCTGCGGCAGGGCACAGGCGGCGCGATGCGCATCCTTACGGAAACGACGGAGCGGACCTTGCCTGCTACCGCCCGCGAGGGCGCCACGGCCGCAGCGCTGCCGGCGCGGGACTCGCTGCTGGACGCAATGGCCTTTTCCAAGGGACGCTTCGCAGTGGAAGTCGCCGGGCTGCAGACCCTGTTCCTTCCTGCCTGGCCGGAGGTGACGCGGGTGATCGAGGATTGTCGCTAAAGCGACAGCTTCGCTTCGTCGCTGAAGCTCTCGCCGGACACAGAAGCGCAACGATCATGACGGTGAAAAACTTCCGCGCAAGACTTGCTTTGTAGGAGGCTGTGACTCACATTTCGGGTGGGCCAGCGGTGAACGCGGGTCTGGCCTCCGGTGAAACGGGGGCATGGCTTTCAAGCGCGAAAGGAGGTGATCCGATGTCTCATGGTTCAGCAGGGAGGTCGGTACGTTTCCGCTCGGAGCATTATCGGTTCTGATTTTTCACCACCGGTAAAGGCTTCGTGAGCGGCACTTCCGGCCGCTGACCATGCGAAGGGCGGTTCCGCGACGGGCGGGGCCGCCCTTCTCATTTTATGCAGCCTTCGTCTGGCGGCGCTCCAGCGTGGAGGCTAACCGTAAGGACTCGCCCGCGTTCATTATGGTGCGCGACCGCGCCATTGCTCCTTCCAGGAAATGACGCGCGCCGGCTCAACCTAGAGAAACTGCTCGAGCCTCATCGACGGGTGCGGGTATTGGAACGCATTGGCGTCCATCGGAACGACCACGCCCTCCGGCACGCCCGGCATGAAGTAATTGCCCTGATACTTGTTGGGTGAAGTGCGCCCGTCCCATTCGTCATAGGCGCTGCCGATCGGCGCATAGCGCACCTCAGTGCCAAAGACGGCATAGAGCGCCAGGTCCACGAAGTTCATATATTCCGGCGTGCCGCGCAGGTGCGTATCCTGGCAGATGACGGCGTGGACCTTTTCACGCACGAAGGACAAGGAGGATAAATCCTTCACCACCTGGTTGAAATCATGCGCGCCATCATGGTGGATGAGGCTCTTCGTGGTTTCCTGGGCGAGGACATTCTGGACGTAGTGCGGCAGGTCGCCGTGAAAAAGACGGACGCGGTCCACCGCTTCCGGAAAGGCGCGACGGATCCGCTCGTACGAGAAGCGCAGGAAGCGCGCATCGATGTCGACCAGATCCAGATCGTAGTCGAAGCGGTCAATGCCCCCACCCAGGATCGCGGAAGAGCCGCCCATATACACCCCGACCTCAACAACCCGGTCATATTCGCCGGAGAGGTCACGCAGGGTTTTGACCAGGTCGAAATAGTAGCGGGGCGAGCACTGGTCTTCGTAGCTGCCGCGGAACTTGTAGATCCGATCGGCGATCTCGTCGAAGAAGCGATTGCGCCCCTTCAACTCGCGGTTGTGCTTTAGGCCGGCCTGGTGCCCGCTGTAAATCGGAATGCCCAGTTTCTCATTGGGGTCCGCCATTTCTGCCAACGACAGGTCGGGCGCGATAAAGGCGTGGGGAAGCTGGCTCATTGTCTCTCCGGGTCTTCAGGGGCTCAGTCGATTTATAGGCGCAAATCCCTCCTTGGGACGCGAAGAGCCGCAATTTCTACGAAAGCTGCCCGCTGCCAGTCTTCCGTTGTGGCGCATCGGGGCGTCCACTATAGCGGCAGAGTGAAGCACTGCGCACGCGGAGCGCAGTGGCGTTCAGCTACACCTGCTTCTAAAGGAGTTGGCCAATGGGTCAGTTTTCGCTCACGCATTGGATCGTCGTGGCGATCGTGGTGCTCATCCTGTTCGGCCGGGGCCGGATTTCCGAAACGATGGGCGACTTCGGCAAGGGCATCCGCAGCTTCCGCGCCGGCCTGAACGACCACACGGCGGAACCTGTCTCCAAGCCCGCCGCGCTGGAGCAGGCGGGGCAAGACTCGCCGACCGGCACGAAGGTGCCCTGAACCGGCCGCCACTGCGGGGAGGCGCCTCGCGCAGTCCTGGCGCTTCCCGCTGCGCAAGACGCTTCTCCTTCCAAACTCTTGCCTCTCCCCCGCGCGCGTCTTAACCGCTCGGGCCAAGGAGACATGACGACAATGGCCGACGCGCCCGCATTCGAGAACGCACTCGACATCACCCGCCTGCCCCACCCGGCCCCTGTTCCCGGCGCCAGCCGTGAGCAGGCGATCGCCGACCCTGGCTTTGGCAAGGTGTTCAGCGATCATATGGTGCGTATCGAGTGGAGCGAGGACAAACGCTGGCACAACGCCACGCTCGGCCCGCGCCAGCCGATCAGCCTCGATCCGGCCGCTGCGGTGCTGCATTATGCGCAGGAGATCTTCGAGGGGCTGAAGGCCTATCGCCTGGCGGACGGCACGATGGCGCTGTTCCGGCCGGAGGAGAATGCGCGGCGCTTCAATGCCTCCGCGCGGCGGCTCGCCATGCCGGAACTGCCGGAGGAGGCCTTCGTCGAGGCATGCCGCCAGATCGCCCTTGCTGATGCGGACTGGTTCCCGAAGGTGGAGGGCGGCTCGCTCTATCTGCGGCCCTTCATGTTCGCCAGCGAGGCTTTCCTGGGCGTTCGACCGGCGAAGCAGTACACCTTCCTCGTCATCGCCAGCCCGGCGGGCAATTACTTCAAGTCCGGCGCGCCCGCCGTCTCCATCTGGGTGTCCAGCGACTACACCCGCGCGGCCCCGGGCGGAACGGGCGCGGCCAAGTGCGGCGGGAATTACGCGGCCAGCCTCGTCCCGCAGGCGGAGGCGATTGCGCGCGGGCACGACCAGGTCGTGTTCCTGGACGCGGCCGAGCACAAGTGGATCGAGGAACTGGGCGGCATGAACCTGTTCTTCGTGTTCGAGGATGGGCGGATCATAACTCCGCCGCTGACGGGCACCATCCTGCCCGGCATCACTCGCGACAGCCTGCTGACCATGGCGCGCGAGGAAGGTCTGTCGATCAGCGAGGAGCGCTACAGCCTCGATCAGTGGCGCGCCGATGCGGAGAGCGGGCGGCTGGTCGAGACCTTTGCGTGCGGCACTGCGGCGGTCGTCACGCCGGTCGGCCGAGTGGCGAGCGAGGATGGCGAGTTCACCATCGGCTCCGGCGGGCCGGGCCAGCTCACCACAAAGCTGCGCGAGCGGCTGGTCGCGATCCAGCGCGGCACCGCGCCGGACCCGCATGGCTGGGTGAAGCGGCTGGACTGAAGGGGCGGCGCGGCTGTTGCCCAAGAGCCGCGCCCTTCCGGGCAGCCGGGCGCCTGCCGCACAGTCGCATTGCCGGGCCAGGGAGATGGTTGCATAGGAGACCGCATGGCGGTCCATCCGGGCTGCGACTTCCATAACACGCAGGGGTCCGACAATGCGTTCGACACATCGTATCTCCCGTAGCCTGGCGCGCCTTCCGCTGATCAGCGGCGCGCTGATCCTCGCCAGCATCGCCGCGCCTTCGGCCGCGCAGCAGGAGGGCGCAGTGGCCGCGATCATCGACGAGGGGATGAACCGCTCCGAGATCCCGATGCGGGCGCATGATTTGCTAGACCGGATCGGGCCGCGCCTCACCAACTCGCCGGGCATGCGCCGGGCCGAGGAATGGGCCGTGCAGGAGATGGGCAAGATCGGCCTGGCCAACGTGCGCAAGGAAGGGTTCGAGTTCGGCCGCGGGTGGGAGGCGATCTCCTCCAACGTGTGGATGGTCTCCCCCCGCCCGATCGAACTGACCGCCACCCCCATCGCCTGGACGCCCGCCACGAACGGTGTGCTGCGCGGCGAGGTGATTGTCGCGCCGATGGAGAAGGAAGAGCACTTCGCGGCCTATCGCGGCAAGCTCGCCGGCAAGATCGTGATGGTGGACCTGCCGGGCACCGGCGACGAGCCGACCACCCCAGCCTTCCGCCGCCTGACCAACGAGCAGATTGCGGAGCGCAACACCTTCGCGATGCCCAGCCATGATCCGGAGGCGGCCAATGCGCGGATCGAGCGGCAGTCCTATGCGCTGAAGCTGGACGCCTTCCTGCGCGAAGAGGGCGCGCTGGCCCGCGTGGAGATGTCCTATCGTGACGGCAAGCTGCTCCACGGCAGCGGCTACACCTTCATGACCGGCCAGACGCCGACCCTGCCGGCCATCGAGATCGCGGCGGAGGACTACCGCCGCCTCGCCCGCCTCGCCAGGACCGGGCCGGCGCCCGAGATCACCATCGAGAGCAACGTCCGATTCGTGGATGATGACCCGCTGGCCTACAACATCATCGGCGAGATTCCCGGCACCGATCCGCGCGCAGGCTATGTCATGGCGGGCGCGCATTTCGATAGCTGGGCGACCGGTGACGGCGCGGTGGACAACGGCGCGGGCAGCGTCGCCATCCTGGAGGCAGCGCGCATCCTCAAGGAAACCGGCGCACGGCCGAAGCGCACGATCCGCTTCGCCCTGTGGAATGGTGAGGAGCAGGGGCTGCTCGGCTCCCTCGCTTATGTCCGGCAGCATCTGGCGACCCGCGCCGGGGAGAACGATGTCGATCCGGCGACTGCCTACTACGCCTGGGACAATCTCTGGCCGATCCAGACCAAGCCCGGCTATGCGGACCTGAAAGCCTATTTCAACATCGACAATGGATCGGGCAAGCTGCGCGGCATCCATGCCGAAGGCAACATCGCGGCCGAGCCGCTGCTGCGGAAATGGCTGAGCCCCTTCGCCAGCATGGGCGCGGGCACGGTGGTGAGCGGCAGCACGAGCGGCACCGACCATGTCTTCCTGCAGCGCATCGGCCTGCCGGGCTTCCAGTTCATCCAAGACCCGCTCGATTATTCGGCGCGCCTGCACCACACCAATATCGACACCTACGATCACCTTCGGCCGGATGACCTTCGCCAGATGGCCACCGTGCTGGCGGGCGTGCTGCTGCAGGCGGCCAATGACGAAGAGACGCTGCCTCGCGAGCCGCTGCCGACGGAGCCGACGGTGACCGACCCGTTCAAGTACAAGCTGCCCGGCCAGGATTGAGCAAGGCCGAACCGAAGGGACCGCCGATGACGACAAAGCGCCTTACCCTGCTCGCCGTTCTTCTGGCGATCCCTTCGACATCCGCCTTGGCGCAAGAGGGCGCGGGGAGCGATGCCCCGGCGGCGCAGGTCGCTCACGTGCCGGGCTGGATCGAGCGCAGCAATGCCTACACGCTGGAGCTGCTGAGGGCGCAGGCGCGCTTCTTCCCCGAAGATGCGGCGCAGAGCGGGCTTGAGGAATATGACGGCCTCGTCCGCGACATGGGTCCGGACCTGGCGGATCGCTATATCGCCGCGCTGGAGGAGCAACGTGCCCGGCTCCAGACTGCGTTGGGGCGGGAAAGCGACCCGAACCTGAGGCAGGATCTCGAAATCCTGATTGCGGCGATTGACCGGGACATCGAGGGCACCCGCCTTTCCGAACGGCTGGAGCTGGACTGGCACGATGTGCCGCAGATGGTGTTCGGCACGCTGAACGGTGTGCTGAGCGAGCAGACCGCGCCGCAGCGGCATGCGAAAGCCAAGGAGCTGCTGGAGCGCTACACCGGCCTTTTCCCCGGCACGGAGCCGATGACGGAGCTGGCCAAAGCCCGCTTCGAGGAAAGCCGTGGCGAGGGAAAGGTCGGCCCCTTCCGGGGCAGCGTCGAGGATGCACTGCCCAAGATCCCGACCTACGTCGCGGGCATTCGTGAGCTGTTCGACCGGTTCGACGTCGAGGCGCCGGAGGCGCTCGATGCGATGGAGCGGCAGTTCACCGAATATGGCGAGTGGGAGCGGGCAACCGTGCTTCCCGCCGCGCGGGATGATTTCCGCCTGCCGCCGGAAATCTACGCCTTCCGGCTGAAGGCCTACGGCATCGACCTGCCGCCGGAGGAGCTGATCGCCCGGGCGCGCCGCTCCTTCTACGAGGTCCGCCAGCAGATCGATGCGCTGGCGCCGCTGGTGGCGCAGAAGCTCGGCCTGGCGGCAACCGACTACCCGTCCGTCCTGGCGGAGCTGAAGAAGCAGCGCATTCCCCCCGAGCAGATGGAGGAGCATTATGCCGGCATCCTCGACCAGCTGCAGCAGATCGCCTCGCGGGAGCGGATCGTCACCTTGCCCGATTACCCGGTCAACATGCGCCTTGGCAGCGAGGCGGAGAACGCCGCCAGCCCTGCCCCGCACATGCAGCCGCCGCGGCTGATCGGCAACACGGGCGAGAAAGGCACCTTCGTCCTCACCACCGGCGTCACCTCGGGCTCCGACATGGTGGCCAACGATTTCGACTTCGCGGCGGCGGCCTGGACGCTCAGCGTGCATGAGGGGCGGCCCGGGCATGAGCTGCAATTCGCGCAGATGGTGGAGCGCGGGGTCAGCAATGCCCGCGTGATCTATGCCTTCAACAGCACCAATGCCGAAGGATGGGCACTCTATGCGGAGGCCGAGATGCTGCCTTACGAGCCCGTCGAGGGACAGCTGATCGCGCTTCAGCACCGGCTGCTGCGCGCGAGCCGGGCGATGCTGGACCCGATGCTCAACCTCGGCCTTGCCGATCGGGCCACGGCGGAGCGCATCCTTGCGGAGGAGGCAGGCTTCTCGCCGGCCATGGTGAAGCAGGAGGCGGACCGTTACACCTTCCGCTCGCCCGGACAGGCCGGGAGCTATTTCTACGGCTACAGCCAGCTGATCGACCTTCGCGCGGAGACCGAGCTTGCGCTGGGCGAAAAGTTCGACCGGCTGGCGTTTAACGACTTCATCGTCGGACAGGGGCTTCTGCCGCTCGACCTGCTGGCGAAGGCGGTGCGCGAGGAGTTCATCCCCGCGCAGCTGGGGCGCTGAGCCAAGCCCCTCCCGTTAGCGCGGGAGGGATCAGGCCATTGCGGGCTGTCTTACCGCCGACAGGACGAGATCGCTTGCGCGTTCGCCGATCATGATGGCGGTCGCGTTGGTGTTGCCCTGCGGGATCGTCGGGATGATCGACGCGTCGACCACCCACAGCCCCTCAACCCCCCGCACCGCGCAATTCGGCCCGACGACCGCCTGCGGATCATCCACCGCGCCCATCTTGGCCGTGCCGACGGGATGGTACATCGGGATCGTCGCCGCGCGGACGTAGGGGAGCAGCGCTTCAGCGGTCGCGAGTTCGGGGCCCGGGCGGATCTCCGAAGTGACATCGCCCGCGATCGCTGGCTGGGCCATGATGTCGCGGGCCATCAGCAGCCCCTCGGCCAATTGCAGCGCATCATCCTCGCACCCGAGAAGCTCGTACCGGATGAGCGGTGCGGCATCGACGTCGGCTGAGCGCAGCGCCACCCGCCCGCGCGATTGTGGTCGCATCAGCGCGATAAAGGTGGTGACGGAGCTTTCCGGCCGCAGCGCGAGGTTGCCCTTCTCCGTCACGTCAAACGCGAAGGCGGAGAACGCGAGCTGGAGGTTGGGCGCAGGCAGCCCCTCGCGGCTTTTGACGAAGGCCTGCGCGTGGCCGATGCCGGTGGTAAGCGCCCCACTGCGGGTGAACACAAGGTTCAACAGCTGCTTGAAGCCCGCGAAGCCGCGAGCCTCGTTGTTGAGCGTGTGGGCAGAGACGGCGTTCACCAGATGGCAGCCGGGATGCTCCTGCAGGTTGGCACCGACGCCAGGCAGATCCCGCTGCACCGCGATGCCGTGCTGGCGCAGCTCCTCCGCCGGGCCGATGCCGGAGAGCATCAGCAGGCGCGGCGTGTTGAGCGCGCCCGCGCTGAGCACCACGCCCGCTTTCGCCCTCAGCGTACGCACCTCCCCGCCCCGACGGATGGTGACGCCCGTGGCGCGGCCGCCTTCGACCTCGATCTTCAGCACCTGCGCTTCGAGCAGGATCTCCAGCGTCGCGGGCTTTCTCGTCAGGTAGCCGTGCGCGGTGGAGCAGCGCAGGCCGCCCCGCTGCGAGAGCTGGATCATGTCCACGCCTTCCGCCAGCTTGCCGTTGAGGTCTGGCGAGCGCGGGATGCCCGCCTGCTGCGCGGCCTCGATCCAGTCGTCGGTGATGTCGTAGCGAGAGCGGATTTCGGAGACGCCAATCGGCCCGCCCTGCCCGCGCCATTCGTCAGCCCCGCGCTCATTATCCTCCAGCCGCCTGAAATACGGCAGGACGCTTTCATAGTCCCAGCCCGTGGCGCCAAGCTCTGCCCAATGGTCGTAGTCCCAGCGGTGGCCGCGGATGAACATCATCCCGTTGATGGCGCTGCCGCCGCCGAGCCTCTTGCCCGCCGGCCACACGTCCGGCCGCCCGCCGACCGATGCGTCAGGCTCTGCACGGTACATCCAGTCGAAGGCGGGCGTGTGGACGATGCCACTCATCAGTGCCGGCACGGAGAGGCGGATGTCGCGATGGTCCTTGCCCGCCTCCACCAGCAGCACCTTGAGCCCGCTTTCGGCGAGCCGCGTCGCGCAGGCGAGGCCGGCGGAGCCGCCGCCGACAACGATGAGGTCCGGCTGCCCGATCATGCCGCGCGCTCCCGAATGCCGTGGCCCGTCAGGCGATCCCTGTCATGTGAGGCGGTCAGGTCGATCTCCGGCCCGATGGCGGTGATCCGGTGCTTGTCGGCAAGGTACCAGTAGCCGAATTTGATCTGCTCGAAATTGACTGTGGGGGCGATGCCGGGCCACTGGTAAAGCTCCCGCAGGTAGTTCGAGAGATTGGGATAATCCTGCACCCGCCTTAGGTTGCACTTGAAGGCGTAGTGATACGCGACATCGAACCGCACGAGCGTTGTAAAGGCGCGCCAGTCCGCCTCCGTGCACCATTCGCCCGCAAGATAGCGGTGGGTGGCGAGGTGCTGCTCCAACTGGTCGAGCGTGGCGAACACCTCGCGCACAGCCTCGTCATAGGCATCCTGCGTCTTGGCGAAGCCTGCGCGATAGACGCCGTTGTTGAGACCGGGATAGATCAGGTCGTTCCAGCGGTGGATCTCCGGCCGAAGATCCTCAGGGTACAGGTCCAGCCGGTTGCCGGTGATCCGGTCGAACGCCGAGTTGAGGATGCGGATGATCTCCGAACTCTCATTGTTGACGATGCGGCGCGTCTTGCTGTCCCACAAGATCGGCACAGTGACCTTGCCGCTGTAGTTGGGGTCGTTCTCCGCATAGAGGCGGTGCAGCGGGTAGCCATCCTCCGGCCGTTCGCCGTCCGGCCCCTCCGGGAAAACCCAGCCCTCCTTCGGCAGGCCCGGCTTGGCGTAGGAGACGGCGATCACGTCCTCCAGCCCCTTCAGCGCGCGGAACGCCAGCGTGCGCGAGGCCCACGGGCAGACATAGGCGACCCACAGGCGATAGCGGCCTGCCTCAGCCGGGAACTCCGCCTCGGGATCAGGAGAAATGGTGCCGCGAAAGGTGCTGTCCTTGCGCTGGAAGCGGCCATCCTTGCCGACCTCCTCGGCCGCCGGGGCCGTGTCGACCCACTTGCCGTTGACCATCTCTGCCATGCAACCTGCTCCCCCCGCCGCTCTTCAACGCGGCTCCCGGCGCGGAGAATGCCGGGGAGTGGCCGCCAACACAATGTGCGGCTTCTCCTATATGGACAGCAATTCCTCCGCTGGGGGGCTTTCCTCCAGCAGGGCGAGCAGGCCGCGCTCTTCACGGCTCGTCCAGCGGGTCTTGCGGGGGAGCCTCAGCGTCTTGCGCCACTCTATCTGGCGGTCGACCAGCGCGACCACGGCCGGGTGGACATAGCTGCGGCGGGCGATCGCCGGCGTATTGCCGAGCTTTTCCGCCACCTCCTCCATCAGCGCTTTGATCGTCAGCGTGCCCTTGGCCGTGGCGAGCAGTTGGAAGGCCAGCGCGCTGGCGTGCCAGGTGCGGAAGTTCTTGGCGGTGAAGTGTTCGCCCATCGTCTCGCACAAATAGGCGTTGACCTCACTGGAGCCGACATGGTGCACCTCGCCATCCTCCCCCAGATACTGGAACAGGTGTTGGCCCGGCAGGTCCTGCATCTTGCGCACGAAATGGGCCAGGCGGCGATCGGTGATCGTCACCTGCCGCATCTTCCCGCTCTTGGCCCTGAAGCTGAGCTTCAGGCGGGTGCCCGTCACCTCCGCATGGTCCTGCCGCAAGGTGGTGGCGCCGAAGCTCTCATTCTCCTTGGCGTAAGCCTCGTTGCCGACACGGATCACGCCGAGATCGAGCAGGCGGACGATGCTGGCGACGGCGTGTTCGCGTGTGACCTTGCGACCGGCGAGGTCCTGCTCCACGCGCTTGCGAACGCGCGGCAGCCGCTCTCCGAACAGCCGGCAACCGTCGAACTTCTCGCTCTCGCGCGCGGTGCGGAAATCCGGGTGATAGCGGTATTGCTTGCGCCCCTTGGCATCCACGCCGGTGGCAAGCAGATGCCCGTTGGGATCAGGGCAATACCAGGCGGAGGTGTAGGCCGGCGGCAGGGCGATCCGGTTCAGCCGGTCAATCTCCTCCCTGTCGGTGATCCGCTCTCCCTCGGGAGAGTAATAGGCCCAGCCGCGGCCGGCCTTGCGGCGAGTGATCCCCGGCCCGGCATCTTCGACATAGGTCAGAGCCGGAGGGCATGTGAGGGGGCTCGTCGCCATTGCCGCGGGTGAACGGACGGTGCGGGCTTGCGGTTCCTACGGGCACTCGCCAAGTGTGCCCGCGCCAATCGAGAGGAGCCCTTCCCCCCATGAGCGACACTTACACCCCGCCCGAAGTCTGGACCTTCGACCCGGAAAATGGCGGCCAGTTCGCCGGCATCAACCGGCCCACCGCCGGAGCGCGCGAGCAGAAGGAGCTGCCGGTGGGCGAGCATCCGTTCCAGCTCTATTCGCTCGGCACGCCCAACGGGGTCAAGGTGACGATCATGTTCGAGGAGCTGCTGGAGGCAGGCTACTCAGAGGCGGAGTACGACGCCTGGATGATCAAGATTTTCGAAGGCAATCAGTTCTGGTCCGGCTTCGTCGACATCAATCCGAACAGCAAGATCCCCGCTCTGGTGGACCGCACCGGGCCACAACCGTTCCGCGTATTCGAGAGCGGCGCGATCCTGATCCACCTGGCGGAGAAGTTCGGCTACCTCCTGCCTCCCTCCGGCCCCGCGCGCGCAGAGACGCTGAGCTGGCTGATGTGGCAGATGGGGAGCGCGCCGAACATCGGCGGCGGCTTCGGCCACTTCTATGTCTACGCGCCCGAACGCTACAAGTATCCGATCGACCGCTATGCGATGGAGACGAAGCGCTTGTTCTCCGTTGCCGACATGCAGCTGGCGAAGACCGAATACCTGGCGGGCGCCGACTATACCATCGCCGACATCGCCACCTATGCCTGGCTGGGGAACCTCTATCACGGCGCCTACAACCGCTGCGACGTCTTCCTCAGCCTGGATGAATACGTGAATGTCGGCCGTTGGGTGAAAGCGATCGACGCCCGCCCCGGCGCAATCCGCGGGCGGCTGGTGAACACGCAGCAGGGTCTGGCGGAGCGCCACTCCGCGGCCGATTTCGACACGCTCGACAAGGCGCTTCTGGACCCTGTGCGCAAGCGCGTCGACTTCTGATTCATATCGAGAGCGCCGCTTGCACTGGCCCACTTCGCCGGTGTAGGGGGCGCCCTCTGCTGGGGCGTAGCCAAGCGGTAAGGCACCGGTTTTGGTACCGGCATGCGCAGGTTCGAATCCTGCCGCCCCAGCCAGACTTTCTTCTAAGTCATTGATTATTAGCTGATCTTTCCTCCCCGGCTGGGCCTTTGGTCCAGTCACTGTAGCCACGGACTGTAGCCAACAGCTCGTGGCGTGGAAGGATGAGATCAATGACGTCTATCCCCAACACCATGCGTCGCGGCGCGATCTACTGGTTCCGGCAATCGCGCCGTTTGCCTTCTGGTAATCGTTTTGCTCGTCCTTCGCGCCGGGAAGCATCACGATCATCTCGTGCTCGGGCAAGCCCGCGTTCCCTTCACCTTCTACGGGCCGCAGCTGAACGGTGAGGCCACCAGCGGCGAACCGCTGCTCACCCGTGGCGGACAGTTCGATCAGCTTGCCATTGAGCTTGATCGTGGCCGGCCCGCCTGGGCGGTAGAGGAAGATGGCTCGCTCACCTCGGTCAGGCGGATCGCGCAGCGTCCCTCCAGCCCGCCCACAGCGGAGATGTCGGCATCGGTCATCGTCTCGGGCTGCACCGCCTCCACGGCGATCCCGGACAGCGCTTCCGCCGCGCCCATGCGCGGGGCCGGCGTGGGTGCGGGATCGATCTGCGCCTCGCGATCATTGCCCGGCGCGCTGTTCGAATTGCAAGCGGTGAGCATTGCGGTTGCAAGGAGGGCGCGAGCGAGGGCAGGCAGGCGCCTCATTCCCCATCCTCCTGCGCATCAGCCGGTCGTGGCATTCGCTCCGCCGCGCGCACACCGTTCGCCTCGATATCGGCGATCAGGTACTTCATCTCGGCGATTTCTCGCCGCTGGGCGAGGATGATGTCGTGCGCAAGCTCCCGCACGCGCGGGTCGCGGATGTGGGCACGCTCGCTGGTCATGATGGCGATCGAATGATGCGGGATCATCGCCTTCATGTACTCGGAGTCGGTGATCGTGGTCTGGCTACGCACCAGCCACAGCGCCAGCGCGAATACGAGGCTCGCGACGGCGAGGATGATGATGTTCTTGGTGACGTTGCCGTACATGCGCCACATGAACAGTAGCATGATCACCATCATCGCCGCGCCCATGACGAAGGCCATCCAGAAGCGCGTCTCGCTCCAGAACACATGATCGATCGAATAGGTGTTGAGGTACATCAGCACGAACATCACGACCGTGGAGGTCGCGATCATCGCCAGGAAGCGCCAGTACATGCCACCTGCGCCGTGATCGTGCTGCTTTCGGTCACCTTCCGGCATGCTGCGATCTTCCCTGCTTTACTTCGCCAATGCGTGAGCCTGCCGGGGTTTCCGAACTTGACCTGGATCAGCCGAGTGCGACCCGCCGCAGCCGTAAGGCATTCACGATGACGGACACCGAGCTGAGGCTCATCGCCGCCGCCGCGATCATCGGGTTCAGCAGCAGGCCCAAGGCTGGGAACAGCACGCCGGCAGCGAGCGGGATGCCGAGCGTGTTGTAGCCGAAGGCGAAGACGAGGTTCTGCCGGATGTTGCGCATCGTCGCGCGAGAGAGCGTGATCGCTTGCGCGACACCGAGAAGGTCGCCGCGCAGCAGCGTGACGCCGGCGCTTTCCATCGCCACGTCGGTGCCGGTGCCCATGGCGATGCCGACATCGGCGGCGGCGAGTGCGGGTGCGTCGTTGATGCCGTCACCCGCCATGGCGACTTTGCGCCCTTCCGCCTTCAGCGCCTCTATCTTGCGGTGCTTGTCCTCGGGCGAGACGTTGGCCTCGATCTCGTCGATGCGGAGCTGGCCTGCGACGGCCCGGGCGGTCGCTAGGCTATCGCCGGTGAGCATGACGATGCGGATGCCGCGCCGGTGCAGCGCTTCGATCGCCTGCGGAGTGGTCGACTTGATGGGATCGGCGACGGCGAGCAACCCGGCGGGCTGGCCGTCGATGGCGACGAACATCACCGTCTGCCCCTGGCGGCGCCCGTCCTCGGCAGAAGCGAGCCATGCCTCGTCCGCGATGCCGATGCGGCGCATCATCTTCTCGTTGCCGATGGTGACACGGCGACCGGCCACATCGGCCTCGATGCCCTCGCCGGTGGTGGAGGCGAAGTTCGTCGCTGCTTTCACGGAGAGGGCCCGCGCCTCTGCCCCGTCCACGATGGCGGCGCCGAGCGGATGCTCGCTGCCCCGCTCCACCGCAGCGGCGAGAGCGAGGAGCTCGTCCTCCGCCGTATCGCCCATCGACAAGACCGCCACCAGCTCCGGCTTGCCGAGCGTCAGCGTGCCCGTCTTGTCCACCACTAAGGTGTCGATGCTCTCCAGCGTCTCGAGCGCCTCGGCATTGCGGATGAGAATGCCATGATGCGCGCCCTTGCCAGTGCCGATCATGATCGACATCGGCGTAGCGAGGCCGAGCGCGCAGGGGCAGGCGATAATGAGCACCGCAATGGCGTTGACCAGCGCATAGGCGAGCGCCGGTGGCGGCCCCCAGACCGCCCAGGCGGCGAAGGTCACGAGGGCGACGGCGATGACGAGCGGCACGAACCAGCCCGCCACCTTGTCGGCGAGGCGCTGGATCGGCGCGCGGCTGCGCTGCGCCTCCGCCACCATCTGCACGATCTTGGCGAGCATCGTGTCCTTGCCGATCGCGTCCGCGCGCATGACGAAGCCGCCGGCCTGGTTGACGGTGCCGCCGATCACCCGGTCGCCGGCATTCTTGGCGACGGGCAGCGGTTCGCCGCTGATCATCGATTCGTCGATATGGCTGGAGCCTTCCTCGACCACGCCATCGACCGGCACCTTGTCGCCGGGCCGCACGCGCAGGCGATCGCCTTCGGTCAACTGGTCGAGCGGCACCTCGCGCTCCTCCCCCGAGCCGAAGATCTTGAGCGCGGCAGGCGGGGCGAGCTCCAGCAGCGAGCGGAGCGCGCTGGAGGTGGCGCCGCGTGCGCGCAGCTCCAGCACCTGCCCGAGCAGGACGAGCGTGGTGATGACCGCCGCTGCCTCGAAATAGACGCCGACGCGGCCCGAATGGTCGCGGAAGGCGGGCGGGAACAGGCCGGGCGCGATGGTCGCGGCGAGGCTGAACAGATAGGCGATAGCGACGCCAAAGCCGATCAGCGTGAACATGTTGAGGTTGCGCGTCTGGAGCGATTGCCACGCGCGCACGAAGAATGGCCATCCGCCCCACAGCACCACCGGTGTTGCCAGCCCGGCCTGAAGCCACTGGGCCCAGGCTGGCTCGACCAGCGCGTTGAGACTGAGCCCCGGCACCATGTCGCCCATCGCGTAGAGGAACAGCGGGATGGTGAAGAGCGCACTCCACCAGAAGCGGCGGCGCATGTCGGTCAGCTCGGGATCTGGACCTTCATGGAGCGAGACGGTCTCCGGCTCCAGGGCCATGCCGCAGATCGGGCAGCTGCCGGGGCCGATCTGCCGAACCTCCGGGTGCATCGGGCAGGTGTAGATGGCGCCTTCGGGCACATCCTCCTGCGCCTTTCTATGCGCGCCCGTGAGGTAGTGGGAGGGATCGGCGACGAACTTCTGACGGCATCCGGCGGAGCAAAAATAATACGGCTCGCCGCGATGCTCGGCTGTGTGTTTGGCACCCGCAATGGTCACGCTCATCCCGCAGACCGGGTCGGTCGCGATGTCGCCTTGAGCCGCGTGGGGTGCGGCGTGGCTGCAGTGGTGATGATCATGACCCATCAGAACCACGCCTTCACGCCGAGCAGCAGGGCGAGGCGGTCAGGGTCTTCGCCGGAGGCGCGCGCGCGGTCGGCCGTCTCGCCTAGCTTCGCCTCATAGCCGATGCCGATATATGGAGCGAACTCGCGGACGATTTCGTAGCGCAGGCGCAGGCCCGCCTCGACCGAGCTGATACCGGCGCCGATGCCGCGCTCGGCGATGTCCTGCGCCGCCAGCGAGATTTCCGCACGAGGCTGGAGGATCAGCCGCTGGGTGATGCGTTGGTCGTATTCCGCCTCGATCCGCGCGGTAAGGTCGCCTCGATCGGAAAGGAAGGCGGCTGCGTCCACCTCGAACATGTAGGGCGCGAGACCCTGCAGCCCTAGCACTGCATGGGCGCGGCTGTTGGGCTCGAGATCGTAGCGAATGCCGGCCTGCACGTCGAACCAGGGGCCGATCGCGTGACCCCACAGCGCCTGCACCTCCGCCGCTTCGACATTCCCGCCGAACGCGCTCTCGCCCTCGCTCTTGACCCACAGCCGGTCGATGTCGCCGCCGTACCAGCCCTGCACATCCCACAGGTACAGGTCCTCGCCGTCTCCGAGCCGCGCCTCCAGCCGGTCGAGCATGACGGTACCGCCGGTGAACTCGCCGTGCCCGCGAGCGAGGTCCTGCCGGGCGGGGGCCATGACAGCGGTGCCGTAGATTGCGTCGGCGGCGTGCTCCGGCCCCTCCTGGGCGCGCGGCGGCGGGCCGGAGAAGGGCGGAGGTTGTGCGGGGGCGCCGTGGTTCATTTGCGCATGGTCCATGGTCGAGTGGTCCATCGCGCCGTGGTTCATCTGGGCATGATCCATCTGATTGTGGTCAACGGCACCACTCTCCGCCTGCGCCTGCTCCGTTGCCTGATGATCCATGTGCTCCATCGAGCCCTGCTCAGTTGCCTGGGGCTCCTCCTGCGGCTCAGCGGGCTCGACATGCTGCGCGTGGGCGGAATGGTCCTGCGCCGCCGCCGGGTGTGCGATGAGCGCAGCCGTGGCGAGAAGCAGGGCGCGCATCAGGATGCCTCCTCCTCTGGGAAGGGCCGCACCGTCACCACCTGCATCATGCCTGCATGCATGTGGTAGAGGAGGTGGCAGTGAAAGGCCCAGTCGCCGGGCTCGTTGGCGGTCAGGTCGAAGGTCGCCTTGCTGCCGGGCTGGACGATCAGCGTGTGCTTCAATGGCTGGTGCGCGTCGTCCGCACCGTTGACCAGCTCGAAGAAATGGCCGTGCAGGTGGATCGGGTGCGCCATCATCGTGTCGTTCACCAGAGTCACGCGCACCCGCTCGTCATGCCCGAAGCGGATCGGATTGTCGGTGACGGCGGAGAACTTCTGCCCGTCGAACGACCACATGTAGCGCTCCATGTTGCCGGTGAGATGGATTTCCAGGCTGCGCTCTGGCGGGCGCACCGGGTTGGGACGGATCGCGACGAGATCGGTGTAGCGCAGCACGCGGTGCGAGACTGTGTCGAGTCCCAGGCCGGGGTAGTCCATCCGATTCATCGGCATCGGCGCAACCATATCCACACCGACGCCGTTTGCGCCCGGCGGCAGCTTAGAGAGATCGCGCATGGAATGATCCATCGTCCCGCCACCCGATCCGCGGTCCATCCCCGCCATGGCGCCGTGACCCATCGCCTCGTGGTCCGTGCCCGGCATCGCATCGTGCCGCATCGCGCCACCATCGCCGCCGTCCATGCCGCCCATGCCCATTTCAGCCATCGTCAGCGTAACCGGCTCGCGCAGCGGCGGCACGGCGCCGCGGTCACCGGGCGTGGAGGTCAGCATGGCGACCCCCATGCCGGAGCGGTCCATCGCCTCGGCAACGATCGCATGCGCTCCCTCGCCGGGCTGCACCACGAGGTCGTAGGTCTCGGCGACGCCGATCTGCAGCTCATCAACGGTCACGTCGCGCACGTCCTGCCCGTCGGCCTGGATCACCGTCAGCGGCACTCCGGGGATGCGCAGGTTGAAGAAGGTCATGGCGCTGCCGTTGATCACCCGCAGCCGCACCCGCTCGCCGGCGCGGAACAGGAACTCAAGGTTGTCTGCGGGTGCATGGCCGTTGACGAGAAAGGTGTAGGTGGAGCCCGTGACGTCGGAAACGTCGCGCGGGTCCATCCGCATGGCGCCCCAGCGCATCCGTTCGGCGATGGACATCTCGCCCTCGCTTGCGGTCTGCCGATTATAGTTGAAGTAGCCTTCAGAGACCTTCAGCTTCCGCATGATCTGGTGCGGGTGCATCGGCGTGAACTCGCTCAGCAGCAGCACGTATTCGCGGTCGAAGCGGGTGTCTGGCCCGTTCGCCGGGTCGATGATCAGTGGGCCGTAGTGGCCGATCTGCTCCTGCAAGCCCGAGTGGCTGTGCCACCAGTAAGTGCCAGCCTGCCGCACGGGGATCTCGTAGGTGAAGGTCTCCCCCGGGCGAATGCCGGGGAAGCTGACACCCGGAACGCCGTCATACTGGAAGGGCACGAGTAGACCATGCCAGTGGATCGAGCTGTCCTCGTCCAGCAGGTTGGTGACGTGGATGCGCACGGTTCGTCCTTCACGGAGGCGGAGCATCGGACCGGGGATCGTGCCGTTTACGGTCACTGCGTGCCCCGCCCGGCCGTCGGCCATGAAGTGGCTGCGAGCGATGGTCAGGCGGATGTCTTCGCCGTCGAGCGTTCCAAAGCCCTTTCGGGCGGCTGCGACATCATCGCCACGGGCCCAGCCGGGCACCGGCAGGGTGGCGGCAGCAGCCATTGCAGCTGAGCCGGTGATCAGCCGCCGGCGCGAAAGATCGAGGGAATCGGCCATGGTCTTGCAATCTCCTGCGACCGTTGTAGATACCCCTTGGGGGTATATCAAGGATGATCGCGATGGGCTGCGAGAATACAAAGGCCAAGGTCAACCGGCTCAACCGCATCGCCGGCCAAGTGCGCGGCGTGGCGCAGATGATCGAGGACGGCCGCTACTGCATTGACGTGCTGACGCAGATCCAGGCGGTGAAATCCGCGCTGGCCAAGGTCGAGAGCGAAGTTCTCAAGGATCACGCCGCGACCTGCGTGGCTGAGGCGATCGCCTCTGGCGACGAGGCCGAGCAGCGGACGAAGTTCCACGAGCTGATCGAATTGATGGAGCGCCAGCGTCGCTGACGCTTCAACTCGAAGCGAACGCCGTCAGACGTGCGGAGCGGGCCGCAGCGGGCTCATCAACGCTGAACGAAATGCAGTTTCGCATCAGGCCCTGACGGCCGCATTGGGGAACTAGCCGAGGCGCGATCGCACCTGGCCGGCCGTTCGGCAGCTTTCCGCCTTCTATCGTTGCAGACCCGAAAGCCTACTGCCGGCCCAAGAGCGGCTCGGCAACGTCTGGCGGAAGCCGCCCGGCGGCATGATTTCCTCTTCATTGAGGAACCCAGGTTTCCATGATTTCACACAAACAAGAAGCGGATCGGCTGATCCACTTCCGTTCCCCTAACAGGAAGTCCGCGAACGCTTGATTGGAATCCCCGCCCATGGCTTTGTTCAGTTTCGCGAAAACGAACCTTATCTGCTGTCCGCTAAACTGACCTGCCTTTTGACCGTAAGGCTGGCTTGTATATCCAGCGGACGCACCGGCATGCGCGGAGCCTCGGTCACTACCAGTTTGACCCAGAGGGTATCCCCGGCCCTGAAATAGGACGTCTCGTTAGCCCTGCGCAATGCGTCGAGGCTGACCTGTTCCGTTCCGGAGGTGGCATTGGTGAACCCTGGCAGTTCGAAGATGACCCACGAACCCTGGTCCATCTCGGCGACGCTGAGAGAGACTTCGGGCCGCGCGGTCTGCACCTGAATTTCGGTGCCGGCCCGCACATTGCTCTGGCTACCGGCGACCTTGAAGGTCTGGCCCTTGTGGACGAGCGTGATGGGCGCTTGCGGCGCGGGACGATTAGCGAGAGCGGCCATAATGGGACTGGGGCCGGATCCGGCCGGCCTCGGGCCGTTGATGCCTGCACGCCCCATGGATGGTCCGCCCGGGCGCATGTTGAAATACAGGCGCCCAACATCACCCTTACAAACCGACGCATTCCAGTCTGGCTTGATGACGCAGGTATCGTCAGTGACGACGCTGTTGTTTTCGCCATCATGGAGGTTGATGTGTGACATCGGAACACCGCTCGTCGTGCCGTCAAGGTCGAGGATCGATAAGGTTCTCCACGAATCGCCACCACGGTTGTCGTTGTCGAACCGCTTATCCATTGGCGGGAAGTACACCGGCTTCGCGTTGATATAGGTTGCGGTCTTGATGGTGCTTGCGGTGGTCACGCCCGAACTGTTGTACATGAGCCAGGAGAGAGCACCTGTCTTGCGCAGATCATTGTCCTGGTAATTGACGAACGTCGTGTTCTGCACTTCGTTGCGATAGTCGTAATATTCGTAAGCGCGGATGGGATAGTCCGGAATCAGGCGCTTTGGAACACTCCGGCCGACAGCAATTTCTTCGGGTGTCTCCGGGTTGCCGATATTGTCGGTCTCACCCACGAACAAGGAGTCTGTCACCAGCGAGGTGTACTTCTCGGTACCGAAGGCGCCAGACGACATTGTCATGCCGATGGCGTTGTCGGCAAACTTCGCGTTGCGAAGCGTGAAAAGCTCGCCGCGGCCCCAGAAGCCTTGGTTCCGGTTCTTGTAGGCCGTCAAATCCGTGAAGACCGTTTCCAGCATCTCGCTTTCGGGATCGAAGGGGTCCTTCAGCGGCATGTACGCATTGCCGGCGAGAGCGAAGGTGTTGTCGTCGGCGATGTTCCGGTCGAACATGAACCCATCGAAGTTCGAGTGCGCCGTGTTGCCGCGGAAGGCACGTAGAAGCACCCGGCGCGGAAACGTCTTGGACGCGACTTCTGAGCCGAGGAACGCGCCATTGGGATGGTGAGGGAGAGACAGCCAGAAGCCGGCCTGGTCGGAGCCGGCCGCTACATTGTCGATGTAGCTGTTGTCGGGATTGGTGATCCAGAACGAAGAGACCGTGTTATCCGAAGGCAGCAAGGTCTTGCCGCCGTGGAAGCTCTCCTGCCGGTAGGCCGCTCGGTCAAAGAATAACGGGGGCATCTCGCCGTTCGGCGCGATGTTGGTGGGCACGCAGTCCAGCGCCGGATGACACTTAGTCTGGATCGCCAGGTTGCGGATGAACTCGTTGCCCGTCTCGATCCCGTCTTCCATGAAGAAGCAGTGGCCGACG
>CBINJM010000002.1:0-282999 GCA_966251025.1 uncultured Erythrobacteraceae bacterium | reverse complement strand
CGCAAGGCCGGTCAGGTTCTCGGTCAGCACCGGGTTGCGCTTGTGCGGCATGGCGCTGGAGCCCTTCTGGCCGGGCGAGAAATATTCCTCAGCCTCCAGCACCTCGGTCCGCTGCAGGTGGCGCACTTCCGTCGCCAACCGCTCGATGGAGCTGGCGATGACGGCGAGCGTGGCGAAGAACATAGCGTGCCGGTCACGCGGGATCACCTGCGTGGAGATCGGCTCGACCGCGAGGCCCATCGCCTGCGCGACATGCTCCTCCACGCGTGGGTCGATATTGGCGAAGGTGCCGACCGCGCCGCTGATCGCGCAGGTTGCCACTTCCGCCCGCGCGGCCACCAGCCGGTCGCGGCAGCGGGAGAACTCCGCATAGGCCTGCGCCAGCTTCAGGCCGAAGGTCACGGGCTCGGCATGAATGCCGTGGCTGCGGCCGATGGTGGGCGTATACTTGTGCTCTTCCGCCCGCTTCTTCAGCGCGGCGAGCAGGGCGTCCAGGTCCTCCAGCAGCAGGTCCGCCGAGCGGGCGAGCTGCACGTTGAGTGTGGTGTCCAGCACATCGGAGCTGGTCATGCCCTGGTGCATGAAGCGCGCCTCATCGCCCACCTGCTCGGCCACCCAGGTGAGGAAAGCGATGACGTCGTGCTTGGTCACCGATTCGATCGCGTCGATGGCGGGAACGTCGATGGCGGGCTCCGTCTTCCACCAATCCCAAAGCGCCTGTGCGGCGCTTTGCGGCACTACGCCCAGCTCACCCAGCTTCTCCGTCGCATGCGCCTCGATCTCGAACCAGATCTTGTAGCGTGCCTCCGCCTCCCAGATCGCGGTCAT
The DNA here is from genome assembly GCA_966251025.1 of uncultured Erythrobacteraceae bacterium. Taxonomy (GTDB): domain Bacteria; phylum Pseudomonadota; class Alphaproteobacteria; order Sphingomonadales; family Sphingomonadaceae; genus Croceibacterium. The sequence continues at coordinate 282,171 of CBINJM010000002.1, read as the reverse complement.
GGCAGGGCGGGCATAACGGGGGACCATCGAAAACTCCGGCAACAGATCGGGACGTGTGGATTGCTGGCCCGCTAACAGAGCGTGCCGGAACGGGAAAGGGGGGCAACCCGGACGATCGCCGCCTTGTCACGCCATGTTCACCGGATATGGTTCGCCGGCCGGGTTCACCGGCTGGGGGGCAAGAATGACGGTTTGGGGCGGTGCGCGCGGGTTTGCGTGGTGTGCATCTGTGGCAGCGCTGGCATGGTCCGCGCCGGCTGTGTGTGGCGAAGAGATTCTCTACCAACCGGCGCCCGAATGGGTCTTAGCCGCGGACTTGCCAAATGGCCGCTCCGGCCCGACGATCCTGCTGCGCGACGACCAGCGGCGGATCGAAGGGGGGAGGATCTGGTCTTACATCGACACCGCGGTGCGGGTTGACAGCCCGCAGATGCTGACCGCCATCGGCACGCTTCAGGCGGCTTGGCTGCCGGACAAGGGTGATCTCATCATCCATCGCGTGGCGATTCTGCGAGGGGGTCAGGAAATCGACGTCATTGGCGGTGGCGCCCGTTTCGACGTCCTGCGGCGGGAGCGGCAGCTAGAGCAGCGAATGCTCGACGGTTCTTACACGGCGACCATGCCGGTGCCTGGGCTCAGGGTGGGCGACGTGCTGCGCCTCAGCTATTCCGTGACGCTGTCCGACCAGGCGCTGGATCAGGAGGTGCAGGCTTTTGCGCCCTTGCCGACCAAGCCGGTGGAAATGGGCCTCGGACGCGTGCGCATCTCCTGGCCTGAAGGGGCAGAGGTCCGCTGGCAGGCCGGCACAGGCGTCGCACCAACCGAAGTGGCGGCCGCGAACGGGTACAAGGCGATCGAGCTTGCACTGCCGCTGCCTGAGCCGGGTCAGATGCCTGAAGACGCACCCGTCCGCTATCGGATGCTTCCCATGCTTCAGGTAGGCACCTTCGCCGATTGGCAGGAAGTGAGCCGCACGATGGCGCCACTCTTCACGACAGAGCGGGCAATTACCGCTGACGGCCCGATCGCGGGCGAAGTCGCGAAGATCATGAACGGGCATCAGGGTGATCTTGCCCGCACGATCGCCGCGCTGCGGCTGGTGCAGGATGAGATCGCTTACCTTGCCAACGGGATGGGCGGCGGCAACTACATTCCGCAGGCGCCTGCCGAGACATGGGAACTGCGCTACGGCGACTGCAAGGCGAAGACCGTGCTGCTGCTCGCGATGCTGCGCGAGATGGGCATTGAGGCGGAAGCGGTCCTTGTCTCCTCGCAAATGGGGGATGCCCTTCCGCAGCTGCTGCCGATGCCCGCCGCCTTCGATCATGTCATCGTGCGCGCGACCATCGATGGGACGTCCTATTGGCTTGATGGAACTAGCAGCGGGGCAGGCCTGTCGAATGCCGGCCGAGTCCCCGCATTCGCCAATGGCCTTCCGTTGCGCATGCAGGGTGCGGACCTTGAGCCGCTGTCGCAGCGCGCGCCGGAGGATTTCGACGTCGAAACGATGCTTTGGATCGATCACCGTGCGGGGCTTGATCTTCCTCCGCTGTTCGACGCCAAGTGGACGATCAGCGGCGCTGCGGTGGGGGCGACCCGCGCACTCATCAGCCAGGCGACGGAGGAGCAGCGCTTCGACTTCGTGGATGGTTTCGTGAGCGATTCGCTGGGTAATCACTGGCTCATCGGCCAGTCGATGGATTATGACGAGGATCGCAACCTCGTCACCATCAACGCCTCCGGAACCCTGCCCTCGACCTGGACGTGGGAGCGAGGCACCGCCACCCGTCAGCTGGAATTGCCGACGACCGGGTTCGAGTTCAAGCCGGACCGCTCCCGCAGCGCCTGGCGTGAAATTCCCGTCAGCCTGGCTGGACCCTTGGCGCTGCGGACGGAGCTCACTCTGCTTCTGCCGCAGGATTCGAAGGACTTCCGGATGGAGGGAGCCGGGACGGTCGATGAGAACGTGGCCGGGATCCGCCTGTTGCGCCGTACGGACGCGTCGGGTGATCGCCTGCTGGTCACGGACAGCGCGATCTGGCCCGGCGGCGAGCTTCCGGCCGCCCGCGCGGCGGAGACGAGGGCGCAGGCCGCCCGGCTGGGCAAGCTGAACTTCGCCCTGCGCGCCCCTGCTGATGCGGAGCGGCGCCATCGCTTCGCACAAGGCGGCGACCGCTCGATCCTCGCGCCTCTCGAGCAAGCATTCGCGGATCTGATCGCGGCAGAGCCGGATGATGCCAGCCGCTATTCAGATCGCGCGCGGTTCCGCGCCTGGACATATGACCTCGCTGGGGCACTTTCCGATCTCGACGCGGCCATCGAACTGGAGCCTGATGCCGATCTTTATCAACGTCGCGCAGGCCTTCATTTCGAAAGTGGCGATCTCGATGCGGCGCTTGCCGATGCACGCAGCGCCGGAGAGCTCGCGCCCGGCCTTGCCGCCGCCTCGCTGGAAGCTCACTTCCTTGCTCATGCCGGCCAGTATGAGGAGGCGATCGCGCTGCTGGAGGATCAGGCGGAGGATAGCGAGCAACGCAAGGCGATTGCCATCCAGATCAGCGATTTCGAGGCCCAGACCGGCAGAAAGGCGGAGGGCCTCGCGCGCATCGCCAGCCTGTTGGAGCAACGGCCCGGGGATCCGCAACTGCTCAACCAGGAATGCTACTATCGCGCGAGCTGGAACTATGAGCTGGACGGGGTGGGAGAGCTGTGCACGCGCGCCGTCGAACGCTCCGACTGGTCGCCCCCGGTGCTCGATAGCCGCGCCTTGGCCTATTACCGGCTCGGCCAGTACGAGCAGGCACTGAAGGATCTGGACGCCGCCCTGGCGGGCGATCCGGAGCAGGTGCCGAGTCTCTTCCTGCGGGGCGTGGTGCGCTTGCGGATGGGCGATCGCGAGGGCAGCGCGGATATTTGCGAGGCAAGGGCGCGCATGCCGTCCATCACCTCCTTCTACGAGCGATTCGGCATCATCGCCGACTGATCGGCCGGACCGCCGTTTCGTTCGGGGCCCTCTAGATTAGGCCCTTTGCCCTCAGGGAGACATGCCCCTCGCGCCCCACGATCACATGGTCGTGGACGGTGATCCCGAGCAGGCGCCCCGCTTCCGCAATGCGTTGGGTGACGTGAATGTCTGCGCGGCTTGGCTCAGGATTGCCGCTGGGGTGGTTGTGGACGAGGATCAGCGCCGTGGCTCCGATGTCCAGTCCGCGGCGGATCACCTCGCGCGGGTGGATCGCCGCCTCGTCTACCGTGCCATCGCCGACGAGGTGGTCGAGGATCAGCTTGTTGCGCGTGTCGAGATAGAGCACCCGCACGCGCTCCACCGTCAGGTGTGCCATGTCGATCGCCAGGTAGTCGAGCAGGGCCTGCCAGCTTCCCAGCACCGGCTGCTGGCGCACCTCGCTGCGTGCCATCCGCCGGGCGGCGAGGGCGGCGATCTTCAACGCGCCAATGCCTGCATCGCTGATGCCTTTCACCTGCCGCAGCGCACCGGGCTCCGCATTCAGCACCGCCGAGAGGGAGCCGAAGCGGGCCAGCAGCGCCTTCGCCACCGGCTTGGTATCGCCTCGCGCAGAGGCGCCAAACAGCAGATATTCCAGCACTTCGTAATCGGCGAGCGCCTCCGCCCCGCCTTCCAGCAGGCGCTGCCGCAACCGGGCGCGATGGCCCGCCGGACCGGTCGCGGCCCCCGCGCCATGAGGCGACGCATCTGGGGACTTGTTCATCCCGTCCATCGAAAGTCGCATTGCCTTTGCGCGAGCGGCATAGCAAGTGGCCGGAATGGCCGATGATGCCGGACAGGACGCACCGCCCAAGCGCACGGGCCGGCGCCGCATCGGCCGCTGGGTCGGGCTTGCGTTGCTTGTCGTGCTCGTCGCGGCGCTCGCCGGTGTCTGGCTGAGCCGGGAGCGGATCGTCACCGATGTGATTGCCGACGCTTTGGCGGAACGCGGGATCGAGGCGCGCTACGAGATCGTCAGCATCGGTACGCGCGAGGCGGTGCTGCGGAACATCGAGATCGGCGATTCGGCCCGACCAGACCTGACGGTGGAGCGCGCGACGGTGCGCGTCCTCCACCGGTTCGGCTTCCCAAAGATCGACGAGGTGCGGCTGGTGCGCCCGCGTCTGCACGGCAGCTACCGCGCTGGCGAGTTCAGCTTCGGCGCCCTCGATTCGCTGATCTTCCCGGAGGAGGAGACGCAGGAGCCGTTCGAGCTGCCGGACCTCAGCGTGGTGATCGATGATGGACGGGCGCTGCTTGAAAGCGACTTTGGCCCTGTCGGCCTCAGCCTCACCGGAAGCGGCTGGCTGCGGGGTGGTTTCACAGGAGAGTTGGCCGCGCTGGCGCCGGACCTGGAGGCGGGGGGCTGTGCGGGCACACGGGCGACGCTTTACGGCACCGTTTCCGTGGAGAATGCCCAGCCGCGATTTCAAGGGCCTCTGCGCCTCGCCAGCCTATCGTGCCCGGAGACGGACCTCACTCTGGCGAACGCGACCGTTCAGCTGGATCTTGAGGGCGCCCGCCGGCTGAATGCGGTGGAAGGCACAGCAGGCGTCGCGTTCGGTGCGGCGGGCATGGCAGGTATCGGCCTCGCGGAGAGTGAGGGCGACCTGCGGTTCACCTTCCGCAATGGCGATCTGACCGCGCAATATGAGCTGGAGGGCAGGCAGCTTTCCACACAGCAAGCCCGGCTCTCGACCATCGCGCTGGATGGCTCGCTGCGGGCCAGACGGGATTTCGAGCGTCTGGAACTCGATGCTCAGCTTCAAGGCACTGATCTCCGCTTGGGCGACACGCTTGACGCTGCGCTTGCGAGCGCGGCCAGGGCCACGGACGGCACGCTGCTCCAGCCGGTGCTGCGTCAGGTGCGCGCGGAGATTGCACGGCAGGCGCCGGGCAGCACGGTCACCGCCGGCCTGATCGCGCGCCGCACGGGTGATCGACTGTCGCTGGTCGTGCCCCAGGCGCGGCTTCGTGCCCGCAGCGGAGAGGCCCTGCTCGCCGTCTCCCGGTTCCAGCTTGCCGTCGGCGGAGAGAGCAGCGGGAGCGGCGCGCTGATCTATTCCGGAAACATCGTTACCGGCGGCCGCCTGCCGCGCATTGCCGCCCGCATGGAGCAGGGGCGGGGCGGAATGGAACTGACCGCCAGCATGGCGCCGTACCGGGCAGGCGGATCGATGCTGGCCGTACCGCGACTCAATCTGCTGCACGCGAACGACGGAACGCTGCGCTTCACCGGCAACCTGCAGGCAAGCGGCCCCCTTCCCGGAGGTGCAGCTCAGGGGCTTGAACTGCCCCTGTCCGGAAGCTGGTCACAATCGGGAGGGCTGGTCCTGTGGCGCGACTGCGCAAATCTGCGCTTCCGCTCGCTCCGCTATGCTAACCTCACGCTCGACAGCCAGCGCCTGACTTTGTGCCCGCCGCGTGGCCAGCCGATCGTGCGCTATGGGCCACGCGGGCTGCAGATCGCGGCCGGCGTTCCCTCGCTTCGGTTGACCGGAATGCTGGGCGAGACGCCGATCGCGCTGGACAGCGGAGCGGTGGGCTTCGCCTGGCCCGGCACGCTGACCGCAAATCGCCTGAACGTCGCCTTGGGTCCGGCGGCAACCGCCACCCGCTTCGCCGTGACGGACCTGACCGCGCAGATCGGCAGCGAGATCAGCGGCACCTTCGCTGGCACGGACGTGCTGCTCTTTGCTGTCCCGCTGGACGTGCGGGAGGCGTCGGGCAACTGGCGCTATGCCGATGGGCGGCTGCAGCTCACCGGCGGCGCCTTCCACCTGACGGATCGCCAGCAGGCTTCGCCCCGGTTCGAGCGGATGGTGGCGCGCGACGCGACGCTCGCGCTGGAGGACAACCTCATCACCGCCAACGCTTTGCTTCGCGAACCGATGAGTGATCGGGAAGTGACGCGCGTTGCCATCCGCCATGATCTTGCCACCGGCACCGGCAGCGCCGACCTCGCCGTGGAGGGCCTGCTGTTCGACCGCGCGCTGCAGCCGGTCGCGCTCAGCCCGCTGGCGCTGGGCATCGTCGCCAATGTGGACGGGGTCGTTACCGGCAGGGGCCGGATTGACTGGAGCGAGACGGCCCTGACAAGCTCCGGAAGCTTCTCCAGCACGGATCTCGATTTCGCCGCGGCCTTCGGTCCCGTCACGGGCGCGTCGGGCACGGTGCGGTTCACGGACTTGCTCGGCCTGACCACGGCGCCGGGGCAGGTGCTCCGGGTGCGTGCCATCAATCCCGGCATCGAGGTGAATGACGGGGAGGTGCGATTCCAGCTTCGCAACGGCGAGGTTCTGGCGGTGGAGGGCGGCACTTGGCCGTTCCTTGGCGGCACGCTGACCATGCGCCCGCTCGACATCACCTTCGGCGTATCGGAGGTCCGCTCGTACATCTTTGAGATCGTCGGGCTGGACGCGGCCCTGTTTCTTCAGCGGCTTGAGCTGGACAATCTCGCGGCAACCGGCACGTTCGACGGCACCATCCCCGTCGTGTTCGACCGGGCCGGCAATGGCAGTCTTCAGGGGGGAGAGCTGCTGTCCCGGCCGCTGGGCGGCAACGTCTCCTATGTCGGCGAGCTGACCTACGAGGATCTCTCGCCGATGGCGAACTATGCCTTCGACATGCTGAAGTCGCTGAACTACCGGCAGATGCGGATCCAGATGGACGGCGCGCTCGCGGGGGAGATCGTCACCCGCGTGCGGCTTGACGGCGTCAGCCAGGGCGATGGGGCAACGCGCAACTTCATCAGTCGCCGGCTGGCGAGGCTTCCCATTCGCTTCGACGTGAACATCCGGGCGCCGTTCCTCGCCCTGATCAACTCCGTGCGCGGCCTCTATGACCCGGAAGCGGTCCGCGACCCGCGTGAGCTCGGCCTGCTGGACGCGCAAGGCAACCGGGTCCGCCTCCAGATCGATGGCGATGACGTGCCGACCGATCCCGCCGCAGAGGCGGCCGATGTGCTCGAGGATCTTATTCAGCCCTCCGACAGCGAGGAAAGACCATGAAAGTGACCAAATTGACCAGGCCGCGCTTGTCCGCCCATAAGGAACCCATGGCGGGACGATGTGCAGCTTGGGCGATGGTGGTGCTGGGCTCTGGCCTGGCGGCTGGGTGCATCTCCGTGAACGCGCCTGATCGCCCGATCGTCATAGAGCTCAACATCAACATCAAACAGGAAGTGATCTACCGTCTGGCGGAGGATGCCGGCAGCACGATCGAACAGAACCCGGATATCTTCTGATGAGGATGATGATGAGCCATTTCCCGATCCGCCGAACTACGCTGGCCTTTGGCGCCGCAATGCTCTCGCTCGCGATGCTGGCCGGCCCCGCGCAGGCGCAGCGCGACCCGGCCTATGATGCCGCGCGCGCCGCGGGCCAGGTGGGCGAGAAGACGGACGGCTACCTTGGCATCGTCAGCGGTGGGGATGCCGCTCTTCGCAAGATGGTGGACGACATCAACATCAAGCGCCGCGCCGTCTATGCTCAGCGCGCCCAGGCAGCCAAGGCCACGCTGGAGGAATATGCCTTCACCGCCGGCTGCCTCGCCATCGCGCGAACGGCGCCGGGCGAGAAGTATCAGGCCCCTGACGGCAGCTGGCAGACGCGTGGGTCCGGCGCGCCTCAGCGGGATCCGCGCTGCCCCTGAGCGGGAGTCTGTCCTTTTTACCCCCATTGAGCGGGATGCGAGTGTGTTGCGGCCCGCTTGCAAACGCCGGAGGCTCTTTTTTCCCCAGTAGCACCCGCGATCTAGTCCCGATGCAAAGAGGCGGCGCGGTTGACTCGCCAATAGGCCCCGTCTAGGGGGTCGGCGCCCTCGGCGGGCAGCTCCATTGCGCATTCCTCAACTCCTCTTCATAGGAGCAGGCATGAGTGATGAACCGCCCGCACGAGACCCTATCGGCGAGGATGCGCGGCTTCACGCGCTCGAGGAGCGGCTTCGCGCCGCACGCGAGCGGGAGTTGGAGCGCAACCAGCCGCGGGCCCATGGTTCCGATGCCAATTACCGGCTCGGCAACCGCGTGCTTGCGGAACTGCTGGGCGGGGTTCTTGGTGGATTGGTGATCGGCTGGGTGATTGACGCCTTTGCCGGGACCGCTCCCTGGGGTCTGTTGGTGATGTTGTTCCTCGGGATCATCGTCGCCTTCAGGAACATCATCCGGATTTCGAGCCGGCGCCCCGACTGACCCCATTTGCGGGCGCAGGAAGGGCGCCGCTCTGCAAGTGTGCAAGGACGAGGGTTCACGTGGCAGCCGAGCAGGCCAAGGTTGATCCGATGCACCAGTTCACGATCGAGCCGATGTTCGGCTCGGAGAACTGGGAGCTGGCGGGGTACAACATCGCCTTCACAAATAGCGCGCTGTGGATGGCGATCGCGGCCGTTGCTCTCTGGGCATTCGTGCTCGGGGGCATGAAGCGGCAGCTGGTGCCCGGCCGCTGGCAGATGGCGGTCGAGACCTTCACGAGCTTCATCGACAACATGCTGCAGGCCAATATCGGCAAGGCAGGGCGCAAATACGTGCCTTATGTCTTCTCGCTGTTCATGTTCATCCTGTTCGCCAACCTTCTCGGCCTGCTGCCGCTGGGTGTTGTAGGCGTCCATCCCTTTACCTTCACCAGCCATTTCACCGTCACCGGGGTGCTGGCAGTCCTCAGCTTCTCGATCGTGCTGATCGTCGGCTTCTGGAAGCACGGGCTGCACTTCTTCAGCCTGTTCGTGCCGCACGGTACGCCCTGGCCGATGATCCCGGTGATCGCGCCGATCGAGTTCATCTCCTTCATGGTGCGCCCGTTCAGCCTCGCACTGCGTTTGTTCGTTGCCATGATGGCCGGGCACGTGCTGCTTGAAGTGCTGTCGAGCTTCGTGATCAGCGGCATGAATGCCGGGCCTGCCTATGGCGTGCTGATCGGCGTGCCGAGCCTGCTGCTGATGGTCGGGATCTGTGCGCTGGAAGTGCTGGTTGCCGGTATCCAGGCTTACGTATTCGCGCTGTTGACGTCCCTTTACATCAACGACGCCGAACACCTTCACTGAACCTGTTTGTCTCAAGATTATCAAAGGAGTTTGAAATGGACGCTGAAGCCGCAAAGCTGCTGGGTGCTGGTCTCGCCGCGATCGGTGCGGGCCTCGCCTCGATCGGCGTGGGCAACGTGTTCGCGAAGTTCCTGGAAGGCGCGCTGCGCAACCCGGGTGCCGCTGACGCGCAGCAGGGCCGCCTGTTCATCGGTTTCGCGGGCGCCGAGCTTCTCGGCCTGCTCGCCTTCGTTATCGCCGCTCTGCTGATCTTCGCCTGAGCGCTTCATGCCCGGCGACTGCTCCGCTTGCGGAGTGGGGCCGGGCTTCGGAATTTACCTGCAGGCTTTGAACGATGCCCCAGATAGAACAGCTCGCTGAAACCTATACCAGCCAGATCTTCTGGCTGCTGGTGATCTTTGGGCTGGTGTTCCTGATCGTGGGGCGCGGCATGGTCCCCAAGGTGATGGAGACGGTCGCCACGCGCGACCAGCAGATCGCCCAGGACCTTGCCGCAGCGCAGGCCGCTCGCGAGGCGGCGGACGAGCAGGAGGCCGCCTGGCGCTCCCGCGAGAACGCCCACCGCGCGGAGGCCCAGGCGCTGATTGCCAAGGCCAAGGCAGAGGCTGCGGCGGAGACCGAAGCCGGGCTCTCGGCGGCGCAGCGACGGATCGATGCTCGCCTGGCTGAAGCCGAACAGCGCATCAGCGAGGCCCGGAATTCCGCCGCGGCGGAGATCGAGAGTGTCGCGCTCGAAGCGACACAGGACATCGTCCGCCGTCTTGCCGGGGTGGAGGTAGACCCCGCCGCCGCCCAATCCGCCGTGAGGGAGGTCATGGCTCATGGCTGAGCATGCACCTGAGACTATGACGACGCACGACCCGGAGCTTGCCACGGCCATGGAAGGGCATGATGCGGGTCACACCGAGCATGTTGGTCCTGTGGCGTTCGGCTTCATGGGGCCGGCCGTTTGGGTCAGCCTCGCGATGCTGGTCTTCATCGGCATCCTGATCTGGAAAGGCGTGCACAAGGCGATTGCCGGCGGCCTGGATAGCAAGATCGCTGCCATCCGCGATCAGTTGGAGGAAGCGAAGAAGCTGCGCGCCGAGGCTGAGGCGCTTCGCGGTGAATATGCCGCGAAGATCGCCAATGCGGAGAAGGACGCCGCAGCGATGCTCGACCACGCCCGGTTGGAAGCTGCGGCAATCGTCGCCAAGGCGCAGAGCGATACGACCGCGGTCATTGCTCGCCGGGAGCGGATGGCGGAGGACAAGATCGCGGCTGCCGAGCGCAGTGCGGTGGAGAGCTTGCGGGACCAGGCAGCCGCAGCAGCAGCCGAAGCCGCGCGAGGGCTCATCGCCGAACGCCACCACGCCGAGGCTGACCGCCGCCTTGTGGATGAGGCCATCGCCCGCCTTTAGCAGCATGCAGAACTAAAGCTTGAGAGCCGCAGACCGCTGCCTCCACAGAGGCGCGGTGCTGCGGCTCTCCCGCATTCGGCGCAATCTTCATGGCGAAGCACGCCTCATCAGAGCGGCTCCGCACGAGAGAGCCTTGCTGAGGCCTACTCGTCGGGCCTGTGGGCGTCCGCCAATCGCCGTCGGTCCGCCAATCGCCGTCGGCCGGTCCAAACGTTGAGCGGCCTCCCCGCTAAAAGGAGTCCTTCGCAGTCCTGAGGGCGGCAAAGGTCTCGGCCGGCGTATCGCCGCCCCATCGCGCCTGGATGGACGGATCGTCCGCACGCAGGAACGGATTGGCCTCCAACTCCCGCGCGAGCGGGAAAGGCACTGTCGGCTCGCCTGCCGCCCGCTTCCGCTGAACCCCCGCCGCGTAGTCCTGCAGCGCGCGGTTCTCCGGATCCGCCTGGAGCGCAAATCGCGCGTTGGCGGCGGTATATTCGTGCGCGCAGTACAGCGTGGTTTCGCGCGGCAAAGCCTTCAGCCGCGAAAGGCTCTGCCAGAATTGCGGCGCGGTGCCCTCGAACATCCGCCCGCAGCCGAGGGCGAAGAGGGAATCGCCAACGAAGGCGATCCCCGCATCGGCCAAATGGTAAGCCACATGGCCCATCGTGTGCCCACCCACCTCGATGACCTCTGCACGCCACGCGCCGAGCATTACCGTGTCACCCTGCGTCACCGCGCGATCGACACCGGCGATCTTCGGCGCATCGCCTTCCGGAGCGATGATGGTGCAGCCGGTAGCGGCTTTGATCGCCTCGTTCCCGCCAGCGTGGTCCGGATGCCAGTGCGTGTTCCAGATCTGGGTGATCCGCCAGCCCTTGGCATCGGCCTCACGCAAGTAAGCGTCGGCGTCAGGCGTGTCGATGCAGGCGCTTTCGCCGCTCTGCGGGTCGTGCAGCAGAAAGCCGTAATTGTCGCTCAGGCAGGGGAACTGGTGCACTTGCAGGCTCATCTCACGTCTCCTGCTCCAGATTGAGCTGCCAGCTGACGCCGAACTGGTCGACTATCCAGGTGAACAGTGCGCTGAAGCCATAATTGTCGATCGGCATCAGAACGGCGCCCTCTCGCGCCAGCACATCCGCCAGCCGCCGCAGCTGGTCCTCATCATCGCAGGCGATGTAGATCGAAGTGGCGGGGGTGAAGGTGAAATCGTGCACCGGAGGGCTGTCATAGAGCATGATCTCCTGCCCACCGATACGGAAGCGCGCCATCGCCACCTGCCCCGCCTGCTCGCCGCCCTCATGTTCCTGCAGGAGCAATTGCTCGAAGTCCGGAAAGGCTTGCGCATAGAGTGCGAGCGCGGCCTTGGCGTCCCCCTGGAACATCAGGAAAGGCGTGGCCTGCATGTCCGATCCTCCTAGCTGTCCCGGCCGCGCGGATGACGAGGCATGGTCTCAGGCAAGATCACCCAAGGATAGCGGCTCTTCTCATAAACAGAGCGCGCGGGCGGCGGAAATGACGGATCGGCAAGGGCGCCCAGGGCGATGCCGATCATGTCCGGATATTTGCCCGGCAGGCTGAACACAGTGCTGCCGCAGGTGGGGCAAAAACCGTTGGTGAACGTGCTCCCGGCGTCGGTCGGCCGAGTGTAGCGGCTCGCCTCGCCCGCGATGCTCACGGCGCCTGCCGGGAAGTAGGCCATCACGCCGAAGGGAGATCCGCTGCGGCGCTGGCAGTCGAGGCAGTGGCACAGCACCGTCATCGCCTCCGCCTCATCGGCGATAGTGGCTGTCAGGGATCCGCACTGGCAACGCGCTTGCATGGAGCAAGGTTAAGGAAGGGCGGCCAAAGAAGAAAGGCCCGCCTGCTCGATTTGAGCGGGCGGGCCTTCTTTTCGTCTCAACTCTGCCGAGACCTTTTCACGCGAGGAAACCCCGCGGGCAGGTCTCGGCTGAAGCGTTGCGGTTTAGTCCGCGCGCTTCAGGGCCTCGCCGAGGATGTCGCCCAGCGACGCGCCCGAATCGGAGGAGCCGTACTGCTCGACAGCCTGCTTCTCTTCGGCGATCTGGCGCGCCTTGATCGAGAAGTTTGGCTTCTTCGAACGGTCGAAGCCAGTGACCATGGCGTCGATCTTCTGGCCGGTCTGGAACCGGTCGGGACGCTGCTCGTCGCGGTCACGGCCGAGGTCGGAGCGCTTGATGAAGCCGGTCGCGCCGTCTTCGCCAGCCTGCACTTCGAGGCCGCCATCGCGGACTTCGAGCACGGTGACGGTGACGACTTCGCCGCGGCGCAGGTTGCCCGCACCGGCAGCGCCAGCGGCGGACGGAGCGCCCTTCTCGAGCTGCTTCATGCCGAGGCTGATGCGCTCCTTCTCGACATCGACGTCGAGAACGACGGCCTGGACCTGCTCACCCTTGCGGTGTAGCGCCAGCGCGTCCTCGCCGGAGATGCCCCAGGCGATGTCGGACATGTGGACCATGCCGTCCACGTCGCCCGGCAGGCCGATGAACAGGCCGAACTCGGTCGCGTTCTTGACTTCGCCTTCGACGGTCGAGCCGACCGGGTGCGCATCGGCGAACTCTTCCCACGGATTGCGCTGGGCCTGCTTGAGGCCGAGGCTGATGCGGCGCTTGTCGGAATCGACCTCCAGCACCATCACTTCGACTTCCTGCGAGGTCGAGACGATCTTGCCCGGGTGGACGTTCTTCTTCGTCCAGCTCATCTCGGAGACGTGGACCAGGCCTTCGATGCCCGCTTCCAGCTCCACGAAGGCGCCGTATTCGGTGATGTTGGTGACGGTGCCCTTGACCTTCATGCCAACCGGGTACTTGGCGCTGACGCCTTCCCACGGATCGCTTTCCAGCTGCTTCATGCCCAGGCTGATGCGCTGCGTATCCGCATTGATGCGGATGATCTGCACCGCAACGGTGTCACCGATATTGATGACTTCGCTCGGGTGATTGACGCGCTTGTAGCTCATGTCGGTGACATGCAGCAGGCCGTCGATGCCGCCGAGATCCACGAAGGCACCGTAATCGGTGATGTTCTTCACCACGCCGTCGATCACCTGGCCTTCGGACAGCTTGTCGATCAGCTCGCTGCGCTGCTCCGCACGGGTCTCTTCGAGCACGGCGCGGCGCGACACGACGATGTTGCCGCGGCGACGATCCATCTTCAGGATCTGGAAGGGCTGCGGCATGTCCATCAGCGGGCCCACGTCGCGCACCGGGCGGATGTCCACCTGGCTGCCGGGGAGGAAGGCCACGGCGCCGTCCAGGTCGACGGTGAAGCCGCCCTTCACGCGGCCGAAGATGCGGCCCTCGACGCGCTTGCCTTCGCCGAACTCGTTCTCGAGCTTGTCCCACGCGGCTTCGCGACGGGCGCGGTCGCGGCTGAGCATCGCCTCGCCATCCGCGTTCTCCACGCGATCGACGAACACTTCGACCTCGGAGCCGACGGTCAGGCCGTGGTCATCCTCGCCGCGCATGAATTCCTTTAGAGGGATGCGGCCTTCGCTCTTCAGGCCGACATCGATCAGGGCAACGCCGTTCTCGATTGCGGTGACGGTGCCGTGCACCACGCGGCCTTCAAAGCCGCCCTCGGCGCCGCCGAGCTGTTCATCAAGAAGTTTCGCGAAATCATCGCGAGTGGGGTTGGCGGTAGATGCCATAGAGATGAGAAATCCTGTCTTCGTCGTTTCCGGCCAGGCGGTTGTCTCCGCCGGTCTTGGTGGCCGAACCGCCCGTGCGGCCGCATGCCGTCACGAGCATCCTTGGAACAATGGCTGCGAAGACGGGAAACGAACATAGCGCCCTGCGGAGCATCCTTGCCCCGGGAGCGCCCGCTGCTTGGTTGAAAAGCCGTCTGCCGCGGCCCTGAATTCCCGCCACCGAGCCGAAGGCTCTGTCGGACGGCCGCGCACATAGGCGAAAACTGCCCGGCACGCAAGCGAAAGCCGGTTGGACCGGCCGGCCGAAGCCGGAGGAGGGCCAGACGGAACCGCCTGTCGCTAGATGCCAGACAATCTTCCGGGTCTCACCTGCCGCCCGAGCCTGCCGAGTTGCCGATTGTGCAGGGAGGTCAGCAGGAGCAGGGCCGCCACAGCACCGATGAGGCACATGAGCATGTCCCACTGCGTATCCCACGGATCACCCTGTGTTCCGAGGAACTCGTCCGCCCCTTGTCCCAGCGCCAGGGCGGCGGCGAACTCGATCAGCTCGTAGGCGGCGCTGACCGCAAGGCAGCAGGCAAGCACAAGCGTTGAGAGCAGCGGTCCGGGGCGGAGACGGCCGAGGCGTACCAGCAGCTCCCGCAATACGATCGCGGGCACGAAACCCTGCATCAGGTGGCCGAACCGGTCATATGGGTTGCGGGCAAGCCCGAGCCAGTCCTGCACTGCGAAGCCCACAGGGACCCGAGCATAGGTGTACGCGCCGCCCAGCATCAGCACGAGGCCGTGGAAGCCGATCAGCCCCAGGGCGAGCGGCGTGAGCGGAAAGCGCCGCGCCGTTGCCCAGAGCAGCGGCAGGGCGATCAGGACTGGGGCCACCTCCATCCACCAGGTCGCCCGGTCATTTGGCCGCCACCCGGAAAGTGCGAGGCTCCCCAGCCACACGACAGATAGGAGCAGGAGCCCACGGGGCGAATGCCTGCGGGCCGGCATCCGCTCAGCTCCGCTCCGCGCTGATTGCAGCGAGAGCGGCGGCGATGGCGGCGTCGCGGTCGAGTTCCGAAGTATCGAGCAGAGTGGCGTCAGCAGCCATCACAAGCGGCGCTTCCTTGCGGGTGCGGTCACGCTCATCGCGGCGGCGGAGATCGGCTTCGATTTCGGCCAGCGTGTGAGTGGCACCGCGCTGGGCCATCTCCATCCACCTGCGTTCGGCGCGAGCCTCCACGCTGGCGGTGACGAACAGCTTCACCTCTGCCTCCGGTGCGATCACCGTGCCGATGTCGCGCCCGTCCAGCACAGCGCCGCCGGGCTGCGTGGCGAAGCTGCGCTGCCGTTCATAGAGGGCCGCGCGGACCGCCGGATGGACCGAGACGCGGCTCGCGAGCCCGCCGGTCGCCTCGCTGCGGAGCTCCGGATCAGCCAGCAGGCTCTCCGCAAAGGTGGTGGCTGCGAGGGCGTCGCCCGGATCGTTCGGATCGCCGCCGTTCAGCGCGACCTGAAGCCCGACTGCACGGTAGAGCAGCCCGGTATCGAGATACGGCAGGCCGAAATGCTCGGCGAGTGCCTTGGCGATGGTTCCCTTGCCAGAGGCGGTCGGTCCGTCGACAGCGATGATCATGTCGCCGCCCTAGCCAGCGCGCACGCACTTGAGAACCGGCCCCACCAACTTTAGGTGGGGAGCGCGGCGGCCACGTCCCCGTGCTCCAAGGCGAGCGGTCAAGACCGGGACGGCCCGGCGGCTTTTTTCGAAAGGGGCCGTTGTGGCGTGGGTGTTTCTTGGTGTGGCGGGGCTTCTGGAGGTCGTCTGGGCCTACGCGATGAAGCTGTCCGAGGGCTTTACGCGACCCGCCGCCTCCGTGGTGACGATCGTCGCCATGATCTTCAGCTTCGGCCTGCTGTCGCTGGCGATGAGGTCGCTGCCCTTGGGTACGGCCTATACGGTGTGGACGGGGATCGGCGCGGTGGGGGCGTTCATCGTCGGGATCCTGGTGCTGGGGGAGGCGCTGACCGTCACCCGCGTCTTGGCAGCGGCACTGATCGTCAGCGGACTGGTGCTGATGAAGATCTCCAGCCCCGTCTGAGGTTTACTCGGCTGGGATGTGCGAGGCGCGGCGTTGCCGCCATGCCCGCGCGAGGCCGAAGATCGCGATCGACGCCCAGAAGCCTTCCAGCACGAGGCTGGCGGGATTGGTGAAGACCAGCAACGACACCGTCAGCAGCATGGCGCCGAGCAGGTTCACACCATGCTGGACGAACGCGTTCGGCCGCTTGCTGGCGGTCTGATAGCCATAGGCGGCGATGATGCAGGCCATTCCCGTAAAGCCGCAGGCGTTCGCGAGAACGGGGTCGATCATGAAGATTCGGTCGCTCCCGCCAGCAGCGCCTCGAAACTGGGGAAGCTGGTGGCGATGGGGCGGGTGTCATCCACCTCCACGCCATCACGGCTGATGAGGCCGGCCACGGCCATGCTCATGGCGATGCGGTGGTCGAGATGCGTAGCCACCGGCTCGGTGTTACCCGGCAGTGGATCGCCGCCGGTGCCGTCGATCACCAGCCCATCCTCCCGCTCCTCCACTCGCGCGCCGGCGAGGCGAAGGGCAGTGGCCATGGCGGCAAGACGGTCGGATTCCTTGACGCGCAGCTCGTCCAGTCCCGTCGTGACGGTGCGGCCCTGCGCCAGCGCGGCGGCGACGAACAGGACGGGAAACTCGTCGATCATCGAGGGGGCAAGGGCAGGGTCGACCTCGATGCCGGTGAGAGCGGAATGGCGCACGCGCAGGTCCGCAACGGGTTCGCCGCCGACTTCGCGCCGGTCGAGTTCCTCGATCCTGCCGCCCATCTGGCGCAACACGGTGAACAGAGCCGCGCGCGTCGGGTTGAGCCCGACATTCTCAATGACAAGGTCGCTGCCCGGCACCAGCAGCGCGGCGACCGCGAAGAAGGCGGCCGAAGAGGGGTCACCCGGCACCTCGATGGTCTGGGGGCGCAACTCCGCCTCACCGCGAAGGGTGATGACACGCTCGCCGTTCTCTTCAGTCACAGAGAGATCGGCGCCGAAGCCGCGCAGCATCCGCTCCGTGTGGTCCCGCGTCGGCACCGGCTCGATCACGCGCGTCTCGCCGGCGGTGTTGAGGCCCGCCAGCAGCACCGCGCTCTTCACCTGTGCGCTGGCGACCGGAAGGCGGTAGGCAATCGGCACTGCGGGGCTGAGGCCGCGCTCCATCAGCGGCAGGGTGCCGCCAGGCGAGGAGGTGAAATCCGCGCCCATCAGGCTCAGCGGCTCGATCACGCGGCCCATCGGGCGCTTGGAGAGGCTGGCATCGCCGGTGAAGGTTGCGGTGATCGGGTGGCTGGCGATGAGGCCCATCAGCAGCCGGGTGGAGGTCCCGCTATTGCCCATCTCCAGCGCCGTGGCAGGCTGCAGCAGCGCACCGACGCCGACGCCGTTGATGCGCCACTCGCCTTCTCCTGTACGCTCGATCGTGGAGCCCATCGCCCGCAGCGCGGCGGCTGTGGCGAGCACGTCCTCCCCCTCGAGCAGCCCCGTCACCCGCGTCTCACCCACAGCCAGAGCGCCCAGCATCAGGGAGCGGTGGCTGATGGACTTGTCGCCCGGCACGCGGATACGGCCGGTCAGCGAGCCCGCTGCGGCGAAGCGGCGCGGGCGGGCGTGCGACGTTGAATGCTCGGCAGCGGCGGTGTGTTCAGCGGACAAAGGATGATCTCGCAAGGCGGCGGAATGGGAAAGCGGCGGGCTTTTGACAGCGGGCAGGGGCTGTGGCAAGGCGCGCCGCTCTTGATTTCCGGCCCCTGTCTCCGACATCTTCGGAGGCGGTGGCCGCCTGCATCAAGTCGTGCACGAAATTATCAGCCCTGCGCCACAAAGCGAAGGGCTTAAGAGGACAATTCCATGGTCAAGCCTGAATGGGGCTCCAAGCGCACCTGCCCCAAATGCGGTGAACGCTTCTACGATCTCGGCAATTCGGAGCCGGTCGTCTGCATCGAGTGCTCGAACGAGTGGTATCCTGAGCCTGTGCTCAAGTCCAAGCAGCCGATCCCCTTCGAGGAAGAGAAGAAGAAGGAGGTCGCGGAGCCCGATTCCGATCTGGCGGACGAGGACGATCTCGGCGACATCGACGAGGACGAGGATTCGCCGGACAACGACGTGGACCTTGGCGGCGACGACGATCTTGGCGTGGCCGGTGCCTCCGACGACGAGGACGAGGACAACTGATTTCCAGCGCCGCCCCGATCTTTTTCAGGGGCGGCGATTTGGGGCTTGCACAGTGCCGGGATCGCTCATAAAGGGCGGCCCTCCCGGCCAGCAAGGCCGGTGAAAACCACGCCTCCCAGGGCGTGGATGAAATGGTTCGGGGCCTTAGCTCAGCTGGGAGAGCGCTACAATGGCATTGTAGAGGTCAGCGGTTCGATCCCGCTAGGCTCCACCATTCCGCCGCATTTGGTCCATGCCGGGCTGCAAATGGCGGGTTCCTGCGCTTCCGGTGCTCACGGCCCTGATGGCCGCTCCGCGCCGGTTCTCGGCTCCCACCGTTTTTCGCTTCCGGCCTGAGCCAAGATCCGGCAGAATGGTCTTACTGGACAAGCCGGGACTCATGGTGGTTCCGCAACGCTGGCCGACGAGTTTTCGTCCGCCGGCGTTTTTGGCGTTTCGGGCGATTTCGTCCGGTGAGGAGTGAACGAGGCTCATGTTCGACACCCTGTCCGATCGCCTGAATACGGTGTTCGACCGCCTGCGCGGTCGCGGCGCGCTGTCCGAGGCGGATGTGCGCGAGGCGATGCGTGAGGTGCGGATCGCCCTGCTGGAGGCGGATGTCGCTCTCCCCGTCGCGCGCGACTTCATCGCCCGCGTCACGGAAAAGGCCGTCGGCCAGCAGGTGCTGCGCTCGGTCACGCCCGGGCAGCAGGTCGTCAAGATCGTCAATGACGAGCTGGTGGCGATGCTCGGGGGCGAGGATGGTGGTCAGGCCTCGCCGCTCAACCTCGACGCGCGACCGCCCGTCGTCATCATGATGGTCGGCCTTCAGGGCTCCGGCAAAACGACCAGCACAGCCAAGATCGCCAAGCTCCTCAAGGAGAAGCAGGGCAAGAAGCCGATGATGGCGTCGCTGGACGTCAACCGCCCGGCCGCTCAGGAGCAGCTGAAGGTGCTGGGCGAGCAGGCGAATGTCGCCACCTTGCCGATCGTACCCGGCCAGCAGCCCGTCGACATTGCCCGCCGCGCGCTCGAATCGGCGAAGCTGCAGGCGGTGGACGTGCTGCTGCTTGATACCGCCGGGCGCCTGCACGTGGACGAGGCGCTGATGGCGGAGATGAAGGCGGTCGCCTCTGTCTCCACGCCGCATGAAGTGCTGCTGGTGGTCGATTCGCTCACCGGCCAGGACGCCGTGAACGTCGCGCAGAGCTTCAGCGGCGAAGTGCCGCTGACCGGCGTGGTCCTCACGCGGATGGACGGCGATGCGCGCGGCGGCGCGGCGCTGTCGATGCGCGCCGTCACCGGCAAGCCGATCAAGTTCGCGGGCACGGGCGAGAAGCTGGACGCGATCGAGCCGTTCCACCCCGGCCGCGTCGCCGGCCGCATCCTCGGCATGGGCGACGTCGTCAGCCTGGTCGAGCGCGCGGCCCAGACGATCGAGAAGGAAGACGCCGACAAGCTTGCCGAGCGGATGATGCAGGGCAAGTTCGACATGAATGACCTGCGCACCCAGCTGAGCCAGATGCAGAAGATGGGCGGCCTCGGCATGCTCGCCGGCATGATGCCCGGTCTCAAGAAGGCCAAGCAGGCGATGCAGGCGAGCGGCGTGGACGACAAGGTGCTGGTCCACATGGACGCCATCATCGGCTCCATGACCAAGGCGGAGCGCGCGAAGCCCGAACTGCTCAATGCCAAGCGCAAGAAGCGCGTGGCGGCGGGCAGCGGCACATCCGTGCAGGACGTGAACAAGCTCATCAAGATGCACCAGGAAATGGGCCGCGCGATGAAGCAGATCCGCAAGATGGGCGGGCTCAAGGGCCTGGGCGCGCTGTTCGGCAAGGGCGGGCTCGATGCCGCCATGCCGGGGCTCGGCGGGCCGGGCGGCAAGGGAATGCCGGGGCTGGGCGGGGCGGGCGGGCTTCCGCCAGACCTCCAGAACCTTCTCAAGAAGAATTGAAGTTCAGACAGTTAAATCGAAAGGCTAGAATCCATGGCAGTTGCAATCAGGCTCTCGCGCGGCGGTTCCAAGAAGCGCCCCTATTATCGCGTTGTGGTGTCGGACACCCGCTCCCCGCGCGATGGCAAGTATCTGGAGCAGATCGGCACCTACAACCCGCTGCTGCCCAAGGATTCGGCTGAGCGCGTGAAGCTGAACGAGGACCGCGCCCGCCATTGGCTCAGCGTCGGCGCGCAGCCGACCGACCGCGTCGCCCGCTTCCTCGACGCCGCCGGCATCAAGGAGCGCGCCGCGCGCAACAACCCCAAGAAGGCCGAGCCGGGGGAGAAGGCCAAAGAGCGCGCCGAGGAGCGTGCCGCCAAGGCTGCCGAGGCTGAGGAAGCTGCCAAGGCCGCTGCAGCTGCTCCGGCTGAGGAGCCGACCAGCTCGCAGGAGCCTGCCGAAGGCAGCGCTGGCGAGCCCGCCACCGGCGACGATGCCGCTGTCGGCGCGAGCACGGACGAGCCGGCCGAGGGCTGAGCTGACAATGCAGGACAAGCCCGTCACGCTCGCCGTCATCACTGGCGCGCATGGTGTGACGGGCGAAGTCCGCCTGAAGCTGTTCGGCGAAGGGCTCACGTCCCTGAAGGCGCACAAGGCCTTCAATGGTGGGGCCCTTACGCTGGGCAAGCTGCGGGATGACGGGAAGGGCGGGGCCATCGCCCGCTTCACCGAAGTCGCGGACCGCACCGCGGCCGAAAAGCTGCGCGGCACGCTGCTGACCGTCCCCCGCTCGGCCCTGCCTCCGCTGGAGGAGGGCGAATATTACCACGCGGACCTGATCGGCCTGCCCGCCATCTCGGATGAAGGCCAAGCTCTGGGCCAGGTCGTGTCAGTCGAGAATTACGGCGCCGGCGACCTGCTGGAGATCGAGCGACCCGGCGGCAAGCGCTTCCTCGTCCCGATGACCGAGGCGGCGGTTCCGGAATGGAACGACCAGCGCGTCCTCGTCAGTGCCGCTTTCGTGGAGTGACAGTCGAGCCACCGCAAGGTGTGTTGCCAAGGCACGACACCTGCGATAAGGCGGGGTTCCCGTCGAAAGAGGCCGCTCATGGACTGGATCTACATCGCGGGTGGGTTGCTGGTGCTGGCTGCCGTTTCGGCGGGCTTGGCACTCGGGCTGCACCTGATCGCGCCTCGTTGGTCGCCAGCCCGCCGCGCCCTGACCGCCGCCGCCGTGGCGGTTCTCGCCCCGATGTCTCTTGCTTTTGCCGGCTTCTTCTTCGGGGCGGAGCTTTCGGATCGGGGGGACTTTGCGCTCGGCCTGCTCGCACTCGTCATCGTGACGCTGATGCTGCTGGCGGTCATCGGGCTTCCGCCGGCCTGGTTTGCAACCGCGCGGCTCGACCGGAGCAAGCGGGGAGGCGATGCAACGGGCGAGGAGCCTTTGCCGCAGACGATCGGAACCGAACCTAGCGCCTGATCGGCCGCGTTTCCGCCAGATGGTTGCGGATCGTCGTCGCCGCGACACCGCCTTCACCCATCGCGTGGCTGATCTGGTCCAGCCCCAGCACCACGTCGCCCGCGGCAAACAGGCCCGGCACACTGGTGCGCTGGTGATCGTCCACCACCACGCAGCCCGTCTCCGCCAGCTTTGCGCCTGCCTGCTCCGCCAGTTCGGATCGGATGTGGGAGCCCAGCGCCGGATAGAGGCTGTCGAACGCCATGCGCCCGCCGGCCGTGTCGAAGGCGATCCGCTCCCCCTCGATCGCATATCCGCCGCACGGCCCGGCGACGCGGAGGATCCCAGCCTCGTCCAGCTTGGCACTGCACTCCTCGTCGAGATCGTGGTCAGCGTGCGGGGAGATCAGCGTGAGGTCGGCGGTGTAGCCGCGCAGGAACAGCGCCTCCGCCGTGCCGTGCTTGGCCGTGCCGATCACCGCCACGCGTTTGTCCGTCACCTCGTACCCGTCGCAGATCGGGCAATAGCGCAGCAGCCCTCGCGCCAGCGCCTCGTCATGCAGGGCGGCCTCCAGCCCCTCCGGGTGATTGTTGACCACACCCGTCGCCAGCAGCACGGTGCGCGCGGTGTAGGTGCCGTCATCGGTGCCCACCCAGAAGTCGCCATCCTCTCCGCCCATGCTGGTGACGAGGCTGTGCTCGATCACCGCGCCATATTTCGCTGCCTGCTCCTTCATGCGGGCGAGCAGTTCCTGCCCGGAAATCCCTTCGGGATACCCGGCATGGTTGCGCGTGCGAGGAATCCAGCCCGCCCGGCTCGTGCCGCTGTCGAACAGCCTGATCGAGAGGTGAAAGCGCGCGAGATAGATCGCGGCGGTGAGCCCTGCCGGCCCCGCGCCGACGATGATGCAGTCGTCCATGGATCGTGCAACGCCAGCCTGACAATAGAGTGCCCGCTGGTGCGCGGAGTTCAGCTTGGTGACTCGCGGGGCATGGATAAAGGTGAGACGTTGTCCCAGGTGCTCGACATCGTTGCGGCCTCGACAGGCATGCCTCGCGACCGTCTGCATCCCGGCAGTCTCTCACCCCTCTGGCCGCTCATGCTTGTTTGGCAACTCGTGACGTGGCCAGTTCGCCGCCGCTTTAGCTACCCGAGCCCGTATGAACGGCTTGAGCTTGGCCATATTGCCAATGTGATCGGCAAGGGCGAATGGGTCGGCCCATGACCTTCGCCGCGACCATCCTGACGCTTTACCCGGAGATGTTTCCCGGCCCGCTCGGTATCTCGCTAGCCGGGCGTGCGCTGGAGCGTGGGGACTGGTCCCTTGAAGCCGTGCATATCCGCGACTTCGCGACCGACAAGCACCGCACGGTGGACGACACGCCAGCGGGTGGAGGGGCGGGGATGGTGCTGAAGCCGGACATCATCGCCGCGGCGGTCGACCACGCGCTCGCCCGCCAGCCGGAGTGCCCGGTGCTGGCAATGACCCCGCGCGGCAAGCCGATCACGCAGGAGCGAATCCGCGACCTCGCCGCCGGCCCGGGCGTGACGCTTCTGTGTGGCCGGTTCGAGGGCTTCGACGAGCGGATTTTCGAGGCGCGACCCATCGAGCAGGTGTCGCTCGCGGACATCGTGCTGTCGGGCGGAGAGCCTGCCGCGCTTGCCATTCTCGATGCTTGCATTCGGCTGCTCCCCGGCGTAATGGGCGCGGCCTTGAGCGGGGCCGAGGAATCCTTCGAGGAAGGGTTGCTGGAGTACCCTCAATTTACCCGACCTGTCGAATGGGAAGGGCGCACGATCCCTGAAGTGCTGCGATCGGGGGATCATGCGAAAATCGCCGCGTGGAGGAAACTGCGCGCGGAGGATGATACACGGTTACGCAGGCCGGACCTTTGGGAGCGCCACAGGGGCGCTCGGGGCCAGTCTGCCTCTGGCGCGCGGCACGATGATAAGGGACGTTAGACCATGGGTCTGATCCAGCAGCTTGAAGCCGAAGCGATTGCGGCTTTCAACGAAACGAAGAGCATCCCCGAATTCCGCCCCGGCGACACGGTGCGCGTTGGTGTGCGCGTGGTCGAGGGTGAGCGCACCCGCGTGCAGAACTACGAAGGCGTCTGCATCGCCCGCTCCAACCGCGGCATCAACAGCAATTTCACGGTTCGCAAAATGAGCTTCGGCGAGGGCGTAGAGCGCGTCTTCCCGCTCTATTCGCCGAACGTCGAGAGCATCGAGGTGGTCCGCCGCGGCGTCGTGCGTCGTGCGAAGCTGTACTACCTGCGCGGCCGCACCGGTAAGCGCGCCCGTATTGCGGAGCGTCGCGAGAACGTGGCGAAGTAAGCTACGCTTCCGTTCAGGCGGTTTCATGCGTAACAGTCAGGGGCGCTCCGGCACAGGCCGGGGCGCCCTTTGTCGTTTCGGAGCCCTCATGCGATCTGCCCGTCTTTCCGCCCTGCTTCTTGCAGTCCCGCTTGCTCTGGCCACGGCAGCCGCTATCGCGCCGCTGCCGGTCATGGCGCAGGAGCAGAGGGAGCAGGACGTGCAGGCAGCCGAGCTGACACTGGAACGGGTCTTCGGCAGCCCCGGCCTCGATGGCCCTTCGCCCCGCGCGCTGAAGCTCTCGCCGGACGGAAACTGGCTCACCGTATTGCGCAACCGCGAGAATGACCGCGATCGCTACGATTTGTGGGGCTATGACCGGCGCACCGGCGAATGGCGGATGCTGGTGGATAGCGAGGCGCTCGGCAGCGGACGCGAATTGTCGGAGGCCGAGAAGATGCAGCGGGAACGGCTGCGGATCGGCAACCTCAGCGGCATCGTCACCTATGATTGGTCGGCGGACAGCCAGGCGCTGCTGGTGCCGCTGGACGGCGACCTCTATCTCGCCCGCCTCGACGGCAGCACCCAGCGCCTGACGGATACCGAGGCGAGCGAGCTCAACCCGACGCTCAGCCCCACCGGCGCCCACGTCTCCTTCGTGCGCGACCGGCGGCTGTGGACCGGTCGGCTCGGTCAGGAGCCGCGCCCCGTCACGCCGGAGGAGGCGAGCGAGCTCGTCACCTGGGGTGAGGCGGAGTTCGTCGCGCAGGAGGAAATGGACCGCCACACCGGCTATTGGTGGAGCCCCGGAGATCGCCGCATCGCTGTCGCGCGGGTGGATGAGAGCCCCGTCGGCGTCGTCACCCGCGCGGCGATTGGCGCGACGGGCACCCGCGTGTTCGAGCAGCGTTACCCGGCGGCAGGTACGCCCAACGCCGATGTGCGGCTGTTCGTGATCGATCCCGATGGACGCAATCAGGTGGAGGTGGATCTCGGGCCGGAGCGCGACATCTACATCGCCCGCGTCGATTGGGCGCCCGATGGCAGCGCGCTCTACGTCCAGCGGCAGGACCGCGGCCAGACGAAGCTCGACATGCTCAAGGTCGATCCCGCCACCGGAGCAGCGCAGGTGCTGTTCACAGAGCAGGCGGCGGAAGGCCATTGGATCAACCTTTCGAGCGATTACCGCTTCCTCAGGGACGGTAGCCTGATCTGGTGGTCGGAGCGCAGCGGCTTCGGCCATTTGTACCATTTTGCAAATGGTTCATGGACGCAACTAACCGGAGTCGGGCCAGACGGCGGAGAGTGGGTGGTCACCAAGCTGGTGGGCGTGGATCAGGCCGAGGGGCGTGTTTTCTACACCGCGACCAAGGACGATGTGCTCGCGCAGCAAGTCTATTCCGCCCCACTTGCAACCCCGATGCAAACCACTCGTCTGAGCGACCCGGCGTTCGACAATCGCGCCCAGATGGACTCCGCCGGCAAGACGCTGGTCGTCAGCCGCTCCAGCGACACGCAGCCGCCGCAGGTCTATCTCGCCGACGCAGCGGGCGAGCGGCTAGCATGGGTGGAGGAGAACCGGCTGGACGCCAGCCACCCCTACGCGCCCTTCCTGCCGGGCCATCGCTCCGCGACCTACGACACCATTCCGGGGGTGGACGGACAGCCGCTCCACTACATGATGATCACGCCGGAGATGGAGCCGGGGAAGCGTTATCCCGTGTTCTTTCAGCACTATGGCGGCCCTGGCTCCCAAACCGTGTCAAAGGGCTGGAACGGTGCGCTGGTGCAGGCGATCGTCGATGCAGGCTACATCTTCTTCGAGATCGACAATCGCGGCAGCCCCAATCGCGGCGTTGCATTCGAGAAGCCGATCTACCGCGCAATGGGCACGGTTGAGGTGGAGGACCAGCGGCTGGGCGCCGAGTTCCTCAAGACGCTCGACTATGTCGATCCGGACAAGATCGCGATCTATGGCTGGTCCTATGGCGGGTACATGACGCTGAAGCAGCTCGCCGCGGATCCGGGCCTGTATGCAGCCGGCATTTCCGGCGCACCGGTTACGCGGTGGGAGCTCTACGACACCCACTATACCGAGCGATTCATGGGCACCCCGCAGGCCGACGCCGCCGCCTACGCGCAGTCCACGGCGATCGACGGCGCGCTCGACATCAAGGACCCTCTGCTCCTGATCCACGGGATGGCGGACGACAATGTCGTATTCGAGAACTCCTCCGAGCTGATCGCGGCGATGCAGAACGCGCCGGTGCCGTTCGAGATGATGCTGTATCCCGGCCACACACATCGAGTGGCGGGCCCGAAGATCAGCGTTCACCTGTGGAACACGATCTTCGATTTCCTGAAGCGGAACGGCGTGGGCCCCAACGAGTAGCCCACCTATCGCGCGCCAAAGCGGCCAATGTGTTGCGCCGCGCGTCCGATCCGCTATCCCGCCGCGTTCAACTTTCAGGCGTGGAGTGATTTGAGATGGGTTACCGGGTGGCAGTCGTCGGGGCGACCGGCAATGTCGGGCGCGAGATGCTTGCGATCCTGGCGGAGCGCGAGTTCCCGATGGACGAGGTGGCGGCAGTTGCCAGCTCTCGTTCCACCGGCATGGAGATCGAGCTGGGCGACACCGGCAAGATGCTCAAGTGCAAGAACCTGGAGCATTTCGACTTCACCGGCTGGGACATCGCCCTGTTCGCCGCCGGCTCCGGCCCTACCAAGGAATACGCCCCCAAGGCAGCCGCCGCCGGTTGCGTGGTGATCGACAACAGCTCGCTCTACCGCATGGACCCGGATGTGCCGCTGATCGTGCCCGAGGTGAACCCGGATGCGATCGACGGCTACAAGGCCCGCAACATCATCGCCAACCCCAACTGCTCCACCGCGCAGCTCGTGGTGGCGCTGAAGCCCCTGCACGATGCGGCCGGGATCAAGCGTGTGGTGGTCAGCACCTATCAGTCCGTCTCCGGCGCTGGCAAGGCGGGTATGGACGAGCTGTTCGAGCAGAGCCGCGCCATCTTCGTCGGCGACCAGGTCGAAACGCGCAAGTTCACCAAGCAGATCGCCTTCAACGTCATCCCGCACATCGACGTGTTCATGGATGACGGCTCCACCAAGGAAGAGTGGAAGATGGTGGTCGAGACAAAGAAGATTCTCGATCCCAAGATCAAGCTGAGCGCCACCTGCGTTCGCGTGCCGGTCTTTGTCGGGCACTCGGAAGCGGTGAGTATCGAATTCGAGCGCGAAATCAGCGCGAAGGAAGCGCAGGACATCCTGAGAGAGGCGCCGGGCGTCATGCTCGTCGATAAGCGGGAAGATGGCGGATACGTCACTCCCGTCGAGGCGGCGGGCGACAGCGCCACCTATGTCAGCCGTGTGCGCGAAGATCCCACGGTCGATTCCGGCCTCACTTTGTGGTGCGTCTCCGATAATCTTCGCAAAGGCGCGGCGCTGAACGCGGTTCAGATCGCGGAACTGCTCGGCCGTCGACACCTCAAGAAGGGCTGAGGCCGGTGCGGGGCGTGGCGGCGCTTGCCGCGCTCCTGCTCGCGGGTTGCCATGCGGCGGAGGAGGGGAACGACTCCGCCAGAAGCGGTGAATGGGCGCTGATTCTCGATGCGCAGGGCGTCGTCTTCCGACGGGGCGAAGCGGAATACCGGCGGTATCCCTTCGGCTCTCCGCGCGCCGAGGTTGAGGCGATGGCGGCCGAAATCTATGGCGATGGGGCCGGCCGCCGCACCAGCAATCCTGAATGCGGCGCGGGCCCGATGGAATTTACCGCTTACGGCCCGATCCAGCTCAATTATCAGGGCGGACAGCTTTCCGGCTGGTTGGCTGAGCGAGGAGCCATGGCGCTGACGGAGGAGGGCATCGTGCCCGGCATCACTCGCGCGCAGCTTGACCGGCAGCGCGGCGTCCGCCTGATCGAAGACAGCACGCTTCCCGGCGAGTTCGAATACGCCACCCCCGGCGGCGGCCGCATCGGAGGGGTGCTGCGCGGCAGCGGCGATGATGCGGTCGTCGAGGTGCTCTTTGCAGGTGCCAACTGCTTCTTCCGTTGAGCGCACCCGGAGTCGGGAAAGCTTGCGGAGGCGCGCCGTTTCACCAAAGTGAGCGGAACGGGAAGGGCAAGCCTATGCAGACCATGACCGGCGGGTGCCAATGCGGGCGGGTGCGCTACCGCGCCACAGTGGATCCAGCGCAAGCCATTGCCTGCCATTGCAAGATGTGCCGAAAGGCCACGGGCGGCGCTTGGACGGCCTACATCAACGTGCCCTTGCGGGACATGGCTTGGGAGCGGGAGCCGGACTGGTATCAGTCCTCCGCCGTCGCCCACAGGGCGTTCTGCTCGTTGTGCGGAACGCCGCTCGGGTTTGCGTTCCTCAATGGCGAGAACCTGGACCTCACCATCGGCAGTTTCGATGATCCGCTCTCCTTCCGGCCGACCATGAACTACGCCAGCGAAAGCATGCTGGCCGCGTGGCTGAACCTTGAAGGGCTTCCCGCTATGCGCAGCGAACAGAACGAAAGCGTGGTGAGACGGTGGCATGCGGCGGGGCTGGAGGTGCCGGAGTGAGTTCCCCGACGATGACTCACGTCGCAAGCTTCGATGGCACGCGATTGGCCGTTCACCGACTCGGCGAGGGGCGTCCTGTCGTACTGCTGCACGGCCTGTTCTCGAACGCGCAGACCAACTGGATCAAGTTCGGCCACGCCCAGCTTCTGGCTGACGCGGGGTTTGAAGCGATCATGCCGGACCTGCGCGCGCATGGGCAGAGTGAGGCGCCGCACGACCCTGCGTGCTATCCACAGAACCTGCTGCTGCGCGATGTGGAAGCCCTGGTGGAGGCCCTCGGCCTCACCGATTTCGACCTCGTCGGCTTCTCCCTCGGAGCGCGCACGGCGGCGGCTGCTGTGATCGCCGGGCTGCGTCCGCGGCGGCTGGTCCTATCCGGCATGGGACTGGAGGGGCTCACCGGGTGGGACCGGCGCGCCCATTTCTTCATCGACGCGATCCAGCGGTTTGATAGCGTCCAGCGAGGGGATCCAGCCCGGCTCGCCGTGCAATTCATGAAGACGATGAAAGTGGATCGCCAGGCCGCACGGCTGCTGCTCGGCGCGGTGGGTGACATCGAGGCTGAGGACTTGGCGCGCATCGCCGTGCCGACGCTGGTGCTGTGCGGTACGGAGGACCATGACAATGGCTCTCCACAGAAGCTGGTCGACGCTCTGCCGAATGGCCGCTTGGCAGAAATTCCCGGCACGCACATGAGCTCGGTCACGCAACCGGCGCTGGGCAGGCAAATCGTGGAGTTTCTTGCCTAAAGTTCACTGGCGCTGCAGGTTGAGACTGGTATCAGGCGAAACTGATGTTCTCCTGTAGGGACCTGTAGATCGCATGAAGCGCCTTGCCTCCGTCGCCCTGATCGCCCTTGCTGGCAGCCTTGCCTCGCCTGCCATGGCGCAGCAGCAGCCGGCTGCCGAAGCGGCCGCTCCCGCCTTTCCCCTGACCGCGCAGGGTGCTGCGGACTTCGTTGCTGCAGCAGAGGCGGACCTGTTCGACTATTCGGTTGAGGCGAGCCGTATCGCCTGGGTCAACGCCACCTACATCACCGACGACACTGACGCGCTGGCGGCTGAAAGCGGCGCGATCGGGACGGAGAAGGCGGTGCGCTACGCCCTTGAGGCGGCGCGCTATGCGGAGGTGCCGGGCCTTGACGCGGAGGTCGCGCGCAAGCTCGTCATGCTGCGTACCGGCATCGTGCTGCCTGCGCCGACGACACCCGGCGCCGCGGCCGAGCTGTCCACCATCGCCACCAAGCTGCAGTCCGACTACGGCAAGGGGCGCGGCCTTCTGAACGGCCAGGACATCAGTGGCAGCGACATCGAGGCGGAGATGGGTAACCTCTCGCATACGCCCGCCGAGTTCGCGGAGATGTGGGCCAGCTGGCACGACAATGTCGGCGCGCCGATGAAAGACGAATATGCCCGCATGGTGACGATCGCCAACGCCGGCTCACAGGAGTTGGGCTTTGCCGACGCAGGCGCGCAGTGGCGCTCCAACTACGACATGGACCCGGACGAGTTCGCCGCCATGACGGAGCGGCTATGGCAGGAAGTGAAGCCGCTCTACCTTGCCCTGCACACCTATGTCCGCGGCAAGCTCAGCGAGAAATACGGGGCCGAGGTGCAGCCCGCCACCGGCCCCATCCGGGCGGACCTGCTGGGCAACATGTGGGCGCAGCAATGGGGCAACATCTACCCGCTCGTCGCGCCGGAAGGGGCCGGCGATGTCGGCTATGACCTGACGGAGCTGATTGCCGCGAAGGGAATGAGCGAGCTGGACATGGTCCGCGCGGGCGAGGGATTCTTCTCCTCCCTCGGCTTTGATGCTCTTCCGGAGACATTCTGGACCCGGTCGCTGTTCCTGAAGCCGGCGGACCGCGAGGTGGTGTGCCATGCCAGCGCGTGGGACATCGACAACAAGGACGATTTGCGCATCAAGATGTGCATCAAGAAGAACTCGGAAGACTTCATCACCATCCATCACGAGCTCGGCCACAATTACTACCAGCGCGCCTATAACCAGCAGGACTACCTGCACCTCAGCGGCGCGAACGATGGCTTCCACGAGGCGATCGGCGACATGGTCGCACTGTCGATCACTCCCGAATACCTCGTGCAGATCGGCCTGCTCGATCGGGCTCAGGTGCCCTCGGCCGACAAGGACATCGGCCTGCTGCTGCGGCAGGCGCTGGACAAGGTGGCGTTTCTTCCCTTCGGCCTGCTGGTCGACAAGTGGCGCTGGGGTGTGTTCGACGGCTCCATCACGCCGGAGAGCTACAACCAGGCGTGGGTGGACCTGAAGCGCGACTATCAGGGCGTGACCCCGCCGGTCGAACGTCCGGCAGATGCCTTCGACCCCGGCGCGAAGTATCACATCCCCGGCAACACGCCCTACATGCGGTATTTCCTGGCGCACATCCTGCAGTTCCAGTTCTACAAGGCCGCCTGCGACCAGGCGGGCTGGGAAGGGCCGCTGCACCGCTGCAGCTTCTACGGCAACAAGGAGGTTGGCGAAAAGCTGAACGCCATGCTGGAGATGGGTGCAAGCAAGCCCTGGCCAGATGCGCTCGAAGCGTTCACCGGCACTCGCGAAATCAGCGCGGAACCGCTGGTCGAGTACTTCGCGCCGTTGAAGCGTTGGCTGGATGAGCAGAACGCGGGCAAGCCCAGCGGCTGGTAGGAGCCTGGCCTGGGCGGATCCCGGCCTCTCTTCGTTGAGGAGAAGGTGAGATCTGAGCCGGCTGCGAGCGCCGCACCTGCTGGTGCGGCGCCAGCAATTGGGCACAATGCGAGCGTGGCCCGGTGGATCGCCCTTCTTGCGAGTCTGACGCTCACCGCCTCATGCGCAGCGGCTGCCGGCACCGTCGACGGTGCCGGCATCGCATCTGACGGCGGAGTGCTGTTCGTCGCGAACAAGCAGGAGAACAGCCTGTCGCGCATAGCGCTCGACACCGGGCGCGAAACTGTGCGCGTGTCTAGCTGTGCCAATCCGCACGAGCTCGCACTCTCGCCCGATCAGACGCACGTCGCGCTCGGCTGCTACGGCGGCAACGGTGTGGAGATTTTCCGCACCTCAGACCTGTCGCGGGTCAAGCTGATTGAGCTCGGCGAGGGTGCCCGGCCGCACGGGCTGGTCTGGCATTCCGACGGACGGCTGATCGCCAGCGCAGAAGGGCGCGGATCTGTCTTCATGGTGGAGCAACCGCTTGCCCCCGCTCCTCGGGTGACGGAAATCCCGGCGGTAGAGGGCGGACCTCACCTTGTGGCAGTCTCTGCGGACGGCGGCATTGCCTGGGGCACAGCCATTCGCAGCGGAGAAGTGGTGCGCGTTGACCTCGCTCGCGGCGCGGTGACACATCGCCGCCGGATCGGTGGAGAGACGGAGGCACTTGCCCTCGCCCCGGACGAGAGCTCGCTATGGGTTGGCGCCAATGCGGCTGACCGGCTGTATCAGCTGGATCCCGAAACGCTGGAGGTGAAGGCGCAGTTCGCGACCGGCGGCACGCCCATACGAGTAGCTGTCAGCCCTGATGGAAAGCACGTGGTGACGTCGAACCTGGGCGATGGATCGATCAGCGTGTTCGAAGCAGAAGGCGGCCGGCTTGTCCGGACC
Source organism: uncultured Erythrobacteraceae bacterium (assembly GCA_966251025.1). Taxonomy (GTDB): domain Bacteria; phylum Pseudomonadota; class Alphaproteobacteria; order Sphingomonadales; family Sphingomonadaceae; genus Croceibacterium. The sequence continues at coordinate 249,967 of CBINJM010000002.1, read as the reverse complement.
ATCCCGGTCTCCGGTTCGGCGGATGCAGGGCAGGTGACGATCGCATTCTCGCTCGATGGCCGCCGGGTCTACGTGGCGGAGACGTTCGCCAACACGGTAGCGGAGATGGACTTCGCTTCAGGAGAGGTGGTGCGCCGCTTTTCTGCCGGCACAGGCGGGGACGGGCTGGCGGTTACCCGATAAAGGAAGGGCGCAGCCTCTGCGGCCGCGCCCTCCTGCATCCCCGAGGCTCCCGATCAGACGGTCGTGCGGCCCATCGAGCGTTCGAATTCTTCGGAAAAGCGGCTGTCGAGCATTGCCAGGCTAGCCGGGTCCGCCTCCCGCACGATCTCCGGAAACCAGGTGCTTTCTTCTCGGTAGATGTGGTGAAGCACCGCGCCGCGAATATGCTCGAGCTTATCGCGCCATTCCTGGCTCAAGGGCGTGAGCCTCTCAAGCTCGGCCATCTGCACCTTCGCCATCTGCTGCTCTTCGTAGGCTTCGGTCGCGTGCGCCTTGTGGCCCTCCATCACCAGCACCGGATAAAGCGCGACCTCTTCGGCAATCGAATGGGCGATCAGCAGCACGGAGAGATCCTTCACCGCTTTCTGCGCTTCGGACTCCAGGGATGAGTTCAGGGCAGTGGCAAAGGCTGCTTCGATCTGCTCGTGATGAGACAACGCGCGGGCGAGCCAGGGATTGTTGGGTGCCAGCGTCTTGGCTTCGCGGTGCGCCTCGGCGCGATCTTCATCAGATTCTGGCGGCGCGAGAGTGGCGGCAATCTTGTCGAGAAAGGACATCGGCTAATCTCCTGCTGTCTCCGCAAGGGACGTTCAAGCCGTTGGGCCGGTTCCTTTAAGAACAAGAATAAATTGGAAATACCTCTCCCGGTCGAGGCGGAGCGGGAAAACAAAAGGGCGCGGGAATCGCTGACCGATTCCCGCGCCCACTTGTTCGTTGGCAGAGAGCACCGCCCTTGGCTGCGCTCTCCTTGAACTTAAGCCTCGTCACCCTCGGTGAGTTCCGGCGGAAGCTCGCCAAGTTCGCGGTTGGGATCGAACGCCTCGGTGAAGCCACCAACGTCACGATCTTCATCGGCCATCTGCGCCATGACGTCGACGCCCTGGCTCTGAAGCTCAGCCTCGTCCTCGGAACGGGCAACGTTGACCTTTACGGTCACGCGGACTTCCGGGTGCAGGGCGATTGTCACGTCGAACACGCCGATCGTCTTGATCGGGCTGCCCATGACAACTTGGCGCTTGTCGACCTGATGGCCCTTCTCGGCCAGAGCAGAGGCGACGTCACGCACGTTGACGGAGCCGTAGAGCTGGCCGGAGTTGGACGCAGCGCGGATCAGCACGACCTCGGCGCCGGCGACCTTCTCGCCAGCCTTCTCGGCCTCGGTGCGACGCTCCGCATTCTCGCTTTCGAGCCGCTCGCGGTTCGCTTCGAACACGCGCTTGTTGGCCTCGTTGGCGCGAAGGGCCTTCTTCTGCGGGAGAAGAAAGTTGCGGGCATAGCCGTCGCGGACGCTGACGACGTCGCCGATCGACCCGAGCTTCTCGATACGTTCGAGCAGGATGATATCCATTGTGCCGGCTCCTTACTTCACGACGTAGGGCAGCAGGCCCAGATGGCGCGCGCGCTTGATCGCCTGAGCCAGCTCACGCTGCTTCTTGGCGGAGACGGCGGTGATGCGGCTCGGAACGATCTTGCCACGCTCGGACATGAAGCCCTGCAGCAGGCGCACGTCCTTGTAGTCGATCGCGGGCGCGTCCTTGGCCGAGAACGGGCAGGACTTGCGGCGGCGGAAAAACGGACGGGCCATCAGTTGCGCTCCTCACGTTCGCCGCGGCGCTTACGATCACGCTCATTCTTGCGCATCTGCGCAGACGGGCCTTCCTCGTGCTCTTCGACGGCGATGGTCAGCCAGCGGATCACGTCTTCGTTGATGCGCTGCTGACGCTCCAGCTCGGCCACAACGGAGCCGGGGCCCTCGATGTTGAGCAGGATGAAATGCGCCTTGCGGTTGCGATCAATCTTGTAGGCGAGGCTCTTGAGGCCCCAGGTCTCGGTCTTGGTAACCTTGCCTTCATTCGCCTCCACGATTTCCGTGGCGGCGGCGGCAAGCGCGTCGACCTGAGCCTGGCTCAAATCCTGACGCGCGAGAAACACGTGCTCGTAAAGAGCCATGCTTGCGCTTCCTTTCACTTCATGCCGATCGCTGGCGCATCCCGCGCGGATTCGCAGGGGCCCCTCCGGCTTTCTTGCAGGGTTCCGCTGCGCTTTGGCCTTACGCGGAAGGCGGCCACATAGCGAAATTGCGCGGCAATGCAAGTCCGGGTAGGGTCGCGTCATCAGGGGAGGGATGCATGAAAATCACCGCCATGGGCGCATTGCTGGTTTGTGTTGCAACATCGGCCGCGGCCCAGCAAGATCAGGAGCCGTCGCTGGAGTTTGCCTTTGAGGAAGTCGTCAAGCTCGGCCCGGCAGTGACGGTGGGCGAGACGGCTCGCGGCACCCGTCGCTTCATCCCGATCACCGGTGGTACGGTGGAAGGCCCGGACATTCGTGGCGAGATCCTGCCCGGCGGGTGGGACTGGCAGCTCGATCGCCCGGACGGCTGTACCGAGATCGAGGCAGACTACTTCCTTCGCACGGACGACGGCGCGATCATCAACGTGTTGAACAAGGGGCTGATCTGCGGGCCGGGGGAGGGGGAGGAGCCGCGCCCGGTGCGAACGCATCCTGTCTTCGAGCCGCCGGTCGGCCGGTATGATTGGTTGGGGAAGGGCGCTTTCATCGGCACGCTGGAAATGGCGCCGCCCTCCGCGGGCCCGGCGGTCAGGATTCGCTTTTATCGTGCCAACTAGCGCTCAGTCCGCTTCCCTCTCGTCCGTCTGGCGAAAGCGCTCGTCCCAAATTGAGTAGACGAAGGTGGCCGACCAGGTGATCAGCATGAAACCGCCGAGCGCCTGCAGCATTGCCAGCAGCCGGATCGGCCCGGCAGTGGTCTGCTGAGTGAGGCCGAGTGTCGTGAAGGTGATGCCGGAGAAATAAAGCAGGCCGCCGGCGCTGTCTCCGTAGCCCTCGCTGATGGTGCCCGCTCCGGGAACTGACAGCGCCAGAGCGTAGCCGATAGCGGCAAGCGCGATCTCGGTGAAATGCAGCAGCACCAGGCCCCAGAAGGTGATCAGGACGGCCAGGTGCGGGTGGCTCTTGCTGTCCGGCTTCAGGCGCTTGATGAGCAGGATACCGCCGAGATGCCAGGCCCCGCTGACCATCAGAAGCGCCAGTCCTGCCCCAACCATCACCCATTCGGCACCGCCCATAGGCCGATCCTTCCGTTAGCCGAGCTGAGCCAGAACGTCCTTGGCGAACGTGGTCAGAGTGTCGTCGCGAGCGCCCATCACCACGAGGCGGTCCCCGGGGCGGGCGAGTTCAACCATGCGTCGTCCGCAGTCCGCGCGCTCCGGCACATACTCCGCCCGCGGGCCGTCAGCGCGGGCGAAGTCGTTGATCAGACGTACGATCCGCTCGCTGCCTTCGCTCCGGTCCACGGTGCCGCCGAAATAGACAGGGTCGCACAGGATCACGACGTCATCGGGCCCCAGTTCCCGGGCGAAGGTGTGCGCCAGTTCGTGCCCCATTTGCCGGAGAGGCCCATAACCATGGGGCTGGAAGAAGGCGATCACGCGGCCCGGATGCCGCTTCAGCGTTTGCAGCGTGGCGCGGCACTTCTCAGGATTGTGGCCGAAATCGTCGATCACCGTGACGCCGGAAGCGCTGGTTCCGACGATATCGAAGCGGCGGGCAATCCCGCCAAAACTGCGCAGCGCAATCATGGAATCGTGCACCGGCACGCCAGCCGCAGAGGCCCCCGCAACGGCTGCGAGCGCATTGGCCAGGTTGTGGCGGCCCGGCATGTTCAGTTGCAGCGCGTGGGCGACGTCCTCCCGCCGGTCCACGAGCAGCGCACCGATCTCGGTCGGGCACTCGACGATCGTGCCGGGCTCGATACCGAGCGTCGCCTCCGGATAATCGACGGCGAAGGTGCAGGCATTCTCCACCCGCTCGGAGAGCGCTCGCACTTCCTCGTCGTCCAGATTCAGCACGGCAACCCGGGCCGCGCGGGCGAAGTTGCCGAAGAGGACGCGCAATTCCTCGATGCTCTTGTGGTCGAGGCTGACATTGGTCAGCACCGCCACGTCCGGCCGATAGAGCGCGATGGAGCCATCGCTCTCGTCCACCTCGGCGACGAAGCTGCTGCCCAAACCGATGCGCGCGCTGGCGAAGGGAAGGTCGGGCGCGGTGAAGTTCTTCATCACGGCGCCGTTGACGATCGTGGGATCCCGCCCCGTCTCGTAGAGGATCCAGCCGAGCATGGCGGTGACGGTGGATTTGCCGCTGGTGCCACCGATTGCGATCCCCTGGCCTGCTGCGTTGAACAGGGCGGCAAGAAGCTGTGCGCGGCTCATCCTGTCGCAACCGAGTTCGCGGGCGCGAGCGACTTCGGGCACACTGTCCTCGATCGCCGCCGAGGCGACGAGGACCTGCTGGGGGCTGACGACGCCGCTTCCGTCCTGCGGGTGCAGCTCGAAGCCCAGCTTCGCCAGCCATGCCGCCTTCTCGGGCGAGCGCCCCTGGTCGAAGCTGCGGTCTGACCCGCCGACCTGTGCGCCTAGGCCCTTGAGGATGGTCGCCAGCGGCAACATGCCGGACCCGCCGATGCCGCAGAAGAACCACGGACGGGAGGTGAGGTCTTCGATGGCAGCGCTCATAAGGGGCGCAGCTATGGGCGCCCCCTCGACTTTGCAATTCCTCAAGTTAGGAAATCCCCATGACCCTGCCGAAGACGCGCTCATGACGCGCATTGCGATCTGCGCGCCCGGAACGCCGATCACCCGCGACTGCGCGCGCGATGTTGCCGCGCTGGCGGAGCGGGAGTTTCCCGGGCTGGACCTTGCCTTTCACGAGCAGTGCTTTGTGGAGGAAGGGCATTTCGCCGGCAGCGATGAGGTGCGCCTTGCGGCCCTGCTCGACTGTGCGAACGATCCGAGCGTGGATGCCGTGTGGCTGGCGAAGGGGGGCTACGGCACCAATCGCATTGCGGCAGATGCGGTTGCGCGATTGGGGCCGGCGGCGCGGGATAAGCTGTTCCTCGGCTATTCGGACGGGGGCTATCTGCTCGCCGCGCTTTACCGTGCGGGGGTTGGGCGGCCGGTGCATGGCCCCATGGCTGTGGATATCCGCCGCGAGAACGGCGAGGGTGCCGTGCGCCGCGCGCTGTCCTTCATCGCGGGTGGACGCGAGGGGTTGGAGCCTTCGCTGGACGCCCGGCCCGCCGTGGCCTTCAACCTGATGACGCTGGCGATGCTGGTCGGCACGGACCTGATGCCGAACCTCACCGGCCATGTGGTGATGGTGGAGGAGGTCGGCGAATATCTCTACGCGGTGGACCGGCTGTTCTTCCACCTGATGCCTCATCTGCGCGGCATCGCCGGGTTGCGGCTGGGGCGGGTGAGCCAGGTGCCGGAGAACGACCGCCCCTTCGGCGCCACGGCGGAGGAAATCGCCCGGCACTGGTGCGCGCGGGCGGGCATTCCGTTTCTCGGCAGCGCTGACATCGGGCATGATGCGCACAACCGGATCGTCCCCTTCGGCCTTGCGGGAACGACACCGCTTCCATAACGCGCCTGCCTTCGAGGAGAGAGTGATGACTGCATTCATATTCCCCGGCCAGGGCAGCCAGAAGGTCGGCATGGGCGCCGAACTGGCGGAGGCCAGCAAGGTGGCGCGCGCGGTGTTCGAGGAGGTGGACGACGCCCTCGGCCAGAACCTGTCGCGGATCATGCGCGAAGGGCCCGAGCAGGAGCTGACCCTGACGGAAAACGCTCAGCCCGCGATCATGGCCCATGCGATCGCCGTGCTGCGCGTGCTGGAGATCGAGGGCGGCGTGTCGCTCACCGCCAAGGGCGAGTGCGTCGCCGGTCACTCGCTGGGCGAATATACAGCCCTGTGCGCGGCGGGCGCCTTCACGCTGGCAGACACGGCCAGGCTGCTGAAGCTGCGCGGCCGGGCCATGCAGGCAGCGGTCCCGGTGGGCGAGGGGGCGATGTGCGCTCTGCTCGGCGCGGATCTGGAAAAGGCGATTGCCCTTGCCGCGGCTGCCGCCGCCGAGCCGCTTGAAAATGGCCGGGCGGCCGTCTGCCAGGTGGCGAACGATAACGATCCGGGCCAGGTGGTGCTGTCCGGCCACGCCGAAGCCATCGACCGCGCGATCGCCCTCGCAAAGGAGCACGGGGTCAAGCGCGGCGTGAAGCTGCCGGTCTCCGCGCCGTTCCATTGCGAGCTGATGGCGCCTGCCGCCGACGCGATGGCGGAAGCGCTGCAACAGACGCCTGTCGCGCCGATGCGCTTGCCGATCTGCGCCAACGTCACCGCTTCGCTGATCGGCGACCCGGCAGTGGAACAGGACCTGCTGGTGCAGCAGGTCACCGGCCGCGTACGCTGGCGCGAGAGTGTGCTGACGATGGGCGAGCTTGGGATCGCTCGTTTCGTTGAACTCGGCGGCAAGGTGCTCGGCCCCATGGTCGGGCGGACGCTGCCTGATGCGAAGGCGATCAGCGTTGTGACGATGGCTGATATCGAAGCTTTGGCGAAGGAACTGTAAGAGCATGTTCGACCTGACCGGAATGACCGCCCTCGTGACCGGCGCCAGCGGAGGGATCGGCTCGGCCGTAGCGCGCGCCTTGGCGAGACAGGGGGCGCGGCTGGCGCTGTCCGGCTCCAACCCTGCCAAGCTGCGCGCCTTCCGTGACGAGTTGAACGACGAGTTCCGGCACGATTCCGGCGATCACGTAGAAATCACCTGCAACCTTTCCGACACGACGCAGGTGGAGGAGCTGGTGCCCGCGGCCGTGGACACGTTCGGGAAGCTCGACATCCTCGTCAACAATGCCGGGATCACCCGCGACAATCTCGCCATGCGCATGAAGGATGAGGAATGGAGCGAGGTGATCCGCATCAACCTGGAGGCATCGTTCCGCCTGATGCGGGCTGCTTCCCGCCCGATGATGAAGGCGCGCCATGGCCGCATCATCAGCGTCACGAGCATCGTGGGCACTACCGGCAATCCGGGCCAGACCAACTACGCCGCCGCCAAGGCCGGCCTGACCGGCCTCACCAAGAGCCTGGCGCAGGAGCTTGCGGCGCGGGGTGTCACGGTGAATTGCGTCGCCCCCGGCTTCATCCGCACGCCGATGACGGACGCCTTGTCTGACGCGCAGAAGGAGAAGCTGGCGGAGCGGATCCCGATGGGGCGCATGGGCGAGGGCGAGGATATCGGCGCTGCGGTCGCTTACCTGGCCAGTCGCGAGGCGGGCTACATCACGGGGCAGACGCTGCATGTGAATGGCGGCATGGTGATGCTGTGATGCGGCACATCGCCGCTGCCGCCGATTCGATTTTCGGCAATGGCGCCCGCGTCATTGGCGGGCGGATGGTCTGACCCCGCTGGGGCCGGAGCTTGGCGGTGAGGCGGAGGATCGGCTGGGGACGATCAGATGGCGAGGTGGTGGGAAGCGCGCGTTTTCGCCGTAATTATCCCCAAGGCAATCGGCGCGCTTCCGCCTTGTGCCTTGCCGGTTCACGCCGCCCCGCTAAGGGTATGACGACAGTTTCCGGCGCTTGTGAGCGGTACCGGCCCCGAAGTATCACCGGGCAGGGTTCCTGGGGCGCCGCGCAAGGGGGTCTGAGTTGCGATGAAAGCCACGATCGAACGCGCCAAGCTGCTGCGTTGCCTGTCTCACGTCCAGTCGGTGGTCGAACGCCGCAACACGATCCCGATTCTCTCGAACGTGCTGATCGAGGCCGCTTCGGGCGGCACGGTGCGGGTCATGGCCACGGACCTGGACCTTCAGGTGGTGGAGAGCCTGCAGGCCGCCTCCGTCGAGAGCGCCGGTGCGATCACCGTCTCCGCCCACCTTCTGTTCGACATCGCGCGCAAGCTGCCCGATGGCGCGCAGGTAAGCCTGGAGACGGCCGATAACCGCATGACGGTGAAGGCCGGGCGCAGCCGCTTCCAGCTGCCGACCCTGCCGCGCGACGATTTCCCGACCATCGTGGAAGGCGACCTGCAGACCAATTTCGAGTTGCCGGCCAAGGTTTTGGCCGAACTGATCGATCGCACGCGCTTCGCCATCTCGACGGAAGAGACGCGCTATTACCTCAACGGCATCTTCCTCCACGTCTCGGATGATGGCGCGGAAGGCCCGTTGCTTCGCGCCGCCGCGACGGATGGTCACCGCCTTGCCCGCTTCACCCTGCCGCGGCCGGAAGGCGCGGAGGGCATGCCGGACGTCATCATCCCGCGGAAGGCAGTCGGGGAACTGCGCAAGCTGCTGGAAGAGGCGCTGGACGGCAATGTCGAGATCGACCTGTCGCCCAGCAAGATCCGCTTCACGCTCGGCGGAGAAGGCGGGGTGGTGTTGACCAGCAAGCTGATCGACGGCACCTTCCCGGATTACAGCCGCGTCATCCCCACCGCGAACGACAAGCTGCTCAAGCTCGATCCCCGCAGCTTCTACGAAGGCGTGGACCGCGTCGCGACCATCGCCACGGAAAAAACCCGCGCCGTGAAGATGGGGCTGGAGCAGGATAAGGTGACGCTCTCCGTCACCTCGCCCGACAACGGCACGGCGGCGGAAGAAGTGCCGGCCAGCTACGCCTCGTCAGAGCTGGAGATCGGCTTCAACGCCAACTACCTCAAGGACATCCTCGGACAGATCGACGGCGACACGGTGGAGATGCACCTCGCGGACCCGGGTGCCCCCACGCTGATCCGGCAGGACGAGAAGTCGCCGGCGCTGTATGTGCTGATGCCGATGCGGGTTTAAAACAACCGTGAGCGATCAGCTCGCGGCAGCGCCTGCCGCCATTCCTGATTTTCAATCCCTGATGCTGCCCGTGTTAGAGGAAGCGGCGCGCGGTGAGATCCGCATTGGAGAAACGGTTGAGCGTCTAGCAAACCGCTTCGCCCTCACTCCGGATCAGCGCGCTGAACTCCTCCCATCGAAGCGTCAGACCACCTTCGCAAACCGGGTACATTGGGCAAAGAGCTATCTTGGCAAAGCTGGGCTCATCAGGCTGACGAGGCGCGCCCATTTCGAGATCACTCCGCTTGGCAGCAAGGTTCTCGCCGATCCGCCTCCGCGGATCGACATTCCCTACCTTAAGCAGTTTCCCGACTTTCTGGCGTTTAGAGAGTCATCGCCGCTGAGCGACTCGGCAGATGATGTTGCTCAGCATACAGACCTCACCCCTGACGAGCAGATGCGGCAAGCTCGGGATCGGATCGAGGCAGATTTGGCTCAGGACATCCTGTCGAAGATCGGCAGCGGCCCGCCCGAATTCTTTGAGAAGGTGGTCATAAAGCTACTCACGGCGATGGGCTATGGCGGCTCGGTGACTGACGCAGGCCGAGCGCTTGGAAGATCCGGCGACGGCGGTGTGGACGGTGTCATCGATGAGGACGCACTCGGCCTCGATCGGATATATGTGCAAGCCAAGCGTTACAGAGAGGGAAACCCTGTCGGGGCAGGAGCTGTTCGTGATTTCTTTGGGGCGCTTGATCAATTCAAGGCCAACAAGGGCCTCTTCGTCACGACCTCCACTTTTACCTCCAGCGCAGTGACCACTGCTTCTGGATTGAGCAAGCGGATCGTGCTGATAGACGGGTCGATGCTCGGGAAGCTCATGATCCGATACGATGTCGGATGCCGCGTGGAAGAGCAGCTTTTCATCAAGAGCCTGGACGAAGAGTTCTTCGAGTTCTAAGTCCTTCCTATCGGCCCGCTCTGATCATCGCCTCCACATCAACAAACTTCTCCCTCGGCGCGCCCTCCCGCGCTGCGCGTTCCTCGGCTTCCTCGATCTTCTTCCAGTCGCGGAAGGTGACGACGTTTAGCCCCCGGTCTGCCGCCAGCGCGTCGAAACCCGCGCGGCCCTGTTTTTCTGCTCCGCTTGCCGGGCTGCGCTCCAGGTCCTCCGCGATGCGCTCCACAAGGGCGTAGCCGTCCGGCCGGTTGGTGCCGATCGTGCCGGTGGGGCCGCGCCGTGCCCAGCCGACGCAGTAGAGGCCGCCAAGCTCGGACGGGGCTGCGATCCGCCCTTCCTCGTTCGCGAAGTGGCCGGCGCGCTCATCGAAGGGCACACCCGGGATGGGGCTGGTGCGATAGCCGATGCAGCTGACCACCAGGTCGACGGGCACGCGGAAGCTCTCCCCCGTGCCCTCTGCGCGGCCGCCTTCGATCAACCGGGTGCGCTCAACCTCGATCTCCTGCACGCGGCCATCGCCATGCAGTGCCAGCGACTGGACGAGGAAGACGAACTCGATCCGCACCTTCTTGCCCGCACGCTCTGCCTCCGGCACGGCGGCGAAGTGGCGCAGGTGGGCGACGGACTTGCGCAGGCCCGGCTCCAGCACCGCGTCGGCTTCGGGCGGCGGAAGATCCTGCGGCGCTACGAAGGGGGTCGCGCGTTCCAACTCACCTAACTCTCCCAGTTCCTTGGGGGTCATCGCGATCTGATGCGGCCCGCGGCGGCCGAGGATCAGGATCCGCTCGATACTTGAGCGCTTCAGCGCCTCCAGCGCATGAGCCACGATGTCGCTGCCGCCGAACTCCGCCTCGGTCTTTGCGAGGATTCGCGCGACATCCAGCGCGACATTGCCCATGCCGATGATCGCCGCTGTCTTGCCCGACAGGTCCGGCTCCAGCGCGGCGAATTGCGGGTGGCCGTTGTACCAGCCCACGAAGGCCGCGCTGCCGAAGACGTTGGCCAGACCCTCTCCTGGAATGCCCAGCGGCCGATCCTGCGGGGCTCCCGTTGCCAACACGACCGCATCATAAAGGTCCTGCAACTCGGCAACCGAGACATGCTCTCCCACCGCGACATTGCCGACAAAGCGGACGTTCTCGGTCAACGCGACCTTCTCGTACCGCTTGGACACAGCCTTGATCGACTGGTGGTCGGGCGCGACTCCGCTGCGGATCAGGCCAAACGGCACCGGCAACTTGTCGAAGATGTCGACGCGAACCTCATCCCCCCACCGCTTCTGCGCGGCCTCCGCTGTGTAGTAGCCGGCAGGACCGGAGCCGATGATGGCGATGTGGCGCATGTGTGCGATCCTCTCCTGTGGGAGCGGGAGGGTAGCGGGATGAAAATGCAGGGCAAGCGGCGTAGGTCAGCTAACCCCCTCCCAAAGCCGGGCCCTCGCTGCTAACGGCCGGCGATGACCGACCTCAAGCAGATCCGCAATTTCTCCATTATCGCGCATATCGACCACGGCAAGTCGACTCTGGCCGACCGGCTGATCCAGTTCACCGGCGGGCTCACCGACCGCGAGATGAGCGAGCAGGTGCTCGACAACATGGACATCGAGAAGGAGCGCGGGATCACCATCAAGGCGCAGACCGTGCGCCTGAACTACACCGCCAAGGATGGGCAGACGTACGAGCTCAACCTCATGGATACGCCCGGCCACGTGGACTTCGCCTACGAGGTCAGCCGCAGCCTGGCCGCTTGCGAGGGCGCGCTGCTGGTGGTGGACGCCGCGCAGGGGGTGGAGGCGCAGACACTCGCCAACGTCTACCAGTCGATCGAGCATGATCACGAGATCGTGCCCGTCATCAACAAGATCGACCTGCCCGCCGCCGAGCCCGAGAAGGTACGGGCGGAGATTGAAGAGGTTATCGGCATCGATGCCTCGGATGCGGTGCTGGCCAGCGCCAAGAGCGGCATCGGCATCGAGGATGTGCTGGAAGCGCTGGTGAAGCGCATTCCGCCGCCCTCCGGTGATCGCGCCGCGCCGCTAAAGGCGATGCTGGTGGACAGCTGGTACGACCCGTATCTCGGCGTCGTCATCCTCGTCCGTGTAATCGACGGCGTCATCAAGAAGGGCCTGAACGTCAAGTTCATGCAAGGCGGCACCGACCATCTGGTGGACCGCGTCGGCTGCTTCACGCCCAAGCGAGTCGAGCTGCCGGAGATCGGCCCGGGCGAGATCGGCTTCATCACCGCGCAGATCAAGGAGGTGGAGCAGGCCCGCGTCGGCGACACCATCACCACGGTGAAGAACGGTGCGACACAGGCGCTGCCGGGCTACAAGGAAGTGCAGCCGGTCGTCTTCTGCGGCCTGTTCCCGGTGGACGCCGCAGACTTCGAGAAGCTGCGCGAAAGCATCGCCAGGCTGAGGCTGAACGATGCGAGCTTCAGCTACGAGATGGAAACAAGTGCGGCGCTGGGCTTCGGCTTCCGCTGCGGCTTCCTCGGCCTGTTGCACCTGGAGATCATTCAGGAGCGCCTCAGCCGCGAATACGACCTGGACCTCATCACGACTGCGCCGAGCGTGGTGTACCGCATCCAGCTGCGCGCCTCCCGCACGGAAGATGCGGCCGAGATCCTGCTGCACAACCCCGCCGACTATCCGGACCCGAGCCGGATCGAGACGATCGAGGAGCCGTGGATCAAGGCGACGATCTACACGCCGGACGAATATCTCGGCTCGATCCTCAAGCTGTGCCAGGACCGACGCGGCATCCAGACGGACCTGACCTATGTCGGCGGGCGCGCGCAGGTGACGTACGAGCTGCCGCTGAACGAGGTGGTGTTCGACTTCTACGACCGGCTGAAGAGCATCAGCCGCGGCTATGCCAGCTTCGATTACGAGCAGATCGGCCTGCGTGAAGGCGACCTCGTGAAGATGAACATCCTCGTGAACAACGAGCCTGTCGACGCGCTGAGCCTGATCGTCCATCGCTCCGTCGCCGAAGAGCGCGGGCGCGGTATGTGCGAGCGGCTGAAGGACCTGATCCCGCGCCACCTGTTCAAGATCCCCATCCAGGCGGCGATCGGCGGCAAAGTCATTGCGCGCGAAACGATCGCCGCGCTGCGCAAGGACGTGACCGCCAAGTGCTACGGCGGCGACATCAGCCGCAAGAAGAAGCTGCTGGAGAAGCAGAAGAAGGGCAAGGCCCGGATGCGCGAATACGGCAACGTCTCCATCCCGCAGGAGGCCTTCATCGCCGCGCTGCGGATGGGCGAGGAGTAGGGCGAAGCGCCGGACCTGTTGGCCCGGCCCCGCGCAAGCAAAGGGGCGTTCCTGTTTCGTAGGGCGCGTGAGTGCCCACGGCGCTTTTCGCTGGCCCCTTCGGGTCAGTGATGGCTCAAGGATATCCCAATGGCGGCGTGCGGCCGGGCGAGCCTGGCTGACCCGTTCGCGGGCCGCCGATCGCCGCTGTCCACCAGGAACGACTTCGTCAGCTCGGCCAGCGTTCCAACCTCGTCCGTAAGGCTGCGGGCGGCAGCCGAGGTCTGCTCCACCATCGCCGCATTCTGCTGTGTGGAGCGGTCCATGGCGCCCACCGCGCTGGAGATCTCATGAATGGCGGTGGCCTGGGCGCTGTTGTCGTTCGCCATCTTGCCGACCAGCTCGTGAACCTCACCCACGTCCAGCGAGATGCTGGACAGCGCATGGTCGACACGTTGAACCATCTCAACGGCGGTTCCGATCTCGGTCTGCGTCGTGGTGAGCTGATCGCGGGCACGCCCCGCCTCTTCCTCCGCCCGCATCGCGAGTGCCGAGACAAGGTCCGCGACCACGGCGAAACCGCGCCCAGCCTCACCGGCTCGCCCGGCTTCGACCGCCGCATTCATCGCAAGCACGCGGGTCTGGAACGAGATCTTGTCCAGCCCCTCGATCACATCGTCGATCCCTCTGGCGGACGCCGCCACGCGACTCATCGCGCGCACCGCTTCATCGGCAATGTCGCGCCCGCTGGAGACGGTCGCAATCGCCTGGTCTGTGCGTGTCACGGTGGAGCGGGAAGCGTCCGCACTGCTCCTCAGTCGCTCGTCCATTTGCGCGATCGATGCCGAAGTCTGCTCAAGGGTGGCCGCACTCCCTTCGGTGCGGCGGGCAAGATCCTCCGATGCTCGTGCGATCTCGTTGACTCCGCCATCGATCCGCCCGGCACCATCCGCCACGGCCGCGATCATCGTGCGGATTTTCGAAAGAGCTCCGTTGTAGCTGTCCTCCAGCGTGGCGAAGCTCGGCGGCATGCCGGAAAGCTGCCGGGTCAGATCACCCTCGGACAGGGAGGCCAGCGCCTCATCGAGCTGGGTGACTGCAGCCTGGCGGGATGCCTGCGCCTCATCGAAATAGACGGAGAGGGACAACTCCATATCCAGGAGCGCCGCCTTCACCAGGGCGATGGTGGAGGCCTGTCCGCCAACGGGGTTCCACAGCGCTTTCAGCCGCTGCCATAAAGAGCTCCGCCGGGCGACACCGGCAACCAGTTCCTCCAGCACCAGCGCGTAGCTGCCGACATACCAGCGCGGCTCCAGGCCAATCCGCGCATGCGTGGCGCCGATGCGGCGGGTGCTTTCGTGATAAGCGCTGTCGAACCGCGCTTGGACGATCAGGTCCCAATGCTTCTCCTGCGCGGCCTTCGCCTGCGCCATGTGCCCCTTGTCGCGGAAGAACCGGGCCGTGTGAGGCGTCCGCTGCGCGCGCGCATAGAAGCGGTCCAGGGCCTTGCCGATGATAGCGCGGACGTCTGGCCGCGTGCTCTGCAGGGTTTCACGCTGCTGGTGATCAAATTCCAGGAATTCGAGGCGCGAACTCAGTTCGTCAGGCAATGATGGCTCCACTTCAAGGGGCGGACCCCTCACGTGCCCACCAATCCCCTTCAATTATAGACGGAGCCGTCGCCGGGCGGTTCGTTTCATCTGAAATTTGCTCGGTGTTCACGACGCAAGGGCGAGGCAGCACGAAACGTCCGCACAGCCTCGCCGACACCTTCAAGGCTTCACCGCGCTCACCAGCGAGTAATAGCCGCCGCCCGTGCGCACTGCCTCTACCTGCGTGAACCCCGCGCTTTCCAGAATGTCGCGATATTCCGGCAGCGAGTATTGCTTGCCCAGCGTGCCCAGCAGCATCATGACGCTGAAGGCGGAGGCGTACCAGGGCCCGGTGCCGTCATCGTCCATCAGGATTTCGTTGAGGACAATGCGCCCGCCGCTCGGCAGCGCGTCAAAGCTCTTCTTCGCCAGCAGGCGGTTTGTCTCCGGCGACCAATCGTGGAACACGTTGGAGAAGAAGTGCGCCTCATGCCCCTGCGGCCACTCGTCCTCGAACATATTGGCGGCGTGGGTGGTGACACGCTCTGCAAGTCCGGCGCGCGCGACGTAGCCGCCCGCCTCGTCCGCCATGGCGGCAAGGTCCAGCAGTGTCACCTTCAGCCGCGGGTTCGCTCGTGCAATCTCGATCCCGTAAACGCCTGACCCGCAGCCCACATCCATCAGGCTGCCGATCTCGCCGAACACCGCTTGCGCCGCCATGCCCAGCGCGGGAGCCTGGCTGTGTGCGTGCATGAAGGCGGCGATCCGCTGGGCGGCCTCCGCGCTCATCGCCCCGCGCTCCCATTCCGGCGCTCCCGCGACCACCCCTGCCGGCCGCTTGCCCGTGCGAAGCGCCTCCAGCAGCTGCTTGTGCAGCGGGATCGTTTCGCGGAAGCGATGAAGGAAGCCGCCCCAATAGCCCTGAGCGTCCGGATGGAGCCAGGTGCGAGCCGCAGGCAGAGCGCGCCACTTGCCGTCCCGCTTCTCCACAAGGTCGGAGGAGGCGAGGGCGCCCAGCAGGATGGAGAGGGCATGGGCGTCCAGCGATAGGCCCGCCGACAACTCGTCGGTGGTGGAGGGCCGCTCCGCCAGTGCGCGGAACAGGCCGACCTCGTCCGCGACCGTGGTGACCGGCAGCCGGAATTGCGATTGCCAGATGTCCCAGATCAGGCGGTCGTCCTGCGTCGGCGGCAGATGGCTCATTCGGTTGTCCTCCCCTTTTGGTTTGGCGGGAGGACTAACCGCGCCTCTTGTCCCGCGCCAGCCCCGCGTGGCATGCTCCGCCGCACAACAGAACTACGACAAGAGGATGGGAAATGGCGACGATCGCTCCGGCAGCGCAGGATAACGACATCGAGGAGAGCGCCCGGCAGGTCGAGGCGATGATCCGCTATGTCGACCCGGGCGATTTCGTCACCCGCCGCTATGTGAGCGCGGGGGAGGAGATCAACACCGGCACCTATTCGGACCACCGGGTGATCGTGCGCGACGGCATGCCCATCCGCGACCACTTCCAGCTGGACACACACGGCTTCATCATCGGCCACAACCCCACCGCCGTCAGCGACTTCCACGACAAGGAGATGGCGGACCGGATCTACGAGCGGGAGGTGGAGGAAGACATCCGCCGCCGCACTGGCGCGGACAAGGTGGTGGCCCGCGGCTGGATGATCCGCACCAGCGCCGATCTCTCGAAGCAGCGCGAGCAGAAGGTGGAGAACTACCAGCACACCGGCGGCATCCAGCCCCCCGCCGGTGAGGCGCACGTGGACCTCAACACCGCGACATCGGAACGGATGGCCGCCTTCACCTACAAGAAGCACTTTCCCGATGGGCCGGGATACAAGCGCTTCCTCATCGCCTCCTACTGGCGCACCTTCTCGCCCCCGCCGCAGGACGTGCCGCTGGCGCTATGCGACGGGCGCACCAGCTTCGGCGGGGAGGAGAAGAGCAACACCCTTTTCGTGGTGGACGAATTCCCCACCGGCGACGCGCTGACCGCGCCTGTGGAGGGCGAGGACAAGATGCTCGCCGCCTCCATCTTCAGCCACCATCCCGGGCATCGCTGGTGGTATTTCTCGAACATGAGCAAGGATGACATCCTGCTGTTCAAGTTTCACGATTCGGACCACTCCGTCACCTGGCGCTGCCCGCACACCGCCTTCGTGGATCCCAGCTTCTCTCACGCCAATATTCGCGAGAGCATCGAGGTGCGAACGGTCGCGTTCTGGGAGTAAGCCCGGAAGGGCAGGGCGGTGCAATCGGAACCTGCCTCGTTGTCTCCAGTTAAGCTGACGACCCTTGAGCCTTTGAAGGACACGACGATGAAACTTCTCCTGATCGCAGCCGCGGGTGGACTGCTATCGCTTTCCGCCTGCAACGATGCGCAGGACCGCGCAGAAGATCAGCTGGAAAACCAGGCGGAAGCCAGCGCGCGTCAGGCAGGTTCCACCATCGCGGCACTCGGCCTTACGGAGCGGCAGCTGCTGGATGCCGACTTGATCGATGCGAGCGGCGCTGATCTGGGGGATGTCGAAGCCGTGCTGCGCAATGCCGGCGGGCAGGTCGATCGCCTGATCGTGGAAGTGGATGGCCCGGATCCGGAACGGTATGTGGAGGTCCCGATCGAGGGGCTCACCACCCGCGCCCAAGGCGACGACACCGATCTCGTCACCACCATGACCTCTGCCGACCTGGGGGCGCTCCCGGCGGCGACGCTGCCCCCGGCCTGAACGGGCCGCAGAGCCAGCGCGGCAGGCTGAGGAGCGCGGCGCCACTTCACTTGGCGTTCACCCGAGGCGCGGCTATAGGCGCGCGATGACCGCCCGAACTTCGCCTGCTCGCTTCCTTTCCGTCACCGCTTCGGTGGCTGCCGCGCTTGCCCTCACCGGATGCAGCATGTTCGGCGGGGGCGGCGGCAATGGCGGGGTGGACGCCGCCTATGTCGCGCGTGATGTCGAATCGCTCTACATGGCGGCGAAGGACCGGCTGGATCGTGGCGACACGAAGACCGCCGCGGCCCTGTTTGACGAGGTGGAGCGCCAGCACCCCTATTCGCCATGGGCGCGGCGGGCGCAGCTGATGAGCGCGTTCACCTACTACCTCCAGAAGGACTACAATCAGGCGATTCAGTCCGCGCAGCGCTTCCTGTCCATCCATCCCGGCAACAAGGATGCGCCCTACGCCTATTACCTGATCGCGCTCAGCTATTACGAGCAGATCAGTGACGTGCAGCGGGACCAGAAGATCACCCAGCAGGCGTTGACCGCGCTGCAGGAGGTGCAGCGCCGCTATCCCAACACGGCCTATGCCGCCGATTCGCGTCTCAAGATCGACCTGGTGAACGATCACCTGGCCGGCAAGGAGATGGAGATCGGCCGCCATTACGAGGATACGGGCAACTGGCTGGCGGCGCAGCTGCGCTTCCAGAACGTGGTGCAGAACTACCAGACCACCAGCCACGCGCCGGAGGCGCTGTTCCGGCTGACGGAGACGAGCTTGGCGCTCGGCATTCCGCAGGAGGCACAGAAATACGCGGCCGTTCTGGGGGCGAACTATCCTGGCAGTGACTGGTATCAGAAGGCCTTCGACCTGATGCGCCGCCACGCGCCCGAACTTGCCCGCGCCGGCGGGGGCGCCTGAGCTCGCCCCTGCGTTCCTTTTCGGCTGAGCACAACTTGCCCGCGCCCGGTGACGGGGCGGGCGGTTTGAGCTAGATCGGGCATCACGCGATGCTCACCTCCCTGTCCATCCGCAACATCGTCCTGATCGAGGCGCTGGACCTCTCCTTCGGGCCGGGTCTGGGCGTGCTCACGGGCGAGACGGGTGCGGGCAAGTCGATCCTGCTTGATGCGTTGGGCCTCGTGCTCGGCAACCGCGCCGAAACGGCGCTGGTGCGGGCTGGGGAGGACCAGGCCAGTGTCACCGCGACCTTTGAGTTTACCGCGTTCCCGCCCCTGATCCGCGAAGCTCTGGCGGAGGCGGAGATCGATGCCGAGCCGGGCGAGCCGTTGATCCTGCGCCGCCGCGTCCGGACCGATGGCGGCTCCAAGGCCTTCGTCAACGACCAGCCGGTCGGCGCCGCGATGCTCCGGCAGATCGCGCCCGCGCTGGTGGAACTGCACGGCCAGCATGACGACCGCGGGCTCGTGAATCCGCGCGGCCATCGCGCCCTGCTGGACCGCTATGCCGGCGTCGATTCCGCTGAAGTGGAGGCGGCATGGCGCACATGGGGCAAGGCAGAGGCGCGGCTGGTGCAGGTGCGCGCAGCGATCGAGGCAGCCCGCGCGGAACAGGACCTGCTGCTCGCTCATCTGGCCGAACTGACGCAGATCGAACCGCAGGAAGGGGAGGAGCAGCAGCTCGCTCTCGCCCGCGCCGACATGCAGAAGGGCGAGAAGCTCGCAGGCGATCTTCAGGAACTGCGGCAGGTGTGGGACGGTTCGAATTCCGCACTGGCGCAGATGCGCGCTGCCGCCCGCAGGCTTGACCGTATCGCGGACCAGCACCCGCTGCTCGCCGAAGCGCTCGCCGCGTTGGACCGGGCGGTCATCGAATCTGGCGAGGCGGAGGAAAAGCTCGAAGCGGCCGCCGAGGCGCTGCTGTTCGACCCGGCGGAGCTGGACCGGATCGAGACCCGCTTGTTCGACCTGCGCGCCTTGGCCCGCAAGCATGGCTGCACGCCGGATGAGCTTCCCGCCAAGATGCATGAGATCCGCGCACAGCTTGACACAATCGAGGCTGGGGACGTGCAGCTGGCCGATTTGCAGCGCGCTTCCACCGCTGCCGGCGAGCGTTTCAAGGAGCTTGCAAGCGCCTTGCATTCCGCTCGCAAAGAGGCTGCCGAGCGCCTTGACGCAGCCGTCGCGGCGGAGCTTGCGCCCCTCCGGCTGGACGCCGCCCGCTTCCGCACCCAGGTTGCCCCGCTGCCGGAGGAGCGGTGGGGGCCTTCAGGGATGGACGCGGTGGAGTTCCTCATCTCCACCAATCCGGGTGCCGATTTCGCCCCTCTCGCGAAGATCGCCAGCGGCGGCGAGCTCAGCCGGTTCATCCTGGCGCTCAAGGTGGCGCTGGCGGAGCAGGGCGGGGCGGCGACGGTGATCTTCGACGAGATCGACCGGGGCGTCGGCGGCGCAGTAGCGAGCGCCATCGGTGAGCGCTTGGCGCGATTGGCGGAGGGCGGGCAACTGCTCGCGGTCACGCACAGCCCTCAAGTCGCGGCGCGCGGAAACGCCCACTACCTCATCGCGAAATCCAGCGAGGGTACCGTCACCCGCACCTCCGTCATGCGGCTTGATGCGGAAGGCCGGCAGGAGGAGATCGCGCGGATGCTCTCCGGTGCGGAGATCACTAGCGAGGCGCGCGCCCAGGCGGAGCGCCTGCTGGAGGGGGTGTGAACCACCCGCTCGATCGCCCTGTGTGGAGCGCGCTCACCTCACGGCAGGCGCACCTCACCGTCGCCAACGGAGCCGCGGTGCGGATCGACCCCTCCTACGGCCCTTTCGCGGCAGCGCGGGATCAGGGCGAGGAGGCGCAGGCAGCATTGGCCGCAACGCTGAATGGGCCGGAAGATCGCCTCTACGTCGTCGAGCTGGAGCCTTGGCCTGCGCCCGCCGGGACGCGGATCGTGGGACATCGAAATCTGGTGCAGATGATTGCAGAGGGCGCCCTTCCACCAGCGCCCGATGACCGCAGGATTGTTCTGCTGGACGAACAGGACGCTGCAGAGATGGCGGCACTCGCCCGCGCCACCGAGCCGGGGCCGTGGAGCAGCGCCACGCATCTTTACGGCGACTATTACGGCATTCGCATCGACGGCCGGCTCGCGGCGATGGCGGGCGAGCGCATGCTCCTTCCCGGCCTTGCCGAGTTGAGCGGCGTTGCGACGTGGCCCGAGTTTCGCGGGAAGGGCTTCGCCGCCACGTTGATCGCCCGCGTCCTGGCCGGTTTCACCGCGCGTGGCGACACGCCGTTCCTCCATTGCTTCGCGGAGAACGAGGGCGCGATCCGCCTCTACGAGCAACTCGGGTTCCGCCATCGCGCGCGACTGGTGTTGACCGTACTGGCGCTCGCCTGACGACGCGCTAGAGTCAGGGAGATGCTCCACAGGACCGCCCATCGCCATGCTCTCGCTTCGCTTCTTCCCCTGTTGCTGCTGGGGGCCTGCGTGAACGAGCCTGCCGCCGCACCCTCGCTGCCTCCTCTGGCCGAGGATCGGGAGGAACCCGCGCTGGCGCTGATCGAGCATGTGCTCGCCGGGTATTTTGCCGCCCAGGCCGCGGATGCCGATCCGCCCACCACCTGCGTGGAGCTCAGCCCCACCGGCCTTAGTGCTGCGCAAGAGGAGGCGCTGATCGCTCGCTTTGCCCGCCTCGCGCCCCGAGAGCGGTGTTCAACCGATGTGCCGCCTCCCTCCGACGGGTTCACCGGTGAGCGGGCCGTGGTGGTGCAGGTCTATGGCTTGGAATGCAGCGATGCCGCCCATTGCGCTGCCTGGGTCTTGCGCCCCGGCAGCTCGGCGGTGCGCTATACGATGACGTTCGACAGCGGCGCCTGGAAGTTCGCTGGCGACAAGCGGATCCTGGCCGACTGATGCGGGTGGAGGGGGTGCTCAGTCGACGGGAATTCGGCGGTGCAGGAGCAGCGCTGCTGCTTGCCGCCTCGGACAGCGGCAAGGCGGCAGAGGCGGCCGATGCGCTCTACGGCTTGATCGGCGAGATCAAAGCGGCGCCGGGAAAGCGCACCGAACTGATCGGCTATCTGCTCGAAGGGAGCGGCGAGATGCCTGGAAACCTCGCCTATGTCGTGGCGGAAGACGCCGCCGATCCTGACACGATCTGGATCACCGAAGTGTGGCGGAGCAAGGCCGACCATGAGGCGAGCCTTGGCCTGCCGCAGGTAACGCAGGCGATTGCCAAGGCGCGGCCAATCCTCGCGGGGTTCGGCGCTCGCGCAGAGACGCGGCCGATCGGGTTTTCGCTATGATTGACGAGCTTACCGAGGCAGAGGCCGCCAATGAACTGATGCGGCTGGCTAAGGCGATCGCGCGCGCGGATCGGCTCTACCACGCGGAGGATGCGCCGGAGATTTCCGACGCCGAGTATGACGCGCTGGTGCGCCGGAATGCCGAGTTGGAGGCAGCCTTCCCGCATCTGGTGCGGCTGGACAGCCCCAGCGCCAAGGTCGGGCACGAAGTCGCCGCATCGCCGCTCTCGAAGGTGCCGCACGCGGTGCGGATGATGAGCCTCGACAACGCCTTCTCCGAAGAAGAGGTCGCGGAGTTCGTGGCACGCGTCCGGCGCTACCTGAACCTGCCGGCGGAGGAGCCGATCGCCTTTACGGCCGAGGACAAGATCGACGGCCTTTCCTGCTCGCTCCGTTACGAAAACGGCGTGCTGATCCTCGCCGCGACACGGGGTGACGGACAGGTGGGCGAGAACGTCACAGCCAATGTGGCTCATATCCCTGACATCCCGCAGCAGCTGGAAGGTGCGGCACCGGCCGTGTTCGAAGTGCGCGGCGAAGTCTACATGGAGAAACAGGCGTTTACCGCGCTCAATTCGCGCCTGATCGAGGAAGCGCGCGAGGCGAAGGGAGAGGCGTTCGACGAGGCGTCCGTGCGCCAGTTCGCCACGCCCCGCAACGCTGCCGCCGGATCGCTGCGCCAGAAGGACCCCGCTGTGACGGCAAAGCGCCCGCTGCGATTCCTGGCGCATGGCTGGGGCGAGGCGAGCGAAGTGCCTGCGGATAGCCAGTTCGAGATGATGCAGCGCATCGCGAACTGGGGCTTCAAGGTCTCGCCCGATCTGGTGCTGGTGCATTCGGCGGAGGAGATGCTGGCGCATTACCGCCACATAGGCGCGGGCCGGGCCGGCTTGCCCTACGACATCGATGGTGTGGTTTATAAGGTTGACCGGCTGGACTGGCAGCAGCGGCTCGGCTTCGTGGCAAAGGCGCCGCGCTGGGCCCTGGCGCACAAGTTTCCCGCTGAGCGGGCCGAGACCACGCTGGAGAGCATCGACATCCAGGTGGGCCGAACGGGGAAGCTGACACCCGTGGGTCGCCTCGCGCCGGTCTTGGTGGGCGGCGTCACCGTCGTGAATGTCACGCTGCACAACCGGGATGAGATCGCGCGGCTGGGCCTGCGCCCCGGTGACCGGGTGCTGATCCAGCGAGCGGGCGACGTGATCCCTCAGGTGGTCGACAACCTCACCCGCGACGTCGAGCGCGCCCCTTACCTCTTCCCGGATCACTGCCCTGAATGCGGCAGCGAGGCCGTGGCGGAGGAGGGTGAGGTGGACGTTCGCTGCACCGGCGGTCTCGTCTGCCGGGCGCAGCAATTCGAGCGCCTGCGCCACTTCGCCAGTCGCGCAGCGCTCGACATCGAAGGGCTGGGCGAGAAGACGATCGCCGAGTTCATGGAGCTTGGCTGGCTGGCGCGCGGCCCGGGCGACATCTTCCGCCTGCGCCGGCATCGCGCGGACCTGATCGGGCGCGAGGGCTGGCAGGACAAGTCTGTGGATAAGTTGTTGGCAGGTATCGAGGCCAAGCGACAGCCCGACGCGGCGCGGCTGCTGTTTGGGCTCGGCATCCGTCATGTCGGAGCGGTGACGGCGCGCGATCTGCTCAAGCACTTCCATACGCTGCCGGCATTACGCGAGGCGGCGGAAACGGTGCGGAAGGGTGAGGCGGAGGCGGCCAAGAGCGCCTTCGACGAACTCACCAGCATCGAAGGCGTAGGGCCTGTCGTGGTCGAGGCGCTGGGCGATTTCTTCCATGAAGAGCACAATCGCGCCGTCTGGGACGATCTTCTGAGCGAGGTCGATCCGCCCCGCTACGAGGTGGAGACGAAGGACAGCCCCGTCTCCGGCAAGACGGTCGTGTTCACGGGCAAGCTGGAGACGATGAGCCGCGACGAGGCCAAGGCGCAGGCGGAGCGGCTGGGGGCCAAGGCGGCTAGCGCCGTCAGCGCGAAGACGGATCTGGTGGTGGCCGGGCCGGGTGCCGGCTCGAAGCTGAAGAAGGCGGCCGAACTGGGGATTGAGGTCATCGACGAGGCAGGGTGGGCGGAAATCGTCCGCGCGGCGGGTTAGCGACTGATAGGCGGCTGGTCAGGAGGGAGGCGCGCCGCTCTCGTCCTCATCCTCCAGCTCCTGCTTGCGGCGGATCTCCTCAGTGGCGGCGGACCTGCCGGGGTCGAAGATGGCCATGAAGGCGAGACCGAGCGCCAGCACCATTCCACCTGCATCGGCTTTGCGTTGAGCGCTCCGCGTCCGGCGGATCATCGGCGGCAACAGGGCCAGCACGCAAAGGAACACGGCGGGGGCGATCAGCCATTCCACGTCGATGCCCTCCCGCGGCTCAGGTCTTCGGCGGCTTCGGCACCCACTTCATGACACCGCCGGCAAAGGGCGTCCACCAGCCGGTGCGTACCCCGGCTGCCGCGAGCATGTCGCTGGTCCACTGGTTGCAGGTGTTCCCCGCCGTGTAGCGGCCCGGAGCATCGTAGAACACATCCTGCGGCCCATAGCCGGGATAGCGGGTGCGCGGATGGGGCGGGCTGGCCTGCTCGATCGCCGCGACAAGGTCGGCATATTGCGCCGGCGTCAATACCAGTGGACGGGCAGTGTCAGAGGGTGCGGGGCGAACGTAGTGGGCCACATGCAGCAACCCGTCGCCACCGATGCCGATGATGCGGGCCATGGCCACGGGAGACAGGTCCCACCAGGTCGGCGTGTTGAGGAACACCTCGCGCTCCCCCCAACTGATCGAGAGGTGGGTGTAAGGCCGGTCGGGCCTGGCAAGATCGGCGGCGGGAAAATCGTCGCGCCAGTCCTTCTGGGGCGTCACCAGCGGCAGGACCAGCGCTGTGTGAACGCCGTTGGTCTCCACCATGATCTCGATGCCGCGCTCTGGCTCGCGCCAGTCCGCATTGCGCGGGATGGCGCTGCCGATCCAGCCCGCGAGGGCGAACAGCGCGAACGCCAGGAGGATGCCGGTCGCAACCGCGGCCAGCGCACGGCCGGCCCGCCGGAGCGTCTTCAGATCAGGCGCCTGCGCAGCCACAGGATGGACCAGTCGCCATTCACCAGCCGCGCGGCCAGACGGAAGCCAGCTGTGCGATAGGCGGCGCGCACGGCGGCCTCCTGCGTTTCCAGCAAGCCGGCCAGCAGCAGGTTGCCGCCCGGGGCGGCGAGGTCGGCGAAATCGCCTGCAAGGCCGATCAGCGGGCCGGCAAGGATGTTGGCCATGATCAGATCGTAAGGCGCCCGGCGCTGGATCAGCGGGTGATCCGTGCCCTCAGCCGTCCGCATGGCCACCTCTCCGCGTCCGGTGCCGAGGCGGATTCCATTGAGCCGTGCGTTCTCTGCCACCACGCTCTCGCAAACCACGTCAATGTCGCTCGCCACCATCCGGGCGCTTGGCCACAGAGCCAGCGCAGCGAAGGCGAGCAGCCCCGTTCCCGTGCCGATGTCGGCGCCGTTCCGCACCACTGTGCCTCGTCGCTTCATCGTGTCGAGCATCGCCAGGCACCCTGCAGTGGTCGCGTGCTGCCCCGTGCCGAAGGCTTGCGAAGCGGGAATGGCGAAGTTGACGACGCCCGGCATCTCGTCAGCAGGATAATCTGGCGTATGAACGTGGAAGCGGCCCGCGCGAATGGGGGCGATGCTTCGCTGCGTCTCGACCACCCAGTCGGTTTCCGGCAGCTCCTCGATTTCCAGCTTGGGCGCACCGCCCGGAAACAGGGCCACGATCGCGGCTCGCTCGGACACGCGGGGCCGACGCGGCAGGTAGGCTTCCAGCACCCAGTCATCCGGCCGGTTTTCCGCGATCTCCGAACCGGTGAGGATGATGTCCTCGTCCCAATCCTCCACCGCCTCGTGCGCGACGAGTGCGCGCTGGACGGCAGCCTTGGGTGCATGAACGGCGATTTTCCAGCTCACCGGTTGGGGTTCTCCCGCGCCAGACGCGCTTCCAGTGCCGATTGCGCCTGCAGAGCATAATTGAGGCACGCCTCGGGATCGGCCAGCGGCTGCGTTCCAGCCAGCCGCTCATGCAAGGCGCTGGCGGCAGGATGGGGTGTGATCAGGATCTCGCAGGGCAAAGCGGCGATCTTGCCGAGCGAACGGGCGAACGCATCGACATAGGTGGCCTGCTGCGAGAATCGGTAATCGTCGGCGGAAACGGCGCTGACGCTGTCGGCATAGACCATGTTGCGGCAGGTCTCTCCCTCGCAGGACCTCCAGGACCAGCTGGTCGAGCCGGGCGCGTGGCCGGGCGTCGTGTGCATCGTGAGGTCGATTGGGCCAAGCACGAGATGTTCACCATTGCGCAGCACTCGGTCCACCGGAGCGCCTTCGAACGGGTCGATGGAGCCCGCCTGAGGATCACGCCAGTCCGTCTGTCCGGTTTCCAGCGGGCGCCGTGCCAGCGGGCTGGAGGCGATCTGCGCTCCCGTTCGCCGCTTGAGCTCGGCGATGCCGCCGACATGGTCGCCATGCTCATGGCTGGTGACGATCCACTTGATATCGTCCAGCTCAAACCCGAGGGTTTGAATGTTGGCAGTCACCTGGGAAGCAGCGGCTGCCGTGCCGGTGTCGAGCAAAACGTGGCCCTCATCGGATGCAACCAGCAGCACGGTGATGCCGCAGGTCCCCACATGATAGACATTGCCGAAGATCCGAAGCGGAGGCGAGGGATCGTCCCACCCGTCCCTGCCTTCACAGGCGGCGAGGAATGCTTCTACCGGAGGCCCCTCAGGCAGATCGGATTGCGCGCCTGCCGGCAATGCCAGTGCCAGAGTGGCCGAGGCGACCAGGGATGCGGCGGTTCTAGCGGACATAACTGGCTCCGTTGGCGTCGATAGTCGCGCCGGTCATGCTGGGCGGCGCGTCGAGCGCGCAGAAGGTCGCGATGCGGGCGATCTCGTCCGGCGTGGCGACACGACCGAGGGGGATGTCCACCAGCAGACCCGGCCCGCCGCGGCTGGCGAGATAATCCTCCGCCATTGAAGTATCCACGAAACCGGGGGCGATGGCGAAGCTGAGGATGCCCTTGTCCGCATAGCCGCGCGCGATCGTCTTGTGCAGCGCCAACATCCCGCCTTTTGCGGCAGCGTAGTGCCAATGTGCCGGGCTGTCCCCGCGATGGCCCGCGCGGCTGGCGACATGAACGATGCGACCCGGACCCCCACGCTCCAGCCAATGCCTGACGGCATAGCGGCTGAGTTGCGCCGCGGCGGTGAGATTGATGCGCAGCGTGTCATCCCACGCGTCGAGCCAGGCGATGTCGGATGCATCGACAGGGTTGGCGGAGAACAGGCCCGCATTGTTGACCAGCACGTCGATCTTCCCGCCGGCGAGATCGAGCGCTTCCTCCCACAGCGCCTGAGGCGCGCCATATTCGGTGAAGTCGGCCGCGACCGTGTCGGGATCGGCAGCATTGGTGGCGTGGCCGATGACACGCGCGCCGCGTTCCCGCAATTCGGCGGCAATGGCCGCGCCGATCCCGCGGCTCGATCCGGTGAGAAGGATGGTGGGATTGTCCATAAGATTGGTGGGATTGTCCATATCGTGGCGATAGGCGAGCAGGCACCGTCCGCCAACCCGTACCCTCTGTCATGCGCGGCGCCGATGCGTTAGGGTCCGGACCGAAGGCATTGCAAGCCTTCGGTCCGGACCGTAAGGGGGGCGCGATTTCTTTCGCAATCGGGACCGCGAATGGCCAACCGCCCGCTATCGCCGCATCTGTCCATCTGGAAATGGGGGCCGCACATGGCGGTCTCCATCCTTCACCGTATAGCCGGGGATGGCATGGCCTTCCTCGCCCTCCCGCTGTTCCTGTGGTGGGTGGGCGCGCTGGCCAGCGGCCCGGAGGCTTATGGCACCTTCACATCGGTGATGGGGTCGATCCCCGGCATCGTCGTGCTGGTCGGCATCAGCTGGGCGTTCTTCAACCACATGAGTTCCGGCATCCGCCACTTCGTGCTCGACATCGGCGCGGGCTACGAGATCGAGACCAACAAGCGCTGGTCGTATGGCTCGATCGCCAGCGGCATCATCCTGACCGCGGTCTTCTGGGCCGCCATCGTGCTTATCTAGGACGGCAATGGGGCAGAAAACTTCGCTCGAACGCTACGGCAACAAGGGGACGGCGCTCGGCCATGTGCGCGGGCTCGGCTCCGCTCATGGTGGAACGCATCACTGGCTGCTGCAGCGCTTCACCGCGGTCGGCAACCTGCTGCTGGTGGGCTTCCTCGTCATCAGCCTGGCCCTGCTGCCGAACTATTCCTACGCCACCGTCCGTTCGTGGATGGAGCAGCCCGTTCCTGCGGCGGCGCTGGCGCTGATCTGCGTCAACACCTTCTGGCATGCCCGCCTCGGTCTGCAGGTGCTGATCGAGGACTACCTTGACCAGCCGGGCAGCAAGCTCGCTGCCTTGGTGGCGCTGAACGTGGCGGTGTTCGGCGGCGCGGCTTTCGGAATCGTTTCAATCGCCCGTATCGCGTTCGGAGCCGCCTGATGAGCAATCCTTCCCCTCAGACGCCGGACGTTCCGCAGAGCGGCGATCAGACCATTCGCCAGGGCATGGGCGGCCCGCTTAAGAGCGCCTATCCCATTGTCGATCACATCTACGACGTTGTCGTGGTCGGCGCCGGCGGATCGGGCCTGCGCGCGACGATGGGCAGCGCCGAGGCCGGGCTGAAGACGGCCTGCATCACCAAGGTGTTCCCGACGCGCTCGCACACCGTGGCGGCGCAGGGCGGCATCGCGGCTTCGCTCGGCAACAACTCGCCGGACCACTGGACCTGGCACATGTACGACACCGTCAAGGGGTCGGACTGGCTCGGCGACCAGGACGCCATCGAATACATGGTGCGAGAGGCGCCGCATGCCGTCTATGAGCTGGAGCACGCCGGCGTGCCCTTCAGCCGCAACAAGGACGGCACGATCTACCAGCGCCCCTTCGGCGGCCACATGCAGAACATGGGCGACGGCCCGCCGGTGCAGCGCACCTGCGCCGCGGCGGACCGCACCGGCCACGCCATGCTGCACTCGCTCTACCAGCAGAGCCTGAAGTACGACGCGGACTTCTTCATCGAGTATTTCGCGATCGACCTCATCATGCAGGGCGGCAAATGCGTCGGCGTGATCGCGATGTGCCTGGATGACGGCACGATCCACCGCTTCCGCGCGCAAGCCGTGGTGCTGGCGACGGGCGGCTATGGCCGTGCTTACTTCACCGCCACCAGCGCCCACACCTGTACGGGTGACGGCAACGCGATGGTGCTGCGCGCCGGCCTGCCGCTGCAGGATATGGAGTTCGTGCAGTTCCACCCGACCGGCATCTACGGCGCGGGCGTGCTCATCACCGAGGGTGCTCGCGGCGAGGGCGGCTACCTCACCAACTCCGAAGGTGAGCGCTTCATGGAGCGGTATGCGCCTTCCGCGAAGGACCTCGCCAGCCGTGACGTGGTCTCCCGCTCGATGGCGCTGGAGATCCGCGAGGGCAGGGGCGTGGGCCCGAACAAGGACCACATCTACCTCCACCTCGACCACATCGACCCGAAAGTGCTGGCTGAGCGCCTTCCGGGCATCACCGAGAGCGGCAAGATTTTCGCCGGCGTGGACCTGACCCGCCAGCCGCTGCCCGTGGTGCCGACGGTGCACTATAACATGGGCGGCATCCCGACGAACTATCATGGCGAGGTCGTCACGATCGGCGCGGATGGAAATGCGGACACCGTCGTGCCTGGCCTGTTCGCCGTGGGTGAGGCGGCCTGCGTCTCCGTGCACGGCGCCAATCGCCTCGGATCGAATTCGCTCATCGACCTCGTCGTGTTCGGTCGTGCGACCGGGCATCGGCTGCGCGAGATCATCAAGCCCGGTGCCGCGCAGGTGGAGTTGGCGAAGGACAGCGCCGATTTCGCGCTCACCCGCCTGGACCATTTCCGCCATGCCGGCGGCGGCTCACCCACGTCGCTCATCCGCACGAACATGCAGCGCGCCATGTCGCAGCACGCTGCCGTGTTCCGCACTGCGGAGCTGATGGAAGAGGGCAAGGCGAAGCTGGGCGACATCTACCGGCAGATGGAGGACATCTCTGTCACCGATCGCTCGCTGATCTGGAACTCCGACCTGATCGAGACGCTTGAGCTGGACAACCTCATCTCGCAGGCGGTGGTGACGATGCACAGCGCCGCCAACCGCAAGGAATCGCGCGGCGCCCACGCGCATGAGGACTTCCCCGATCGCGATGATGCGAACTGGATGAAGCACACGGCCACTTGGTTCGACGGTTGGGGCGGCAAGGGCGGGGACGTCCGCATCGATTACCGCCCCGTCCACGAATATACCCTCTCGGGCGATGTCGAGTACATCAAGCCGAAGAAGCGCGTTTACTGACGGCAGGCGGAGTCTGGCATCGGCGAGGCGGGCTCTTTTCCCGCCTCCCCCTCGCCGCATGAGGAGCACTTGAGGCGCCGGGCCTGAGGGCAATGCCCTCACCGCTCGCTCGTGCGTTATGCCCGTCATGGCGAATCAGACGGAGCAACGCGCCGCCGAGGCGCAGGAACAACTGAAGGACAGTGCAGAGACGCTGGTCGACAGCGCGGTCACGCAGGAAGACAGTGCGGATCGCCGCACGCGGCTGGCGTCCGATCGAACGTTGCTGGCGGCGGAGCGGACGTACGCCGCCTGGATGCGTACCGGATTGGCGTCACTTGCTGCCGGTGTCGGCGCTCAGGCGCTGCTGGAAGATCTGGTGGAGCCGTGGCTGGCGCTCTCCACGTCGATCGTCCTGATCATGTTCTCGATCTTCTGCTTCGTCGCCGGAATCTGGCGTGATCTCACCGGCAAGGCACTTCGGCCAGACCCGGACACCGCCCGCCTTCCTTCCGTGTTGCTGGTCGTGTTCAACAGCTTCCTGGTGCTTGTGGGTCTGGCGGTGCTGATCGGCATCGCCACACGATAGAGTTACTCGGCTGCCTCAACCCGTCGCACGCTGACGATCCGCACCGGCTCAGCGAGCATCTGGCCCTTCATCCAGCCTTCGCCTTTCTCCGGGTCTACGGGCGCGTCGAAGATCGCGCGGACCACGTCCATTCCCTCCACCACATGGCCGAAGGCGGCGTAGCCGTCGTGAAACTGCGGATCCTCATTGGCAGGGTCGGCATCGAGGCCCGGCTGGACTGAAAGCATGATCGAGAAGTCGGCGGTGGCGGTGCCGGGCTCCAGCCGGGCCATGGAGATTGCGCCCACCGTATGCAGCACGCCGGTGTCGCTCGTCCGCTCATGCGCGATGGGTGGAAGAAGGCGGCGCGGCTCGTTCTGGGCGCCCCCTTGGATCAGGCCGTTCGGCTGCTCGCCCCAATCCAGCCGCATTGCGCGGTAAAACACTGTTCCATCGAGCCTCTTCTCGTCGACGTAGCGCAGGAAGTTGCCCGCGGTGATCGGCGCGCGCTCCGTCTCCAGCGCCAGCGTGATGGGGCCGAGTGCGGTCTCCATCACCACCAGTTCTGTCGCGTAGTCCGCGGCGGGCGCGGCATGTTCCTGCGCGGCGAGCGGAGTGGAGGCGAGCGCAAAAGGCGCGGCGAGCAGTGCGAATCGGCGGAACATGGCGGCAGTTTGCCCGCGCGACCGAGCGAAAGGCCAGCCCCGATCCCGACCCTCGCGGCATCGCGTGAGCAGCCCTCCCGCGAGGGAGACTTGTCGCTAGGTTCGACTCCGCAGGTTCTCGCGGCTGAGTTGAGTGATGCTGGTCTTGCCCATCAGCTTCATCCCCCGCACGATCTCCGCCTCCAACAGGGACAGCGCACGCTCGACGCCCGCCTGTCCTGCCGCCGCCAACGCGTACAGATAGAGCCGCCCCCCGGCGACGGCGGTCGCGCCGAGGCTCAGCGCCTTCAGCACATGCGTCCCCCGTCGCACTCCGCCGTCCAGGATCACCTCCACCCGGTCGCCCACGGCGTCCACGATTTCCGCAAGCTGGTCGAACGGCGCACGGCTGCCGTCCAGCTGCCGGCCGCCATGGTTCGAGATCATGATCGCATCCACACCGATCGCTGCCGCACGACGCGCATCGGCGACCGACATGATGCCCTTGAGGCAGAACTTGCCGCCCCAATCGTCGCGCAGCTTCTCCGCCGCAGCCCAGTCCATCGACTGGTCGAGCATGGTGTTGAAATACTCCGCTACCGAAAGCGAAAAATTACTGCCCGCCTGCACATGATCCTTGAGGTTCGCCAGCTCGAACTTCTCGCGCAGCAGGTAGTCCAGCGCCCAGCGCGGCTTGACCGCATAGGACAGGGCGCTTGCGGGCGTGATCCGGGGCGGGGTGGTGAAGCCGGTGCGCAGGCATCGCTCGCGATTGCCGCCCACGATCGTGTCCACCGTCAGCGTCACCGCGTCGAACTTCGCCGCCCGCGCCCGCTCCAGCAGTGCGGCGTTCAGCCCGCGATCCTTGTGATAGTAATATTGCAGCATCTTCGGGCCGGAGAAGCGCTGCCCGATCTCCTCAATCCCCACGCTGGCGAGGCTGGAGATGCCGAACCACAGGCCGAACTTCTCCGCCGCCGCAGCGACCGCACGCTCCCCCTGCCAGTGGAACAGGCGCTGCAAGGCGGTGGGTGATAACATCAGCGGCAGCGGCGTCGTGCGGCCGAGCACCGTAACGGAGGTGTCGACCGTCTCCACGCCCGCGAGCACATCCGGCACCAGGTCCACCTCATCAAAAGCGCTGGTATTGCGCTGCCTGGTGAGCTCGTCATCCGCCGCACCGTCGATGTAATGGAACACCGGGCAGGGCAGTCGCCGCCGCGCCAGCGCGCGGAAATCCGCGATATTGTGGCAATCGGCGAGGCGCCGCACGCGGTGGGGAAGGTCGGCCGACATCAATGGGCTGAACGCGGCGCCAGCGACTGCACGGCAGCAAGGATCGTCGAAATCATGGCTGTTGGCCCTCCCGCCCGCGCTCTACCGTCTTCATCGCCGGCCGTCGACCGTCCGAACTCAGCCCTGTTTACAAACGTAGTCAGAACGACTACAGCCGTAGTCAACAAGGGAGAGCACGATGGCCGAGGGTGAGGAAGCTGGGCCCGAGCGCATCAGCGAGGCCGAACATGCCGTGATGGAGGTCCTCTGGGCCCGCCATCCGCTGACTGCCGCCGAGGTGTGCGAAGAGGTCTGCGAACAACGCGGCTGGTCCATGCCCACGGTCAAGACGCTGCTCAGTCGCCTAGCCGCGAAAGGGGCTGTCGCAACGGAGCCGGACGGCCGTCGCTTCCTCTATTCTCCGCGTCTGGAGCGCGATGCCTATGTCGGCGGCGAGTCGCGCCGGCTGGTCGAGCGGCTGTTCGGTGGTCGCCCTGCCGCCTTGTTCGCCCAGCTCGCCGAGGCCGAAGCGCTGGACGATGAAGACATCGATGAGATCGAACGCCTTTTGAGGGAGCTACGCTCATGATCCAATGGCTCGTCGACACCACGCTCTATACGGGGCTCCTGATCGGCGCCGTCCTGCTGCTGCGCCGGCCCGTCGCGCGCTCCTTCGGCCCACAGATCGCCTACGCGCTGTGGGCACTGCCGCTGCTGCGTCTTTTCCTGCCGCCCCTGGTCCTGCCAGCCAGCCTCGCTCCGGAGCCGGAGTCGATCACGGCGGCGCCGCTGATGCTGGCGGCGGTGGAAACCTCGCCCTTCGATGAGGCCGCAATGCCAGCAGCCGAAGCCACCTTCGCGCTGGCCTGGAGCGACCTTCTCGTGCCGCTCTGGCTGGGCGGCGCCATGGCCTTCCTCGTGTGGCGAACCGTCACCTATCGGCGGATGCGGCGCGAGGTGCTGGCGGAGGCGCGGCCTGTGGGCGAGGTGGGGCGCATCCGGCTGGTGGAAACGCCCGCCGTGGGTGCGCCGGTCGCCTTCGGGGTGCTGGACAAGGTGGTCGCCCTGCCGCCCCTCTTCATGGCCCAGCGGGACCGGACCGCGCGCGATCTCGCCATCACGCATGAGCTGGCACATCATCGGGGGCATGATCTTGCCGCCAACTTTGCCGCGCAGGTGTTGCTGGCGCTGCACTGGTTCAATCCGCTCGCCTGGCTCGGCTGGCGGGCGATGCGGCGCGATCAGGAGGCCGCCTGTGATGCCCGTGTCATGGCCGGGCAGGGGCGGGAAGAACGGGCGCGCTATGCCGCGCTGATCGCCGGGATTGCCGCCGGCCCCCGCCTTGCGCTGACGGCGCCGATGGCCTGTCCGGTGTTGGGCGAAGCCTCGATCGTCCATCGCCTGCGCAGCCTCTCGCGCGCCGATCTCTCGCCACGCCGCCGCTGGATGGGGCGCGCGCTGCTGGCGACGAGCGCGCTCGCGCTGCCGCTGACCGCCTCCATTTCCTATGCCGCCGAGGCGCAGGAGGAGGGCACGCTCACTCTGCCGCCCGCCCCAGTTGCGCCACCCGCGCCGCCCGCGCCGCCGCTTCCGCCCGAAGCCATCGAAGCGCCTGAGCCGCCGGAAGCGCCCGAAGCCCCGGAGCCGCCTGAGCGCCCCGGCGCGCCTGGTGCGCAGCGACAATACCACGTCCACCGCATCATCCGGGGTGAGCCCGAAGCTGCCGACGCGGAGGCCTTCGCGCGCGAGATGGAGCGGTTCGCGCAACGCATGGAGCGCTTCGCCGATCTGGATGAGGAACGGATCGAGCGGGAGGCGGAGCGGATCGAGCGCCAAGCTGAGCGTGCGGAACGCGAGGCCGAGCGCGCCGCCAACCGGCAAATCCGGGTTCAGACCACGATTCGTCCCCGCATCGCCGATGCGGAGGCGCGTGCTGACAGCTTCCTTATGTCCTGCACCGGCAGCGAGCCGAGGAATGCGGAGGAGAGGGAGCAGTTGGCCATGCGCTGCGAGACCCGCATCGCTGCCCGCACGCGCGACGGCCTGCAGGAAGCGCGCCGCGCGATAGCCAGCAACCGTGACATGCCAGAGGACATTCGGGGAGAGATCCTGCGGGAACTCGATCGGGAAATCGCCAGGCTCGGCGACCGGTCCTGATGTTTCGTCAGCCGCACGACGTTCGATCTCAGGAAATCCTCACCTCCCGCTCATGGCCGTCAGCCTGCGGAAAGCTATTCTGCGCGACGATCCAGTGAGTGATTGAAGAGGATTTTTCGTGATCGCGCGCAGCCCGGGCATCAAGCTCCTGTTCGTCGGCTTGGTCGCGGCGGTGCTCGTCGTGCCGCTGCTGATGGTCTATGCTCTCGTCAGCGATCGGGAGGTGCAGAACAGCACCGCGCAAAGCTCGATCACTGCCGGCTGGGGCGGGCCGCAGGTCGTTTCAGGTCCGGTGCTGGCAATTCCTTACCTGCGCCGCGACACGCAGACGGAGCAGGTCGATGGCCGCAGCGTCACCCGCACGCAGGTGGTGCGGGACGAGCTGTTCCTCGCTCCGGAGCGTCAGGTGGTTCGTACCGATTTGGAGCCGAGCGTCAGATCACGCTCCATCTACCGCTCCGTGATTTACCGCGCCGCGCTTGGCGGCACGGCCCGCTTCGTGCTGCCGGCGGACCTTGAGCGCTACGGCATCACGCCGGATCAGCTCCTGCTGGGCCAGGCGGAGCTGCGCTTCGGCATCTCCGACCCGCGCGGCCTCCAACGTGATGCGCGGGTGAGCGCGAACGGCACCTCCATCCCGCTCCAGCCGGGCAAGGGGCTGGCGAGCAGCGGCAATGCCGGGTTCTACGCCTTTCTCGATTGGACCGGTGGCGCCCCTGTCGAGGTGGAATGGCGCTACGCCGCGCGCGGAAGCCGCTCCCTGGCGCTGGTGCCGCGCGGCGGAGAGACGCGGTGGGAGGTCACCTCGCCGTGGCAGAGCCCCAGCTTCGGCGGCAGCTTCCTGCCCGATGAGCGGGAGATCTCCCGCGATGGCTTCACCGCCCGCTATTCCGTCACCAACCTCGCGCTCGGCCAGGCGCTGCTTCTGACGGATGATCCGGGCCCGCCGATGCTAAGCGAGCCGGGGATGGAGAGCTACGTCGCGCCGGTGCAGACCACGGACGTGGGTGGCCCTTCCATGGCCGCATCCATCGGGCTGGTGGAGCCGGTCGATCTCTACAGCCGCGTAGACCGCAGCGTGAAATATGGCTTCCTGTTCATTGGCTTCACCTTCCTGGCCTACTTCATGTTCGACGTGGTGGGCGGCGCGCGAGTGGCGGCGGCGGAATACCTGCTGACGGGCGCCGGCCTCGTGCTGTTCTTCGTGCTGCTGCTCGCCTTTGCGGAGGTGATCGGCTTCACGCTCGCCTACCTGCTGGCAAGCGGTGCAATCATCGGCCTGCTCAGCGCCTATAGCGCGGCGGTCCTCGGCACGAGGCGGCGTGCGGGCTTCATGGCCGCGCTGCTGGTGGCGCTCTACGCGTTGATCTACGTGCTGCTGAGCCTTGAGGCGCTGTCGCTGGTGATCGGCTCGGTGATGCTGTTCCTGGCGCTCGCCGGAGTGATGTACGCCACCCGCAATGTGGACTGGTCGCGGGTGGCCCGTGCCGAGGAGGCTGAAGCCGGGCTCGGCCCGAACCCTTAGGGCGTCGGCTGCACTACCGGCTCGGAGACGTAGCCGTCCACGGGGACGGCCCGGCCCTGCGTCTCCTCCTCATCCTCCTCCTCGCGACGCGCGGCTTCCTCTCGCTTGAGGATGGCCGCGGCGATCATTTCCGGCGGAGCGGGGCGCGCAGGGTAGGGGCAGTTCATCGCCTGGCCCATGCCCTTGAGGTAGGCCCGGCGCATCAGGCCGGCGGCGATGGCTTCCTTGAACTCACGTTCGTGGCTGTTCGCGCCTGACAGGCTGCGGATCACGCCCCGGAAGGGGATCAGGGAGCCGACCAGCCCCTGTGCGATCTTCCCGACATTCGTGCGGTGCTCGCGGGTGTGGGGTGCCGTATCCATGTCTTCGCCCAGCACGGCGTCCAGGTCGCCGATCTCGCTGCGGATGTCGGCGCAATGGTTCAGGCCGGGGTCGCGATAAGGCTCGCGCAAGGCCCGCTGCAGCGCCGGAGGGATAGGGTCCCGGGCAAGGTTGAGGTCCTCCAGCGGCGTCTTCGCTACATCGACCACCGTCACCGTCTCGTCGGTCACCGGGCGTTGGGCGGAGGCCGGTGCGGCCACGAAGAAGCTGCAAACCACAGCCGCGCTAGCGCAGCTCGACCATTCGATCACATTGCGTGTCATCTGCTGTCTCTAGTCCAAGCCGCAGGGCCTGCATACGCTGTTCGCTTGAACCATGCGTGAAGCTTTCCGGATTCACCGCCTGCCCCGCGCCGCGCATCAGCGCGTCGTCGCCAATGGCGCTGGCCGCCGTCATCCCTTCCTCGAAATCGCCCGGCTCGATCAGGTCCCGGTTCCGCCCGGCCCAGGCGCCGGCATAGCAGTCAGCCTGCAGCTCCATCAGCACCTGAAGCTGGTTCGCCTGACGGGGGTTCTGGTTCTGCGCGCTGCGGATCGCATTGGCGACTCCGGTCAGATACTGGATATGGTGGCCGTATTCGTGAGCGATCACGTAATAGCGCGCAAAATCGCCCCCTGCGCCCAGTTGCTGCGCCATCTGGTCGTAGAAGCTCGTATCGATATAGATGCCCTGGTCCGCCGGGCAGTAGAACGGGCCCATCGCCGCGGATGCGCCCCCGCAGCCGGAATTGGTGCCGCCGCGATAGAAGACGAGCGTCGGCTGCTGGAAAGGAATGCCTGCCTGCTGGAAGGCCGGTTGCCATGTCTGGTTGAGGTTGCTGAGCGCGTTGCAGGCTTCCACCGCATAGGCGTTATCGTCGCAGATCTCGGCCGCGCTTTCGCCGCCGCCGGTCGGGCCCTGGAAGGTGCCGCTCCCGCTGCCCTGCTGCATCCCCTGCATGCCGCCCAGCATCTGCCCGGGGTCCACACCGAACACCACCGCGCCGATGATCGCGATGATGATCGCCCCGCATCCCAGCTGACCGCCACCTCCGCCGGGAAAGCCACCGCCGCCACCGCCGCGCCGCACGCTGATATTGCCGGGATCGAACGGACCGAGCCGCATGGAACCTCCCTCATCGTTTTTGCCCTTGCGCTGGAGGGGGCCGGTCGGCCAACCGCGCAGAAACGGCAATGGTCAGGAGGGCCGATATGTTCCTTGAGGGTAAGCGCGCGCTCGTCACCGGCTCCACCTCCGGCATAGGCCTCGCCATTGCCCGCGCGCTTGCTGCGGAAGGCGCGCAGGTGGTCCTCAACGGCTTCGGCGATGCGGCTGCGATCGAAGCCCTGTGCGCGGAACTGGGCGCGAGCCACGTCGGCGCAGACCTCACCATCACCGCCGGTGTCGAGGCGCTGATGGAAGGGGCAGGGCCGATCGACATCCTCGTCAACAATGCCGGCATGCAGCACGTCTCTCCGGTC
This sequence comes from uncultured Erythrobacteraceae bacterium, assembly GCA_966251025.1. Taxonomy (GTDB): domain Bacteria; phylum Pseudomonadota; class Alphaproteobacteria; order Sphingomonadales; family Sphingomonadaceae; genus Croceibacterium. The sequence goes on along the minus strand of CBINJM010000002.1, from coordinate 211,913 downwards.
GAAACCTTCCCCCCGGAGAAGTGGGACGCGATCATCGCGCTCAACCTCTCGGCCGCGTTCCACACCGCTCGCCTCGCCGTGCCACACATGAAGGCGCAGGGCTGGGGCCGCATCATCTGCACCGCCAGCGCCCATTCGCTCGCCGCCAGCCCGTTCAAGAGCGCCTATGTCGCGGCCAAGCACGGCATCGCCGGCCTGACCAAGACGCTCGCGCTGGAGCTCGCCACCAGCGGCATCACCGCCAATTGCATCAGCCCCGGCTATGTCTGGACGCCGTTGGTGGAGAACCAGATCCCCGACACGATGGCGGCCCGCGGGATGACGCGGGAGCAGGTGCTGAACGACGTGCTCCTCACCAAGCAGCCCACGCGCCAGTTTGTGCAGCCGGAGGAGGTCGCCGCCATGGCCGTGTTCCTCTGCCGGGATGAGGCGCGCAACATCAACGGCGCGAACTACACGATCGACGGCGGCTGGACGGCGGAGTGACGTGACCGGCTCGATGCGGAACGGCGCGGCCCCCATCGCGTTCGGCGGGTTGTGAAGAACGACAAGACGACCAGCACGCCCGCTGAGCCTGTCCGTCAGACGGGCGAAATCTCTCTTCGACTGGGCAGGAATGCCGGCCTGGATATGCGGGTGAAGCTGACCTCCCGCGGCATCCTCGCCATCGGCGGCCTCGTCTCCAGCATCCTCCTATCGACGGCCGTGCTGGTCGCCGTCGCCGTGCGCGAGGGCAAGCGGTAGGACGGGCCTCGGCCGCCGCGCCGTCAGACGAAGTTCGCCACCCACGCCACCGCCATCGCGGCGGGGACAAACAAGGCCTGCGCCAGCACCGTGCCCGCTAGGCGGCTGAACGAGATCCACACGATCGTGCGCCGGAACAGCGGCTCGCTCACCCGGCCTTCGATGACGTCATCCGTCATCACGGAAAGCTGCGGGTCGATCAGCGCGAACAGCAGGATCGTGGCGAAGCCGTTGATCACGGCAGAAAGCTGGGAAGCCGTCACCCGATATTCCGGGTTCAGATAACCGGCATACAAGGAGGCGAGCACGCCCACCGTCAGCAGAGCCTGCGCGAGGCAATTGGCCAGCAGCACGCCCCAGCCGACCCCGCGATCACGCCCCAGCGCCCGCAGCTGCTCCCCACTCGGAACGGCGATCGAGTCGCGGATGGTGCGCAACCCACCCGGCGTCGCGGTTCGCAGCAGCATCCGCGTGGTGGAGCGATGCTCCTGAAAATAGCCGATCGCCCGCGCGAACAGCCGCTGTGCGGTCGGCACCATGACGATCCCCACGGACACCGCCACGGATGCCGAGAGCAGCACCAGCCGGAAATCTCCCAGCAGCGCCTCGCCCCCGCCATCCTCCAGCCGAACCTCGATCCGCTTGGCAAGGAACGGGCCGAGAAAGCTGTTCGACATGCGCGAGACGAGCACGAGAATGTTGAACAGCGCAAAGCTCATCGCGATCCGCCGCGTCCGCACCCCCGCGATCCTGGCCCCGTAGGCTAGGGTGCCGATCAGGTTGATCCCGGCGGTCAGCAGGCAGATGATGAGGAGTTGCGCGTCCATGCTGCGCGATTAGCCGGATCGGCGGCCACTCACCAGCGGAGCAAGCGCGGATCGCCTGCATTGCACCCTGATTGTGCACCGGCTGCAAAGCCGCAGGGAAGTGGGTGCAGATACCCCCCTAGCACGCGTCACCCGGCGTCGTTACATGGGCCGCCACGACTCGTCCCCCGCGCAAGACAAAGTGGCACCTATGGAAATTGAAACCGGCCTGACCTTCGATGACGTTCTGCTCAGGCCGGCGGAAAGCGACCTCGTGCCTAGCCAGGCGAGCACCCGCACGCGGCTGACGCGCGAGATCGGCCTGAACATCCCGATCCTCTCCTCCGCCATGGACACCGTCACCGAGTCGGAGATGGCGATCGTCATGGCGCAGCTCGGCGGCATCGGCGTGCTCCACCGCAACCTCACAATCGAGGAACAGTGCGATGCCGTCCGCCGCGTAAAGCGGTTCGAGAGCGGCATGGTGGTCAACCCGATCACGATCCGCCCCGATGCGACTTTGGGCGAGGCGCAGGCGCTTATGACGCTGAACCGGATCAGCGGCATCCCGGTGACGGATGCCAGCGGCCGGTTGTGCGGCATCCTGACCAACCGCGACGTTCGCTTCGCCGACAATCCCGCCCAGCCGGTGCGGGAGCTGATGACGCATGAGAACCTCGCCACCGTCAGCGAAGCTGTCAGCCAGGAAGAGGCTCGTCGCATCCTCCACCAGAGGCGGATCGAGAAGCTGCTGGTGGTGGACGATTCCTATCGCTGCATCGGCCTCATCACCGTCAAGGACATCGAGAAGGCTGTTCTCAACCCTGACGCCACGAAGGACATGTCAGGCCGCCTGCGCGTCGCCGCGGCGACCACCGTGGGCGACAAGGGGTTCGAGCGGACAGAGGCGCTGGTCGATGCCGAATGCGACGTCATCATCATCGACACGGCGCACGGCCACAACAAGGAGGTCGCCCGCGCGGTGGACCGGGTGAAGCGCCTGTCCAACGCCGTGCAGGTCATCGCCGGCAATGTAGCCACGGCAGAGGCGACAAAGGCGCTGGTCGACGCGGGGGCGGATGCGGTGAAGGTCGGCATCGGCCCCGGCTCCATCTGCACCACGCGGATTGTCGCCGGTGTGGGCGTGCCGCAGCTGACCGCGATCATGGAAGCGGCCAGTGCTGCAGGCGACGTGCCGGTGATCGCCGATGGCGGCCTTCGCACCAGCGGCGATGCGGCCAAGGCTCTGGCCGCCGGTGCCTCCACCGTCATGGTCGGCTCCCTGCTCGCCGGTACGGAAGAGGCTCCCGGCGAGACGTTCCTCTACCAGGGCCGCGCCTACAAATCCTATCGCGGCATGGGCAGTGTGGGCGCGATGGCGCGCGGCTCGGCTGACCGCTATTTCCAGCAGGACATCAAGGACCAGATGAAGCTGGTGCCTGAGGGTATTGAGGGGCAGGTGCCCTACAAGGGCCCCGCGCGCGATGTGGTCCACCAGCTTGTCGGCGGCATCAAGGCGGCGATGGGCTACACCGGCTCCGCCACGATCGAGGATCTTCGCACCCGCGCCCGTTTCATCCGCATCACCAATGCGGGCCTGTCGGAAAGCCACGTGCACGATGTCTCCATCACGCGCGAGGCGCCGAACTATCCGACGCGGTGAGACCCTGATCCGCCCTCGCTGGGGGAGGGGGCTCGCCATGGCGGAAGCTTCTGACAGGCGCTGCGGGGATCTCGCACGATGACCCCTGCCGCCCGCGTTCAGACCGCTGCCGAACTGCTCGACGCCATCATCGCCGCCGCGCTTTCACAAGGCGCGCCCGCCGATCGCATCCTGTCGGACTGGTTCCGCGCCAACCGCTTCGCCGGCTCCAAGGATCGGCAGGCGATCCGTGAACTCGTCTACCGCGCCATCCGCGCCTGCGGCCCGATTCCGCAAACCGGCCGCGCCGCGATGCTGCGGCTGGCGGAGGAAGACCCGGCCTTGCTGCTCCAATTCGACGGCTCCCGCTATGGGCCGCCGCCGATCGAGAAGGGCGAGCTGGTGGCGGAAGGCGGCGTCGCCATAGGCTGGCTGGCCGAACGTCTCGCCGCCTCCGACATCGGCGACGTTGAGGCGCAAGCGCTGCTCCACCGTGCCCCGCTCGACATCCGCGTCAACGCCCTGAAGGCGGATCGCGCCTCCATCGCCCTCCCGCTCGAAGGCGAACCGCTTCCGAGCCAGCAGGGCCTGCGCTTCCCGCCCGGCACGCCAGTCGAGCGCTGGGACGCCTACGCAGAAGGGCTGGTCGAGGTGCAGGACGGGGGCAGCCAGCTCGCCTGCGAAGCGGTTGCTGCGCAGCCGGGGGAGACGGTGATCGACCTCTGCGCCGGCGCAGGCGGCAAGACCCTCGCGCTCGGCGCCGCGATGCGCGACCAGGGCACGCTCATCGCCGCCGACACGGATCGCGCCCGCCTCTCCCGCCTCGCACCCCGCGCTCAGCGGGCAGGCGCAGAGATCGGCGCGACCGTGCTTCTCAACCCCGGCCGAGAGCTCGAAGCGCTCGAGCAATGGCGCGGCGCGGCCGACGCGGTGCTGGTCGATGCGCCGTGCTCGGGCACCGGAACCTGGCGCCGCAACCCGGAAGCGCGCTGGCGGCTCGATGCCGCTGGCCTCGCGCGCCTGACTGCGCTCCAGCAGCACGTGATGGACGTCGCGGCAGAGCTGGTGAGGCCCGGCGGCCGTCTCATCTACGTCACCTGTTCGCTGCTGGACGAGGAGGGGGCAGGGCAGGTCACCGCCTTCCTTACCAGGCACGCGGGCTGGCGCGCCGCCCAGCCGGACCTGCCGCTCGGTCAGCCTCGCGGCCCGGGTTGGCGGCTCACTCCGGCGCATGATCGGACCGATGGATTTTTCGTCGCACAGCTATCGAAGCCGTGATAGCAACGCCGTTCATGGCCGGTCCACGCCATCCCCCGCATACGGCGCTCAAGGAGATCGTGATGCGCTTCATGCCCGCTGCTGTTGCTTTGTCTTTGCTCGTCGCGGTGACCTCCAGCGTCAGTTATGGTGCGGCGCGGGAGGCTGATCCGCGTGCCGTGGCGCTGCTGACGGAGGGGCGGCAGGCACTCTCGATGGGCGATACGCAGGGCGCCATCGACAGCTTTGAGGCGGCGCTCACGGTCGATCCCGGCTACACCGACATCTACCTCGATCTGGCGGAGGCTGCCCGCCAGCAGGGCCTGCAGGGCAAGGCGATCAAATATTACCGGGAGGCGCTGGAGCGCGAGCCCGGCAATCTTGCTGCGATTTCGGGCGAGGGTGCCGCGCTGGTGGAAAAGGGCGCGGTCGAGAAGGCCCGGCGAAACCTGTCCCGGCTCCAATCGCTCTGCGGCACCGGCTGCACGGAAGCGCGCCAGCTCGCAGCGGCCATAGAGCAAGGCCCGCAATCGCCGGTGATGACGGCCGAGGCCGGCACGATCGATCCGCTTGTCATCACCAACTGACGCACTGCGGGGCCGCGCGGCCACGGCGTGAGCTTCATTGTCTATCTCGGTGCCGCGCTGGCGGAGATCGCCGGCTGTTTCGCCTTCTGGGCATGGCTGCGGCTCGATCGGTCGCCGTGGTGGATCGTTCCGGGCCTCGCGTCACTGGCGCTGTTCGCCTACCTGCTGACGCTGGTGGATGCGGAGCATGCGGGCCGCACCTATGCGGCCTATGGCGGCATCTACATCCTCTCCGCCCTGCTCTGGCTGTGGCTTGCGGAGGGGGTGAGGCCGGACAGGTGGGATCTTATCGGCGCGGCCATCTGCCTCGCCGGGGCCGCCATCATCCTCTGGGGCCCGAGAGCCGCCGCCTGATCAGGCCGCGTCGAGCTGGTCGCGGAAGCCTTCCACCACCGTGCGATAGACCTCGCGCTTGAAGGGCACGATCAGCTCCGGCAGCAGGTCCGGCTCCACCCATTTGAACTCGCAGAACTCCGGATGATCCCAGGCATCGAGGTGGATATCCGCATCGCGCCCGGTGAAGCGCACGAGATACCAGCTCTGCCGCTGCCCCTTGTACCTGCCGCCCCACAGCTTGCCCTGCAGCTCCTGCGGCAGGTCGTAGAACAGCTCCTCCGGCAGTCGCGCGATGGTATGGAGGTGTTCCGGCTTGGCACCCGTTTCCTCCGCCAGCTCCCGCAGCATCGCGGCGTCGAGGTCCTCGCCATCGTCCACGCCGCCTTGCGGCATCTGCCAGCGGTCACCTTCCTTGTTGTCGATCCGCTTGCCGACGAAGACCTTGCCTTCGCCATTCACCAGCATCACGCCCACGCAGGGGCGGTATTGAAGCACGTCACGTTCGCTCATGCCCGGCTAGCTAGGGCAGGGCCGTCGCCAAAGCCACCCGCACCTTTGCGCCAGCGACAGAAAAACTTGATTGCGAGGGCGTGTAGGGGAACCTAGGTCGCAAGCCCAACTTGGCATGAGAACAGGCGCATCTTCCGCGCCGGCAGGAAACTTACAATGGCAACGCAAGCGGCCGAGCGACAGGCCGACATCCACACCCAGGACTCGGTCGTGGTCCGCTTTGCGGGCGATAGCGGCGACGGCATGCAGCTCACGGGCGGACAGTTCACGCTGTCCACCGCGCTCGCCGGAAACGACCTCGCCACCTTCCCGGATTTCCCGGCGGAGATTCGCGCGCCGCAGGGCACGCTGTTCGGCGTCTCCGCCTTCCAGATCAATTTCGGTAGCCGCCAGATCAACACCGCGGGCGATGCGCCGGATGTCCTGGTGGCGATGAACCCGGCAGCCCTCAAGGTGAACCTCGCCGCGCTCAAGCCCGGTGGCCTGATCATCGCCGACACCGGCGAGTTCACCAAGCGCAACCTCGAGAAGGCGAAGTACGACAGCAATCCGCTGGAAGACGGCTCCCTCGCCAAGTGGGATGTGCTGGCCTTCGACATTTCCGCGCTGACGATCGAGGCGGTGAAGCCCTTTGGCCTTGGCAACAAGGACGCGCTGCGCTCCAAGAACATGTGGACGCTGGGCCTCGCCCTGTGGATGTTCGACCGCGATCGCCAGCCGATCATCGACTGGCTCAAGGCCAAGTTCCGCAAGAAGCCGGAGATCGCGGATGCCAACATCGCCGCGCTCAATGCCGGCCATGCCTATGGCGAGACGGCGGAGATCAGCGGCCCGCTGAAGAAGACCTACCTGCCGCCGGTCGAGAGCGAGCCGGGCGTCTATCGCACCATCACCGGCGCGGAGGCGATCAGCCTCGGCCTCGTCGCCGGCGCACAGCTGGCGGAGCTGCCGATGTTCTTCGGCGGCTACCCGATCACGCCGGCTTCCGCGATCCTGCACCACCTCGCACGGCTCAAGGAATTCGGCGTCACCACCTTCCAGGCGGAAGACGAGATCGCCGCGATCTGCTCGGCCATCGGCGCGTCCTATGCCGGCCAGCTCGGCGTCACCTCCTCTTCCGGCCCCGGCATTGCCCTCAAGGGTGAGGCGATGGGCCTGGCGATCATGGTCGAGCTGCCGCTGGTGATCGTCAATTCCCAGCGCGGCGGCCCCTCCACCGGCCTGCCGACCAAGACGGAGCAGAGCGACCTCTATCAGGCCGTCTATGGCCGCAACGGCGACGCACCGATGCCGGTGATCGCGTCGCGCTCGCCGTCCGACTCCTTCGAAGCCGCCATCGAGGCGTGCCGCATCGCGGTGAAGTACATGACACCGGTCATGCTGCTGACGGACGGCTACATCGCCAATGCCGCCGAGCCGTGGAAGGTGCCGGACCCCGCGAGCTACGAGCCGTTCCCCGCAACCTTCCTTGAAGAGCCGAACGCGGACGGCGCGCTCCAGCCCTACAAGCGCGACGCAAAGGGTGCCCGCCCGTGGATCAAGCCGGGCACGCCGGGCCTGATGCACCGCGTCGGCGGCATCGAGAAGCATGAGCTGACGGGCAATATCGACTACTCGCCTGCCAACCATCAGGTGATGACGGACGCCCGCAAGGCGAAGATCGACGGGATCGAAGTGCCGCTTCAGGATGTCGCGGTCGGTGAGGAAACGGGCGAGCTGGCCGTGGTCGGCTGGGGCTCCACTTATGGCCCCATTCGCCAGGCGGTCCGCCGCTGGCGCGAGAAGGGCAAGAAGGTCAGCCACATCCACGTCCGCCACATCTGGCCGCTCCCCGCCAACCTCGGCGAGCTTCTCAGCGGCTTCGAGCACGTGCTGGTGCCGGAAATGAACACCGGCCAGTTCAAGACCGTCCTGCGCGACCAGCTTCTGATCGACGCTCAGAGCCTCACCAAAACCAGTGGCCAGCCCTTCCAGATCGCCGAGCTCGAAGCCGCCATCGGTCGCTACTTCGATGACGTGCCGGGCAACGAAGGCGGCGAGGTGGACGCCAACCCCGCCCAGCTCCCGGCCAGCGAGCAAGGCCACGACGACGGCTCTCTGCGCCCCGGCCATCACTCGCCGCAAAGCGAGCCGACAAAGTGAACTTGCACTCATCTCGTCACCCCGGCCACCGAGCCGGGGTCCCGCTGCCTCCGTACGGCCCGAGTGAAAGTGGGACCCCGGATGAAGTCCGGGGTGACGAAAAGGATTGATGGCCTATGAACCGGAAAAGGGCGGCCTTGCGCGCTTGATGAAGTGGTTTCTGATTGCGACCGTGGTGGTCGTCATCGTGAACGTAGTCATCGCTTACATGCTGATAAACTGAGTCTACTCAGAAGAGTGTTCCCATATGAACGACATGACCCCCATCACCACCACCCTCAAGGACTGGGAGACGGACCAGGAAGTCCGCTGGTGCCCAGGTTGTGGTGACTACGCGATCCTCAAGGCGGTGCAGCGCACGCTGCCGCAGCTCGGCGCGGACCCGGCCAACACCGTGTTCGTCTCCGGCATCGGCTGCTCCAGCCGCTTCCCCTACTACATGGAAAGCTACGGCTTCCACACGATCCACGGCCGCGCCCCCGCTTTCGCCACCGGCATCAAGCTGGCGAACCCGGACCTGGACGTCTGGATGGTAACGGGCGACGGTGACGGATTGTCCATTGGCGGCAACCACTTGATGCACGTTCTTCGCAGGAACGTGAACCTGCAGATCATGCTGTTCAACAACGAGATCTACGGGCTGACCAAAGGCCAGTACTCGCCGACCAGCCGCGTTGGCACCACCACGCCCTCGACGCCGCTCGGCTCCGTGGACCGTCCGGCAAACCCCTGCGCCTTCGCGCTCGGCGCCGGCGCCCGCTTCGTGGCGCGCGGCTTCGACGTGTCGAAGAACCTGCCGGACGTGCTGATGGCTGCTCACGCTCACCAGGGCGCGGCCTTCATCGAGATCTTCCAGAACTGCGTCGTCTACAACAAGGACGTGTTCAACGACTTCGCCCAGCCGAAGGGCGCGGACGAGCGCCAGCTCTGGCTCCAGCATGGCGAGCCGATGCTGTTCGGCAGCGAAAAGAGCGGCGGGATCAAGGGCCTGCGCCTCAATCCTGAGACGTTCTCGCTGGAGGTGGTCGAGGTCCCCGGCGGTGACTGGCAGGCCGCCGGCGTGCTGGTCCACAACGCCCGCAACCGCACCCTCGCGCATATGCTGGTGGAACTGCCCTTCGGCCCGTTCCCCATGCCGCTCGGCGTGATCTACGACGATCCCGCGCCGACCTTCGAAAGCGCCGTGATCGCCGAGCGCCAGAAGGCGGTCGAGGGCAAGGAGGCGAGCCTCGCCAAGCTGCTCGCCAAGGGACAGACCTGGACGGTCAGCGGCACCGCGCAGGACCCGATCGGCACCCGTCCGGACGGGCAGGGCGCACCCAATGCCAGCCCAGGCGACGTGATCCGCTGATTGAGTTGGGGTTGCGACCGGTTGCAAGCGGCTTTCGCTCAGCTTGCAGCCGGGCCGTGCGAAGATTGTATTTCGCTTGTAAAGCGTCGTTTTAAAACCATCATTCAAGCCGCTTTCGCTGCCTGTCCGGTTCATCGCATTGCCCGTGCAAGAATGCGGCGCACCGCCGTCCGCATCGGGCATCCTTGATCAATCCGCACTTTTTCGGACCGATCCCGGCCTCTGCCTGTTGGTTTTATTTAGGACCAGCAAACGGAGAAATCTTATGCGACGTCTTACTCTTGCGAGCTTCGCGCCCCTGGCGGTGCTTGGCCTCGCAGCCTGCGGCGGTGATGCCCCGGAAGAGGAGATCGCTGTCGACCTCCCCGAAGTGCCTGTCGAGGTCAGCGACGCCGGACCGGACACTAGCGTTACTCTGAACGAGGAACAGCAGGCGCGTTACGACGCAGTCGACTGGCAGGCGGTGAGCGACGAGTACGACCAGAACTACCGGACCATGCGGGATGAGAGCGGCTCGTCCATGTCAGCGAACCAGTCCGGCACCAGCGGCAATGGCGTCATGACCATGCCTCCGCGCGGCCAGATGGACTTCGCCTTCCTCGACCGCAATGATGACGGGAAGCTTTCCGTTGCCGAATATGCGATCTGGGCCGTCGGCGCGAACCCCACCACGCCAGCGCCCAATGACGAAACCCGCCCCTTCATGACGCAGGAACAGCTCAACGAGGCGGGGCAGACGTTCTTCCACTTCGACCAGGACGGTTCGACCTACCTGTCGGAGAGCGAGTTCCAGGCCGCGCGCAACAGCGGCCGTACCGCCTGATCCAGCGCCCGAATGAGAAGAGCAGGCGGGGGCAGGCTTTCGCCCTGCCGCCTCTCGGCCTGAGCGCTTCCCTATCGCAACCTCAGGTGGCATGGCCGCTCCCATGTCTTGCGCACCTCTTTCCCGCTCCCTTTTCCGTTTCGGAAGGGGAAGGGAGATTTCTCGCTCCAGGACAGTGTTCCATGTGTTCCACGGCTTGAAAACGCTCACCTTTTTCCGGGCGCACGCATGGATAATCTGACCCACAGCCTTGTCGGCGCACTGATCGGGCAGGCGGGGCTCAAGCGCCGCACAGGCCTCGCCATGCCGGCGCTGATCATCGGCGCGAACCTGCCGGACATTGACGCGAGCTGTGTGTTGCTCGGCGACATGCAGCACCTCGCCCTGCGCCGCGGCCTCACTCACGGCCCGATCGCCTGGGTGGTGCTCCCCCTTTTGCTCGCCAGCGCCCTGTGGTGGTTCGACCGATGGCAGTCGAGACGCGGAAAGCGGCCAAAGGGCAGGGCACCCGTTCATTTCGGTTGGCTCTACGCGCTAAGCCTGATCGCCTGCCTCACTCACCCGGCGCTCGACTGGCTCAACAGCTACGGCATCCGCCTGCTGGAGCCATTCTCTCACCGCTGGTTCTATGGCGACGTGCTGTTCATCATCGACCTGTGGCTCTGGCTCGGCCTCGGCTTCGCCACCTGGCTTTCCCTGCGGCGAGAGAAGCGGGGAGGGGAGTGGCGCCGGCCGGCCAGGGTCGCGATTGCGGGGGCGCTTGCCTATATCGGTGTCAACGCTGGGATTACCGCCGTCGCGGAGAGGCGCAGCCAAATGGGCGAACCCTATCTGCCCGGGCAGGTGGCCATCGCCAATCCGCCGCCGCTTGCATTCTGGCGGCGCGATATCGTGGTGGGGCAGCCTGCGGACTGGTGGGCGCGCAATCCCGACACAGGGGCGATCGGACCGATCACGAACCAACCCTGTGGCTGGCCTGACGTGGACTCGCTACGGCGCACTCGGCCCGACCTCGACGCCTTCCTGTTCTGGTCTCGCGCATCCTTTGCGGAGCGGGCGCCGGACGGCTCGATCCTGATCCGCGATGCGCGCTATTACAGCCCGCTGAGCAGCGGCCGCTTCACCGTCGCTCTTCCGGAAGCGCGCTGCGTTCAGCCACCGGCGGCCGGCTAGACGGGTTGTCGTCACTCCGATGTCTCCCCATAGGAGCGAAAATGGACGGGCGTAGCGTTTCACGCGGAGCGGAGCTTCTGGCAGCAGGCAGGCGCTTCGGCTTGCGTCCGGGACTTCTTGCTCGCTTGTTCGCACCCGGCTTTCACCGGGTGCTCGATCGGATTGACAGAGGGCTGGAGAGCGGTGCGATCTATGCCTCGCTCCCCGACGGCACAACGCGCCTTCTCGGCGGCCGCAAGCCCGGGTTCGACTGCGAGGTGGAGGTGCGCCACTGGCGCGCGCTGCTGCGGCTTGCGACGGGCGGCTCCGCTGGATGGTACCAGGCCTGGGAAGCAGGGGAGTGGGCCAGTCCGGACCCGGTGCCGCTCTTCGCGCTGTTCATGGCCAACGCCGGGAGCCTCGGCGACACGGCTCGCGCGAAAGGGCCTTGGCGGCTGGCGGCGCGGGCCGCGCATGCGCTCAACCGCAACACGAAGGCGCAGGCGCGGCGCAACATCGCGGCCCACTACGATCTCGGCAACGATTTCTACGCCCCCTGGCTCGATCCGACGATGAGCTATTCGAGCGGTTATCGATGCGGCGATGACGGGCTGGAGGCCGCGCAGCGCCGCAAGTGGCAGCGGCTGGCCGAGCGGCTGGGCACTCCGGCAACCGTTCTGGAGATCGGCTGCGGCTGGGGCAGCCTGGCGGGGTTCCTCGCGGATCGCGGCAGCCGCGTCACCGGCATCAGCCTGTCGGATGAACAACTGGTCTGGGCGAGAACGCACTATCCGGCCGCCACCTTCGAGCATCAGGATTATCGCGACGTCAGCGGGCAGTTCGATGCCGTGGTGAGTGTCGAGATGGTGGAGGCGCTAGGGCGGGAATACTGGCCCGCCTACTTCGACACGATCGCTCGTGTGCTGAAGCCCGGCGGACGTGCGGCGATCCAGTTCATCTCGATCCGCGACGATCTGTTCGACGCCTACGCGGCCAGCGCGGACTTCATCCAGGCCCACGTCTTCCCCGGCGGACTACTGATCCGCACCGGTGAATTCCGCCGCCTGGCCGAGGAGCGCGGACTTCAATGGCAGGACCAAGAGGATTTCGGCGCCGACTATGCCGAAACGCTGAAGGCCTGGCGCGAACGGTTCGACCGGGCCGAAGCCGAGCGGCGCCTGCCGAAGGGCTTCGACGAGCGCTTCTGCGACCTATGGCGCTATTACCTGATGTACTGCGAAGGCGGCTTCAGGGGCGGTGGGATCGACGTTCACCAGGTGACGCTGGTTCGGAATTGAGCGCAGGTGCGGCCGGATCAGCCCCGACGCGCCAGCAGCGGACGCCACCATTCCTCGTTGTCCAGGTACCAGGTGAGCGTCTGCGCAAACCCTTCGGCGAAGCTCCGGCGGGGCGAGTAGCCCAGCTCACTTTCGATCTTCGAGCAATCGATGGCGTACCGCCGGTCATGCCCAGCCCGGTCCGTCACGAAGCTCTTGAGGCTGGTCGAGGGAACGCCTCGCGAAGCAGGCGCGTCCGGAAAGCGCTTCGTGAGTTCGGGACGCTGCGCAAAAGCCTCATCGACTGCAGCGCAGATCTCGTCGATGACCGTCATGTTCGGCAGCTCGGCACCGCCGCCGATATTGTACATTTCGCCAGCCCGACCGTCCTCCATCACACGCTCGATGCCATAGCAGTGATCTTCGACGTGCAGCCAGTCACGCACGTTCATGCCGTCGCCGTAGATGGGTAAGTTGCGCCCTTCCAGGCAGTTGATGAGGAACAGCGGGATCAGCTTTTCCGGGAATTGGTACGGCCCGTAATTGTTCGAGCAATTGCTGCTCGTCGTCTGCAGGCCAAACGTATGATGGTAGGCGCGGACAAGATGATCCGACCCCGCCTTCGACGCGGAGTAGGGCGAGTTCGGCGCGTAGGGCGTGGTTTCGCTGAACGCGGGATCCTCGGGATTGAGCGATCCGTAGACCTCGTCGGTGGAAACGTGGTGGAAGCGGTGAGGGCGCCCGGAGCCCTCCAGCAGCCAGACCGTGCGTGCCGCTTTCAACAGGCTGTGGGTGCCGAGAACGTTGGTGGAGATGAAGGCGTCTGGGCCAGAAATCGAGCGATCGACGTGGCTTTCGGCCGCAAAGTGGACGATTGTGTCGATCCCCCGCTCGCGCAGAAGACGCTCCACGAGCGCAGTGTCCAGAATGTCGCCGGCTATCAGTTCCACGTCAGGTACGTCGGCGATGTTGGCTGGGTTGCCCGCATAGGTCAGCAGATCGAGGACAGTGATCGAGTCCTCCGGATGTCGCGCGCGCCAGAAATGAACGAAGTTGGCGCCGATGAAACCGGCGCCTCCTGTGACAAGAAGTTCAGCCATGTTTCTCAATATCCGCGAGCATGTGCCGGAGGTTGACGCGCCAATGGGCCGCCGGCTCTCCGAGCACGCGATAGGTTTCGCTCTTGTCGAGCACGGAGAATGCCGGGCGCTGCGCCGGGGTCGGGAAGTCCGCCGTGGCGATCGGCACGATGCGGGCGGCAGATGAAAGCAGGCCGAGCTCAGCCGCTTCCTCCTGGATCGCCACTGCGAAATCGTACCAGCTGGCAACGCCGCTGTCGGTATAGTGGTACACCCCGCTCGCGCCCTTTGTCGCAAGTGTCCAGATCGCCCGCGCAAGCGAAGTCGCCCAGGTGGGGGTGCCGACCTGATCGGCCACCACACGGACCTCGTCGCGCTCGGCCATCAGGCGCAGCATCGTGCGTACGAAGTTTGCTCCACCCGCCGCATAAACCCATGCTGTACGCACCACCAACGCGTCAGGTCCCGCGGCACGCTCGCCGGCGAGTTTCGTTCGTCCATAGGCTCCGAGGGGGGCGGTGGGCGAGTCCGGCCGATAAGGCCGACCGGAAGTGCCGTCGAACACGAAATCCGTGGAGATATGGACAAACCGCGCGCCCACATCCTGAGCGGACCGCGCCAGATGAGCCACGGCTTTGGCATTGATGGCGAGAGCAGCCTCCTCGTCGCTCTCCGCCCGGTCCACCGCTGTGTACGCCGCCGCATTGAAGACGTGAGTAGGGCGGTGCTCCTCGATCAGCCGTCCCACGGCAGCGCCATCCGTGATGTCGAGCGTGGATCGGTCAGCCGGGATGATCTGCGCATCCGCAGGAGCGGTGGCGATAAGCGCGCGCCCGACCTGACCGGCAGCGCCAGTGACGAGGACCTTCACGGGTAGGGCTCGATCTCTGCGAAAGACCGGGCTGCGCGATCCTTGGCGGAGAGCTGAATGTCCAGCCCATCGAGCGGCCATTCGACGCCAATCGCGGGATCATTCCACGCAAGGCTGTGCTCGCTCGCCGGGTCATAGAAACTGGTGCACTTGTAGAGGAAGTCGGCGTCCTCAAGGCAAAGGAACCCGTGGGCGACGCCGGGCGGTGCCCAGAGCATCCGCTTGTTGGCCGCGCTGAGCACGGTTCCATACCACTTGCCGAAACTGGGAGAGGAGCGGCGCAGATCGACGACCACGTCGAACACGGCCCCGGTCACCACGCGCACAAGCTTGCCCTGAGGATTGGGGTTCTGGAAGTGCAGGCCCCGCAGCACGCCCCGTGCGGAGCGGCTGTGATTGTCCTGCACAAACTGCAAATCCAGGCCGGCTTGAGCGAACGCCTTCGCATTCCAGCTTTCGAGGAAGAACCCCCGATCATCACCGAACACGCGCGGCTCGATCACGAGCGCGCCCTCGATCCCGGTCTCGATCAGCTCCATCGGGCACCGCCCTCGAGCAGCTTCATCAGATATTCGCCATAGCCGGACTTGCGGAGAGGCGCGGCGACACGCTCGAGCTGCGCATCGTCGATGAAGCCCATGCGCCAGCTCAACTCCTCAGGGCAGCAGATCTTGAGGCCCTGACGCTCCTCGGTAATGCGGACGTAGTTTGCAGCGTCACTGAGCGAGGCATGGGTGCCGGTGTCCAGCCAGGCATAGCCGCGCCCCATGATTTCGACATTCAGCTGTCCCTGCTCGAGGTACATCCGGTTGAGATCGGTGATCTCCAGCTCACCGCGAGAGGAGGGCTGAATCCCGTGCGCCATCTCCACGGCCCTGCCGTCATAGAAATAGAGACCGGTGACCGCGTAATTGCTCTTCGGGTGGGCCGGCTTCTCCTCGATGGACATCGCGCGACCATCGGCATCGAACTCAATGACCCCATACGCGCGCGCATCCTCCACGTGATAGCCGAACACCGTAGCGCCCACGCTGCGGCCAGTGGCGCTCTTCAGCAGGTCTGTGAGCCCGTGGCCGTAGAAGATGTTGTCGCCCAGGATTAGCGCGGAAGGACTCTCGCCGACGAAATCAGCTCCGATGTGATAGGCCTGCGCCAGACCACCCGGTTCCGGCTGGACGGCATAGGTCAATTGCAGCCCGATCTCAGACCCGTCACCCAGCAGCGATTCAAAGGCACGCTGGTCATGCGGGGTGGTGATGACCATGATTTCGCGGATGCCGCTGAGGATGAGGACCGACAGCGGATAATAGATCATCGGCTTGTCGTAGACCGGCATCAGCTGTTTGGAGACGCCCTTGGTGAGCGGATAGAGCCGCGTGCCGGAGCCCCCTGCCAGAATAATTCCCTTGCGCTCCATCCTCGCCGAGCCCCCCATGCTGCCGATCCAAGCGAGAAGCGCCGTTGCCGCAACGCGGCCCCGATATCAACAACAGTCTGTGTGCTTACCGAGCAGGCCTCACGCGATATGACACACCGTCTGGTCAGTTACAGGCCCATTGGTCCGCATTCAGGCGGAAATCCGCTCCCGATGCCCTGTGGAAAAGCCTTCCCTCAACAGCGACAAAATCCGATCTGCCACGACTTCCGGCGCCTTGACGGATTGCGGGTCTTCCCCCGGATAGGCGCGGGCGCGCATCAGGGTGCGGGTTGCGCCAGGGTCGACAATGGCGACGCGGGTGGAGGAGATCTTCTCGACCTCCTGTCCATAGCAATCGAGCAGCACTTCGAACGCGGCCTTGCTCGCTCCATAGGCGCCCCAATAGGCGCGCGGCGCAGAGCCAACCGAACTGGTGACACCCACGACACGCCCCGCATCGCTGCGCTTCAGCAGCGGATCGAAGGCGGCGAGCAGCGTCTGGGTCGCCAGCACGTTGAGGGTCAACGCGCGGTTGAATTCCTTCTGATCGATCTGCGTGACCGGGCTCAACGCGGGCAGCATCGCCGCGTTGAGCACCAGGATATCGAGCTTTCCCCAGCGCTCCGCCACGGCTGTGGCGAGGCGGGCGATGGCGTCGCCTTCGGTAAGGTCGAACGGAGCGATCGTGGCGGTGCCACCCGCCTCATGAATGGAATCCTCGACGGCCTCCAGATCGGCGACAGTCCGTCCGCTGATCAGCACGTGCGCACCGGCCGCTGCAAGCGCCTTGGCGGTAGCAGCACCGATCCCGCGGCTTGAGCCGGTGACATAGGCGATGCGACCGCCGAGCGGGCCTTCAGGCAATGTATCCGGCATCAGGCGACCTTGTTCACCGGCAGGGCGAGCTGCGACTGGTCCTCATGTCGATCGGCGAGATCGGTAAGCCGCGTCGGGTAGTCGCCGGTGAAGCAGGCGTCGCAATATTGCGGGCACGTATTGTCGCGCCCTTGAAGTCCCACGGCACGATAGAGCCCGTCGATGGAGACGAAGGCGAGACTGTCTGCCTTGATGAAGGCGCACATGGCGGCGATGTCCATCCGCCCTGCCAGCAGCTTGGAGCGCTCCGGCGTGTCGACACCGTAATAGCAGCCGTGCCCGGTCGGCGGGCTGGCCACGCGGAAGTGCACCTCCTTGGCGCCGGCATCGCGCATCATCTCCACGATCTTCATGCTCGTGGTGCCACGCACGATCGAGTCGTCGATGAGGACGATGCTCTTGCCTTCGACCAGCTTCCGGTTGGCGTTGTGCTTGCGCTTCACGCCCGCATGGCGAGCGCTGTCCGATGGCTGGATGAAGGTCCGCCCCACGTAGTGCGAACGGATGATCCCAAGCTCGAACGGAATGCCCGATTGTTGTGAGTAACCGATGGCAGCAGGCACGCCGCTATCCGGCACGGGGACGACCAGGTCTGCTTCGACCGGCGCTTCCTTGGCCAGTTCCACGCCGATCTGCTTGCGCGATTCGTAGACTGAGCGCTTGTTGAAGATCGAGTCCGGTCGGCTGAAATAGACATGCTCGAAAATGCATGGGCGCGCCGGATGGTTGCCGAAGGGGCGGTGGCTGGTGATGTTGCCGTCGAAATCGACGACGACGAGCTCGCCCGGCTCCACCTGCCGCTCGAAGTCCGCTCCAACCACGTCGAGAGCGACCGTCTCGCTGGCGAACGTGATCGCATCGCCAAGCCGCCCCATCACCAGTGGACGGATGCCGAGCGGATCGCGGCAAGCGATCATGCCCTGCGGTGTCATGCAGATGAGCGAATACGCGCCCTCGACCATCCGCAGTGCATCGACGAATCTGTCGAGGAGCGTCGGGTAGCGACTGGTCGCGACGAGGTGAATGATCACCTCCGTGTCGGAGGTAGACTGGAAGATCGCGCCCTTGCGCACCAGTTCCTGCCGCAATGCACGGGCGTTCGAAATGTTGCCGTTATGCGCCACGGCGAAACCGCCCGTCGCGAGATCGGCATAGAGCGGCTGCACGTTCCGCAGCCCGGCGCCGCCCGTGGTGGAATAGCGCACATGGCCTGCGGCCATGATGCCGGGCAGCTCGGCAATCGACTCGCCGGTCGAGAAGTTGTCCGCCACATGGCCCAGGCCCCGGCGGGTGTAGAACTCCGCTCCGTCGAAGCTGGTGATACCCAC
Source organism: uncultured Erythrobacteraceae bacterium (assembly GCA_966251025.1). Lineage (GTDB taxonomy): Bacteria > Pseudomonadota > Alphaproteobacteria > Sphingomonadales > Sphingomonadaceae > Croceibacterium. The sequence goes on along the minus strand of CBINJM010000002.1, from coordinate 193,715 downwards.
CGCCTCCTGCCCACGATGTTGAAGCGCGTGGAGACCCAGCGCGCAGGCTGCAGCAGCTTCTGCTGCGCCGATGACGCCGAAAATGCCGCACTCTTCGCGCAGCTTGTCGCCATCCTCGTCAAGGAAGGGGTGGGTGAGGTTCATGTTGTCTCTGTGGGGTGCGGCCGCCTGCCCCAATGGCGATGTTGCAAACGGATTACAAGCCGTTTGCCTCTCAGGTGCTCACCGCAAGGTCAAGTCGCACTGACGCGAGATGAGGCTTTGTCATGTTGCAGCGCAACCCGATCGTGCTAAAGCGGCACGCTCGCAGCGGACGCCAACATGAAATCAACCACATCCGGGGAGCGCGCCACGTGCTAATGTCACGCGAACCGCTGGTCCAGGACAACCGCACCTGGCGGCGGTCCTTCAGTGTTCAGGCGACAGTGTGCCTTGGCTTCGGAACGCTTCTTCCACCGTTGATCTATTTCTTCGGCGATGTCGATGCGCTGGTAAGAAACAAGCCGGCGGTTAACAGCGTCATCGCTTCGTTGATCGCGTCCGTCGTCGGTCTGTTGCTCGCCCGGAAGGTAAACACCTATCCGGGCGTGAAGCAGCTTGGGTCCGTGGCCCCGGGCTTCGTCATCAGCTTCGGCTTGGCTGCGCTTTGGATTTTGATGACCCGCGTCGATTACTCGGCCGGCATTTTGCTGATGAACTTCGCGGCGTCGCTGAGCGTCTATCTCCTGTTCATGACCTTGGCGCTGCGGTCCGACATGAACACGTTCTACGCCGTTCCGGGCGGAAGGATTGGCCGGTTGACGGATTACGGGATCATGTCGGTGCCGTTGATCCAGCCTATCGTGCCGCTCCATCGCGGTGCGATCATCGTCGCGGACCTGCACTACGACATGCCTGCCGTCTGGGAACGCTTCCTTGCCGAGGCTGCGCTCATGGGCGTGCCCGTGTTTCACTTCAAGCAGGTCTACGAGGCGGCGACGGGGAAGGTGCAGGTAGAACATCTTTCCGAAAACAGCCTCGGCTCCCTTCTGCCGAACATGTCGTACCTGCGGGCCAAGCGCGCGCTGGATACGGTCGCGGCGCTCGTCCTCCTGCCGATCCTCCTTATGCCCTTCTGCCTCGTAGCCTTGGCCATCAAGCTGGATTCACCAGGACCAGTATTCTTCCGGCAGGAGCGGCTGGGCTATCGTGGGCGCATGTTCCGGGTGATCAAGTTCCGCACAATGCGCTGCGCGCCGGCAACCGATGACGAGGACGTTCAGCGGGAGAGCGCTATGACCAGTGAGAACGATCCGCGCATCACACGGGTCGGAGCGTTCCTGCGGCGCACCCGAATCGATGAATTGCCGCAATTGTTCAACATCATTGCCGGCGAGATGAGCTGGATTGGACCTCGTCCAGAAGCGGTCCCTCTGACCAAGTGGTATGAACGGGAAATCCCCTTCTACTCCTATCGCCACATCCTCAGGCCGGGGCTGACAGGATGGGCGCAGGTCAATCAGGGTCATGTCACCATGCTCGGCGACATCGACGACAAGCTCCAGTACGACTTCTTCTATATCAAGAACTTCTCGTACTGGCTCGACATCCTGATCGCTCTCCGGACGATCCGTGTCATCCTTACTGGGCACGGCGCGCGCTGAGAGGTTGCCGCCGCGTTATGCGGTCGACCGTTCGGACTGAAGGCTAAGACTTCAGCGCTCGAGCAATGGCCGCGACGTAGAGAGCAGCGACTTCGCGCCAGTCTTTGGGAAGCGCCCTGGCAACGTAAGACTGTCCCGTAGCCCGCAGCTGCTCGACTTTGGGCTGAGGCAGCGCCAGCGCCGCCCTCAGCCGTTCGACATCCCTCGGGTCTCCGGCGCAGGGGACGAGCGCCGGCAGCATCTCGTCGGGTGTGGCTGGGCCGATCGTCGTAGCAATCAGCGCACCGTTTCCGATTCCCGCAAGGACGCTGCCCCGGCGCGCCGAAACCCCGTCGGGGAACGGGAGATAGAGGAGCTTGGTCTGCGCCAGGATGGACGCAACTTGCTCATCCGGGAGCTCGAGGATCAGCTCACAATCGAGAGCGCGCCCGCGTTCGGCTACTGAAGCGGCGAAGCCCTCGTAGCCCGCCGGGACAGTACCGATCACCGCAATCCTCTCGGCGCCTCCTGCGCGGCGCAGCACCTCGGCTGTGTCCAGAAAGACTTCAATGCCCTTGTTGGGTCGGACGTGGCCGAAATAGCCGATGTCGATGGGCCGCTGTGAAAACTCTTGCGGAAACGCAACGAAAGGGATGTTGCTGAGGATCGGGATAATTGTCGTACCCGGACGTGAGGAAAACAGCGGGTGCCTTCGAGCAAGGTCCCGCTCAGCCTCCGTGGTGAACACGATGTGAGAGGTCCAATGTGATGCCAAGGCCAAGGCAAGCCGCGCCTTGGGCGACAGCGAGCCGAATTCGTGAAGCGCGAGGACGCGGCGAAAGCGCCCGGTGATTGCTCCCGCCAGCAGGATCAGGTGAGGCACCAGGCTCCAGCCGTAACCCTGTGTCGGGTACTGGAGCACGATGGCGGTGGGCTTGTGCTGCTGGATCGTGCGCAGGATCCGGGGAAAAGCAGATAACGACCAGTCGCGCTCTACCAGAAGGTCCCATTCATCCGGCGCGGCATTCGCCAAGTGGCGCGTATACTCTCCCACCCCGCAGATGTCGGGGGGATACGCACCTGTGACGAGCAGGGCCTTGCCATTTGCCGTCGAGCCTTTGCTCATAGAGAGCTCAGCCAGGCGACCCCGTCAGCGAATGCCGCCGACAAGTCTTGTTCGCTTGCGAGTCGCGACGGTGCGAGCGTGGTGTCCGGCGTCAGCGCAGCGATGGCGCCGATCAGTTCCTCGATATCGCCGAACAGCTGGGCCGAGCCGGCGTAGAACTCGCGGAACACCGGACAATCCAGAAGGAACGTCGGTACGCCATGTTGAAGCGCGAGCGCGACCGGCCGCGCGAAGCCTTCTCCGATAGCGGGTGATACGGCGAGGTCCAGCGACTCAACGAACTCGTCGATGCCGCACCTGTCGCTGTCGACAACTTCGATCCGACAACCGCCGAAATGTGCCTGCAGGCTCTGCGTGTAGGCGTTCTTATGACCATAAATCGTCCACACCGGGCTTATGCCCAGATGGGCGCGCGAGGCAGCGGCAAATAGCGAGGCATAATTCTTCTTCTCGGAGTCCGAGCCAAAGAGGCCGATGCGAGGGGCAGGGCCCACCATTCGGGGCTGGCGGCGCGGCGCGGCGAGCTGGCCAACCTTGTTTGGCAGGTAGTGCATTCGCTCCGCAAGCGCGCCCAAGTCCTCGAGGAAAGCCAAGGCCTCAGCGCGATTCACATAGGCGGCGCTGATCCTCGGGTCGCGCAGGCCTGCTCGCACCAGATGCTTCTTGATGCGGCCAACCTTCCCCTGAAATGGAAAGCAATCGTGCACCACCACCACTGTGCGTGCGCCTAGGCCAAGCGGGTGCGAACTTGGCGTGAAGACAAGCTCCCCATTGCGAGCCGCGGCGCGCAATCGCCATGGCAGCTGCAAAGGGCTGACCCTGACCACCCGGCGCCCCGGTAGCCGGCGCGACGCAGCTTCTGCGGTGGCATCCGTGCGGGCCCAGACCTCACGAACCTGCGAGCCGAGCGCTTCGGCATAGTCCATGCCGTAGTGGAACAAGCCGTTGGACCGCTTGATGAAGAAGGTGTTGACGATGACCATCAGGATGCGTCGCGCGTGGCGAGAATCTCCGGCTTCAAAAGGGGCTTGATCGGGCTGGGGCAGGCACTCACGGCTATGACGCTTTGGCCGTTCGTACGCGCTCGATCGCGGCGCGGTTCATCGCCTCACGCTCCTTATCCCGCAGCCAACCGTACTTGGAAAAATACTGGGCTAAGCTGCGGATCTGGTACAACTTGCGCCGCCAGTTGCGAGACTGGCGGGTGCGATATTCGTGAACCACGCTGACATCGGGGTACAAGCAGGTATCGCTGATCCGATGGAGGCGCCGGGACAAGTCCAAATCCTCAGCGAAAAGAAAGAAGCGCTCGTCGAACATGCCTGCCTCGCGCAGCGCCGTCGGGCGCAGCGCCATGAAGCATCCGGACAGGAAGGGAAAGCTCAGGGGTTTGTCATACGTCCAGTCATGGAACTCATACCGTCGGTTAAGCGCGCGCGTCCAGCGGTTGGGCGGCAGGAACCCGCGCGCGAGAACGTCGACTGGCCGCGGTAAAATCCGGCAAAGGTGCTGCCGCTCCCCGTCCGGATACAGGACCAGCGGCATGGCCAAGCCGACGTTTGGATGCTGATCGAGAAAGGACGTCAGGGCCGGGATCACATCCGGGCCGAAGACGAGGTCCGAGTTCAGGACGAAGTGATAGCGCGCCTGGCCGAGGAAGCGGTTCAGCGCCAGATTGTGGCCAGCGCCGTAGCCAACATTTCCGTGCCCGCTGATGATGGTAACATCCGTGCCAGCGAACCCGTCGAGCGGCAGAGCGGGCACGCTGTTGTCCACCAGCACAACGTGCACCCTGCATTGGGAGGCCAGCGCCTGTGCGACCGCTGCCCTGATCTCCTCTTCGCCTGTTTGGTACAGGACATAGGAGACCACCGCGTCATATTGCATGTTCGGTTCTCCTTCTCGCGAGGAGATCGGAGGCGGGGCTGTGTGCGACATGCGCCGCGCATAACACCCGCTGGAGAGAGGGCAAGCGTGAGCCGCCTCTAATAATAATCAAACACGGACGCATATGGCACGTAGAGCTCCATGTACGGGATCAGCGAGCTCATCAGCAGGAAGAAAGGGACAATCAAAAGGTAGATTGTGTAAGGAACCTTCAGACTCCGGATCTCAGAGAAAATTATCGGTAGAAGAACAACCTCAACAATCGCGAAGTATGTGCTGATTACTTGAAAAATGGGCGCCCCGATCATCAGAAAGTACAGGGCGCAACCAACGAGAAAGATGTTGTAAAGGCGCTGTGCATATTCGCTGGGCCGATGGAGGTGCATGTAGGTGATGAAGATGGCCAACACCGTGCCGCGCTTCACGACCCCGAAGAGTGCCTGCCGTCCGACATCCAGATTGGCGTCAAGCGTTACCTCGTCAGATGTGTAGAAGACGAGCTTGTTTACCGCCGATATGCCAGTGTAGTCGGACAGCACGCCGCCTAACCACTGCAGCAATGCGAACGGCAGGCCCATAAAGCCGAGGATCAATGAGGCGATCAGCCCGATCAGCACAATCTGAGTAGGCCAGGCACGTTTGCCGATCAGCATCAGCGGGATGGCCGCAAGCGAGGTGCGGTGCATCGCCCACGCGCCAGCTAGGGGGATGGTCCACTTCGGCCAAGCCTTGGATAACGGCCGTTCCTTACGAAGGTATGCGAAGGCGACGCAGACGAGCCCGATGGCGATCATTCGCCGATTGCTGCCCATGAAGTGGGTCATGGCGTAGGAGGTATAGAAGAGGTATATCCCCATACAAGGATACCGGGTGCTCTTCTCGATAAACCAATAGACCAATCCTACGGCAATGAATGCGCTCAGTAGGAGAAAGATCGTGTAGTCGCTCGTGAAATAATAAACAAGTCTATTGAAGAGCAGATAGCCATGGTCTATTCCGAACACGGCCATGTCGTAATCCGCGCTCGTATCATTGGTATAGAAGATGCGGAAATACGACAGCCAGTCCGTCCCCGTCTCCCACCGCAAACCGATCAGCAGCGCAATCGCAATAGCTCCCGCGCGTGCGAGCCAGCGGCTGACGAGCGGATTCTCGTAAAAGAGCTCGATCAACATGGCGAGCGCCAGCAAGGCATAGAGGAGCAGGTAAATCCGCCCCTCCGCCAGGATGATCCAGAAGGCTTCGGTAATCTGATCCATCAGTTGGGTGAGCCGCTCGCGTCAGCGCGGTCAATGCTCGCCCCATCGAGGCGGAAAGTTTCGTAATGCTGTTCCACATGGGCCAGTCTGTTGAGGCTGCGCACCAGCAGGAAGAATCGCGCCCGGCCAAGTACGCGGAACAGGAGGCGGAACACGGCACGGGCCCGGCCGAGAAGCCTCTGGGGCTGGGCGATCGTCCGGATTGTGGCCTTGTCCGCCGCCAGGTCAGCGGATGACGAGCGAGCCAGCAGGCCTCGTTCTTTCAGTGCCTGGTGAAAAGTGCCGGGACCCACAGCGAAAGGGCGGGCCGCATCGCCGTTGCGTTCCCGCCAGACGCGAAACAGGCGCCGCTGCGAGGGCAGGATCGGAGTGCCGTCCGCAAAGGTCGCGAAACCGTAGGGCAGGGCAAGATGGTAGGCGAACTGCTCCGCCTGCGCCCGGATGCTTGATCTGTATGCCTCGTAAACGGGTGCCAAGTCCTGGAAGTCCTCTGCGTCCTCCAGGTTGCGCTGGTCGAACGTGCCGTCGAGAATGCGGCGGAAGTCGAATCCGGAAAAATGGACGAAGACGAGGCGAACGGGCGACGCGAGGTCAGACGGCTCCCCCCTCGGGCGCACCATCAGTGACTCTGAGTGTTCCTCTATGGCCCGCTCGTGGAAATTCCAAGGCGCGAGATTGCAGCCGAGATGCCGCCAGATTCGGACGGCCTCGCCCGGAAACAGCGTCGGAACGAAGTCAATCCAGCGCTGATCGGTGAAGAGCGAGGAATAATGATCGTTGAAGGCCTGGGTCCGCAGCCGTTGATGCCACCAATCCAGAAAGCGCGCCGATGATTGACCCCGACGGACGCCGAGAAAACCCAGATTGTATACACCCGTTGCGAGGATGCCCTGATCGGATCGGGCGCCTTGCCCTCTCGATGGAAGGCACAGGTGCGGAGTGATCAGGATCTCGCAGGTGTCGAGTGTGTCCAGAACCTCACCGACGTTCCCTGCCACGAACACGTCGGGGTCCATGTAAACGACCTTGTCGTAGCCCTCGGCGAACGCATGCTGGAAGCAGGCAGCTTTCAAGGCGGTGCAGAACTCGGTCACGTCGTACATGAACGCCATATTGGCGAATTCGATAGGGGGGATAATCCCGGCAAGCGCGTCCGGAGCCGAAGCCAGGTCGTCGGCAGGCTCGACATCCCCGTTCAGGCCCTCGGCCACATAGATGCGGAAGTCCGGCGCATCCGGTCCGCTGCCGATCGATTGGCCAAGGACCCGCGCAAGTCCGATATAATTGCGCGCGCAGATGCTGAATACGAGGGTACGCATTGGGGCTCTTTAGGCGGCGGCGGCGGCGGTGCAACTCGCAAACGGAGCGGCAGGCACTGAGGCGTTGTCGCGCAGCGCAAGAGGGCCGGCGATCGTGCAAAAAGGCAAGCCGCCGCGGGCTTTCATTCGGGAAATGCGAGATGGGAAGGTGAGTGCGGCAAGATGCCTCGCAAAATCATCCTGCACTGGGCGCTTTCCGACACAGGAAGATGTTTTGATATGCACTGTAACGCGGGCCGAACACCCGGCCGATTAGCCGCGATTTTGCATTTTCGAAGGGATTGAACTGAAGCGTCCGCTCGATTTGCAGCAACCCGGACAACAGGGCCTTGGCATCCTCGAAGCCGAAGAAGCGCAGGTGCGTCCGGTCCAGAATGCCATCATCAGTGTAGGCGAAGCGTCCGCTGCGGATGATGGCTGCAAGGTTCGAATAATAGTGGAAGTTCGGGAGAGAGACCAGGAACTGGCAGCCGGGCCGTGCTTGCACGACAAGCTGCTCAAGCACCTCTTGCGGCCGGCTCAGATGCTCGAGCACGTCGAGCAGGAGGATCAGGTCGAAATCGCCAATTTCGAACGGGATCCGATCGGTTTCCAGATTCACCTGCGAGAACCCGGCGAACACGGTGTCATAGTCGAAGTTTGGGTCGCGGTGAACGTCGCAGCCATAGACAACAGCTTCAGGACAGCGACGGCGGATCTCACGCGAAACGCCACCTCTCCCGCAGCCGATGTCGAGAACCTTCCTCGGGCAGGATGCCAGCAGGTCGAGCGCCTCCGCCCGGGTGTGATCGTAGTAGTCGTCCGGCATTTTCATGGTTCAATTCCTGCTGCGTCTTGCGACGTCCGCGTAGGGGGCATTCGCTTCTGGAGACCAGTGTGTATGGCTCCTTCTTCCACCACGCCCTTCACCACGGCATTGGCCGCGACGATCGCCCCGGCGCCGATCATGGCGGGCGCCAGAATGACCGAATTGGCGCCCAATTGAGCATTCCGCCGCAAGTGGATCGGACCTGGCGAGTGGAGCGGCCGTTTCCCCGGCGGCATCGCCAGATGGCCGGTGTCGCGCGGGTTGCCATGGTAATGATCCGTCAGCAACACGTTGGGCCCGAACAGTACGCCGGCCTCGATATGGAGCGGGCGCACCGCGGTGATCACGAGGGGGCCTGAAGCGCCCACGTCTTCGTCGATCCGGATGGCTCCCTCTGCCGAATGCACACCGAGCCAGAGATCGCCGTCGCATCGGAAGCTCGGGTGAATGGACATGCGGCTGACATCCCCGCGCAGCTTGATCCGGCCAGACACCCGCCGGCGCAGAAAGAGCCAGCAGCGCGCGAACGCCCATGAGGAGCGCAGACGCCCAACGCCCTTTCTCCACGGCGACCCGGTCACAGAGCGCTCTCCTCACGCACCTCACGCAGGCCGCGCCATACGACCAGTGCGAAAAAGAAGGCGATGGAGAACTCTGTGAGGACGATTGCGCTAGCCATGCCAATGATGCCGAATTGGGCGCAGGCGAACGGGGCGCATAGCAGGAAGGCCAAGCCCGTCCACCGGTAAATGCGCGCCATCTGGTCGTCGCGGTGCAACACCACCATGAGCGGATTGAGCGACACGCCGATGATCATGAAGATCGCCGCGATCAGCCAGATGACGAACACGGTGACGCCGGTTTCGTTCAGCTCGCCCGCAAAGAAGCCGTAGATCTGGTATCGCAAGGCATACATGATCGCCACGGCGATGAGCGTCGCCAGCGCCACCAGCGCCATATACAAGGCGACCTGCCGACGCAGGCCTTGGCCGCCGCTTCGCCGATGGCTGCGCACATAATTCGGAAAGGCTGTCTGGGCGACGATGTTGAACATCGAGACGAAGGCCTGGGCGATCCGTTGCGCAATGCTGTAGAACCCGATGCTTGTCGTCGAGAGCATCGTGCTCATGATAAGCACATTGCCATACACATAGGTCGCGCCCCACGCGGTGGCGGAAAACAATGTCCAGTTCTGCCGCAGCATGGTCACGGCCTCCGCTCTCCGGGCGAGGCGTGGTGTAATCCCGTAGCGGCGCCGAAGCATAACGGTTGCAATGGCCAGTGAGGCAATTCCGCCCAGCGCCTGGGTCATCGGGACAAGGTAAATGTCGCCTGCTGACCGGACCAGGAGCAGGGCCGCAGCCGCCGCGGCGAGGCGGCTCGTGACGAGAATCCGCGCAGCCGAGGGCATCGCCAGCAAACCCTGGAACAGCCACTGCGGAAACAGGCATATGGTCGCTGCGGAGATCAACGCCCATACGAACACGAAGACATGTTCTGCGACCAAGTCGAACAAGAGTGCGCTGATCCCGAGCACCGCCACAATTGGCATAAGCAGGATGAGCTTCACCAGGATCGAGATGTCCAAATACTTGTTGATCGCCGAGTGATCATCTTCATGACTGGCGGCGAACCGGGTGCCCGAAAGCTGAATGGCGTAATCCATGATGACGCCCGAGGTCAGCCCGGCAGCGTTGGCAATTGCCAGCACCCCCATTCCGGAAATCCCCAGTACACGCGCGAAATAGGGGATGGTGATCAGGGGTATGAGGAAGGAAGCCGCCTGAAGGAAGCCGAACGCCGAAAAGTTGCCCAGATGGCCGCGCGCCAGGACGAGCAGCGAGCGTAAGCTGCGGCCGTTCGGCTGTGCTCTCGCAGCCGCCGGGGCCTCCTCGCGAGGAACTCTACTCATCGACTTCCGCATTCGGCCGCTGCGACGCGGGCTATCATCGGTCGAACCCCACATTATCGAGGCTGACGAGTTCCGCCACTGGCTCCATCCTCGCGGTACCGTCAGGCGACAGGTCGAGTGTTCCACCGGCAACAGGAAAGCGCCGACGCTGTGCCGGACAGAACTCTGGCGGAAGGGTAAAGCATTGCTCTCGCCCGTTGCCGCGCATGGCTCCGCGCAGTTCGATGCGGGTGGATTGAGAGTTCAAACGGGCGGCGGGGGGAGGGTATCCGGCGCCGGCCGGCTGCCAGCCGCCGCGCAGGTTGAGAAGCTTCCACTCTTCCGCACGACCGGCGAAGCGAAGTTCCGGCCGCAGGTGCGCGTCAGCGGGCGCCACGTCTAGCCCGTCAAAAGCAAGCGAGGAGGTGCCGTCCTGCTCGGGCGCCTTGCCGAAATCTTGAGCGTGCGCAATTCCGCTGGCGAACACACGACCGGTGACGGCGAGGCCCAGGTCAAAGAGCGACCCGCCGCCGGAGAGATAGGCGTGGAGTGCCGCAATGTTGAACCGGGAGTGCGATGCTGCGAACGCCACCTGCGTCCGCCCCGCATCCGCCTCAACATAACAGCGGCCAAATGCGGTAGCATAGGCGTGGAACAACAGAATGGCTCCGGGGAAGTGCTCGATCACTGCGTCGATGTTGTTGCCGACCGAACTCGAGGTGATTGATCCACACAGGAGACCGTAGGGCCGGCCGCCGTGTGAATCAGTGGACAACTTCAGCGTGTCGGCGAAATGGCCGTCGAGATTCCTCATGAAGGGCAGTCGATAACGCCACGGGACCTCCTTCGGTCTCTCGGGTCCGTGCGCGCAGTAGATGTCGAAGGAGTTTGCGTTGGCATCGCCCCAAGCCGCAACGCCGTAATAGTCCGGACGAGCGTGCAGGGAGAACCGACCGCCAAAGGTGAAGTTCACCAGGAGACCGCAGCCCACCCCCGTCACCCCCACGCCTTCCACAAGCGCACCTGGGCAGCCGTGCATGCGAATGCCGCCATAGGGCACGGCTCCGGTCGAGCCGATCAGAAGGTTCTTGACCGCACAATTGTATGTCACGCCATCGGGCAGCTCCGAGACAAGTTCATCGTGAGCGAAACGTTGCCTTCCACTGCTCGTGGCCGGCTCTACGACCCACTGCATAGGGTCGGAGAAATCCGCGATAAGCGCGCAGGCGCCCGGCTTATCCGTACTGTACGGGTAACGTACCTGGGTCTGCCCTTCCAACGTGACGAAGGAGGGAAGAATGAGTCCTCGGCCCAACCGATAATGCACTGATGGCGGCGGCAGGAGTACCGTACCGCCGCCACGCCGCCCTACTTCGTCCAATGCCGCCTGGATGGCCGGCGCATCATCGGCCACGCCGTCGCCGCGCGCTCCAAAGTGCAGCACGCTGGAGGTCACCCGAGACGCGGCGGCACCTGTGGCGGCGGCAAAGCCGCCAAGAACATCGCGGCGGATCATCTGACGTACCTCGTCGGGATCGTTGCTCTCCGAATGGTTGGCCCTGGCGTCCCCCAAGGGCGAGAAAGCCCTTCTGCCTGTGAGGAACTGAACCTGCGGCGTGAGATGCCTCAGGGCGGCGTTTGCTGGCCCGTCTGGGCCGCTGTCCTGATCCTCGCCTCGGCGCTGCGCTGCTCCTCAGGATCTGAGGTCCGGTCGATCCGGGTCTGCATTCGCAAGGGGATGCGCGTCTGCAGGCGGTTCTCGATCCGCCCGGTCGGCTGGATGATCTCCGCGACGTCCGTGCGTTCCTGACGCTGTCCTACCTCTCCCGTCGAAATTCGCGCGGTGCGTCCTTGAATATCCTGCTGTCGGGAGGGTTGCTGTTGCTGGGCGGCTGCGGAACTGCTTGCGGTAATCGTCAGCGCAGCCAACACGACGCTCTTGTGGAAGGAAGACCACGAACGGGACATCACGATCGGCCAACCGCGCTGGAGGTTGATCCCGTCGAGGGCACCAGGCGCACGAATTCGAACTGACCCGATGCCCCGGCGATCCGATTGGAAGAGCGCACGATGAGCGAAAGCGTCTGTACCGCACAGCCAGCGGGGACACGAACAGTGCCGGAAAAGCGACCGCCATTCACATCCGAGTTTGGCACTGGAATCCTCGCCAGTTCACGGCCGGAGGCGCAAGTCACCAGCCAATACGGGCGCTCGTCGTCTGCGAGATCAATGCCCGCGCTTCGCCCTTCGAGGCGGTATTGGCCAGCAGGAAGAATTTGCAGCTGGTCAACAAGCGCTCCGCTCGAGCCGGGCGGCGCGGAGAAATCCAGAAGACCGCCTTCCTCGCCTCCCTGGAGCGAAGCGATCGCCCCGGTGTCATAGCGCAGGACCCAGTCGAACACGGCCGGGTTGTCCTGCGTGCCCATAAACTCGGCGTCGCGTGAGTGTGTCCGGAGCGCTTGGGGGCGGAAGGAGGAGTAATAGGACCAAGCGAGATTGTGCTGGCCCCGGGCGGCGACCGCATTGACAATGGCGGTTCGTTCGGCCTCTTGGATTGGTAGTCCCGCGCTTTGGCCGGAGCGGAAGAAATCTATTGTCGCAGCTGGATCGGAAACGGTGATCGCCGCGTAGTTTACGAACCCACGCGTCCAGACCGGCTGCGAAGCGAGCTTCTCGAGCAGCGTACGGCGGACGAGAGGTTCCCTCAACGCCTTCTCGAGCACCGGAAAGAGCAGGTCCTCAGCTCCGCGTGAGGTCGTCAAGGCGATGTCGTAGTGCCGTAGCGCACCCTCGACATCGCCGCGCGTCACCGCCTGCTCGATCGCCCACAGTTGCGGGCGCAACTCGCGCTGAGAGAGCGTGTTGGCGTAGGCGAACAGAGCATCGCTGCGCGACTGATCGCCTCGCAACTGGGCCAGCAGCGCCAGTGTGGCGGCCGCTTCGACCGCCGTGGGATCATTCCTCAGCGCTTGCAACGCCAGCTTGGCCGCTCTTGAATCCGGGGCAGCCTGCATCTCGGCAGCAAAGGTCCGCTCCGCCAGGCGTCCGGCGATACGCCCGGCGCCAGGATCGAGCATGTGCGCCAGCTGCAAGTTTGTGCGAGCGGCGACTTGTGCAGCCGTATCCTGGATGGAGATCGCGGCGAGAAGAGCCACCGCGCCCGCCAGGGCGCCGCGGACGAGCCAGCGGCGACCCTTTGCTGCCCGACCCACTTTAGCGGTGCCCGCCATGGAGATCAGGCAGTCTCTTCTTCGGCTCGCCGGCCGTAATCGTAGCCGTAGTCATAGCCATAGGCGTAGCTTGCCTTGCGCGGCTCGAACTTGGTCAGCACCCCGCCGATCACGTTGGCATTGGTGGCGTGGAGGCGCGAGAGGGCGTTCTTCACCATGCGCGAGCGAATGCCGTGTGACTCCACCGCATAGATCACCGCCTCGACCTGAGATGCGATGAGCGGGGCGTCGGCCAGGCCGAGCACGGGCGGCGAGTCGATGACGACGTGGTCATAGGTGCCCAGCAGATACGCAATCAGGCGGGCCAGCCGGTCACCAGTCAGCAGCTCCGCAGCGTTGGGAGGGATCGGTCCGGCGCTGAGGGCATCGAACCCGAGCGCGGGCATTTCGAAGGTGAGCCCGCGCAAGTCGTCCTGCTGCCCGCTCAGGTAGTTGCTGAGGCCACCCGCGTGGCCCACGCCAGCGAATTGATGCACCGATGGTGAGCGCATATCGCCATCCACCAGGATCACCCGGCGGTTTGACCGCGCAAGCGTCGTTGCGAGGGCAAGGGCCGTGGTGGACTTGCCTTCCGCGGGACGAGTGGAGGTGATCGCGAAGGATCGTGGAATACCTCGGTCGGTGCTGAAGGACAAGCTCGCCTGCACCGCCAGGTAAGCGTCGAACAGCTCCGACTTGCGGTCGGCCAACGCATCCTTCGGCGCCTCCTCCTTGACCACCGGAACGGTGCCGAGCAGCGGCACGCCGATCCTGCGCTCGAACTCGGTAGGATCGGTGATCGCATCGTCCAGCTGCTCGAGCGCGAAAGCTGCCAGCGCACCGAGCCCAAGCCCCAGAATCAGGGAGGCGGCGAGGTTGATCAGCAGGCTGGGGCTGGAAGGCTTCTCCGGAACGTCCGCCGGATCTACAACGGCCACGTTATTCACGCCGACGCCACCAGCAACGCCGATCTCCTTGTAGCGCTGGAGGAGGGCGTCGTAGAGCACGCGGTTCGTGTGCACCTCCTGCTCGAAGATGTTGTACTGAATGCTCCGCCGGCGCAGGTCGAGGAATTCGCTCTTCAGGCTGTCGACCCGGGCCTGTAGCGCATTCTCCCGTGCGAGGGCCTGGCGGTAATCGGCCTGATAGGAACTGGCGACGCGGTTCTCTTCGCGCGCAATGGCTTGGTCCAGTTCGCCGATCTGCGACTGCACGGCAACTGCCGTGGGGTAGGCGGGTTCGAACTGCTGCATCAGGCGCTCATATTCGGCCGCCAACTCGGCACGACGCTGGCGAAGGCCGTTGATGGCCGAATTCAGAAGGGCTTCTCTAGAGGCGCCGCCGCTGCCAACCTGGCGATACCGAGCCTCTGCCTGGATACGGTCGGCGGTCGCCTCGCTTAGCGCCGAGTTGAGCGCCGTCAGATTGTCGACGACGATCGGGCGTTCGCCACCAGTCTCGCGATCCCCCGAGGGCAGATTGATGATCTGCTGGTTGGAAGCGTAGGCGACGAGCTGGCGTTGCGATTCATCGAGCCGCTCTTTCGCATCGGCAAGCTGCCGCTCCACAAGCCTCCGGCCGTAGGATGTGGACTGCAGTTTGCGCTCCAGATTGCTCTCGATGAAGTTCTCCGCCCAGGCGTTCGCCACCCGCGCGGAAAACTCCGGACTTGGGCTGACGAAGCGAACGTCCACTAGGCGTGAAAGCCGTGTCGGTTCGATCGAGACATTGTCGAGCAGGATATCGCCCGCAGCCCGCAGGCGCGCCTCTCGTCCAGATGCAGGAAAGCGACCGTTCGTCAGTCGAAACGCTGGTTCGTCGCTGGATACGCCGAAAAGCTCAAAGAATCCCGGATCGTCAACCAATCGCAGTTGCGAGGCGATGCGCTCCGCGAGGCTGCGGGATTCAAGCAGACCGTACTGGGTCTGGTAGAATTCCTGATCGGCAATGCTGGCCTCTCGTTCGACTCCCTGGATGCCGATCACCGATGCTGACTCACGCGAGATTTCGATCGTAGAAACCGCGGTGTACTTGGGGGTCATCAGCAAGGTTGCGATCAGTCCCGCCACCATGCAGGCGCCGAGGATGCCGAGCACGACGTAGCGCCAGCGCAGCGCGACGCGCAGATATTGCTGGAGGATCGGCACGTGGCTGTGGCTGAGATCGCGCTCAGGCTGGTTCAGCGCAGCGGGCTTCACCGCCAGCGCACCGCCACCCAGCTGGGATGGAACCATGTTCATTCTATCGACCCTGAAGGATGGCGACGACCGGTGCGGCGAGCAGCGGCGCAATGGCCACGAAATCGCGGAACAGGCGCCGTTCTGGTGAATCGCCGACCAGCACCACGTCGTTGGCGAAGATGGCCGGGTCTGCATAAGCGCCCCGGCGGATGGCGTTCACGTTGTACAGGCCCGCCATGCGTTGTCCGTCAACAGTGCGCAGGATCACGACATCGTCGGCGCGAGCAAACTCAGAAAAGCCCTTGGCGGAAGCGATGGCCCGCAACAACGTCATCTGGTTGGTGACAGGATAAAGCCCGGGCTCCACCACTTGCCCGTCGATAGTAACAACCTGGCTAACTGAACTACGAATATTGACCGTCACGTCGGGATTGCGAACGTAGCGCCCGGCGAGCTCTCCCTCGATTGCGCGGGCAAGCTCTTCGGCTGTCTTCCCGCCGGCATCGATGCTTCCGATCAACGGCATGTTGACGCGGCCGCTGGCGTCGACGTTCAGTTCCCGGCTCAACTCCGCCACATTGAAGACTTCCACCGCAATCGTGTCCAGCGGACCGATGAGGGATGGGCGGTCCGGCGCAACAAGATCGTCGCGGCGGGGGGCGGGCAGGGCGCTGGCACCTTCCACGACGGTGAGGTCCTCGCTTGAACGCAGCGGCTCGCGCTGACCGCAGGCGCCCAGCAACAAAGCCGTGAGGATGACCAAAGAAGGAGCGCGCATGGATCTGGGACTAGTCATAAAGGTGTGAAGGGGGTGCCTATAGAGACAGATGTGAACCCGGTAAAGCGGAGCAGCCCTGACCCGTGTCCGCCTTGCGATGACAGCCGATCAACGGCGACTGCGACTAAGGCCCTGTGGAGAAGGCATTCTCCTGCCAGGCTCTTGGCGGATGGCTGGTGCCGTGCCAGTCGCTTGGGAGCGAAAGGGAGAAGCAGGGCGGGCAAGCCATACGGCTGCAAGAATGATCACGGCCATCACGATGGGGGTGCGTGCCGGATAATCCCAGATGCTGGCGACCATCACCAGCAAAAGGACGCTTGAGCCAGCGAGTGGCAGCATAGCGCCCGGCTCCGCAGGTCGCCGCCAGACGCCGGCGCTCTTCCATAGCCACCAGCCGATCGCCGCGATGAGCAGAATCGCGGCAAGGATGCCGCCCTCCAGCACGATCTCGAGCAGATCGTTATGCGCATGGTTGAAGTATTGCCGGTTGAGCAGCTCGTACGGCTCAGCCATGCGATAGGCGGGGTCGAAGGTGCCGAAGCCCGTTCCGACCGGGAAATATTCGCCGGTGATCGCCAGCACCACCGGAAGAGCTCGAGCTCGAAGATCCTCGCCGCTCTCCAGCCCGGCAACGCGGTCAAGGGAAACCGCCCGGTCCATTGTAATGCTGAGCACGAGGGCCGCCAGAGCGAAGGCGAATGCACCGCCCACGAAGGCAAGGGCGAGGCCCCGGGGCAGACGCTTCAGTTCCCGCAGTGCAGGGCCGCGAACCGCGAACAGTCCTGCCGCGATGCCGATCGCCCCGAGAAGCAGGCCCGCACGCGAGCCGGACGCGAGGATGAGTAATCCGAACAGCACTACCAGCGCCGCAGCAGCTGGATATCGCCAGCGCGCGGGCCGAGGTGTGTTGAAGGCCCATATCGGCGAGAGCAGGCAGCCAATTGCGGCGAACAGGGCGAAGTGGTTACGATTCGCGAAGTTGCCACTCACGTCCCCCAGGATGTCGTTGATCAGCGGATGGTCAAGCTGACCCCCTGAAAACTGCAGCAGTGCGTAAAGACCTGATGCTCCGGTCAGCACCAACAGGACGGTGAGCAACCTGCGGTGCTCTGGAGCCGTAAGCCGCAGCGCGAGGACAAGAGTTACCACCGGCACGACGAGCGACCAGAGCGCGTTCCAGGTGCCGACCGGGGAGATCGAGATCGGCCGGTATGGCTGCGACTGCCCGCTCGCTTCCGCGGCTTCCGCGAGGATGGAGCGCCCTGGCAATGCGAGCCAGGCCGACGGCGGAAGTGGAATAAGCTGGATCACCACCATCGCCAATGTGGCCGCTGTAAGGACGATCACCGTACGGGAATCCCGCCAGTCGGCACGCGCCGGGAACAGGATCAATATTATCAGCACCAGCCAGGCGGCGGCGCGAGTCACGACCTGCCCCGGCGCGTCAGCGCGAGAGGCACCACCAGCGATCCACAGCACCAAAAGAAAAGCGACGACGAGAGCGAACGAAAGTGAGGGCGCGATGCGCCGGAGGGCATGGTTCACGGCCGACATGTGCAGCCGCATAGAGCGTTGCGGCGATTTGGCAAACCGGAACGAACGGCGCCGGAGTGCTCATGATATGAGATTAGGGGTGAGGCCTCGTGGGAGAACGTACCTAGGCTTGTCGTGGTTGCACCGGGCCGTGGGTTGGGCCATTGCCACACGCATGAGCGCCAGCGGTTTCCCACGTCTAGCCCTGCTTTTGATGCCGATCGTCGTCCTGAGCGCATGTTCGGAGAGTGCACGTCCGGACAGACCGGGCTCGGAGGGCGCGGCAGCGCAGGAGTTCGATGCTGCGAGCAAGCGTGCGGCGCGCGCGCTCTCCATCAGCCAGATCGGCGGGGTCGGGACGGACTCCGCCATCGGAGCGGCAGGGAATAGGAGCCCTTACGCCCGGGCAGTTCTGTGCAGCGCTGCAATCGACAGCATCGGCAATCGGCTCAGGCAGTCGAGCGGGCTTGATCCGGCGCAGTTACGCCTGCTGGAACAGGCGAAGGCAACCTTCGATCGCCGCATCGTCAATCTGCGTAGAGGAGAGGAAGACTCGCCGCAGGACATTCTGGAAGCGGGCGATCGGGACTCAGGCGGGGAGCAGGCTGCCAGCACTGATGCGTTGCTTGCCCTCCAGTGTCTTCAGGAACTCCAAGAAGAAGCTTAGCAGGGCAGTCGAAGGAAGCATCCTCTCGTGGCCCTCGGCCTGAGAGCCGTGCCTCCCGTCTTTGCGGAGGAGCACCGGTGGTGCGGAATGCGGCTTTCGCTCAAGGACAGATCAAGGCTTCAGGCTTGCCGGGCGGCAAAAATGCAGGGAATCGCGGCCATATTTCTGAAGTCTCAGGTGCACGGCACTCCCGCACGCTAGGCGTTCATTGGCAGTCGGCTTCGAAGACAAAGCTATCGCGTAGTCACAGCCTTTGATGCTCGGCTGTGTGCATCTCAGATAACCGGCCCGCTGGCGGTTGCTAGGAGCCCGGCAAGGTTGAGGTGCTTAGGCAGGCCGTGGGCCGCTGCAGCATCACTCGTCGAGGCGGACCAGCAGTATTCCGGCTTTGAATTCGCTTAATCTTTCCACCCTATGCACATCCTATGGCGAGAACTCCGGGCGGGGGCCGAGGACGAGAGTGCATGGATCACATTCGACCAGTTCGAACATCTGAACCGCCTTGGGGCGAGCAGTTCCAAGGCGCTGCAAGCGAGGAGGGCGTCGGCAAACCCACGCTCTGCGCAGGTGCAGACGTGTCATCGACCGAGATATTGCGCGGGCTTGTGGAGCTTGCCGCCAACACGGTCGGCGCGCCCGTTGCGGCGCTCGCCCTGATTGACGGCGATCGCCAGCGCTTTGATGCCAGCGTAGGCCTGGGTCTGACGGACGCTCCGCTCGCCGGGTCGGCCTGCGAGCGCACCCTGCACATGTCCGAGATTCTTGAACTGCGCCAAACTCCCGGATTGCCCTTGTTGAGCGGCGCTCCGGACCTCGTGTTCTTTCGAGGGATTCGGATCGAGGATCGTCGGGGTGCGCCGATCGGGGCGTTGTGCCTGTATGATCGCGAAGCGCGGTCTTTTGGACTGTCAGCCCGGAAGCGCCGCATGCTGATGACCATTGCCCGGCAGATCGCTGCCTGGCTGCAGCAGCGATGTGAGCGGCGCGAGCGATTGCGGCGGGACGAGGCGAAGCGGATCGCCCTGGAGGCCGCCAACATCGGCACGTATGTCAGCGAAGCGAATGGCGATGCCGATTGCTCCCCTGAGTTCTACCGGCAGCTCGGCCTTCCCGAGGGTACGCCGAAAATGGGCTTGAAATGGCTCGAACTTGTGCACCCATCCGACCGCGCCCGGGTGGAGAAGGAACTTGCCGCCGCGATTCAGCAAGACGGGGCGTTCGCCTGCGCTTTTCGTATTCTCCGTGCCGACACAGGGGAGTTGCGGTGGCTCTCCAGTCGGAGCAAGATCGAAAGAGCGGCTGACGGAACTCCGCTCCGGGCCATTGGCGCGAACATCGACATTACCGATCTGAAGCGAGCGCAATCCGAAGCTGAGGAAAACCACAGCCTTCTCAGGAGCGTCATCGACCAGAGTTCCGACACAATCTTTGTCAAGGATCTCGAACACCGCTTCCTGTTCGCAAGCCGGAATTGCGAACAGACGATCGGCGTTCCAGTGGAGCGGCTGGTAGGCCGGACAACCAGTGAAGTGCTGGCCCACGAACTGGCGGCCAGAATTGATCAGATGGATCAGGAGATCATCGAGGGCGGGCAGCCCAGCCTCTACGAGCGGGAGGTGATGCTGCGAGGCGAGACGCGCATCCTGCAGACAGCGGTCGCACCGTGGCGGCGAAAGGACGAGCTGCGCGGGCTGATGGCCATTACTCGCGACGTGACGGATCAGAAGGCAGTCGAACGTGCCCTGCGCGAAAGCGAGGAACGATTCCGCCTCGCCGCCCAAGCGGTAGGGCTCGGCATTTGGGACTTTGACCTGGTTACGCAATCGCGCAGATGGTCCGATGAATTGCTCGCGATCTTCGGACTTCCGGAGGGGACTGTGCCGGATCCGCAGACGGTCCGCGAGTTGATCTGTGAAGAAGATCGCGCGCTATTTGATGAGTTTGGCGCCGCCGTTCACACGGGTGACGCAGACTACGCCTTCGATGGCACGATGCGCCTGTTTCGCGCGGATACAGGTGAAGAGGGGTGGATCCAAACCAAGGGTTGGAAGACATTCGGTCCGACAGGAATGATGACGCGCGTCATTGTCACCATGCGTGACGTGACGGAGGAGAAGACGGTAGAGCAGCGCATCCGCCGGCTTGCTACGCACGATCCGCTCACCGGCCTTCCCAACCGGCTCTGCTTCCAAGAGGCGATAGCGAGGGCGCTTTCCGAGGAGTGCGGGCTTCACCGCGTCGGCCTGCTGTTGCTGGACCTCGATAACTTCAAGCAAGTGAACGACACGCTGGGGCACGATGCAGGTGATGCCCTGCTTCGCGCTCTTGGTGAGCGTCTCCGCGAGGGGATCGGCGATCGCAACCTGATCGCCCGCCTGGGCGGGGATGAGTTCGCCGTCCTCCTGCCGGGCATTTCAGGAGAACAGGAGCTTTCGGAGGCGGCAGACCGTCTCTTGATGCGCCTGCGCGAGCCGTTCGACTATTTGGGCCAGATCCTCGATTGTCGAGCAAGTGTCGGTGCCGTCCTTTATCCCAACCACGGAAGGACGGCGAGCGAGCTGTTCAAGAACGCAGACATTGCTCTGTATGCCGCAAAGGGATCCGGCCGAGGGAAGCTGAAGATGTTCGATCCGCAAATGCTCGCGGATCTACAGCGACGCTCCGCAATGCTGACCATGGCGCGCCAAGCCCTGGATACCGGGGCGGTCGTCCCGCATTACCAGCCAAAGGTCGAATTGGTGACGGGCCGGGTGATCGGGTTCGAAGCCTTGCTGCGGTGGGAGAAGCCGGGGCATGGCATGCGAGGTCCCTCGGAGATCGCCGCAGCGTTCCAGGATCTCGACCTCGCGACGGAGATCAGTGACTGCATTCTGCGCCAGACAACGGAAGACATGCGTCGCTGGATCGAGGACGGGGTTCCTTTCGGGCATGTTGCGATCAACGCCTCCGCGGTGGAGTTCTGCAGGGATAACTTCGCCGAACGTGTGCTGGGGCATCTCGATCGGGCAGGCGTGGCGGGCCAATTCCTTGAGGTGGAGATCACGGAGCATGTGATTCTGGGCCGCGATGAGGAATATGTTCGGCGGGCGCTGGAACTGCTTAAGTCTGCAGGCGTACGGATCGCGCTGGACGATTTTGGGACCGGGTTCGCCTCTCTCTCGCATCTGAAGCAATTTCCGGTCGATTTCATCAAGATCGACAAGGCGTTTGTGCGGGACATTGTCGATGGTTCCGATGATGCGGCGATCGTTCGCGCTGTCCTCAATCTCGGCAAAGCAATGGCCTTGGGAGTCATCGCTGAAGGGGTCGAGACCGCGGCTCAGGCTGCCTATTTGAAGCAGCAAGGATGCGAGCTGGTGCAGGGATATCTGTTCGGGCGGCCGCAACCGGCCGACGCTGTCCCGGGGTTGCTCGGTTCTGCGGCTACCGCGATAGGAGCGGCGGCTTAAGGAGGCGCCATTTCAGCGGGATCTTCAGAGGAGGGGCGTTACGGTGGGACAAGGCCTGTGACCTTCTACCGTCGCCGATGAGATCTATGTGCTTCGCTGCCCGGCTCAGCACGGCTCCAGTCGCCCATCCAAGCTATGCGGACAGGGAGAATTGGAGAATTCGAGGAAACCCATTCTTACGAAATCCAGTCGCGCAAGATCATCGTCCATCGACCGCAACGGGATGTCTCAAGCCGTATTCCAAGCCGCTGATTCAACGGGTTGTTGGTGCACGGGAACATGAAAGCGCGGCCTGAAAGCTGGCGCTCCCGGCTCCCAGAAACCGTTTTAGCGCAGAGAAACGTGCGCGGACGCGCGTGAAACTCGTCCCAAACGCCCGTGCTCTCAACTGGCGAAGCGCGGTTGCACACCAGAAAGCATGTGCGCCCGACAGGATTCGAACCTGTGGCCCCCGGATTAGGAATCCGATGCTCTATCCTGCTGAGCTACGGGCGCATGCGTTGCGCTTAGGGCAGCGAAACGAGTGGCGCAATCTCCTCCGAATGCGCGGCGGGATTGTCACCGACGGGCAAGCTCCACAACCGGGAAGGACAACCTGCTTCGCCGGGCATCTAGAGGCCTACACCCTGCAGTGAGTTGTGCCTCAAAGCGTCACCACAACCTTGCCGATCTGCTGGTTCGATTCGAGGTAGGCATTCGCTTCGGAAAGGCTCTCCAGGCCCTGGAACTCGCGCGCGATCACGGGGCGCAAATGGCCTCCCGCCAATCCGGCAAGGATCTTCTCCTGCGCAGCCTGATAGCGGTGAGGGTGGTTCCAGATTTCGCTCGCCACCCAGCCACGCATCGAGAGGCCTTTGAAGGCGCAGGGCCAGTGAGGGTAGGGCGTTGGCTGCCCACTAAGGCCGCCATAGATGAACAGGATGCCCCGCGGCGCGAGGGCATTGGCAAGCGTTTCAACATAAGGGCCGCCCACCGGATCAAAAGCAGTGCGCGCGCCCTTGCCACCCGTGATTTCCATCACGCGCGCGACGAGGTCTTCTTCTTCCGTGGCGACTACATGCTGTGCGCCTTGAGCCATGAGCGCGTCCGCCTTGTCGCGAGTGCGCGTGCAGGCGATCGAAACTGCGCCGGCCCAGTTCGCGAGTTGGATTGCGGCGATCCCGACACTTGAAGAGGCAGCGCGGATGATAACACCGTCACCAATGCCGATCTCCGCCACTTCGATGAGCGCGAAAGCCGTCATATACTGCATCCAGATCGATGCGGCTTCGGCTGGCGACAGGCCGGGAGGGGCGGGGAGCAGGATCCGCGCCGGCACGATCGCGCTTTCGGCCCAGATACCGTATTGGCCCTGCTGGATCATCGGCAGCACGCAGACGCGGTCGCCGACGGAGAACTCCGTCACACCCGGTCCCAGCGCCTCGATCGCGCCGACGCCTTCATAGCCGATGAGACTGGGGAGCTGCGGTTGAACCGGATACTGGCCTGCGCGATACATCGCCTCGGCCCGGTTGAGCCCCACGGCTTCCACCCGGATTCTGACCTCGCCGGCAGCGGGTGCGCCGATCTCCAAATCCTCGATCCGCAGCACCTCGGGCCCGCCGAGCTCGTGAATGCGCACCACTTTCACCATCCTCATTCCCCCATTTGTATGTTCGGCAGAACGCTGCGTGCCGCCACCGCACCGGCATTGCAAGCGCGCCGCATCGCGCCTGCATTCCCTTTGCAACCGATACGAAAAAGGGCCCTCCCGCGAGGGAGAGCCCTTTCCGTTTTTGCTCAGGAGCCGACCGCTTAGAAGCGGATGTTGGCGCCCAGGTAGAAGCGGCGACCCAGGATGTCGTAGAACTCATCCCGATACGTACCGCCCGGCAGGTTGCCGTTCACTTCCGGTGCGTTGTTCGCCAGGTTCGCGCCCGAGAGCGGCGGACGCTTGTTGAACAAGTTGTCCACGCCGAACCGGACCGTCACGCTGTCCGCCACCTGTGCCGACCCGTTCAGGTTGAACAGGTTGTACGAGGGAGCACCCTGCACCTGAGTGTTCGGGATCAGAGCGACGTCGCTCGCATCCACGCTCGGCAGGTGCTGCCACTGCAGAGCCAGGCTCGTCCCGCCCAGGCGATAGCCGAGGGTGGTGAAGAGCTTGTATTCGAACGCACCGGCGGTGAGGCCGTTCTCGGTCGTGCCGAACGTTCCGGCGTATTCCACCATCGGGTTGGTCGGAAGGTCCGCGGACTTGAAGTCGATCAGGTAGTTGAAGACCGAATTCAGAGTCACCGTGCCCGGACCGACGTCATGCGACCAGTCGAGCGCCACGTCGACGCCGGACACCTTGAAGCGGCCGTTGTTCACGTAGGTGATGAACGTGTTGCCCAGCTGGCCATCCTGGTTCCGAGGCACGTTCTGGCAGAACACCGAGTTTGCAGCGTCCAGTGCGGCCTGGTTGGGAGTGCCGACCGTGCTGTTCGGCATCGTGGTGAAGGTGGCACCATTGACAAGCGGGTTCAGCCTTGGGTCGAAGCACTGCTGCAGCGCCGAACCAACCGTCTGCGGAGCGATGGCGTCCTTCACGCGGATGTTGAAGTAGTCGACCGACAGCCGCAGGCGCGACAGGGCGCCGCCGGTGAAGGGTGAAGACAGCACCACACCTGCAGTCCACGTGTCCGCGACCTCCGGCCTCAGGTTCTCGTTGCCGACCAGGGTCGGGAACGCGAAGCCGAAGGAACCGGTCGGCTGCGTGCCATCGTAGAACTC
Source organism: uncultured Erythrobacteraceae bacterium (assembly GCA_966251025.1). Classification (GTDB taxonomy): domain Bacteria; phylum Pseudomonadota; class Alphaproteobacteria; order Sphingomonadales; family Sphingomonadaceae; genus Croceibacterium. The sequence continues at coordinate 169,233 of CBINJM010000002.1, read as the reverse complement.
GTCGTCAGCTGCGATGTCGCCGGACTGCTGCATCAGCGTGCGGCAGACCGCCTCGACCGCGGCGGCGTTGGGGTTCGCTTTAGGATTGGCAGAGAACGAGTTCGGGTTGCCGGTCGAGCAGACGTCGCCACGGTTGTTTACGCCGAAGGTCTGCTGTGCCGCAAGGAACAGCTCACCGATGTTCGGCGCGCGCTCCGCACGGTTGTAGCCACCGCGGAGACGGATCCAGTCGTTCACCTCAAGATCGCCGAGGATCTTGTAGGTGTAGCTGGTGCCCGTGGTGTTGTAGTCGGACATACGTCCGCCAAGCTCCAGGTTGAACTCGTTCACGAAGGTGTCGCGGAGCAGCGGGATCAGCAGCTCGCCGTAGAGCTCCTTGGTCTCGATGAAGCCTTCGGCGTTGCCGCTCGGATAGATGCCGAGCGCCTGATCCTGGAACGAACGGCCCTGCGTGGTCAGCGTGTCGTTGAGGAACTCGAAATCGAGCTCACGATAGCTGGCGCCGAGCGCGAACTGCAGGTCACCCGCCCACATCTCGAACAGCGAACCGGTCAGGTTGGCTTCCACGATCGTCTGACGAACGCTGGACCGGTTCTTCAGGTCAGCGGCGATGGCCTCGCGGCAATCCTGGCTGACGTTCTGGAAGTTGCCGAACGGGTTGAGGCCAGTGGTGCAGGTGCCTGTGGAGGCGCCAAAGCCGCCACTCGCCGCGTTGCCTTGCTGACGGAAGTTCTGGCCAAAGCCGGGAGCGGTCAGGACGGTGCGGATGCGCTGCAGCGAAGTGATGCCCTGCTGGTTGGCGAAGGTGTCCGTCTGACCGTGGTTGACGAACGCTTCCCAGTTCCAGTCGAGACCCGGGATGGTACCTTCGAAGCCCGCGAGCAGGTTGTAGGTGGTGACGTTGGTGTTGGTGGTCCGGTCTTCCGGCATCAGGCCGCGCAGCGTGAACGGCGCGTTGGGATCCTGACGAGCATCGAGCAGAGCGCGCAGCTCGGCCGGAATTTGTGCAGCGAACAGGTCGTTGTTCGTGCAGCCACCGACCGCACCCGTGGCGCAGGCGAACTGGCTGCCGTAAGCCGCGGCGAAGGCCGGGTTGGTCGGGTTGTCGGTCAGCACGCCCGGGGTCGGGTCGACATAGCCGCCGACGCCATTGAGCAGGACGGAGCTGATGTTGGGCGAGTACTGGTTCAGCACGCCACCGGTGTAAACGCCGGTGCCGTAGGGGACGAGGGTTGCCCAGCCGCCGGTCAGCGGACCAGCTTCCTGCCGCGTGAACGTCTCGACGCGGCTGAACATGGCCTGGCCGAACATGCTGATATTGTCGCTGAGCTCGTAATTGCCGCGAGCAAGCGCGTTGTAGCGCGTGAGCGGGAGGACCAGCAGCGAGTCAGCATATTCCGGCACGATGGTGCCGGCGTTGGTCAGCTTGTAGTAGTCGCTGTTCAGCAAGGCCGGGTCTACGCGATAGGCGCCACCCCGGCTCAGGAAGTCCGTGCCACTGAAGATCGTGCCATTCGGATTGGCGAAGAACGTGACGTTCTGGTTCGGAATGGGTGTGGTGGCCTGCGTGAAGATCGAGTTGATCGCGCCCTGATCGATGGGGTTGCCGAAGCCGAACTCGATGCCCGGGTTGCGGACGAAGAAGCCCGAGCCGCCGACGTCCGGATTGTTCCACAGGTCCTGATACCAGTCGCGGTCGCGGCGGTAGCTGGCTTCGCGAGTATTCATCGACATGGCGAGGCTGATGTTGCCGCGGCCATCCTCGAAATCCGAACCCATGATGCCGGAGAACTGGTACTCGAACGCATCGCCTTCCTGGCTGATGCCCATCTGGCCGTCGAGCTCCAGGCCCTGGAAGTTCTTCTTCAGGATGAAGTTGGTGACGCCGGCCACAGCGTCCGCGCCGTAGGTCGCGGAAGCACCGCCGGAGATGATCTCGACGCGCTCAAGAGCGGCGCTCGGGATGGTCGACACGTCAACGACGCCCGACGCGTTGCTCGGCGTCGCGCGGCGGCCGTCGAGCAGGACGAGGTTACGGTTGGCGCCGATGCCGCGCAGCGACAGGGTCGCCGCACCCGGCGTGTTGGTCGCGGTGGGCTGGATGTCGCCACCCAAGGTGGGGCGCTGAGCGGCCGAGAACTGGGGCAGCTTGTTCAGGTTCTGCTCGATCGCGGCGGTGGAGGACTGCTGAAGCAGTGCCTCGTCCACGCTCACGATGGGGCTGTTCGCTTCAAAGTCACGACGCTGGATGCGCGAGCCGGTGACGACGATGGCGTTACCCTGGTCCGGGCCGGCATCAGCCTGCGAGCTCGAGCCTGCACCGGGCTGGGTGAGAACGTCAGCGCCGACCTCGGCGTTGTTCTGCTGCGCCATCGCCGGCGCGGCGATGACGAAGCTGCCGGCGCATCCCGCCAGCAGCAGGGACTTGAATGTCCCGTTGATATCAAAGGTCCTCACTTTGTGCTCCCTTCACAAGTCAAGGCGCTCGGCAACGTGCCGATGCTTGTTCCGAAAAATCAGGCGCCCGGCGCGTGCGCGGGACGTGTCAAGACGCTGCTCCCGCTGGAGGGCGGAAGATTGCTGCTGTCGATGAGATCGGATTGGATTTAGCCAGTCGAGCCATGTCGATCGCGGTGCGCGATCCGAGCGCTCGTGGCGAAAACTCCTCCTCCCTCCGTTAAGTCCTGACTGGAATCGACAGGTTGCGGCGGTCCATATTGTCGGTGAAACGGAGTGTCTAGGGCGACTAATTCCGAAGCCGTGTCGGCACTGTCCCGTTTTAGGCATCCAGCGGCCGAAACTCGCATGAGGGGGGGCGTCGCAGGTGCGTGTGGACCCATCAGAGACAGCAAAAATCCGTGATATTCCACGAGTTATTGCCACCAGCCGCGTCGCCACGACGCGCGGTGTTGCAGATCTGCATCGGTCTGAAACTTCATGGCCCTGATGGGCGCGAACTGCCTTCAGATTGTCATTGTCCGTTTACGATTGCGGTCCACGCAGACTCGTCATTGCGCCAGCGCGCCAGACTTTCGGCTGTTGCCGCGCGCCAAAAGCGCGTTACCCATAGTGCTACAAAGTGCCGGGAGAAGCCGAGAACATGGGAGAGGGCAAGCTGGCGGGAGAGGGCCCTCATGTGAGGGGCAGCCAGGCGCGATCAGGGGGCGCGGCGGACTGGCGCGTGATCCTGCGCGCGCGGGCGGAGGCGGTCCGCTCCGGTGCGAGCGACCAGGACTTGCCGATGCCGCAGGCGCAACGGGACGTGCTCGCAGAGACCTTTGGTGCGGCCGTTGACGATGTCGTTGCCACGCTCGATGCCTTTGCCCGCGGGGCCCGGCGGCACGCGGCTGCGGCGGAGGAGGGGGTGGACCGGTTCGCCGGCCGGCTCGACATGCTGCTGCACGGGTTCGACGCCTCGCTCGCCAACGGGACGCGCGAAGGCGACGGGGAGGGGGCACGGCCGCAGCTGATCCAGAGCGAACTCTGGCTGATCCTGCACAAGGTGCGTGAAAGCGCGGAACTCTTCTACGCTCGTGAAATGGACCTGGTGGAGCTGGACCGGCGCATCCTGTTCCTGCTGCACGGCGCGGGGCCGCTGGTGCCGGCGAATATCTCAGGCGCTGTCGGAGTGGACAAGGCGCAGGTCAGCCGGTCCGTGAAGCGCCTGCTGGAGCTGCGGATGGTGGAGCGCGAGCAGATCCGGGCGCCGCTGCGCCTGTCTCGCAAGGGCGCCGCGCTGACGGAGCGCCTGTCACGCCTTGCCGACCTGCGAAATCGTGAGCTGACGTTCGACATCGGCGACGAGGAGCTGGACGAGTTCTTCGCTACTCTCCAGGTGCTGCTGGACCGGGCGTCGCTGCTTTACGAGCAGGAGCGGGATCTGGCGCAGCCGTCCCAGCGCGGCGCGCGGGCAGGAGACCAGCCCGGCCGCCCGCATGAGCGCAAGGGCGTGGACAAGATTGCCACAGATCGGATGCGCGTCATCTCCCCGCTCATGACGCTGAGCGCCTATTTCAGCCGTAGCGGCGCCCTGGCCTTCAAGCGGTTGACGGGCCTGTCCCAGTTCGAAGCCTTCGTCCTCTCGGAAATCGGCATCGATCCGCCGATCAGCTGGGGTCGCCTCGTCGCGGTGCTGCAGCGCGATCACAGCCAAGCCGGGCGTACGGTGAAGGCGCTGATGGATGCGGGCCTCATCCGGCGGGACGGGAAGCCTGGGCGGCGGCACGGCCATTTCTCGCCGACCGAGGAAGGGGCGCGGCTGCACCGGGTGATCCATGATGCCGGGCGGGAACGCAGCGCTTTCCTTCTCGCGCCGCTCGGGGGAGAGCAGCGGGCCCGGTTTCTGGCGACAGTAGCCCGCATCCGCCGCAACGCGGTGGCGCAGCTGGAACGCGAGCGCGCCTTCGCGGAGATCGACCGCAGCTAGAGCGGGCCACCGCGGATCGGGATTGGCGGCGATCTGCGCGGTCCGGTGCTACTGAATGCGGCGGACCGGCACCGGCTGCTGACGATCAAAGCGCATCAGGAAGCTGCCGAGCGAGGCGCGCTGGATCTCCACTGTCGAGCCGCGCTCCGGCGGCTTGTAAGAGAACGGAACGCTTTCGCTGAACAGCCACTGGGCACCGCCCTCCAGCGTCAGGAGGTAAATGCCGGGGCCGCGTCGGGTGACCTCAGTGACAATCGCGCGGATTTCGCTGGCGCTTTCACGCAGCTGCTCAGCTTCCCGCTGGCGCTCCACACGCATTGACTCGGCACCGAAGCCGCCGGGTGTGTTGGATGCGACCGGTGCTCCGCCACCCTGAGGGGTGGCCGGTCTGGCCGGGGCATTGGCGCGCGGGGAGGCGCCGGCGGAGCGGATGTTGGTGTCGTAGCAGGCGAGTCGAGATGTGGGATCGTCGATCTTCGCGCATTCGCGCATGATGTTGAGCACCACTCCATCAGGCATTTGCGCCTGTGCGGAAAGCGGGCACAGCAGCACGGCGGCCGCCCCCGTCAGCAGGACCTTGGCGCGTGGCGCGATCATCGGACCGAAACTCCCTCTCCTCAAGCCGCGCTCTCTGGAGCTTGGCAGTCCGATGCGCAAGAGACTTGCCGCCGCTGAACGGCGATTCCGGGACAGGCCGGATCGCTATTGCATCAGGGGTGATTTGGCTTTGCAACCGCTTGGAAAGCATCTGCAATCAGCCATTTGCACGCGGCTTGCAACATCATGCATGAAGAGTGCACCGCCTCTGCACCAGCCGAGCAACCGGAGCACATCCGCTTGTAACGGGTGCGCAAATCAGGCCTCTTCTCCTCCAGCGCCCGCAACCTCCAGCGCTCCGCGACGGAGCTGGTCTTCCTCCATGGAGCGGAAAAGGGCGGTGATATTCCCCTCACCAAAGCCCTCGTCGCCCTTTCGCTGGATGAACTCGAAGAAGACGGGGCCGACCATCAATTGGCTGAAGATCTGCATCAGCAGGCGAGGGTTGCCGCCATCGGTGCTGCCGTCGACCAGGATGGAGCGCTCCTTCAGCTTCTCCAGCGGCTCGCCGTGGGAGGGGAGGCGGCCCTCCAACATCTCGTAATAGGTGTCCGGCGGGGGCGGGGCGAAGGCGAGGCCCTTCTGCTTCAGGCTGTCGAGCGAGGTGTAGAGATCATCGCTGGCGAGCGCGATATGCTGGATGCCTTCGCCATTGTAGGCGCGCAGGTACTCGGCGATCTGGCCTTTCCCGCCTTGTCCGCCTTCCTCGTTCAGCGGAATGCGGATCTTGCCGTCCGGCGCCATCATCACATTGGTATTGAGGCCGGAATATTCGCCCGTCACGTCAAACTGGCGAAACTCGCGAAAGCCGAAGATGCGGGAGTAGAAGCTCTCCCAATGCGCGATGCGGCCGGCATAGACGTTGTGCGTCAGGTGGTCGATCGTGTGGAAACCGGCGCCGGGCGGAAAGCGCTCCGCCCCCGGTTCATAGATGAAATCGATGTCATAGATGTTGAGGGCGTCGTCATAGCGGTCGATCAGGTAGATGAGCGAATGGCCGATGCCGCGGATGGCGGGGATGTGCAGCTCCATCACCCCCGTCTGCACCTCCACCGGCTCCGCCCCCCGTTCGATGGCGAGCGCATAGGCCTTCGCGGCATCGCGCACGCGAAAGCCCATGCCGCAGGCGGAGGGGCCATGCTCGGCGGCGAAGTAGGCGGCGGGTGAGCGCGGCTCGTAATTGGCGATGAAGTTGATGTGACCTTGCCGCCAAAGCTGCACGTCCTTGCTGCGGTGGCGGGCAATCATGGAGAATCCCATCCGCTCGAACCCCGGCTCCAGCACGCCCTTCTCCGGCGCGGAGAATTCGAGGAACTCGAAGCCGTCGAGGCCTAGCGGATTGTCGAACAGGTCCGGCATGGCGGCAGGGTAAACCCGATCATCCAATACAACAACCTTCAGGCGCGCGCGTTCGGGCGTGGACAACCTCCACCTCGTCCTCTTCCTGACGCAAAAGCCCTTGAATTGCGCGGCCTTCTGTGATTCCCCTCAAGCTCTATGAACCGCTCTTCACGCCGTCCTCCGATCATCCGCCAATGGTTGGGCAAGCTGGCCATCGCCGGCTTTCTGGTGGGGCTTGGCGCGCTCGCGCTGGTGGGGCCCTATGGCGTTGTCGAATGGGGGCGGCAGAACGCGCTGCTGGATGAACGGCAGGAGCAGATCGCCGCGCTGGAGAAGCAGCGGGCGGAGCTGAGCAACCGTGTCGAGCTGCTGGACCGGGACAATGCCGACCCGGATCTGGTGACGGAGCTGCTGCGCCGTGACCTCAATGTCGCGCACCCGGACGAATACGTTATCGAGCTGAAATCGCAGGACTGATCGGACGCCGCCGAGGGGGCGGCGTAAACCGCACGCAAGGCGTTGCAAGCTCAGCGAACATCATCCTATAGGCGAGGCACAACCGGCCTCCTCCAGAGGGGCTGCGAACAGGGGAAGACGCCTTGGCCAGAGCCGCCAGATCAGCCGCCAGTCAGAGCTCCGACAAGCTCGGCAGCTCCCCCGCCAGGAAACCAGCCGCGGGGAAGGGCGACCGAAGCGCGGCGACAGACGAGGATTTCGTGCTCCACAGCCTGCAGGAAACATTCGAGGCCAATCGCCGCTTTCAAGCGAGCGAAGACCAGCTGCTCCATTTCTATGAGCAGATGCTGCTGATCCGCCGCTTTGAAGAGAAGGCGGGCCAGCTCTACGGGCTCGGCCTGATCGGCGGCTTCTGCCACCTCTATATCGGGCAGGAGGCGGTCGCGGTCGGCCTGCAATCCGCGCTGGAAGAGGGCAAGGATTCGGTCATCACCGGCTATCGCGATCACGGGCACATGCTGGCCTATGGCATCGACCCGAAGGTTATCATGGCGGAGCTGACGGGGCGCCAGGCCGGCATCAGCCGCGGCAAGGGCGGCTCCATGCACATGTTCAGCACTGAGCACGCCTTTTACGGCGGGCACGGCATCGTCGGCGCGCAGGTGCCGCTGGGGGCGGGCCTCGCATTCGCGCACCAATATCGCGGCGATGGCGGCCTGTGTCTTGCCTATTTCGGCGATGGCGCGGCGAACCAGGGGCAGGTGTACGAGACCTTCAACATGGCCTCGCTCTGGAACCTGCCGATCGTCTTCGTGATCGAGAACAACCAGTACGCGATGGGCACCAGCGTCAAGCGGTCCAGCGCGGAAACCCAGTTCCACCGCCGCGGCACCGCCTTCCGCATCCCCGGCATGGAAGTGAACGGGATGGATGTGCTGGAAGTGCATCAGGCGGCCCAGGTCGCCATCGAGCATGTGCGCGGCGGCAACGGGCCGGTGCTGATGGAGCTCAACACCTATCGCTATCGCGGCCACTCCATGTCCGACCCTGCCAAGTACCGCACGCGCGAGGAAGTGCAGGGCGTGCGCGAGAAGAGCGACCCGATCGAGAAGGCCAAGGCCGACCTCACCGCCATGGGCGTGAGCGAGGACAAGCTGAAGGACATCGACAAGCGCATCCGCGCCACGGTGGCGGAGGCCGCCGATTTCGCCGAAAGCTCGCCGGAGCCTTCGGCCGAGGAATTGTACACGGACGTGCTGGTGGGATCTTACTGACATGGCGATTGAGCTGAAGATGCCGGCGCTCTCTCCGACAATGGAAGAGGGCACTCTCGCCAAGTGGCTGGTGAAGGAAGGCGACACGATTTCCGCCGGCGACATCCTGGCCGAGATCGAGACCGACAAGGCGACGATGGAGTTCGAGTCCATCGACGAGGGTACGGTCGGCAAGATCCTCGTTCCCGAGGGGAGCGAGGGGGTGAAGGTCGGCACCGTCATCGCCATGTTGGCGGCGGAGGGTGAGGATGCGTCCGCGCTCTCCGCGCCGACCGCAGCGGCGCCTTCCGAGGCGACCGAGACGAAGGGCGCCTCCGCTCCTGAAGCGGGCGAGAAGGCCGGCGCCGAGCAGAGCACGGCCGAGGTGACCAAGCCGAAGCCCACCCCGCGCGCGAGCGATCCGGAGATTCCGGCCGGCACCAACATGGTGAAGGTAACGCTGCGCGAGGCGCTGCGCGACGCCATGGCCGAGGAAATGCGGCGGGACGAGCGCGTCTTCGTGATGGGCGAGGAAGTCGCTGAGTACCAGGGCGCCTACAAGGTCACGCAGGGCCTGCTGGACGAGTTCGGCCCCAAGCGCGTGATCGACACGCCGATCACCGAATATGGCTTTGCCGGCATCGGCACCGGCGCGGCGATGGGCGGACTGCGCCCGGTCGTCGAGTTCATGACGTTCAACTTCGCCATGCAGGCGATCGACCACATCATCAACTCGGCCGCCAAGACGAACTACATGTCCGGCGGCCAGATGCGCTGCCCGGTCGTGTTCCGCGGCCCGAACGGCGCAGCGAGCCGCGTGGCGGCGCAGCACTCACAGAACTACGGCCCGTGGTACGCAAGCGTGCCGGGCCTTGTCGTGATCGCGCCCTATGACGCGCACGATGCCAAGGGCCTGCTGAAGGCGGCGATCCGCAGCGAAGACCCCGTCGTGTTCCTTGAGAACGAGTTGCTCTATGGCCGCACGTTCGAACTGGCGCAGCTGGACGATCACGTCCTGCCGATCGGCAAGGCGCGGATCGTTCGTGAGGGCTCGGATGTCACGATCGTCTCCTACTCCATTGGCGTCGGCCTCGCGCTGGAAGCGGCGGAGAAGCTGGCTGCGGAAGGCATCGACGCCGAGGTGGTGGACCTTCGCACGTTGCGTCCGCTCGACACGGAGACGGTGCTGGAGAGCCTCGCCAAGACCAACCGGCTGGTGATCGCCGAAGAGGGCTGGCCCGTCTGCTCCATCGCGTCGGAGGTGATGGCGGTGTGCATGGAGCAGGGCTTCGACCATCTCGACGCTCCGGTCCTGCGGGTCTGCAACGAGGACGTGCCGCTGCCCTATGCCGCCAATCTTGAGGCGATGGCGCTGATCGATTCGGATCGCATCGTGAGCGCGGTGAAGAAGGTCTGCTACAAGGATTGACGGAGGGCGCGTCGGCGGGCCTCGGCATGGCTGACGCGCTTGCCGGTGAGCTGAGCGAGGAGGCGCAGGTGGCGCTCGCCTGGGCGCCGCCTCGCGCACGCCCGGCGACGGCGGCGCTGCTGGCGCTGGACCAGCGGCTGGGCACGATCCTGCGGCAGAAGCGGGAGCCGATGCTGGCCCAGATGCGCCTCGCCTGGTGGCGCGACCGTCTGAGTGAGCCTTCCGGGAACTGGCCGCGCGGCGATGCGGTGCTGGATGCGCTGCGTCTTTGGCGGCAGCCGGACGCGCTAGTGGCGCTGGTCGATGGGTGGGAAGAGCTGCTGAGCGAGGCGTTGGACGAGGCCGCGATCACGGGTTTCGCGCAAGGTCGCGCTTCGGGGTTCGCGGCGCTGGCGGTGGAGCTGGGCGAGGGCGCGGCGGCCGACGCCGCGGCACACGCGGGCAGGCAATGGGCGCTGGCGGACCTTGCCGCGAACCTCTCCAATCCCGCTGAGCGAGAGGCGGTCCTGGCGCAAGCTCGGCGATCGGAGCGGCCGGGGCGCCTTCCGCGCAGGCTGCGCGCGCCGGCGGTGCTGGCGGGGCTGGGGCAGCGGGCTGTCGATCGTGGCGGAGCGCCGCTGCTGGCTGGCCGGGGCAGCGCCATCATGGCTCTGCGGATCGGCCTTGTCGGTCGATAGTTGAGACCAAAAGGGGAGCACAATGAACCGCATTGTCCTTGGCGCAGTGGTCGCCCTCATCCTCGTCGGCGTCGGCCTGTTCTGGCTGCAGGGCCGTGCGGAAGTGGAGGAAGGCGCTCCCCCGCCGGAGCCGATGGCTGCCGCTCCGGGGCCGGATGTCCTGCCCACCGCCGACGTCTCCGGAATGCGCGGCGCGGCGCCGCCCGAAGCCACGGAGCTGACGCGCGAGCAGCGCCGCTTCTTCCGCTACGACCGCAACCGGGACCTCAAGATCAGCCGCAATGAAATGCTGTCGAGCCGCACCGCCGCGTTCCGCAGGCTCGACACGGACGGCAACAACCTGATCACCTTCGAGGAATTTGCGGTCACGACGGCCAACCGCTTCGACGACGCGGACGCGAATGGCGACGGCTGGCTGTCTCCCCAGGAGTTCGCCACCACCGCTCCCGCACCTCGCGCATCGCCGAGCCCGCGCTGCAATTGTTGAGCGTGGGCATTTCGGCGCGCTGATCAGGCCGGCACCGCCTCAAGCTGCGTGAGCCAAGCGCCGAAGTCCTGCTTCGCGCGCTCCGTATAGGCTTCCTTGCGCTGCTTCTTCTTCACGTCAGGCAGGGGAGGAAAGAGGCCGAAATTGACGTTCATCGGCTGGTAGTCCGCCGCCTCTGCGTCACCGGTGATGTGCGCCAGCAGTGCACCCATCGCGGAAGTGCGCGGCGGAGGCGTCCATCCGTGACCCGTCAGCTCCGCCGCCGCCATCATTCCGGCGAGCAGGCCGACAGCAGAGCTTTCGACATAGCCTTCGCAGCCGGTGATCTGCCCGGCGAAGCGGATGTGGGGCGCTGCCTTCAGCCGCAATTGCCGGTCCAGCAGGATGGGTGAGTTGAGGAAGGTGTTGCGGTGCATGCCGCCCAGCCGCGCGAACTCGGCATTTTCGAGGCCGGGAATGGTGCGGAACAGACGCACTTGTTCGCCATGCTTCAGCTTGGTTTGGAAGCCGACCATGTTCCACAGAGTGCCGAGCTTGTTGTCCTGCCGCAGCTGCACCACGGCATAGGGCCAGCGGCCATTCGGGTGCTCCGGCGTCGCCCAATGCGGATTGTCGAGGCCGACCGGCTTCATCGGACCGAAGCGCAGGGTTTCCGGCCCGCGCTCGGCCATCACCTCGATTGGCATGCAGCCTTCGAAATAGGGGGTGTCCGCCTCCCATTCCTTGAAGCTGCCTTTCTCCCCGTCGATCAGGCCCTGCACGAAGGCGAGGTACTGCTCCTTGTCCATGGGGCAGTTGATGTAATCCTTGCCGCCCTTGTCCCAGCGCGCGGCCATCCAGCAGATTGACATGTCGATGCTGTCGCGGTGAACGATCGGCGCGATAGCGTCGAAGAAGGCGAGGCTGTCCGCGCCCGTCGCGCGGCCGATGCTTTCCGCCAGGGTGGCGGCGGTCAGCGGGCCGGTCGCGATGATGGTGAGGCCGGCTTCCGGCAGGGTATCGACCCGCTCGCGCACGATCTCCACGTTCGGATGGGCCTCCAGCGCCTGCTGCACCTCGCGGCTGAACACGTCGCGGTCCACTGCCATGGCGCTGCCGGCCGGAACCCGCGCGACTTCGCCTGCGCGCATGATAAGCGAATCGAGCCGACGCATTTCATGATGCAGCAGGCCGACCGCGTTCTTCTCGTCATCGTCGGAGCGGAAGGAGTTGGAGCAGACGAGCTCTGCCAGCCCATCCGTATGATGCGCGGGCGTGTTGCCGCCACCTCCGCGCATTTCGCTGAGGCGGACTTTCGCCCCGCGCTGCGCCAGCTGCCAGGCGGCTTCGCTCCCCGCGAGACCGCCGCCGATGATGTGCACGTCATGACCCATGCGGCGTGGACTTGCTCCGCCCGCCCCGGCGCGTCAAGGGAGGCGAATGCCCATTCAAACGTCGCGCCGCGCACTGGCCGAGAAGCGGCCCTTCCTGCTGGCGAGCATCGTTGCCGCACTGGCCTTTTATTACCTGCGATCCGGGCCCTGGCCGGAGCTGTGGCTCATCCCCATCAAGGGCGGGGCGACGGCGCTGTTGGCCGTTTATTCCTGGCTGCGCCACTCCAGCCAGGATGCGCGCCTCTTGACCGTGATGCTGCTGATCGCGGCAGTCGGCGACATGGTGGCGGAGTTCGATGGAGCGGCGGCGCATCTGCTCTATTTCGGATATCACGTCGTGGCGCTGATGCTGTATCTGCGTCACCGGCGCGCGGTGCTGACGCGGTCGCAGAAGGGGCTTGTGGTCGCCCTGCTGCTGGTGCCGTCGGTGATTCTGTCTTTCCTGAACGGCGGCATGGGCGGCGGAGTGGTGACCGTGGCTTACGGCATGGCGCTGGGCGGCATGGCGGCGGGCGCATGGGCGAGCAGCTTCCCGCGATACCGCGTCGGCGCGGGCGCGGTGCTGTTCGTCTTGGGGGACTTGCTCTATTTCGCGGGGATGGGGCCGCTGGTGGGCAGCCCGATCCCGCAGATCTTCACCTGGCCGCTCGCCTACTTGGGGCAGCTTCTGGTGGCGACCGGGGTGATCACGAGCATGCGCAAGCGCGACCCCGAGTTGAGGCTGGTGAAGAGCACTGAGGCTCCTGCCAGAAGACGGCGGCAGTAATCGACCACATGGGCTTTCCTGTGGGCGGCATCGCCCGAAGCCGGAGCCTTCTATGATGCGGCACTCGCTCCACTGGGGCTAGTGCCGCTGATGACCATCCCCACCCGAACAGAACCCGAGCGGCGGCACGTTACATGGCGCCTTCCGTGGCAAAAGCCGGGCGGTGGTGGATGTTGTCCATCGGGCTTCACTGGCGGCCGGCGGGATCGATCACGGTTCGCCGGGGCTGGGCGAGCGTTACGGGCCGGACTCTTACGTGGCGTTGGTCGACCCGGACGGTGCCAATATCGAGGCGGTCTGCCGCGCCTGCGAATGAACATTCGGGGCTGACTTGAACGACCGCCCGCCGGTGCTGGTCCGGCGGGCGGCTGGTTTGCGCTTACTCGCTCTCGCTATCCTCGTCCTCTACCGGATCATCGCGGTCGATGGTCGGCTCCGGCTCGGTCTGCTCGGCGGTACGGGCGACGATCTCCTCGGCGATCGCCTCTTCCGCTTCATTTTCAGGCGCTTCCTGTTCGTCGAGGCGCACGGCGCTGACGACGTGCTCCTTGTCCGCGACGTTGAATAGCCTGACGCCGGCAGAGCCGCGCCCGATCACGCGCAGGGTGCCAAGCCCGATGCGGATCAACTTCGCCTGGTTCGTCACCAGCATCAGCTGATCGGCGGTGGTCGCGGTGAAGCTCGCCACGACCGGGCCGTTGCGGCGGATGTTGTCGATGTTGGTGATGCCCTGGCCGCCGCGCCCGGTGCGCCGATACTCATAGGCTGAGCTCAGCTTGCCGTAGCCGTTGGCGCAGACGGTGAGGATGAACTGCTCCTTCTCCGCCAGCTCGGCGAAGCGTTCCGCACTCATCTGCGGCTCGCTCTCCTTGTCCGGCTTCCAGGGCGCATGGCGCAGGTAATCGTCGCGCTCTTCCTGATCCTTCACGCCGACGCGGTGGAGGATGGAGAGGGAGACCACCTCGTCCCCTTCCTTCAGGCTCATGCCGCGCACGCCGGTGGAAGTGCGGGACTGGAACTCGCGGATCTCCAGCGCGGCGAAACGGATGGCCTTGCCCTGGCGGCTGGCCAGCAAGACGTCGTCCGCCGCATCGAGCAGGGCAACGCCGATCAGCCGATCGTCGCTCCCTTCATCGAAGCGCATGGCGAACTTGCCGTTGCTGGGGATGTTCGCGAAGGCATCCATCGAGTTGCGGCGAACATTGCCCTTGGCGGTGGCGAACACCACGCTGAGCGCGCCCCAGCTGTCCTCATCCTCCGGCAGAGGCAGGACGGTGGCGATCGTCTCGCCCGGATCGAGCGCGGGCAGCAGGTTTACGATCGGCCGCCCGCGCGTTGCCGGGCCGCCTTCCGGCAGGCGCCAGACCTTGAGGCGGTAGACCTTGCCCGAGGTGGAGAAGAACAGCACCGGGTTGTGCGTGCTGGTGACGAACATCTCCGTCACCACGTCCTCTTCCTTCGTCGCCATGCCGGCGCGGCCCTTGCCGCCGCGGGCCTGTGACCGGAAGGTGGAGAGGGGGGTGCGCTTGATGTAGCCATCGAGCGTCACCGTTACGACCATCTCGTCGCGCTCGATCAGGTCCTCGTCCTCGATCCCGTCCCAGGCGGGCGCGATTTCGGACAGGCGCGGGGTGGCATATTCGGCGCGGATCGCCTCCAGCTCTTCCCGCATCAGCTGGTAGAGACGGCGGCGATCACCCAGGATCGCGAGATACTCGGCGATCCTGGTCGCGAGCTCCTCCAGCTCGCCGCCGATCTCGTCACGGCCAAGCGCGGTGAGGCGGTGTAGGCGCAGGTCCAGGATGGCCTTCACCTGCACTTCTGACAGGCGGTAGGTCTCCTCAGGTGTCGCCTGATCGTCCTCTATCGCTTCAACAAGGCGCAGGTAGGGCGCGATCTCTCCGATCGGCCATTCGCGGGCGAGCAGCGCGGCACGCGCGGCGGCCGGGTTGGCGGCGCCGCGGATCATCGCCACGACCTCGTCGAGATTGGCCACAGCGACCACCAGCCCGAGCAGGATATGCGCCCGGTCACGCGCCTTGTTCAGCTCGAACTTGGTGCGGCGGGTGATGACCTGCTCGCGGAACTGGATGAAGGACTGGATGATGTCGCGCAGGGCCAGCGTCTCTGGCCGGCCGCCGCGGATCGCCAGCATGTTGGCCGGGAAGCTCGACTGGGCCGGGGTATGCCGCCAGACCTGGTTGAGCACCACTTCCGGCGTCGCATCGCGCTTCAGGTCGATGACGACGCGCACGCCTTCGCGGTTCGATTCGTCGCGGATGTCGGAGACGCCCTCGATCCGCTTTTCCTTCGCGGCCTCGGCGATCTTCTCCACCAGGCTGGCCTTGCCGACCTGGTAGGGGATGGAGGTGAGCACGATGGAGCGCCTGTCTCCCCGCCCTTCCTCAATCTTGTGGCGGCAGCGCTGGAGGATGGAGCCACGGCCCGTCAGGTACGCGGACCGCGCGCCGGCATGGCCGAGAATCAGCGGCGCGGTCGGGAAGTCCGGCCCGGGGATGATCTCGAACAGCTCTTCGGTCGTGATCGCCGGGTTCTCGATGAAGGCGAGGCAGCCGTCGATCACTTCGCCCAGATTGTGCGGCGGGATGTTGGTCGCCATGCCCACGGCGATGCCGCCGGCGCCATTGACCAGCAGGTTGGGGAAGCGGGCGGGGAGGGCATTGGGCTCCCGCTCCGTCCCGTCATAGTTCGCGACGAAGTCGACCGTGTCCTTGTCGATATCCTCCAGCAGCGCGCCCGCGACTTTGGCGAGCCGCGCCTCGGTGTAACGCGATGCGGCAGGCGGATCGGGGTCCATGGAGCCGAAATTGCCCTGGCCGTCGATCAGCGGGACGCGCAGCGACCAATCCTGCGTCATACGGGCGAGCGCGTCGTAGATCGCGCTGTCGCCGTGCGGGTGGTACTTACCCATCACGTCACCGACGATGCGCGCGCATTTGCGGTACGCCCGGTTGTAGACGTAGCCGTTCTCGTAGGCGCTCCACAGGATTCGGCGGTGGACCGGCTTCAGCCCGTCCCGCACATCGGGCAGCGCGCGCGAGACGATCACGCTCATCGCGTAATCGAGATAGCTGGTCTTCATCTCATCGACGATGTCGATGCGTTCAAACTCGCCCGCTGCGGGCGGAGGGTCCAGGAGGTCAGTCGTGTCGGTCACCAGTGCGGTCGGCCCGTTGTTGTTGCTATTAGTGAGTGGGACCGCCCTAGGCCATCGCCACCCGGCTGGCCAGCAATGCGTGCGGCTGCGCCGCGCACGCTCTGGCGCTTATCCACATTTCGCCCCGCATCCGGTGCGGATCGGCGATTCCAAGTTGTAGCAATCGGTTAAATAGGGGTTCAGCCGCAAAAACCTATCTACCCACATCCATGTCATACATTGCCTGCCACCAAGCCGGCCGATATTGCACCTGCACACAGGGCTTTGCTGATCCCCTAGAGGAGAGAGTTTGACGATGCTTCGTTTGCTTCCCACCGCGCGCCTTCGTTCCATTCGTGGCGCTGCATCCTCGCTGGCAATGGTGCTGGCGTTGAGCGGCGGAGCCGTGATCGGCACCGCCGTCACCGGCGTGCCTGCCGTCGCGCAGGACTTTTCCAAGGATTTCGTAAAGGCTTACCAGCCGGTTGCCGACATCGCCAATGCCGAGGCGGGTGACTTCGCTGCCGCCAAGGGGCAGCTCGAAAGCGTCTATGCCGCGGTCAAGACCGAGGATGACCGCAACGCGGCGGGCAACCTCACGCTGATCCTGGGCAACAAGCTCAAGGACCCGGCGCTGCAGCGTCGCGGGCTGGAAATGATGCTGCAGAGCGGCAAGGTCCCGCCGGAGCAGGTCGGCCAGTTCCAGTTCTTCGTCGGCAACCTCGCTTATTCCGCGCAGGATTGGGCAGCGGCGCGCACCGCTCTGCAGGCGGCCGTGGCGGCCGGTTACACGCAGGACGATCCTGAAGGGCTGATCGCCGAAACCTATTTCAGCGAAGGGCAAGCGGCGCAGGGCCTCACCTACCTGAAGGGCGTGGTGGAGCAGCGCCGGGCGGCCGGACAGGCGGTGCCGGAGAACTGGCTGCTGCGCGGCCTGCGCATGGCGTATGAGGGCAACCTGCCGGAGCAGGCGACGGAATATTCCGCGCTCCTCGTCAAGAGCAGCCCGACTGAGCGCAACTGGCTGCAATCGCTGCAGGTGGTCAACGCGGTGAACTCGCTGGAGCCTCAGGCGCAGCTCGATTTGCTGCGACTGATGATGGCGACCAATTCGCTCACCGACCGGCGCGAGTTCGTCAACTACATCGAGGCGGCTGACGTTCGCGTGATGTCGAACGAGGTGCTTCGCGTGCTGGCGAAGGGTGTCGAGAAGGGCGTGTTCACCCCTGACGACAACTACTACTCTGAGGTCAAGCGCCTCGCGGATGAGCGTGCCCCGGCCGATCGGCAGGAGGCGCCCAGCCTCGCCGCCGAAGCGAACGGCGCCGCCAACGGCAACAGTGCGATGAGCGCTGGCGACGTGTTCCTCTCGCTCGCAGATTATGCGCAGGCAGAGGCCATGTTCCAGCTTGCTCTGGAAAAGGGCGGCGTGGATCGTGATCGGGCGCTGACTCGTCTCGGCATCGCGCAGGCGCAGCAGGGCAAGAACGACGCGGCGAAGAGCACTTTCGCCCAGGTGTCCGGCGCGCGCGCTCCGGTGGCTCAGATGTGGAGCGCCTACGTCGAGAGCAAAGCCTGACGCTTCAGGCGACTGACAGCAGCAACAAGAGCGGCGCGGGAAGCTTCGGCCTCCCGCGCCGTTTTTGTATCAGACGTTGAACTTGAACAGCATCACGTCGCCGTCCTGGACAAGGTACTCCTTGCCTTCCTGGCGCAGCTTGCCGGCTTCGCGCGCGCCAGCTTCCCCGCCCAGTGCGACATAGTCGGCGTAGGCGATCGTCTCGGCGCGGATGAAACCTTTCTCGAAATCGCTGTGGATCGCGCCGGCCGCCTGGGGCGCCTTGGCATCCGCCGGCACCGTCCAGGCGCGCGCTTCCTTGGGACCCACGGTGAAGAAGGTCTTCAGGCCCAGAAGCTCGTAACCCGCGCGGATGACGCGGGCGAGGCCGGTTTCCTCCAGCCCCAGCGAGGCGAGATATTCGCCGCGCTCTTCCGGATCCATCGCGACCAGCTCCGCCTCGATGGCGGCTGAGACGACGACCGCCTTCGCACCCTCCGCGGCCGCCTTGGCGAACACCTTCTCGCTCAATGCGTTGCCGGTGGCGGCGTCTTCCTCGCCCACATTGCAGACGTAGAGCACGGGCTTGGCCGTCAGCAGCTGGGCCTGCGCGAACAGGCGCGCCTCCTCCTCGTCCTTCGGCTCGGTCAGGCGAGCGGGCTTGCCTTCACGCAGCAGCTCCAGCGCCTGGCCGAGCACGCTGGCGATGATCTTCGCCTCCTTGTCGCCGCTCGTCGCGCGCTTGGCCGCGGCGGGCACGCGCTTTTCAAGGCTTTCGAGATCGGACAGCATAAGCTCCGTCTCCACCACCTCGGCATCGGTCAGCGGATCGACGCGGTTGTTCACGTGCTGGATGTCGTCATCCTCGAAGCAGCGCAGCACGTGCACGATCGCATCCACCTCGCGAATATTGCCGAGGAACTGGTTGCCGAGGCCTTCGCCCTTGCTGGCCCCTTTCACCAGGCCCGCAATGTCCACGAAGGCGAGCTGCGTGGGGACGATCTTGGCGCTCTTGCCGATGGCGGCGATCTTATCCAGCCGTTCGTCCGGCACCGCCACCTGCCCGACATTCGGCTCGATGGTGCAGAACGGGTAATTCGCCGCCTGCGCCGCCTGCGTCTCTGTCAAAGCGTTGAACAGCGTCGACTTGCCGACATTCGGCAGGCCCACGATCCCGCAGCGGAAACCCATCATTCACTCCATTTCTTTGAATGGCGGTCCGATAGGGGGGAGGCGCGCGAAAAGCCAGAGCGGGGTGCGGGGAGGGCGCGCAACGGTCTCCCTGGGGCTTTCCCTGCGAAGCGGGCGCCGCTAGCGGGGCGCCGTGCTTGAAATCATCTTCCTCGCCTTCGGCCTTGCCATGGATGCGGTTGCGGTGGCGCTGGTGCAGGGCGCCGTCGGCCCCCGCAGTGGCGCACGCGCCCTAATACTGGGCCTGAGCTTCGGCCTGGCGCAGGGGCTGATGCCGCTGCTGGGCTGGGGGCTCGGAGTCGCCTTCTCCGGAGTGATCGAGGCCTATGACCATTGGGTCGCCTTCGGACTGCTGACGATCTTGGGCGTGCGGATGCTGTACGCGGCCTTCACTGATGCGGACGAGGGGCAGCCGGTGAGTGCCCGGGCGGGCATTCTCGCCATCGCGACCGCAGCCTTCGCCACCAGCATCGACGCAGCGGCTGCAGGCCTGGCACTGCCGGCGTTCGCTGTCCCCATAGCGGTCTCCTGCCTGACCATCGGCGGGGTTACCGCGGCGCTGAGTGTGGCGGCCTATCTGATCGGATCGCGAACTCCTCCGGCCGGACAAACGATTGCCGAGGGGGCGGGCGGGCTGATCCTCATCGCGCTCGGCGTGAAGATCGTGATCGAACACACAATGGGGTGAGCGGCGGCGCAGCAATCGCTGTTGTGTGGTTGTGTTGGAATGGTAGCCTCCGTGCGGCGTGACCGAAGCGGGGGAGCCGAATGCGACGTTTGAGAGCGGGTGCGTTCCTCTTCATTGCCACGCTGCTGGCCCAGCCGGCGGCACTCTCGGCAGAAGCGGCGAGGCTCCCCCCGCTGGGCGCAGACGCCGCGAAGGTTTCCGTCTCCGGCCTCTCCGCCGGTGGGTTCATGGCGGTGCAATACGCCGTCGCCTTCTCTGCCAGCACGATCGGAGTGGGCGTGGTGGCGGGCGGGCCCTACAATTGCGCCTGGGTCAGCTTTCGCGGCATCGCCACCTGCATGCAAGGCTCGCCTCGCGGAGACGCGGCCTATAGCGCGGCGTTGGGTTTTGCCGCCTTGGGTCAGATCGACGCGGTGAGCCATGTAGCGCGGCAGAAGGTCTACCTGTTCAGCGGCGCGGCGGACGCCATCGTCGCACCGTCGGTCGTGGACGCGACCTCCGCCTTCTTCCGCGCCGCGAAGGTGCCGGAAGAAAACCTGCTCTACGTCAGGGACCTGCCCGCAGGCCACGCCTTCCTGTCGGACCGGTTCGGCGGCGCCTGCGAGGCAAATGCGCCGCCTTTCATCAACGCCTGCATGGTGGAGGGCCAGCCCTATGACCAGGCGGGCGCCATCCTGGAGCACCTGCACGGGCCGTTGAACGTTGAGGCAGAGCCGCTCTCCGCTGAGCCCGCTGCCTTTGACCAGACGGAGTTCGCCGGGGCGGCGTCGAGCGGAATGGCGGAGGAAGGCTTCGTCTATGTCCCGCAGGCCTGCGGTGCGGGCGGCTGCGCGGTGCATGTGGTCTTCCACGGCTGCCTGCAAAGCGCGGCCGAGGTGGGGGATGCCGTCTATGCCCGGCTTGGCTACAATCACTGGGCGGACAGCAACCGCATCATCGTGCTCTATCCGCAGGTCAGCCGTAGCGAGCATATCCCATACAACCCGAATGGCTGCTGGGATTGGTGGGGCTATACCGGCGTCGGCTTCCAGACGAAGCGCGGCCCGCAGCTGGCGGCGGTGCACTCAATGGTGCAGCGGCTGGTCTCGACACCGGACTAGAGAGAGCCCGGGCGGCAATCAGATCGCGACAGGATCGATGCGGTGATTAACCCCGCACGTCGCCATCGAGCCGCAGGCCGTAGGTCCGCACTTCCTGCCGCTCCCAGCCGAGATGCTCGTAGAGGCCGGCGGCCGGGTTTCCCTCGCGCACCATCAGTTCGACCTTGGGGCAGGAGCGTTCCCGCAGCCAGTCGCAGGCAGCGTCGATCATCGCGCGGCCGAGCCCACGGCCTTGGCACTCCGGCTCGACACCGAGATAGTAGAGCCACCCGCGATGGCCGTCGAAACCGACCATGATCGTCGCGATGAGAGCGCCTGCCTCCTCACCCGTGAGGACAGCCGACGAAGGGCCCTCCAACGCGCGGGAATAATCTGCCTGCGGATCGTTCCAGGGCCGTGTCAGCCCGCACCGCTTCCACAGCGCGATGACCGTTTGCGCGTCGTTGCTGGTGGCACTGCGGATGGCGATGCTCATTGCAGACGCAGCGCCACATCGTTCATGAAGCGCGCGTCGTCGCCCTTCGCCAGCCACTCCGCCTCCGCGCTGATCGCGCCCAGCATGTCGGTCAGATCGTCGATCTCGGCCTTGGCGTAATTGCCGAGGACATGGCCCGTCACCCGGTCCTTGTGCCCGGGATGACCGATGCCAATGCGTACGCGGCGGAAGTCGGGGCCGAGATGCCGGTCGATGGAACGCAGACCGTTATGCCCGGCGGTGCCGCCGCCAATCTTCACCTTCACCTTGAAGGGAGCAAGGTCGAGCTCGTCATGGAACACGGTGAGCGCTTCCATGTCCAGCTTGTAGAAGCGCATGGCTTCCCCCACGCTGCGGCCGCTCTCGTTCATGAAGGTGGCCGGCTTCAGCAGCAGCACCTTCTCAGGCCCGATGCGCCCTTCCTGCAGCCAGCCGGAGAACTTCTTCTGCACCGGGCCGAAGCCGTGCATGTCCGCCATCACGTCGAGCGCCATGAAGCCGACATTGTGCCGGTGCATCGCATATTGCGGACCGGGATTTCCGAGACCTACCCAAAGCTGCATCGCGGCTCTCTATGCGGACCTTCGGCAAAAGCAAAGCGCCGGCCCCGCGAGGGACCGGCGCTCCGTTGTTCCGAACTGCTCCCGCCGTCGCGGAAGACAGCTCGAAAGGCTTATTCGCTGGCGGCTTCCGCCTCGCCCTCGGCCGCTGCGGCGTCGGAGCGCTTCAGCGCCGACGGGGCAACGATGGTGGCGATCGTGAAGTCGCGATCGGTGATCGCGCTGGCCGCGCCTTCCGGCAAGGTCACGCTGCTGATGTGGATCGCATCGCCGACTTCCAGGCCGGTGACGTCGATCGAAATCTCGCTCGGGATCTTGTCCGCTTCGCAGACCAGCTGCAGCTCGTGACGCACGACGTTGAGCACGCCACCGCGCTTCAGGCCGGGGCTCTCTTCCTCATTGGCGAACACCACCGGCACCGCCACCTCGATCCGCGCATCGCGGCCGAGACGCAGGAAGTCGGCGTGGAGCGGACGATCGGTAACCGGGTGCAGCGCCACGTCCTTGGGGATCGTGCGCACGGTCTCTCCATTCACTTCGACCATGATGATCGAGTTCATGAAGTGGCCGGTCATCAGCTGCTTGACGAGCAGCTTCTCTTCCACGTGGATGGGGGTGGGTTCGTCATTGCCGCCATAGATTACGGCGGGGACCCGGCCATTGCGGCGCAGTTCACGGGAGGCTCCCTTGCCAGCCCGTTCGCGCAGCTCGGCCGGCAGGGTCAGAGCGTCGCTCATCATCGTGCCTTTCAAATGCGTTGGTTCTCCCGCCACGCCTCCAGGGATGACCATGTCGGGAAGCCGCGGCCCTTAGAGGGAACCGGCCGGAAGCGCAACTCCTGATGCCGCTATTGGATGCGCCGCACGGAATAGCCGCGCGCGACCAGCAGCGCTGGCAATCCCTCATCCCCCAGCATGTGCGCCGCGCCCACGGCTACGAATGGTCGCTCGCCCGCCTTGAGCAGCGCCGCAGTCCGCTCCGCCCAGGCGCGGTTGCGGGAGAGCTGGAGGGTTTCGCGCATGGCCGAATCGGCGAGCAGGCCTTCCCCCGCATCGCGCGAGAGCAGGTCCAGATCGCCGGTGAGCCACGCCTCGAGCCGCTCCTCCTGTCCGCCGCTTCCGCCCTCGCGCGCCACATCCGCCAGCAATAGCGCCTGCTCACGCGTCGGGAGCGCGTCGAACATCGCAAACTGCGTCGCCAGACTTTCGAGGCCAACCACCCGGTCCGCCTCGGCAATCAGTGCGCGGTCCACACCGTTGCCGCTGTCATAGCTGCGCATCGCGCTTGCCAGTTGCAGCGCGGCGGCCCAGCTCTCCACATCAGCGAAGTCGCTCTCCTTCAGCCCGGCCGAGTTTAGCGCCGCCTCCAGCGCGGAGCGATCATCGGCCGGCACACGTGCCAGCAATGGCGGCAAGCCCGGCGAGCGAGCCCGGCTGGCAAACTGCCGTGCCGCCTCCGCAGCATCGCCAAGCTCCGCCACCTCAACGACCAGCACGCTCGACGCGGCCAGCGCATCTTCGAGGAGCGACGTGCGCCACGCCAGCCCCTCCGGGAGCGCGTGGATCGTGCCGAAGAGCCACCCGCGCGCGCCATCCGGCGCTCTTATCTCCCACAAAGCGGGCGAGGGCGCAGGCCACTCCCGCTCTGGTGCGGGCGCGCTGCAGGCGGCCAGCACCAGCGAGAGCGCCGCTGCCAGCAGGCGTTTCATTCCCAGATGCGCCGGACCTCCAGCCCGCGTTCGCGCAGCTGCTCCTGCACGCTTCCGCGACCGGCGAGGTGCCCGGCGCCGACCGCCACGAACACCGTACCCGGCGTGTCCAGCCGCTGCTGGATCCACTCGGCCCAGTTCGCGTTTCGCTGCGTCAGCAGTCGATCATAAAGCGCGGGGTCCGTCAGCTCCGCGTTGAGAAGCGCGGCGAGCTGACCCGCATCGCCCTCCAGCCACTCGGCCACCATAGCGCCGAGTGTCGTGCTCGCTTCCGGCACCTGCTCGACGGTCTGGTCAAGGAAGGCGAGCTGGGCCTCCAAAGGAAGCGCGTCGAACAGCTCCACCTGATCCTCGATCGACTCCAACCCGCCGCGCTTCTTGCCCTCCGCGCGGTTGCCCAGCGCCATCTCGACCCCGCTTTCGGACTGATACCCGTCGCGCAGCAGAGGAAGCAGCGACAGCGTCATCGCGGCGAGCCACGGTTCCATCCGGTCCAAACCCTCCACGGGCAGGCCCAGCGTGACGAGCGCCTCCTCATATTGCATCCGGTTCTCAGGCGTCATCAGCTCTCGCAGGTTCTGCCCCTCCGGCAGCATCCCCGCGGCGGCGAGCGCCTGGCTGGACGTGGCGGCATCGCTGAGGTCGATTTCCGTCACGAGTTCGTCCGCGGCGTTGAAGGCGCGCTCCACCCGCCCGTCGAACCATTGCGTTTCCTTGGGAAGAGCATGGACCGTGCCGAACAGGTAGATGGTCGTATCCTCGTCCGCGACTTGCCACAAAGCAGGCCCCGGCACCGCGCCCGGCGGCGGCGTCTCCACAAGTGGGCCGCCCGCGCAGCCGGCGAGGCTCAGCAGCAGCGCGCTGGCCGAAGACAGAAGACGTTTGAACGGCATTGAATTTCCGATCCCTGGACCTTGCAACGTGATGTAGGGCATCCACAGGGGCCGCGCCAGAAGCAGCGGCGAAGGAAGATGGTTTACAACCTTCCGCAACCCGGCGGCATTGACGCTCCGCAGGCCATCCGCCATTGCCCCGCGCCATGACCATCGCGCCTGCACAGCGAGATCCCGCCCGCAGCTTCCAGGACATGATCCTGACCCTGCATGATTACTGGAGCGCGCAGGGTTGCCTGATCCTGCAGCCCTACGACATGCGCATGGGCGCGGGCACGTTCCACACCGCCACCACGCTGCGCGCGCTGGGGCCGGAGCCGTGGAACGCCGCCTTCGTCCAGCCTTGCCGCCGCCCGACGGACGGCCGCTATGGCGAGAACCCGAACCGGCTACAGCACTATTACCAATACCAGGTGATCCTGAAGCCGAGCCCGCCCGACCTGCAGGAGCTTTATCTCCGCAGCCTCGAAGTCATCGGCATCGACCCGCTGAAGCACGACATCCGCTTCGTGGAGGACGATTGGGAAAGCCCCACGCTGGGCGCATGGGGGCTGGGCTGGGAGGTCTGGTGCGACGGGATGGAAGTCACCCAGTTCACCTATTTCCAGCAGATGGGCGGCTTCGACTGCAAGCCTGTCGCGGGCGAGCTGACCTACGGGCTGGAGCGCCTTGCCATGTACATCCAGGGCGTCGACAATGTGTACGACCTAAACTTCAACGGCCGCGGCGTGACTTACGGCCAGGTGTTCCTCGAGAATGAGCGCCAGATGTCGAAGTGGAACTTCGAGGTCGCCGACACGGCCGCTTTGTTCGACCTGTTCAACAAGGCGGAGGCGGAGTGCCGCAATGCGCTCGCGGCTGACGTGCCCATCGCCGCCTACGAGCAGGCCGTGGAGGCAAGCCACATCTTCAACCTGCTGCAGGCGCGCGGCGTGATCAGCGTGCAGGAGCGAGCCAGCTACATGGCCCGCGTGCGCGATCTCGCCCGTGGATCCTGCGAGAAATACATGGAGCGTGAGGCCACCCGATGGGCTGCGGAATACGAGGGGTGGTCCGCATGAGCGATTTCCTGCTCGAACTTCGCTGCGAGGAAATTCCCGCGCGGATGCAGGCCGGCGCGCGCGCGGATCTGGAGAAGCTGTTCCGCAAGGAGTTGGAAGCCGCCGGTGTTTCGGTCGGAGCCATCACCGTCTGGTCCACGCCTCGCCGTCTCGCGCTGATCGCCCGCGACCTGCCGGAAGCGACGGAGGCGGTGCGGGAGGAGACGAAGGGCCCGCGCACCTCCGCCCCTCCGCAGGCGCTCGAAGGTTTCCTCCGCAAGACCGGGCTGACGCAGGACCAGCTTGAGGATCGGGATGGCGTGTATTTCGCTGTGGTCGAGAAGCCGGGCAGGGCCGTGCGCACCGTGTTGGCGGAAGCCATTCCCGCGATCATCCGCGCTTTTCCGTGGCCGAAATCGATGCGCTGGGGCGCCGCTTCTCTGACCACCGACAGCATCCGCTGGGTCCGCCCGCTTTCCGGCATTGTGGCGATCCTGGGCGAGGGGCTGGTGGAATGCGAAGTGGGGGGCGTGCCCTCCGGCTATGCGACGGTGGGCCACCGCTTCCACCATCCCGGCGCGATCACCATCGGCGGCGCGCACGATTACGCGCAGAAGCTGCGCGCCTGCCACGTCATCGTCGATCATGCGGAGCGCGAGGCTCTGATCCGCGACGGTGCCCGCGCCGCTGCCACCGAGGCCGGGCTGACGCTGGTGGAGGATGAGGGGCTGGTGGTCGAGAATGCCGGCCTCACCGAGTGGCCCGTTCCGCTGCTCGGCCGATTCAATGAGGCGTTTCTTGATGTTCCCCCTGAAGTCATCCAGCTAACTGCCCGCACAAACCAGAAATATTTCGTCTGCGAGAGCGGCGGGAAGCTCGCAAACGCCTTCATCTGCACCGCCAATATCGAGCCCAAGGACGGCGGCGCGGCGATCGTTGACGGCAACCGCAAGGTCCTCGCCGCCCGCCTGTCCGACGCTCGCTTCTTCTGGGAGCAGGACCGCAAGGTGCCGCTTGCCGAACAGGCCAAGAAGCTGGAGCGCATCACCTTCCACGAAAAGCTCGGCACCGTTGCCGACAAGGTCGAGCGGGTCGCCAAGCTCGCCCGCTGGCTGGTGGAAGAGGGTATCGTAAAGCCCACTTCGCCCGCCCCCTCATCCGTCACCCCCTCATCCGTCACCCCTTCATCCGTCACCCCGGCGAAGGCCGGGGTCCATCAGGCGTCAGGCGCGGAGGGCGCGGTAGATTCCGGCCTTCGACGGAATGACGAAGATGAGGTGCGGAAGCTCGCTAGCCTCGCCGAGCAGGCCGCCCGCCTTGCCAAGGCCGACCTCGTCACCGAGATGGTCGGCGAATTCCCGGAACTTCAGGGCCTTATGGGCGGATATTATGCCCGCGCCGAAGGTCTGCCCGACGCTGTGGCAGACGCCATCCGCGACCATTACAAGCCTGTAGGGCAAGGCGACGAGGTCCCCACTGCGCCGGTGACGGTGGCGGTGAGCCTAGCGGACAAGCTGGACACGCTGACAGGCTTCTTCGCCATTGATGAGAGGCCCACCGGCTCGAAAGATCCGTTTGCTCTGCGTCGCGCGGCGCTGGGCGTCTTGGGTCTCATCTTCGGCAGCGACTTACGATTCGGCCTCTGGCGCTTGGTGCCCCTCATCGAGTTGTCTTACCATGCTCGCCAACTGGATCAGCCACGGTCCCCGCGTGAACTTGCGACTGAAGTGCTCGCGTTCCTTGCAGATCGATTGGTAGTGCAACAGCGAGGCGCAGGCGTTGGTCACGATGTTGTGAACGCTGTTTACCATGTCGGGAACGAAGATGACCTCGTGCGGCTTCTCGCTCGCGTGAAAGCCCTGCAGAACTTCATCGCCACGGAAGATGGCGCCAACCTTCTCGCCGCCTACAAGCGCGCCGCCAACATCCTCAAGAAGGAGAACTGGCACGGCATCGAGGGGCAGATCGCGGAGACAGGCGAGGAGGATCCGCTCGCTCTGGTTGACGATCCGGACCTGAAGCCGGTGATCGACGCGAAGATGGCCGAACGCCACGCTCGGGAGAACGCCTACACGCCCGAGCCGGCCGAGGCCGCGCTGATCGCCGCACTCGACGCTGCCGAACCGCGCGCCGCTGCGGCCGTGCAAGCGGAGGATTTCGAAGGCGCCATGGCCGCGCTCGCCACCCTTCGTGCGCCGATCGACCGCTTCTTCGACGAAGTCACCGTGAATGACCCGGATCAGAACAAGCGCGCTGCACGGCTTGACTTGCTTGCGCGCTTCCGTGCTGCGGTGCACAACGTGGCGGATTTCTCCAAGATCGAAGGCTAGAAGCGGCGCGCGGGTTCTGCCTTAGAACCGTGTTCCAGGTGTTCCAGCCAACAGAAGAGTGGCATCCAGGATGAACAAGACGGTCTACACGTTTGGCGGCGGCGCCGCCCATGCTGACCCGCGTGCTCGCGACAAGACCATCACCGGCGGGAAAGGCGCGAACCTCGCGGAAATGGCCTCGATCGGCCTTCCGGTGCCGCCAGGCTTCACCATCACGACCGAGGAATGCGTCCGCTACCTGAAGGAAGGCGCGGACTTTTCAGCCGAGCTGCGCGAGGGGGTGGCTGAGGCTCTGACTCACATCGAGGCCGCGGTCGGCAAGACGTTCGGCGACGCCGCCGATCCGCTGCTCGTCTCCGTCCGGTCCGGCGCACGGGTTTCCATGCCGGGCATGATGGACACGGTTCTCAATCTCGGCCTCAACGATGAGACGGTGCAGGGCCTCGCTGCGACTTCCGGCGACGAGCGCTTTGCATGGGACAGCTATCGCCGCTTCATCCAGATGTATTCCGACGTCGTGCTCGGCCTGGATCACGGCCTGTTCGAGGAAGCGCTGGAAATCGCCAAGGAACAGAACGGCTTCTACGCCGATACGGAGATGAGCTCTGAAGATTGGCGAGAGCTGGTCAGCGAATACAAGGCCATCGTCGCGCGCGAGTTGGGCGAGCCGTTTCCGCAGGATGTGCACGCGCAGCTCTGGGGCGCCATCGCCGCCGTCTTCGACAGCTGGGATTCGGACCGCGCCAAGGTCTATCGCCGCCTGAACGACATCCCCGCCGACTGGGGCACCGCCGTCAACGTGCAGGCGATGGTCTTCGGAAATATGGGCGAGACGAGCGCCACCGGCGTCGCCTTCACCCGCGACCCCGCGACGGGCGAGCGCGCCTATTACGGCGAATATCTCGTCAATGCGCAGGGTGAGGACGTCGTCGCCGGCATCCGAACGCCGCAATATCTGACCAGGGCTGCGCGCGAGGCCGCCGGGGCTGAGGCTCCCTCGATGGAAGAGGCGCTGCCGGAAGCCTACACACAACTCGCCCGCGTGTTCGACCTGTTGGAGCGGCACTACCGCGATATGCAGGACATCGAATTCACTGTGGAGCGCGGTCATCTGTGGATGCTGCAGACCCGCTCGGGCAAACGGACCGCCAAGGCCGCGCTGAAGATGGCGGTCGACATGGTCGGGGAGGGCCTGATCGATGAGAGTGAGGCCGTGCTGCGCGTCGACCCGATGGCGCTGGACCAGCTGCTCCACCCCACGCTTGACCCCAATGCCGCGCGTGATATGCTGTCCAAGGGCCTACCTGCCAGCCCCGGCGCCGCCAGCGGAAAGGTCGTGCTCGACGCCGACACGGCCGAGCAATGGGCCGGGCGCGGCGAGAAGGTGATCCTCGTTCGCGTGGAGACCAGCCCTGAAGACATCCACGGCATGCATGCCGCACAGGGCGTGCTGACGGCGCGGGGCGGCATGACCAGCCACGCGGCGGTCGTCGCGCGCGGCATGGGCCGCCCCTGCGTTTCCGGAGCGTCTGCCGTCTCAATCGACCTGAAAGCCCGTAAGCTGCGCATCGGCACCCGAGAGCTGTCGGAGGGCGACACGATAACGCTCGACGGTGCGACGGGCGAAGTGATGGCCGGCCAGGTTGACACCATTGAGCCGGAGCTCGCGGGCGATTTCGGCACGCTGATGGAATGGGCTGACCGCCACCGTCGTATGGCCGTCCGCACCAACGCGGAAACACCGGCCGATTGCCGCATGGCCCGCCAGTTCGGTGCGGAGGGCATCGGCCTGTGCCGCACGGAGCACATGTTCTTCGACGCGAGCCGGATCAGCGCCGTGCGCGAGATGATCCTCGCGGAGAACGAGGCGGGCCGCCGGCGCGCGCTGGAAAAGCTGCTGCCCGAACAGCGCGCCGACTTCACCGAGATCTTCACCTGCATGGCCGGGCTGCCCTGCACGATCCGCCTGCTGGACCCGCCGCTGCACGAATTCATGCCGCACGGGGACGCGGAATTCGCTGACCTGGCCGCGACCATCGGTGCCAGCGCGGACCAGCTGCGCCGCCGCGCGAACGAACTGCACGAGTTCAACCCGATGCTCGGCCATCGCGGTTGCCGCCTCGGCATCACCTTCCCCGAGATCTACGAGATGCAGGCCCGCGCCATCTTCGAGGCGGCTTGCGACGTCACCGCGCAGGGCGGCGACCCTGTGGTGCCTGAGGTGATGATCCCGCTCGTCGGCACGAAGCGTGAGCTGGCGATCCTGCGCAAGCTGGTGGACGACACCGCCGCGCAGGTCTTCGCGGAGAAGGGCCGCACACTCGACTACCTCGTCGGTACGATGATCGAGCTGCCCCGCGCCGCGCTGATGGCGGGCGAGATCGCAGAGGAAGCGCGTTTCTTCTCCTTCGGCACCAACGACCTGACGCAGACCACGCTCGGCGTCAGCCGCGACGATGCGGGGCGGTTCCTCTCCGTCTATGTCGAGAAGGGGATTTACCCGCGCGACCCGTTCGTCAGCCTCGACATCGAGGGGGTCGGCGAGCTGGTGAAGCTGGCGGCCGAACGCGGCCGCGCGGCACGCCCCGGCATCAAGCTCGGCATCTGCGGAGAGCATGGCGGTGATCCCGCGAGCATCGCTTTCTGCGAGCGCACCGGTCTCGATTACGTCAGCGCCTCTCCCTACCGCGTGCCGATCGCTCGACTGGCAGCAGCACAGGCTTCGTTGCGGGGATAAGCTCGGTCGCGAGGGGCTGGAGCGGGGAGGGCGCTGCGTCGGCCTCCGCTCCTGCCCAGTCCGCCAGAGCGCGTCAGCCCTGAGGTCGGCGACCGCTCAGCGTGACGATCTCGAACCGCTCGACCACGCGACCATCCTCATCGGCGCTGGTGGCGAATGCCTCCCGCGCACGAGCCAGCGCGGACTTGCTCAAGGGCGCGCCCGGAGAGGCGAGCGCATTGCCAAGCCCCTGAGCTCGCAGATCGCCCACCAATCGCTCGAGCGAGCGATAGGCCACGTTGATAGAGCGGCTGTCCGCCACCGGATCGGCAAATCCCGCGCGCTGCAGTAACTGCGCGCCTGCGCGCACATCGACCATCGGGTGCAGCCGGGCCGAAGGTCGGTCCGCGTCCGCGGCCAGCATCACCCGGCGCAGCATCGGCAGGCTCCCGGCGCCCGTGAAACTCGCAATGGCAAGCCCTCCCGGCGCAAGGGCGCGCCGCATGTGAACCAGGGCGCCGGGCAGATCGTTTATCGTGTCCAGCAGCGCAAGGCTGGCAATCAGGTCGAACCCCTCGCCAAGCATCTCGGCAGGGTAGGGAGCCTCTTCGTCCAGCGCCTGCTCTCCCGCGCCCGGTACCGGATCGGCCCGGATCACCTGTCCCCCGCGCGCCTCCAGCGCCGCCGCCAGCTCGCCACACCGATCGCCCAGCACCAACGCGCTGCGAACCTCGTGCCGGAGGAAGGAGAGCCGCTCGAGCACGTCCTCGATCATATCGTCCAGCACGAACCGCGCCGCATCCGGCGCGCGCTGCAACGCCAGCATTCGGCGGCGAGCGGTGAGGCGGCGCCCGGGCGCGAAGATCGTGGGAGGAGCCTTGGCCATCCCCCGGCACTGCCGCCGCTGCCCGATCAGCGCAAGCCCGCTTGCCCATGCGCCTTCGACCCGCCACCTTTGCGCGCATGAACATTGGACAGGCGCTCGCTCCGCTGGTGGACCTGATCTACCCCCCGCGCTGCCCCTCGTGCGGAGAGGGCTTGGCGGCGCAGGGCGGGCTGTGCGCCGAGTGCTGGGATGAGCTGGAGTTTCCGGGAGACCCTGCCTGCGTGCGCTGCCTGCGACCCTTCCGGGAAGAGGCGCCGGAGGATCGCGTCTGCGACCATTGCCGGGCAGAACCGCCTCTGCATGACGGGATCGCGGCGGGTACGATCTATACGCCCGCCTCGCGGAAGCTGGTGCTGGCGTTCAAGCATGGCGGGAAGATCGCGCTCGCCCCGATGCTGGCGCGGATGATCGTTGGCCGCATGCCGCAGTTGGAGGGCGAGTGGTTGGTGGTGCCGGTGCCGCTCCACCGCACCCGTCTGTGGCGGCGCGGATTCAACCAATCTGCGCTGCTCGCGCGGCACATCGCTCGCCTGCGGGGGCAGACCCTGCTGGTCGACGGGCTCGTCCGCCGCAAGCAGACGCGGAAGCTCGGTCATCTTGGCCGGGCTGCGCGGGCCGACATGCTGAAGGGCGCCATCGCCATCCATCCGCGCCACCGGCAGGCGATTCGAGGTGCGCAGGTCATCCTTGTTGATGACGTGATGACGAGCGGCGCGACAACAAACGCCTGCATCGAGGTGCTGAGGGAGGCAGGCGCGCGCAAGGTGATGATCGCCTGCTTCGCGCGTACGCTGGACTGAGGGCCGAGGGGCTTACACGCCAGGCGGAAAAGCAAGACGCCCGGAAGTTTCCCCCCCGGGCGTCCGCGTGACGAAAATCGCTGGGCCAGGGGATCGACCCCCCGATGACACCCCGGCCCAAACCCTCATTCAAATCGGCCGTCCTGTTTCGGACTGGTACCGATTCCCCCCTTCCTTGGCGCGTATCCGGCGCTGCCGGTCGGAACGCGGACCTCACGGCCGCAAGGGGTTAATCCCACCGAAAGGCGCTTCGACAAAGCCGCTTCGCAAGGCGCAGTAGATTTTGCCGGCGCGCTGTGATTATCGTGCAACAAAGGTAGCGGGCCGCGCCTCTGCGGCACATCTTCGGAAAGGGATTTTCTCATTTCAGAACAGGTTAGCGATGTGGCGCTGCAGGAACAGGGCCGTGTCTTTCGTCCTCGCTATGATTCCGCAGGGCTGCTGACGGCAGTGGTGCAGGATGCCGATTCCGGCCGCGTGCTGATGGTCGCCTTCATGGATGAAGAGGCGCTGGAGGCCACCCGCAGCACCGGCTTCGCGCACTTCCATTCGCGCAGCCGCGGGCGGCTCTGGAAGAAGGGTGAGACGTCCGGCCACGTGCTGCATGTGCAGGCGATGCAGGTCGATTGCGACCAGGATGCATTGCTGTTGCAAGTGCGCCCTGCGGGCCCCGCCTGCCATACCGGCGCCGTCAGCTGCTTTTATCGCCAGCTTGAGGGCGACACTCTCTCTCGCATCGAAGGCTGAGCCGCGCTAACGGTTTTGCTATGACCAACTACAATCCGCCCCTTCCCGACGTTCGTTTCATCCTGGACCGGCTGCTCGCGCTCGACACGCTCACTCATTTTCCCGCGTTTGCCGCTGTCGACAGCGAGCTGATCGAGGCGATCCTCTCGGAGGCCGGCCGCTTCGCCGCGGAGGTGATTGCGCCGCTGAATGGTCCGGGAGACAAGGCCGGCTGCACTCGCCAATCCGATGGCAGCGTCACAACCCCTCCCGGCTATCCGGAAGCCTACGCGCAATATCGCGAATCGGGCTGGGGCACCCTCGCTCTGCCGGAAGAGATCGGCGGGCAGGGCATGCCGCACGTTCTGGCGACAGTGGTGGAAGAGTTCATGAACTCCGCCTGCCACGCCTTCACCATGTATCCCGGCCTCACCCACGGCGCCGTGGCCGCACTGATGGCCAAAGGCAGCGACGAGTTGAAGGACCGCTACCTGCCCAAGCTGGTGAGCGGCGAATGGCTCGGCACCATGGCGCTGACGGAGCCGCAATGCGGCACCGATGTCGGCATGATCCGCACGCGGGCCGAGCCTGCGGGCGACGGCAGCTACAGGATCACGGGCGAGAAGATCTTCTGCTCGGGCGGCGAGCAGGACCTGACGGAGAACATCGTTCACCTCGTCCTTGCTCGGCTACCCGACGCGCCCGCGGGGTCACGCGGCATATCCCTCTTCGTGGTGCCCAAGATCCTGCCCGAAGGTGCACGCAACACCCTCTCCTGCACCGGCATCGAGCATAAGATGGGCGTCCACGGCAGCGCCACTTGCGCGATGAGCTTCGAAAGCGCGACCGGCTGGCTGGTCGGTGCCGAGAACGAGGGCCTCGCTGCTATGTTCATCATGATGAACGCGGCCCGCCTGTCCTGCGGGAACCAGGGCGTCGCGCAGGCGGAGCTCGCCTACCAGAACGCCGTTGCCTATGCGCTGGACCGGCGGCAGGGCAAGGCGCCGGGCAGCCGCGCGGATGCCTCCGCACCCTCCGACCCGATCATTGTCCACCCGGACGTTCGCCGCATGCTGATGGATGCCCGCGCCTTCACCGAAGGCATGCGCGCGCTGGTGCTGTGGACCGCACTGCAGATCGATCTCTCCCACGGTAGCGCCAGCGAGGAGGAGCGCCTCCAGGCGGAGGAGCTGGTTTCGCTGCTCACCCCGGTCATCAAGGGCTTCGGCACGGATCGCGGCTTCGAAACGGCCGTCGCCATGCAGCAGGTCTTCGGCGGGCACGGCTACATCGCCGAGTGGGGCATGGAGCAGATCGTCCGCGATGCGCGCGTGCCGATGATCTACGAAGGTGCGAACGGCGTGCAGGCGCTGGACCTCGCCGGCCGCAAGCTGGCTCGCGACGGTGGAGCGGTGGCAGAGCGGTTCTTCACCATGCTGGAGGCGGACTGCGCCGCCGCGCCGGAAGAACTGCGCTTCATCGCTGATCCTCTGCAAGAGGCGGTGGCGGATACCCGTGCGGCGGGGCGTTGGCTAATTGACGCCGCCGGTCGGAGTCCCAACGAGCTCGGCGCAGGCTCCTATGCTTTCATGCAGATGATGGGCATTGTTGCGCTTGGCTGGATGTGGCTGCGCATGGCGTCGCTTTCTGCGGAGGATGGCGACCAGTCTTTTGCCGATGCGAAGCGCATTACCGCCCGCCACTTCGCGCAGTCCAGCTTGCCCGACGTTGCGGCACTCCGGCGAAAGGTGGAGGCTGGTGCCGATGCAGTCATGGCCTTGCCGCCGGAGGCCTTCGCAAGTGTGTGAACGGCTGGCGCCCTGCCTTCAGGGGTGATAGGTCAATTTGAAACGGTCCAAAATTGGATCGAAGGGAAGGGGATGGAGCAAATGATCAGGCGCACTCTCGCACTTGCGCTGCTGATTGCGGCGGGGGCAGCCGGGCACAGCGTCGCCTCCGCCCACCACTCTTTCGCGGTGTTCTTTGATGAGACCCGCGACGTGACGATCAGCGGTACGGTCAAGAGCTTCCGCTTCACCAACCCGCATGGCGTGATCGTGATCGACGTGCCGCAGGCGCAGGGGCAGCATCGGGAGTGGCGGGTGGAGACCAACGCGCCGGTCGTGTTGATGCGTCGCGGCTGGGGGCGCGATAGTCTGAAGCCGGGCGACAAAGTGACAGTGGAGGGCTGGCCTGCGCGAGACGGTAAGCCCTACATGCGGCTGCGCGCGGCACGCGATGGAAGCGGCAAGATGATTGGCCAGACTGCTTTCGGAACGTCGGATGACTGAGATGCCCTTTGCCCGCGCAACGTTGAGCGCCTTGGCGCTGTTTCTCGCTCCTGTCGCCGCGATGGCCCAGTCGACCCCTGACTTCTCCGGCTTCTGGGCCCCCGACATGAGCCCGCAGCCATCCGACTCAGAGCTGTTGCCGCAACTGCCGCCAGATACCGTCATCATCCACGACAGCGGCGTGCCGGAGTTCGGCCGCATGGAGTTCGGCGGTCTTCAGCTGAAGCCTGAGGCGTTGGCCAAGGCGGAGGCATGGAATCCCGAAGACGAGATGACGATCACCCGCGTCTGTCAGGTGCCGTCCATCGTCTATTCCGTGCAGGGCCCGTTTCCCTTCGAAGTGCATCAGACGCCCGAGCTGATCGTGTTTCGCTACGAATATTTCGACCAGGTTCGGTTGATCTTCATGGATGGTCGGGACCACCCTGGGCCGGATGCGCCGCACTCGAAGATGGGCCATTCCATCGGCCGGTGGGAAGGGGATGAACTGGTGATCGACACCACGCACATCCTGCCCTCGACCATCACCAACAATGGCCTCGATCACAGCGCGAACATTCACATGGTGGAGCGTTATCGCCTGTCGGAGGACGGCACCAAGCTGACGGCGCTGCAATGGTTCGAGGACGCGGAGGTGCTCGACAATAACGGCGCGCGTTACATCGCGTGGAACAAGCGCCCCGGCCAGGCAGTCTACCCTTACGATTGCGACCCCAGCTTTGCGCTGGAATATGCCGATATTGAAGGGACGGCGGAGTAAGGCTGCTCAGGCGCCGTGAGACTGGAACAAGCGTTCCGGATCGTAACGGCGCCGCAGCTCCTCCAGCCTGCTGAACGCTTCGGGCGAGAAGCACTCGCGCAGCCGCTCCGGCCCCGCAGTCAGGTCCGCTTCGCCGACATAGCGGGCGCTGCGCAGCGGGGTGAGGGCGGCGTCGACATCGCGCACCCAGCCGCAATGCAGCGCATCGTCCTCCGCCTCATCCCACATCGCATAGATGCCGGCCGAAGCGCCGCCACCCGCAGATAAGGCCGTGTGTGCGGCGTCCGGCATGAACGGGATTTCCGCATTTCCGCCCGGCGAGATCAGGTTCACGGTGGAGGAGCGCTTCGGCACTCCCGCCAAATGGTGCACCGCCAGCAGCATCTCGCCCATCGTTGCGTCGCACCAGGCATGGTCTGCCGCAACGCGCTTGCCGTCGGGCATGTGGGAAAGCTTGTGCAGCTCCGTGAACGTGAGCCCCTTCTCCTCCGGCTCCCCCATCAGCTCCGCATCCGTTGGGGGCGAATGGAAGGACGAGACACGATCGCGCGCCTGTTCCTCGCTCTCCCCGATGCCCACGGCGCGGATGGTGACGCTGGGCTCCGCGCTTTTGAAGTCCGGGCCCACAAGACACATGATCTCGGAGCCGGGATGGGAGGCAGCCGTGGCAGCGGTCAGCCAGTCCGCAAGAGCAGGGGCGCTGTCGGCGGTGAAGGTGGCGGTCCAGAGCCACGCGGCTTCCGGCAGCGGATGCAATTCCAGCTCATAGGCCGTCACCGCAGCGAAGAAGGAGCAGCCAGCGCCGCGCGCGGCCCAGAACAGGTCCGCATGCTCATCTTTGCTGACGCGCAGAACCTCGCCCTCGGCAGTGACCAGCTCGATTGCGGCGAGGTTGCGGCAGGCGGGGCCCCAGGTCCCGTAGTTCCAGCCGATTCCGCCCGAAAGGAGGAAGCCCCCCATCGCCACGCTCGCGCAATGGCCGATCGGAAAGGCGAGGCCCTGTTCCGCCAGCGCATCCACCAAATCGCCGCCCCGCGCACCGGGACCCACGCGGGCGCGGCGGTGTTCGGCATCGATGTCCACGAAGTCTAGCGCGCCGAGGTCCAGCAGCAGGCCGCCATCACACAGCGCCGCCGCATGATAGGAGTGGCCGCTGCCGCGCAGGCTCACCTTCAGCCCGTTCTCGCGCGCGAAGCGGATCGCAGCCGCCACTTCGTCCGCAGAGGCGCAGCGCAGGACGGCATCCGGCGCCCGCACATTGTCGAGCCGCTTGTTCCAGATCGCGCGTGAACGCGCCTCTTCGTACTCCGGGGAGCCACGCCGCTCGAGAGCGGAAACCTGGCTTGCGAGCGTGTCGAAGTTGATGGTGGCGGACGGGGGCGGGGCGGGGCTGTTCACCCCGGCCTAACCGAACACCTCATCGAACAGTTCCAGCATCGCGGCCCAGCTCTGGCGGTCTGCGCTGGCGTCATAGGCGGTGGCGGGGTTGCTGGTGGGGCCGGGATTGGTGAAGCCGTGCTTCACGCCGCTATAGGAGTGGAAGTGCCAGTTGGCCCCAGCCTCGTCCATCTCCTCCCAGAAGGCGATGACCTGGCTGCGCGGCACCATCGGGTCGGCATCGCCGTGGCAGACGAGAATGCGCGCGGTGATGGCGCCGGGCTCCGCCGGCAGATCGGTATTCAGCAGGCCGTGGAAGCTGACGGAGCAGCCGAGCGGAGCGCCCTCGCGCGCAAGCTCCAGCGCCGCCTGTCCGCCCATGCAGAAGCCGATCGCCGCGAAGTCCAGCCCCTGCGCCTCCGGCATCGTCGCCAGCGCCCGCAGACTGGCCCGCAGCCGACGGCGATAGGCCTCGGGCGTGCTCCGGATGCCGGCTGCCAACTCGCGGGCATGGTCGAAGCTCGTCGGCTCCTCGCCGTAGAAGTCGGCGATCAGCGCCAGGTAGCCCGCCTCCGCCAGCGCGAGTGCCTTTGCCCGCACCGACTCGGTCGGGTTCATGATCGTCGGGAACACCAGCACCGCCGCTCGGGGCGTGCCAGAGGGCCGGGCGACATGGCCCATGAGGGCGGTGTCACCGTCTTGGTAGGGGGAAGTTTCGAGTTCCATCAGTCCTCACTCTCTCCCTTGCTGGAGAGACATGGAGCCTTGTCCGCGTCAGCGGGCCTTCGCCAAAGTTGAGAGGGTGACGCCGACGCCTGCGCGCTGGCGCCCTCTCCCACCGCTCCCGCGGGGAGAGGGGTCTCGCGTCTCCTCACTCCACCGGCAGGAAGTCGGGCACGGAGAGATACCGCTCCCCGGTGTCGTAGTTGAAGCCCAGCACCCGCGTGCCCGGCTCCATCCCGCTCACCTTCTGTTTGATCGCCGCCAGCGTGGCGCCGCTCGAGATGCCGACCAGCAGCCCTTCCTCGCGTGCGCAGCGGCGGGCCATCTCCTTGGCGTCCTCCGGCTCGACCTGGATCGCGCCGTCGATCGCCTGCGTGTGCAGGTTGGCGGGGATAAAGCCCGCGCCAATGCCCTGAATCGGGTGCGGGCCGGGCTGGCCGCCGGAGATGACGGGCGATAGCGTCGGCTCCACCGCGAAGGCCTTCAGCTCCGGCCAGACCTTCTTCAGCTCCTCGGCGCAGGCGGTGATGTGGCCGCCGGTGCCGACGCCGGTGATCAGCAGGGCAGGCGGCGCGTCCGCGAAATCAGCGAGGATCTCCTGCGCCGTGGTGCGCGCATGGACGGTGATGTTGGCCGGGTTCTCGAACTGCTGCGGCATCCAGGAATTCTCGGTCTGGTCGAGCAGCTCCTGCGCCCGTGCCAGCGCGCCCTTCATGCCCATTTCCTTGGGCGTCAGGTCGAACGTCGCGCCATAGGCCAGCATCAGCCGCCGCCGCTCCACAGACATCGATTCGGGCATAACCAGCACCAGCTTGTAGCCCTTCACCGCCGCCACCATCGCAAGGCCGATGCCGGTATTGCCGCTGGTCGGCTCGATGATCGTGCCGCCAGGCTTCAGCGCGCCGGATGCTTCCGCATCCTCCACCATGGCGAGCGCGATGCGGTCCTTGATGGAGCCGGCCGGGTTGGCCCGCTCGCTCTTCACCCAGACCTCATGGTCCGGGAACAGGCGCTGCAGGCGGATATGCGGCGTGTTGCCGATAGTGGCGAGAACGTTTTGGGCCTTCATATGGCGGGCTCCTTCCCTTTATCTTCGTGCAGGCCATCGTCTTTGTGCAGAAACGTCGGGGCGAAGGTCCTTGCTTTACGCAGCTCAGGAAAAATCCAGGCCCAGAGCGCTGTGACGATTATCGCACCCGCGCCCCCGATGGCAACGGCTGCGGTGACGCCCATCAGTCCGGCGAACAGACCGGCGCGCAATTCCCCCAGCTCGTTGGAAGCGGAAACGGCAAGGCCGGAGATGGCGGAAACCCGGCCGCGCTTGTCATCCGGCGTGTTGAGCTGGATCAGAGAGTTGCGGATGAAGACGGAGACCATGTCCGCCGCGCCCAGCAGCGCCAGCATCGCGATGGAAAGGGCATAATTGCGTGAAAAGGCGAACACCACCGTCGCAGCGCCGAACACCACCACGGCCCACAGCATCTTCACGCCAACATTACTTTCCAGCGGCTTGAAGGAGAACCACGCCGCGACCAGGGCCGCGCCGACAGCTGGCGCGCCGCGCATGATGCCGAGGCCCTGTGGCCCCACTTCCAGAATGTCGCGGGCAAAGACCGGCAGCATCGCCGTCGCCCCGCCGAGCAGCACCGCGAACAGGTCCAGCGAGATGCAGCCCAGCAGGAACCGCTCGTGCCACACGAAGTGAAAGCCATCGCCGATCTGCTTCAGCGGATGCTTCTTCGGCCCCACCTGCTGCGCGCGCACCGGCCGCACGCTGGAGATCAGCAGGCCGGAGCCGAGCAGCATCGCGGCCGACAGGAAGTAGGGCAGCGATTCGTCCCAGGCGAACAGCATTCCACCCGCCGCCGGGCCGATCACCGTGCCCACCTGCCAGGCGATCGAGCTCAGCGCGATCGCCTTGGGCAGCAGGCGCGGCGGCACGATGTTGGGTGCGATGGCGCTCAGCGCCGGGCCGTTGAACACCCGCGCGGCCCCGTGCGCCGCAGCGAGGGTGAACAGGATCGGCAGCGTCAGCGCGTCTGCCCAGGTGAACAGCGCCACCGTCAGCGCGATCCCGCAGTCGATCAGGTTGGCGAACAGCACCACCCGGCGCCGGTCGAACCGGTCCGCCGCGGCGCCGGCAACCGGCGTCAGCAGGAACAGCGGTACGAACTGAGCAAGGCCCAGCAGCCCGAGCATGAAAGCCGCGGTTGCGCGGTCCATGCCGTAATCGGCGCGGGCGATGTCGTATGTCTGATAGCCGATCAGCACCACCATCGAGAGGGTGGCGAAAGTGGCGAGGAACCGCGAAAGCCAGAACCGCCGGTAATCGGCGATCTGAAGTGGGGAATTCGGTTCGTCGGGGGATGTGATCGGTTCGTTCACCCCCGCGCCATGGCAGGCGCATGAGGCGATGCCAAGTCAGGGCGCTCTTTCAGTCCTGACAGCGCCGCTTGGCGGGCGCCCCCTGGACGCCCGCCCTGGTGCGCTCAAGCCAGGCGCCGCATCCGCATCTTCGGCTTCATCGCGGCGATCATGTCGTCATATTCGTCCGGCCGGATGATCCGTTCGAACTGGAAACCCGCGCGGTTATCGTGCGTCCAGATGCAGCAACCCTCGATCCGCCCTGCGACTGGCAGGCGGACGATCACGCGGTGGCCACGCTCCATTCCGGAACACCCATCCACCATGAAGCCCTGGTTGGATATATTGCAGATGTGCAGCGCGATATCGCCCAGCGTCAGGTGCTCGCCGATCGTGTTGTAATCGACCGGGCAGCGCACCGAGCTGCGCATATCGGTAACGGAAAGCTGTGCTCCCCCAGGCATGAGTGCGAATCCCTTATATAGACAGGATTTCACCCTGGCGGAGAAAGTTGATCAAACCGTAAAAGCGGGTGTTCAGCTCACCGCGCGCGGAGCACGCCATGTCGCTTGCGGCCAAGGCTCAGCTTGCGCTCCTGGCCCGGCGCCAGCTCGATCAGATAGGCAGGGTCGGTGACCGGCTCGTCGTCGATCCGCACCGCGCCCTCCATGATCTTGCGCTTCGCCTCGCCGTTGGAGGCGGTAAAGCCGATCGCCGTGCAGGCAGCGCCAAGGCGGATGCCTTCCGGCGCAACATCCAGCACCGGCAGGTCCTCGCCAAGGCCGCCTCCTGCGAAGGTCGCCTGCGCCGTTGCCTCTGCCGCGCGCGCCGCGTCTGGCCCGCGTACCAGCGCCGTCACCTCGTTCGCGAGGACGATCTTGGCGTCGTTGATCTCCGCGCCCTCCAGCGCCTCCAGCCGGGCGATCTCGTCCAGCGGCAGATCGGTGAACAAGCGCAGGAAGC
Organism: uncultured Erythrobacteraceae bacterium; assembly: GCA_966251025.1. Lineage (GTDB taxonomy): Bacteria > Pseudomonadota > Alphaproteobacteria > Sphingomonadales > Sphingomonadaceae > Croceibacterium. Next base: position 128,122 of record CBINJM010000002.1, on the reverse strand, counting down.
GGCCTACGTCGCGGTCATCCACGTTGCGCCAGTACTGCCAGAAATCGTAGGCCGGCAGCATATCCTCGTTGAGCCAGACGGCGCCCGCCACCGTCTTGCCCATCTTCTGCCCGTCGGCGGTGGTCAGCAGCGGAGTGGTGACGCCGAACACCTCGGTCTGGTCCATCCGGCGGGCCAGTTCGATGCCGTTGACGATGTTGCCCCACTGGTCGCTGCCGCCCATCTGCAAGCGGCAGCCATGGCGCTGCGCCAGCTCGCGGAAGTCATACGCCTGCAGGATCATGTAGTTGAATTCTAGGAAGGAGAGCGACTGCTCCCGGTCCAGCCGCTGCTTCACTGAATCGAAGCTCAGCATCCGGTTGACGGAGAAGTGCTGCCCCACCTCCCGCAGGAACGGAATGTACTCCAGCCGGTCCAGCCACTCCGCATTGTCCAGCATGATCGCGTCGGACGGGCCATCGCCGAAGGTCAGAAACCGCTCGAACACCTTCTTGATGGAGGCCACGTTGCTGGCGATCGACTCCTCGGTCAGCAGCTTGCGCGCCTCGTCCTTGAAGCTCGGGTCGCCGATCTTGCCGGTGCCGCCGCCCATCAGCACGATCGGCTTGTGTCCCGCCTGCTGAAGCCGGCGCAGCAGCATGATCTGCACCAGCCCGCCGACATGCAGCGATGGCGCGGTGGGGTCGAAGCCGATATAGCCGGGCACAATCTCCTTGGCCGCCAGCGCGTCCAACCCTTCCGGGTCTGTCACCTGGTGGATGTAGCCACGCTCGTCGAGCAGGCGGAGGAGGTCGGACTGGTATTGGCTCATTGCGCTCTCTCGTTTTTCGGCGGCGCGCGTAGCATGCAAGGGGCGCCATGCAAACGGATCAACCCGCGCAAAGCGGTGCCCATTCCCTGCTGCCGCATCGGGCGCGGCCGCCGCTGGCGGTGCGGTCGGTGGAGGCGAGGGTGCTCGGTGGAGAAGGGCCGTGGCTTCAACTGCGCTGGCGGATTGAGGGAGCAACCCAGCTCATCGCGCCACCCTTCGCCGGCAAGGGCAGGGCGGATGGCCTCTGGCGCACCACCTGCTTCGAGCTGTTCCTGCGGCCGGAAGCGGGCTCCGCCTACACGGAGTTCAACCTTTCCCCGTCAGAGCGCTGGGCCGCCTATGACTTCGACGCACCGCGCGAAGGAATGCGCGACCGCCCCATGCCGCGCGATCCGGTCTGCACCCTGCGGCGCGGGGGATCGGTCGCGATCTTCGATGCCGCCATTCCGCGTGCAGCCCTTCCGGCAGAACACTCCGCCATGGGCCTCACTGCGGTGATCGAAGAGCAGGGAGAGGACGGCAGCACCGCACTCTCCTACTGGGCCCTCGCGCACTTCGGCGAACAGCCAGACTTCCACGATCCGGCTTGCTTCACCGCCACGCTTCCGGCACCCGGCGCCTCATGAAATTCGGCATAGATCGCCTGCTCGCCGAGCCCGAGCTTCTCCGCCAGCTGTCCGGCAAGCGCGTCGCGCTGGTGGCGCATCCCGCCTCCGTGACGGAAGACCTCACCCATTCGCTGGATGCGCTGATCGCCGCCGGAGTGCAGGTCACCGCCGCCTTCGGTCCCCAGCATGGGATCAAGGGCGACAAGCAGGACAACATGGTGGAGACGGCGGATGAGACCGATCCGCAATACGGCATCCCCGTCTTCAGCCTCTACGGAGAGGTGCGCCGCCCCACCGGCCAGATGATGAGCACGGCGGACGTGTTCCTGTTCGATCTGCAGGATCTCGGCTGCCGCATCTACACCTTCTGCACCACGCTGCTCTATCTGCTGGAAGAGGCGGCCCGCTACGGCAAATCCGTCTGGGTGCTGGACAGGCCCAACCCGGCAGGCCGTCCGGTGGAGGGCACAAAGCTGCTGCCGGGGCAGGAGAGCTTCGTCGGCGCAGGGCCCATGCCGATGCGCCACGGTCTGACGATGGGCGAGATGGCCGCCTGGTTCGTCCGCCACTTCGCGCTCGATGTCGATTGCCGGGTGATCGCCATGGAAGGCTGGCAGCCGGACGCAGTGCCCGGCTTCGGCTGGCCGGAGAGCCGCATCTGGATCAACCCGAGCCCTAACGCCGCCAACGTCAACATGGCTCGCGCCTATGCCGGCACGGTGATGCTGGAGGGCACGACCCTGTCCGAAGGTCGCGGCACCACCCGGCCACTGGAGGTTCTGTTCGGCGCTCCGGACCTGGATGGAAAAGCCGTGCTGGCGGAGATGGAGCGCCTTGCACCTGACTGGCTCGCCGGTTGCGCAATTCGCGAGTGCTGGTTCACGCCGACCTTCCACAAGCATGCAGGAATGCTCTGCAACGGCTTGATGATACACGCAGAAGGCACCTTCTACAACCACGCCGCCTTTCGCCCGTGGCGCTTGCAGGCGCTGGCCTTCAAGGCGATCCGCAACCTGCAGCCGGCTTATCCGATCTGGCGCGACTTCCCGTACGAATACGAATTCGAGCGGCTGGCGATCGACGTCATCAATGGCGGCCCCGCTCTCCGCGAATGGGTGGATGACCCTGCCTCGCAACCCGGCGATCTCGACACCCTTGCCTCGCATGACGAAGCGGCCTGGCGCGACGAGGTGGCGAGCTTGATCCTCTACTAGATCATCCAGCCGGGCAGGTCCGCTGCCTGCCTGATCCATCTGGCCATCAGCTCATCCTCCGGCCCGTCGTCTTCATAGATGTGGACATAGCGCGTCTTCGGGTCCTTCGAACTCACCGGAGGCGGCGGGTCCAACTCCGTGCCGCGGAAGAAGGCCACTTTGATGTATTTCGCGAAGACGTGGTAGCTCAGGAACCAGCCCTGTCCTTCGACCCCGTAGAACGGCGAGTTCCACTTCACCGCCTTGCGCACGCCCGGAACCGTGCGCTCGATCAACTGGTCGAGCTTGCGGCCTGCCTCGCTCTTCCAGCTCGGCATCGCGGCGATGTAGGCCTGCACCGGGGCGTCTCCCTCGCCTTTCGGGATTTGCGGATTTCCACCGGAAAGCAGCTTCGGCTCACCGGCCATTCGCCGCCTTCTGCGCAGGCATCATCCGCGGCGGACCTTCGGGCAATGCGGGCAGGGGGCGCACATCGCTCAAATTCTCCCTCATCACCAGCACGCTGCACCCGCCGATCCGCTTGTCGACGGCGGCGATGAACAGCGGCTCCTCGGGCGAGGCGGTGTCGCGCTCCAACCGGGGAAGACCACGCTCTTCGCGCACAGTGTGGATGCGGTCGCGGCAATTGGCAGGTTCGGGTGGCGCCTGAAGCTCGCGCATGGTGGATCGAGCAAACCGATCACCAGAAGGCGGCGGAGCATCCGCGGCGAGCGCTACTGCCGGCAAGGACAGGGCGAGAAGCGGAAGGACAATGCGCATGGGCTGTCTCCTCGCCGCTGCTTTTACCACGAAGCGCCGAGTGCCGCCAAGCGCGAGCTAGGCAGGCTGCGCGCCAGGGGCGGGCGGTTGCCCCTCATGCCGCTCCAACACTGGGTCGATCCGCGCCCAAAGCGGCGCCTCCGCAGTCCAGATCGCCATGCTAGGGGAAAGCCCGTGCCCCGGCTCCAGAAAGCCCAGCCTGATCGTACGGAACTGCGGGCGCGCGGAGCTTTGCGCCATCACCGGCGTGCCGCAGGCGGGGCAAAAGCTCTGCGTCAGCGTGTTGCCGCTTGCCGCGACATAGGAATGGGTTGCCAACTCGCCCGAAAGCCGCACGTCCTCCGTCCGGAACATCGCGTTGTTCGTCGGCCCACCCGCCGCCACCTGCTGGCACTCCCGGCACCAGCACTGGCGCACCGCCACCGGCTTACCGGAGATCTCCGCTGTGACCGCACCGCACGCGCATTGTCCGTAATACATTGTCGCAGCTCCTCCGCCGTCGCTCTATCCCGCTTGTCGGCTGGTGGGGCAACTGGCTACGCTGCGTCAAAACGACGAGAGAGGATCACTGCCCATGCTAAAGCTCTACAGCTTCGGCCCGATGGCCAATTCGATGAAGCCGATGCTCACCTTGTTCGAGAAGTTCGAGCATGGCCGCGACTTCACCGTGCACCGGCTGGAGCCCTCGAAGTTCGAGCATCATTCGGATTGGTACAAGGCCATCAACCCGCGCGGCCAGGTGCCGGCGCTGGAGGATAACGGCAAGATCATCACGGAAAGCACGGTCATCTGTGAATATCTGGAGGACGAGCACCCCACCGAGGTCGTCCTGCGCCCCGCGAACAGCTTCGACCGCGCGCAGATGCGCGTCTGGACCAAGTGGGTGGACGAATATTTCTGCTGGTGCGTCTCCACCATCGGCTGGCATCGCGGCGTCAGCCACATGGCCAAGGCCTTGTCGGATCAGGAGTTCGAGGAGCACCTCAAGAAGATCCCCATCCCTGAGCAGCAGGTGAAGTGGCGCCGCGCGCGCGAGGGCTTCCCGCAGGACCTGCTGGATGAGGAGATGCGCAAGATCGCCGTCTCCGTGCGCAAGCTCGACGATCACCTCGCGGACAATGAATGGCTCGCGGGCGGGATGTATTCGCTGGCCGACATCTGCAATTTCGCCATCGCCAACGGTATGCAGAACGGCTTCGCCGAGTTGGTGAACCGCGACGATACGCCGCATCTTGTCCGCTGGATCGAGCAGATCAACGAGCGTCCTGCCGTGCAGACAATGTTCACCACCGTCCCGCGTGAACGCCTGGGCCCGCCGCCGGGTGAGGCGAAGAAGGAAGAAGCCGCCGCCTGACCGTCGGGGGAAGGTGGGCGCCCTCAGGGAAACGTCTCCTGTGGCCGAGCGTTGCTGCGGTCACAGGAGACACCTGCCATGGGCAAGAAGAACAAGCACAAGGTTCCCAAGCGCATTCTCGGCTTCAAGCTGTCAAAAGGCACGCGCAAGGACCTGAAAAAGCTGCTCAAGATGTTCGAACATCCGGACCGGCGCGCTCTGGCGATGACGGCCGCCGGCGGACTCGCCACCTTCCTGATGGAGCGCTTCGCCGAAAAAAGGAGCGACCATCTGCAGGAGCCGACGCACGCTCAGGCCTCCACGCGCCTACCTCGCCCAGCGCATTGAGGTTGCCCGCACCCGTCATCTGCGAAGACGGGGCAGCACTCCTCAGGCGTCGATCAGATCCCGGTCCAGCTCGCCCGCGCGGTTCTGGATGAAGTTGAAGCGGTGCTCCGGGTTGCGGCCCATCAGCTGGTCCACCAGCTCCTTCACCGCATATCGCTGCTCACTCAGCTCGGGCAGGGTGATGCGGATCATGCTGCGGGTGCGCGGGTCCATCGTCGTCTCGCGCAGCTGCTGGGGGTTCATCTCGCCCAGGCCCTTGAAGCGCGCGACCTCCACCTTCTTGCCCTTGAACACCGTCCGCTCCAGCTCCGCGCGGTGCACGTCATCGCGGGCATAGCGGCTCTCCTTGCCGGCGGTCAGGCGATAGAGCGGCGGCTGTGCGAGGTAGAGATATCCACCCCTCACCAGGTCCGGCATCTCCTGGAAGAAGAACGTCATCAGCAGCGTGGCGATATGCGCACCATCCACGTCGGCGTCCGTCATGATCACGACGCGGTCATAGCGCAGCGCGTTCACGTCACAGTCTCGCCGCGTCCCGCAGCCGAGCGCCAGGATCAGGTCCGCGATCTCGCTATTGGCCCGGATCTTGTCCGCACTGGCTGACGCGACGTTGAGAATTTTGCCGCGGATCGGCAGGATCGCCTGCGTCTTGCGGTCACGCGCCTGCTTGGCGCTGCCACCGGCGCTGTCGCCTTCCACGATGAACAGCTCGGTCTCGCCGTCCCCTTCGCCGGAGCAATCGGTGAGCTTGCCGGGCAGGCGCAGCTTGCGGGCATTGGTGGCGGTCTTGCGCTTCACCTCGCGCTCGGCCTTGCGCTTGAGCCGCTCCTCCATCCGCTCGGTGATCGAGCCGAGGAGCGCACGCCCGCGCTCCATATTGTCCGTCAGGAAGTGGTCGAAATGGTCACGCACCGCGGCCTCGACCAGCCGCGCCGCCTCAGGGCTCGTCAGCCGATCCTTGGTCTGGCTCTGGAATTGCGGCTCTCGGATAAAGACCGACAGCATGATCTCGGAGCCCGCGACCACGTCGTCCGCCGTGATCTCCTTCGCCTTGCGGTAATGGACCAGCTCAGCGAAGGCGCGGATGCCTTTCGTCAAAGCCGCGCGCAGGCCCTGCTCATGCGTGCCCCCGTCGGGCGTCGGCACGGTGTTGCAGTACCAGCTGGTCGAACCGTCGGACCAGAACGGCCAGGCCACTGCCCATTCCACGCGGCCCTGGTCGTCCGGAAAATCCTGCCGCCCGGCGAAAAAGTCGCTCGTCACGCATTCGCGCCCGCCGACCTGCTCCGCCAGATGGTCCGCCAGCCCGCCGGGGAACTGGAACACCGCCTCCTCCGGCACGCCGTCACCCGCGAGCGAAGGCGCGCATTTCCAGCGGATCTCCACGCCCGCAAACAGATAGGCCTTGGAGCGGGCGAGGCGGAACAGCCGCGCCGGCTTGAACTGCCGGTCCCCGAAGATCGCCGGGTCCGGCGTGAAGGCGACGGTCGTGCCGCGCCGATTGGCGGCAGCGCCCACCTTCTGCAGCTTGCCCTTCGGGTGACCGGCCGAAAATTCCTGCGCCCACACCTCGCGGGCACGAGCCACCTCCACCCGTGTATCGATGGAGAGCGCGTTGACCACGCTCACACCCACGCCATGCAGACCGCCGCTGGTGGCATAGGCCTTGCCGGAAAACTTGCCGCCTGAGTGCAGCGTGGTGAGGATCACCTCCAGCGTGGACTTGCCCGGATATTTCGGATGCTCGTCCACCGGGATGCCGCGGCCATTGTCGCTGATCGTCAGTCGGTTGCCTTCGCCCAGCGTCACCTCGATGCGGTTGGCGTGCCCCGCAACCGCCTCGTCCATCGCATTGTCGAGCACTTCGGCCGCGAGATGGTGCAGCGCCCGCTCATCCGTTCCGCCGATATACATGCCCGGCCGGCGTCGGACGGGCTCCAGCCCCTCCAGCACCTCGATCGCGGAAGCATCGTAATCGCCGCCATCGCCCTTGGGCAGCTCGTCAAACAGATCGCTGGTCATGGTGCCCTATAAGCGCGCCGGCGGGCAGAGGCGCAAGCGGGCGTGTGGACTTATCGCCAGCAGGCCCATCCGGTGGGCGGTGATCCCACAGGCAAGAAGGGCGGCCCAGCGGACCGCCCCTTTGGTTCGCTCTTGTCCGCGCGATCACGCTGCGGTGTCGACATGGTCCTTGAGAGTGCCTTCGACCGGCCGCACCGTCGAGGTGCTGCCATTCGCGGAGGTCGTTTGCATCGAGCCGTCAGACTGGCGCTGGCCGTCGGTGAAACAATTCTCCTGCTGCTGGCCCTCGACCAGGAAGCAGGTCTTTCCATCCTTCATGAAGATTGAACCGCCTGTCGCCGTCCCATCGGCGTCAACACGCGAGAAGGTCATGCCCGGGTGGATTTCGATATAATCGACCTCCCCGCCGGCGCGCGTGACCTGATAGGTGCCCGGGGCAACGGCCTCGAAGCCTGGCGCATCGCCTTCCAGCACGCCGGAATTATCCGCCGCTTCGCCGGCAGCCGTGGTGCCTCCGGCGGTAACGGCATCGTCATTGGCGGTGTTGTTGCAAGCCGCGAGTGCAAATATCGCGGCTAGAACGATCGTCTTCCTCACATCAGTCTCCCGGTCTCAAACCTCACATGGGATAATCCTGCGGGGGGAGGGCAGTTCCGGCAGAGGCCGCTCAGCGCATCAGCAAAGCAGCCGGAACCTCTGCTCAAGTTGCGGGCATTGCTTCACGACCGGGCTCACTCGTCAGGCCATTCCTCATCTGGGTAGAACTCCGGCTCGGCATCGGCCGTCTCGTCATGCTCCACCAGCATGGCGTCGCTCAGTTCCGGGACCTCGCCACCAAACGCCACCCGGATCCAGGCGCCGAAGGCAGCCTTGCGCTGGAACACCGCCCGCACTTCGGTCCGGCCCAGCAAGCTGCCGATCAGCGGCGCCCGCTCGGCCGTGACATAGCCGATCTGAACACCCCGGCAGGAATGAACGGCAATGGCGTTCCGGTCATGCTTGTTGCGCGGTTCGGGGCGCAATTCCACCTCCTCACCCGGCTTGCACAGGAGGATCTCGAACTGACGGTTCGATCCGTCGCGATTGCCATAGGGCGCGCCCACCACCGCAAGCGAGAATGGACGCAGTGCTTCAAGGGGCGGCATCACGGCTCTCCCTGCACCAGGTCAGCGGCACGAGCCCACAGGGGGGCCAGTGTGCTGCGAAGCGAGGAACGGCGTTCTTCGGAGGCGAGCCTGCTTCGCCCATCTCGCCCCCGGAGTGTCAGAACCGCGTCGGTGCCGGGTCCGCCACGCTGACCGTGCCGTTGCCGACCTGCCGCACTTCCATCGCCCGCTCTCCCACGCCGCTGCGGGTGAAGCGGAACGGGCCGTCCAGGCCGAGGAAGCCGCCCTCATCCGTCATCTGGCGCGAGGGGAAGGGCGTGCCGGGCTGCCAATCCTGCGCGATCCGCAGCGCCAGCAGCACTGCGTCATAACCCAGCGTGGCGATGCGATAGGGCTGCTCGCCGAAACGCGCTTCGTAGCTTTCCAGGAACTGGCGATAGCGGTCGTCGGACACGGCGGAGAACCATGCGCCGCGCAGCCCCGGGGCGTTGGCAATGCTCGCCTCGCCGCTCCACAGCTCGGTGCCCAGCAGTCTCGGCCGGTTTTCGCCATTTGCGAAGGCGCCCGCCGCCATGGCGGCAAGGCGCGGTCCTTCCGCGATCAGCACCGCGTCGAAACCGCCGCTGGCGGACAGTCGATCTGCCGCGCTGACGATGGAGGTGTTGCCGCGGTCGAACCGCTCTGTTGCGACGAGGCGGCCATTCGCATCGGTGACGGCCGCGGCCAGGGCCTCGGCGGCACGGTTGCCGTATTCGCCCATCGGCAGCAGCGCGGCGAAGCGGCGCGCACCCCGGCCCGCGGCATAGCTGACGGTTCGGGCAATGGATTGCTCCGGCATGTGCCCCATCACGAACACGTCGGGCGCGGCGACGGAGCTGTCATTGGAGAAGGTGATCAAAGGCACGTCCGCAGGCCGCGCCTGGCGCAGCACGGCGGAAACGTCATCGCGCAGCAGCGGGCCGAGGATCAGCTTGTTGCCGTCGGAGATCGCGCGCGCTGCGGCGGTGCCGGCGCCGGTCGCCGTGTCATAGGTCGTGATGCGCAGGTTCTCCGCGCTGGTGTCGAGCAGCGCCATCGTTGTGGCATTGGCGATCGAACGCCCGACCTCCGCATTGTTGCCGGACAGCGGCACCAGCAGCGCGACGCGGTGGCGGCCGGTATCGGTCGGCAGCGCCTCGCTCGGCTCAGCCACCGGCGGGGGAGGGGGCGGAGCAGGCCTCGTGTCCCCCGTATCCGGAATGACCTTACAGGCAGAAAGCACGAGCGTAAGGAAGGCCGCGGCCAAACCGCGCCTGATAATCGCCACCATGAAACGCCGCTCCCTTTCGTCTGGCCCCCGGATCTCTGAGGTAGGCCTTGTCTCCGGCTGTTCGTCTGGCCACAAGGCCTGCGTGAGCGACGCTGACCTGACCCAACCGCTTGAACCCGGCCTCTATATTGTCGCTACGCCGATTGGCAATCTCGGCGACATCACTGTCCGCGCTGCACGGGTGCTGGAAAGCTGCCACACCATCGCGTGCGAGGATACCCGCGTCACCGCGAAGCTGCTGCGCCACCTCGGCCTGAACAAGCCGCTCTGGCGGTATGACGACCACAGCTCGCCGGAAGACCGCACGCGCTTGCTGGAGGCGATCCGCAGCCGGCCGGTCGCGCTCGTCAGCGATGCCGGAACGCCGCTGGTGTCGGACCCGGGCTACAAACTGGTGCGAGAGGCGCGGGAGGCGGGCCTGCCCGTTAGCGCGCTTCCGGGGCCAAGCGCGCCGGTCATGGCGCTCACCCTGTCGGGACTGCCGAGCGACCGCTTCCTCTTCGCGGGATTCCTGCCGGTGAAGGACAAGGCACGGGGCGACATGCTGGCAGAGCTTGCCAACATCCGCGCCACGCTGATCTTCTTCGACACCGCGCCCCGCCTCACCAAATCGCTCGCTGCCATCGCGGAGGTGCTGCCGGGCCGCGAAGTCGCCGTCGCGCGGGAACTGACCAAGCTTCATGAGGAATGCCGCAGCGGAAGCCCCGAAGAGCTTCAGGCGCATTACGAGGCGCATCCTCCGCGCGGAGAGATCGTCTTGCTCGTCGGTCCGCCGCCGGTGCAAACCGCTTCTAACCTCGATGCGGAGGCCTTGCTGCGCGATGCATTGGCCACGCAAAAGCCCTCCCAGGCCGCCGCGCAGGTAGCAAAGGCAACGGGACTTGATCGCAAGGCCCTCTACGCCCGCGCCCTCGAACTGCGCGACGAATGAAACGACAGGTTGCGGAACTCAGCGGCCGCGCAGCCGAACGCCGCGCGGAGGAGTGGCTCACCGGGCAGGGCTGGCAGATCCTCGATCGCCGCCGCAAGACCAAGCTCGGTGAGATCGACCTGATCGCCCGGCAGAACGCACTCGTCTCCTTCATCGAGGTGAAGTGGCGCAGGACGGCGGAAAACCTCGCCTTCGCCATAGACGAGCGCCGCCTCAGCCGGGTCGCTGCCGCAGTGGAAGCGGTCGGCCACGAATATCTTCAGCCAGGTGACGACATGCGGATCGATGTGATCCTTCTTGCACCCGGCCTCCCGCCCGACCACATCGTCAACGCCTGGATGCCCTAGCGCCGCCGTGACGCCAACGATCGAAGGAATGAGAATGAACCTGCGCGTCGCGGTCCAGATGGACCCGCTGGAAACGATCAACATCGCCGGGGATTCGTCTTTCGCCCTGATGCTGTCCGCTCAGGCGCGCGGGCACTCCCTCTGGCACTACGATGTTCGCACGCTTGCCTGGGAAGACGGGCGGATCACCGCCTGGGCCCGACCGGTATCGGTGCGCCGCGTGCCCGGCGACCATTTCGAATGGCTCGGAGAACCAGCGCGCATCGATCTCGCCGCCGACATCGACGTCGTGCTGATGCGGCAGGATCCGCCTTTCGACCTGGGCTATATCAGCGCCGCTTTGCTGCTGGACCGGCTGAAAGGCACCACACTCGTCGTCAACGACCCGCGCGAGGTGATTAACGCGCCGGAAAAGATGTTCGTGCTGGATTATGCGCGCTTCATGCCGCCCACGCTCGTGGCGCGGACCATTGCCGATGTGCGCCCGTTCCAGCAGCGATACGGCTCGGTTGTGATCAAGCCGCTGCACGGCAATGGCGGCAAGGCCATCTTCCGCATTGATGAGGAAGGCACCAACCTCTCCGCGTTGACGGAGCTGTTCGGGCAGGTCTGGCCGGAGCCCTTCATGGTGCAGCCCTTCCTCCCCGAGGTGGCGGAAGGCGACAAGCGCATCGTCCTGGTGGACGGCGAGTTCGCCGGCGCCATCAACCGAAAGCCGGGGGAGGGGGAGTTTCGCTCCAACCTCGCGCAAGGCGGCTATGCGGAGGCGGCAACCCTAACGGCGCGGGAGGAGGAGATCTGCGCGGCCATGGGTCCGGAGTTGAGGCGCAGAGGCCTCGTCTTCGTGGGCATCGACGTGATCGGGGGCAAGTGGCTGACCGAGATCAACGTCACATCACCCACGGGCATCGTCGCCATCGATCAGTTCAACGGCACCGACACAGCCGCCCGCATCTGGGACGCGATCGAGGCTCGGCTTTCCGTCGCCTGAGCGCATACGGGCCTCGGTATGCCTCTTAGCATGAACCTGCCCCTCTAACGTTCGTTGCCTCCCACATGGACGAAATGATCCTGCAAACCGTCGAGCGCGGTGGCTATCTCGGCATCGCGCTGCTGATGGCGCTCGAGAACATCTTTCCCCCGATCCCGTCAGAGCTGATCATGGGGCTCGGCGGCGTCATGGTGGCGCGTGGGGTCATGGAGTTCTGGCCCCTGCTGCTCGTCGGAACGATCGGAACGACGGCAGGCAATTATGTCTGGTTCTGGCTCGGCAACCGCTTCGGCTATCGCCGCCTGGAGCCGTTCATCGAGCGCTGGGGCCGGTGGCTGACTCTGGACTGGGAGCATATCGAGCAGGCTAGCCGCTTCTTCCGCAGGCATGGCCACTGGGTCGTCTTCGTCCTGCGGTTTTCGCCCTTCTTCCGCACGATGATCTCATTACCGGCGGGCCTCCTTCACATGCCACTGGGCAAGTTCCTGATCTTCACCTTCCTCGGCTCGGCGATCTGGAATGTCCTGCTGATCCTGGGCGGCCAGTGGCTGGCACCCTACATCGCTGAGTATGAGGGGGCGATGACGTGGGTCATCCTCGGTACCGTCATACTGGCCGTCATCGGCTATCTCTGGCGCGTCTTCACCTGGAAGCCTCGGCCGAGAGCGGCGAAAGAAGAAAAGGCGGCTCGGCCGTAACTGAGCCCGCCCTTTCGCTGCGAGTCACTTTCCATTCATCATATCGGCTGGAAACATGAACGACATCGCTCGTTACCAGCAGATGAAAGGAGAGCCGAGATGCTCAAGCAGATGATCGCCGCGGTTGCCGTCGGCGCACTTGCGGCTCCGCTCGCGGCCGAGCCGCCGAAGCGCGACAGGGACCGATACGAGCGTTACGACCATCGCAACCACGACCGTGACCATCATTACGACCGTGGCCGTGATGGCCGGCGGGGCGCCTACGGAATCCCGCCGGGCCACCTCCCACCGCGCGGGATGTGCCGCGTATGGTACGACGGCCGCCCGCCGGGCCACCAGCCATCCGCCACCAGCTGCCGCGCCGCGGAACGGCAGGCCTGGCGTCATGGTGGGCGGGTGATCTACGGCGGCTGACCGGGCAGGCGGTGAGCCTTCGGCCTTCGCCGCCTCCTGTTCAACTCCGCTCGCGCGGATGGGCGGAGCGATAGGTGTCGAGCAAGGTCGCCGCGTCCACCTGCGTGTAGATCTGCGTGGAGCCGAGGCTCGCATGGCCGAGCAGCTCCTGCAAGGAACGCAGATCCGCCCCTGCGCCGAGCAGGTGAGTCGCGAAGCTGTGGCGCAAGGCATGCGGCGTGGCGGTGGGCGGAAGGCCCAGCAATTCCCGCGCCCGGGCGACCGCCTTCTGCACCATTCCCTGCCCCAGCGGGGCGCCTTTTGCGCCGCGAAACAGCGGCTCACCCGGCGGCAGCGGCCAAGGGCAGCGCCTGGCGTAGTCCGCAACAGCTTCCGCCACCACCGGCAGGATCGGCACCACACGTTGCTTGCTGCCCTTGCCGGTGACGGTCAGCGTCGGCCCCAGCGGAACGTCGCCGCCCTTGAGCGACAGCGTCTCCGCAATCCGCAGGCCCGCGCCATACATCAGCAGCAGCACTGCCCGGTCGCGAGCGCCGATCCATTCCTCCGAAGCGAGCCCGTGCACCAGGTCGGCGAGACCAGTGGCATCGTCCGGCGTCACCGGGCGAGGCAAGCCCTTCTTCACCCGAGGCCCGCGTAGCCGAGGGAGGACGGGGTCTGTCACCCCGGCGCGCTCCCGTGCGAAAGCGAGGAAGCTCTTCAGCGCCGACAGCTCCCGCGCGGCAGAAACATTTCCGATCCCATCCGCGCGCCGCTCCGCCAGATGTTGCCGCAACCCTTGCGTATCGAGGCGAGCCAACGCGTCCCAATCCTCCGCGCCCGTGGCATCCAGCAGCCGCGCGGCAGTGGCACCATAGGCGCGCACCGTGTGGGGCGAGAGGCGCCGCGCCTCGGCGAGATGAGCATGCCATTGCTCCAGCAGATCAGCCCGCTTGCTCACGCCTCTACCAGATCGTCGCTGACCAGTTCGCCCAGCAGTGCGTCGAGCAGAGGCATCCCCCGCTCTGTCACGCCCAGCCACTCCCCTTTGCGCCATGTCAGGCCAAGGCCGCGATACAGATCCAGCTTGCCCGGCTTCACCAGCGCGCCGGGCGCAAGACCGAACCGACGGGCGAGGGCGGCAAGGTCCACCCCCTCCGCCAGCCGCAACCCCATCAGCAGCGCCTCGGCGGCCTGTTCCGGCTCAGCAAGAGCGCGCTCCTCCGCGATGCCATGCTGGTTGCGATCGATCGCAGACAACCAGTTCTCCGGCTTGCGATGCCGCGTGGTTGCAAAGTGATTGCGCCGGCCATGCGCGCCCGGTCCGATGCCGATGTAATCGCCGTATCGCCAATAGGTCAGGTTGTGCCGGCTCTCCTCGCCCGGGCGGGCATGGTTGCTGACCTCATAGGCGGGGAGACCGGCAACAGCCGTCATCTCGCGGGTGAGGGCGAACAGCTCCGCTGCCGGATCATCCTCCAGCGGCGTGAAGGACCCCAGACGGACATCGGTCGCGAACCGCGTCCCCTCTTCAATGGTAAGTTGGTAAAGCGAGAGGTGCCCTGTGCCGAAAGACAGTGCGCGCTCCAGCTCGCCGCGCCAATCCTTAGCGCTCTGCCCCGGGCGGGCATAGATCAGGTCGAAGCTGACGCGGGCGAAGTGCCGCTGCGCCACCTCCAGCGCCGCCAGCCCTTCTCGCACATCATGCAGGCGGCCGAGGAAGCGCAACGCCTCATCCTCCAGCGCCTGCAGGCCCAGCGAAACGCGGTTCACCCCCGCCGCCGCGAGCGACGCGAAGTTCGCCGCCTCAACGGAAGAAGGGTTCGCTTCCAGGGTGATCTCGATGCCCGGCGAGAAGCCCCAGAGCCGCTCCGCCTCCGCCAGCAGCGCCTCCACCAGCGCGGGCGGCATCAGGGAAGGCGTGCCGCCACCGAAGAAGATGGAGTCCAGCGGCTCCCCGCCCGCGATCTCCGCCTCGTGCCGCATGTCGGCGATCAGGGCGGCCTGCCAGCGGGCGGTCTCCACCTCTGCCCGGACATGCGAGTTGAAGTCGCAATAGGGGCACTTCTTCAGGCAGAACGGCCAGTGGATGTAGAGCGCGCGCGCCATGCGCCGATGTTACGCCCCGAACTGCTCTGCGACCAGTTTGGCGAAGGCGTCCGCCCGGTGGCTGATGCGGTGCTTCTCTTCCGGCTCGATCTCGGCAAAGGTCTGCGAACGCCCAGCGGGCACGAAGACCGGATCATACCCGAAGCCCAGCGTCCCGCGCGGCGGCCAGGTGAGGGAACCTTCCGCACGCCCCTCATAGATCGCGTGCTCGCCATCCGGCCAGGCAATCGCCAGCGTGCAATGGAACGCGGCGTCGCGCGGCGTCTCCTCACCAAGCGCCGCCAGCATCCCCTCGACCTTGCCCATCGCCATGAACCAGTCGCGCCCCGGAGGACCCTCGAACCACTGCCGCTCCGCCCAGTCGGCGGTGTAAACGCCCGGCCGCCCATCCAGCGCTGCGACCGACAGCCCGCTATCGTCCGCCAGCGCGGGAAGGCCGGACGCCTCCGCCGCAGCCCGCGCCTTGATCAGCGCGTTCTCGACGAAGGTGCGTCCAGTCTCCGGCGGCTCAGGCAACCCCAGCGAACCGGCGGAGATGCACTCCGGCCCGTACGGCGCGAGCAGGGCAGCAATCTCCTTCAGCTTGCCCGCATTGTGCGTGGCGATGACCAGCTTGCCGGGGCCGAGGCGGCGAGTCATCCCCGCACGGCCTCGTCCTGCGCCGCGAAGATGCGGTCGCAGCCCATGCGGGAAAGGCGCAGCAGGCGCAGCAGGCTTTCCTCGTCGTAGCAGGCGCCTTCCGCCGTTGCCTGCACCTCGGCGATCTTGCCGCCCTCAAGCAGCACGAAATTGGCGTCAGCATCCGCCGCGCTGTCCTCCAGATAGTCGAGGTCCAGCACCGGCGTGCCCTGATGGATGCCGCAGCTCACCGCCGCGACCTTCGCTTCGATCGGATCGGCGGTGATCGCGCCCGATGCCATCAGCTTGTTCACCGCCAGCCGCAGCGCGACCCATGCGCCGGAAATCGCCGCGGTGCGGGTGCCGCCATCGGCCTGGATGACGTCGCAATCGAGCGTGATCTGCCGCTCGCCGAGCTTCTGCATGTCTACTACGGCGCGCAAAGAGCGCCCGATAAGCCGCTGGATTTCCTGCGTCCGCCCGCTCTGCTTGCCCTTGGCGGCCTCGCGGCTGCCGCGCGTATGGGTGGCGCGGGGCAACATGGAATATTCAGCCGTGACCCAGCCCAGATTCTTGCCGCGCAGGAAGGGCGGCACGCGCTCCTCCACGCTGGCGGTGACGAGCACGCGCGTATCGCCGAACCCGATCAGGCAGGAACCCTCGGCGTGCTTGGTGAAGCCGGTCTCGATGGTGATGGCGCGCATTTCGTCAGGCGCGCGGCCGGAAGGTCGCATGGATCGTATCCTTGATGGGGAGGCTTTTCGCGGCAGCCCCTAGCGACTAGATCGGCTCCTGTCATGGTGTCGCCACCGATCAGCGAACTTACCGAACGGGCGCGGACCGTCTTCCGCCTGGTGGTGGAGGGTTACCTTGCCAGCGGCTCGCCCGTGGGTTCGCGCACGCTGGCGGGGGAGGGCAGCCTCAACCTGTCGCCCGCCTCGATCCGCTCCGTGCTGGCTGAGCTGGAGCATCTTGGCCTGCTCGCCGCGCCGCATACCAGCGCCGGCCGGATGCCGACGGAAATGGGCCTCAGGCTCTTCGTCGACGGGATGATGCAGGTGGCAGAACCCACGGCGGAGGAGCGTGCGGCCATCGAACAGCGCCTTTCGCGACCCGGTCCCATAGAGGCCGCGTTGGAGACAACCAGCGCCATCCTCTCTGATCTCTCGGGCGCGGCCGGGATGGTGATGGTCCCCCGGCGAGAGCCGAGCCTGGCGCAGATGAACCTCGTTCTGCTGGACCGGCAGCGAGCGCTGGCCGTTCTGGTGGGGCTGGACGGGTCGATCGAGAACCGGCTTCTGGAGCTGCCGGCGGACGCCGCGCCATCCACCCTCCAGCAGGCTTCGAACTACATCACCGCCCGCCTCGCCGGCCGTACTCTCGCGGAGGCGGCGCGGGCGATGCAGGCGGAGATCGCCTCCGGTCAGAGCGCGCTGGACGCCGCCGCCCGCGACCTGGTGGAGCGTGGCCTCGCCGTATGGAGCGAGGATGCCGCGCTGCGCCCAGTGCTGATCGTGCGCGGGCAGGCGAACCTTCTGGACGCGGAGGCGTTGCAGGATATCGAGCGCGTTCGCTCCTTGATTGACGACCTGGAGAACAAGCAGTCCGTGGCCGAGCTGCTGGATACCGCGCGCGATGCAGAGGCGACGCGGATCTTCATCGGCAGCGAGAATCGGCTGTTTGCGCTCTCCGGTTCCTCTGTCATCGCCGCGCCCTATCGCGACCGCGACGGAAGGGTGGTCGGCGTGCTGGGGGTGATCGGGCCGACCCGGTTGAATTACGCCCGAGTCGTGCCCATGGTTGATTTTACCGCCCGTTCATTGGGCAAACGCATAGGCTGAACAGGACGAGCATGAGCGATACCGACAATCCGCGCGATGAAGCGGTCGAGAGGGAACTTGAGGGCGTGCCCGACGAGCTGCTGGATTCGGGTGAGAACGATGAGGGCTCGGTGGACGATGCGCTGAACTCGCTGCGCATGGACTTGGAGAAGGCCCAGCAGGACATGCTCTATGCAAGGGCCGAGGTGCAGAACGTGCGCCGACGCATGGAGAAGGACGTTGCCGATGCCCGCGCCTATGCGGCGACCGGCTTCGCGCGCGACATCCTCTCCGTCTCTGACAACCTCGCCCGCGCGCTGGACGCCGTGCCGGCGGACCTGCGTGAGGATGACCGGCTGAAGGGCCTCGTCGCGGGGATCGAGGCGACCCGGCGGGAGCTGGAGAAGGTCTTCGGCCAGCACGGTATCACCCGCATTGCCGCGACCGGCCTGCCGCTTGATCCGAACCGCCACCAGGCGATGCTGGAGATCCCCACCAACGATGCCGAGCCGGGCACCGTCGTGCAGGAGATGCAGGCCGGCTACATGATCAAGGATCGGCTGCTGCGGCCCGCGATGGTCGGGGTGGCGAAGAGGCCGGACTGACGGCGAGGCGCGGCAGGCCGGGGAACTTGAGGAGTTCTGCTCCGTAACTCTTTCAGCAGGGAGACACGGAGGAACTTATGAATACTCGAATCTTGCTCGCGCCCGTCCTGATGGGCTCGGCGCTGTCGCTCGGCGCTTGTGCCGAAAACTACGCGGCGGAAGGCGCCGGGCTGGGCGCAGCGGCGGGTGCCGGCATCGCGGCGGTGACGGGCGGCGATGTGCTGACCGGCGCAGCCGTTGGTGCGGCGGCGGGCGGCGCTGCCGGCTATTTCGTGGACCGCAACGATCGCTGCGACGGCTATGACCGCAACGGCAAGCTGGACGACGATTGCTACGGCACGGAAGGCTACCCGGTCGATCCGCGCCGCCGCTGAGCGCCGGCGGATCGAGCGATCTGACTATCCTTCCGCGCCAGGGAAGCGGACCAGCAGGTCATAGGCCGCCGGGTCGCCGATCCCGGCGATCCGCAATCCCCGGCGCAGCAGGAAGGCGTGGCGAACGATCTCCGCCTGCTGCTCGATGCCATAGGCCTTGAGCGGCAGGCCGGGTCGCAAGCTATAATGGTAGCGGCACCACGGATGCCGGCGCAGCACCAGATACCATTCGCCGCGCGTCTGGGTCTGCCAGACATGCGTCATCTCATGGATGAACAGCCCCTGCCGGTAGAGCGGGGCGAGGGCGAAATCGTCGCAATAGGCATTGCCCTCAGGGTGGAAGTGGATGTGCCCGCGCGGCGCCATGGTGATCTTGCGCGGCTGCAGCGGGAAGAACTTGCGCCGCCGGATCGTCACCCGGTCATAAGCGATCGCCCGCCCGAACA
This sequence comes from uncultured Erythrobacteraceae bacterium, assembly GCA_966251025.1. Lineage (GTDB taxonomy): Bacteria > Pseudomonadota > Alphaproteobacteria > Sphingomonadales > Sphingomonadaceae > Croceibacterium. The sequence goes on along the minus strand of CBINJM010000002.1, from coordinate 109,280 downwards.
CGCTTCGGGCGAGCGCCACCTCTCCGTCCGTCAGCCGCCGCTCCCCGCCCGCGGGACAGAGCGCAGCCGCCTCGCTCAGAGCGGAAGCGTCACCGTTCATCGCCCGCGGCGCGCACCTCTGCCGGGAAGCTGACCTTGTCCCCGCCCACGAAGGTGAGCGTAACTTCGGCGGTGCTGCCGGGCGTCATCGTCTCGCCAAGATCGCTCACCATCACATGCAGGCCGCCGGGTTCGAAGGAGACGGTCTCGCCCGCCGGCACCGGCTGCTGGAACACCTCCTGCATGTCCGTCTGCAGGTTCCACGTCGCGGTCGTGTGCAGCATTGCCGAGCCGGCGCCTTCCACGCTGGCCGCGCGGATCATCACTTCGCGATCGGAATTGTTGGCGATGTCGAAATAGATCGCCGCCGGGTTGCCGGAAACGGGCGGCAGCATCAGCCGCGCATTGGTGACGCTGATCCCTTCAGGCGCGTCGGGATTGGCGGCCTGCTCCGCCGGTTCCTCGCTCCCGCTGCACGCCGCGGTGGACAGCGCAATGGCAGCCACGAGGGCCGCCGCCAGCACTCTTCCTCGCATCCGTATTTCTCCCTTTGAGCCGGGCCGCTGCCTAGCGGGAGCACGCACTTGTGCCAAGCCAAACCCCTCCTATATCGCCCGCATCATCGAGCCGCCGACCGGTTCTGCCGCTGGACGGGGGACCACCTGTGCGGCGTCCAAACAAAAGGTAATGTGGGGAAAACCATGGCCAAAGTAATCGGTATCGACCTCGGCACCACCAATTCGTGCGTTGCCGTCATGGAAGGGGGCAAACCCAAGGTCATCGAGAATTCGGAAGGCGCGCGCACCACGCCCTCCATCGTCGCCTTCACCAAGGATGGCGAGCGTCTCATCGGACAGCCGGCCAAACGCCAGGCCGTCACCAACCCTGACAATACGCTGTTCGCGATCAAGCGCCTGATCGGCCGCCGCTTCGACGATCCCCTGACCAAGAAGGACATGGAGCTCGTCCCGTACGACATCGTGCGCGGCAAGAATGGCGATGCCTGGGTCAAGGCCGGGGGCACCGATTACAGCCCGTCGCAAATTTCCGCCTTCATCCTGCAGAAGATGAAGGAAACGGCAGAGAGCTTCCTGGGCGAGACCGTCACCCAGGCCGTCATCACGGTGCCCGCCTACTTCAATGACGCGCAGCGCCAGGCGACCAAGGACGCCGGCCAGATCGCAGGCCTTGAAGTGCTGCGCATCATCAACGAGCCGACCGCGGCCGCGCTCGCCTATGGCCTCGACAAGACCGAGAACAAGACGATCGCAGTCTATGACCTTGGCGGCGGCACCTTCGACATCTCGATCCTCGAAGTCGGCGACGGCGTGTTCGAAGTGAAGTCGACCAATGGCGACACCTTCCTCGGCGGCGAGGATTTCGACAGCAAGCTCGTCGAATATCTCGCCGACGGCTTCAAGAAGGACGAAGGCATTGACCTGCGCGGCGACAAGCTCGCGCTGCAGCGGCTGAAGGAAGCCGCCGAAAAGGCGAAGATCGAGCTGTCGACCGCCGCGACGACCGAGGTCAACCTGCCCTTCATCACCGCCGACGCCAACGGGCCGAAGCACCTCGTCAAGACGATCACCCGCGCCGACCTCGAAAAGCTGGTCGAAGAGCTGGTCAAGCGCACGCTCGAGCCGTGCAAGAAGGCGATCAAGGACGCCGGCGTTTCGGCGAGCGAGATCGACGAAGTCGTGCTCGTCGGCGGTATGACGCGCATGCCGCGCGTCCGCGAAGTCGTGAAGGATTTCTTCGGCAAGGAACCGCACACCGGCGTGAACCCCGATGAAGTCGTCGCGATCGGCGCCGCGATCCAGGCGGGCGTGCTGCAGGGCGACGTCAAGGATGTGCTGCTGCTCGACGTGACCCCGCTGTCGCTGGGTATCGAGACGCTGGGCGGCATCATGACCAAGATGATCGACCGCAACACGACGATCCCGACCAAGAAGTCGCAGGTCTACTCCACGGCCGACGACAACCAGTCGGCGGTGACGATCCGCGTGTTCCAGGGCGAGCGCGAAATGGCGCAGGACAACAAGATCCTCGGCCAGTTCGACCTCGTCGGCATCCCGCCCGCACCGCGCGGCGTGCCGCAGATCGAGGTGACGTTCGACATCGACGCGAACGGCATCGTCAACGTGTCGGCCAAGGACAAGGGCACCGGCAAGGAACAGCAGATCCGCATCCAGGCCTCCGGCGGTCTCAACGACTCCGATATCGAGCAGATGGTGCGCGATGCGGAGAAGTTCGCGGAGGAGGACAAGAAGCGCCGCGAGGCTGCCGAAGTCCGCAACAATGCCGACAGCCTGGTCCACGCCACGCAGAAGCAGCTGGATGAGAACGGCGACAAGATCGACGCCGATCTCAAGTCGCAGATCGAAGCCGCCATTGCCGAGGCCAAGACCGCCCTCCAGGGCGACGATGCCGAGGCAATCAAGGCCAAGACCCAGGCACTGACCGAAGTCGCCATGAAGATGGGCCAGCAGATCTACGAGCGGGAGCAGGCGAACGCCCAGGCGGGCGCTGCCACCGGCGGCGCTGCTGCGGGTTCCGAAGCCGGCGGCGAGGACGTCGTAGATGCCGAGTTCTCCGAAGTGGACGAAGAGAACAAGGGCTGAAGCAGCTTGGGACTGGGTAGGTCCTGATGGATACCAGGGACGCCGCCGACGCGAACAGCGCCGGCGGCGTTCCGGTTTCGGGGCTGAATTGGGGGTTTGGACGTGTCGGTGAGTGAGACGGATTTCTACGAGCTGCTGGGCGTGGATCGCAGCGCCGATGGCGCGACGATCAAGTCTGCCTATCGCAAGCTCGCCATGCGCTATCACCCGGATCGGAACCCGGGCGATGCGGAGTGCGAGGCGCGGTTCAAGGCGATCAGCGTCGCCTATGATTGCCTGAAGGATCCGCAGAAGCGCGCCGCTTACGACCGTTACGGCCATGCCGCCTTCACCAAAGGCGGCGGCGGGCACGGCCAGCAGGCCGATTTCGGCGATATTGGCGATATTTTCGAGACCATCTTCGGCAGCGCTTTCGGCGGTGCCGGCGGCCGCAACCGGCCCCGGCGCGGCGCTGACCTGCGCTACGACCTGGAGATCGGGCTGGAGGACGCCTTCACCGGCAAGTCCACGGAAATCCGGGTGGAAGTCTCCGTCGCGTGCGAGCCCTGCGATGGCTCCGGCGCAGAGCCGGGCACGCAGCGCCGCACCTGCGAGATGTGCCGTGGCCATGGCAAGGTCCGCGCGCAGCAGGGTCTCTTCGTCATCGAGCGGCCATGCCCCACCTGCCACGGGCGCGGAGAGGTGATTGCCAGCCCTTGCCGGGCCTGCCGTGGCGAAGGTCGCATCGACGAGGTGCAGAGCCTTGCGGTCGAGATTCCGCCGGGTGTGGACAACGGCACCCGCATCCGCCTGTCCGGCAAGGGCGAGGCGGGGCCGATGGGCGCTCCTCCGGGCGACCTCTACATCTTCATCCACATCCGCCAGCATTCCGTCTTCCAGCGCGAGGGCACGGCCCTGTTCACGCGCGTGCCGGTCAGCTTCACCATCGCGGCGCTTGGCGGGTCGATCGAAATCCCCGGCATCGATGGGGAGACGCACACGATCGACATCCCGGCGGGCATCCAATCCGGCAAGCAGCTGCGCAAGCGCGGCGCGGGCATGCCCGTCCTGCAATCGCGCGGCCGCGGCGATCTCGTGGTGGAAATCGTGGTGGAGACCCCCACCAGGCTCACCGCCCGTCAGAAAGAACTGCTGCGAGAGTTCCAGGAGACGGAAACGGGCGAGGAATGCCCCGAAAGCCGTGGCTTCTTTGACCGGCTGAAGGACGCTTTCACCGGTTGACGCCGGAAACGCGCGCGCAAAGTGTCAAGTGTCGCCTGAAGCACTTAAGCTTGCGTTTCCAGTGGCTTATGGCTGATCCCTCTGCTTGACACACTGTCAACTTTGTCAAGTTAAGCCGGCGGGCGCAGGGGGTTCGCCAGCTCGATCCGCGCCCCTTGCGTTCCCGCTTCGTTTCGCTCAAAGGTCGCCGCCATGGCAAAGCCAAAGCGCCGCTACGTCTGCACAGAGTGCGGTTCTGTCTCGACCCGCTGGCAGGGCCAGTGCCCGGACTGTTCGCAGTGGAACACGATGGTGGAGGACCTGCCGGCGACGGTCTTCTCCACAAAGCACGATCTCTCCACCGGCGGGCGGCCTGTCACTTTCGAGACGCTGGATGCCCCCACCGCTCCGCTGACCCGCCGCACGACCGGCCTCGCCGAGTTCGACCGCGCGCTGGGCGGCGGCCTCGTCCCCGGCTCCGCCATCCTGATGGGGGGCGAGCCGGGCATCGGCAAATCGACCCTCCTGCTTCAGGCGAGCGCGATGATCGCCCGCACCGGCGCACAGGTGGTTTATGTCAGCGGGGAGGAAGCCGCCGGCCAGATCCGCCTTCGCGCCAGTCGCCTCGGTCTGGCCGACGCGCCCATCCGCCTCGCCGCCGCCACATCGGTGCGCGACATCCTGACGACGCTGAATTCCGACGAACCGCCCGCATTGCTGATCATCGACTCGATCCAGACGATGCACTCGGACACCATCGAGGGCGCCCCCGGCACCGTCAGCCAGGTGCGCGCCTCCGCCTTCGAGTTGATCCGCTACGCCAAGGAGACCGGCACCGCGCTGGTCCTCGTCGGCCATGTCACGAAGGACGGCACCATTGCCGGCCCCCGCGTGCTCGAACACATGGTCGACGTGGTGATGAGCTTCGAGGGAGAGCGCAGCCACCAGTACCGCATCCTCCGCTCGCTCAAGAACCGCTTCGGCGCGGTGGACGAGATCGGAGTCTTCGCCATGGAAGGGGCAGGGCTGTCCGAAGTCGCCAACCCCTCCATGCTGTTCCTCTCGGGCCGCGAGGAGCCCATCGCTGGCAGCGCCGTCTTCCCTGCGCTGGAAGGAACGCGGCCGGTTCTGGTGGAGGTGCAGGCGCTGATCGTCCGCCTTCAATCCGGCGCCACGCCCCGCCGTGCTGTCGTGGGGTGGGACAGCGGGCGGCTTGCAATGCTGCTCGCTGTGCTCGAGGCCCGCTGCGGCCTCAGCTTCTCCAACGCCGAAGTCTATCTGAACGTCGCCGGCGGGTACCGCCTGACGGACCCTGCGGCCGACCTCGCAGTCGCCGCTGCGCTGGTCAGCGCACTGGCGGACAAGCCGCTGCCCCTCCGCTCCATCTGGTTCGGCGAGGTCTCGCTATCCGGAGAGATTCGCCCCGTCGCCCATTCCAGTCTGCGCCTCCGCGAATCCGGCAAGCTCGGCTTCGATCAGGCGCAGGGTCCGCAAGACGCAGGCGAGCGCATCTCCGGCATCCGCTATGCAGGGCTCGGCACGCTGCCCAAGCTCGTTGACCGGATCATGAGCGGGGCATAGGCAGGTCGGCAGTGACGGGCTTCGACATCATCGTGCTGCTGGTCGTCGGTCTTGCGGCCATCGGCGGTCTCATGCGCGGTTTCGTGCAGGAGGTGCTGTCGCTTGCCGCCTGGGTGGTGGCCGTCATCGCCATCCGCATGTTCCACACGGATCTCACCGCCTGGCTGCTGGAAACGGTCGGCTCACCCTCCGGCGCGGCGGTGCTGGCCTTCGCGCTGCTGCTGCTGGTGCCCTATGCGGTCATCAAGCTGATCGCCTCGCAGGCGGGGCGGCGCTCGCGCAAATCCGTGCTCGCGCCGTTCGACCGGGTGCTGGGCCTGGCGTTCGGGGCGCTGAAGGGGGTGATCATCGTGATCATCGCCTTCTCGCTGCTGGTGCTGGCCTATGACACGATCTGGGGGCCGGAGGGGCGGCCGGACTGGCTCCGCAATGCGCGCACCTACGCCTTCGTGAACGCAAGCTCGGAAGAGATGGTGAAGCTGATCGAGGAGCGCCGCCGCCTGATGCTGGAGGAAGAGTCGACGCCTGAAGCGGATGACGCGGCGTGAGCGCGGCAAAGCTCTACACGCCTGAACTTCTCGGCCTCGCGGTGGAGCTCGCACAGCACCCGCCGCTGGCGCAGGCTGCCGTGCGAGGAGAAGCCCGCTCCCCCACCTGCGGCAGCACGCTGGCAATGGATTTCGACGTGGACGGGGAAGGGCGGATCCAACGCCTGGGCCTGCGCGTCCACGCCTGCGCCGTAGGGCAGGCCGCTGCGGCCATCTTCGCCAGGCACGCTGGCGGGCGCAATGCCGAGGATATTGCGACTGCCCTTCAGCAGCTGGAGAGCTGGCTGAGCGAAGGAGGCGATCTGCCGCCTTGGCCCGACCTCGCCATCATCGAAGCCGCGCGCGCATATCCCGGCCGTCACGGCGCCATCCTGCTTCCTTGGCGCGCCGCTCTCGCCGCACTTTCCAGCGAGGCGCCCGCAAGCTAACGCTGCCGTCGGGAGTGGGGGAACAGCAATGGCGAGCGTGGCGACAACAGCACCAGTGCATCATCAGCCGAGCGCGAAGGAGATCCGGCTGGTCATCGCCGCCTCCTCCGCCGGCACGGTGTTCGAGTGGTACGACTTTTTCATCTACGGCACGCTGGCGCCGTTCATTGCCGCGGCCTTCTTCCCCACTGGCAATTCCACCCTCTCGCTGCTGCTGACCTGGGCGGGTTTTGCCATCGGATTCGGCTTCCGGCCGCTGGGCGCGATCCTGTTCGGCTATCTCGGTGACCGACTGGGCCGCAAATACACCTTCCTCGTCACCGTCACAGTGATGGGCATCGCCACAGCCGGCGTGGGCCTCATCCCCAGCCAGGCGGCGATCGGGCTGGCGGCGCCGTTCATCGTCATCGGCCTGCGTATTCTTCAGGGCCTTGCGCTCGGCGGTGAATATGGCGGTGCGGCGATCTACGTCGCGGAGCATTCCCCACCGGAGAAGCGCGGCTTCTACACCGGCTTCATCCAGGCCAGCGTGGTCGGCGGCTTCGTCCTCAGCCTGCTGGTGGTGCTTGCCTGCCGCTTCCTGATCCCGGAAGATGTGTTTGCGGAATGGGGCTGGCGCTTGCCGTTCCTGCTTTCCATCGTGCTGCTCGCCGTGTCCCTGTGGATGCGGCTGAAGCTCAATGAAAGCCCGGTCTTCCGCGCGATGAAGGAGGAAGGGGAGGTCTCGGGCAACCCCTTCGTCGAGAGCTTCACCTATCCGGGCAACAAGAAGCGGATCTTCATCGCCCTGTTCGGCGTCGCCTGCGGGCTGACGATCGTGTTCTACACCGCGCTGTTCTCCACCCTCTCCTTCCTGAAGGGGCCAATGCGGGTGGAGGACACGACGGCTGAAGTGCTGGTCGGCATCGGCTCACTGCTGAGCGTAGTCACCTTGGTGGGCTTCGGCGCGCTGTCGGACAGGGTAGGGCGCAAGAAGCCGATCGTGTGGGGTTATGTCGCGGCGCTGCTGCTGCTGTTTCCGCTGTTCTGGGCCTTCTCCGCGCTGGCCAATCCGCAGCTCAGCCGCACATGGCAGGAGAACCCGATCGTGATCGCCGGGCCCCGATGCGACTACGATCCCTTCGCGTCGGAGCAAGGCACCGAGTGTGGCCGGCTGATGGGTGAGTTGTCCGATGCCGGCATTCCCTATTCGGTGCGAGAGGATACGCGTCTTTCCATCGCCTTCGGCAGCGAGAGGCGCGAGCTGGAGAGCGTGCCCGGCAGCGAAAGCAATCGCGCCACTATCGATCAGGCGCTGGAACAGTTCAGCTATACCGGGCCGGATCAGGTGCCGCCTGTGCTGAACATGATCGGCATCGTGCTGGTCGTCATCGCCTTCGGCGCGTTGACCGGCGCAACCTACGGCCCCGTCGCGGCACTGCTCTCGGAGATGTTTCCGCCGAAGATCCGCTACAGTTCCATGTCGATCCCGTACCACATCGGCGCGGGCTATTTCGGTGGGTTTCTGCCGCTGATCTCCGGCTACATCGTCGCTCGCACCGGAGATATCTTCGCAGGCCTGTGGTACACATGGGTGCTGCTGATCGTGGCACTGGCGGTCGCTCTTTGGGGCCTCCCCGGCGGCCCGCCGCGCGACTTCGCTGACGAAGTAGGCTGATGCCGCCGGCTGAACCGCCCCCTTCGCTGCATCTGGCGATCGATCGGGACGCCCTTGCCGCCAATTGGCGGGCGCTCGACGCGCTGTCCGGCAGTGCGGCGGCAGGCGCGGCGGTCAAGGCGAATGCTTATGGCCTGGGGAGCGACATCGTGGTTCCGGTCCTCCGCGATGCCGGCGCGCGCGATTTCTTCGTGGCCCATTGGTCCGAAGTGCCGGCTGTTGCGCTGCATGTGGCGCCAGGGTCCATCGCCGTGCTCCATGGTCCGGTCACGGCAGAGGAGGCGGCGTTTGCCAGGAGCGCGGGAGTGCGGCCGGTCATCAACTCGCTGGATCAGGCGCGGCTCTGGCTGGCGGCGGGGGGCGGGCCGTGTGACCTGATGGTGGACACCGGCATGAACCGCCTCGGCCTACCGCTGGCGCAGCTGAGCGACCCTGCCGTGGCCGCCCTTCAGGTCGAGACGCTGCTCTCCCATCTCGCTTCTGCCGACGAGGACTCGCCTCTGAATGAGCAGCAGCGCGCCGCGTTCGAGGAAGCCACCCGCCTCGTTCCCGCGCGCCGCCGCAGCCTTGCCAACAGCGCCGGCATTGTACTGGGCGCAGGTTACGCTTTCGACCTCACCCGTCCGGGGATCGCCCTCTATGGCGGCATCCCTCGGCCGGAGCTGGCGCAGCATATCCGTCAGGTGGTTCGGCCGCGGGTGCAGGTGATCCAGATGCGCGATCTCTCACCGGGCGACGTGGTCGGCTACAACGCCACCTTCGTCGCGGAACGCCCGATGCGGGCAGCGACCGTGGCACTCGGCTACGCGGACGGGTTTCTGCGCAGCTGGTCCGGCCGCGGAGCGCTCCGCCGGGGCGAGGTGGAACTGCCGCTGATCGGCCGCGTATCGATGGACCTGAGCGTGGCGGACGCCAGCGCGGCGCCAGACCTGCGCCCCGGGGATTGGCTGGACGTCGCCTACGATCTTCCCGAAGCGGCCCGGCTCTCCGGCCTTTCGCAATATGAGTTGCTGACCGTGTTGGGGCTTCGCTTCGATCGTCATTTCTGATCCGAAGTGGGACATCACGCCTAGACAACTTTGTTGCACCGGCGATGCTGCAGGTGCTAAACTTGCGACCCAGAACAGGAGAATGCGCCGCATGGCCTCGGACGAGACCAAGAGTTCAGAGCCGATCGTCATCAAGAAGTATGCCAATCGGCGGCTCTACAACACCCGCTCGTCCAGCTACATCACACTGGATGATCTCTCCCGCATGACGCGGGAAGGGATCGATTTTCAGGTGCTTGACGCCAAGACCGGCAACGACATCACCCATTCGATCCTGACGCAGATCATCATGGAAGAGGAATCGAGTGGGGAGCAGATGCTGCCCATCAGCTTCCTGCGCCAGCTGATCGCGATGTACGGCAATTCGATGCAGTCGCTGATGCCGCACTACCTCGAAGCGACGATGGACAATTTCCGCCAGAACCAGCGCAAGCTGCAGGAAACGTGGACCGGCACGGCGGGGGCGGATGCGCTGGCCAAGCTGGCCGAGACGAACATGGCCATGTTCCAGGCCGCTGCCAGCGCCTTCATGCCGGGTGCCAAGCGTCCCATGGGCGCCTCCGGTAGCACGCCGACGCCTGCGCCGGCTCCCCCATCCGCCGGCACCAGCGAGCTTGAGGAGCTGAAGGCGCAGATGGCGGCGATGCAGAAGAAGCTGGACGACCTCGGCAAGTAGGGGGCGAGGGCGGCTCGTACGGCCGCTCCCGCGCGATCCGCTCTCGACAGGCGGAGCGGCTGGAGGCTAGGGCGCGCCTCCTCACCAGAAGCAGAGAGCGCCTCCAGTCATGTCCGCCATCCGCCACGCCCTGAACACCAAGCGCGCCGACGATTTCGCCGCATGGTACCAGGAGGTCGTCTCCGCCGCGGACATGGCGGAGGAATCCGGCGTGCGCGGCTGCATGGTCATCAAGCCGTGGGGCTATGGCATCTGGGAACGGATGCAGCGCCTGCTGGACGCGCGGATCAAGGAAGCGGGCGTCCAGAACGCCTACTTCCCCCTCTTCATCCCGCTGGGCAATTTCGTGCGGGAGGCCGCGCATGTCGAAGGCTTCGCCAAGGAGATGGCGGTCGTCACCCATCACCGTCTGATTGCGGACGGCAAGGGCGGGCTGATTCCCGATCCCGAGGCGAAGCTGGAAGAGCCGCTGGTGGTGCGCCCCACCTCGGAGACGATCATCGGCGACGCGATGAGCCGCTGGATCCAGTCGTGGCGGGACCTGCCGCTCAAGCTGAACCAATGGGCCAACGTGGTGCGCTGGGAAATGCGCACGCGCATGTTCCTGCGCACCAGCGAATTCCTCTGGCAGGAAGGCCACACCGCGCATGAGAGTGCGGAGGATGCCCGCGTAGAGACGATGCGCGCCTTGGAAATGTACCGCGCCTTCGCCGAAGAAGACATCGCGCTGCCCGTCATCGCCGGTGAGAAGCCGGAGAATGAGCGCTTTCCCGGCGCTGTCGAGACTTGGTCGATCGAGGCGATGATGCAGGACGGCAAGGCGCTGCAGGCCGGCACCTCGCACTATCTCGGCACCAACTTTGCCCAAGCCGCCAGCATCCGCTTCCAGGATCGGGAGGGCGGCCAGCAGCTCGCCCACACGACGAGCTGGGGCGTTTCCACCCGAATGGTCGGCGGGTTGATCATGACCCATGGCGACGACGATGGCCTGCGCGTGCCGCCGCAGGTCGCGCCGTATCAGGTCGTGATCCTGCCGATGCTGCGCGGCGATGATGGCGACGGCGCGCTGCTCGAGTATTGCGAGGGGCTGCGCGCCCAGGCTGCCGCGGCATCCGCTTTCGGAGAGCCGGTGCGCGTCCTGCTGGACAGCCGTCCGGGCAAGGCCGCAGCCAAGCGCTGGGATTGGGTGCGTCGCGGCGCTCCGGTCATTATCGAGGTCGGCCCGCGCGACATGGAAGGCGGCAAGGTCAGCCTGCTGCGCCGCGACCGCCTGTGGAACGAGGCTGGCAAGCCCGCTTTCGCAACGCCGACCCGCGAGGACGCCGCGCAGACGCTGCCGGGCCTTCTCGGAGAGATCCACAGCGCTTTGTTCACCGAAGCCAAGGCACGCCGCGACGCCGAGATCACGCGTGACATCACCAGCCTTGATGCGCTGGCGGAGTTCTTCGGAGAAGACCGCCGCTATCCCGGCTGGGCCGAGGTGCAGTGGTCGCGCCCCACCGGCGCCGACTTGGACGCGGTGGTGGAGAAACTGAAGGCGCTCAAGCTCACCTTCCGCAACGTGCCGCTCGACGCTGCACCGGCGGATGGCCCCTGCCTCTTCACCGGCGCACCTGCGGTCGAGCGGATCCTCGTCGCTCGCGCCTACTGACTTGCGCGGCAGGCGGGGCGTGCGAAAAGGAAGGATGCGCATTGCTCATCTTGCCGTCGCCCTGATTGCCGCAACCGCTGTTCCCGCCGCGGCCCAGCCAGATCCCGCGCAGCCAGGCCCTGCCGCTCAAGTCTCCGAAGCGCGCCTGCGCGCCGATGTGGAGGCTCTGGTCGACTTCGGCACCCGCCACACCCTGTCGAACCAGGAGAGCCCCACGCGCGGCATCGGCGCGGCCCGACGCTGGGGCGAAGCGCAGTTCCGCGCCATCTCGGAAGAATGCGGCGGCTGCCTGGAGATCGTGCTGCCGGAGCGCATCGTCACCGGCAACCGCGTCCCGCAGCCCACCCGCCTGGTCAACGTCGTCGCCATCCAGCGCGGCACGGAGCGGCCGGACGAGGTCGTGATCGTGCAAGGCCACATCGACAGCCGCGTCTCCGATGTGATGGATGCCACCAGCGACGCACCGGGCGCCAATGACAATGCCAGCGGCACCGCGCTGGTGATCGAGGCGGCGCGGGTGCTCTCGCGGCAGCGATACCCCACCACCATCGTCTACGCGCTGCTTTCGGGCGAGGAGCAGGGCCTGCTCGGAGGCCAGCTGCTCGCAGACTACGCCGCGGAGCAGGGCTGGACGGTCAAGGCGGTGCTCAACAACGACATCGTCGGCGGATCGTGCGGCAGCGACGGGTTCTGCGATGCCGAGCATGTGCGCGTCTTCTCCGCGGGACCGCGCGCCGATCTGGACGAGCAAGCCCGTGCCGCACAGCGCCGCAACGGCGGCGAGAATGATAGCCCCGGCCGTAATCTCTCGCGCTTCGTCGCGGGTCTCGCGGAAGGCAGCGAAGGCCTCGCCGTCCGTCAGGTCTGGCGCGCGGACCGGATGGGGAGGGGCGGTGACCAGACACCGTTCCTGGAGCGCGGCTATCCGGCGATCCGCTTCTCGGTCGCGGTCGAGGATTATGAGCACCAGCATCAGGATCTGCGCACCGAAGGCGGCGTGACTTATGGCGACACGGTGGACGAGATGGACTTCCCCTATCTCGCGGGCGTGACGCGGCTCAACGTCCGCGCCCTCAACCACCTCGCCCGCGCGCCGATGCCGCCTTCGCCCACCGCAGAGGCGGCGTTGCGGACCTTCACCGAACTCGCCTGGGACGAGGTGCCCGGCGCGGCCGAGTACCGAATCTACCAGCGCCGCACTGACGAGACACGCTGGCCTGCCATGCCGACGCTGAGTGTCGAAGCTGCTGACCACTCTGACAATGCGGACCAGCGCGATTTCGTCTGGCAGCTCGAAGGCGTCCGCGGCGATGACTGGATCTTCGGCGTCAGCTCAGTGGCGGCGGACGGTACGGAGAGCCCGATCGCCAGCGCCGTTCCGGGCGGCGGCTTCGCTCCGCTTGTGAAGGATTAAGGCCCGCTCCATATAGGCGCGATGTCGCGCTACACGCACCAAGGCTTGCCCACGCGCGAGCAGATCATCGAGTTCATCCAAAGCTCAGAAACCCCGGCCGGAAAGCGGGAGATCGCGAAGGAGTTCGGCCTCAAGGGGCAGGAACGCATCGCGCTCAAGGCCCTGCTCAAGGACATGGCCGAGGAAGGGCTGATCGACGGGAAGAAGAGCGCCTATCACCGCATGGGCGGCGTGCCCAAGGTCACCGTGCTGCGCGTGATCGATATCGACGAGGGCGAGGTCTTCGCCATCCCCGACAGCTGGCAACCGGATGACGCCACCCCCCCGCCGCGCCTGAAGATCGTCGAGAGCAAGAAGATGTCCGCCCTCAAGGTGGGGGACCGCGTTCTTGCCCGCACGGAGGAGAAGGGGAAGGGCTGGCGCGCCCACCCGATGAAGAAGCTGCCTGCACAGCATGAATCGGTGCTGGGCGTGGTGGAGCTGGACGGCGCGGGCAAGCCGTGGCTGGCGCCCGTGGACAAGCGCATCCGCAATTCCTCGCCCATTGCCGATCTCGGCGGCGCGGAGGCAGGGCAGCTCGTGCTGGCGGAGCCCGCCGGCCGCTCGCCTCGCTCGGGCGTGAAGGTGGTGGAGGTGCTCGGCGATCCGCTCGCGCCCCGTTCCTACAGCCTCATCGCGATTCACAAATACGGCATCCCGCACACCTTCCCCGAAGAGGCGCTGGAGGAGGCTGAACGCGCCGCCAAGCTGCCGCTCAGCGAGGAGCACCGCGAGGATTTGCGCCACCTGCCGATCGTCGCCATCGACCCGGCCGATGCCCGCGATCATGACGACGCGATCTGGGCGGAGCCTGACGATAGCGGGCAGAACGAGGGCGGCTGGCGCGCGGTGGTCGCCATCGCCGACGTCAGCTTCTATGTCCGACCAGGCGGCGCGACGGACCGCGAGGCTCGCAAGCGCGGCAATTCCGTCTATTTCCCTGACCGCGTCGTTCCGATGCTGCCGCACGTCCTCAGTTCTGACGTCTGCTCGCTGGGCGAGGGGCAGGATCGCGCGGCGATGGCCTGCCACCTCACCATCTCGCGAGAGGGCCGCGTCACCGCCTGGCGCTTCTCCCGCGCGCTCGTCCGCATCCACGAAGTCATCGCTTACGAGGACGCGCAGGCCCGCATCGATTCCGGCGAAGCGCCCGATCACCTCCGCAATCTGTGGGAAGCCTGGCGCGCCCTCAACGCAGCGCGGGAGGCCCGCGATCCGCTTGAGCTGGAGCTGCCGGAGCGCCGCGTGGTGCTGGACGAGCACGGCAAGATCGCCGAGATCGCCATTCGCGAACGTCTCGATGCGCACCGGGTGGTCGAGGATTTCATGATCGCCGCGAACGTCGCCGCGGCCAAGGCGCTGGAGAGCAAGGCCTCACCCGTCGTCTATCGCGTCCACGAGCCACCCACGCGCGAGAAGCTGATCGCACTGAAGGACTATTTCGACTCCATCGGCCGCAAGCTGGCGCTGGGGCAGGTGATCACGCCCGGCCTGTTCAACCGCATGATCAAGGACATCTCCGACCCGGCGGAAAAGGCGCTGGTGATGGAGGCGGTCCTGCGCAGCCAGACGCAGGCCTATTACGGTCCACAGAACGCGGGCCACTTCGGCCTTGCGCTCGGCAGCTACGCCCACTTCACCTCGCCCATCCGCCGCTATGCGGACCTGCTGGTGCACCGGGCGCTGGTGGATGCCTTCGGCTTCGAGCAGCCCGCGCCGAAGGGTGCCCTCCCACGCACCAGCGGTCTGTCGGATCGGGATCGAGACGATCTGTCGAAGATCACCGATGTCATCAGCATGACAGAGCGCCGCGCGATGGAAGCGGAGCGCGACACCATCGACCGCTACGTCGCCGCCTGGCTGTCCGCCCGAGTGGGCGAGACCTTCCCGACGCGGATCACGGGCGTGCAGAAGTTCGGTTTCTTCGCGACGATCGTCGGCCTTGGCGGAGATGGGCTGGTGCCTGTCTCATCCTTGGGCCGTGAATATTTCCGCTACGAGGAAGGCGCGCAGACGCTGGTCGGGGAGGATTCGGGGCAGAGCTACTCAGTCGGCGACATGCTGCAACTGCGGCTGGCGGAGGCGAATCCGCTTACCGGCGCGCTGAAGTTCGAGGTGCCGGACAGCGACGGCAGCGCCGTGGAGCCGCGCGGTGCCCGCCCGGAGGGGAAGCCAAGGCGGCGCATGGCCGGCAAGTACGAGCAAGGGAAGCGCGGCCGCCCCGGCAACATCCGCCATCAGGGCCGCCGCAAGAAGTAGCACCGCGAGGCTTGGACCGGCTGCCGTCAGCTCAGCCGATCGATCTCCTCTTCGGACAGGCTGCCCGGGATCAGGAAGAGGGGGCAGGGCAGCGACCCCGCATGCGCGGAGAAGTGCGTCACCAGCGGCCCGGGGCTCCCCTCCTTCGCCGCGCCCAGCACCAGGGCCGCGACCTCCGGATGAGCCTTCAGGTACTCGTTGATCACCGTCTTGCCGTCACCCACGCAGACGGTGATCTGCGGCATCTGCCCCATTTCCGACACCAACTCGCCCGCGGCGCTGTTGGCAAGCACCTCCGCCCGGTCCCGAGCCTCTTCCTCGATCGTGGCCTGAACGCCGCCGAATGCGTTGAACGCCTGCTTGGGCACGATCGCCAGCAGGTGCACCGCGCCCCCCGTATCGGCAGCACGCCGCGCGGCAAAGCGGAGAGAGGCGCGCGCCTCTTCCGTCTCATCGATGATGACCAGATAGACCCGCATTTGCCAATTTCTCCCCCGCTGCGGAATATCTCCGCATTGCATGGCTGGTGCAAGGTCCTTGCTTGGCCGGAGCAAATTGGTCAGAGACATCAGCGCGCTCACGCCGAAAAGGATGTCAAAAGCCACCATGCCGATCGCCATCAGGATGCCCGCCCTCTCCCCCACCATGGAGGAAGGCACGCTCGCCAAATGGTTGGTGAAGGTGGGTGACAAGGTCTCCAGCGGCGACATCATGGCCGAGATCGAGACCGACAAGGCCACCATGGAATTCGAAGCGGTGGACGAAGGCACCATCGCCCATATCGCCGTCGACGAAGGCGCCGAAGGGGTGAAGGTCGGCACCGTCATCGCCACTTTGGCGGAGGAGGGGGAGGATATCGCCTCCGTGAAGCCGTCGAGCGGCGGAGAAACTGACTCGAAAGCCGCTGCTCCCGCCGAAACCGCAAAGGCGAGCGAGCCTGCCGCTCCGGCTCCTGCAGCCGCTGCCGCATCCGCAACTTCGGCATCGGCGTCCACCGGCGACCGCATCATCGCATCGCCGCTGGCGAAGCGGATCGCCGCAGCGAAGGGCATCGACCTCGCGACCCTGAAGGGCAGTGGCCCGAACGGGCGCATCGTGAAGGCGGACGTGGAGGGCGCGCAGCCCGGCGCTGCCGCTCCTGCTGCCAAGGCCGCGGAAGCGCCCGCAGCAGCCCCGGCTGCCGCACCGGCACCCGCCGCGCAGGCGCCCGTTCAGGCGCAGGATTTCGGCATCCCGCATGTGGAGGAAAAGCTCTCCTCCATGCGCAAGACGATCGCCCGCCGCCTCAGCGAATCGAAGCAGCAGGTGCCGCACATCTACCTCACGGTGGACATCCGGCTGGACGCGCTGCTCAAGCTGCGGGGCGAACTCAACGCCGCGCTCGCGCCGCAGGGCGTGAAGCTCTCCGTCAACGACATGCTGATCAAGGCGCTCGCCAAGGCGCTGGAGGCGGAGCCGAAGTGCAACGTCCAGTTCGCGGGCGACAAGCTGCTCAGCTTCACTCGCGCAGACATCTCCGTCGCGGTGTCGATCCCGTCCGGTCTCATCACGCCCATCGTGAAGGACGCTGGCGCCAAGTCGATCAGCGCGATCAGCAAGGAGATGAAGGACCTTGCCGGCCGCGCCCGCGAAGGCAAGCTGATGCCGGAGGAATACCAGGGCGGAACCGCCTCGCTCAGCAACATGGGCATGTACGGGATCAAGCAGTTCGAGGCGATCATCAACCCGCCGCAGGGCATGATCATGGCGATCGGCGCGGGCGAGAAGCGGCCCTACATCGTCGATGACGCGCTTGCCGTCGCCACGGTGATGACCGCCACCGGCAGCTTCGACCACCGCGCGATCGACGGGGCGGACGGCGCGGCGATGATGAAGGCTTTCAAGGAGTTCTGCGAGGCGCCGCTGGGGCTGGTGGCTTGATCCTCACGCCGCGCTTGCCAACCTCGGTCTTGCCCCGGCATCCGGTCGCCATGCAAGCGCGTCCTTCCCTCATCCGTCACCTGCCTGCGATGCGCCGCAACCCTCGGAGTTTCTGCTCCCAGGACAGTGTTCCAAGTGTTCCAAGGCTGGGCGCATGAGCGAGATCGTTAAAGGCCGCGACCCCGCGATCCGCGTCACCGCCATGCCGGCGGACACCAATGCCTATGGCGACATCTTCGGCGGCTGGCTGCTCAGCATCATGGACAGCGCCGCCGGGCTCACCGCCGCGCGCCGGGCGAAGGGCAGGGCCGTCACGGTCGCCATGGACGGCATGCAGTTCCACCAACCTGTGAAGGTGGGTGACGAGGTCTCCGTCTATGCGGAGATTGAGCGCGTCGGCCGCACCAGCATGGTTATCGCCGTCGACGCCTGGCGCCGCGAGCGCCACTCGGAAGAGGCGATCAAAGTGACGCAGGCGAAGTTCACTTTCGTCGCCATCGATGAGAACGGGCGCCCGCGGGCGGTGGAGGGATAGCCTGCGATGGAGATTGCATCAGAGAGGCCTTGGGCGAGTCTGCCAGCACGGACGATCACCATTGTGCTGCTCGTTCTTCAGCTTGCTTCCTGCGCGGTTGATCTAACTACCGAGCAGGCGAGCCTGATCTCGATCTTCTGCATGGCAACAGTACCGGAGAACGCCGTCCTGGAGTTCGCCGCCCTTGCGATCTGGCTGACACTTGCGTTCTCTTGGATCGTGGGAGCTTTCGCTGTCCGGGTCGCAAGCCTGCGGCCCATCTACTGGCTGCTTCTGATGACCATCCCCATCGCGTTCGTCACTCAGAACGCTTTGTTGCAAAACAAAGTCGTCTTTTGCGACGCGCCATAAGGACTCCACATGTCTGAACAATACGACGTCATCGTCCTCGGATCCGGCCCCGGCGGCTATGTCGCGGCGATCCGCTGCGCGCAGCTGGGCCTCAAGACCGCCATCGTTGAGCGGGAGAATCTCGGCGGCATCTGCCTCAACTGGGGCTGCATTCCGACCAAGGCGCTGCTGCGCTCGGCAGAGATCTACCACTACATGCAGCACGCCAAGGACTATGGCCTCGCCGCGCAGGGGATCAGCGCGGATCTGGATGCGGTGGTGAAGCGCAGCCGGGGCGTCGCCAAGCAGCTCAATCAGGGCGTCACGCACCTGATGAAGAAGAACAAGATTGCCGTCCACATGGGCACCGGCACAATGACCGGCCCGACTACCATGGTGGTGAAGGGCGACAAGGGCGAGGAGCAGCTCTCCGCCAAGCATGTGATCGTCGCCACCGGCGCGCGTGCGCGCGACCTGCCCTTCGCCCCAGCGGACGGCAAGCGCGTGTGGACCTACCGCCACGCAATGGTGCCGAGCGAAATGCCGACGAAGCTGCTGGTCATCGGCAGCGGCGCGATCGGCATAGAATTCGCCAGCTTCTACAACGACATGGGCGCGGATGTTACCGTCGTTGAGATGCTCGACCGGATCGTGCCGGTGGAGGATGCGGATATCTCCGCCTTCCTGCAGAAGTCGCTGACGAAGCAGGGCATCACCATCCGCACCGGCGCAGGGCTGGAAGAGCTGAAGGTGTCCGACAAGGGCGTCTCGGCCAAGATCAAGACCAAGGACGGCAAGGTCGAGACGGGCGAATACAGCCACGTCATCGTGGCCATCGGCATCGTGCCCAACACCGAGAATATCGGCATCGAAAAGCTCGTCGACATGGACCGCGGCTTCATCCAGATCGACCCCTTCGGTCGGACCAAGACGAAGGGGCTGTGGGCCATAGGCGATTGCGTGCCCGGCCCCTGGCTGGCGCATAAGGCGAGCCATGAGGGCGTGACCGCGGCCGAGGCCATCGCGCAGGAGTTGGGCAACAAGGAGGTCCACCCGCACCCGCTCAACCGCAACGCCATCCCGGGCTGCACCTATTGCCACCCGCAGGTGGCCAGCGTCGGCCTGACCGAAGCGAAGGCGAAGGAAGCGGGTTACGAGGTCAAGGTCGGCACCTTCCCCTTCATCGGCAACGGCAAGGCGATCGCGCTGGGTGAGGCGGAAGGCATCATCAAGACGGTGTTCGACGCCAAGACCGGCGAGCTGCTCGGCGCGCACATGTGCGGGGCCGAAGTGACCGAGCTGATCCAGGGCTACACGGTCGGCAAGGTGCTGGAGACAACCGAGGCGGAGCTGATGCAGACGGTGTTCCCGCACCCGACCTTGAGTGAGATGATGCACGAGAGCGTGCTCGCCGCCTATGGCCGCGCCGTGCACATCTGAAATCCGGAGCGGACCGTCGCAAAGGCGGGAAAAGGAAGTGTTCCTCGGCGTTTGAACTTCATCAGGCAGGAGCTGACGATGGAGTTCGAACTGATCGAGGAACCTCCCTTGGATGGCGCTGAGGATGATGGCGATGGCGGCGGCGCGATCAGGGATCATCGCCGTGAGATGAACGTCCGTTCGGAGGATCCTGAGGTGAGGGATCAGGCCATCTGCATCCCCGAGCAGGAGGATGGCTAAGCCACGGCGGAATGGCCAAGCGCAGCGCGCCGCAGAAAAGGCCGTTAGCGCAAATGGTCGAGCTGGTCGGCAACCACGTCCAAGTGAGCTCCTACCGCTTTGAGAAGGATGACGAGCGCCTCTGCGGCGGTAAGGTCGTCGCCATCATTGATTCCAACGACGTCGACATCCTCGCTGCCATCGTTGCGCAAGCGGTAGACAAGCCGGGCCAATCGAGCCTCCTGCAGCCGCGGTCTGCCCACATTGGGCGGCCGGTTCCGCTGGGTGATTGCCGCGTTCCTGAGCGAAACAGAAGGCGCAATGCAGGCACGTCCCTCGGCGGGACGGCTCGATCAGCTCAGCCAAGCGAGAAGGTGACGGGTACGAGAACCCACGCCTCGCGAGGCTGGCCAGCCTGAGTGGCGGGAACAAAGCGCCACTTGCCCACTGTCTTGAGGGCCGCGTCGTCAAGGCGTTCGAAGCCGCTCGACTCTTCGATCTCCAGTTTCGCGGCGCGACCGTCCGTGCTGACGAGAACCTTCAGCAGCACCACCCCCTCCTCCTTCGCACGGCGGGAGAGATAGGGGTACGCAGGGCCTGGGTTGCGCAGCTGGGCGGCGCTGAAGTCCGGCGGCACGATCGGCGCAGGTGCGGCCGGTGCAGGTTTGGCAGGAATGCGGGTGGGCAGTGTGTCGTTCACCACCACTGCGACTGGCGTGATGGCGGGGCGAACCGCTTCCGGCTGCACGGCCTGCATAGGGACTTCTCGCGGAAGCTCGATGGCCGTGACGGGGGCGGCAATCGGCGCGGAGGCCGCTTGTATCGCAGGCTCGGATGGCAGCGGCTCGACGGGGGCCGGGGGAGGGGGTTCCTGGATGGCGAAGCTGGTGACGCGCGGCTGCCGGTTCACGTCACTCGCTTGATAGCGTGCAGTGGCCAACGCACCGATCGCCACGATATGCAGCGCAAGGATCGTAGCGAGGACGGCGCCTCGGCTTGGCTGGTGAGCATAGGCACCGCGGGGAGGTGGCTCAGACCCGGAGGAGTGCGAGATGAGCTGGGCACACCGTCCCGGATCTCGGTCGATGAGCGAACCACGCTCCGACTCACGCTCCAGAAGCCCTAGATCCATCGCGCCCATCATCGACACTCCTCAATGATGTTGCAAGTCAAAATCAATTGCGGGGGCGCTAAACCCCCGCAGCTGGCTCAATATCGGGCAGTCAGCGTTACGAGTGCCTGCCGTCCCTCCGCAGGAAGCGCGAAGTGCGGATTGCGCAGCTTGGCAATGTATCGCTCATCCGTGATGTTGTTCAGGTTCACTCGCAGGCCGAGATTGTCGTTGATGTCGAACTCGGCATGGGCGTCGAAGCGCACATATCCGTCCGCGCTGATCAGATTGGCGGGATCGGCATAGCGCTTGGAAGCACCGTAGGCGCCGGCTCCGACACTAAGGCGCGGGATGACCTGCCAATCCACCGTCGCTGCGAAGTTGTGCTTCGGCGTTTGGGGCAGGGCGTTCCCGACGTTCGAGATCGTTGCGGGATTGCCGTCGTTCGCTGCGGTATCCGCACGCAGTTCGCTGTCGACATAGGTATAGCCGACCAGCAGGGAGACCGGTCCGACAGCGCCGCTGGCGCTCACCTCGAAGCCCTGCAGCCGCGCGGCCTGATAGACGTTTGGATCGCCCACGAGCCGGTCGCGATTGACGACATTGTCGCGATCGATGCGGAAGATCGCGCCAGAAAGAAGCATTCCTCCGTCGAAGAGTTCCGCCTTGGCGCCGATCTCCCAATTCTCGGTGCCGGTCGGCTCGTAGTATTCATTGGTCGCGCTGAGGTTTTCTGCTCCCTCGCCGACCGTGGTGCCCGGAGGAGTCTTCGCGTTGGCGTAGGAGACGTAGAGGCTGGTCGCCTCCGTCGGCTTGAAGATCACGCCGCCCTGGTAGGACCAGAAGCTCCCCTCGGAAGACACCGCGAACGGAGCGCCGCCGCTCACACCCGTGCCGCTGGCGCTGAAATCGGTCCATCGGACGCCGCCATTGAGCAGAAGGTTGGGTGAGAGCGTCACGGTGTCGAACAAATAGAGGCTCACCTCCTCGGCGCTTGCAGTGGAAGGAGTGGTGCTGCGGGTGATCGCGCCCGTCCAAGGATCACGCGGGTCCGGATTGGCAAGGGTCGTGCAATTGTAGGTCGGCAAGGAGGCGGTGGTACAGCCGGTGCCCTGATTTACGCGGAAGTTTCCGGTCGCGACCGTGTATCCAGCGTTGGTTGAATCCGACTGGCTGTATTCCACGCCCAGCGACACGCTGTGTGCGATAGAGCCGGTGTCGAACACGGCCGCGAGGTTGGTGTTGCTGCCGATACCATCCTGCACCGATCCGCGGCTCTTGGTGTTGCGCCAGACAAAACCGTTCGCGACATTGCCGGCGCTGTCGTCCGGATTGGTCACGATGAAGTCGAACTGAGTCGAGCTGAAGCGCGTCGTGTTCGAGAGCACGAGGCCTTCCGCGAGCACAGCCTCTGCCTGCAGCGTAGCCGCGTCGACATTGGTCTTCTGGAAGTCGCGTGTGAGCAGCCCGTAGAAATTTTCGTAGTCTACGTTGGCCGGGCGCCGCCTGCCGTCGGGCAGCATGCCGCTGGAGGTCAGCGGGATGCCGTAATCGGGCATCGCGTCGGTTTCGAGGTGATAATAATCGAGCGTCAGCCGGAGATCATCGGTGGCGTCGAACGTGATCGAAGGGCTGATGCCCCACCGATCATCATAAACCTTGTCCCGCCCAGGAACCATCGAGTCGTGGTACATGCCCACGACGCGGACGGAGAGTTGGTCCGTCAGTGAAGCGTTCACGTCACCGGTCACGCGGACCAGGTCGTCCGTGCCGACGGTGACTTGGCCCGTCGCGAATTTGCCCTGCCGGGCAACCTTGGAGACGAGGTTGACGGCACCGGCGGCGGCACCGCGTCCGCCGAAGGCGCTGCTCGGCCCCTTGGAGATTTCGACGCGCTCCAGGGCAAATACTTCGCGGGTCTGGGAGCCGACGTCGCGCACGCCGTCCACGAACACGTCGCCCGTCGCGTCAACGCCGCGGATCAACGGGATGTCAGCGTTGGGGACGCCACCTTCACCAGCGCCCAGTGTAATGCCCGGAACGGTGCGGAATGCTTCCTCCAGGCTGAAGGACGCGCTGTCCTGCAGCACATCTTCGGTGATCACATTGACGATGCGGGGCGTGTCTAGGATCGGGGCCGTGGCCTTGGGGGAGGAGATCTCTTGAGCGCGGTAATTCTCCTCTACCGCACTGTCGGTGACGGTGACGCCTTCCAGCCGGGTGGGCGTGCCTGCCTGCTGTGCGTGAGCTGGCGCGCTCGCGATAAAGCCGACGCAGCCCAGTGCTACGAAGCTGCCGATTGTCTGCCGGGCGGCGACAGCTTTGTGCGATTTCCTCATTGATGGCCCCTTCTGTTGGCTCGTGCTTGTGAAGGGGGCTATTGCCTCGCACTTGCGAGGAGTCAACACTAATGAGAACTAATTGCAATTAGCAGGTATCATGTTGCGGCGAGGCTACGCATCTGCCCAGCGCCGCATCAGGTTATGATAGAGATTCGTCATCTCCAGCACTATCGGGTCGGTGCCCCCACGCTCTGAGCCAAGCGCACGGATCGTCCGATCGAGGCGGAACAGCTGTTCCCGCTCACCATCATCGCGCACCATGCTCTGCAACCAGAAGAAGCAGGCCACCCGCTCCCCGGATATGACGGGGGTGACCCGGTGGAGGCTGGACGCGGGGTAAAGCACCAGGTCACCCGCAGCGAGCTTCACCCGATGTTCGCCGAAAAGATCCTGCACCACCAGCTCGCCGCCCTCATAGCTCTCTGGCGCTTCAAGGAAGAGGGTGCAGGAAAGATCGCTTCGAATGCGGAAGTCCGCGCCCGCCAGATTTCGGATGGAGTTGTCGACATGAGCGCCGAACTCTTCGCCGCCGGCATAGCGGTTGAACAACGGCGGGAAGACCTTGAGCGGCAAGGCGGCGGCCACGAACTCCGGCGCGCGGCCCAGCGCATCCAGCACCACCCGGCCGGCCTGCGCCGCCTCGTCGCACCCTTGGCGCAGCTGCCGGTTGCGCTTGGCAAGCCGCGACTGGTGACCGGAGGTCTCGTTGCCGTCCACCCAAGGGCCAGCATCGATGATCGAACGGACGGCGCGCACGCCGTCCGCATCGAGAACCTGGGGGACGCGCAGCATCATGAAATGGGACTCCTCAGGAAAGCCAGCGGACCCAAGCCGCGCTGGAGAGGGTGGTGTCAGCCGCGACGACCCGCGCCGGGATGCCATACCGATCAGCAAAGCCGAGGCCGCGCTCCGGCCCCATCACACTGATCGCGGTGGCCAACGCATCAGCCTGCATGCAACCACGGTGAAGAACGGAGACGGAGTGGATCGTGTCGCCAATAGGATAGCCGGTGTGCGGGTCCAAAGTGTGCGACCATGATTGCTCGCCGACAGACCGCCGGCGGTGATAATTGCCGGACGTCGCCACTGCCCAACCTGTTAGCCCCACGCGGGTGAGCGGCGCGGTACTCTGCGGAGGCTGTTCGAGGTCGATCCACCACGGCAGACCATCCTCTCGCACGCCGATGCCACGCAGCTCTCCGCCGATCTCCAACAAAGCGTGTCGGATGCCGAGCCTTTCCAGCGCCGCGATGCCCATGTCGACGGCGAAGCCCTTTGCGATGCCGGAGAAGTCCAGCGTGATCCCTCCGGGCTGGAGCAGCTCAGGGTCGCCCAAGGACCAGGCGAGGGCACGCCAACCTGCGTCGCTTTGCCCTTCCGGGTTCGGAAGGGCCGTTGGCGCGGGCCCGGCGCCGAAGCCCCATGCCTCGCTGGCTGCCCCGAGAGTGGGATCAAAGGCGCCGTCGCTGGAGCGGGCGATCTGCAGCGCGCAGTCTAGCACAATAGAGAATTGAGGGCCGATCGCCACCCGCTCACCCGGGGCGGCACGATTGTACCGGCTCAGCTGGGAGTTCGGCTCCCACTGGCTCATTTGCTGAATGACGCAGGCGAAGACGCTTTCCAGCGCAGCTTCGATCCGCGCTTCATCAATGGCGCCCGGCACGATAGTGGTCAGGGACCAGCCGGTCCCCATCGTTGCGCCATCCAGCCGAACCGTTCGCCCGCCCCGAAGAGGGCGCACGGCCTCGGGGCGGAGTTCGGGCGGGAGCAAAAGCTCCTCGACCGAACTCTCATCCCTCGATCCGTCCGTTGCGCTTTTCGGCAGCGGCGCAGGCAGGTTCAAAGCGGCAGGAACTCCAGCACCGCCGTGTAGGATGACACGCGCGCGGGCGCTTCACCTTCCCCGCCTCCAGGTCCGCCCTGGCCGCCGCCATGCGATGCTTCGACATAGTACATGCCTGGCCGCGCCGCAGTGAGCGTCAGCACGCCGTCGCTATCGGTCGTCAGCGTCTGAATGCCGGCGTCGTCGCGGTAGCGCGTGCCACCTTCGACGAACTCCACCTCCAGGCCCGCAGCCGGCTGACCGTCCAGCAGGAACCGCACCTGCGCCTCCTCTCCGGCCACAAGGTCATTCGGGTGAGTGATCGGGATCATCTCCAGGCCTTGGCCGGTCGGCTGAAGCGCCGTCTCAGTCGGGGCGCCCAGCGTGACGAAAGTCTCCACGCGGCTGGCATTCTGGGTCACGCGGACATCGGTCGCGCCCGCCGGCACCTGGTCCGCGCCGCCGCGGAAGCGCTTCCGCTCGCCATTCAGGGTGTAGACGCCGGACATCCCGTCGCTGGCAATGGCGATGCGATAGGTGCCCTGCTGCTGCAGCGGCACGTCGAACACGCTGCGGAATTCGCCGGAACCGATCACCTTGTGCTGCACCGGTTGACCATCAGGGCCGATCACTTTGAGATCGTCCAGCCCCATCGGCCGGTGATCGAAGGTGAACAGGCCGTTGGAAGCAGCCGCATCGACGGTCACCGTCGTGCCTTCGCCCGCAAGGACGGTGGAGGAGGGGAGCAGCCAGCGGCGATGCGCCTCCGCCTTGTGCGGCATGAACGCGGCGAGCCCGACGGCGAGGCCGGCTGCAAGAAGTGTGGGTTTGGCGAACATGGTGCGTTCTCCTTCAGGAGCGTGAGAAGGTCAGGGACGAACGGTCAGGCGGACCGCGCCGAGTTCGGCGGTGCCGCTGGCGGAACCGGTTTGCGCAGAACGGGGCGGCCACTGGAAGGGTATGGTCACGAGCTCACGCCCGCCCACTTCACGCGCGGCTTCCACCCGCAGCTTGTAAGAGCCCGGGGCGAGGCGGCCGAGCGGGCGCGTGCCTTCGCTGAAGCGCAGGTCATAGCGGCCAGGCGCCTGGGTCGGGCCGCTGATCCCATCGGCCGGCATCCGCAGCGATCGGCCGGCGCGGCGCCACCACGTCCGCAGGTCCGGCAACCACTTGGTGCCGGCTTCCTCGCCCTTGAGGTCCACATCATACCACGCGTCGAGCGTGGCGACGGCCTTTCCGGCCTCGTCCTCGATCCAGATGGCGACATAGGGGTTGTGGTACTCGGCGACGCGGAGACGCGAAATCTCCAGGCTGATCTGCATGTCGGCCGCCACTGCAGGCGTCGCTGCGAGGCTGGTGGCGGTGATGATGATGGTCTTGCGCAAAACCGGTCCTTTCACGGTCAGTGCATCAGGAAGATGAGGAGAAACAGCGGCACGATCACACCCGCGCCGACCAGCGGCCAAGTGGAAGGCCGCCGCCGGGAATGAAGCTGCAGCAGCAGAAAGCCGGTGAGGCTGAAGATGATGCAGGCGACCGCGAAGATGTCGATGAACCAGGACCACGCCGGCCCGGTGTCCCGCCCTTTGTGCAGGTCGTTGAAATAGGCGATCCAGCCCCGATCCGTGTCCTCGTGCAGGGCTTCGCCGGTTTCGCGGTCGATGGATACCCATCCATCTCCACCGGCACGAGGCAGGGCGATGTATAGCTCAAGCTCGCTCCATTCCGGTGCGCGGCCGCCGATCTCCACGCCCCACTCGTGGTCAAGCCAGTCCGCGACCGGCTCGGGAACCGGTGTGTTCGCCTGTGCCTCGCCGACCTGCTGAAGCGCGGCCAGGGCCTGGTCTGATAGGATCGCTTCCTGGGTCGTGACCACCGCCTCGTTCTCGATGGAAGCGGCATGATTGAGTGTGATTCCGGTGAGGGCGAAGAGCAGCATGCCGACAAGGCAGACCGCGCTGCTCACCCAATGCCAGGTGTGGAATTGGCGCTTCCAGAACGCGCTGACCCCGCCGCTCTTCTTTGCACGTGGCGTCGGCCGCTGCGCAGGAGCTTCGTCAGCGGCGTAGAGTTCGGGTTGCGAAGTCATTCCATCCATCAGCGGATTCGAGAGAATGCGCGTGGATGCTGCAATTGAGAATAAAGATCAATAGCGGAGGCACAGGTCCACGGAGGAACAACAGCGCGGTGCCGCCTCCCGCACCGGCTCAATCAATCCGCTAAACCATCTCTCGCAATGCCGTGGCGGAGAATGGAGTTCGCCGCCTCTGCAACCTTGGCCATCCGTTCGGCATCTTTGTCCTCCCCCCAGATAGCGTAACGCAGTCCGAGAAAGACGTTCATCCCCATGATGGCCCAGGCGTGCGCTTCCTCCAGATCATCCCGCAACTCACCGGCACCTGCACCCGCTTGCAGGCGATCCAATATGCGGCGGGCCGTGGTCTCGTAATGGGTGCGGAAACTGGCGTGATCGACGAACTCCGCCTCATCGACGATCCGGTAGATCTCCTTGTGTTCACAGGCGAAGCGCAGGAACGCCTCCAGCGCGACCCTCTCGGCGCTCAGCGCATCCAGATCGCCGGTTTGCGCCTTGCGAGCCTCTTCGCCCACGCGACGGCTCAGGTCTTTCACCAGCGCGCGAAAGATCTCATCCTTCGAGGCGAAGTAGGTATAGAAGCTGCCCAGCGCGACGCCGGCCCGGCGGGTAATCCCGCTGATAGACCCTTCATGAAATCCCTTCTCGCCAAATTCCTCGGCCGCTGCGTCCAGCAGGCGGCGCAGCGTGCGACGCCCCCTGTCAGTGCGAGGGGTTCTCTCCGAGGCTGGGGGCGGCACTGCAGCGTCGCTCATACCTGAGGGGCTACTCGCACGCTCTCGGATTGGCAAAACAAAAAGTTGAAAGGTGGTTCGGGTTTCGATAAAGCAGCCACAAGAACAAGAAGTCGAGTTGGGAGAGACGTGATGAGCCAGCGGCGTTTTCGCCATCCCACTGCGTGCGCCTGCGTTCTGGCCGCGCTCGCTACCATCCCCGCCGCTCCTGCCGCCGCGCAGAACGCGCCATTCGGGCAGGCGGACACGCTCTCCGCAGGGGAAGGGGAGGGTGCCATCATCGTCACGGCGCGCCGGCGCGAGGAGCGTCTGGTGGACGTGCCGATCGCCGTCACCACCTTCGGCGAGGAGGAGCTTGCCCGGCGCGGTGCGATCGACATCACGGATCTCGCGCAGATCACCCCCAACACCACGCTAGAAGCCTCGCGCGGCACCAACAGCACGCTCACTGCCTTCATCCGCGGCATCGGTCAGCAGGATCCGGTCTCCGGCTTCGAGCAGGGCGTCGGCATCTATCTTGACGATGTCTATCTGAACCGCCCGCAGGCCGCAGTGTTGGACATTTACGATGTGGAGCGCATCGAGGTTCTGCGAGGCCCGCAGGGCACCCTTTATGGCCGCAACACGATCGGCGGCGCGGTCAAGTACGTGACACGCCTGCTGCCGCAGGAATTTGCGGTGCGGCTCAGAGGTACGGTCGGAACGTACGATCAGGCGGATGGCATCGTCACCGTCTCCGCCCCCATCGGTTCCGTCCTGCGGGTCGGCGGCTCGGTCGCCCGTCTGTCGCGCGGAGGCTTTGGCGACAACCTGACGACGGGCGAGGAAAACTACAACAAGGACGTCTGGGCTGCACGCGGCACGATCGAGCTCGGCGATTACGGGGAGCCTTACTCGATCCGCATCAACGGTGACTACACGAAGGACGAGAGCAGTGCGCGCGGTGGGCACCGCCTGATCCCCGGCTATGCGTCCGGCACGCCGATGCTGGACGACGTGTACGACACGCGAGGCGGCTTGTCGGACCCGGAGCAGGACGTGGAGGCATATGGCCTCTCGATGAACGCCTCACTTGAATTGGGAGATGCAGTGACGCTGCGCTCCATCACCGGCTGGCGCAAGGATGACAGCGCGTCCCCGATCGACTTCGACGCTCTGCCTGCAGTGGATCTCGACGTACCTGCCTATTACCGGAACGAGCAGTTCAGCCAGGAGCTGCAGCTTCTCTACGAAGCAGGTCCGCTCAGCGCCCTGGTCGGCGCCTACTACCTCGATGCCAGCGCCGACACGCAGTTCGACACCCGCCTGTTCACCACGCTCGCCGGCTTCACCGCCTTCACGCAGGCGAATGTCGATACGGAGACCTATGCCGTCTTCGCCGACGTGACTTACGACATCACCGAGCAGTTGAGCCTTTCGGTGGGCGGCCGCTATACATGGGATGAGCGGCAGGCCGACATTCTGCGCCAGAATTACCTCGGCGGCGGCTCGCCCGTCTTCGGCGGGGCAGGCACTCCCTTCGGAGCGCCCAGCACGAACTTCGAAGGCTCCGCCAAGTTCGAGAAGTTCACCCCTCGCGTGTCGGTAAGCTACCAGCCGACGCCGGATCACAATCTTTACGCCAGCTACTCGCAAGGCTTTAAAGGTGGCGGGTTCGACCCGCGCGGGGTCGGCACGAACGCGCCTTCCGCCACGCCGGGAACCCCTACCGACGCGGAAGTGGCGGATTATCTCAGCTTCGAGCCGGAATCGGTCGACAGCTACGAAGTCGGCTACAAGGGGAACCTGCTCGACGGGGCGCTCTATGTGGCCATCGCCGGCTTCTACATGGACTACACCGATGTGCAGATCCCCGGCTCCGTCGCCTGCACGACCATCGTCAACGGGCAGCCGACCCAAACCTTCTGCGGTGTGATCTCCAACGCCGGCAAGGCGGAGTTCAAAGGGGTCGAGTTCGAAACAAATGCTCGCTTGGCGCGTGACTTCCTGGCGGAGGGAGACCGGCTCAGTTTCAACGGATCACTCGGCTATATCGATGCCGAGTATCAGGAGTACGTCACCAACATCGGCGGTGTTCCAACCGACGTCGCCGAATTCCGCGAGGTGCAGAACACACCGAAGTGGAGCGGCAGCGCCACGCTCGCCTACACCACGCCGGCTGGGGAGGGAGACCTCTATTTTGGCTCCACCCTCTCCTACAAGAGCAAGACCTACCAGTTCGAGATCCCGAACCCCTATTTCGACCAGGATGCATATGCGTTGTGGGACGCAAGCATCGTCTATACGGCCCCGGATGACCGCTGGAGCATCGGCCTGCATGGCAAGAACCTGACGGACAAGCAGTACAAGACCTCCGGCTACACCTTCATGGCGGCAGATGCGCGCACCGGTGTCCTGCTGAGGGATGGGCAGGGGCGGCCATTCCCCGCGCTCGGCACGGAAGGAGTGCTGACGGCCTTCTACGGCAATCCACGCCAGGTCTACGTCACCGGCACCGTTCGGTTCTGAGCTTGTGCGACGAAGCGCACGCGGCGATGGACCCGGCGATGAGTGATTATACGCCGCACTTCTACCGCAGCGCCTGTGGGCGGCTGGAGCTGTTCGCCCGCGATTATGGGGGCGATGGACCGGCGCTGCTGCTGATGCACGGGCTGACGCGCAACAGTGCGGATTTCGAGCCACTGGCAGTGCACCTGGCCAGTCGCTATCGGCTGATCGTTCCGGACCAACGAGGGCGGGGCCTATCCGGCTACGACCCCGATCCGGCAAACTATCGGCCCGATTTTTACGCGCGTGACATGTTCGCGCTGCTGGACGGGCTCGGCGTCGAACGTGCGGCGCTCATCGGCACCTCGATGGGAGGGCTTATGGCGATGATCATGGGGGCGGTCGCGCCGGAGCGGGTGCCGGCCATCATCCTCAATGATATCGGGCCGGAAATTGATGCGCATGGGCTCGCACGAATTGGCGGGTATGTCGGCGGCGTGGAGTCATTCGCCGGTTGGCAAGAGGCGGCTGCGCGCTGCGAGGCGGTGAACCGGGATGCGTTTCCCGATTTCCGCCCCACCGACTGGGAGGCCTTCGCTCGCCGCACCTGCCGGCTTACGGAGGACGGAGGCGTTGCCTTTGCCTACGACCCAGCCATTGCCAACGCGTTTGAGACGGAAGACGGTGTCGCACCGCCGAACCTGTGGCCGCTGTGGCAGGCACTTGGGGAGAAGCCGGTGTTGGTGATCCGCGGTGCCTTGTCGGACCTACTCTCTGCATCGACGGTGGAGCGCATGGCGCAGCTGCATCCCGGCCCCTTCGCTCATGTCGACGTGCCGCATCGCGGCCATGCCCCGCTGCTGGACGAGCCGGAGGCGTTGGCCGCCATTGAGGCCTTCATTGCGGAGCATGCTGCGTGAGCGCGTCCGTCTCCACCGGTGCCGCCCCCGCACAAGCGACCAGCCCGCGCGTGGTGCTGGGTATGTTGCTGCTCGTCTACATCTTCAACTTCGTGGACCGGCAGATCCTCGCTATCCTCGCTGCGCCGATCCAGCGTGATCTGGCGCTGAGCGACGGACAGATGGGCATGCTAGGCGGCATCGCCTTTGCGCTGCTCTATTCCACGCTTGCGGTGCCGCTCGGCGCGTTGGCGGACCGCACCAGCCGCAGTTGGGTGATCACCGTCTCGCTGGTTCTGTGGAGTGGCTTCACCGCGCTTTGCGGCCTCGCACAGGGGTTTTGGCACATCTTCCTCGCCCGGCTCGGGGTGGGGATCGGGGAGGCGGGCGGCGTAGCGCCGTCCTACGCGTTGATCGGCGAGTATTTCCCCAGTGAGAAGCGCGCCTCCGCCCTGTCGATCTATTCGCTGGGCATTCCGCTGGGTTCAGCGGCCGGAGTGCTCGCCGGCGGCTATATCGCCGCGACCGTGGACTGGCGGCTCGCCTTCTTCACCGTTGGGCTGGCCGGAGTGCTGATCGCACCCTTGTTCAAGCTGGTGGTTCGTGATCGACGCAACGCTCGCCCCGGGAATGGCGCTGCCCCAGCCACGGTTCCGCCCCTGAAGGAGACGGCGGCCATCCTCGCTCGCAAGCCATCCTTCTGGCTGATGTCCTTCGCCGCGGCGAGTGGCTCGATGCTCGGCTATGGCATCGCCTTCTGGCTGCCGAGCCTGCTCCAGCGCAGCTTTGGGCTGGACCTGATCGGCGCCTCGCAGTTCTTCGGCACATTGCTTCTTTTGGGCGGCGTGATCGGAGTGCTGGCCGGCGGTTGGCTGGGCGACCGACTGGGCGGGCGCGATCGAGCATTCTATGCTTGGCTGCCCGCACTGGCTTATTTCCTCGGCGCCCCACTGTTCGCGCTTGGCATTGTGAGTTCGAGCCCGGTGGCCGCGTTTCTCTTGTTCCTCCTGCCGCAGGCGCTGGCTTATGTCTGGCTGGGACCGGTGCTGTCCGCGGTGCAGCATCTCGTGGTGCCGAGCGCTCGCTCGACTGCCTCAGCGCTGTTTCTGCTGATCAACAACCTCATCGGGCTGGGAGGCGGGATTTATGCGCTGGGTGCGCTGTCCGAGTTCCTCACGCCGATCTATGGCGAGCAGGCGCTGCGCTATTCCATGCTCTACTCCCTCGTCCTTTATGTCCTTGCCGCGCTGCTGATGGCGCTGGCGGGGCGGAGCCTACGGCGGGATTGGGTGGCGGAGTAGCGACCAGCCTCGTCTGTTCATAAGCTCTCGCGGCCCCGCTTGACAGTTCGCGCTATCGACGCGGATAGCGGCGGCGATGTCCCGCCTCTCGCGCTCTGTAATCGTCCCACCGGTCGAGGCTTCTGCGAAGGCGGCCCAACTCGGCGGCTTCGAGGCATGAACAGCGGCGAAGGCACTCGATCGGGCTTCGCGCTGCTGGCGAGCGGCTCGGCCGTGCGCGAGGTGGCTCCGGGTGGTCCAAGGCCGGACAAGGACGGCGGCTTCCTCTGGGAACATATCGAACTGACGAATGGGGAAGGGCGCGCTCTCGAACAGCGCGGCGACATTCCAGAGGTCGTGCTGTCAGCACTGATCGCTTCGGAAACCCGCCCGCGGTGCGAGCAAATCGGGAGCGGCGCGATCATCAACCTCAGAGGCCCAGCGCTCGAGGAGGATGGCGGGGACGATCGTCTCGTCTCGATCAGGGCCTGGGCGGATGGCAACCGCGTGCTCTCCGTCAGCCGACGGAGCCTGGAGGCCACGGAGAGCGTCGCCGCTGCCATGCGCAGCGGGCAACTGACCGATCCGGGTGATCTGGTATCGGCGCTGGCGCAGAGGATCAGCAGCGAGCTGGACCCGGTGATCGCCAATCTCGGCGACGCATTGGATGATTGCGAAACGGAGATGCAGGCAGAGAACATCTATCAGCTGCGAGGCCGTATCGCGCGCAGCCGATCGGATGCGATCGCGTTCCGTCGCTTCATCGCGCCCAACCGGGACGCGCTTGTCGCTCTCGCACAGCTAAAGACGGACTGGCTTTCCGAAGAGGACCGGCTTCACATCCGTGAGGCGGCCGATCGCTTTGCCCGGATGGCCGAAGAGCTGGAGGCGATCCGCGAGCGGGCCGCTCTCCTGCACGAGCAGCTGACGGACCTTCGCGCCGAAATCCTGGAGCAGCGCAGCTTGCTGATCGCCGTCGTCGCGTTCATCTTCCTGCCATTGACGTTCATTACGGGCCTTCTTGGGATGAACGTCGGTGGCATACCATTCGCCCAAGAGTCTTGGGCCTTCTGGGGAGTCGTTGCGGTTTGTGTCGCGGTGGGCCTGGTCGTGCTCGCCTGGTTCAGGATGCGTCATTGGTTGGGTGCATGATCAGCTTCGTTCGACAAATCCTCAGCGCAGGCCAAGGAGCACACGCGTGACCTCCCGCGAACTTACCGGGTGGAAGCCCATGGAATGGGACAGCGACCTCGAGCGATCAGGCGTCTGGTCCGACCGGCTCTATCGCCTCGCCTTTGGTGCCATCGGATGGCCTTGGCTGGCGATGAGCCTGTGGGGCGGCGCAAAAGCCAGCAAGGCGCGCCTGCTCGAGCGGCTTGGGCTTCCTGACGACGCGCTGCCGCACCTCGGGAGCTGGAAAGCAGACACCGGATTCCTGCACAGGATTGTGGACGCCATTGAGGAACTGCGCCCCGCTACCGTCGTGGAACTCGGTTCAGGCGCATCCTCATTGGTCGCTGCCAAGGCGCTGCAATTGCATGGTGGGGGGCGGCTCGTCAGCTACGATCAGCACGCCGCCTTTGTCGCGGCGACGGCCCAGTGGCTGCGGGACGAGGGCGTGGCGGCCGACATGCGCCATGCGCCGCTTCAGCACCGTTCCGCCGACTGGCCGGGAACATGGTATAGCCTCTCCGACGTGCCGGAGCGGATCGACCTTCTGATCATCGATGGGCCGCCATGGGTGGTCCACCCTTTCGTACGCGGCGCCGCGGACATCCTTTTCAATCGCCTCTCGCCCGGCGGTGTCGTGCTGCTGGACGACGCGAGCCGGCCCGGTGAGAGGATCATTGCCAAGCGATGGCGGCAGCGCTGGCCGGACATGACCTTCGATAGGGTGGCGGGCAGCACGAAGGGCACGCTCATCGGGCGCAAGACGCGAGGGGCTGACAACGTCATCCCGCTTCCTCTTCGTTCGCGCACCTCGGCCCCTGCGGCACGCTGGCGCCGGGCCGCCGCGGCCATAGCGCTGCTGGGCACGGGGTGGATGGCGCATTATGTCGCTGACGATCTGGCAGCGCCGGCACGGGCGGAGTCCTTTGTGGATGAAGCGTTCGCCTCCTACACCGTCAGCCTCGCCGGCCAGCGGATGCGCTCGGAGGTCGAGAGGGATTCGTTGGACGGAAGCGAGATCGGAAGCGCCACCGGGCTAAGCCTGCCGCCCATTCCCAGCGGTTGGAAGATCGACGACGTGCAGGTGTTTCCCTCAGACTCCGGAATGTCCGTGGCACTCGTGCTGCAGACCGACCGCGCAGAGACGGTGGCCTTGTTCATCAAGCGTGCCGAGACTCCAGCGGAAGAACTGCCCCTGCTCGCCCACCGCGATCTGCGACCCGTCGCGTATTGGGAGAACGGCCCTTTCGCCTACGCGTTGACGGGCGAACTGCAACCGAAGCGGATGCTGGCGCTCTCTGCTGAAGTGGCAGGGGCGGGGCCGAAGCTCTGACCCGTCCGGCGGCAACGGTCCGAGCTAAAATCTGGCGGACAGGGTGGGATTCGAACCCACGGTGAGCTTGCACCCACGGCGGTTTTCAAGACCGCTGCCTTAAACCACTCGGCCACCTGTCCGGTTCTGGCGCGGCTAGCGTGTGAAACGCCGCTTGTCACCGTTGCATGTGCGCGGGATGCGACAGGCGCATATTGCTACGCCGTTCCAGTTGGTTAAGGTGGCCTGAGAAAAGCCGCGCGGATGCCAGGGAATCGCGAGAATTCCACGCACCGGCCGGCCACTGTTCGAGAGGGAGCCACAGCATATGAAGCGTTACGTCATCGGCGGCCTGGCCATGCTGGCCGCGAGCGCCGTCGCCACTCCGGCCGCTGCGCAGTTCGGCGGCGGGGGCGGATGCTCCCGCGAAAGTCTGGCGGAGATCGCCGACAAGTATATCCAGGCACAGACGGAAGGCTTTGCGCTGCGTGTGCCCACGGGCGAGTGGGTCAACTACAATGAGAACTTCGAGCCGTCGTCGATGACATATGGCGGCGTCCTGGCCACGCCGCAGAAAATCGATTGGCACCGCTCCTTCTACGACACGCAAACCTGCCAGGTCTATGTCGAGAGCATCATCACCAACCCCGAGCACCCCTATGTGCTCGCCACAATGCTCAGCACCCGTGGCGGGCAGGTCGGCACGTTCGACGTGATCGTGACGGACGAGGATGACTGGCTCTTCAACGCCGAAAAGACGCTGTACTATGCCAGTCGCGAGGATTGGGGCGAAATCCCGGAAAACCGGCGCAACACGCGGGAGGAGATCAAGGCGGCCGCTGACGCCTATCTCGACCTGTTCATGGACAAGACCGTGCAGGTGCCGTGGGGCATCCCCTGTGCCCGGCTGGAAGGCAGCGCCTACACAGGGCGTGGCCTGCCGACCGATGACTGCAATGTCGGCGTGCCCGAGAACGTCCCGATGACGGACCGCCGCTACATTATCGATCCAGTGGTCGGCTCTGTCGCCGTGTTCCTGCGGATGGGCGAAAACAAGCGCCCGGACGCTCATGTGTTTCGTATTGAGGACGGCAAGATTCGCTTCATCCACACGGTTACCAATTGCGGCGATCAGCCCAATTGCGGCTTTCCCCCGCTTTCGGAGATGGTGGAGCGCAATCCGAACTTCTGGCCTGAACTGCCTGAATAAGCTGGCACCGGCGCCGCTGGCATTCCGAAGCGGCGCCGCATCCATTCGTCGCAGGCTCTCCCGCAAGCCCTTCCAACCGGGGGGGCAGGATGCCAAAGAGTCGGCATGATATTTCGACGACTTCGCCGCCTTGTTCCCGCCCTTCTGGCCTGCGCCATGTTCTCTGCCGCGGCGAGCGCGCAGGATACCAGCTTCGATGCCTATCTTCAGCAGGTCGCCGCGAAAGCGCGTGCGGAAGGCGTAAGCGAGCGCGGGATCTCAGCCATTCTCGCAGGCCTGACGCCTAACGAGCGGGTTATTGCGCTTGATCGCGAGAACATCTCCTCAGGGGGCGCGACCAGCGGCTTCCCTCCGCTTGCTCCTTATCTCGAGCGCCACAACACGGCGGCGCGGATCAATGGCGGCAGGCGCGCTTATGCGCGGCTGCGCCCGCTCGCCGCCGAGGTGGAGGCGCGCTACGGCGTCCCGGCACCGATCCTGATCGCCATTTGGGGGCATGAGACGTCTTACGGCGCGGTACGCGGCAACTTCGATCTCGCGCGTTCCCTCGCGACGCTCGCCTGGGAGGGGCGCCGACGCGCCTTGTTCGAGCGTGAGCTGATCGACCTCATGAAAATTGCCGACACTGGCGTTCCTCGCTCCACCCTTGTCGGGAGTTGGGCCGGAGCTTTCGGCAATCCTCAGTTCCTGCCTTCCATCTACCTGCGCCTCGCGGTGGACGGCGACGGTGACGGTGATCGGGATATCTGGACGAGCGAGGCTGACACGCTGCACTCGATCGCCAATTATTTCCGCGACGCGGGCTGGCGTCCAGGCCAGCCGTGGGGTGTGCGCGCTTACACGCCGAACAGCGTCAACCGTGCGGAGATCGACACCAGGATGATCTCGCCCGTCTGCCCTCGCGTTCATGTCCGGCACAGCCAATGGAAGACGGTCTCCGAATGGCGAGCGCTGGGTGTCACTCCGGAGGCACCGATTGCCGAGGATGCGATGGTCGCCTTGTTCGAGCCCGATGGGCCGGCGGCGCCCTCCTACCTGATTACGCAGAATTATCGGGTGATTCTCGAGTACAATTGCTCGAACTACTACGCGATGAGCGTGGGCCTGCTGGCGGACGAGATCGTGCGCTGATCTGCGCCGGGCCGGGCAGCACCATCGCGGCTAAAGCTGCCCGCGTCCCTCGCAATTCTTCTGTTCGTTGCGCTATAGGATCAGTCGAATCCGACGGGCTGCGATCGAATGCGCGGCGCCACCCGGCAGCAGGACCTTCGCTTGAAACGCCTCACCATCATCACCTCCACCGTCACCGCGGGATGTCTCGCCGCCGTCAGCGCAGCTCAGTCCGTCACTCCTCCGATCGCGGCGCCCAAACCCACGACCAGCGCCTCACCAACGTCAGCTGTCGTGGCGGTTCCGGCGAGCACCGCACCCAAGGCGAAGCATTTAGACCCGGCGCTCCGCGATCCGCGAACGGCACCCGTTCCCCCCGAAATCCCTGTGGCTCTGCTGGTCGATCTTTCCAGCGGGCAGACGCTGTTCGCGCGTGAGCCGCATCGTCGCTTCGTCCCGGCTTCCGTGACCAAGGTGATGACGGCCTACAGCGTCTTCCGCCTGATCGGCGAGGGCAAGCTGACGCCGGAGACCCCCGTCATCGTCACCAAGGAGGTGGCGGAGATCTGGTCGGGCGAGGGCTCCTCGATGTTCATCCAGGCGGGTGACCGGCTGACGGTGGGGGAGCTTCTGCTGGGTGTTACCACCGTGTCCGGCAATGATGCGGCTGCGATGCTGGCCGTCACCGCCGCCGGTTCGCTCGAAGCATGGCTCGATGTGATGAACGCCAACGCGGCCGAGCTGGGCCTGCGCGACACGCATTTCGGCACGCCCAACGGCTGGCCGGACGAAGGTCGCACCTATACCAGCGCTCGCGATCTCGCCATTCTGGCAGAGGCGATGACCACCCGCTACCCAAGCCTCTATCGCCGGTTCATCGGTCATGCTGGCCTGCGCTATCGCAACATCGCGCAGAACAACCACGATCCGGTGACGGGGAAGGTTGAAGGGGCAGACGGGATCAAGACCGGTTATACGAGGCAGGCAGGCTACACATTTGTCGGCTCCGCAGAGCGCGGGGGGCGCCGTCTGGTCGTGGCGATCGGCGGCGCGCCCAGTTCGGGCATCCGCAACAAGGCAGCGCGTGACCTGCTCGAATGGGGCTTCGCCGCCTTCGACAGCCGCACCATCCTCCCGGCAGGGAGCGAAGTGGGGGAGGCGCTGGTCCAGAATGGTGCAAGCAGCAGCGTGTCGCTGCGCACTGCCGGGCCCGTGCTCGCCAGCTTCCCACGGGGCAGCAATCCAGACGATGTCTCGCTTGCGATCCGCTATCGTGGACCGCTCGAGGCGCCCATCGCTGCCGGGCGCCCTGCCGCCTATCTCCGGGTCTCTGTAGCCGGGCAGCAGCCGCATGAGATCCCGCTGCTTGCGGCGGTCGAAGTGCCTGAGGCGAACGCGCTCCAACGCCTGCGCAACGGCCTCACTGGCTTGTTCTGGTGAGAGCGGCGTCGTGAGTAGGGGCCGCTTCATCACCTTCGAAGGCGGAGAAGGGGCCGGCAAATCGACACAGGCCCGGCTTCTCGCAGAGGCGCTGCAGGGCCTGGGTCACGATGTCGTTCTGACGCGGGAGCCTGGCGGCACTGCCGGCGCGGAAGCGATCCGGCGCCTGCTGCTCGATCCGCCGGCAGAGGGGGAGGGCTGGGCGCCGGCAGCCGAGGCGCTGCTCTTCGCCGCCGCCCGATCAGACCATGTCTCCCGCGCCATCCGCCCGGCACTTGAGGCAGGAAGATGGGTCGTGTGCGACCGCTTTCTCGATTCCTCGCGAGCCTATCAGGGCGGGGGTGGGGGCCTTGGTGATGATGACCTGCTGGAACTCCACCGCATCGGCTCCGGCGGGCTGCTTCCTGACCTTACGCTGCTGGTGGAGGTCGCACCGGACGAAGCTGAGGCAAGGCTGGCGCAGCGAGACGCTGGGGTGAGCGATGCAATCGGAGCCCGCGCCCGCGACTATCATCGGGCTGTCGCGGAAGCTTTCGGACGGCTCGCCACTGCAGAGCCGGCCCGGTTCGTTCGGATCGATGGGAGCGGAGACGCGGCACAGGTACATCAACGCGTGATGGAGGCTGTCGTGGCGCGCGCAGATCGCCCGGCATGAGCCTGGCCGGCCATGAGCAGCCGTGGGAGGAATGGCGCGCAGCGGTCGCGGGGCCGCGCATGCATCATGGCTGGATTCTTTCTGGCCGAAGGGGCGTGGGCAAGGCCGCCTTCGCTCTCGCCGCAGCGCGTGAACTGGTCGCCACTGATGGCGTCGCGCAGCGCGCCGGCGCTCATCCGGATATCATCACGCTGGAACCGCTGCCCGCCACTGCGGAGGATGAGCGCAAGCGCGAGGAGGGCAAGCCCTACCAGCGGAAGCGCAACATCTCGGTTGACCAGGTCCGGACGATGCAGCAGCGGTTGACCACCCGGCCGACGCTCGGCGCTCGTCGCGCAATCATCATCGACCCGGCCGACGATCTGGAACCCAGTGCTGCGAACGCGCTGCTGAAAAGCCTCGAGGAGCCTCCCGCAGGCACGCACTTCCTGCTGGTGGCGCACCGGCTTGGCCGGTTGTTGCCGACCATCCGCTCCCGCTGCCGCATCCTTCGTTTCCCACAGCTCGCGGCCGAGCAGATTGATGCTGTTCTGCGGCAGGAGGTGCCGGAGGCCGCCGCCGAAGAGAGGGGCGCGGCGATCGCATCGGCGGCGGGTTCTCCAGGAATGGCGCTGGACTTCGTAACCCTCGACTTGGGCGTGATGCACCGATTGATGGTTGAGATCGCGGAGCGGGGTGATCCGGATTTCACCCGGCGCGGCAGGCTGGCAGAGGCGATGGGCGCACGACCGGACCGCAAGCGCCAGTTGGCTGCCATCGACCTTGCTCGTGCGGTCATCTCCGGCCGGATGCGCGAAACGCCGCGCACCGGGTTGGCCAAGCTTGCGGACACGCACGCGGAGCTCGTCCGCCTTGCAGCCCAGGCGCCCACCTACAATTTCGACCCGTCGCTGCTGGTGATGGAAATCGGCACCTTGCTCGCCAAGGTCTCGCCCCGTAGGGAGCCGACCCATGGCTGAGCCCTATTACCTCACCACCGCGATCCATTATCCGAACGGCAAGCCCCATATCGGCCATGCCTACGAGACGATCGCCGCCGACGTCCTCGCGCGCTTCCAGCGGCTGAGGGGACGGGAAGTGCGGTTCCAGACTGGCACGGACGAGCACGGTCTTAAAATGGCGCAGAAGGCGCGTGACCTGGGAACAACTCCCCGGGCGCTGGCGGACGAAATGTCTGGCTATTTTCGCGAGTTGTTCGATCGTCTTGACATATCGTATGATCGGTTCTTCCGCACGAGCGAGGACGATCATCACCGTGCGAGCCAAGCGCTTTGGCGAGCCATGGAGGCCAACGGCGATCTTTATCTCAGCCGCTATGAAGGCTGGTACTCCATCCGCGACGAAGCCTATTACGATGAGAGTGAGGTCGTGCTGGGAGAAGGCGGAGAGAAACTCTCTCCGCAGGGCACTCCGCTCGAATGGACGGCGGAGGAGAGCTGGTTCTTCCGCCTCTCTAACTACCAGGACAAGCTGCTCGCGCTTTACCGCGATAACCCGGAGTGGATCCGACCGGAAAGCCGCCGTAACGAGGTGATCCGCTTCGTCGAGGGCGGGCTGCGTGATCTTTCGATCAGCCGCACGAGCTTCGATTGGGGCGTGAAGGTCCCCGGCGCCGAGCACCACGTCATGTATGTGTGGGTGGACGCACTGACGAACTACCTTACCGGGCTCGGCTATCCCGACGAGACAGCAGAGTTCGCGAAATTCTGGCCCGCTGATCTGCACCTGATCGGCAAGGACATCGTACGGTTCCACGCCGTCTACTGGCCTGCCTTCCTCATGAGTGCGGGGCTGCCACTGCCGAAGCAGATCTTCGGCCATGGGTTCCTGCTCAACCGCGGACAGAAGGAGTCAAAGTCTCTCGGCAATGTCACCGATCCAGGTGAGCTTGCCGATCGCTTCGGCGTGGATACCCTCCGCTATTTCCTTCTGCGCGAGTTCAGCTTCGGACAGGACGGCGGCTGGTCCCAGGAAGCGATTGTAAACCGCAGCAATTCCGAGCTCGCCAACAGCTTCGGTAATCTCGCCCAGCGGGTGCTGAGCTTCATTGCGAAGAACTGCGGCGGCACGATCGAGGCGGAAGCACCGGTGGAGCCTGCCGACGCTGAGTTGCGTGAAATGGTCCGTCGAGCCTGTGCCGAGGAACTGCCTGAGGCTTTCGAAAGGCTTGCTTTCGCGGCGGGGCTGGAGGCTTGGATGCGGGCCGTCTTCGCCTGCAACGCCTATGTGGATGAGCAGGCGCCGTGGGCCCTTCGCAAGACCGATCCAGCCCGGATGCAACGCGTTCTGGCCACGTTGTGTGGGTGCATACGCGATCTTGCTGTTGCGGTTTCGCCGGTCATCCCTTCAGCCGCGGCCAGGCTGCTCGATGCGCTGTGCATCCCACCGGACCGGCGCGATTTCGCCGCTTTGGATGAGGATCTGGCACTCGGCGAAATTCACGTCGACAATCCGCGCCCGGTATTCCCTCGGCTCGAAATCACCGAGCCTGCCGCGTGATGCTGGTCGATAGCCATTGCCACCTCAACTATGCCGGTCTTGTTGAACGGCAGGGAGAGGTGCTCAACCGTGCGCGTGAAGCGGGGGTTGGAACCTTCCTCAATATCTCCACGCGGCAGAGCGAATGGAGGGATGTGGTCAGCACGGCAGAGCGGGAGCCGGACGTGTGGGCCAGCATCGGCATCCATCCGCATGAGGCGGAACAGCATGCCGATCTGGGGGAGGGGGCTCTGCTCGCAGCGGCAGAGCATCCCCGTGTGATCGGCCTCGGAGAGAGCGGTCTCGACTACTACTACGACAAATCCGACCGGGCGGTGCAACGCGCCCTGTTCCGCACACACATCGCGGTCTCGCGCAGCACGGGGCTGCCGCTGATCATCCACACGCGCGATGCGGAGGAGGATACGCTGTCGATCCTGCGCGAAGAGATGGAGAAGGGTGCGTTTCCGGCGCTGATCCACTGCTTCACCGCATCGGCAGAGTTCGGCCGAGCTGTGCTACAGTTGGGACTGACGATCTCCCTCTCCGGCATAGTCACCTTCAAGAACGCCCGGGAACTCCAGGGATTCGCAGCGGAAATCCCAGATGAGCGGCTGTTGGTCGAGACGGATAGCCCGTTCCTGGCGCCCGTTCCTCACCGTGGGCGGCCATGCGAGCCAGCTTTCGTTCGGGATACCGCCAAGTTTGTTTCGCATTTGCGGGGGCAGAGGCTCGAAGACGTGGCTGCGCAGACCACCACCAACTTCTTCAGCCTTTTTCGCAAGGCGAATGCTGGTTCTGGCACAGGGGGCATGACGTGAAGGTCCTGCTGCTCGGCTCCGGAACCTCCACCGGAGTTCCGCGCATCGGCAATGACTGGGGCGAATGCGATCCGAAGGAGCCTCGTAACCGCCGCACAAGGGCCTCGGTCATCGTAGAAAGCGACGAAGGAACCCGGCTGCTGATCGACACCTCACCGGACCTTCGACACCAGTTACTTGCCAACGAGATCGAGCGGATCGACGCGGTATTCTGGACACACGACCATGCGGACCACTGCCATGGGATTGACGATCTCCGGCCGCTGCGCATGGGGCGGCATGGACCCATTGCCGGATTTGGCTCCACGGAGACAGTGCGACGGCTGCGGCAGCGCTTCGGTTATGTCTTCGCGGGGCGCTATGGGTACCCGACGATCGTCCAGTTGGAGACGCTGGAGGTTGTCAGAATTCATGCCGGCTTTGGAATCGGATGGTGTGAAATGCCGCACGGTCCAATTACCAGCACCGGCTTTCGGTTCGAAGCGGATGGAAAGTCTGTCGCCTATGCGACTGACTTCGCAGAGATAACCAACGAGATGGTGGCGCTGTTCGCCAACGTCGACGTCCTTGTCACCGATTGCTTGCGGCGAGAGTCCCATCCAACGCACGCCAGTCTCGAAATGGCGCTCGAGCTTTCCAGCCGGTGCCGTGCGGCAACGACCGTTCTCACGCATCTCGACAAGAGCATGGACTACAAGACGCTGTCGTCCGAGGTGCCCGCCAATGTGCTTGTGGGCTTCGATGGCATGGAGGTGCAGGCGTGAGTCCGGCTGGCTGGGTTTCGTTGATTGCGTTGACGGGATGGCTAGTGCTGGTGGTCGGCGCATTTCGAGCGCATCGTCTGGGTGGCAGGAAGACGCTTATGATGGCCTTGACGTGGGGTGCGATCTTCCTGCTGGCGACAGCGGTCATATCTGCGCTGAACGCGTCGGAACAGGCAGTGCCATAGCCCTCTTCCATGCTGTCGCTATTTTACATAATAAGTATTATCATCTTTGAGTCAGCAGATGTCCCAGCTTAATCGCCTCCTCTCTACGATGGCGCGGCTTCGTGATCCGGAGCGCGGCTGCCCGTGGGATGTCGAGCAAACCTTCGCCACGATCGCGCCCTATACGATCGAAGAAGCGTACGAAGTGGCGGACGCGATTGAGCGCGACGCCATGGATGAGTTGCGCGGCGAGCTCGGTGACCTGCTGCTGCAGGTGGTCTTTCATGCACGCATGGCCGAGGAAGCCGGGTTGTTCGACTTCGAGGCCGTGGCTCAAACGATTGCGGACAAGATGGAGGCCCGCCACCCGCATGTCTTCGGTGGCGCGGAGCTTACTGGCGTCGACCGTCGATGGGAGGAACTGAAAGCCGTGGAGCGAGCGGAAGCTGGCGCTACCAGTGCGATGGATGGTGTGGCGCGTGCGCTTCCGGCCCTCTTGCGGGCACAGAAGCTGCAGAACCGGGCCGCTCGCGAGGGCTTCGACTGGCCGGATCCTTCGGGACCCGCAGCCAAGGTAGCCGAGGAGATGAAGGAGCTTGCAGAAGCTTCGTCAGACCGGCGCGAGGAGGAAGCCGGAGATCTTCTGTTCGCCGCCGTAAACCTGGTGCGCGCCTATGGCATCGACGCAGAACAGGCGCTGCGTTCTGCCAATATGAAGTTCGAGCGGCGCTATCGCGCCATGGAGGCTTTGGCGGAAGGCGAGTTTTCCAGGCTGGATCTCGATCAGCAGGAAGCGCTCTGGCAGCAGGTCAAGCGCGACGAAGGCTGATCGACGGGCGGCTAATCCGCTGCGCAGTCACAATGGAGTTGGCACGGCTCACTCATCCAGCGACACAAACCGCCCCCACTCCCGATCGGTCAGCCGGACGTCGATCTGCCGAACGGGGCCGTTCTCCCCCTCCCCGGCATCGCGCTCGCCCAGCACCTCGCCGTGCGCGTGAAGCCAGGCAATGCGCTGCCCGTCACCGGCCGGAACCGTGATCCGGTGCAGCCGTGCAGTGGTGGTGAGGAGAGCTCCAATTCGTTCTTCCAGTCGGTCGATGCCGTAGCCGGTTTCTGCCGAGATCAGCAGCACGTCCGGATCGCCATCGGCCAGCGCGGCCAACTCTGCTTCCCTCTCCGGCGGCAGCAAATCCCATTTGTTCCATAGCTCGATCATCGGAAGGGCAGACTCGCCCCCTTCCCTGCCCAGGACACCGAGGTCGTCCAGGATCTCCAGCACCTGTCGCTTCTGCAGCCCGCTGTCGGAAGCAGAGATATCGCGCACGTGGAGGATGATGTCGGCCGCCGTGACCTCTTCGAGTGTCGCGCGGAAGGCGGCGACCAGCTGTGTCGGCAAATCGGAGATGAAGCCAACCGTATCGGAGAGGATCGCTTTCTCCACCCCGGGCAACGTGATCGCGCGCATCGTGGGGTCGAGCGTCGC
Source organism: uncultured Erythrobacteraceae bacterium (assembly GCA_966251025.1). GTDB lineage: Bacteria > Pseudomonadota > Alphaproteobacteria > Sphingomonadales > Sphingomonadaceae > Croceibacterium. The sequence goes on along the minus strand of CBINJM010000002.1, from coordinate 64,294 downwards.
GAACAGCAGATCCTCTGCCATCACGCCAGCGCCCGTGAGGCGGTTGAACAGGGTGGACTTGCCGGCATTGGTGTAGCCGACCAGCGCGATCGTGGGCCATGGCGCGCGATCCCGGCGCTCCCGGTGCAGCGCGCGGGTGCGGCGCACCTGCTCCAGCTCCCGCCGCAGCTTGCCCATGCGGGCGCGGATCATCCGGCGGTCCGCCTCGATCTGCGTTTCGCCCGGGCCGCCAAGGAAGCCGAAGCCGCCTCTCTGACGTTCCAGGTGGGTCCAACTGCGGACGAGGCGGCTCTGCTGGTAATCGAGATGCGCGAGTTCCACCTGCAGCCGGCCTTCGGCAGTGGCCGCGCGCTCTCCAAAGATCTCGAGGATCAGGCCTGTGCGATCGATGACCTTGCGCTTGAGGCGGTCTTCCAGGTTGCGCTGCTGGATGGCCGAAAGGGCGCCGTCCACGATCACCAGCTCTGCCTGCTCCTGCTCGCAAGCGGTACGAATGCGTTCAACCTGGCCCTCGCCGAAGAGGGTCGCGGGCCGCACGGTTCGCACCGGCAGGATGAAGGACTCTGCCACCACGATGCCGATCGCCTGGGCGAGCCCCTCCCCTTCAGCGAGGCGCGCTTCCGGATCCTGCGAGCTGCGCTGTCCGCCCCGCTTGCCCATGATGTCAGGGCACACAAGCAGCGCACGGGCGCCGCGGGTGACCTCGCCGGCCGCTTCATCGGTAAAGGTCAGAGCGCCTCCCCTTCATCCTCATCGAAATCGGTTGAAAGATCCACCGGCGCAGCGGGCTGGATGGTTGATACCGCATGCTTGTAGGCCAGCTGGACAAAGCCCTCTCTCTCCAGCAGCATGCAGAACAGATCGTAGGCCGCGATCCGGCCCTGCAGCATCACACCGTTCACCAGGAACATCGTAACCGGGACGGCGACGTCGCGGACCCGGGACAGGAATATGTCCTGCAGCAGGCGCTGCTTGCGGCTTGAATCGGGGCCGGAGCCGAACTGCTCAGCGTCCATGGGCTGGCTCGGCATGATGGTAGAGATCGCGTGTTTGTAGACCAGCTGCGATTGCCCGTCTCGCCGCAGGAGGATCGAGAAATTGTCGAACCAGGTGACAATGCCCTGCAGCTTCACGCCCTTGACCAGAAACATGGTGACCGGGGTTTTCTCCCGCCGGAGCGAGTTGAGGAAAAGATCCTGCAGGTTTGCGCTCTTGTTCGACGCGCCCGAAGCCGTCGTTGCTGGGGAGGCCTCCGCCTTGGCCTCCGGTTTCGTTTCCGTTTTCGATCTGGGGCGTGCTGAAAGAGTGCCTTTGGTCATTTCCCTGACTCCATTTATTGGCGCCCATCGAGCGGGCGCATGCCGACCGTCAATTGTGGAATCGGTCCGTCTTCCCTCCCCCTACTTTATAGGCGCGCCATCGTTTGCAAAACGTTATGCGGCTGCGTCGTTCCCCAATGATCAATCCTTATCGCCGGCGAGGCCCCGCTCACTCATGCCCAGGAGCTTGAGTTTACGGTGCAGGGCCGAGCGCTCCATCCCGATGAAGCCGGCGGTCTTGGAAATATTGCCGGAGAAGCGCCGGATCTGGATGCGGAGGTACTCGCGCTCAAAGCTCTCGCGCGCCTCCCGCAGCGGAACGCCCATGAGCGAGGAGATGCCCGCTCCGTTTTCGCCCGAGCCCCCCGTCACTTCGGCCGGTAGCATGTCGGGCTCGATGCGGCCCATCCGGTCCCGCGGCGCAAGGATAACCGTGCGCTCCACCACGTTGCGCAGTTGGCGCACGTTCCCTGGCCAATCGTAGGCCTGCATCGCGGCCAGCGCCTCGGCCGAGAGTTCCGGCGGCGCCAAGCCCTGCTCCCGCGCGTAACGGGTGAAGAAGTTGTCGGCCAGCGGAGGGATATCCTCGCGCCGATCCGCCAGGGGCGGCACGGCAACCGGAACCACGTTGAGGCGATAGTAGAGGTCCTCGCGGAACCGCTTCTCCTCGATCTCTCCCTCCAGATTGCGGGCGGTAGAGGAGACGACGCGAACATCCACTCCGATCTGCCGATTGCCCCCCGCGCGGACGAAGCTCTGCTCCGTCAGCACCCGCAGGATGCGCGCCTGTGTACTCATTGGCATGTCGGCGACCTCGTCGAAGTAGAGGGTGCCGCCATCGGCCATCTCCAGCAGTCCCGGCCGGATGAGCCGCCCATCCACCTCTTCGCCAAACAGTTCCTGTTCAAATCGTTCAGGGGTTATCCGGGCAGAATTGACGGTCACGAAGGCCTTCTCCGCGCGCGGACTCCATGCGTGGAGCAGGCGCGCCGCGACCTCCTTTCCCGAACCCGCCGGTCCGCTGATCAGCACGCGGCTGCCGGTGTTGGCCACCCGCTTCAAAGTCGCGCGCACATGGTTGATCGCGCTCGAATTGCCGGTGAACTCCTCGGCCAGCGCGATTCCTTCGCGCAGGCGCGCATTCTCGCGCCGCAGCCGCTCAGTTTCGGTTGCGCGCGCGACAAGCAGGAGGAGCCGTTCAGCCTCGAAAGGCTTCTCGATGAAGTCCATCGCTCCGCGGCTGACGGCGGAGACGGCCGTGTCGATATTGCCGTGGCCGGAGAAGATGATCACGGGGAGACCCGGCTCTCGCGCCTTGATCGCGTCCAGCACTTCCAGCCCGTCCATCGGGCTTCCGTGGAGCCAGACGTCCAGCAGCACGACGCTCGGCCGCTTCTCGTCCACCATTCGCAATGCGGAGGTGCTGTCGCCGGCGGTGCGGCATTCATAGCCTTCGTCGCTCAGTACGCCGGCAACCAGCTCACGAATGTCGTGCTCGTCGTCGACGACCAGGATGTCGAGCGCCATCAATCTTCCTCCATTGAACTCATTCCGCTGCCTCGTTGCCGGCGTCTGCCATTGCCAGCGGGTCACGAGCGAACCGCAGCGTGGCCCTCGCCCCGCCTTCGGCTGAGGGGGCGAAGGAAAGGTCGCCCCCATGTTCCTCGACGATCTTTTTCACGATCGCGAGGCCGAGCCCGGTGCCCTTCTCGCGGGTGGTGACGTAGGGCTCCATGATCCGCTCGCTGCCTTGCGGCAGGCCAATTCCATTATCGCTGACGGTTACCGCGATCTGCTCCTCACCAAGGGTGACAGAAACGTCGATCCGGCCGCGATACGCCTCATCCGCAAGCTCGCGTCGCTTCGCCTCGATCGCTTCTGCCGCGTTCTTGAGCACGTTCGTCATCGCCTGGCCGAACTGGTGGCGGTCGCAGGAAATGGCCGCGCTGCCCTCCGGCACCTCCACCTCATAATCGATCTCCGGGTGGGCGACCTGCTGCAGGAACAGCGCCTGGCGGATCAGCGCGCTTGCGTCCTCGCGCCGGAACACCGGCTTGGGAAGCCGGGCGAAAGAGGAGAACTCGTCCACCATGGTACGCAGCTCGCCCACCTGGCGGATGATCGTGGCGGTCAGGTCCTCGAACAGCTCGCCATCCTCGACGATTTGCTTGCGGTAGCGGCGCTTCAGCCGCTCTGTCGCGAGCTGGATCGGCGTGAGCGGGTTCTTGATTTCATGCGCGATGCGGCGGGCGACGTCGGACCAGGCCGCTTGCCTCTGATCGAGCAGCTGGCGTGTGATATCTTCGAAAGTGATCACATGACCCTCCGCTGCGGGAGCCAGCTTGACGGCGAGCGTCAGCAGTTCCCCCTCCTTGGAGTACTGCACCGTGCCGCTGGGCGTGCCGCTCTTCAGCACCGCAGCCAGTTGTGGGGCGATGTCAGCCAGCTCTCGTCCGATCGGCGAGGCATCGCCAGCGTCAAGCAGAAGGTCCTGGGCCGAGCTGTTCATCAGGATGACCCGGCCCTCTTTGTCGACCGAGATGATGCCGGCGGTGATCGACTGCAGCACGGCTTCGATGAAAGCGCGACGCTCCGCCAGCTGGCGGTTGGCGCCGATGAGCGCGTCCGTCTGCCGCTCGATCTGCGCGGTCATGCGGTTGAAGGCACGGTTGAGCAGGCCGATCTCGTCCGTACCGGTACGGCCTGTCACCCGAAGCGCGTAATTGCCGCTCGCGACGGCCCGGGCGGCGGTGACCAGCTCTGCCAGCGGCTGCACCTGCCGGTCTGCGAAGCGAAGGGCAAACCACACCGCAAGACCCACCAGCGCCAGCGAGACGCCGAACAGCGCCAGGTTGAAGCGCAGCTGCAGCACCCGCGCGCGGCGGGTGAGCGACCCGTAGTCCGACACCACCGTTTGCGCGAGCCGCCATTGGCTCAGCGCCCGCGTCGTGTCCGAACTGCGCGCCACGTAGAGGAAGATGCCTTGGTCGCGGTCGATCGGCGCAACGGCCTCCACACGATCGGGGCTAGTGATGACGACGACGTTCTCTCCGCTCTGAAGGCGATTGAGTGTCTCGGGAGAAACGCGCTGCCGTTCCGCATTCTCGTCAGGATCTGCGATGGCCTGCACCTGCAGGCTGCCATCGGGGGCGAGCTGAAGCACGGCGCTCTCCGCCAGCTCTCGATAGAGTACCTGAAGGTAGAACTGGTCGACGAAGTCAGCGCTGGTGAGAGGATCCTCCTGCAGATTATAGCGCAAATCGCTCGCCATGGTGACGGCGTTGTCCGCAAGGTCGCGCTGGTTCTCCGTGTAATAGCCCCGCGCCAGCTCGTTCGCGTTCTCCATGATGCCGCGCGAGTTTTCGGAAAACCAGAACTCCACGCCGGACTGGAACAGAAAGCTCGCGAACACCGCCACCAGCAAGGTCGGGACCGCCGCTACCAGGGAGAAGAAGAACACCAGGTTGACGTGCAGCCGCGCGGTCGTTCCGCCCGCCCGCCGGATGGCGACCCTTCGTCCGAACAGCACCAGCAGGGCCAGCGCCGGGATCAGCGTGCCCACCAGCATCGCGGCCGCCTGCCAGGAGGGCACCAGCGCGCGCGGGTCGTTCATGCTGGTGAGCATCACGGTGGAGCTGGCCAGCATAGCCGCCAAGGTGACTGCCGCCAGGATCTCCAACCACAGGTAGAGATTGGCCCGCCGCGCGGCGACCTGCGCGCGCCGCCACCAGCGCGGTGAGCGGCCCACCCGTTTCGGGACGTTCTGCAACCCGGCTTCAGCCATCATCGTTGCAGGATTACAACGGCAGTGTTGCAGGAAGGCAAGCGGTTTCTGCCGTTATCCCCGGTGAGAGAATGCTTCGGGGTCGATCTGAAGATCGTCCAGGCGCTTGCGTAGCGTGTTCCGGTTTATGCCCAGAAGCTGGGCCGCCCGCAACTGATTGCCGCTCGTCTCGCGCAGCGCATGCTCGAACAGGGGCTTCTCGAATGCCGCAAGGGCGCTGTGGTAAAGCATGCCGGAAGGGGGGCGTTCCTCCTCCAGCCAATGATGAAGAGCGCTTGAAAAACCGGGTGCCGCCACTGTCGCTGCCCTCGCCGGCCTGTCTGCGAGAAGCTGGCGGATGGCTCCCTCGTCGATCTCGTCCTCCCGCGACAGGAGTGCGGCGCGGTAGATGAAATTGCGCAGTTCGCGAACATTGCCGCGCCAGGGCTGCGCCTCCAGCAAGCTCGCCGCTGCGGGGGAAAGGCCCCGCGCCGGCAGCCCCTCTAGCATGGCCTGCCGCAGGAAATGACGGGCCAGAGGCTCCACGTCGCCCTTCCGATCCCGCAGCGGAGGCAAGTGGATCGGCACGACGGCGAGGCGATAGTAAAGATCCTCGCGGAACACGCCTTCCGCGATCATCGGCGCGAGATCACGATTGGTTGCCGCAATGATCCGCACGTCGATGGCGATCTCCTCGCTGCCCCCGACACGCCGGATGCGCCCGGACTGCAGCGCGCGCAGCAGCCGGGTCTGCGCCTCCGGCGGCATGTCGCCGATCTCGTCGAGGAACAGCGTCCCGCCATTTGCCTGCTCGAACTTGCCGGCGGTGCGCTGGGTCGCGCCGGTGAAAGCGCCCTTCTCATGCCCGAACAGCTCGCTCTCGATCAGCTCGCGAGGGATGGCCGCCGCATTGACGGCGATAAACGGCTTGCCCTTGCGAGCGCCAAGCTGGTGGATCGCCTCCGCCACCAATTCCTTTCCTGTGCCGGATTCGCCGAGGATCAGCACGGTAAGGTCGTTGTGCAGGACCCGCGTGATCATGCGGTAAACGTCCTGCATCGCCTGGCTGCGGCCGATCAGCGGCAAGCCGTCGGCAGCAACCGCCTCCAGAGGATCGGCCGCACCGCCCCCATCGGCGGCCTGGCAGGCGGCCCGCACCAGATCGTCTAGGTCGAAGGGCTTGGGGAAGTACTCGAACGCGCCGGTGTCGGTCGCCCGCACCGCCGTGTCGAGCGTGTTCTGGGCCGAGAGAATGATGATGGGCAGATGCGGATGCGCTGCCTTCACCTGCTCCAGCGAAACGATGCCGTCCCCATCCGTGAGCACCACGTCGGTGAGCATTACGTCGAACGTCTCGCCAGCCAGCAGCTCATCGCGCCCGGCAATGCTGTCGCATCGCCGAACGGTGAAAGCCTCGTCCTCCAGCGCGGCGGTGATGACGGTTGCGATCGACGCATCGTCCTCCACCAGCAGGGCTCGCCTTGGCATGATCGTTCCTCTTCCTAGCGGGCCATCGGGAGGTGGACGCGGAAGTGCGTCCAGCCCGCCGCCTCATCGCGTTCGTGAGTGATGCGCCCGTCCATGTCCCGCACCAGCTTGTGCACCAGAGCGAGGCCGAGCCCCTGCCCGTTCTTCTTGCTCGACACGAAGGGTTCGAAGATGTGGTCGCGCAGCGCCGGGTCTATGCCGGGGCCGTTATCGCTGACCTGCACCTCGATCGGCAGCTTGATCGGCCGGCCAAGGCGGATGACGTTCATCACCAGCGCGCTGACGAAGCGGGTCCGGATGATGATCTCCGGCGCGCGAGCGGTTCGGCAGGCATCCTGCGCGTTGGTGATGAGGTTGATCAGCACCTGCACCAGCGCCCCTTCGTTGGCGAGGACCGGCGGCAGCGAAGGGTCGAACTCCTCGCGCAGCGGAACATGGGCCTCACTGGCGGCTTGCACTGTGTCGCAAGCGCGGCGGACCGCGGCGTGCAGGTTTAGCGGACCGACCGGTTCGGCGCGGGCGCGGCCCAGGCGCTGCATCCGGTCGATGAGCTGGGCAATCCGGTCCACCTCGTCCGTGATCAAGGCCGTCAGCGAACGATCGTCCGGCGCCAGTTTGCGAGCCACGAGCTGCGCCGCGCCGCGAATGGCGGCTAGCGGGTTCTTGATCTCGTGCGCAAGTACCGCCGGGCCGCGGAGGCCGCGGTCCCGATCCTCTTCCGAAGCACGCTCCCCCTGCCCCGCATCGGACAAGCTGACCACGCGCCAGCCGGGATGGTTCGCCAGCGGGGAGATGGTCATGTCGACCGCGACCGCTTTGCCCTCCAGCTCAATCGCCAGGCCTCGAGCGACGAGCTGGGAATCGTCGGCCAGCAGACGATCGCGAATGCGATCCTCGGTAAAGCCAATCACTTCTGGCAAACTGCGTCCGACCAGACGCCTGGCGCTCTGCCCAATCAGGTTTTCGGCGGCAGGATTCACCTCCTGAATCCTGAGGTCCGGCGCCACCAGCAGCAGCGCAAAGGTAAGGCCGGAAATCTGATCGCGCGGGCCCGGCAGCCCGCCGGCCCCGTCGCTCACGCCCGCGTTCTCACGCCGCCTGTCGCCGCAGGAACGGATCGTAAAAGCGCTCGATCTCGCCCAGCACTTGTGCAGGGTTGTCGATGAAGTTGGCCTTGTTGCGGAACTCGGCCGAGCCGGGCAGGCCCTTGGTGTACCAGCCGAGATGCTTGCGGGCGATCTTCACCCCCACGTCTTCGCCATAATGGTCCAGCATGGCGCGGTAGTGCTCGATCAGCAGCGCGAACTGCTCGTCGATTTCCGGACTCGGCCGTCGTTCGCCGGTGCGCCACCAGTGCATCACCTCGCCGAGCAGCCATGGCTTCCCATATGCCCCGCGGCCGATCATCACGCCGTCGGCGCCGGACTGGCGCAGCGCCTCTGCCGCATCCTCGATGCCGCAGATGTCGCCATTGACGATGACGGGCAGGCTGACCGCTTCCTTCACCGTGCGGACGAAGGCCCAGTCGGCGCTGCCCTTGTACATCTGGTTGCGGGTGCGGCCGTGGACCGTGATGAGCTTAGCTCCGAGGTCCTCGGCAATGTGAGCCAGTTCCGGCGCGTTGAGGCTGGAATGATCCCACCCCATCCGCATCTTGACTGTGACAGGGACGCTGACGGCCTTCACTGTCGCCTCGATCAGGCTGGCGGCGAGCGGCAGGTCGCGCATCAGGGCGCTGCCGGCATCGCCATTGACCACCTTCTTCACCGGGCAGCCCATGTTGATGTCGATGATCGCCGCGCCGCGATCTTCGTTCAGCTTCGCCGCCTCCGACATCTCCGTAGGCGAGCAGCCGGCGAGCTGGAGCGAGACAGGCTCTTCCGTCGCATCCCATGCCGCCTTCTGCAGCGACTGCCGCGTCTCCCGGATCATTGCCGGGCTGGCGATCATCTCGGTGACGTTCAGGCCGGAGCCGTAGCGGCGCACGAGCGTGCGGAACGGCATGTCCGTCACACCCGTCATCGGCGCGAGCACGACGGGGCAGTCGATCCGCACAGGACCGATGTCGATCGGCTTCAGCGCCAGAGGAGTGGGGAGCGTCGTCATGATGTGTGGAATGTGCCTAAAAGGCAGGCAGCCACATAGTGGATTGCAGCCGTAGCCGCAAGTCGCTAGCCGCCGGCCGCGTCATGGCCACCCTTCCCTCTTTGGATCGGCCGCGCTTTGCAGCGGTGATCGTCGCCGCAGGCCAGGGGCTGCGCGCTGGCCAGCCTGTGCCGAAGCAGTTCGCTCGCTATCAGGGTCGTACTGTCCTCCGGGTCGCAGTTGAGGCGTTGCTGCACGCCGGACCAGCTCGGGTGGTGGTGGCGGTCCCTGAAGGGGCGCGGGAGCTTGCGGGCGAGTGCCTTGCCGGGGTGCCGGACGTGACCCTCGTCACCGGAGGCGCGACCCGGCAGCAGTCCGTCAGGGCGGCGCTGGAAGTGCTGGAGGAACATGCGCCTGACTTCGTGCTGATCCATGATGCGGCTCGACCCGATTGTCCTGCTGAGGTAGTGGAGCGGCTGCTGGCTGCGTTGGTCGATCACCCCGCAGCAATCCCTGTTCTCCCGGTTGTGGACAGCCTTGCCGTGGCCGAGGACGGGCTGATGGCAGGCAGCGCAAATCGCGATTTGCTTCGCCGTGTACAGACCCCGCAAGCCTTCCGCTTCCAGTCCATATTGGCCGCGCATCGGGCTTGGAACGGTGATGCAAATGCGAGTGATGACGCCCAAGTGGCGCGCGCGGCGGGCCTTCCGGTGGCATTGGTGGGAGGGGATGAGCGGCTGCGGAAGCTCACCTTCGCCGCCGATTTCGCCGATAGTTTAGAAAGTAAACGATCCATGCCGCCACCCCTATCACCCCGCAGCGGCACCGGCTTTGACGTCCATCGGCTGGCCGCGGGCGAGGAGCTTTGGCTTTGCGGCATCCGCATCGAGCATGAGCGCGGCCTTCTCGGCCACAGCGACGCCGATGTGGGCCTGCACGCTGTGGTCGATGCCATCCTTGGCGCATGCGCGGCAGGGGACATCGGCCAGCACTTTCCGCCGAGCGACCCGCAATGGCGTGGGGCACCCTCAAGCCGCTTTGTCGAGCATGCGGTAACGCTGGCGGCGGAGCGGGGTTTCGCCATCGGCAATGTGGACCTGACACTGATCTGCGAGGCGCCGAAGATCGGCCCGCATCGGGACGCGATGCGGCAGCGGCTTGCAGAGCTGCTAAGGGTCGGGATAGAGGCCGTTAATGTGAAGGCGACTACGACCGAGGGCCTTGGCTTTACCGGCCGCGGCGAAGGGATCGCGGCACAAGCGGTGGCCACGCTCGTTCCCGTGGAAAGGACCCCCTCTTGATGCGCAATCGCACCCTTCTCGCCCTCGCGGGCGCAACCGCCCTTCTCGTCCAACCGCAGCTTGCCGCGGCACAGCAGGCCTGCGTTGGGGAGGATGAGGTCAGCGCCATGGCAATCTACGCCGTGCCGAGCGTCGTGCGGAGCATGCAGCTGACCTGCGGGGCCGAGCTGTCGCAGGGCGGCTGGTTGGCCCGGGATGCCGGCGCCCTCGCCCAGCGTTATGCCGGGATGCAGAGCCGCGTGTGGCCCAAGGCGAAAGCTGGCCTGCTCAAGATGGTCAGGGGCCAGGCGGCGAACACGCAGGCTGCGCAGGTGATCGCAACGGTTGCCGACCTGCCGGACCAGAACGTGCGCCCGCTGGTGGACGCTCTCATCGTGCAGGAAGTTTCCGCCAAGATTCCGGTGGCCGAATGCGGCAATATCGAGCGGGTGATGGAGGCCATTGCCCCCATCGAGCCTGAAGTGGCCGGGACTCTGATCGGCGCAGCGGCGGGCCTGTTCGCCGACAAGGCGCCGGTCGTCTGCCCGGCGCGCCCGACATGAGCACACAGGACGAACAGTCCCTCCTACCGGGCGATATCGTCGCCCTCGCCCGCCGCGTAGTGGAGGAGAACGCCGCGATCGGGCGGACGATCGCCTTGGCGGAAAGCTGCACGGGTGGACTGGTGGCTGCCGCGCTGACCGAGATCGCCGGATCTTCCGCCGTGCTGGATCGCGGCTTCGTCACCTATTCGAACGGCGCCAAGCAGGAGATGCTGGGCGTGTCAGGCGACATCATCGACGCCTTCGGCGCGGTTTCGATCGCTTGTGTCTATGCGATGGCGCAAGGGGCGCTGGCGCGCAGCAAGGCGGATATTGCGGTGGCGATCAGCGGCATCGCCGGGCCGGGCGGCGGTACCCACACCAAGCCGGTCGGCACCGTGGTGTTCGCACGCGCGGTTCGCGGTGAAGGAAAGCCCGAGGCGGAAACCAGGCATTTCGCCGATCTCGACCGCGCGGGAGTACGGCGCGAGGCGACGCTGTGCGCGCTGGAGCTGTTGCTGCCTTAGGTCCTGCGGCTGCCGCAGTTGCTCAGAGGACCTTTGCTGCGATGAAGCGGGACGCTCAGGCCGTCGGATGATCGACGCGCAAGCCGAGCGTGCCGTCGCTAGTGGAAGTAGAGGAATCCGAGAAACGCCACCAAGGCCAGCACGATGCTCCCCGCCTTGATCGGCCAGTTCCCGACGGAAACGGCAAGAGGGTAGGCCGTGAGGCGCAGCGGCTCCTTCTCAGCCGCGCTGGGGTGGACCACCTTCTTCGCCAGTTCCGAGGCTATCCCAGCAGTGGACTCAAGGTTCTCTCTCCGGGATGGGAGCTGACCGAACAGGAGCGAGGCCGGATTTGGAGCGGGCTGATCCGGCGCGGGCTTGCCGCCGTCCGGGCCTGCTGAAGCTCCGTCACCACCCGCAGCCCTGTTGGCACCTGTGGTGGCGCGTAGAGTCTCCTCTGCCTGCGCGGCGGGTGCCTTGCCTGAAGCAGGGTCCGCGCCTTCCGGGATTTGAGCGCTCAGACGCTTGATCGTCTGCTCCAGCACCTGGTGCGGTGTGGAGGCGGTTTGCGCTCCCGGCAGGACCGCTGCGGCATGCATGTTCACGAGTTGGGCGATATTGTTCGGCGACAGCATCTTGCCGGGAACGAGGCGAGCCGCAGTCTCTGGCAGGGGCAAGGTCCTGCCGCTCACCACAGGCCCGTCAGCGGTGGCCCCGCCCTCCCCGGTGCGAGCGCCCTCAGGAGCAGCTTTGGCGAAGGGAGGCGGTGGAAAGCCGGTCGTCGAACCGATGGGCATGCGGGCAAACTCCATCCGGCGAGGGTGGCGGCGAGATCTATGCCCTCATTGTAGAAGGTTTTCGCCGCCGGCCCTCAAACCGCGGACGGTTCAGGTCGCCGGCGCGTTCAGGAGGGGCTGGATGCAGCGGAGCTGTCGCCCGCGTAAAGCTCATCCGCGCGGGTTTCGAACGCGGCGACCATCTTGCGGAAGGCGCGGTCGAAATATTGACCGGCCAGCATCTCGAACATCTTGTTCTTGAAGGTGAAATCGACGCAGAAGTCGATCTCGCAGCCGCCATCCGGCAGGTCCTTGAAGGTCCAGCTATTGTCGAGATCCCGCAAGGGGCCGTCGACATATTGCACGCGCAGATGGTGCGGCCGTTCCTTGTGCACCCGGCTGGTGAACTTCTCGCGCAGCGCCTTGAAGCCGACGAGCATGTCCGCGACCATCTCCGTCCCGTCATCGGAGCGGACGCGGGTCGCGACCACCCACGGGAGGAATTCCGGGTAGCGACCAACATCCGCGACCAAGTCGAACATCTGCGCTGCCGAATAGGGCAGCTGGCGGGTCTCTCGAATACCGGGCATCAGGCGGGCTGCGTCCCCGCCGCCACCAGCTGGCCAAGCCCCTGCTTCGCCAGCCTGGCCTCGCGCGCGGCCCGCATCTGCGCAAAATCGTCGCCCGCGTGATAGGATGAGCGGGTGAGCGGGCTTGCGGCGACCTGCAGGAAGCCCTTCGCCCGGGCGATGGCGCCATAGGCGCCGAAGGCCTGCGGGCTGACGAACTCCTCCACCTTCGCGTGCTTCGGCGTCGGCTGGAGGTATTGGCCGAGCGTGATGAAGTCGACATCGGCGCAGCGCATGTCGTCCATCACCTGGTGCACTTCGAGCCGCTGCTCGCCCAAGCCCATCATCAGGCCGGACTTGGTGAAGATCATCGGATCATGCCGCTTCACCTCCTCCAGCAGGCGGAGCGAAGCGTAGTAGCGCGCGCCGGGGCGGATGGTCGGGTAAAGCCGCGGCACGGTCTCGAGGTTGTGGTTGTAGACGTCCGGCCCAGCGGCGACGATCGCCTCCACCGCCGGGCGCATCTTGTTGCGGAAATCGGGCGTCAGGATTTCGATCGTGGTGCCGGGCGTCTCCCGCCGCAGCGCCTCGATCACCTTCACGAACTGGGACGCGCCGCCGTCTGGCAAGTCATCCCGGTCTACGCTGGTGACGACGATGTGCTCCAGCCCGAGGCGGGCGGCAGCGGCGGCGACATGCTCCGGCTCCAGCGGATCGACGATGCGCGGCATGCCGGTCTTGACGTTGCAGAAGGCGCAGGCGCGCGTGCAGACGTCGCCCAGGATCATCACGGTCGCGTGCTTCTTGGTCCAGCACTCCCCGATATTGGGGCAGGCCGCTTCCTCGCAAACGGTATTGAGGTTCAGCTCCCGCATCAGGGCGCGGGTTTCATGATAGGTCTTGCTGACCGGCGCCTTGACACGGATCCAGTCCGGCTTGCGCCGACGTTCGGTGGGAGCGGGCTGCGGAGCGGCGGAGAGGTCGTTCATGATCCCTGCACTTAGGCAACCGGCTTGCCAGTGGCAATGGCGCGAGGCATGGCGCGCTTCATGATCGAGCCTTCGACCGAACTGGCAGAGCTGCTGGCGGGATACCGCCGCTTCCGCGAAACCGGATGGAAGCCGGAGCGCGCCCGCTGGGCCGAGCTGCGCGAGGGACAGCAGCCGCAGGTGATGGTGATCGCCTGCTCCGACAGCCGCGTCGACCCGGCGCAGATCTTCGACGTGTCGCCGGGCGAGATCTTCGTGGTGCGCAATGTTGCCGCTTTGGTGCCGCCCTACGAGACGACGCCTGGCCAGCACGGCGTTTCGGCCGCGCTGGAATTCGCGGTGCAGTTCCTCAAGGTGCGCGAGATCGTGGTGATGGGCCACGGCATGTGCGGCGGCTGCCATGCGGCGCTGACGCAGAACCTGCATGGCGAGGAGCCGGGCCATGGCGGCTTCGTGGCCGACTGGATCGCGATGCTAGACGATGTGCGCGAGCCGATCGCGCGCGAGTTGGGCACCGAGGGGCGCGAGGCAGCGCGCGCGATGGAGCAGGCGGCGGTGAAGGTCAGCCTTACGAACCTTCGCACCTTCCCTTGCGTTCAGGAGAAGGAGCGGCGCGGAAGCCTGCGGCTGCGCGGGGCCTTCTTCGCGATCTCCGACGGGGTGCTGCATCTGCTGGACGAGGCGAGCGGGCGGTTCGAGCCGGCTTGAGCCCGATGTCGGGAACGGATCGCCAGCGCGGGGGCGTGGCCAGGTTCCCGAGCATGGGCGGGCGATCCTGACGATGGGTGAGGAGCGGGCGCAGCACCTTTGGACGGCAGCGCGCCGCGAGGTGGCCGCGCTGTTCGTGCTTCAGCGGAGCGACCGGCCCTGGCAGCTGCCCTTCGCCGCAGCACTGGCGAGCGGGGTGCCGCTGGCGGCCGGCGCCTATGCAGGCATGCCGCAAGCCGGTTCGCTGGGTGCTGTCGCCGGCCTGTCCTTCCTCTACCTTCCCGCCACGCGGCTGCATCATCGAATCCCGGTCATCATGGCCTGCGCCTTCGGCATGGTGGCGAGCTATGCCGTGGGCGTGGCCGGCAATTTCGTGCCGGGCGCGGCGATCGGGCTGATCGCCTGCCTTGCCGCGGCTGCGATGCTGTTCTGCAAGAGCCAGTCGCTGGTGCCGCCGGGGCCGCTCTTCATGGTGATGACAGCCTCGATCGCCGCCTTTTCACCTGTGCATGCGGAAGGTGCGGTGCTGAACCTGGGCTTCTTCGTGATGGGCTGCATCTGGGCCTGCCTTGTCGCGGTGGCCTACAGCGCCTGGCTGCTCCGCCGCCGTGCGCCGGTGGAGCCGCCATCGCTCAGCCGCGAGGGGCTGGAGATGGCGCTGGTCGATTCGCTTCTGACCGGGCTGTTCGTTGGCCTGTCACTGGCACTGGCGGAGGTGCTGGGGCTGGAGAAGGCCTATTGGGTGCCGGTGAGTTGCCTTGCTGTGCTGCAGGGCGTGACGCTGCGGGTGTCGTGGAGCCGGCATGTGCACCGCATCCTCGGCACGATCATCGGCATCGGCGTCACCTGGCTGCTGGTGCCGCTCCTGACCGATATCTGGGCGATCGTTGTGGCAGTCGCGATCCTCACTTTCCTGATCGAGACCGCGGTGGTGCGGCACTACGCTTTCGCCGCGATCTTCATCACGCCGCTGACGATCCTGCTGGCGGAAACCAGCAGCCCCGGCGCCGCGAGCATCAACCTGCTGATGGAGGCGCGGCTGATCGACACCATCATCGGTGCGGCAATCGGCTTGGCGGGCGCGCTTTGCCTGCACAGCCAGCGCGTGCGCGGGGTGGTCCACGGGGGACTGGCTGCCGTCTTGCCGAGCCGCGCGACGTGAAGCGTAGGGTGCGCCCTGCCCTTCAGCTGTAGGCCATCGCTGCCAGCGACCTCGGCTGCTCCAGTGCGGCAGACTGGGCGCGGCGGGCCCAGCGCCAGCGGCGGAAGCGGCTGACGGCGTAGCACATGGTGGGCCAGAACATCGTCAGGACAAGGTCCTTGCTGGTGTCCTCCCACCGCCAGCTGCCGTGGAACAGCCGGTTCATCACCTCGTGCATTACGGCGAGGGAGACCGTGAGGAGCACCGCGACCAGGGACCCGCGCCGAGTCCCCAGAAAAAGCTGAGCGCCGAGATAGATGATCATCCCGGCATGCACATGCAGCAGCGGCCGGGGCATGTCCGCGAAAGCGGCGATCGTGTCGATGGCGGTGTTATAGCTGGCGATCAGGTCCATGCGCCCTTGGTGGCGGCACATGGTTAAGAAGATGCAAATGCCTCCGCAGGTCTGGACTCAATGGGGCCGGGAGCGCTGCCCCGCCCCCACATCAATTCATGCGAGCTTTTCGGTAAGCGCGCCGATGTCGAGATCAACCTCGCAGGGCTGCCGGTCTGCACTCACGGCATCGACCTGAATGCCACCATCGTAGAATGTCAGTTCGACGGGCCCTTCAAACCTGGCGATGTCAATCTCGAAGGAGCACCCCGGCAGGACCCTTTCGCCATCCCCCATCACGTCGCCGATGATCTGCAAGGCGCGCGTCCCCTCGTTCTTCACGAGCAGCGAGTTTGTCAGGAGTTTTTGCCGGATGGGGAATGCCGGTCGCAAGACTTGGCCCGGCACGGAATTGTTCATCTGAAGACGACCCTTACAGGAGCGGTATGGCACTTGGGGTGATAACGCCGCCGCCGGCGTCACCCACATTCCCAACACCGCGCGCAGACCCCCGTTCCCAGGAACCGAGCCATCGGCCGACCGAGTGCATGATCCAGAAAGGGGCTTTCAAACAAACGTCAGTTTTCACATGGAGTCAGATGATTGAGCGGGGAACTTGCGAGGGTTGTGCAGGGTTGTAGCCGCTCCACCTTCCCTCACGAATCGGGACCAACCGTGACCGAAGCCAAGCTCCAGCCACGTGACTTCAAGATGCCGGGCATCGTTCTGTCGGGCACTGTGGACCAGGCGATGTACGGTACCTTCCGTGAACAGCTGAACCGATGCCCTGAGGAGGGCCTGTGCGTCGTCGAGCTGTCGACCTTGGGCGGAGACCCGGAAGTGGCCCGCCTGATGGGCGAGGACGTGCGCTTCAACAGCGATGTCTACCCCGCGCGGCGGATCGTCTTCCTTGGCAAGGCGGCCATCTATTCCGCCGGCACGACCTTCATGAGCTTCTTCACCCGCCAGAACCGATATCTCACTCGGGGCACGCGGCTGATGATTCATGAGCGGCTGATGTCCTGCTCGCTTCAGCTGAACGGCCCCCTCACCACCTGCATCGCGTCCGTGCAGGCGAAGCTGAATGAGCTGCAGACCTCCATCGCCATCCAGAACGAAGGGTTTGCGGAGCTGGTGCGCGGCTCGAACCTCTCGCTGGACGAGGTGGTGAAGCGCGCAACCTCCAACTGGTATATCGATGCGGAGGAAGCGGTGAAGCTCGGGCTGGTCGAGCGCGTCATCTAATCGCCGATAGACTTGCGCGCGGGCTTGCGGCGGCGTTTCGGCCCCGCCATGTGAACGGGCATGGCTGAAGCTGAACTCAAGAACATCGCCCTGCTGATCGACGCGGACAATGCCAGCCATGCGGGCATCGACCCGGTTCTGACGGTGCTGGCCGAGCTGGGCCAGGTGAACATCCGCCGCGCCTACGGCAACTGGGCGAAGCCGGCCCTCGCCAACTGGAACAAGCACACGCATCGCTACGGCCTTCAGCCGGTGCAGCAGTTCGACCTGACCAAGGGAAAGAACGCGACGGACATGGCGATGACGATCGACGCGATCGACCTGCTCTATGCGGGCAAGGTGGATGGCTTCGGCATCATGAGCAGCGACAGCGACTTCACGCCGCTGGTCACCCGGCTGAGGCAGGACGGGCTGATCGTCTACGGCTTCGGCAGCGGCAAGGCACCCGAGGCGTTCAGGACCGCCTGCACGCGCTACATCGACGTCGATCAGCTGATCCGCACCGAGGCGCAGGAGGATGAGCGAACCGGCACCGCCGCCCCTGCCTTCCTGGGAACGGCTGCCGCATCCTCCTCACCTGCCCCGAAGAGCGGAAAGGCTCCCGCTCCGGCAACCGAAGGGGACACGGGGAAGACGGCCTCCCCGGCGATCGACAGCGAGGTCATCGATTTGCTGGGCGCTGCATGGAAAGCGGCGAGCCGCGACGACGAAGGCTTCGCGCGGCTGCAGGAGATTGGGCAGATTGCGGGCAACCGCTCCAGCTTCGACGTGCGCAATCATGGGTTCAGGCGCTTGTCCGACCTGATCCGTGCGAGCGGTCGTTTCGAGTTGAAGCGCAACGCGCAAGGGCAGCCGATCGCGAAGCGCCTGCGCTAGCGTCCTCTCCCTCGCCGCCCTCGGAGCGCCCCTGATGTGGCACGATCCGCCAACTCGCCCGTTAGGCGCTCAAGCAAAACGGGGGAGACGATGGTCGACACATCGGAGAAGTTTCGCTGGCTCGTGCGGCTCGGCTATGTGGCCAGAGCCGTTCTCTACACGCTGCTGGGCCTGATCGCGCTGACCAGCCGGGAGCGGATCAGAGACGGCGCGCAAGGCGTGTTTCAGGCTGTAGAGGATGTGCCTGCGGGCACGGCGATCCTGTGGCTGCTGGTGATCGGCCTCGTCGGCTATGCGCTGTTCCGCCTCTCTTCGACTGTGTTCGACATTGAGCATCATGGCACCGACAAGACCGGGATCGCGCAGCGGGCGGGCCATGCGGGCAGCGCGGCGGGCCACCTGCTGCTCGCCTGGAGTGCGTTCCAGCTTGCCACCAGCCAGGGCGGCGGAGGCAGCGAGGGCGGACGAGCCCAGGAAGCGGCCGCGGGCGTCCTGTCGTTCGAGTTCGGCAATGTCGTGCTGGGGCTGCTGGGCCTCGCCTTTTTTGCCGCCGCTGTGTTCCAGGCAAAGAAAGGACTGACCGGCGAGTTCATGAACCGCATCAGCCGCGGCGCGCCTGCCGCAACGCGCTGGCTGGGCGGCGCTGGCTATGTCGCGCGGGGCGTGGTCTTCGCGATCATTGGCTGGGCGCTGGTGCAATCCGCCTGGTTCGGCAATACGAACGAGGTGGTGACGCTGGGGGGGGCGATTGCCACGCTCAGCGATGATGGGTTGGCCTTCACGCTGGTGGCGATCGGCCTGCTGATGTTCGGTCTCTTCAGCCTGGTGCTGGCGCGCTACCGCACCATTCCGGAGCTTGATGTCAACGGCAGGATGCCGAGCTTCCGCGCCCGGCTGCACTGATCGATCAGCTGCCGCACTGGGCAAGGCCGCTCGCCCGGTAGACGATGCGGCCATGTTCGTCGCGCAGAGTGACAATGCCTTGATAGTCGACCGTCTCGCTGCCGGATTGGGTGCCCTCCCCGCTCAGCTCCAGCTGCAATTCGTGCGCGCGGCCGAGATAGCGGGAGCGGGTGCCGAGCGGCAGTTCACGTGCGCCTGAGTCAGCGGCGAAGCGCACCATCTCTCCATCGATCTTCATGTAGGCGTCGACCGGCCGGGCGATGACGCGCGTGCCGACGCTGGTGCCCGGCGCAAAGTTGCACCCGGCACCGAACAGGTCGTGCCGCTCTATGTCAGGATATTGGATCGGCTGCGGCTCGACGAGTTCCAGCGGAGGGAGCGTTGCGTTGCCCTTCTCCACCAGCGCGTTTCGTGTTGCGGCCTCGACAGCCTGCTCCTCTGGTGAAGGTTCCTCCGCGCACGCGGATAGGATTGCGAGGGACAGGAGGGGGAGGATCTTGCGCATCAGTGCCTTCCGAACAGTTTTTCGACCTCGGCGGTGGAGAGCTTCACCCAGGTGGGGCGGCCGTGATTGCACTGGCCGGACCGGGGTGTGCGCTCCATCTCGCGCAGCAGGGCATTCATCTCGGCCACGGAGAGCGTGCGGCCCGCACGAACGGAGCCGTGGCAGGCCATGGTCGCCAGCACATGCTCGATCTTCTCGCCCAGCAGGAGGCTTTGGCCGTGCTGTGCCAGATCGTCGGCCAGATCGCGCAGCAGCGCCTCCGCATCGGCCTTGGCGAGCGCTCCAGGCATGGCGCGCACCAGCATGGCGGCGGGGCCGAACCGCTCGATGACGAGGCCGAGAGTGGCGAACGCGTCGGCCTGTTCTTCGAGCCGGTCACAGGCGAGCTCTTCAAGCTCCACGACCTCGGGGATGAGCAAGGGCTGGCTGGCGGCGACCTTCTCGCCCGCACCGGCTGCGCGGAGGCGTTCGAGGACGAGGCGCTCATGCGCGGCGTGCTGGTCCACCAGGACGAGGCCGTCGGCCGCTTCGGCGACGATATAGGTGTTCGCCACCTGCCCGCGCGCGATCCCTAGCGGGTATGCAGCAGGTTCAGCCGGGGCAGACTCTGAGGCGATCTCCGCCCTGCCCTGCGGCGGGTCCAGCACCAGCGGGTCAAAGCCTCGCCAGCTTGGGGTGGGCTCCTGAACCGATGCGCTCCAGCTTGGTGCCGGTGGGGTGAAGAGCGGTGGCGGGGAGACGGGTTCCGCCTGCCAGCGTGCCATTGCCTCGGCAGAGGGCGCTTGCGCGCTGCGGCGATCGCCGGTGGCGAGAGCCTGCCTCAGCGCCGAGACGATGAAGCCGCGCACGGCCGCTGCTTCGCGGAAGCGGACCTCCGTCTTGGCGGGGTGAACGTTGACGTCCACCTCCTCCGGCGGAAGCTGCAGGAACAGCGCGAGCACGGCGTGACGGTCCCGCGCCAGCATGTCCGCATAGGCTCCGCGCACCGCCCCGGAGAGCAACCGGTCCTTCACGGGGCGGCCGTTGACGAACAGATACTGGTGATCCGCGATGCCGCGGTTGTAGGTCGGCAGGCCAGCGATCCCGGTGAGGGTGAAGGAGCCGCGCTCTACCTCCACCGCAACACTGTTCTCGGCCAGCGAGCGATCGATCAGCTGGGCGACACGGGTCGGCAGCGCCTCATCTGTTTGAAGGAAGAAGACGCGCCGGTCGCCATGATCGAGGGAGAAGCCGATGTCGGGCCGCGCCATGGCGAGGCGGCGGACGGTGTCGAGGCAGGCGGCATATTCACTGCGGGGGCTGCGCAGGAACTTCCGCCGGGCAGGCACGCGGGCGAAGAGGTTCTCCACCGTGACGCGGGTGCCGGGCGGAATGGCGCAGGGTCCATCTTCCACCAGCGCGCCGTGATCCACCACGCGCCGCCAGCCTTGCATGGTGCCGGCGGGGCGGCTCTCCAGCCGCAGGCGAGCGACACTGGCGATGGAAGGAAGCGCTTCGCCTCGGAAGCCCAGGGTGACGACCTGCTCCAGCGCGCCATCCCCCACCAGCTCCTCCGGCAGCTTGGAGGTGGCATGCCGTTCGAGCGCAAGCGCCATCTCCTCTGGCGACATGCCGCAGCCATCATCCGTCACCTCGATCCGGGCGAGGCCGCCTTCGCTGATCGCCACCGCGATGCGGCTCGCGCCGGAATCGATCGCGTTCTCGACCAGCTCCTTCAGCGCGGAGGCGGGGCGCTCCACCACCTCGCCCGCGGCGATGCGGTTGATCAGCGTTTCCGGAAGGCGGCGGATGGCGGGCATGGCGGCGATGGTAACGCCCCGCTGGCGGCTTTTCGAGGCCGTGGCTGCAAAACTGTCCCACTATCGACACAAAATTTTGGCCTTTGCCAAAGCTTCGCGTTAAGGAGCCGCGACCTCGCGCCGCGCGGCACGGGGCACGCCCGCCGCTCCTCTTCCACCCGCAGCATACGGATGTTCAATGGGTTCCTACTTCAGCAAGCTCTTCAAGTTCGGCTCCCAGAACATGGCGATCGACCTGGGGACCGCGAATACGCTGGTCTATGTGCAGGATCGCGGCGTTGTGCTCAACGAGCCGTCCGTCGTCGCCATCGAGACCCTGAACGGGGTGAAGCGCGTGAAGGCCGTGGGCGACGACGCCAAGCTGATGATGGGCAAGACGCCGGACAGCATTGAGGCGATCCGCCCGCTGCGCGACGGCGTGATCGCGGACATCGAGATCGCCGAAGAGATGATCAAGCACTTCATCCGCAAGGTGCACGGGAAGAAGAGCCTGTTCCGCTACCCCGAGATCGTGATCTGCGTGCCCAGCGGCTCGACCTCCGTGGAGCGGCGCGCGATCCGGGATGCGGCCAGCAATGCGGGCGCTTCCGAGGTATTCCTGATCCTGGAGCCGATGGCGGCGGCGATCGGCGCAGGGATGCCGGTGACGGAGCCTGTGGGTTCGATGGTGGTGGACATTGGCGGCGGCACGACCGAAGTGGCGGTGCTGTCCCTTCGCGGCCTTGCCTACACCACCAGCGTTCGCACCGGCGGCGACAAGATGGACGAGGCGATCGTCTCCTATGTCCGCCGTCACCACAACCTGCTGATCGGTGAGGCGACGGCAGAGCGGATCAAGCAGAATTACGGCATTGCCATGATCCCGGAAGACGGGATCGGCGAGGCCATCACGATCAAGGGGCGCGATCTCGTCAACGGCGTGCCCAAGGAGATCACCATCAATCAGGCGAACATCGCCGAGGCGTTGAGCGAGCCGATCGGGGCCATCGTGGAAGGCGTGCGCATCGCGCTGGAGAACACGGCGCCGGAGCTGGCGGCGGACATCGTCGACCAGGGCATTGTCCTCACCGGCGGCGGCGCGCTGATCCAGGGGCTCGACGATCACCTGCGTGACGAGACGGGCCTGCCGGTCTCCATCGCGGAAGACCCGCTGTCCTGCGTCGCGCTCGGGACCGGTCGCGCGATGGAGGATCCACTCTATCGTGGCGTTTTGATGACGGCCTGAGGCCGGTCGGAGGTGAGGCGACGATAAGGAGTACGGGCGGTCATGGCGCTGCCGGCAAGCCGCCTTTCGGGAGCGAACAAGAGGGCGCGTCTGGGAGTCTTCACCGGCTACCTGGTCGCGGGCTTTGGCGCGTTCCTGGGCGCGGCGCTGCTCATCATCTCGCTGCTGCGGCCGGAAACCTTCGCCGGCCTCCGCAGCATGGCGGCCGACCTCGCCTCCCCAGCGGGCGAAGTGGGGGCGGCCGGAAGGGTTGGCAGCCAGAACGTCTTCGAGGCGATCGCCGGCTATTATCGGGCTGGCAGCCGCAATGCCGAGCTGGAGCGCGAGGTGCGGATCGCCCGCGTCAAGCTGGCGGAGGCCGAGGCGCTGGAGCGGGAGAATGCCCGGCTCAAGGCGGTGCTCAACCTGGCGGAGGGTGAGACGAAGCCGGTTGCCGTTGCGCGACTGATCGGCTCCACCTCCTCCGGCGCCCGACGCTTCGCCTATATCTCCGTCGGGCGCCGCGACGGCGTGCGCCCCGGCATGCCGGTCAGCTCTCCGCTCGGCCTCATCGGACGTGTGCTGGAGGTGGGCCAGCGCAGCTCCCGCGTGCTGCTGCTGACCGACAGTGAGAGCATGGTGCCGGTGCGCCGCGCGACCGATGATGTGGTCGCCTTCGCGGAAGGCCGCGCCGATGGATCGCTGCGGCTGCGCCTGATCAACCTCGGCATCAACCCGATCAAGCCGGGTGACGTCTTCGTCACCTCAGGTGCGGGCGGGCTGTTCCGTCCGGGCGTGGCGGTCGCACTGGCGACGGAGATCACGAAGGACGGCGCGATCGCCCAATTGCTGAGCAATCCGGCCGCAACAGATGTGGTGCTGGTGGAGCCCGTCTGGCAGCCGGCCGCCATCGCCGTCATCCAGGCGCCCAGCATCGCGGAGGCGGAGGAGCAGATCGCGGAACAGGAGCAATCCGCAACGGCAGCGGACCCGTCGGCCACGCCCGCAATAGCGTCCGACTGATGGAGCGGCTAAACCCGCGCTCTCGCAGCGACCCCTTCGGCAAGCGTATCAACCGCACCCATTCGGCGCTGCTGGTTTACGGCGTGCCGTGGGTCTCGATCATGCTGGGCTCCCTCACCCCCTGGCTGCCCGTGATCGCCCCTGCCCCGGTGCTGCCGCCCTTCGGCTTCCTCATGCTGCTGGCCTGGCGCTTCGTGCGGCCGGGCCTGCTGCCGCTCTGGGCCGGGTTGCCGCTGGGCCTGTTCGACGATCTGTTCTCCGGTCAGCCGCTCGGCAGCGGCATCCTGCTGTTCTCGCTGACGCTGCTGGTGGTGGAACTGGTGGAGATGCGCTTCCCCTGGCGGAGCTTCCTGCTCGATTGGCTGGCTGCCTGTGCCTTCATGCTGTTCTATCTGGGGGCGGCGGCGCTGCTGTCCGGCGCGGCACTGACTGCGGTTCAGTTCAAGGTTCTCCTGCCGCAGCTATTGCTCTCCATCGTGCTGTTTCCCATTATTTCTCGCATGGTTGCGATGCTTGACCGTCTGCGCCTGATGCGCGTGCGCCGATTGGGCTGACGCGTCATGCGCCATCGGTTCACCTCATCCTTGCTGTCGCAGAGCTTCGACCGCCGCACTTTCGTGTTGGGTGCAGTCCAGGGCGGGGTCGGCCTGCTGCTCGCCACGCGCATGGGTTACATCGCCGTGGCCGAGAACGAGCGGTACGAGATGGAGGCGGAGAGCAACAGGGTGAACCTGTCGCTGATCCCGCCGCGTCGAGGCTGGATTCTGGACCGGAATGGCGCCCCCCTCGCCTCCAACCGAGCCGATTTCCGCATCGACATCATTCCCGAGCGGCTCGAAAATACCACGGCGACGTTGTCGACCCTGACGCAGCTGCTGCGCTTCTCCCCGGCGGAAACAGAGGATCTGCGAGACCGGATCGAGCATTCGCAGGGCTTCCAGGCTGTGCCGGTGGCGAGCGGGCTGGACTACGACACCTTTGCTGCAGTCAGCGTGCGGCTGCCGGACCTCCCGGGCGTGATCCCGCAGCGCGGCTTCTCCCGCTATTATCCGACGGGCCCGTCGGTGGGCCACCTGATCGGCTATGTCGGCGCTCCCAATCGCGAGGAATACGACGCTGAGCCGACGCCCCTGCTGATGACGCCCGGCTTCAAGCTGGGCAAGGACGGGCTGGAGAAGCAGTTCGAGCAGGTGCTGCGCGGCCAGCCTGGCGCCCGGCGCGTGGAGGTCACCGCCTCGGGACGGATCGTGCGGGACCTGGAGACGCGCGAGGACGTGCAAGGGCAGCCCATTCAGCTGACGATCGACGGCCCGCTTCAGGACTATGCTGCACGCCGGATCGGGCTGGAAAGTGGCTCGGTGGTGGTGATCGACTGCCTGACGGGTGACCTGATGTGCATGGCCTCGATGCCCAGCTTCGATCCCAACAGCTTCTCTGACGGGATCGGCCGCGTCGAGTACGGCATGCTCAGCGATGACGAGCGCGTGCCGCTGCGCAACAAGGTGCTGAAGGGACTCTACCCTCCGGGCTCCACCGTGAAGCCGATGGTGGCGATGTCCTTCCTTGAAGCAGGGCTGGACCCGAACGAGGCGACCGGCTGCGGCGGCGGGCTGCGCGTGGGCAACCGCGTGTTCCACTGCTGGAACCGCCGAGGGCATGGCCGGGTCGACATGGCCAAGGGCATCTACCAGTCCTGCGACGTCTATTTCTACCACTTTGCCCAGCGGCTCGGCATGGACGTGATCGCGCCGATGGCAAAGCGATGCGGCATGGGGCAGGAGTTCCCCCTCCCCGTCGCCAGCCAGTTTTACGGCACCGTGCCGGACCCTGCCTGGAAGCTGAACAAGTATGGCCAGCAATGGCAGCCGTTCGACACGGTGAACGCCACGATCGGCCAGGGCTATATGCTCGCCAATCCGTTGCAGCTGGCGGTGATGGCGGCGCGGCTCGCCACGGGCAATCAGGTCATGCCGCGCCTGCTGATGGGTCAGGATCGGCCGCGCTTCGATACGATGAACTTCCACGGCGACCACGTACAGGTGATCCAGAACGCGATGAGCGACGTGGTCAACGGCCCGGGCACCGCCGGGCGTGCGCGGCTGCCGATCGACGGGATCAAGATGGCAGGCAAAACGGGGACCGCCCAGGTCGTCAGCCTCAGCGTCGCCAGCGGCAAGACGGGCCCGTGGAAGTACCGCGACCATGGGCTGTTCATCTGCTTCGCCCCCTTCGACAATCCTCGCTACGCCTGCGCGGTGGTGATCGAGCATGGCGGCGGCTCGGGCGCTGCCTATCCCATCGCCCGCGATGTGATGACCTTCCTGTTCGACCCGGCAAAGGGGCTGGAGGCGTTGCATGCGCTGGAGGAGCAGTGGGGCGGCACGGCGCAGGAGCGGCTCACCCGGTCCTACGCCCGCTACGCCGCCGCTGCGGGCGTGGACGTGCCCCCAGTTCCGCGTGACCTTGCGGCGGTGTCTCGCGAGGTGGATGCCGAAGCGCGCGCTGCGGTGCAGCCGGCAGCCGCGGCGACCGAAGCGATCACGCCTCGGCCTGAGCCTGAGGTGCCGCTGGCCGCAGAACCTGCTGCGACCGAGCCACGCACGATTCCCCGCCCGAACCCGACGGGCGCGCTGTGAGGCCGGGTATCCTGCCTCCCGGGCTGGAGGGTATCCCCTGGCGTGTCCTGCTGCCGCTGACCTTGCTGGTCTGCTTCGGCTCCGCCGTTCTTTATTCGGCGGCGAGCGGCTCGTTCCAGCCCTATGCCGCGTCACACCTGATCCGCTTTGCGGTCTTCCTGGCGATGGCCTTCGTCATCTCCCGCCTGCCCCCCAACCTGGTCCTCTTCGCAGCCTTTCCCGGCTATTGCCTCATCCTCCTTCTGCTGCTGGCGGTCGAGGTGATGGGAGCCATCGGCGGGGGCAGCCAAAGATGGCTGGAGGTCGGGCCCATTCGGCTTCAGCCGTCGGAACTGATGAAGCCGGCCATCGTGGTCGCGCTGGCGCGGTTCTATCACTCGCTTCCTGCCGGAATGACGAGCACATGGCGCGCTTTGGTGCCTGCAGGGGCCCTGATCGGCCTGCCGATGGGGCTCGTTCTCCTGCAGCCGGACCTTGGGACCGCGCTCGCCATCGCGTTCGGGGGAGCGGTCGTGATGTTCTTCGCCGGGCTTCCTGCCAAGTGGTTCGCTGGAGGGGCCCTCGCCGGGCTGATCGTCGCGCCGCTGGCGTACTTCTTCGGACTGCATGACTATCAGCGCCGGCGCGTCACCACATTCCTTGATCCGGAGAGCGACCCTCTCGGCTCCGGCTATCACATCACCCAGTCCAAAATCGCGATCGGCTCCGGAGGAATGTTCGGCAAGGGCTTTGGCGAAGGATCGCAGAGCCATCTCAATTATCTGCCGGAGCCGCATACCGACTTCGTCTTCGCCACCATGGCGGAAGAATGGGGCCTTCTTGGCGGACTGCTGGTCCTGCTGGTGTTCGGCATCGTGCTGCGCTGGGGATTGATCGTCGCGCGCAACGCGCCGGATCGCTTTTCCAAGCTGCTGGCGGGCGGCATGACCGCGACGATCTTCTTCTACGTCGCGATCAACCTGATGATGGTGATGGGGCTCGCCCCAGTGGTGGGCATCCCGCTGCCTTTCATGAGCCATGGCGGATCTTCCATGATGACCAACATGATCTGCATAGGCCTGCTGATGATGGTGGAGCGCTGGAGCCGCCGCGCGGGCAGGAGGGGCGCGATCTAGAAAAGGCAAAGAACCCCCTTTTCACGCGCTGAGCAGCCGCTATATGCGCGTCTCCCGACGATTCGTCGGAACTTCTCCGGAAGCCCGGATGGACGCATAGCTCAGTTGGTAGAGCAGCTGACTCTTAATCAGCGGGTCCTTGGTTCGAGCCCAAGTGCGTCCACCACCTTTTCAACAGGTTAGCAGCATTATTGACCGCGTTGGTGGCTGCTGATGCCGCTGGGGACACGATGGGGGACACGCCGCCTCGTTGTGAACGAAAAGGTTGGCGGCTGTGGCACCGCCGTCCTATCATTCAGAAATGCAGCAGGACCCAGCCTATCTCCAAAACCAAAGTCGGCGACTCCATGCGCTATATCGGCGCAACCGTCGCTTCATGAACTGGGTCGTGGTGATCTGGGCGGCATTCTTCTTCTTCAGGTTCGCTGCCGCCTTGGTTGATCGCCTGTTTGATCTGGGATGGGGCTACGCCGCCGTGGACGTCTGGGCCAGCGCTGGCTTTGTCGCCTTCGCAGGCGCGTTCTGGGTGTTCGCTTCGCTGATCCAGAAACTAAATCTCGCGTATATCCGCCATACTTATGGTCCCGACCCGTCGAATGATCGCTCCGCTTTGAGCCAAGAGGCTGTTGGGATCGTCCGTTAATAGGCAAAGGTATCCATTGCCCTCTGGTGAGAGCTTCGGAGTTCAGTGGTGAACCGGGAGCACCCCTCCCCGCGTTGGCGCAACAGCGGATTGGGATGCGCGGTGTGCCGGTCGATCAGGCGTCGAACGGCAGGAGCATGATGCGATCAGCCGCATTCATGTCTGTACAGTGCTTGGTTGAGTAGGACAGCCAACCCTCGGTGTCGGTCAGGCGTTCGACGCGAGTGGTGCCCCCGACAATCCGCCAAACCCAAGGGTTCAGCCACTTGGGATTGACGGTGATGTCCGCAGTCAGAGGACGGAACAGGCTCTCGAAGTCCGCCCACCGATCAGGAGGCACGCGGAAGACGGAGTGGATGTGTCCGGCATGCGGCAGACCTTCGACGATACCCACGGCCTCGGTGCGGAGGTGTCGCTTCGACGGCTTGTGGTAGCGTGGGCCGATCAGGAACTGGTCCACATCGCGGTGGAACCGCACAAAGGCGCTGCGCAAGAACTGCGCCGTCGCCTTCTCGGTGCGGTGGTTCGGTTTCAGAGTGACGGCGTGGGTGAACTCGCGCTCACCCAAGAACCCCACCCACGCCTGTCTGGCGTCGGCGCTGGTCATCGGCATCACGACGGCTTGATGTTCGCCAGCGCATTGTTGGCGGACTGGATGGCGTCGTTGCTGCTGCGCATCGTGTCCTGATAACGATGAGCGGCGGCATTCTTGCGGCGCTGGGCGGCGTCGCGTTTGGCATGGGCGGCACGACGCTTGTCGGCGTCGCGCTCCGCCCGCTCGGCGGGTGTGAGTTGCTCATAAATGTCTCGGTAGCGCATCGCGTATTTACACCGCGAGGCCAAGACCGGCCATCCAAGCGTCAAGATCGCTGATGCGGAACCCGACCCATCCCTCGCTAATCTGGACCGAACGAGGGAAGGTCCCCTTCCGGCGCTTCCGCCAGATTGTCGTTCGGGAAAGGCCGGTCATCTTCACTACTTCTTCTACACTAACAATACTCTCGAACATTGATATGGACTCTTGAAGTTATGATGGCAGCTTACCAAAGCTGCTCATCGATCCGCTATTTGTTTCTCCAAGTCGCTGATCTTTTCCACCCAGAGTTCGAGCGCCCGCTTCTTTTCCGCGTAGTAGGCGTGACGGTTGTAGATGCCAGCGACGCCAGCGCGCGCGCCGGAGACATGGTTCAGCACCGCATCGATCTCGTGCGGGTGAACCATCAGGGCGGCCATGCCCGTCGCAACGGTGCGGCGCAGGTCGTGGATTTGCCAGTGGTCGATCTGCCGACCGTCCTGCGCCGCCAACTTCTCCATGCGCTCGCGGATGCGGGCGACCATCTTGCTGATGCCGCTCACGCCCTTCGTCGCGGTTCGTTCGCTCGCAAACAACAGCGGCGAACGCTCGCGGTTCGGGATCGACGCGATCAGAGCCGTCGCGGCCTTGGGCAGCGGCAGCAGGTGCGGCAGCTTGTTCTTGCTCCGGCTGGACGGCAGCAGCCAATCGCCCATCGCCATGTCGAACTCGGTCCAAGTCGCCTCGAATACCTCGCTGCGCCGCGCGCCGGTCAACAGCAGCAGCTTCATCGGAACGGCGAACGCTTCCCGCTCGTCGCGCAGCGCCATGAGGAACAGCTTGACCTCGTAGTCGCTCAACACGCGGTCGCGCTTCACCTCATCGGCGGGCTTGGTGATGTTGGCGGTCGGATCGACCGTCAAGGCGGGTCAGGTGATGCCCCTTCGTCACACACCAGCGGAAGAACCGCTTCACCAGCGACACGAGGCGGTTCGCTGATGTCGGGTGCGTCTTGCACTTCGCCGCGATCACCGCCTCGACGGCGGACCGGTCAACCGCGTGAAGCGACATGGAGCCGATGGCGGGCTTGAAGCAGGCGTCATACAGGCGGCGCTTCTCGCGCGCCGACTTCCGCGACGCCCCCTCGGCCTCCATGTAGGCGTTGAACGCGACATCGACGGTGAAGGTCGCGAGGTGCGCGGCGGCGGCGTCCGCCTTTGCCTTCCGCTCGCGTTCGGCGAGAGGGGATCGATCCCGCCGTCGCGCTGGCGGGTGAGCGCGGTAGCCCATTCGCGGGGCATCAGCGAGGCTGTGCGCGGGGTAGCGGCCCAGCGTCAGCTTGCGCGACTTGCCGCCGATGCGTCCACGCCATGCCCAGCTTTTCACGCCGCTCGGCTGGACGATGAGGAACAAGCCAGTGGTGGCAGGATCGGCGACCTGCTGGCGGTCGGAAGATGGACGTATGGCGCTAATGTGGCTATTGGTGAACTTCTTCATGATGCTTCCTGTTCGACGAGGCTCGTGCGGGACACGCACGGGACACGCTGGTGATGAACAGCAAGTATCAGAGCGGAACGCTGTGAAACAATAAAGATCGACTTCTTCAGAGACGCAGGGTGCTCTGCGTGGATCACCTTGATCCACCGCGTTTCATCTTCGCGTTACTCTTAATCAGCGGGTCCTTGGTTCGAGCCCAAGTGCGTCCACCATTCTTTCCCGGAACCTGTGAAATCGCCGGCTGTCATTGCACAGCCAGCGACTTCCCCTTCCAACAAACACGGTAGTGATGCGCTTGCCCAGCGGGTCGCTAGGGAACCGGCTCAAGCCGGCGCGCTC
The DNA here is from genome assembly GCA_966251025.1 of uncultured Erythrobacteraceae bacterium. GTDB lineage: Bacteria > Pseudomonadota > Alphaproteobacteria > Sphingomonadales > Sphingomonadaceae > Croceibacterium. The sequence continues at coordinate 34,156 of CBINJM010000002.1, read as the reverse complement.
GCGAGAATGTTGTTGCGGAAAGCACGGCCGGCACCGCAATGGCCAGGCAGACTGTCGCCACGCTCATGGCGTCCTCGAGCAACGCTCCGCAAATGATGGGGCCGAAAATCGAGCCGATCCGCCCGGCGGTTGTCGCAAGACCCAGGCCAATGCGCGCCGCAAGAGCCGCCCGAAGAGCCGCCGACGGCGACGACGACACGCTGGAATTCGCGTGGCTCCACCGGTCTTCGCTTTCCCAATACTCACGGACGGAGAGCTTCGCCAACCCCCGTGCGCTTGGCGGCGTGCGAACTCGCCGCGCGACGAGCAAAGGTGGCCGGTCAGCGCCGCCCAGTCCGTGACAGAAGCACCCTCCCCGGCTGCGCTACTCGTTAAGGGGCAGAGCCCGCATCGGCACCCTGAACCGCGAAGGCGTCATCCGATATGGAGATGGTCGGGTAGTCAGGGTCCTCCAGCAGAGAGGACAGCAAGAAGTGCTCGACCCTGTCCCTCCTCACGTCACCTTGCTCGTCACGTCGAAACCACACTAGCCGCCAGTCGCTCAGCGGAAAGAGCCGGATCACATCATCGCGCATGGAAGGCGGCAGAATCACTTCGGCGAAGCTGGCGACACCTACGCCCTGTGCCAGCATGCTTGCCATCACATCGAAGTACTGGGTGTGGCCCAGTATCGTGCGTGGGATAATCCCCACCTTTTGCAGGGCGAGATGAACCTCCTGCTCCTGCAGGCTGCCCTCGCTCGGAAGGATGAAGGGCAATTCGCTCAGCCGCTCCGGCGATAAAGGAAGGTCTCGCCCCACGGCAAAGTTGCGGTGACCGTAGATGCCGCCGCGCAGCAGTGCGACTTCGCGAAAGCCTGTGTTGATGGGCCGGTCCGCCCTTTGGTGGAGCAACACGAAGTCGTATCGCTGTGCCTCGACCTTGGAAGGATTACCGCCCGGCGCCTGCGCGTCGAACTGCAACGAGAGGTCAGCATGCTCGCGCAGGAAGCTGTCGAGCTTGGGGCGGATGTAGTTGTCCATCATTCCCTGCCCCACGCGGATCCGCAGCTGCAACCGCCCCTTGGGCTGGGCGCTGGCTCGGCGATGCCCGGCCAGGCGCTGCGCCGCTGCGTGGAACGATTCCAAGTCGTGGAGGAAGGCAAGCCCCTCGGCCGTCAGCGTTGGCTGCCTGCCCGGCAGCCGCAACAGCAGCGCGACGCCCAACTGCTCCTCAAGCGTCTTCACCTGATTGCTCACCGAGGCTTGCGAGATGCCGAGCCGGTCCGCCGCCTCGCGAAAGCTGTTCGTCGCGCACAAAGCGGCGAAAACGTCGAGCTGGCGGAGCGTGAATGGCAGGCAGGACATCGGCCTCCAGAGTACCGGTCATAACCTCTGCTGAATACCCTGCCATCACTTCGGGATGCGTTGCGTTGCGCTCCGAAGCGGCGGATTTCTTCAGCGACACTGCGGAACCGCAGCGCGAGGGAGAAGACGCCGTGAACGGAAGCAGAAATGGGCCGATGCCTTTCCGCCGGCACGTGCTGGCTGCCAGCGCGAGCACGCTGGCGCTCTGTTCGCAGCCGGCCCATGCGCAGGATACCCCGCCGCAGCCGTCCGCCCCGGGTGCCTCCGCGGCCGAACCGATCGTGGTCACCGGCTCGCGTCTGCGCACGGACGGATCGCAGGCGCCGATCCCCATCACGGTCGTGGGCGAGGAAACGCTCGAGGCCATGGGAACGAGCGGTCTGGTAGAGGCGATCGGCAGTTTGCCGCAGTTCCTGGGCAACCAGTCCGTCTCTGCCGTTCAGCAATCGGGCGTCGGCGGCACAGGGTGGTTCACCCGCGGCGGCTATGGCAACCTCGACCTGCGCGGGCTCGGCATCAACCGCACGCTCACCCTGCTGAATGGCCATCGCGTGGTCTCCTCCAGCCCCTTCGGTGGCGTTGACATCAACGTCTTTCCCGAGGCGATGGTGCAGAGCGTGGAAACCGTCACCGGCGGAGCCTCAGCCGCCTACGGCTCCGACGCGGTGGCGGGCGTGGTGAACTTCATCCTCGACCGCGACTTCACCGGACTTCGTGCTTCGGCACAGAAGGGGATCACCGAACGCGGCGACAACTCCAGCCACGAACTATCCCTGAGCTTCGGCACCAATCTCGGCCAACGTGGGCACCTGCTCGTCTCGGGAGAGATCGCGAGGCAGGAGGGGGTGCACGACTTCGCCGATCGGGACTGGTACCGGGCCTGGGCGCCCATCGATGGCGTTGCCTACCCCGACGTGGTCTCGGCCAACTCCTCGTGGAACGGGGTGATCTTCGCGCCCGGTACCGCGCTGCAAGGCCTGGAGTTCCTGCCCGATGGCAGCGGCGTCACCCGCTTCGTGCGCTCATCGATCGGCAGCGGCACCACTGGCACGCCGCCCGCTCTGCACTCGATCACCAATGGCGGGAGCGGCGACTATCTTGGGTTCGGCCCCTACACGATCTTCCCGGATGCAAAGCGCAACGCGATCTATGCCTATGCCGATTACGAGCTGACGGAGGACCTGCTCGTCTACGCGCAGTACATGCGCGGGCAGAACAAGACGTTTCGCTACAACGACCCGACGGGCTCGTTCAACGGCACGCCCACGACCGCCACCATCTTCGCGGACAACGCCTTCCTGCCGCAGAGCGTGCGCGACACGATGGCGGCGAACAACATCGCCTCGTTCACGCTACGCCGTATGGGCGGCCCCGAGGATCTGGCGCCTTACATCACCCAGCGCGACGACAATGTGATGAACAGCTTCGCCGGCGGCCTGACCTGGGACATCTCAACCGGCAGCCTGCTCGATGGCTGGCAAGCGGATCTCTACTATCAATATGGCGAGAACACCCGAAAGGCATACCAGAACGGTGTGCGGGTGGACCGTGTATTCGCCGCGCTGGATGCGGTGGATGAAGGATTGGCCAGCACCGGCGTCGCCAACGGCAACATTGTTTGCCGGGTGACACTGTTCAGCGATGCGTTCCCCGGCTGCCAGCCGCTCAACCTGTTCGGCCGCGGCAATGCCAGCGCCGCTGCGCTCGATTATGTCACCGGCTATGAGCCGGGGACCACCATCACCACGCCAATCTACTACGCCGATTCCGGATATGCGCGGGGCGACAGCTTCACCTTCACCACCGGCGAGGAGAAGCTGAATCGTACGAAGATCAGCCAGCACGTGGCCGAGGCCGGACTCAACGGCGATCTGATTGACGCTTGGGCCGGACCGATCAGCCTGGCGGTGGGCGGCTCCTTCCGGCACGAAAAGATCCTCCAGCTGGTGGAGGACGAGACCAACCCTGCCTCCGATCATGTGAGCGGCCATCCCGTCGCCTGCAACGGTGAGATTCCCGGCCTTCGTGGGGTCAGCCAGGCTGACTGCATCAACACCGTTGGCCTGCAATATTCGAAGGTCTCGAACATCGCCGGCGCGATCAACGTCTACGAGGCCTATGCGGAAACCCTGGTGCCGCTGATCGCCGATGCTGGCCCGATCGACGCCGCCAACCTGCACCTCGCCGGGCGATGGGCCAACTACACCGGATCAGGCACGGTCTGGGCCTATCGCGCTGGGCTGGATGTTGATCTTCTCGAGTTCCTGAAGCTGCGCGGCACCTGGTCACGCGACGTGCGTGCCGCAAACCTTTCCGAACGCTTCGACCGCACCGGTGGGGCCGCCGTGGTGGACGATCCGCGGACGCCCGAGCGCGAGGCGATCAACGTCACCATTTTCTCCGGTGGCAATCCGGCAGTGGACCCTGAGAAGGCCGACACCTGGACGGTCGGCGCGGTCGTCCGCCCTGCCTTCCTGCCTGGCCTCACACTCTCGGCTGACTACTACGACATCCAGGTAAAGGGCGCGATCGGCCAGCTCGGCACGCAGGCCGTGCTGAACGGCTGCCTCATCGACAGCGTTCCTGAACTGTGCAACCTCGTCACCCTGGTCGATGACGTTCCCGTGCTCATCGGCGATCTGTTCATCAACGTGAACCAGAACCGCGTGCGCGGATTGGATCTGGAGGCGAGTTATTCAGCTCCGCTGCGCCTCTTCGGCGGTGACGAGGCGGTCGATGCTCGCCTGTTCGGCAGCTGGCTGTTCGAGAATTCGCGCACGCTCAGCAACGGGTCCTATGTGGACCGGGCCGGGCAGACGGGGATCCAGCAGTCGGACGGCGCGCCCTATGCCTTGCCGGACTTCCGCGCGACCGGCCTGCTGACTTATTCGAACGGCGGCTTCTCGACCTTCCTGCAGGGCCGCTACATCGCGCCGGGCACGCAGGAGAATACGCTGCCGGACACGCTGCTCAACCGGGTGGACAGCGCCTTCTATCTCGACCTGCGGCTGACCTATGCTCTGGAGTTTGAGCGCGGGTCCGAGGCGGAGGTGTTCCTGGCCGTGACCAACCTCACTGATCAGGATCCACCGGTGACGCCCTATTACAGCTCCTTCGGTGCCCACTCCTTGCAGACGAACAGCACCTTGTTCGATCTGCTCGGCCGGCGGTTCACCGTCGGCGTGCGATTTGCGATGTGAGAGGAATGATGAGTCAAGAACGACAGATGATGAGCATGACCCGCCGCACGGCAATGGCCGCCGGTCTCGGGACGGCGGCGCTCGCAGCCGCTGGCCCGGCATTCGCGCAGGCGTCTGCGAGGAAGCCCAATATCCTGTTCATCATGGCCGATGATCTCGGCTACGCCGACCTCTCCTGCTACGGCCGGCAGGAATACGAGACGCCGCATCTGGACCGGCTCGCGACGGAGGGCGTGCGCTTCACCCATGCCTATGCCAACAGTGCCGTATGCACGGCAACGCGCGTGGCGCTCATCACCGGGCGTTACCAGTATCGCCTGCCGATCGGCTTGCAGGAGCCCCTGGGTCCGCAGAACGTGGGGCTGCCGCCCGAGCACCCGACCGTCGCCTCGCTGCTGCGCGACGCGGGCTACGCCACCTCTCTGATCGGCAAATGGCACATGGGCACCCTGCCCGATTACGGCCCGCTCAAAAGCGGGTACGATGAGTTCTGGGGGCTGCGGGGTGGCGGAGTCGATTATTTCCGCCACGGCTTCAACGGGAATCTGGACCTTTGGGACGGCACCACCAAGGTCGAGACCGCCGGCTATCTGACGGATCTTCTCGCCGATCGCACCATCGAGACTCTTGAGCGGCGCTCACGCGGGGCCCAGCCGTTTTTCATCAGCCTTCACTTCACCGCCCCCCATTGGCCCTGGGAAGCGAATGACGAGGAGGGGCGTGCCGAGAGTGATCGCATCGCCGCGTCCGACAATCCGACCGCCTATTACCACCTCGATGGCGGCTCGATGGACGCCTATGCCGGGATGATGCGCTCGCTGGACGATAACATCGGGCGGGTCCTCGCGCGGCTTGGCGAACTCGGATTGGCCGAGGATACAATCGTCGTTTTCACCAGCGACAATGGCGGGGAACGCTTTTCGCACAACTGGCCCTTCACCGGCGTCAAAACCGAACTGCTCGAAGGTGGGCTGCGCATCCCGGCGATCGTGCGCTGGCCAGGAAGAGTTCGTCCGGGAAGCGAAAGTGACGCTCCGCTGATGTCGATGGACTGGCTGCCGACCTTTGTCGCAGCCGGTGGCGGAACCTTGGACGGCGGCTACCCCACTGATGGCCTCGACCTCGCCCCCTTGCTCAGCGGCGGGGTGCTTCCCGAACGCACGCTGTTCTGGCGGTTCAAGAACAAGGACCAGAAGGCGGTGCGCCGCGGACGAATGAAGTACCTGTCCATCAACAACGAGGAGTTCCTGTTCGACGTCGTGGCCGACCCGCTGGAGCGTGCCGACCTCAAGGCGCGGCAGCCGGAATTGTTCGCGGAACTGAAGGCTGCCTTCGCCGAATGGAACGCGGGCATGCTGAATGATCCGGACGCACCGAGCTATGGCTTCACTCCCGATCAGCTGGCCGATCATTTCGGCATCGACAGCTGACCAAGGAACACGAATGACCTGCGCAAAAAGGTGTCCTGGCAGACTGCTCGAGGCCTAGCGCCTCCCGTCACAGACACCGCAGGGCGTGAGCTTGGTTCGACCAAGTCTGACCTTTGCTGTGTCGGCGGGAATTACAGTCGCACCGGCAGAAGCAGCATCGCCGGAGACTGGGCCAAATTGGCCGCTCCGGCACTCGCCTGAGCGGCGCTACATTCCTCGGTCGAGGAGTGATCGGCAATGGGACAGCTGCACCAGGATCGCACGGACCGATTGCCAATTCTTCTTTGAACTGGTGGAAACCTCTGCAGCGCATCGGCTTGCGCTGCAGAGGGAACAGGGATGCGCTACACGCAACAAGGCAATTACGTGAACGACGCGACGATCACCGACGGCGCGGAGATCGACGCATCGGGCGTGCTGCTTACCAACTCCAGTTCGGGCCGCATCGTTGGGGGCGTGGAGTTCTTGCAGGGCGGTAGCACGGTGACCAACGAGCTCGGAGGCATCGTCCGCGTGGCCGACATCTTCGACGAGTACTCAGTGGCGGCGGTCACCGGGTCCAACGGCGCAGATACGTTCATCAACCAGGGCCTGGTGCGCGGACTTGTCCGGTTGGGCGATGGCAACGACCGATATGTGAAAGGTCCAGCGTCGATCGGAAGCGATCAGGTAGACCTCGGTGCGGGCGACGATGTGATTGAACGGATTGGCACCTCCGGGTTGCTGGCCGCTCAAGGTGGCGAAGGCTTCGACCGGGTAGAGATCAGGGTGACCGACAACTCGGTCGTCTGGAACAACTTTAACGGTTTCGAAGAACTGGTGCTTACCGGAAATGGGCAGTTCGTCGGCTTCTCGGGCTATCAGAGCATCAAGCTCGGCATCCCTTCCAATTATGGTCAGGCGCTCATTGATTCCGCCAACCCTCTCGTGGACCTGGCGCTCGCCGGAAACAGCATACGGCTGCATAATTCGACGCTGCGATCCGTTACGGGCAGTGCCGCATCGGAACGTTTGGAGATGGCGGCCGCGTCGGCAATAACCGCCGAGATCACTCTCGGCGCGGGCGATGACGAGCTTACGCTCAGCGGCTTCGTTGGTGCGAGTCCAACGTTGCCAACGACGGGAGCGAACGGCGGAGAGGGAGTCGATCTTCTTTCTCTGTGGTCGTTCGATGTTCCGGCGATGACCTACGACCTAGCCGGTGTCAGAGGCTTCGAAAATCTCCACCTCAATATCGGCTACCGCGCTCCCATCGCGTTCGATCTCGCCAACGCTGAAGGATTTGGGCGGATCGCGCTGGGGTTGGAGGCGAGCTTAACGGTCCGGTCCTCTTATTTGCCTGGGGCCAGCCTTCATGGAGGGCTGGGAGGTTCCATCCTTCTCGACGAAGGCACTTCGGTGGCGTGGTACGACGCATCGGTTGCGGCAGGATTTCCCACCGACATCAATCAGGTGCAGGGCGACGATACGCTGTCGCTCAGCTTCTCCAACGAGGGGCAAGTGCTGGGGGACATCGCGTTCTCGGTCGGTGACGATGTTTACGACGGCCGCGGCGGCTTGGTGGGTGGCATAGTCTACGGCAATGCGGGGAACGACAGGCTGATCGGAGGAAGTGCAGCCGAACATTTCGAAGGCGGCTACGGCGCGGATCAACTGTTCGGCGGGGGTGGCGCGGACATCCTCGTGGGAGGAGCTGGCAACGACATCTTCGGCGGCACGATCGCTGACCTGGCGGCTGACCTGGTGCGCGACTTCACAGCAGGAGACCGCATCCGCATTACTGACGCGTCGCTGGAGAGCTTCGCGTGGGAACAGGCCGGGATCTCTGTCAGCCTTGGCCACGGCGCCAGTCTCACCGTCAAGACCGGGGGGAGCTTGCGCCTTTCCGCCCAGGAAGCCGTGGGCGGAGGGGTTGACCTGGTGTTCGGGCGCAAGATCGTATCGAGCGATTCTTCCGGCGACGGCTTCTCGGACCTGGTGTGGCGAAACGCAGACGGAAGCCTCACGACATGGAACGGCACCGGCGGTGGATTTGACCTGACCACGGGTATCTCCAGCTTCGCCTCCATCGAATGGCGGGTGATCGACGCTGCGGACTTCAATGGCGACGGGCGAGCCGATCTGCTGTGGCGCCACCAGAACGGCACGCTGACGCAATGGGCGTCCGACGGCAGCGAGTTCAGCAGTTCCGGACAACCGAGCGTGCTTGTCGCCAGGGATTGGCAGGCAGCGGGCACAGGCGATTTCAACGGTGACGGCCGCGACGATATTCTGTGGCGAAACGACGATGGCCGGGTGACTCGCTGGTTGGCAGCGGACAGCGGCTTTGACGGCACCGGGCAGGCAACCCTTGCGGTGGCGAAAGACTGGCATGTGGCCGGGAACGGCGACTTCGATGGCGATGGCCGCGATGACATCCTGTGGCGCAACAATGACGGCAGAGTGACACAATGGCTCGGCACTGCCGATAGCTTCAATGGTGCCGGCCAGCCGGCGCAGTTTGTCGCGAAGGCTTGGCAGGTGTCCGGAGTCGGCGACTTCAACGGGGACGGTAAGGATGACATCCTGTGGCGTGCCAGTGATGGGAGCATCACCCGCTGGGTCAGCAACGGCAACGGCTTTGACGGCGCAGGACAGCCGCTCATCGCCGTCGACGATGATTGGCGAGTGGCCGCAGTGGATGACTACAACGGCGACGGCTTCTCAGACATCTTGTGGCGCCATGTGGCGGGGACCGTCACGACGTGGGACGGCGGCAGCGGCGGGTTCAACCTCGGCACCGGAGTGTCCGCACAGGTTGATCCCAGCTGGAGTGTGCTTGGCGGCTGAGCACGCGAGACTGCCGATCGTCGAACGGCGGGTGATCATCGGCGCCTCACTTCTAACGGCAAAGACTTGGATGCTCGCAGGAAAGGCTCGCCCGCCCGGCACCCCTCCCCGGCACATGCAGGGCAGTGCTTGCGCCGGCAGACGCTCATCAAAGGGCCAAAGTCGGAACAGGACACCAGTTGACCTTGCACATATAACGATATGCGCATATCCTCATGCGGTATGCAGATCGAGGCCATCATTGGCGCACTGGCAGATCCGACACGGCTTCGGATCATGCGCCTTCTTGAGCATCTCGAGCTCGCCGTGGGGGAACTTGCGCAGGTCCTGGGGCAGAGCCAGCCGCGCGTGTCGCGTCATGTCGCCATTCTGTGCGATGCCGGGTTGGCGGAGCGCCGGCGTGAAGGGAGTTGGGTATTCTTGCGCCGGGCGATCACGCGCGGATCGGCGCGGCCTCTCGCGGCCGCAGTCGCGCGCTTGCTCGACGCGGCGGAGGGGGAGGATGCCGGGTTTGCCGCCCGTTGCGCCGAGGACCGGCGCCACCTCGCCGCAATCCGTTCCGTGCGGGAAAAAAGTGCGGCGGATTACTTCGCGCGTACCGCGGAGGAGTGGGACCGCCTCCGCGCGCTGCTGAGCCCGGACGAGCGGGTGGAGGCCGCGCTGCTGAAGGCGCTCGGGACGGAGCCGCTGGGCCGCCTCCTCGATATCGGCACAGGCACGGGGCGCATGGCCGATCTGCTGGCGGGAGGCGCGGAGCATGTGGTGGCGCTGGACCGTAGCCCCGAGATGCTTCGCCTCGCTCGAGCCCGGTTGCAGAAGCTTCCGCCGGACCGCTGGGAACTGGTGCAGGGCGATCTCTCCGCCCTCCCCTTCGGACCGGAATGCTTCGACACGGTGATCTTCCACCAGGTGCTGCACTACGCGCAGGACCCGGGTTACGCCCTCAAGGAAGCGGCGCGGGTCTGCCGCGCCAGCGGCCGCATCGCGATCATCGACCTCGCGGCGCACGGGCGGGAGGAACTGCGCAAGAGCCACGCCCACGTTCGCCTTGGCTTTTCAGACGAGCAGATGCTGACGCTGCTCAGCGAAAGCGGCTTCTCCCCCGCCCTCCCTGTGGCGGCGTTGCCGGGGAGCGGGCTCACCACCAAGATCTGGATCGCCCGGCGGGCGGCGGAACACGTTGAACACCTGGAATCAGTTGAAGTGCTGCCAACGACAAGAGGTGCCCCATGACCGACACGCTTACCCCCTCTTCCCCGGTCCAGCCGGAACCCACGCTTGGGACTGCTTCATGCAAGCTTCCCTCCCGCGCTGACCATGTCGGTTCCTTCCTCCGGACCCGGGAAGTGATCGAAGCGCGTGACGCCCGCGCGAGAGGCACGATCGACGCGGCGGAGCTGCGCGCGGTCGAGGACGATGCCATCGCCGCGCTGGTCAAATGGCAGGAAAGCCTCGGCCTCAAGGCGATCACCGATGGGGAGTTCCGCCGCTACTTCTTCCACACCGATTTCCTGCTCCAGCTCAGCGGGGTCGAGGAAAAGGGCGGACTGGAAAAGGCGTTCCATAATGCCGCCGGAAAGGACGTGCATTTCGCCCCGCCGGTGATGGTGGTGAACGGAAAGGTGGAGCACACCAAACCCATCCAGCGGGCCGATTTCGAATTCCTCGCCAGCCAGGTCAGCGCTCCGGGCTGCGTGCCCAAGGTCTCCATCCCCAGCCCCACAATGCTGCACTTCCGCGCCGGGCGAGCGGGCATCCCCGAGGATGTCTACCCGACGATGGACGAGTTCTACGCCGACGTCGCCGCCGCTTATCGTGAGGAGGTGGACGATCTGGTGGCCGCTGGCTGCCGGTATATCCAGATGGACGATACCAACCTCGCCTACCTCTGCGACGAAGGCCATCGCGCAGATGCTCGGGCCCGCGGCGTAGACCCGGATGAGACCCCGCGCGCTTATGCCAAGCTCATCAATGAGAGCTTCGCCTCCGCGCCTGCCGACCTCATCAAGGCGGTGCATCTATGCCGCGGCAATTTCCGCAGCAGCTGGTCGGCCGAAGGAGGCTATGAGCCCGTCGCCGAGATCATGTTCAACGAACTCGATATCGACGCGTTCTTCCTTGAGTACGACGATCCGCGCTCCGGTGATTTCGCGCCGCTGCGTTTCTTGCCGAAGGGCAAGACGGTCGTGCTCGGCCTGGTGACGACGAAGCTGGGTGAGCTGGAATCGAAGGATGACGTCAAGCGGCGGATCGAAGAGGCGGCCAAGTTCGCTCCGATCGAACAGCTGGCCCTCTCGCCGCAATGCGGCTTCGCCTCGACCGTCCATGGCAATGACATCACTGTAGAGCAGCAGGCCGCGAAGATCCGCCTGGTGATCGAGGTGGCGGAGGAGGTCTGGGGCTAGGTCGCCCGGACCAACGAGTTCGCAGCAGCGAAACGGCAGGCCGGGGGCGCTCATAGCGCTGTCGGCCTGCCGTCGCATTCGCCTCCGGTGCGATCGGCGGTTCCGCTGGCGCTGCCGATTGGCTAAGCCTCGGCCAAAGCGGATTGGGAGAGAAGCTGCGTGAGTATCCTTGAAGGTCGCGTCGTCGTCATCACCGGCGCCAGCTCCGGCATCGGAGAAGCCTGCGCCATCATCTTCGCCCGGCGCGGCGCGAAGGTCGTTCTCGCTGCACGACGGGCGGAGCGTCTGGAGGCGCTGGTCGCGAAGCTGGAGAGCGAGGGCGCCGAGGCGCTCGCCGTCGCGACCGACGTGACGGATGAGGCCGCGGTGCAGAACCTGTTCGACCGGGCGGTCGAGCGTTTCGGCACCGTCGATGTCCTCATCAACAACGCCGGCATCGCCGACAGCACCGCCACGCACGAGCTGGAGCTGGAGCTGTGGCACCGTGTGATCGACACCAACCTCACCTCCGCCTTCCTCTGCTCTCGCGCGGCGCTGCGGGTGATGCGCGGCAAGGGCCGGGGGCGGATCGTCAATATCGGCTCGATCTCCGCTCGGGTGCCGCGGGCGAACAGCCCGGCCTATGCGGCGAGCAAGTGGGGCCTTGACGGTCTCACGCGGGCGATGGCGATCGACGGGCGGGAGGACAACATCGCCGTCTCCATCTTCCACCCGGGCATCGTGGCGACCGAGATTGCACCCGGCGCGGTCAAGATGCCGGACGAGCTCAGCGCCAATCCGCTCGATATCGCGGAAGTGATCGTCCACATGTGCGACCTGCCGGACCACCTCAACTTCTACGAAGGGCTTGTGGTTCAGAACAAGCTGCCCTTCCTCGGCCGCGGCTGAGCGGCGGCCCTGCCGTGGCGGCCGATCTCCGCTGCTACAATATCGACGACCTGCGCAGCCGAGCGCGGCGCCGGCTTCCGCGCGGCATCTGGGAATATGTCGAGCGCGGGGTGGAGGACGAGACGGGCCTGGCGCGCAACCGCGCCGCCTTCGAGCGCGTCACGTTCCGCCCGCGCGTCCTGCGCGGAGTACATGCCATCGACAGTTCGGCGGAGCTGTGGGGGCGCCGCATCCCCCTGCCTCTCGCGGTGGGTCCGACGGGGGCAGCGGGGCTGCTGTGGTATCAGGGCGACCTCGCCCTCGCCCGCGCGGCTGCAAAGGCCGGCCTGCCCTTCACCATCTCCAGCGCCAGCACGATGGACCTGGAAGAGATTGCCGAGGCCGGGGGGCGGCTGTGGTTCCAGCTCTACCTCTGGGAGAATCGCGACCTCTCCATGGCAGTCGTGGATCGGGCGGCGGCACTTGGTTGCGAAGCGTTGTTCATCACGCTCGATCTCCCGGTGACGCCCAACCGCGAATACATCCTTCGCAGCGGCTTCGGCACGCCCTTCCGGCTCAACGCCAGAAACACTCTGGACGTGCTGCGCCACCCCCGCTGGCTGGCTGGAGTGATGGGGCGGTATGCCCTTTCCGGCGGCATCCCAAGCCAAGCCAACCTGCCCCAGCGCCTCCGCGGCAAGGTGACGAAGGGAGCGATGCCTGGCGCGCTCTTCAAGCAGGACGATCTCGATTGGGAAGGCGTGGAGCGGCTGCGCGAGCGTTGGCCTGGCAAGCTGGTGCTGAAAGGCGTGCTTCACCCCGATGATGCGGAACGGGCGCTGGCGCTGGGGGCCGATGGCATCGTGGTTTCAAACCACGGCGGCCGCGCGCTGGATTCAGCGGTGGCGACAATGGACGCCCTGCCCGCCATTACCCAAACGGTGGGCGGGCGGATGACGATCTTCCTCGACAGCGGAGTCCGACGGGGGAGCGATGTGGTGAAGGCCCTCGCGCTGGGCGCTGACATGGTGCTCGCGGGCCGGGCGCCGCTCTACGGCCTTGCTGCTGCGGGAGAGGCTGGGGTCAGCCGGGCACTGGACCTGCTGCATGCGGAAACGCGCCGGACCATGGCGATGCTCGGCGCCCGAAGTCTGGCGGAGATCGACCAGCTCCTGCTGGGCTGATCGCGGCCCTCTCATCCCCGTTCGCGGAACAGGACGCAACAAAAAGGCGGCAGGAACGAATTCCTGCCGCCTGATTGCTTCAACCCTGTTGGGGTGACTTAGGCGCTCGCCGGCTCCTCGTCGTCGTCCGACGCGATCACAGCGATGACGCCAGCGGCGACCAGAGCGGCGATGATCCAGGCGAAGCTGCCGGCACCAGCCAGCTCTTCAGTCTGGCCAACCGGCGCAGAGGTGCGAGCGGCCGGAGCAGCCACGGCGACGGTCGAGCCGAGGATCGTCCCGGCTGCCGCGAGCGCGATAAGTGCTTTGCGAATAACCATTTGTTGCCCTTCCATTACTTCCGAGCTGGATCAAATATCACGGCTCATATCGTCGTCAAGCCCGAAGTCCCGCGCCTTTCCGCCGTTTCCGGCCATTCATCGCGCGCAGCTACCGGCCTGCCAACCTCCCGACGTACCGGTCGCCGTCGTTCTGGTCGACAGGCGCGCCGGTGCGTGAACTTTGCGGTTTTGCAAAGCCCACGCGCCCACTACCGCCTGAGTCATGAAGCGTTCCTTACCTTTCGCGCTTGCCCTTGCGGCTATGGCTTCGGTGCAACAGGTTGCTGCCACGCCGCAGGAGGCGGTGAGCGAACTTCTTGTGCAGGATGAGCGACTTGCCGGGGTGGCGGAGCGGCTGCTCTCAAGCAATGCGCGGCTCTGCCGGCAGACAATGCCGCTCACCGGAATCGTTATCCACAGCCGCGATCAATATTCCGCGAGCTCCGCCCATGGCCTCTTCGCCAACGGCCCGGTCGAGGTGGCGCTGGTCCTCCCCGGCTCGGCTGCACAACGCGCCGGTGTCAGGCCCGGAGACGGGTTGGTGGGAATCGGCACCCTCCGCACCTCAGGCTTGCAGGCTGAGGGCGAGGCGCCGCTGCGGGACACGATCTTCGATACTCTCGCGATGGCCTGGCCCGGCGCCGGTCCGCTCACGCTGACGATTGCGCGCGACGGTGAGGAGCGGCAGGTGGTGCTTGAGCCGCCACCCGGTTGCCGCGCCCTGGTCGAGATTCGCACTCGCGATTCGCTGACGGCGCGGTCGGATGGGCGCGTGATCCAGCTGGATTACGGCCTTGTCGCGGCGGCGACCGATGAAGAGCTTGCGGTGATCTTCTCGCACGAGCTGGCTCATTCCGTGCTCGAGCATCGGCGCAGGCTGGATGCGGCCGGTGTCCAGAAGGGCTTCTTCGGCGAATTCGGCCGCAACCGGCGCCTGAACCGGCAGGTGGAGGTGGAGGCAGACCGGTTGACGGTGCACTTGCTCGCCAATGCCGGCTACGACCCGCAGGTGGCCGCGACCTTCTGGCGGAGCAGGCTGGCAAGGCGCGCGACAGGTGGGCTGAACCTCAGCGCCATCTATCCTTCCAACGAGGCCCGGGCCCGGATGCTGGAGAAGGAGATTGCCGACTATCTGCCGACTCGCGCCGGTCCCACCGATCCGGAGCACCTGCTGGCTGGGCGGGATCTGCCGTTCCCCTCTTCCCGCTAGGAGGACGTGGCAGGCCGCTCCGGCGCGGCGCTGATGTCGATATAGTGCCGGTCGTAATAGGTCAGCGGGGCAGCATCCGCCCTGTGGTGCGCATCAATAAGTTCGCCGATGAAGATCGTGTGGGTGCCGAATTCGTGGCAATGCGCCCGGCGGCAGACGAAGCTGGACTGGGCGCTGGTCAGCACCGGTACGCCGTGCTGCTCCTCCCACTCACCCACTATGAAGCGGTCCGCTCCCCGTCCCGTCGCGAACTGCTCCGCAACGTCCCGATTACCGAGGCCGAGCACGTTCACGCAGAAGGTTTCCGCCTTCGCCAGCGGCTCGTGCAGAGAGGCGGACCGGTTGACGCAGACGAGCAGCGACGGCGGATCGAAGCTGAGCGAGCTGACGGCCGTGGCAATGATGCCATAGCGATCCCCCCCATGCCCCGTGGTGACGGCATAGACGGTTGCCGCGACGTGGCGCATTGCCATGCGGAACGCGTCCAACACCTGCTCTGAAGTCCTACCGGCCTGGCGATTTTGCATCGTCCGTTTCATGGAGCCAGCGCAGCGGAGCCGCAAGCACCATTTGAATGTGCGGAAGTCTCTTTCGGCATCACACTAAGATGTGATACAGCCGCCGCTATGTCCACCACCATCATCTCCCGAGTCCGCCAGCTGGTCGAGGAAGGCCGCATGACGCGCGCCGGCCTCGCCCGCGCCGCCGGTCTTCACGCCAACACCCTGCGCGACTGCACCGAACAGGGCTGGAACCCCACCGCCGAGACGCTCGGCAAGCTGGAGCGGTTCCTCCAACAGAGCGAGGCGGGGCCGGTGCTCGTCGGGATCGAGGAGATCATCGACGAGGCGCGCAACGGCCGCATGTTCATCCTGGTGGATGACGAGGACCGGGAGAACGAGGGCGACCTCATCATCCCCGGCCAGATGGCGACGCCCGACGCGATCAACTTCATGGCGACGCATGGCCGGGGCCTCATCTGCCTGGCGCTGACGCAGCAGCGGGTGGAGGCGCTGGGCCTCCAGCCGATGAGCCGCAGCAATCGCAGCCGAATGGAGACCGCCTTCACCACCTCCATCGAGGCGCGCGAGGGCATCACCACCGGCATCAGCGCAGGCGACCGGGCCCGCACCATCTCGGTCGCGATTGATGCGGGAAAAGGGCCGGAGGACATCGTTAGCCCCGGCCATGTCTTCCCGCTGGTGGCGCGCGAAGGCGGCGTGCTGGTGCGCGCTGGCCATACGGAAGCGTCAGTCGATATTTCACGCCTCGCGGGGCTCAACCCCTCTGCGGTGATCTGCGAGATCATGAACGAGGACGGCTCCATGGCGCGCCTCGAACACCTGATCGATTTCGGCCGGAGGCACGGGTTGAAGATCGGCACGATCCGCGACCTGATCGCCTATCGCCGCCGCCACGACCATCTGGTCGAGAAGCGTGCGGAGGCGCCGTTCCACAGTCGATACGGCGGCGACTGGCGGGCGATCAGCTTCTGGAACAAGGCAACCAAGGGCGAGACGATGGCGCTGGTGAAAGGGCGTGTCGATCCTTCGCGCCCCACGCTCGTCCGGATGCACGCGCTCAGCCTGTTCGACGACGTGTTCGGCCACGATACCGAGCGCTTCGGCCTGCTGGAAGCCTCCATGCGGATCATCGGGGAAGAAGGCGCGGGCGTGGTCGTTCTGCTCAACCGCCCCAGCCCCGGCTATGCCAGCCGTGCGATCAATGCGCTGCGCAGCGCCCCCGCTCCGGAGCCGAGGGATGAGAGCCAGCTGCCGCCGGAACAGCGCGATTACGGCGTCGGCGCGCAGATCCTGGCGGAGCTTGGCGTGCACGACATGATCCTGCTCACCAACACCAAGCACTCGCTGGTGGGGCTGGAAGGCCACGACCTGTCCATCGTCGGCGAGCGACCGATCGACTGCGTCTAGCTTGGCGAGCGCGAGGCGCGCGAAGCCCACTCTTTCGCTGGAGAGAGTGGGCCAAAGCGCGGCTTCCGATTGGTGACCTCCTCCCTCGGATGAGGTCCTCGGCACATAAACAGGACGGCGGAGAACGCCCGAAAGCTGGCGCTTAGCCTCCCCCTCCGAGGGCGTACGCCGCTCTCCGCACGCTCCGAAGGCAAGGCAGGTCCGCCCTGTCTTTAGCGTAACACCATGGCGGACCCGCGGAAGCACCCGCATCGAATGTCGATGCGCGCTTCGCCTGGAACCTAGGCTCCCAGAACATGCGCGGCTGTGATCTCGCCGCCTTCCACCCGGACTGTCACGCTCGTTGGCTGACCGGCAAGCCGGGTGTAGACATTCACCGCACCGAGCGCCTCGTCGACCACGTAAAGCCGGTCCTTGACCGGATCAGGCTGCTTGTCGGCCAGATAGCCATCGGCCGCCGCAATCAAGGACTCGCGGTCCATCCTCTGCCCTTCCGGGATGGGGGCCCACGTTCCGGTGAAACCGTCGCGCTGCGTTGGCGCTGCGGAGTCGGGATACATGATGTCGATCGGGTTGACGCCGAAGAACCCACTCGTCAGCTGCGCAACAAGCGCTCGCGGTCCATCTTTGGCCTGGATCACCGTCTCGACCGTTGCCTTGCACGCCGTGGTGTCGAGCAGGCTCCTATTCCACCCCACTTTCTTCGGCTCCATGTCGAAGAACTCGGACATGAAGCCCACGGCCATGTTCTTGTTGAAGGCCATGAATTCGGCAAGCTGCATCTTGCCGTAGGGTGTGCCGCCGTTGAGCGAATCGATCCAGCTACTGGCCATCGCCTGAAGCTGGTCGCGGGTGCACCCGCTTTGAGCCGCGGCGGGTTGCGCTGTGATAATCGCGGCCAATCCGACCGCGAAGGCAAAGGCCTTTTGCTTCATTCCCGTAAACCTCATCATCAATAAGTATCTGCGTCTTAGCCGCTTTTGCCATAGGGCAAGGGGGCTGGTTGGCAGTGTTGAGCGCCATGAACGGCGAAGTGCGGCGATCGCGAGGCGTCGTCAAGTTCCACAGGATCAAGCTGGCCCGCGACGCTCGGCACCGGCGCTTCATCAGATCGAGGACCGGTGGAAGCGGGCCTCGCCTGCGTTGCACTCGGCTTGGTTTGTGGAGTCTCTTGCGCTGCGGCCAGCACCCGGTCTGCGCGTCCCTCCCCAGCGATTCCCGCCGGCCGCGCTTGTGCCTTGGCGGTGGGCGGCTAAGGGGGGCGAACGCCGCACGTGCGCAGGCGATAGCGGAGGTTTGATGGCTCGTTTTCTCATCGTTGAGGCTCGCTTTTACGATCACCTCAATGACATGCTGATTGCCGGCGCGCGGCGGGCGCTGGAGGCGGCGGGGCACTCGGTCGACGTGCTGACGGTGCCGGGGGCGCTGGAAGTGCCGGGCGCCATTGCGCTGGCCGCCGAGAGCGGGCGGTATGACGGCTTCGTGGCGCTGGGCGTGGTGATCCGGGGCGAGACCTATCATTTCGAGATCGTCGCCGGTGAAAGCGCGCGGGGCATCATGGCGCTGACCATGGATGGCCTCGCCATCGGCAACGGCATCCTCACGACAGAGAACGAGGCGCAGGCGATCGTCCGCGCGGATCCGGCGCAGGCCGACAAGGGCGGCGGCGCGGCGGAAGCGGCGATGGCGCTGCTGGCGGTGCGGGAGAAGTTTGCGTAACCGCTCTAGGGCGCGTGACCCGCTCCTTTGAGAGCCTCTGAATGATGCTTCGACAAGCTCAGCATGAGCGGGGTAGAGACTGCCATCACAAGAACCGCTCGTCCTGAGCTTGTCGAAGGACGAAGGCGCGACATCAGAGGAGCCGACATGACTGACCACCCTTCCCTCGCCGGCATTCCGCTCGTCCTCGGCGGGAATGTGTTTGGCTGGACGGCTGATGAAGGGGAGAGCTGCGCCGTGCTGGACCGGTTCTACGAGGCCGGAGGGCGGATGGTGGACACCGCGCAGGGCTATTCCGTCTGGGCGCCGGGCCATGTCGGCGGTGAGAGCGAGGCGGTGATCGGCAAGTGGCTGGAGGCGCGCGGGGTCCGCTCCGAGATGCGCATCGCCACCAAGACCGGCATGATGGGCAAGTCGGGCGACCTCGCGACGGCCAAGGTGGCGGACGAGTTGGAACGCTCGCTGGAGCGGCTGCGGACGGATTACGTCGACCTCTATTATGCTCATCGCGACGATGAGGCGACGCCGCAGGACGAGGCGGCGGCCGGGTTCGGCGCGCTGGTGGATGCGGGCAAGGTGCGCGAACTGGGCGCTTCAAACTACAGCCTGGAGCGGCTTAGGTCCCTTAATGAAGCATCACATCGGGGTGGGACGAAACCCTTCACGATCCTTCAGAACGAGTACAATTTGGTGGAGCGCAACGGCTTTGCACCGGATTTGCAACGCTATTGCATCGAGGCGGAAATCGCCATGTTGCCGTGGTTCGGGTTGGCTGCGGGCTTCCTCACCGGAAAGTATCGCTCCCGCAATGATTTGGAAGTGCACAATCGCGGATCGAGCATCGAACGGTTCTTCGACAAGGGGCTGACGGTGCTGCCGGTGCTGGATGCGGTGGCGGAAGAGACTGGCGCCAGCCATGGGGCGATCGCCCTCGCCTGGCTGCTGGCGCAACCCGGCATCCACGCGCCGATCGCCAGCGCGCGCGAGCCGGGGCAGCTCGACATCCAGTTCGAGGCACTGGCGCTGAAGCTGAGCGAGGATCAATTGGAACGGTTGACGGCGGCTTCCGGTTAGGCGGTCCGCAGGAGCTCGGCTTTGACGAAGCACCGCATCTACTCCGTGAGCGTTGCCAGCGTGTACCCGCTCTATCTCGCCAAGGCGGAGAAGAAGGGCCGCAGCAAGGACGAGGTGGATGAGGTGATCCGCTGGCTCACCGGGTACAGCCAGCCAGCACTGGAGGAGGAATTGGCAGGCGGGACAAGCTTCGAGGAGTTCTTCGCGCGGGCCCCTTCCATGAACCCGGCACGCGCGCTCATCACCGGCACCATCTGCGGCGTCCGGATCGAGGAAATCGAGGACCCGCTCATGCGAGAGATCCGCTATCTCGACAAGCTGGTGGATGAGCTGGCGAAGGGGCGGCCGATGGAGAAGATCCTGCGGAAGTAGATTGGGAGCCTGCCAAGGGAACCTGTTGGCCCCGCCGGGCGCTTCTCGCGACGATGAACGGACCTCTCGAATGGATCGCCGCCATTGGCACGATGATTGCCGCCGGCCTGATTGCCGCTGACCTGGGGAGGCGCGTGACCGGTTGGGGCTTCGTGCTGTTCTGCGCGGTGGCGATCACCTGGATCGTCTCCGGCCTCACCAGCGATGCGCTGCCGATCGCAGCGATGAACGCCATCCTGCTGCTCATCAACGCCTATGGCGTGTGGCAATATCTGCTGAGCCGGAAGAACCGCGTGGTGATGGAGCGGGTCGAGCCGATCGAGCGCAAGATCGAGAAGCAGGTTGAGCGGGAGCTCGCCCAGGACTGACGCCTCGCCCGGCCGCCGCACACAGCGCGCAGGCGGCCGGAGCGCGGGCGATTAGAGGCCGATGCGGCCGAAGCAGCCCTTGCCGGCATAAAGCGCGCTGTCGCCCAGCTCTTCCTCGATGCGGATCAGCTGGTTGTACTTGGCGAGCCGGTCCGAGCGGGCGAGCGAGCCGGTCTTGATCTGCCCGCAATTGGTGGCGACGGCGAGGTCCGCGATGGTCGAGTCCTCCGTCTCGCCGGAGCGGTGGGACATCACGGCGGTGTAGCCGGCGCGCTGCGCGATGTTCACCGCTTCCAGAGTTTCGGTCAGGGTGCCGATCTGGTTGACCTTCACCAGCAGCGAATTGGCGAGGCCCTTGCCGATGCCCATCCGCAGGCGTTCCGGATTGGTGACGAACAGGTCATCGCCCACCAGCTGAACGCGACCGCCGATGCGGTCCGTCAGCGCCTTCCAGCCATCGAAATCATCCTCAGCCATGCCGTCCTCGATCGAGAGGATCGGATAGGCGTCGCACAGGTCCGCGAGGTAGGCGGCCATCTCTTCACCGGTGAGGGACAGGTTCTCGCCGCTGATCTCGTACTTGCCGTTCTTGAAGAATTCGGTGGCGGCGCAGTCCAGCGCCAGCACGATGTCCTCGCCCGGCTTGAAGCCGGCCTGCTCGATGGAAGCCATGACGAAGTCCAGCGCGGCGCGGGTGCTGGCGAGATTCGGGGCGAAGCCGCCTTCGTCGCCGACAGAGGTGGAGAGGCCCTTGTCCTTGAGGCCCTTCTTCAGCGTGTGGAACACCTCCGCGCCCCAGCGTACGCCCTCCGCAAGCGTGGGTGCGCCGACGGGCATGATCATGAATTCCTGGAAGTCGATCGGGTTATCCGCGTGTTCGCCGCCATTGATGATGTTCATCATCGGCACCGGCAGCACATGGGCGGAGACGCCGCCGACATAGGCGTAGAGCGGCAGGCCCCGCGCATCGGCCGCGGCCTTTGCGACGGCGAGGCTGGTGCCGAGGATGGCGTTGGCGCCGATGCGGCCCTTGTTCGCGGTGCCGTCCAGCTCCAGCATGGTCATGTCGATATCGCGCTGGTCTTCGGCATCGAGGCCCAGGATACGATCGGCGATTTCGTCATTCACGGCATCGACGGCCTTGGTCACGCCCTTGCCGAGGTAGCGGGACGTGTCGCCATCGCGCAGTTCCACCGCCTCATGCGCGCCGGTCGAGGCACCGGAGGGGACAGCGGCGCGGCCCATGCTGCCATCCTCCAGCAACACGTCGACCTCCACCGTCGGGTTGCCGCGGCTGTCGAGGATCTCGCGGGCGTGAATGTCGATGATCGCAGTCATGCAGATGCTCCGGTGATGGCGGATGGCTGGATGGTCGAAAATGCGCGAGACATCGCGCGCCGCTGCCTCCTATGCGGCGGAACTAAGGCGTGCAAGCCGCGTTCGATTTACCAAGACAAGCCGGGCTACCAAGCCCGCCGGCAGGCCGTACCACGTCGGACCGGCCGCCGAGTGAAAAGGGGAACCACATGGCCGATACCTTTGGAAACAATTCCACGCCCGGAGCCGGTGCCGAGCCGACCATCCCGCCGGGTGGCGTCAGCAACCCCAGCCCGGTGACCGGCGCGGGCGTAGCCTCTTCGGCGATGGAGAGCGGCGGCACTGCGCGCAATGCCAATGCAGGCGGATCATCGGTCGGTCACACCTCGGAAGCCCGTTCGCGCTTTTCCGCCGCGCTTGAGGAAGCCAAGGCCGGCGCCGCCGCACTCGGCGCCGAAGCGCGGGAGCGCGCCACCGCCTATCGCGACCAGGCGAAGACCACCAGCGGCAGCTGGTCTACCGACGCCAAGAGCAAGGCGGGCGACCTCGCCCATGAAGGCAAGGCCAAGGCGAGCGATGCGCTGAGCAACCTCAGCCGCCTGGTGGCCGACAACGCCTCCACCATCGACGAGAAGCTGGGCAGCACCTACGGCGATTATGTCCGCAGCGCGGCCAAGACCCTGCAGGACGGGGCCGACCGGCTGAACGAGAAATCCGTCGAGGAGCTGGGCGAAGATGCGCGCGAGTTCGTGCGTAGCAGCCCGGGCACGGCGGTGGGCATCGCGGCGCTCGCCGGTTTCCTGTTCGCTCGCGTCCTGCGCAAGTAGGGCTGCGTGACCGAGCCTGAGGAACGCCTCGCTCCGCCTTTGCGGGGCGAGGCGGGTTCGCGCGCCCCCGCACACGGCGGAACGGCAAACGACCTCGACGGCCTGACCGCCGTTCCGGGGACGGAAGAGGCCATCGAGGACCGGTCCCTGCTGGAGGATCTTCACGCCCTCTTCGAGGACGGCAAGACTTACGCCGCGGCCGAGCTGACCTTCCAGAAGACCCGCGCAACCTTCGCCATCGGCAAGATCAAGTCGGTGGCGATCTTCGGCGCGGGCGCCGCGCTGTTGGGGCTGCTGGCCGCGATCGGGCTGACCGTGGGCATGATCATGTCGCTCGCCACCTTGATCGGGCCGCTGGGCGCGACACTCGTGGTCGTGGGCGTGCTGCTGATCGTCGCGTTCCTGTGTGCGCGTGTCGCGGGCAGGAAATGGGGCGAGATGATGGGCGCCTTTGGCTCCGGCGGGGAGAACCGGCCATGAACGCGATCGACCGCCAATTGGCGGAGGACCGGGCGATGCGTGACGCGGCCTACCGGCTGTTCAAGGCAGACCTCGACCTCGTACGGGGCGACCTCGCTGCTCGAGGCGTGGGCCAGAGAGTGGCGGACCGTGTCGGCGATGCGGCCCTCGATACGATGGATGACGCGGTCGACTACGCGCAGCACCACAAGGGCCAGGTGGCTGCGGGGATTTCCGCGATCCTGCTGTTCCTGTTCCGCGGCCCCCTGCTCGATCTTCTTGCCAGCCTCCTTCCTGAGGATGACGGCCCCGACGATGAGGAACCTGCTTGAGGCGCCACCCGTTCGCAGGCCAAAGGCAATCAGCAATATCGGGAGACGAAGCAATGACGGACGCCAATCGCCAGAAGATCAAGGATCAGGTCGCTGCCGGGGAGGCGCGCCACCGCTCGCGTGAGGATTCGACCCTGTTCGACCGCGCGGGCGAAGCGGCGATCGAGGCGAAGGACCGCTTCACCGCCTTCGCCAAAGAGCACCCGCTGACGACCGTCGCCGGTGGCGTGGCGCTCGGCATCCTGATCAGCGGGCTTTTCCCGCGCTCCCCCACCCGCAGGCTTGGCCACAAGGCGGCGGGGCTTGCGGCCGTCGGGGCGGAAGCGGCGATGGCCTATATGCACCAGGCGATGGACGCCGCTGGGCAGGCGAGCCGCACGGGCGCGCACAGGCTGGACGATTGGGGCGATACGATCAGCCACACGGCGCGCCGGGTGCGGCGTGATGCCGCCCATCTGCTGGAGAGCGCAGGCGAAAGCGCGCGGGAGGTCGGCCGCGATGCGAGCGAACGGGTGAGCCGGCGCCTTCCGCGTCGCCATTGAAGCCTTCGCCATTGCCCCCTTGCAGCGGCGCGCGAGCGCCGTAAGGAACAGCTGAAACCGGTTCTGGATAAAGGGTAATCAATGGCGAAACAGCTGCTGCACCTCGTAATGGGCGGGCGCGTCACCGATCCGCAGGGCGTCGAGTTCAAGGATCTCGACAAGATGCACATCGTGGGCATTTTCCCGAACTACGCCGCGGCCGAGGAGGCCTGGCGCGCCCACGCGCAGCGCACCGTCGATGACGCGGAGATGAAGTACGTCATCGTCCACCTTCATCGGCTGCTGGAGCCGGAGCTTCCGAAGGAATAAAGGCCGGGGCTCGGGGGGCGGCGATTGTCTGCCCCCTTTGCTTGGGGGGCGGTACGGCAGCGTTCCCGGCGAGGATGATTGTCCGCTGCCGGTTCTATTTGGGGGCCTGACTACCCCTGCCCCGCCCGGCGCGGACACAGGCCCTTACACATGCGAAGTAAACGCCCGCGCGCGATCGGCGAGACCGTCGCGACAAGCGGGCCCTGCCGCAGCGCCGCCTGTTTGCGGCGCCAAAGCATTGGCCGCGACAATGCGCGGCCAGGCTGCATCGCCCTCACCCGAGGACGATGCGAGATGCCTCAGATGAACTCGATCTTCTCGACCGTGTAGAACCGGTCGCCGCTGGGAACGGTGACTTCGACGTCATCGCCCACCTGCTTGCCGATCAGCGCGCGGCCGAGCGGCGAATCGTAGGAGATGCGGCCCTGCTTGGCATCCGCCTCGGTCTGGCCGACGATCTGGTAGCGTTGCGGCTTGTCGTCGTCGTCCAGCACGGTGACGGTGGCGCCGAAGATCACCCGGTTGCCGGAGAGCGTCGCCGGATCGATGATCTGCGCGCGGCTGACCTTATCCTCAAGCTCGGCGATCTGCGCCTCCACCTGGCCCTGGCGTTCCTTGGCCGCGTGGTATTCCGCGTTCTCCGACAGGTCGCCATGCGCGCGCGCTTCCTCGATCGCGTCAACGATGCGCGGCCGCTCCTGACGGAGGGCCTTCAGATCGGCGGTGAGCTTCTCGTAGCCCTCTGCCAGCATCGGCACTCGTTCCATGCGTATTCCCTGCTTCCTGTCTGCCCCGTCAAGACTTCCGCGCCGCCTGTTGAGGCGGTGGAGCGGCGTCTCGATGTCGGGAGTGCGCGAATTCTAGTTATAGTAGTCCTGCAAGGAGCGCACTTCAAGTTCGCTCGCCCGGACAGAGGCAATCGCTCGAGCCGTCGCGGCCGAAGCAGCGGCGGTGGTGAAGTAGGGCACCTTGTTGTCGATCGCCGAGGCGCGGATGGACTGGCTGTCCTTGTGGCTCTGCCAGCCCTCGGTCGTGTTGAAGATCATCGCGATCTCGCCATCGAGGATCTTGTCGACGATATGCGGGCGCCCTTCCGCGACCTTGTTGATCCGCTCCACCGGAACGCCGGCCTCCGCCAGATATTGCGCGGTGCCGCCGGTGGCGATCGCCTCGAAGCCGAGCTCCACCAGCTGGCGGACGGGGCCGACGATGTGGCGCTTGTCGCTGTCCTTGACGGAGACGAACAGGCGCCCCCGCTCCGGCAGCCGAACGCCTGCGCCGAGCTGCGACTTGAGGAAGGCGGTCGGAAAATCGCGATCAATTCCCATGACTTCGCCGGTGGACTTCATCTCCGGTGAGAGCACAGGGTCGGAGCCGGGGAAGCGGCTGAAGGGGAACACCGCCTCCTTCACCGCCATGTAGTCGAACTCACGCTTGATCGCGGGCAGGTCCGCCAGCTTCTCCCCCGCCATCACGCGCGCGGCGATCTTGGCGACGGGTTGGCCGATGGCCTTCGCGACGAAAGGCACGGTGCGGCTGGCGCGAGGGTTCACCTCGATGAGGTAAACCTCGCCCTCCTTCACCGCGTACTGCACGTTCATCAGTCCACGCACGCCGAGTGCCATGGCGAGAGCCTGCGTCTGGCGCTCCAGCTCAGCGATGATTTCCGGCGGCAGGCTATAGGGCGGCAGCGTGCAGGCGCTGTCGCCGGAATGGACGCCCGCTTCCTCGATGTGCTGCATGACGCCAGCGATCACCACCTGCTCGCCATCGCACAGGGCATCGACATCGCACTCGATCGCGTCGCGCAGATATTGGTCCACCAGCACCGGGCTGTCGCCGGACACGTTCACGGCGGTGGCGATGTAGTCATCGAGCTGCGCCTCGCTGTCCACGATCTCCATCGCCCGGCCGCCGAGCACGTAGGAGGGGCGCAGAAGCACCGGGTATCCGATGCGTGAAGCAACAGCGACGGCCTCGTCCCGGCTCTTGGCGATGCCGTTCTTCGGCTGCTTGAGGTCCAGCTGGTTGACGAGGCGGGCGAACCGCTCGCGATCTTCCGCCAGGTCGATCGCATCGGGGCTGGTGCCGAGGATCGGGATGCCCGCAGCTTCCAGCGCCTTCGCCAGCTTGAGCGGCGTCTGCCCGCCGAACTGCACGATCACGCCGACTAGCTCACCGCTCGACTGCTCGACGCGCAGGATCTCCAGCACGTCCTCCGCCGTCAGCGGCTCGAAATAGAGACGGTCGGACGTATCGTAATCGGTGCTCACCGTCTCGGGATTGCAGTTGATCATGATGGTCTCGAAGCCCGCTTCCTCGAGAGCGAAGCAGGCGTGGACGCAGCAATAGTCGAACTCGATGCCCTGCCCGATCCTGTTCGGCCCGCCGCCCAGGATCACGATCTTGCGACGATCGCTCGGCCATGCCTCATCCTCCGCCTCGCCGAAGCTCGGAGCCTCGTAGGTGGAGTACATGTAGGGCGTGATCGCCTCGAACTCGGCGGCGCAGCTGTCGATACGCTTGAACACCGGCAGCACGCCGAGCTTGCGGCGAAGGGCACGCACCTCGTCCTCGCTGGTGGCACCGGCCATGGCGCGCAGCGTATCGTGCAGCAGGCCCGAACGGCGCGCCTGCGTTTCGGCCATGCCGCCTGCGACGCCGACCGAGCGCACAGCCAGGGTGGCGAGGCGCTTGTCCGAGAAACCCATCGCCTTGAGGCGGCGCAGGCCGTCCGCATCGTTCGGCAGGCCCGTGCGGCCGATCTCCGCCTCTGCCTCGATGATCTCGTGGATATGGCGCAGGAACCAGGGGTCGTAGTGGGTGATCGCGTGGACCTCCTCCACCGTGAAGCCCTCCCGGAAGGCTTGGCCGACCTTCAGCAGCCGGTCCGGCGTGGCGCGGCTGAGCGCGGCGGTAATCTCCTCCCGCGTCGCGCCTTCCAGCTCCACCACGCGGTTGAAGCCGTCCAGCCCGGTCTCAAGGCTGCGCAGCGCCTTCTGTAAGCTTTCCTTGAAGGAGCGGCCGATGGCCATGCACTCGCCCACGGACTTCATCGCGGTGGACAGTTCCGCTTTGGCGCCCTTGAACTTCTCGAAGGCGAAGCGCGGGATCTTCGTCACCACGTAGTCGATCGAAGGCTCGAAGCTGGCGGGCGTCGCCCCGGTGATCTCGTTGGTCAGCTCGTCCAGCGTGTAGCCGACCGCCAGCTTCGCCGCGACGCGCGCGATGGGGAAGCCGGTGGCCTTGGACGCCAGCGCCGAGGACCGCGACACGCGCGGGTTCATCTCGATGACGATCAGGCGCCCGTCCTTCGGATTGACTGCGAACTGTACGTTCGAACCGCCTGTTTCCACACCGATTTCGCGCAGCACAGCGATGCTGGCGCTGCGCATGATCTGGTATTCCTTGTCAGTCAGTGTCAGCGCCGGGGCGACGGTGATGGAATCGCCGGTGTGGACACCCATCGGGTCCACGTTCTCGATGGAGCAGATGATGATGGCGTTGTCGTTCCGATCCCGGACGACCTCCATCTCGAACTCCTTCCAGCCGAGCAGCGATTCCTCGATCAGCACCTCGGTCGTGGGGCTGGCGTCGAGGCCGGAGCGGACGATCTGCTCAAACTCGGTGCGATTGTAGGCGATACCGCCGCCCGTGCCGCCCAGCGTGAAGCTGGGGCGGATGATCGACGGCAGGCCGGTGCGCTCGAGCACCGCGAAAGCCTCTTCCACGGTATGCGCGGTGCCGGAGCGGGCACTTTCCAGCCCGATCTTGTCCATCGCCTCGCGGAAGCGGTTGCGGTTCTCCGCCTTGTCGATCGCGTCCGCATCGGCGCCGATCATCTGGACGCCGTACTTCTCCAGCGTGCCGTCGTTGAACAGGGCCAGCGCGCAGTTAAGCGCCGTCTGCCCGCCCATTGTCGGCAGCACCGCGTCCGGCCGCTCCTTGGCGATGATCTTGGTCACGATCTCGGGCGTGATCGGCTCCACATAGGTGGCGTCCGCGAACTCCGGATCGGTCATGATCGTCGCCGGGTTGGAGTTGACGAGGATGACGCGATAGCCCTCCTCCTTCAACGCCTTGATGGCCTGCGTGCCCGAATAATCGAACTCGCAAGCCTGCCCGATGATGATCGGACCAGCGCCAATGACGAGGATGGAGGAGATGTCAGTGCGTTTGGGCATTAGAAGCGGCCTTAGTGTCGGTCAGGCGGAACGGACGCCCGCATTTTGAACAAGCATCCGGCTGCTTCCACAAATGCTTGGAACGCAGCGGTGCGAGAAACTGATCCTGTGCGTGCTTGTGGTCTGCGGTTCCAAATTGCCGGTAGACCAACCAACTGCAGTTCGGACAGCGGAGGTTGAATAGCCACGCGGATGGCATCGCCGCGAGTACCACCGCGAACGCCAGGACGATGTGCCCGCTCAGCCACCCGGCAACCATCGCGACAATGGTGCCATACATGATCCAGCGAGCTTCGACTTCCCATCGGCGCGCCAGTAGAAGTCTGCCTTCCGTGGCGGTTTCGAAGCTCACCCCAACATCCCCACGAACCGCTCGAACAGGTAGAAACTATCCTGCGGCCCCGGGCTCGCCTCCGGGTGGTACTGCACACCGAACGCCTTCTTGCCGCGGATCGAGATGCCGCAGTTGGAGCCGTCGAACAGGGAGACGTGGGTCTCCTCAACGCCTTCCGGCAGCGTGTCGCGATCGACCGCGAAGCCGTGGTTCATGCTGGTGATCTCCACCACGCCATCTTCCAGCCGCTTGACCGGGTGGTTGGCGCCGCGATGGCCCTGGTTCATCTTCACGGTCTTCGCGCCGGCCGCGATGCCGAGCAGCTGGTGGCCGAGGCAGATGCCGAAGATCGGCATGTCCTTCTCCAGCAGCTCGCGGATCACGGGCACGGCATATTCGCCGGTCGCAGCCGGGTCGCCCGGGCCGTTGGAGAGGAACACGCCATCGGGCTTCAGCGCCAGGATGTCGCGCGTCGGCGTCTCCGCCGGAACCACCGTCACCCGCGCGCCGGCCTTCACCAGGTTGCGGAAGATGTTGTCCTTGCTGCCATAATCGATCGCCACAATGTGCGGCGCGTCGGCGGCGGGCGTGACTTCGCCCGGCCCGGCGTTCTTCGCGTTCTTGGCATAGGGCGCGTTGGCATAGCCCTTGCCCAGCTCCCACGGCCCGCCTTCCCAATGGTGGTGCTTCTCGCGGCTGACGACCTTCGCGAGGTCCATGCCCTCCAAGCCTGGCCAATCCTGCGCGCGCTGCAACAGAGCGGGAATGTCGAAATTGCCCTCAGGATCATGCGCGATCACCGCATTGGGCGCGCCGGACAGGCGGATGCGGCGGGTCAGCGCGCGGGTATCGACGCCCGACAGGCCGATCTTGAGGTGCCCGGCCATCCAGTCCGCGAATTCGCGCTCCGCCCGAAAGTTGGAGTGCGGCGTCACCTCCTCGCGGGTGATGCAGCCGACGGCGCCTTCCACCTCGGATTCGATGTCTTCGGCATTGGCGCCGACATTGCCGATATGGGGGAAGGTGAAGGTGACGATCTGCGCCGCATAGGACGGGTCCGTCATCACTTCCTGATAGCCCGTCATCGCCGTGTTGAAGCACAGCTCCCCCACGGCGGAACCGACATGGCCGAAGCCCTTGCCCCAGACGAGCGTGCCGTCCGCCAGCACCAATACGCCCGTCGCCCCCTTAGGTGGCGCGGACGAGGATGCGGAAAAAGCCATGACGGGGCTCCCGTTGAAACGTGTGACCGATGATGCTTGCTAAGGCGCGGCGGCTAGACCTGCCCTGCTCCCCCGTCAAGCGGGCGCGCAACGTTTGACGGGTGCGCCCACTTGGTTGAAGGGAGCCACCAGCCAATTCACCTTAACGAAAGCGGATAAAGCAATGCTGAGGGACAGGATCAAGCAGGAAACCGTCACGGCGATGAAGGCCGGGGATAAACCCCGCACGGCGGCGCTGCGCCTGATCGCGGCCAAGCTGAAGGACCGGGACATCGAGCAGCGCACCGCGGCCCAGCCGATGGAGGATGAGGCGCTGGTCATCGACACGCTGCAGAAGATGGCCAAGCAGCGGCGCGAATCGATCCAGATGTACGAGGAAGGCGGGCGCGAGGAGCTTGCGGCGCAGGAGCGCGGCGAGCTGCGCGTGATCGAGGAATTCCTGCCGCGCCAGCTGAGCGAGGCGGAAACGCGTGCTGCGATCGAGGGGATCAAGGACGAGCTCGGCGCGGGCGGCATGAAGGACATGGGCCGCGTGATGGCGGAACTGAAGGCGCGGCACGGCACCGAACTCGACATGGGCCGGGCGAGCGGCTGGGTGAAGGAAGCGCTGCAATAAGCGCCACGCAGGGCTGAGGGTGTATGTCGCGCTAGGCGCGAATCGCGCCCTCACGGTAATCGGAGCACATGGCCCTCACCCCGCAATGGCTGGATGAACTGCGCGCGCGCATCACGCTGTCGAGCGTGATTATGCGCACGGTGAAGCTGCGCCGTGCGGGGCGCGAGTGGAAGGCGTGCTGCCCCTTCCACAACGAAAACACGCCCAGCTTCACCGTCAGCGACGAAAAGGGCTTCTACCACTGCTTCGGCTGCGGAGCGCATGGCGATGCGATCCGCTGGATGACGGACCAGCGCGGCCTCTCCTTCATCGACGCGGTGCAGGAGCTGGCCTCGGAAGCTGGTCTGGAAGTGCCCCGCCCCGACCCGCGCGAGGCGAAGCGGGCGGAGCAGCGCGCCACTCTGCATGACGTGATGGCAGCGGCGCAGGAATGGTTCGCCAATAACCTGCGCAGCGCGGACGGGGCGAAGGCGCGGGACTATCTTCAACGACGCGGGCTGGACGCGCGCACGATCGAGCGCTTCGGCTTCGGCTATGCGCCGGATAGCCGGGGTGCCCTGAAACAGGCGCTGTCCCGCTTTGAGGAGCCGATGCTGATCGAGGCTGGCCTACGCATCGCCACCGAAGAACGCGACCCGTACGACCGCTTCCGTGAACGGTTGATGCTGCCGATCCACGATGCGCGCGGCCGGGTGATCGCCTTCGGTGGCCGCATCCTCGATGCCGAGCGAAAGGACGCGCCCAAATACCTCAATTCCCCTGACACTCCGTTGTTCGACAAGGGCCGCACGCTCTACAACCTGCACCGCGCAGGACCTGCATCGCGCAAGAGCGGCCGCGTTGTGGTCGTCGAAGGCTACATGGACGTGATCGCCCTCGCCGCCGCCGGGATCGAGGAAGCGGTTGCGCCGATGGGCACCGCGCTGACGGAGCAGCAGATCGAGCTGCTGTGGCGGATGGCGGACAAGCCGATCCTCTGCTTCGATGGTGATGCGGCGGGCCAGCGCGCCGCAATTCGCGCGGCCGAGCGGGCTTTGCCGCTGCTGCGGCCGGGATGCTCCCTCCAATTCGTCAGCCTGCCGGCGGGAATGGACCCGGACGACCTTGTCCGCCGCGAGGGGCGCGAGGGGATCGAGCGGCTGTTGAAGGAGCCTGCTTCTTTGCTGGACCTCATCTGGAACCATGAGCGCGACTCGGCGTCCAGCGCCTCGCCGGAAGACAAGGCCGGGCTCAAGGCGCGGCTGATGGCGCATGTGGAAGCAATCGCGGACCGGGACATCGCGGCGCTTTA
Organism: uncultured Erythrobacteraceae bacterium; assembly: GCA_966251025.1. Lineage (GTDB taxonomy): Bacteria > Pseudomonadota > Alphaproteobacteria > Sphingomonadales > Sphingomonadaceae > Croceibacterium. The sequence continues at coordinate 2,467 of CBINJM010000002.1, read as the reverse complement.
CCGGCGGGAGTGGCTGGAGCGATTCTCCGCCTTCGCCTTTCCCCCGCGCGAGCGGCCTCAGCGCGGCAAGCCGTGGAGCGGCGGGAAGCCGTCGGCCCTTCCAGGGCTCGCGCCCGGCACAGCTGATCGCCTGCGCCGGACAGGCAAGCGCGACGTACTGGCGGAGGGCGTGCTCGCCGGCCTCGCGCGCCACCCGGATCAGATCGCGCGGCATGAGGAAGCGCTGCTCGGCCTCGCGCGGACCAGCCCGGCGCTGGCGCCCGCGATCGATCACCTGCTCCATCTGTCCGACACGCTTGAAGCGGGCGCGCAGAATCCTATCTCTGCAGCCGGACCTCTACCGCAGCCGCCGGATGGCACCCCCTTTTCCTTCCTGCTGGAAGGCTTCGACCCCGGGGCGGCGCGAGAGGACCTGGCGGAGGCAGTGGCGCTGCTGGTTGAGCGACCGGTGCTCGACGCCGCGATCGCTGCCGCGACGGCACGCTTCGAGAGCGACCCGGAAGGCGCTTTCGCGGAGCAGCAGAGGCTGCGCAAACGAAAGCTGGAATTCGAGTCGCGCCTGGGGCAGATGGCAAGAAAAAGGGCCGCGTTGGCCGCAGACGATACGGCAGAAGCCACCCCCGGTGGTGAAGCGTATCGCCAACAGGAAATGGATTGAAGCGTACGATGGCGTCCGAAGCCAAGACTTCTCAGCAGGAAGATGCTCCCCTGATCGACCTCAACGAGGCATCGATCAAGAAGCTGATCGCCAAGGCCAAGCGTCGTGGCTACATCACCTATGACGAGCTGAACGAGGCCCTGCCGCAGGACCAGATGTCGTCCGAGCAGATCGAGGACGTGATGTCCGCGATCTCCGAGATGGGCGTCAACATCGTCGAGAACGATGAGGACGCGGCTGAGGAGGAAGAGGGCGCCAGCGGGGAAGCCGCCTCTTCCGACGAGGAAGAAGCGGAGAGCGAGGACGAGGAAGCCTCTGCCCACGTTCCCGAGAAGAAGCGCAAGGAAACGACCGACCGCACCGATGACCCGGTGCGGATGTATCTGCGCGAGATGGGCGCGGTGGAGCTGCTCAGCCGCGAGGGCGAGATCGCCATTGCCAAGCGCATCGAGGCCGGCCGCGACACGATGATCATGGGCCTGTGCGAGAGCCCGATCACCTTCCACGCCATCATCATGTGGTCAGAGGCGCTCAACAACGGCGAGATGCAGCTGCGCGAGATCCTCGATCTCGACGCGATGCTCTCCAAGGAGCCGCCCGTCGACAAGATGGAGGATGAGGACGACGATTCGAGCGAGATCAGCGCCGAAACCGCCGGCCCGACCTTCAAGGAAGACGAAGAGGAGGAGGAAGAGACCTCCGCCGACGAGGACGAGGACGGCGAAGGCACTCCGCGCCGCCGCGAGGAAGAGGATGAGGACGACAACACCCTCAGCCTCGCCCAGATGGAAGCGGCGCTGAAGCCTGAGGCGCTGGAGCGATTCGCCCGCATCACCGACCTGTTCAAGAAGTTCGAGAAGATCCAGGCCGAGCGCGTCGACGTGCTCGGCCGTGGCGAGGACTTCCCCGCCGCGCGCGAGAAGAAGTACGAGGAGCTGCGCGAACAGCTGACCGCCGAGGTCGAGAGCGTGCAGTTCCACGCGACCAAGATCGAATATCTGGTCGACAACCTCTACGCCTATAACCGGCGGCTGACGACGCTGGGCGGGCAGATGCTGCGCCTGGCCGAGCGCCACAAGGTGAAGCGCAAGGACTTCCTCGATTCCTATGTCGGGCGCGAGCTGGACGAGAACTGGCTCTCCGACATGTCCAAGAAGGACAAGAAGTGGGCCGCCTTCGCCGCCAATGAGGCGGAGCCTGTGGAGCGCATCCGGCTGGAGATCGCGGACATTGCCGCTCAAACCGGCATGAGCCTCGATGAGCTGCGCCGCATCGTCAACATGGTGCAGAAGGGTGAGCGCGAGGCGCGCATCGCCAAGAAGGAGATGGTCGAGGCGAACCTGCGTCTCGTGATCTCCATCGCCAAGAAGTACACCAATCGCGGCCTGCAATTCCTGGACCTGATCCAGGAGGGCAACATCGGCCTGATGAAGGCGGTCGACAAGTTCGAGTACCGCCGCGGCTACAAGTTCAGCACCTACGCGACGTGGTGGATTCGGCAGGCGATCACCCGCTCGATCGCGGACCAGGCGCGGACGATCCGCATCCCGGTCCACATGATCGAGACGATCAACAAGCTGGTTCGCACCAGCCGCCAGTTCCTGCACGAGCAGGGCCGTGAGCCGACGCCGGAGGAAATGGCCGAACGTCTCTCCATGCCGCTCGAGAAGGTGCGCAAGGTGATGAAGATCGCCAAGGAGCCGATCTCCCTCGAAACGCCGATCGGCGACGAGGAAGACAGCCACCTGGGCGACTTCATCGAGGACAAGAACGCCGTCATCCCGGTGGATGCCGCGATCCAGGCGAACC
>CBINJM010000001.1:0-639122 GCA_966251025.1 uncultured Erythrobacteraceae bacterium | reverse complement strand
ACGTCCTTGAGGTTGTTGGCGCGGGCGCCGTGGACGGTGAGCTTCTTGCCGTTGCCCTTGCGGCGCTTGGCCGGCACCTCGATCGCGCGCGTGCCGTTGAGGTAGGCGGCGGTGAGCGAGGTCTTGGATTTGAGGATCTGCTTGAGGGTGCCTTGCGCCACCACCTCGCCGCCATGGACGCCGGCGCCGGGGCCGAGGTCCACGATGTGGTCGGCGGCGCGGATGGCGTCCTCGTCATGCTCCACGACGATGACGGTGTTGCCGAGGTCGCGCAGGCGCTTGAGCGTTTCCAGCAGCCGGTCGTTGTCGCGCTGGTGGAGGCCGATGGAGGGCTCGTCCAGCACGTAGAGCACGCCGGAGAGGCCGCTGCCGATCTGCGAGGCGAGGCGGATGCGCTGGGACTCGCCGCCTGAGAGGGTGCCGCTGGTGCGGTCCAGGTTCAGGTAGTCCAGCCCGACATTGTCGAGGAAGCCAAGGCGCTCGACGATTTCCTTGAGGATGGCCTTCGCGATCTGGTTCTGCGTGTCGGTGAGCTTGGCGGGCAGATCCTGGAACCAGCCGAGCGCGGCGGTGACGGAGAAGCGGACGGGGGTGGCGATGTCCTCGCCGGCGACCTTCACTGCCAGCGCCTTCTCGTTGAGGCGCTTGCCGTGGCAGGTCTCGCAAGGCTGCGCGGTCTGGAAGCGGGAGAGCTCCTCGCGCATCCAGGCGCTTTCGGTCTGCAGCAGGCGGCGGTTGAGGTTGCCGATGACGCCCTCGAACGCCTTGTCGACGGTGTAGCTCTTGCGGCCGTCCTTGAAGGTGAGCGGGACCTTCTTGCCCTTCGTGCCGTGAAGGATGGCTTCGCGATGCTCCTCCTTCAGCTCCGCCCAAGGGGTGGCGAGGTCGAAGTGGAAGTGCGCGGCGAGGCTGGCAAGCACCTGCATGTAATAGGGCGATGGCGGGTTGGACTTCGCCCACGGGACGATGGCGCCCTGCTTGAGGCTCAGCCCTTCGTTCGGGACGACGAGCTGCGGGTCGAACAGCTGCTTTTCGCCCAGGCCATCGCAGGTGGGGCAGGCGCCTTGCGGGGCGTTGAAGGAGAACAGGCGGGGCTCGACTTCCTCGATCGTGAAGCCGCTGACGGGGCAGGCGAACTTCTCCGAGAAGACGATGCGGTTGGCGGGGACGCCGGCGCCCTTGAGGCCGGTAGAGCGTCCTTCGACAGGCTCAGGACGAGCGGTTGTTGCTGCTGATTCCCCGCCAAACCCCGCTCGTGCTGAGCTTGTCGAAGCACCCGCTGCGACGGCGGCGACTGTAGTGTCCGCCAGGTCGACATAGGCCAGCCCCTCCGCCAGCTTCAGCGCGGTTTCGAAGCTGTCGGCAAGGCGCGTCTCAATGCCTTCGCGCACGGCGAGGCGGTCCACCACCACCTCGATGTCATGCTTGTACTTCTTGTCGAGCGCGGGGGCGTTCTCGATCTCGTACATCTCGCCGTCGATGCGGACGCGGGAGAAGCCGGCCTTCTGCCATTCGAGCAGTTCCTTGCGGTACTCCCCCTTGCGGCCGCGCACGACGGGGGCGAGCAGGTAAAGTCGCGTGCCTTCCGGCAGCGCCATCACCCGGTCGACCATGTTGCTGACGGTCTGCGCCTCGATCGGCAGGCCTGTGGCGGGCGAGTACGGCACGCCGACCCGCGCCCATAGCAGGCGCATATAGTCGTAGATCTCGGTGACGGTGGCGACGGTGGAGCGCGGGTTGCGGCTGGTCGTCTTCTGCTCGATCGAGATGGCGGGGCTGAGGCCGTCGATATGCTCGACATCCGGCTTCTGCATCATCTCCAGGAACTGGCGCGCATAGGCGGAGAGGCTCTCCACATAGCGGCGCTGCCCTTCGGCATAGATCGTGTCGAAGGCGAGCGACGATTTGCCGGAGCCGGACAGGCCGGTAATCACCACCAGCGCATCGCGCGGCAGGTCGATATCCACGCCCTTGAGGTTGTGCTCGCGCGCGCCGCGCACGCTGATGTGGGTCAGGCTCATGCGCGGCGCTCCTGCTGCGAGAGACGAGTCAAGGCGCGATTGCGGGCAGTGCTGATGGGGGACATGAAGGCCTTATGTTCGACGTGTGTTCCACGGGCAAGAGGGCCGCGGCAGGACAGCACGCCTATGTTGGGCCGGTGGAGGAAATGACAAGCGGCGGTGATCGCCCTGAGGGCGGCGCGGCGTGATGGGGCAGCGGTGATGTCCTGAGCGATCGCGTGGAAACGCGAGGCGCCGGATTGCGATCAGCTCGCCCTTCGCAGGAATAGTCCACGCCAGCTTGAACCGCAGACCTCAAGGCCCGTCCGCTGCGAGTGAGTGAGTCAATCTCCGGACACTGTTCCGTACGATTCTGGGACGGTTAAGGTATTGAAAAGCAAATGCCTTGGTTACCTAAGCGGTAACCATTATCTCCGTCCCACCGAGCAGGCCCCTTTGGCCATCGACCATTGATATTGAGGAACGGGATGGCTTTCGTTCAGGGCAGTTCGGGGGCCGATTTCCTTTTCGGCACTCCTGACGACGATGTAATCCTCGCTCGGGGAGGCGACGATGTCATCCATGCGAGCCGCGGGGACGACGTTATCGACGGCGACGCGGGCGTGGACCGGCTGGTCATCGGCGAGGACGTGACCGGCCTCAACACGATGGAATATATCTGGATCGAGGCCGACAATTTTTCGGTCGGTACGCCGTTCGGCGCGTCTTTCACCACCACCTTCTCTTCGATCGAGCACGTCTCGCTCCAGGGGAGCTTTCACAACGCGGTGATCGATGCGTCCGGCTTCGTTCCGGGGCCCAGCGGCTTCAACTCTTTCACGGTGGCAGGCGTAGGGTCGGTCTCGCTGGCGGGCACAAGCGGGTCCGACATGATCGAGATGACCGCGGGCGCGTCCTCGACGAGATTGACCGCGCGCGGCGGAGGCGGGGAAGACTGGCTGCGGCTGAACCTCGACTTCGGCCCCATCACCTTCAGCACGGAGGGAGCCACCACCCGGCTGCACCAGAACGGGAGGATCGTCGCCAATGTCACGGAGATCGACCACCTGGGCGTGGCGTCGATCTGGGGTGGCCTCACGATCGACGCGTCGGCTAGCGGCATGGGCATCGAGTTCCTGACGACGCGAGAGAGCGACACGATCATCGGGAGTGCCTTCGGTGACGTGTTCACCGCCGCTCCCAAGGCATCCCCCGGCCGCAGCGAGCAGCGCGACACCTATACGGGCGGCGGCGGGGCGGACATCTTCGCCTTCAGTTTCGCAAGCGACAGCTACGTCAACGCGACGATCACCGATTTCACCCCGGGGGAGGATCGGATCGATTTGGGTGAATCGGGGCTGGGTTCGCTGCTGCAACTGCGCGCTTTCCTGACGCAGCAGGGAAATGATGTCCTTCTTCATGCAGAGGGCAGCGCGGCCTTCTTCAACCTCGTGCTGCAGAACGTGCAGATCAGCCAGTTGGCCGACGCCGATTTCGGCTGGGCCGCACGGAACAGCGGCGCCCGCAGCGATTTCAATGGAGATTCTTTGTCCGACATCCTGTGGCGCGGCGCCGACGGCGCGGTGAGCTACTGGGCGGGCACCGGCTCCGGCTTTGACAGCGCGACGGGCGTCTACCTGCCGGTGGCGAAGGCATGGCAGGTGGCTGCCGTGGGGGACCTCAACGGGGACGGCATCGCAGATATCCTGTGGCGCAACGATGATGGCGGGCTGACCTACTGGGCCGGCACGGGCAGCGGCCTCAATCCCTCGACCGGCTTCTTCGCGCAAGTGGGCACGGACTGGCGCGTCGAGGGTGCTGCCGACTTCAACGGGGACGGGATCGACGACGTCCTGTGGCGCAGCGATGGCGGGCAGGTGGCGGTCTGGACAGGCACCGGCTCCGGCTTCGACATGACAGGCTTCGTGGTGCCGAATGTCGGCCCGCAGTGGCAGGTCGCCGGAACGGGCGACTTCAACGGCGATGGTATGGATGACATCCTCTGGCGCAGCGGCACCGATGGCGTCACCGCCTGGCTCAGCACCGGCACCGGTTTCGATGCCGGCGGTTCGGTCCAGCTGGTTGGCGCGGAATGGCAGGTCGCGGGTGTGGAGGATTTCGACGGCGACGGCAGGGACGATATCCTCTGGCGCAGCGACAGCGGCGGGGTCGCCGTCTGGACCAGCAATGGCAGCAGCTTTGAGGGTGGCAGCTTCCCCGCCCTTCAGGTCGATTCCGGCTGGCAAGCCGCAGCCACTGGCGATTACAATGGCGACGGCTTCGGGGACATCCTCTGGCGCGACGTGGCCGGCACCCTCGCCACCTGGGAGGGGACGGGCACCGGCTTCAACGCAGCGACTGGCTTCTACCAACATGTCGACCCCAGCTGGAGTGTGATCAGCGGCTGAGCCCCGTTCCCCCCGCCGCGCCAGTGCACACCGGGCCTGAGGGCGGTGATCCGTCGAGTACCGCCCGGGGACCCGGCGCGGGCGCTTGTTCGTTCCTTGTCCCATGTCGCACCGCCTGTTCGTCGCTATCCGCCCGCCCGAGGACGTAAGGGAGCGCCTGCTGGACCTGATGGAGGGGATCGAAGGCGCGCGCTGGCAGGATGAGGAGCACCTGCACCTGACCCTGCGCTTCGTGGGAGAGGTGGAGCGCCCGGTCGCCAACGAGCTGGCGGAGGCGCTGGGCCGGATCACCGCGCCCCGCTTCACGCTGCAGGTCGCGGGCGTCGGTCATTTCGAGCGGAAGGGCCACCCTCACGCGGTGTGGGCGGGGCTTGGGCCAAACGAGGGGCTCGACGTGCTAAGACAGAGGGTGGAGCGCGCCTGCGTCAACGCGGGCCTGGAGCGGGAGACGCGGCGCTTCAGCCCGCACATCACCCTCGCCCGGCTCGGCCAAGGCAGCGGGCCGATCGGTCCATGGCTGGCGGCAAACGGACCGCTTCGGACACGAGCCTGGGAGGTGGAGGCATTCTCCCTCTATGAGAGCCATCTTTCGCAGAGTGGCGCGCGGTACGAGGAAGTCGTTCGCTATCCGCTCGGCGAGCCTGCCGCAGACCGTGATTGAGTGCCGATGAAGCGGGAACCCGACACGCCAGGACGATCGTTAAGAGTCTGGACCGGCGGGCAGCTGCCATGCCACCGATCACCGCCGCGCAGCGGGGCCTTTCCCCTCCCCCCCCCCACTGTGATCCCGCGCAGGTGCTCGCCGGCCCTTTTTGGCGGATGATGGTGAAGGCGACCTCGACGATCTCCCGCAAGCAGGCGTCAGGCACGCACGTCTTCGCGCGGAGGAACTGCTGCGTTGCGTTGGGGATTGAACCTATTGCCATGCCGCTGCGTATTGCCGTCCCCTCCGCCTCATGCCGGACGCCTCTTTTTAGAGCGCGCGCCTTGGCGGGCAGGGTTGCGCCCGCGAACGAGAACAGGCCGACGGAGCTGAATGATCCCGTTCTTGTGGCGGCCTTGCGTCACTTTTCGCATCATGGTCTCGGCGCAGCGCAGGATGCAAGGATCCGGGCGGCGAGAGCCTCCATCGCCGGTAGGCCTGAAGAGGCCTGTGGCTGGCTGGAAATCTTCGAACTGCTGGGCGGGGCGAGGCATTGAAGAACCGGACCTTTGTCTTCAGGTGAACGTCCGATTTCCCGCCGCACGTCAGCCATCTCTCGCTTAATGCTATTGCGAACTGTTATCTGATCTTTTGTTGGACTTGAAGCGCCCAAGCTCCGTTTGGCGGTTGCAAACCGGGGTGGCGGAGCCTAGGTCCGGCGGCGCATAGCGGGCGCCCTTCCCTTGCGGGTTGCAGAGGGGCCGCTCCCATCGCTTGCCGCACCCGCGCAGCTTGAAGGACAAGGCGGACATCATGGCTCGCAAGAAGATCGCGCTCGTCGGCGCCGGCATGATCGGCGGCACCCTCGCCCACCTCGCGGCGATGAAGGAGATGGGCGACGTCGTGCTGTTCGACATCGCCGAGGGCATGCCCGCGGGCAAGGCGCTGGACCTGGCGCAGGCCGGGCCGGTCGAAGGCTATGACGCGAAGCTCAAGGGCACGAGCGACTATGCCGACATTGCTGGCGCGGACGTGGTGATCGTCACCGCCGGCGTGCCGCGCAAGCCGGGCATGAGCCGTGACGACCTGCTCGGCATCAACCTCAAGGTGATGAAGGCCGTTGGCGAGGGTATCAAGAACCACGCGCCGAACGCCTTTGTGATCTGCATCACCAACCCGCTGGACGCGATGGTTTGGGCGCTGCGCGAGTTCTCCGGCCTGCCGCACAACATGGTGGTCGGCATGGCCGGCGTGCTGGACAGCGCGCGCTTCCGCCACTTCCTCGCCGAAGAGTTCGACGTCTCCGTGGAGGACGTAACCGCCTTCGTGCTGGGCGGCCATGGCGACACGATGGTGCCGGTGATCCAGTATTCGACCGTCGCGGGCATCCCCGTGCCGGACCTCATCAAGATGGGCTGGTCCACGCAGGAGAAGATCGACGCGATCGTCGCCCGCACCCGCAGCGGCGGGGGCGAGATCGTGCAGCTGCTGGGCAATGGCTCCGCCTTCTACGCGCCGGCCACCAGCGCGATCGCGATGGCGGAGAGCTACCTCAAGGACAAGAAGCGCCTGCTCCCCTGCGCCGCCAATCTGACCGGGCAGTACGGGGTGAACGATCTCTATGTCGGCGTGCCGGTGGTGATCGGCGCGAATGGCGTGGAGCGCATTGTGGAGATCGAGCTGGACGAGGCGGCGAAGGCCAACTTCCAGACCTCAGTCGACGCGGTGAAGGAGCTGCTGGTGGCGTGCAAGGGCATCGATAGCAGCCTTGCGTGAGCTGGCCCTCGTCACCCCGGCGAAGACCGGGGTCCAGCGGGCACTCCGGTGCGGCTGGAGTTTGGCCTTCGCCGGACTGACGGGCAGGATGCGACAAGTTGGAGAAGCGCGGATACGTCTACATCATGGCCAGCAAGCGCAACGGAACGCTCTATATTGGCGTCACGAGCGATCTGCCCGGCCGTGTGTGGCAGCATAGGGAAGGCACCTTTGACGGGTTCACGAAGCAATATGGCTGCAAGATGCTGGTCTGGTTTGCCGCGTTCGACCGTGTCGAAGATGCCATCCGCCGCGAGAAGCAGATGAAGGAATGGAAGCGCGCGTGGAAGCTGCGTGCGATCGAAGAGACAAACCCGGGCTGGAACGATCTGTTCGAGTCGATCTGTTGAACTGGATCCCGGCCTCCGCCGGGATGACGAACAAAGGCTAGCACAAAACCGATGTCCATCCTCGTCGACAGGAACACCAAGGTCATCACGCAGGGGATGACCGGAGAGACCGGCACCTTCCACACGAAGCAGGCGCTGGAATACGGCACGCAGATGGTTGCGGGCGTCACGCCGGGCAAAGGCGGCACGACGCATATCGGCCTGCCGGTCTATGACACCGTCGAGGAGGCGAAGGCCAAGACCGGCGCCACCGCGTCCGTGATCTACGTTCCGCCGCCATTCGCCGCGGACTCGATCCTCGAGGCGATCGATGCCGAGGTTGAGCTGATCGTCTGCATTACCGAGGGCATTCCGGTGCTGGACATGGTGCGGGTGAAGCGCGCGCTGGCCGGCAGCAAGTCGCGCCTGATCGGGCCGAACTGCCCCGGCGTGCTGACGCCGGAAGAGTGCAAGATCGGCATCATGCCGGGTTCCATCTTCAAGAAGGGCAGCGTCGGCGTCGTTTCGCGCTCCGGCACGCTCACCTATGAGGCGGTGTTCCAGACCACCAATATCGGCCTTGGCCAGACGACAGCCGTCGGCATTGGCGGCGACCCCGTCAACGGCACCAACTTTATCGACGTGCTGGAACTCTTCCTTAAGGATGATGAGACCAAGTCCATCATCATGATCGGCGAGATCGGCGGCAACGCCGAGGAAGAGGCCGCGCAATTCCTCAAGGACGAGGCGAAGCGCGGTCGCAAGAAGCCGATGGTCGGCTTCATCGCCGGCCGCACCGCCCCTCCGGGACGGCGCATGGGCCATGCCGGTGCGATCGTCAGCGGGGGCCAGGGCGGCGCGGAAGACAAGATCGCGGCGATGGAGGAAGCGGGCATCCGCGTCGCTTCTTCGCCCAGCGAGCTCGGCACCACGCTGGACGCGCTGTTGAAGGAACTCGCCTAACTCTCACGCACTTCGCTTCTTGGGGGCAGGGAGCGACAGAAGGATTGCCCGATGGGTAACGAAGTCAGTACTTTCCTCCCCGCCCTCGAAGCGCAGGACGGGCCGCAACCCGGCCCGAGCTGGGCCAATGACCGCTGGGCGCAGGCGGGCCACGGCGCGGATGCGGAGCTGACCGCCGCGCTCGACCCGACGCAGATGACCATCGCCGCCATCAAGGAAGCGGCGGGGAAGGCGGGCAAGCCCACGGACCCGCGCGCGATCGAGCAGGCGGCGGACGATTCCATCCGCGCGATGCTGCTGATCCGCACCTACCGGGTGCGCGGGCATCTGGCCGCCGACCTGGACCCGCTCGGCCTCTCGCAGCGGCAGCTGCCGGAGGACCTGACGCTGGAAGGCCACGGCTTCACCGGCGCGGCGCTGGACCGCGAGGTCTATATTGGCGGCAATCTGGGGCTGGACTGGGTCACGCCGCGCAAGCTGGTGGAGATCCTGTGCCGCAATTATTGCGGGCGCGTCGGCCTCGAATACATGCACATCACCGACGTGCAGGAGCGCCGCTTCCTACAAGAGCGGATCGAGGGGCCGGACAAGGTCATCACCTTCACTCCGCAGGGCAAGCGCGCCATCCTGCAGGCGGTGATCCGCGGCGAGGAATACGAGAAGTTCCTCGGCAAGAAGTATGTCGGCACCAAGCGCTTCGGCCTGGATGGCGGCGAAGCGATGATCCCCGCTCTGGAAGCGGTGATCAAATATGGCGGCGCGCTGGGCGTGCGCGAGATCGTTTACGGCATGGCCCACCGCGGCCGGCTGAACGTGCTCGCCAACGTCATGGCCAAGCCCTATCGCGTGATCTTCCACGAATTCTCCGGCGGCAGCGCGAACCCGGACGATGTGGGCGGATCGGGCGACGTGAAGTACCACCTCGGCACCAGCACGGACCGTGAGTTCGACGGGGTCAAGGTGCATATGAGCCTGGTGGCGAACCCCAGCCATCTGGAGGCGGTGGACCCGGTCGTGCTCGGCAAGGCGCGCGCGCAGCAGGCGATGCGGGACGATCTCGTCAAGCATGAGACGGTGCTGCCGGTGCTGATCCACGGCGACGCGGCCTTCGCGGGCCAGGGCATCGTGTGGGAATGCCTCGGTTTTTCCGGTGTGCGCGGCTACAATACCGGCGGCTGCATCCACTTCGTCATCAACAACCAGATCGGCTTCACCACCAGCCCGCAATTCGCGCGCTCCAGCCCCTACCCGTCCGATGTGGCGAAGGGCGTCCAGGCGCCGATCCTGCACGTCAATGGCGACGATCCGGAGGCGGTCACCTTCGCCTGCAAGCTGGCGATCGAATACCGCCAGCGCTTCAAGCGGGACATCGTGATCGACATGTGGTGCTATCGCCGCTTCGGCCACAATGAGGGCGATGAGCCGAGCTTCACGCAGCCGCTGATGTATGCCCGCATCAAGGCCCATCCGCGCGTCAGCGAGCTCTATGCGGAACGGCTGAAGGCGGAGAACGTCATCGATGCCGGCACCGCCCCTGCCATGCGGGACGAGTTCGAAGCGCTGCTGGCCGAGGAGTTCGAGGCGGCCAAGTCCTACCGCCCGAACGAGGCGGACTGGTTCGCGGGCCGGTGGAGCGGGCTGCACAAGCCGGCCGACCCGGAGACCGCGCGGCGCAACGTCGACACCGCGATCACGCCCAAGCTGTTCGAAAGCCTCGGCCGCACGCTGACGACGGTGCCGGAGGATCTGACGATCCACAAGACGCTCGGCCGCGTGGTGGACCAGCGTCGGCAGATGTTCGAGAGCGGCACGGGCTTCGACTGGGCCACGGCGGAATCGCTCGCCTTCGGCAGCCTCGTCACCGAAGGGTTCGGCGTGCGCCTGTCCGGGCAGGATTCCGGGCGCGGCACGTTCAGCCAGCGCCACGCCATCTGGGTCGACCAGACGAACGAGCGCAAGTACATCCCGCTGACGACGCTGCCGCATGGCAAGTTCGAGGTCTATGACAGCCCGCTGTCCGAGTACGGCGTGCTCGGCTTCGAGTACGGCTTCGCGCTGGCGGACCCGAAGACGCTGGTCTTGTGGGAGGCGCAGTTCGGCGATTTCGCCAATGGCGCGCAGATCATGATCGACCAGTTCATCGCGGCGGGCGAGGCCAAGTGGCTGCGCGCCAACGGGTTGGTGATGCTGCTGCCCCATGGCTATGAAGGCCAGGGGCCGGAGCACTCCTCCGCCCGGCTCGAGCGCTTCCTGCAGCTTTGCGCGAACGACAACATCCAGGTGTGCAACATCACCCAGCCGGCAAACTACTTCCATGTGCTGCGCCGGCAGATGCTGCGGCCGTTCCGCAAGCCGCTGGTGATCATGACGCCCAAGTCGCTGCTGCGGCACCCGATGGCCAAGAGCGCGGCGACCGATTTCCTCGGCAGTCACTTCAAGCGCATCCTTTCCGACACGAAGGACATCGCGGACGAGAAGGTCCGGCGGCTGGTCCTGTGCTCCGGCAAGGTGGCCTATGACCTGCTGGAGAGCCGCGACAAGGAAGGGCTGGAGGACGTCTCCATCGTGCGCCTGGAGCAGCTTTATCCCTTCCCAGGGGAGCCGCTGGCCAAGCGCCTCTCGCGGATGAGCGGCTTGCAGGAAGTCGTCTGGTGCCAGGAGGAGCCGAAGAACAACGGCGCCTGGTTCTTCGTCGAACACCAGATCGAGGCGGCGCTTGCTGCCGCCGGGCATGCGGGCATGCGCCCGTCCTATGCCGGCCGCGCGGCCGCCGCATCGCCGGCGACGGGCCTCGCCAGCCGCCACAAGGAGCAGCAGGAGGCGCTCGTCTCCGTCGCGCTGGGCCTCGCCGATGGTGGCGCGGTCAAGCGCGTGTTGATGAATTAAGCAGGCCAGGGAGCCGGGCATGGGTAGTGAAGTCAGAGTCCCCACTCTTGGGGAATCGGTGAGCGAGGCGACGATCGGTGAGTGGCTGAAGAAGCCCGGCGAAGCGGTCGCTCTGGATGAACCGATCGCGAGCCTGGAGACGGACAAGGTTGCCGTTGAAGTGCCCGCGCCGATCGCGGGCGTGATGGGCGAATACAAGGTTGCCGTCGGCGATACGGTCGAGGTTGGCGCGGTGATCGCGACGATCGAGGAAGGCGCGGCGCAGGCCGGGCCCGAGGACACGCGGCCGCGCAACGAGGCCGACGTGATCGCGCCCACCGCGCCCGAGCCTGCCGCCCCTGAAGGGGACGATCACGCGCAGACGCTCTCCCCCTCCGTGCGCCGCGCGGTGCTGGAGCACGGGCTGGACCCGAGCACGATCAAGGGCACCGGCAAGGACGGCCGCCTGACCAAGGAGGACGTGCTCGCCGCCGCCCAGGCGAAGAAGGCCAGCCCTGCCCCCGCCGCCCGCGCGGAGGCGCCCTCGCCGGCATCCTCGCCCTCACCGGCGACGGGCGAGCGCGTGGAGGAGCGGGTCAAGATGACGCGCCTGCGCCAGACCATCGCCCGCCGCCTGAAGAGCGCGCAGGAAGATGCGGCGCTGCTGACCACCTTCAACGACTGCGACATGACCGCAGTGATGGAGGCGCGCGAGGCCTACAAGGACCTGTTCGCCAAGAAGCACGGCATCAAGCTCGGCTTCATGAGCTTCTTCGCCAAGGCCGCCTGCCTGGCGCTGAAGGACGTGCCCGCCGTCAACGCCCGGATCGAGGGCGATGAGATCGTCTACCACAAATATGTGGACATCTCGGTCGCGGTCAGCGCGCCCAACGGCCTCGTCGTGCCGGTGGTCCGCAACGCCGATGCGATGAGCTTTGCGGAGATCGAGCAGGCGATCGCGGGCTACGGCAAGAAGGCCAAGGAAGGCACGCTGACCATGGCCGACATGGCGGGCGGCACCTTCACCATTTCCAATGGCGGCGTGTTCGGATCGCTGATGAGCACGCCGATCATCAACCCGCCGCAGAGCGCGGTGCTGGGCCTCCACCGGATCGAGGAGCGCCCCGTCGCTCGCAATGGCCAGGTGGTGATCCGCCCGATGATGTATCTGGCGCTCTCCTACGACCACCGCCTGATCGACGGGCGCGAGGCCGTGACCGCGCTCAAGATCATCAAGGAGGCGATCGAGGACCCGATGCGGTTGCTGATCGATCTTTGAGCAAAGCCCACTGACCCTTCGTCATTCCCGCCAAGGCGGGATCCGGCTGCGAAGGGCGCAAACTGGATCCCCGATCAAGCGGGGGTGACGAGAGTAGAGAAATGGCTGACCAGACCTACGATTACGACCTCCTCGTCATCGGTGCCGGACCGGGCGGCTATGTCGCCGCGATCCGTGCCGCGCAGCTGGGGCTGAAGGTCGCCTGCGCGGAGAGCCGGGCGACGCTCGGCGGCACCTGCCTCAATGTCGGCTGCATCCCGTCCAAGGCCCTGCTCCACGGCTCCGAGCTGTTCGAGGAGGCCGCGCACGGCACCATGGCGAAGTTCGGGATCAAGGCGGAGAATGTCAGCCTCGATCTCGACGCCATGCAGGCGGAGAAGGCGACGGCGGTGAAGGAACTCACCGGCGGTATCGAGCTGCTGTTCAGGAAGAACAAGGTCACCTGGCTGAAGGGCCATGCCGCCTTCCAGGACGCGCACACGGTCAAGGTGGGTGACGAGACCGTCACCGCGAAGGACGTGGTCATCGCCACCGGCTCCTCCGTCATGCCGTTGCCCGGTGTCGAGGTGGACAATGAAGGCGGCGTGGTGGTCGATTCCACCGGCGCGCTGGCCCTGAACCGCGTACCGGAAAAGCTGGTCGTGATCGGCGGCGGCGTGATCGGGCTGGAGCTCGGCAGCGTCTGGCGTCGGCTGGGCGCGCAGGTGACGGTGATCGAATTCCTGGACCAGCTGCTCCCCGGCATGGATGGAGAGGTTCGCAAGGAAGCGGGCCGCCTGTTCAAGAAGCAGGGCATGGAGCTGATGCTCTCCACCAAGGTCACCGGGGTGACGGTCGATGGCGGCAAGGCCACGCTGACGGTGGAGCCTGCTTCCGGTGGCGATGCGACCACGTTGGAGGCGGATTGCGTCCTTGTTGCAATCGGCCGCCGCGCCAATACGGCTGGGCTCAACCTCGAAGCGATCGGGTTGCAAACCAACCAGCGCGGCCAGATCGAGACGGATCACGATTTCGCTACCCAGGCGGATGGCGTCTGGGCCATCGGTGACGTGATCCCCGGCCCCATGCTCGCCCACAAGGCGGAGGATGAGGGTATCGCCGTCGCCGAGAACATCGCGGGGCAGACGGGAATCGTGAACCACGCGGTCATCCCCAGCGTCGTCTACACCATGCCGGAGATCGCCGGCGTGGGGCTGACCGAAGAGCAGGCGAAGGAAGGCGGGCGCGAGATCAAAACGGGCAAGTTCCCGATGCTCGCCAACAGCCGCGCGAAGACCAACCGGGACACGGCAGGCTTCGTGAAGGTGATCGCCGATGCAAAGACGGACCGCGTGCTCGGCGTGTGGATGATCGCATCGGTCGCGGGCACGATGATCGCGCAGGCCGCACAGGCGATGGAATTCGGCGCCACCAGCGAGGACATCGCCTATACCTGTCATGCTCATCCGACACACGCGGAGGCGCTGAAGGAAGCGGCGATGGCTGTGCAAGGCAAGCCGATCCACATCTGACTTTCTGCTGAGGGGGGCGGGCGTCGTGACGGAACGGCACGCACTCCTCCCCCGGCTCCTTGCTCTGGCGACGCCCGTTCTAGCGGGCCTCGCCTATATGGCGGCGTTCGATGCGCCGCTGGCCTACATCGTGGGCAGTGCCGGTGCGCTCGCGATTGCCCTGCTCTTGATCGTGGTGGGGCGGCTGCCGGCCGACCCGCTGCGGCGCAGGCTGCTCGCCAGCGCCCTTCTCACCATCCTTGCCTTGCCGCTGCTGACGGGACCGGAGCTGAACGGGATCAGCCGGTGGATTCCGCTCGGTCCTGTCGTGCTGCACAGCGGGATGCTGGCGCTGCCTGCCTTCGCGGTGCTGGCGGCGCAGGAGCGGGAGGATGGCGCGCTGATGCTTCTGGCCGCGCTGTTCATCACGCTGCTGCAGCCGGATGCCGCAGGCGCTTTCGCCATTACCTTCGCCGCCGTGGGGGTGCATCATGTCACGCGCGACTGGCGCATGGGCGTGGTGGTGATCGCAGGCTTTGTCGCCGCCATCGTGGCCGCGCTGCGGGGCGAACTGCCCGCCCAGCCCTTCGTCGAGCGCGTGGTGGTGAAGGCGCTCGACCAATCGGCGCTCGCGGCGCTTGGCTTGTTCGGGGCGCTCGTCGTCGGCTTCCTGCTGATTCTGTTCCGCGGGCGACCGGTTGCGGCGGAGCGCTTCGCGCTGGCGGGCACCCTGTTCGGCTTTGGCATGATGGCGCTGATGTCCAATTATCCCAGCCCGCTGATCGGCTATGGCGCTGCGCCGATCCTGGGCTATGGCTTGGCGCTTGGCTTTCGCCAGGAGACCCGCTCGTGAATTTGCGCCCGTTTCATCTTGCCTTCCCTGTCCACGACCTCGACGCCGCCCGCGCCTTCTGGGGCGGAGCGATGGGCTGTGCGGAGGGGCGCAGCAGCGAGAGCTGGATCGATTTCGACTTCTACGGCCACCAGATCGTCGCCCATCTGGCGCCGGAAGCAGCAGCCGCGCAGGCGTCAAACCCGGTGGACGGGCATAATGTGCCGGTGCCGCATTTCGGCATCGTACTGGCGATGGAGCAGTGGGAGGCGCTGGCGGAACGGCTGCGCGCGGCCGGGGTGCAGTTCGTGATCGAGCCGCATGTTCGTTTTCGCGGCCAGCCGGGCGAGCAGGCGACGATGTTCTTCCGCGACCCGGCGGGCAACGCGATCGAGATGAAGGCGTTTGCCGACCTTGGAATGCTGTTCGCCAAGGATTGACGAGTTGCCTGAACGGGCAGGCTCAGCCATCGCCTGACGGGCCTTCCCCGCTGCGCCACTCGCTCTGGAGCGCGCCCAATGATTGCGAATTACCCCTCCCTCAGCCCCTCCCTCCCCCCGCTGCTCGACATCATCGGGATTGGCGTGTTCGCTGTGACGGGCGCACTGGCGGCGGTGCGGCTGAAGCAGACCTTCGTCACCACCTGCTTCTTCGCGCTGGTGACCGGAGTGGGCGGCGGATCTGTTCGCGACGCCTTGATCGGCCTGCGCGCCTTCTGGCTGGAAGACCAGTGGGTGGCGGTCGTGGTGCTGGGCGCGGCGATGCTGGTGTGGCTGACTCCGCGACGGTGGTGGGAAGGCCGCCTGCTCGAATGGGCGGATGCGGCGGGGCTTGCCACCTATGCGGTGATCGGCACCGCCAAGGCGCTGGCCTTCGGCGTGGCGCCCCTTCCGGCGGCGATCCTCGGCGTGGTGACGGGCTGCGTCGGCGGGATCATCCGGGACGTGCTGGCGGGCGTCCCCTCCATCATCATGCGGCCGGAGCTCTACGTCACCGCGGCGGCGCTGGGCGCGGGCCTTTGCGCGCTCTTCACCGTCCTTAACGTGCCTGCCATTATCGGCTGGCCGCTGGCGGGGCTTGCCGGTTTTGCGTTGCGGGGCGCGGCGATGATCTGGCGGATAGAGCTGCCGCACTACTCGCGCTGAGCCAAAGCTCGCCACGTAAGGAAAAGGCGGGAGGCGCTGTTCGCACCCCCCGCCCTGTCATCTCTTTCGAATTCGCGCTTTATTCAGCGCGGGTGGGCGGCCCGCCGGGA
This sequence comes from uncultured Erythrobacteraceae bacterium, assembly GCA_966251025.1. Classification (GTDB taxonomy): domain Bacteria; phylum Pseudomonadota; class Alphaproteobacteria; order Sphingomonadales; family Sphingomonadaceae; genus Croceibacterium. The sequence continues at coordinate 623,243 of CBINJM010000001.1, read as the reverse complement.
GCACCCGGAGGCGGTGCAACGCCCGGATCGCGGTCGAACGGCTGGGCAAAGCGCGAGCGATCGTCCGTCTCCGCCGTCACCGGCGCGGCGACGCCAGCCGCAATGTCCCGCCGCTGAGCACGCGAGGCGCTGATATAGTCACGCGGCATGTAATTGCCCTCATGACAGGCGTATTCGAAGAACTCGTAATTGTCGTCCCGCGTCCATTCGATGCGGGTGGTCCACGGCTGGGTGTACACTTCCGGGTCCGAATAGGTCAGCTCGTGCACGATCGTGTTCGGGCCGGTCATCGTCAGCCGCTCGACCGTCTTCGCCTGCTTGCTCATCGGAACGGTGTTGAAGGCAGGCACATCCGCCGTGCCGGTGAACTGGGTCGCCATGTTGAGCGGCGAGGCCGAGCGGGCGTAGACGTCATGCGTGGCGCTGTCGCCGGACTTGATGTTGGTGGTCTCGATCACCAGCGTCTTGCCTTCCCAGCGGCCGCGGCTGTCGCCCATCCAGCCCTCGACCGCGCTGGGAACGTGGGGCGTGTCGCCAATGGGGATCACGCGGGTGCCGAGCATCTCCAGCGCGATCACCACATAGCCCGGCGACTGGAAGACGCGGATGCCGTTATTGTAGCGGAAGGGGTACATTGAGGCCGGGAAGCCGCGCGACACGCAGCGGTCCCAGCTGTCGAAATCGCTGACCCAATCGTAATGCTGGCCGGGCACCCAGCCGGAACGGCCTTCCTTGAACAGGGCCTGCGCCTGCGGGGTGAGCGGCGGAAGCTGGCCATCAGCCGGGCTCACCAGCATGGAGGTGCGCTTCCCGAAGCCGTGGTTGCGGAACCAGTCCGCCAGGCCCTCGGTGCCGGAGGTGCCGACGCCCGTTTCCGTCGCGGCGGAGAAGTTGCCGTCATTGCGCTCCGCCGCAGCGACGCGGCGAGCGAATTCCTCGTCATTCACCCAGAAGCGGTTGCCGTATTCCTTCGGCCGCTGGAACAGGATGCGCCCGGCATTGATGTTCTCGATCGGCCAGGTGCCGCGGAAATCCCAATCGCCCCACGGCGTCTTTTCCGGCGTGTAGTCGGTCGGCACGGGCGGCAGGACAGTCAGGTCCGCAGGCCGCTCCTGCGCGACGACGGTCGCCGGAAGCGCCACTCCGCCCGCAACGGCCGCCAAAGCACAGGCCGCAATGGCGATGCGCGAAACAAAACCTCGACTATTCATGAACTTCCGCCCCTCTCACTTATACGCTTTGTTGTTTCCTATGGGTTTTTGCCGAGGCAGGCCAGTGCCTTTCTGCCCTGAGGAACAGGGGGTTCAGGCGCCCGGCGGCTCCCACAACTCGATCGGGTTGCCGTCCGGATCGTGAATGCGGGCGAAGCGCCCGACTTGCGGATCGTTCCAGTCATCGCGCTGCTCCACAGGAATGCCGCGCGCCTCCAGCGCACTGATCAGGCCGGCAATGCCGCGCACCCTGAAGTTGAGCATGAAGGCCTTGTCGGCCGCGAAATAGTCGCTGTTCTGCCGGAAGGGCTGGAACACCACGTCGCCGGCCGCGACGCGCCATGACCACTCCGTGGGCTCCCCCTCCGCCGCGCAGCCGGCGCCGACGCCGAGCATCTCCCTGTACCATTGCGCCAGCGCGTCCGGATCGGGGGAGCGGATGAACAGTCCTCCGATCCCCAGCACGGTGAAATTGCCATCCCCGTTCATCGGACGACTCCCTGAGCTATGGCTCGCAGGCTACGCTTCGCCTCCATGGGGGCAAGGGGTCGCGAAGCGCGGCGACGGGATATTTGAGGGCGAGGGTCGGTTAGGATGATGGCGGCCCCTGTTCGCCTGCGCCAAGTTTTGAGGGAACCTTCCATGTCCGACGAGATCGACCGCCCCACCCCTCGCCGCAAGCCGAAGCCGGAGGTGACGCGGATCGGCGGGCGCAACCTGAAGCCCGCGACTTTGATGATGGGCTTCGGCTATGACCCGCTGCTGTCCGAAGGGGCGCTGAAGCCGCCCGTCTTCCTCACCAGCACCTTCGTGTTCGAGAGCGCGGCCGCCGGCAAGCGGCATTTCGAGGGGCTGACCGGCCAGCGCACGGAGGAGGTGGAAGGCCTCGTCTACTCCCGCTTCAACGGCCCGAACCAGGAGATCCTGGAGGATCGGCTCGCCATCTGGGACGGCGCGGAGGATGCGCTGGTCTTCTCCAGCGGCATGTCTGCCATCGCCACGCTGCTGCTGGCCTATGCGCAGGCGGGAGACGTGATCGTCCATTCCGGCCCGCTCTATGCGGCGAGCGAGGGGTTCATCAGCAAGGTGCTAAGCAAGTTCGGCATCACCTATCTCGACTTCCCCGCAGGCGCGGACCGTGCGGCGATCGAGGCCATGCTGGTGCAGGCGCGGGAGCGGGCGGCTGCGCAGGGCAGCAAGGTGGCGCTGATCTATCTGGAGAGCCCGGCCAACCCCACCAACGCGCTGGTCGATATCGAAGCCGTCGCCGCCGCGCGGGATACGCTGTGCGGTGGAGACGAGCATTGCCCGCCCATCGCGATCGACAACACCTTCCTCGGCCCGCTTTGGCAGCGCCCGCTGGAGCATGGGGCGGAGATCGTCGTCTACTCGCTGACGAAATATGCCGGCGGCCACTCAGATTTGGTGGCGGGCGCGCTTTCCGGCGCGAAGAGGTGGATGAACCCGGTGCGAGCGCTGCGCAACACGATGGGCACGATCTGCGACCCGAACACCGCCTGGATGCTGCTGCGGAGCCTGGAGACGCTGGAGATCCGCATGCGCCGCGCCACCGAGAACGCGGTGAAGGTGTGCGACATGCTGAAGGACCATCCGAAGGTGGAGGCGGTCGGCTTCCTCGGCCTGCTGGCGGAGGGCGCGCAGAGGGATATCTACAATCGCCACTGCACCGGGCCGGGCAGCACCTTCTCCCTCTATGTCCGAGGCGGCGAGGCGGAGGCGTTCCGCTTCCTCGATGCGCTGAGGATCGCCAAGCTGGCAGTGAGCCTCGGCGGGACGGAGACGCTCGCCAGCCACCCGGCCGCGATGACGCACCTTTCCGTTCCGGCGGAGCGGCGGGCGGCGCTGGGCATCACGGACAACCTGGTCCGCATTTCCATCGGCATCGAAGACCCGGACGACCTGATCGCAGATTTCGAGCAGGCCCTGGACGCCATTTAGCGCCGCTCTTGCGCCGGGGAGCGGCGTGTGGTTTGCTCCTGTCAAAATAGAAGAAAGAGAAGAGGATGGCCGCCCGCATGCCCCTTGTGGGGCTGCTCGGTGCATTGGTGCTGGCCGCCGGTGCGGCCGATGCCGCCCCGGAGCAAAGCCCTGCAGAACTCGCCACCAAGGCCGGTGCGCCCGCCGCGCCTGCGGGATGGACCGTTCCGCGAACCTCCTGGGGCGACCCTGATCTGCGCGGAACCTGGCCGCTGGAGAATCTCGCCACCCGGCCCGAACGGCCAGTCGAGCTGGGCGACAAGGCCTATTGGACGGACGAGGAATATGCCGCGCAGCTCCAGCAAGCGGAAGCGGGCAACGAGCGGTACGATGAGGAGAGCGGCGCGGACAAGATCGGCGCAGGCCACTGGACTGAGGCCGGGCGGCCGCTGAAGCAGACCTCGCTGATCCTGGAGCCGACCAATGGCCGCTACCCGCCGCTGACGGAGGAAGGCGAGCGTCGGCGGGCTCAGATGCGGTCGAGCTGGACTCAGGACCAGTTCGACACGCTCGCCGACTTCAATTCGCTGGACCGTTGCCTCAGCCGCGGGCTGCCCACCTCGATGACGCCGTTCCCCTACAATAACGGCCTGCGCATCTTCCAGGCGCCGGGCTACGTCGTCATCCAGCTGGAGCTGATCCACGAGACGCGGATCATCCCGCTCGACGGCAGACCGGGCATTCCGGACAACATGCGCACCTGGCTGGGCGAATCGCGGGGGCACTGGGAAGGCGACACTTTGGTGATCGAAACCACCAACCTCACGGGCGAGACGCCGACCAACCTTGTCGGCCCGGCTGGCGTCTCCGTCCCCAGCAGCCCGCAGCAGACGGTGCTGGAACGACTGACGCTGGTGGGGCCGGATACCATCCTCTACGATGCCGTGGTGAATGACCCCGGCGTGTTCACCGCGCCGTTCCGGATCGTCTATCCGTGGACGCGCGACGACGACTACCAGATGTTCGAATATGCCTGTCACGAGGGCAACACGTTCGTGCGGAACTACATCCGCGCGACATCGCCGCGTTTCGCGCAAGAGCGGGCGGCGGCCTTCGCGCCGGCGGTATCGGGAAGGGACTAGATGGACATGATGCGCCCTCTCGCCGCTCTGGCACTTGCCGCCGCGGTTCCTGCGCCTGCGCTCGCCGGGCCGGCGGAGACCGAGCTGGCGATCAAGGCCGGCGCGCCGGCACCGCCTGCCGGTTGGTCCGCTCCGCGCACGCCGTGGGGCGACCCGGATCTGCGGGGCACATGGCCGCTCGACGCGGTCGGCCGCACGCCGACGGAGCGGCCCACGGCCCTGGGTGAACAGGCCTATTTCACCGACGAGGAATACCAGGCTGCGCTGGCCGCGGCGGAGAACGCGGCCGCCAATTACGACCGGGAGGATTCGGAAGGCGAGATCGGCAGCGGCCATTGGTTCGAATGGGGTCGGCCGCTTCGCCAGACCTCGCTGATCATGGAACCGGCGAACGGCCGCATCCCGCCGCTGACGCCGGAGGGGGAGCGCCTGTCCTCCGAAATGCGCAGCAGCTGGAACGTCGTGCAGTTCGATGGGATTGCGGACTTCAACTCGCTCGACCGCTGCCTGAGCCGCGGCCTCCCCTCGTCCATGACGCCGTTCCCGTACAATAACGGCATCCGCATCTTCCAGTCGCCGGGCTACGTGGTGCTGCAGCTGGAGATCGTGCACGAGACCCGGATCATTCCCATCGGCGACGGCCCGCCCTTGCCGGACACGCTGCGAAGCTGGCTCGGCTCCTCACGCGGACGCTGGGAGGGTGACACGCTGGTGATCGAGACCACTCACCTGACAGGCGAGACGCCGATGAACATCGTCGGCCCCGGCAACAAGCCGATCCCCACCAGCCGCGAGCAGACTGTCACGGAGCGGCTGACGCCGGTGGGGCCGGACACCATCTTCTACGAGGCCACGGTGCGGGACCCTGTCGTGCTCACCGCCCCCTTCAAGCTCGCCTTCCCCTGGACGCGCAACGACGATTACGAGCTGTTCGAATATGCCTGCCATGAGGGGAACACCGTGGTGCGCAACTACATCACCACCACCAGCCCGCGCTTCGTGGGCGAGCTGGAGAACCCGAGCGACCCGGCGGCCTGGGTGCGGGACACGGTGGAGCGGTAGGGCTCAGGAAGCGCGCAGAGGGGCGGATTTGCGTCTCCCGCGCCCCGGGCGCGAGAGGCTCAAGGGCTGCCCCGTCCCTCCGGCCAGACGGGTCGCCGAAATGAGCGGAGGAAATGATGTGGCGGCCTGGCTAGGCTGAAGCGCCTTCCGCATCATCACCGATCCGTCTCGCAAAGCATGCGCCCCAGAACAGGCTTGAGAAGAACCAGGTGGGCTCTCCGAAACCGGCATCGGCGAGAAGCTCCGCCACCGCTTCTTCCGAGGGAGGCGGGTCAGCGCCTTCGAGGATCTTTCCGAGCTTGGCCTCCACCTGCTCCTGCGTGGCACCCTGCATCCGCCAACGCTCTCCCCACGCGGCGAGCAGCAATGGCTGGTCGGCATAGGCATAGCGGTTTCCCGCCACGATCAGCGGCGCGCCCGGCGGAAGGCGGCGGGCGATCGCGTTCAGAAGGGCGCGCTTGGCTTCCTGCCCCGGCTGGTGGTGCAGAACGCCAATCAAGGTCGCGGCGCTGAACTGCCGGTCGGCGGGAAGATCGTCGACGACACCGACGTGGAAGTCGGTTCGCGAAGCCAGTCCCTGCCGCGTGACCTCCGCCACCGCGATATCCATCATCGGCGGCGACGGATCGAGCGCGGTAAACCGCCAGTCGGGCGCGAGCCTGTTCGCCTGCACGATCTCCTGCGCGCCACCTCCCGCGCCGACCACGAGGATGTCCGCCGGGGCATCGCGGCCGAGCGTCGCCGACAGCATGCAGGCGGTCAACTCATGGCACGCATCGTATCCCGCGAGCGCGATGCGGCTCTGGGCCTGGTACTCACTGGCCCGTGCCGGATCGAACTTCCTGGCGGCGGACTGCGACGACATGGAGCGGCCCTATCTTGGAGCGATGCGAGCGGGTGCGGATGTCACCCGCGCCACTGCCGCCGTTCCTCGGCCTGGCGCAGCACCTCATAGGCGAGCTGATAGGCCTGAAACGCTTTCGCCGCCTCCTGGTCGCCGGGGCGGATGTCCGGGTGCACTTCCTTCGCCTTGGCGCGCCACGCCTTCTTCACCGCCTCGAAATCGGCGTCAGGCTCCAGGTCGAGCACGTCGAGGGCGCGCATCTCGTCGGCGCTGCGAGAGCCGTCGCCGCTGCCGGCCCAGCCGTAATGGGCGGATTCGGCATAGCCGGCATTGGCGCTGCGTTCCGAGTTCGCGCGCGCCTCCGCCTCTTCCTTCTCAAGGCCGGCGAAATAGTCCCAACGGGAATTGTACTCCGCCGCGTGGCGCTGGCAGAAATACCACCGTTCCCGGCTGTTGGGCGCCTTGGGCGCAGGGCAGTCGCCGGGCTCATCGCAACCGTGCCGGTCGCACAGGCGCACTTTCGCTGCCTCGCTTGAAGCGCCGTAGGCGCGCCAGCGGGGGAAACCCCAATCCATCGAACGCCGTGCGCGAGCCATCAGTGCGACCGTACCATCATGACTTTGCTGTTATAGGGGCTGGCCGGGAAAGCGAAAACCATCCCGTCGCAATTGGTACGAATTTGTATCAGCAGGGGCATGCTGCGTTGCGGAAGGGATCGCCGCTTCCTACAACGTTGATTATGTCCAGACAGCTTGCGATCTCTGCTGCGGCCTCGACCTTCGCGCTCGCCGCGATGGCGCTGCTGGCGCCGGGCTCTGCCCGCGTATCGGAGCTGCCCGCGAGAATGGGCGCGACGATGTCTGTCGCCGCGCCCATGGTTTCGTCCGCGCCGCAGGTTTCCTTTGGAGCGGATCTGCTGAGCCTGATCGACTGATCAGTTCAGGATAACGGTCACCGCCCGGCGGTTCTGCGCCCAGGCGGCTTCGTTCGAGCCCGTCGCCTTCGGCCGTTCCTTGCCGTAGCTCACCGTGTTGATGCGGTTTGCCGGGATGCCCAGGCTGACGAGATAGTTCTTCGCCGCATTGGCGCGACGCTCCCCCAGCGCGAGGTTGTATTCGCGGGTGCCGCGCTCGTCCGCATGGCCTTCAACGGTGGCGCGAGCGGAGCTGTACTGGCTCAGATACTGGGCCTGCGCCTGCAGGGCTGCCTGATCCTCGCTATCGATGTTGTAGCGGTCGGTGTCGAAATAGATCGTGTCGCGCCCATTCATCTGTTGCGCGAAGTGAGCCTGCGAACCGGGCGTCGGGCCGCTCTGCGGAGGCGGGGCCGGAGTGCTCGGGGCGGTGGACGGCGCCTGCGGCGGCGGCGGCAGCTCTTCCGGCGCTTTCTTCGAGCACGCCGAGATGGCGAGCGCGCTGGCGACGGTCATGGCAACGGCGTACTTGTTCATGCCTGGTCCTCCTGTTTGAAATGTTATCGAGAACGGGGAAAATAACGAACTTACGGCAGAACCGGTCCCCATGCCGGGTCAGACGCCCCTACGGGGGTATTCAGGCGCCGCTCGTTGCGGCCGGTCAGGTCGACTTGCCAGATCGAGGCTTCGCCTGATCCGCGCGCCGTTCGGAAAAACTGCACGATGCGGCCATTGGGCGCCCAGGTCGGCGCCTCGTCCTGCCAGCTGTTCGTCAGGTGTCGCATCCCGCCGCCGGACGGGGTCATCACCCCGACCCTCAGGTCGCCGACGACATGCGTGAACGCGATGAGGTCGCCGCGCGGGCTCCATTCCGGCGTGGCGCAGCGGCCGCCGAAGAAGCTGATGCGGCGCTGGTTCGATCCATCCGCGTTCATGACATAGCATTGCTGGCTGCCCGAACGATCGCTCTCGAACACGATCTGGCTGCCATCGGGCGAATAGGAGCCGCCGACGTCCAGCCCGGGGCTGTCGGTCAGCTTCACGGGCGTGCCGCCGCCGTTGGCCGAAACACGATAGATGTCCGTGTTTCCGGCGACCGCCATGGAATACATGATCCAGCGCCCATCCGGCGACCAGCGCGGCGCCAGCGTGGGGTATTGGTTCTCCACCACCAGCGTCTGACGGCCGGTGCCGATGTCGTAGACGTAGATGCGCGGATAGCCATTGAGGAAGCTGAGATAGAGGATCTTGGAATAATCCGGCGAGTAGCGCGGCGTCAGCGCCATGGACTGGCCGTTGGTGATGAAGCGGTGGTTCGCTCCGTCCGAATCCATGATCGCGAGCCGCTTCACCCGGTTATCCTTTGGCCCCGTTTCCGCGATGTAGGCGATCTTGGAATCAAAGAACGGGCTCTCGCCCGAAAGGCGCGAATAGATGAGGTCGGCACATTTGTGCGCGGCGCGGCGCCAGTCGGCCGGTGCGACATCCCAGCCCTCGCGCACCAACTGCTGCTGCAGCTGCACGTCGTACAGATAGCAGCCGACCGTCAGCCGGTCGCCCTCCCCTGCCGCCTGCACATAGCCATGCACCAGCATCTCTGCGGAACGTCCGTTCCAAGTGCCCCAGGCGGGGGCGGTGATCTGCTGATAGGTCGGGCGCGGCAGCGCATCGGGGCCGACCGGGCGAAACAGGCCGTTATTCCGTAGGTCGTTGAAGATGACCCGCGCCAGCTCCACGCCCAGGGCCGCCGTGCCCTGCGAGTTGGCCGGGGTCGGCTGGTCGCGATTGGTGGCGAAAGCGGGAATGGCGATGCCAAGGTCCTGCCATTCGCTTTCATCCGTCACCACCACGCTCAGCCCCTCCTCCGGCGCGGATTGCGCGGGGAGGATCGGCGGGGAGGGCATGGCCTGCTGCGCTGCGGCCGGAGCCGCGGCGATCGCGAAGGCAAGGACGGTGGCAAGACGAAACTTCATGCTCATAGCCTTCTGTCGAAACGTGAGGTGACCAGCCGCCACCGGTCATAGAACTGGTCGGGAAGATCGAACGGCGCGGCAAGCTGCACGGCGCGGATGGCGCGCTCGCAATGCAGGCTCTTCTGCGGTTCGTTGGAGGGCGTGACGCCGCTCTGCTCCACGCAGGTCGGCCGCCCTTGCAAATTGCCGTCCGGGTTGAGCCGGAAGCGGACGAGAGTCACGAGCTTCTCCGCATCCGCGCCCTGAGGGGCGCTCCAGTGCGGCTTGATCTGCCGGGCGATGGCGGAGTTGAGCGAAGCCGCCTCCGCCGCGCCGAAGGTGGCCGCGGGGGTGCCGGTGCTATCGGAACGCTCACTGCCGCTGGTGCCTTCGAGGAAGTCCGCGCCGATGCGGCTGCCGCCCGCCCGCTCCGCCTGCCGCGTCGGCTGCGGCTCTGGCCGCGAGCGTTGGGTCGGCGCAGCGCTTGGCCGAGGCTCAGGCTGGGCGCGCTGGGTCGGCGTGGCCGTGGGCGTTGGGCGCGGAGTGGCGCGAGCGGTGGGCGTCGGGCGCGGAGCCGGGGCACGTTCGACCGGGCGCGGAGGCGGCGGCTCCCGCACAGGCTCTGGCGGCGCGGGCGCAGGCTCCGGCAACGGTGCGGGAGCAGGCTCCGGCGCAAGGACAGGCGCAATCGCCGCCTGCGGCTCCGCCGAGGGATCGGGCGCGGTCGATTCGAGGCTTACTTCCTGGGCGAGGCTCACCTCGATCTTCTCCGGCATGGAGAGGGGCTTCGCAGGAGGCTTGTCATAGAGCACCAGCGCCGCGACCAGCGCGACGTGGGCCGCCGCGGCAATGCCGAGGCCGAGCCGCTCTTCCGGTGAAAGGTTCGCAACCGCTCCCATAACGACTCGTCGCTATGGAGCCTCGTCTGAACCGCTGGTGACTAAGGAGATGGAATTGAAGCCGGCGCGGTTCAACTCACCCATCACAGCGATCACCCTGCCGTAATCCAGCGCACGGTCCGCCCGCAGCGTCACCAGCGGCCGCTCCGAGTTGCGGGCGGCCAATGACTCCAGCGCCTGCGGGAACGTGCCCGTTTCGACCAGGGCATCATCCAGATAGATGAAGCCCTCGCTGTCGATGGAGACGGTGATCTGCTCCGGGTCCTGCTCCAGCGGGGTGGCCGCGCTGTCCGGCAGGTTCACCGGAACGGCGCTGGTTAGCAGCGGGGCGGTGACCATGAAGATGATCAGCAGCACCAGCATCACGTCCACCAACGGCGTGACGTTGATCTCCCCCATCGGCGCGCGCCGGCCCCGGCGCCCACGGGAGGATGAGCTGACGCCCATGCCCATCAGCCGCGCTCCAGCTCACGCCCGATCTGGGCATGCACGCGGTCGGCAAAGCGCTGCATCCGCGCCTCGTAGCGGTTCACCCGGTGGCTGAAGCGGTTGTAGGCGATGACGGCCGGGATGGCCGCGAACAGGCCGATCGCCGTGGCGAACAGCGCCTCGGAAATACCGGGCGCGACCACAGCGAGGGAGGCGTTCTGTTGCGAGCCGATCTGGAAGAAGCTGTTCATGATGCCCCAGACCGTTCCGAACAGGCCGACGAAGGGCGCGACGGACCCGGTGGTGGCAAGGAAGTTCAGGCGGTTCGCAAGCTCATCCGCCTCCGTCGCCACCTGCCCTTCCATCACCAGGGCGATACGCTGGCGCGTGCCCTCCGCATCCCGGACGCCGCCTTCGGTCGACTGGTTCAGCTCCCCGATCCCGGCAGCCGCGATCCGCGCGTAGGGGTTGTCCTTGCGCTTCTTGAGAAGCCTGGCGGGGTCTTCCGCTTCCCAGAAGGCACGGTCAAACTCGTCCGAACGCCGGTTCACCCGGCCCATCCGCATCGAGAATGACACCACGATGGCCCAGACCCAGATACTGGCGAGGATCAGGCCCAGCATCACCAGCTGCACCACGATGTCCGCGTCCATGAACAGCTGCAACGGATCGAGCCGCGATGGAGCAACGGCCTCGGAGCCGGCGGCGAGAAGCATCAGACTCATTCAAATTCCTCAGACTTCAAGAAAGCGTCGAAGGCGGCTCGCCAGGACGCGGGTTGGCGGCGAGGCCGCCCATCCGGTGCCACGAAGCCGACCCGAATGTCCGCCTCGGAGAGTGTCTGTTCAGTGCCGTCTGCGCGGGGGGCAATGGCATGCTGCTTCAGGCGAACGCTGGCCGCGCCGATCTCCGTCGCGCGGGTGGCGATGGTGACGGCATCGTCCAGCCGCGCGGGGGCGCGATAGCGGATGGCAAGGTCTGCCACGGCATAGGTGCCCTCCCCCGCCTCCGCCGCGGCGCGCTGGTCGATCCCCAGCAGGCGCAGCAGGTCCGACCGGGCGCGTTCGAACCAGCGCAGGTAGTTGGCATGATAGACGATGCCGGACAGATCGGTGTCCTCGTAATAGACCCGCACCGGAAACAGGTGCAGCGCTCCATCGAGCAGGCCGGTTGGCGGCGCCGGTGTTCGGGCAAGTCGCATGGGCTCGGGCTTAGCGGGGGAGCTCTCCGACTGGCAAGCGCGTCAAACCCCGGAAATCATTCGGCCCAGCGGCTGTCCCCCGAAGAGATGCACATGCAGGTGCGGCACCTCCTGCCCGCCATGCGCCCCGACATTGGCGAGCAGGCGATAGCCCGGCTCCACCAGCCCCATCTCCCGCGCTACCTTGCCGACGGCGCGGACGAAGCCGGCGATCAGATCCGCGGGGGCATGGGCGGAGAAATCGTCCCAGCTGACATATTCCCCCTTCGGCACCACCAGCACATGAACATTCGCCTGCGGGGCGATGTCGTGGAAGGCGAGCGCGAACTCATCCTCATACACCTTGCGGCAGGGGATCTCCCCGCGCAGGACCTTGGCGAAGATGTTGTCGCGGTCGTAAGGCAGCGTCGGGTCGATCGGCATCACTCGGTCCTCGCGGCTTTCTCGTCCAAGCCCGAAACGCCTTCGCGCCGGTCCAGTTCGGCCAGCACCTCCGCCAGCGGGATGTCCCGGGCGCTGAGCAGGACGAGCAGGTGGAAGATGACGTCGGCCGCCTCCCCCACCAGCTCCTCTCGTTCATGAGCAATGGCGGCGATGGCGGCCTCCACCGCTTCCTCCCCCAGCTTGCGCGCGATGACGGGAAGGCCGCGGGCATTGAGCTGCGCGACGTAGCTGCTTTCCGGCGCGGCTGTGCGGCGGGACGCGATCGTCGCTTCGAGGCGGGCCAGAGTGTCGGCGGAAGACGTTTGCATCGGGCTAGCAGTGCGGTTGGAAGATGGCGCGGTCAAGGCTCAGCCCCGAGCAGGAAGGCCGGCCTCGCGAAGCGCGGCATGCGCCTCTGCGATGGTGTGCGTGCCGAAGTGGAAGATGGATGCGGCGAGAACAGCACTGGCATGGCCCTTGGTCACGCCCTGGACCAGGTGTTCGAGCGTGCCCACGCCGCCACTGGCGACCACCGGGACGGAGACGCGGTCCGCGATCGCCCGGGTCAGTTCGAGGTCATAGCCCGCTTGCGTGCCGTCGCCATCCATCGAGGTGACAAGCAACTCACCCGCGCCGAGTTCCGCCAGCTTCACCGCATGTTCCACCGCGTCGATGCCGGTGGCGCGGCGGCCGCCATGGGTGAAGATTTCCCACCTATCGCCTTGCTTGCGCGCATCGACACTGGCGACGACGCACTGGCTGCCGAATTTCTCCGCGATCTCCGCCACGACTTCCGGCCGGGCGACAGCGGCGGAGTTGACCGCCACCTTGTCCGCCCCGGCGAGCAGGAGGGCGCGGGCATCCTCGACGCTGCGCACGCCGCCGCCGACGGTCAGCGGCATGAAGCAGACGGCAGCGGTGCGGCGCACGATGTCCAGCAGCGTGCCGCGCCCCTCATGGGTGGCGGAGATGTCGAGGAAGCAGAGCTCATCCGCGCCCGCAGCGTCGTAGGCCTTCGCCTGCTCGACCGGATCGCCGGCATCCTTGAGGTCGACGAAGTTGACGCCCTTCACCACGCGGCCATCGGCCACGTCGAGGCAGGGGATGACGCGGATGCGGACGGTCATGCGGCCCTCTGCTGGTTCGGGGTCCGAGCGTCCTTCGACAAGCTCAGGACGAGCGGGTGCGGTGAGGTCCGGTTTGCGAAGGCCCGCTGGTCCTGAGCTTGTCGAAGGATCATGCGGCCTCCGCCACTTTCAGCGCCTCTGCCAAGTCAAGCCGACCATCATACAGGGCGCGGCCGGTGATGACGCCTTCGATGCCGTCACCCTCATGCTCCGCCAGCCGGTGGATGTCCTCGATGCCGTTTACACCGCCGCTGGCGATGACCGGAAGCGCGGTGGAACGGGCGAGCTTCACGGTTGCATCGACATTGCATCCGGTGAGCAAACCGTCCCGTCCGATGTCCGTGAACAGCAAAGCGGCGACGCCGGCATCCTCGAAGCGCGCGGCCATATCTTCAATCGTTTGGTTTGAAACCTTCGCCCAGCCGTCCGTCGCGACCATGCCATCGCGTGCATCGACGGCGACCACGATCTGGCCCGGATAGGCCCGGGCCATCTCGCGCACGAACTGCGGGTCTTTCAGCGCGGCGGTGCCCATGACGATGCGGGCGACGCCGAGCTTCAGCCAGCCTTCCACCGCCTCCGCATTGCGGATGCCCCCGCCGAGTTGGACCCGGCCCGGGAAGGCGGCGACGATGCTCTCGACCGCGGCGCGGTTCTCGGCACGGCCGGCGAAGCTGCCGTCGAGGTCCACCACATGGAGGTGCGTGGCGCCGGCGGCGGCGAAGCGGCGGGCCTGCTCAGCCGGGTCGTCACCGTAGATGGTGGCGCGGTCCATATCGCCTTCTGCCAGGCGGACGACCTGGCCGGCCTTGAGGTCGATGGCGGGGAAGATGATCATGCTTCGCCGCTATCACCGGTTGGGGCGTTCGTCATCCCCACCTTGGGGTCATGATTACTGCGCCCCGCCATCGCCCGAGGGGATGAAGGCCTCCCTCGGAATATGGGTGATGCGGCAGGCGAGATCGGCCTCTCCGCTGGCGACGATGAAGTGGTCCTCCTCCTCCACGATGCCGGTCGTGAAGACGACATCGTCCAGATACATCAGGTCGCGCAGCGGCTCCGTCAGGTCCGGGTTCGGTTCCAGCAGCGGGGGGTGGCAGGTGTCGAGCACCTTCCATGGCTCCTCCGGGTCCAGCAAGGTCCAGTAGGTGCGGTAGATGCCGACGATCTGCTTGGGCTCTACACCGTGCCAGAGGGTCAGCCAGCCCTTCTTGCCAGCCACTTCCGTCAGGATCGGAGGGGAACCGCCGCCGATGCGCGCCGTGCTGGGCGTGCCGGAGTGGGGGCGGATATGCGTCTCAAGGCAAGGCTGCCAGTGCCGCGCATCCGGGCTGCTGGCGAGGTTGATGGAAGGGCCGGCGTGGAACGGGCTGCCGGGCGGATAAGCGAAGTAGAGGTCGCCCAAGGGCCGGGTCTGCGCCCAGAACTTGCCGCCGATCAGCCCTTCGAAGATCAGCATGTCCTTGTTCTGGTGATCGAGCACGATCCCCTCGAAGGTCCAGTCCAGCGCGTTGGTGGAGGAATAGAGCGTGGTCGAATGCCGCTCCGGGCTGACGGAGCAGGTCGTCATCCACCATGTGTCGCCCACCTTGCTGATGCGCGCGTCCTCCACGCCGTAGCATTGCCAGTTGCCGGACGGCGCGATGATGCGGTCGTAGTGGATCTGCTCGATCGCGAGGCCGTCCGGGCTCATCTCCACCGGCAGGAGCCAGGAGAGGGAGGTGAGCGCCATCACCTTGAAGCCGCCCATGCCGTGCAGGAGGAACTTGCGCGGGTCGGCCGTATCCGCGAGCTCCAGCGGCCAGGCGTCGAGAACGTAGCCCCCGGAACTGGCCCCGCCTTCGCCCTTCGTCGCGTCCCAGCGGATGGCGTGCACCGCACCGTCGAAGATCGGCTTGCTGAGCGCTTCCGCCACCCGCACCATCATCAGCAGGTTGCCGTTGGGCAGCCGCGTCAGCCCGGGGTTGAAGGCGCCCAGCACATGCGTTTCGGCATCAAGCTGCCCCGCCAACGGGGAGCGGGACAGGTCGATATCGTGCGGGGTGAAGACCAGCCGGTCAATGTCGAAGCTCACTCGTCCTGCACCCTCTGCGTGACGGTGATCTGCTGCACCACCGCACGGCGCGGCTGGGTCAGCATGAAGTGGACGGCAACGGCGATATCCTCCGCGCGCAGCATCTTCTCCGCGTGGATCATCTCGCGCTGCTTTTCAGGCGGGATCTCCGGAAGCTGCATGTCCGAGCCGGTGAGGCCGGGCTCCACGATGCCGACCTTGATGTCCTCTCCCGCAAGCTCCTTCCGCAGGGCCTCCGTGAAGCCGGCGATGCCGAACTTGATGCCGGCATAGACGGTGGAGCTCGCCCCAAGACTGTGCGCGCTCATGGAGCCGATGATGACGATGTCGCCCTTCCCGCCCTTCATCTGAGTCGCGGCCTTGTGTGCGCTCATCAGATAGGCGGTGAAGTTGACGGCGATGGCGTAGCGGGTGTCATCCTCGTCCATGTCCGTCAGCCCATCGGCCGGGATGGCGGCGTTGACGATGGCGATGTCATAGCCGCCAAGCTGGCGTTCGGCTTCCGAGAAGAAGCGGTCGAGCTGCCTGCGGTCCGCAAGGTCGCAGGCGATGCCGCCGCCCTTGCCGACCTCATTGATGCGGGTGAGCGCGTCTTTCAGATATTGCTCGTCCCGCCCGCAGATGAAGACTTCCACGCCTTCGGACGCGAGCAGCACGGCGATGGCGCGGCCGATGCCGGTGGTGCCGCCGGTGATGACGGCCTTGCGGCATTTCAGCGATGGTTTTTCCGTGTGGGCGTCGGACAGATTGGCGGCGTCTGTGGCCATGAACGTCTCCTTGTGCGGCGGAGACGGTTTGGAGGGCGCGCGGGTTCCTACAGGTCTGGCGTTGCAGGCGCCTTTACGCCCTCAAGGTGTCCAGTCGAGGAAGCGGGCCAGCAGGGAGAGGCCGTAAGCCTGGCTCTTTTCCGGGTGGAACTGCACGCCGACGATGTTGTCGCGCGCGACTGCCGCCACCAACCCGCCGCCATGATCCGTCATCGCGGCGATGTTCCGCCCCTCGTCGGGCTGGAAGTGGTAGGAGTGGAGAAAGTAGGCCTCGCCCGGCACGATCAGCTCCGCGCCATCCGCATGAGCGGTGGGCTGCACGTCGTTCCAGCCCATGTGCGGGATCTTGATGGCGGGGTCGGTCCGCTCGATCAGCCGCACCGCGCCTGGGATCCAGCCGAGACCGGGGGTGACGCCATGCTCATGCCCCTCGGTGGCGAGCAGCTGCATGCCGACGCACACGCCGAGGAATGGCACGCCGCCTTCCAGCACCCGCTCTTCCAACGCCTCCACCATGCCGGGGATGGCGCGCAGGCCTTCTGCGCAGGCACGGAAGGAACCGACGCCGGGAAGCACGATGCGCCGCGCGCCGCGCACGATCTCCGCATCGGACGTGACGGTGACACGCTCCGCCCCCGCAGCCATCAGGGCATTGTGCACCGAATGCAGGTTGCCGGAGCCGACATCGATGAGGGCGATCGCTTCAGCCATTTTGTTTGCGCCTCAAGCGCCGGCGGGGCCATCCGGCCCCTTGGCTGTCCTCGCGGCTGATCCCTTCGCCGAACAGGGTTCGGCTGCGGGGCCGCTGCGGGCGGGCGGTTGCCCTTGCGGCTGCCTCGTCGGCCGTGTTTGTTTGCCTCATGCGCCGGCGGGGCCATCCGGCCCCTTGGCTGTCCTCGCGGCTGATCCCTTCGCCGAACAGGGTTCGGCTGCGGGGCCGCTGCGGGCGGGCGGTTGCCCTTGCGGCTGCCTGGTCGGCAGCCGGCGAGAGGGTTGCCATCTGTGCGCTAGCCACCGAGTTGACCCTTGGTGCTGGGGATGGCGCCGCCCTTGCGGGGGTCCAGTTCCACCGCCTGTCGCATGGCGCGGGCGAAGCCTTTGAAGGTCGCCTCGCAGATGTGGTGGTTGTTCTGGCCGTAGAGCAGCTGGATGTGCAGCGTGATGCCGCAGGCCTGCGCAACGGAGTGGAACCAGTGCTCGATCAGCTCCGTGTCCAGCTCGCCCAGCTTGGTCTGGGTGAAGCGGGCTTTCCACACGAGGTAGGGGCGGCCGGAAATGTCCAGAGCGACGCGCACCAGCGTCTCGTCCATCGGCGAATAGGCGGTGCCATAGCGGCCGATCCCGCCCTTGTCGCCGAGCGCCTGGAGCAGCGCCTGACCCAAGGCGATGGCGCTGTCCTCCGTGGTGTGGTGCTGGTCCACATGCAGGTCGCCCTGCACCTTCAGCGTCACGTCGATCAGCGAGTGGCGGGCGAACTGCTCCACCATGTGGTCGAGGAAGCCGATGCCGGTGGAAATGTCATACCGGCCCGTCCCATCGAGATCGACCTCGACCAGGATGTCGGTCTCCGCGGTTTTTCGAGCGATACGGCCTGTGCGCATGGGCGCGCTATAGTGCTGCTTGCCGCCCGTGCAAGCATTCGCGCTTGACCGGGCGCGAGTGCGCCGCCACCTAGCGCTGCATGAGCGAACAGACGCCCGACAGCCTGATCCCGTACGATGAAATCGTGCAGGAAGCCCTGCGCGCCGTGGTTGGCCGCGTGCTCGGATCGGTCGAGCGTTCCGGCGGCACTCTGCCCGGCGATCATCACTTCTACATCACGTTCAAGACCGGCGCACCGGGGGTGAACATCCCGCCGCAGCTGCGCGCGCGGTTCCCGGACGAGATGACCATCGTCCTGCAGAACAAGTTCTGGGATCTCGCCGTGGCGGAAGACGGCTTTTCCGTCGGCCTCACCTTCAACCAGATTCCGGCCAAGCTGCAGATCCCCTTCGCGGCGATCACCGCCTTCGTGGACCCGGCAGTCGATTTCGGCCTGCAGTTCCAGGCGGCGGCCGTCGATATTGACCCGGCGGTGCATGACGATGCGGAGAATGACGGGCCGGGCGCGGGCACGGAGCCGGAACGCGGACCAGAGCCGGGCGTTGCTGCGGACGACGGTTCCAACGTCGTGACGGTGGATTTCGGCCGCAAGAAGTAATGCCGCGCGCTGCCTCGCAGGCCGTGCGGCCATGGGGGCAGAGAGAATGGTGGGCAGCAAGATTCGCGGAAGCCTGACGACCGGAGACCTCGCGCGGCGCAGCCGCCGCCGTGCGCGGCGCGCCGTAGACAAGGCGCGCGTGGGTGCGCAGAAGGTGCCGGGGCCCAGCTCCAACCCAGCGACGAACCTGCTGATCGCCGATGTGGTGCTCAACGGCACCTCCATCCTGTTCAGGCGCACGATGGAGCGCGCGCTGCTGTCCCTCCGCTTCGACAAGGACAAGGCGAAGGAGGTGGTGCAGGGCCGCAGCCTCGTAGAATCCGCGCTTTCCTATGGCGCGGCGCGCTACGCCACGCGCTCCCTGCCAGGCTTCGTGCTGGTGACGGGTGGCTTGCTGGCGAAATCCGTCTTCGACCGTGCCAAGCACCCCAGGCGGGCCCGGCTGGAGGGTGAGCAGAAGCTGCTGAAGCAGGCGGAGAACGCGCCGAAGGACGACGACAAAGCGAGTTGAACGGGCGGGACAGGGCCGCGCCGAGCGGTCAAGTTCCCCGCAACGCTTGATTTTCCCCACCGGCCTGCGGCAAACGCGCGCATGGCCGCTGCCCCCAACTCTTCCTCCCCCGCCCCCAAGTCCACCTCGCTCCGCCGGCGCGGGCTGATGTTCATCCTCTCCTCCCCCTCCGGCGCGGGGAAGTCGACAATCGCGCGCAGGATGATGGCGGAGGAGCCGAATCTGTGCCTCTCCGTCTCCGCGACGACGCGCCCGATGCGACCGGGAGAGGTCGAGGGGCAGGATTACTATTTCACCGACCGCGAGCGGTTCGAAGCGATGGTAGCGGACGGCGCCTTCCTGGAATGGGCCGAAGTGTTCGGCCACCTTTACGGAACGCCGCACGCCCAGATCCAGCAGGGGCTGGAAGCCGGGCGCGATTTCCTGTTCGACATCGACTGGCAGGGCGCGCAGCAGCTTTCGCAGCGGGCGGGCGGCGACGTCGTCTCCGTCTACCTGCTGCCGCCGAGCATCCCTGCGCTGGAGGCCCGGCTGCGGGCGCGCGGCACCGACAGTGCGAAGGTGATCGAGGGGCGGATGGCGCGAGCGCGCGATGAGATCAGCCATTGGGACGCGTATGATTATGTGGTGGTCAATGACGACATCGACCACTGCCACGCCCATGTCCGCACGATCCTGCATGCGGAGCGGATGCGGCGGGAGCGGCAGACGGGCTTGATCGAGTTCGCGCGCACGCTGACGAGTTGAGGGCGCCTTTGCGCCTTGCCCTCGCGCGGCGCAGCGACTAGCCGCTCACTCCCCGCAGACAAGATAAGAGGAGCCACCATGTCCGCCGATCTCCAACGTGCCATCGAACAGGCTTGGGAACGGCGTGCCGAAGTGACTCCGGCCAGCGCGGACGTGCGCGAGCCGGTCGAGGCCGCACTGGAGCTGCTGGACCGGGGCGAAGCGCGCGTGGCGGAGCCGGACGGAAACGGCGGCTGGCTGGTGAACCAGTGGTTGAAGCAGGCTGTGCTGCTGTCCTTCCGCCTCAACGATAACGTTGTGGTCGAAAACGGCGCTGCTGGCGCCCCGGCGTTCGACAAGGTGCCGAGCAAGTTCGACGGGTGGGGCGAGAACCGCTTCCGCGACGCCGGCTTCCGCGTGGTGCCGGGCGCCGTGGTGCGGCGGGGCAGCTTCATCGGCAAGAATGCCGTGCTGATGCCGAGCTTCGTCAATATCGGCGCCTATGTCGGGGAAGGCACGATGGTCGATACTTGGGCGACTGTCGGCTCCTGCGCGCAGATCGGCAAGGGCGTGCACATTTCCGGCGGCGCGGGGATCGGCGGCGTGCTGGAGCCGCTGCAGGCCGGGCCTGTCATCATCGGTGACAATGCGTTCATCGGAGCGCGGGCCGAAGTGGCGGAAGGCGTGCGCGTGGGCGAAGGCGCGGTGCTGTCCATGGGTGTTTATCTGGGCGCTTCCACCAAGATCATCGACCGCGCGACGGGCAAGATCCACCAAGGCGAAGTGCCGCCCTATGCGGTGGTCGTGCCGGGCAGCCTGCCCGGCAAGCCTCTGCCGGATGGCACGCCCGGTCCCTCGCTCTATTGCGCCGTGATCGTGAAGACCGTGGACGCGCAGACCCGCTCCAAGACCGGCATCAACGAGCTGCTGCGCGACTGACCTCCAGCGGAACATTCCCCGGCGCGAATCGTAGTCCACCAGCGGGATTCGCAACGAGGGAAGGCGACACTGGATGCGTAACGAAGGCGGGGAACTGCACAGCGAGACGGACGAGGCACGGGCCGGCAGCACGCCGCATGTCGTGCGCTGGATCCTGGGCATCAGCCTGGCGGCGGCGATCATCCTGCTCTCTGCCATCTGGATTTTCGGTGCGGCCACGCAGGGCGACATCGAGGAAGAGGCGAACGTCTCGCAGGTGATCCGCGATACCGAAGCGGCCGGCAACGACCGCTCCGACATCGACGGCATCGTCAGCGAGAATGCCGACGAGTTCGCGCCCGAGACTCCGGCCGACGTGATCGAGAGCACCGACGAGGGCGCGAACCGGACGATCGCAAACTAGGGGGCCGCATCGGGTGAGCGAGGGCCGCAGCTTCCACAAGGGCCAGAAGGTCCGCTGGAACTGGGGCCCCGGCACAGCCGAAGGCAAGGTGGCGGAACGGTTCGAGCGCCGTGTGCAGCGCACGCTGAAGGGCTCGAGGATCGTCCGCAACGGCAGCAAGCAGAACCCCGCCTATCTGATCGAGCAGGAGGATGGGGCAAAGGTGCTCAAGCTCGGTTCCGAGCTGGAGAGCGGTTGACTGCCTGACGAACTGGGAGACCGAAACGATGCCGGCGACATCCAAGGCGCAGCAGAAGGCGGCAGGCGCGGCCCTGTCCGCCAAACGGGGTGAGACCAAAAAGTCCGACCTGAAGGGCGCGTCCAAGAGCATGGTCGACTCGATGAGCGAGAACCAGCTGGAGGAGCTCGCCCACACCAAGCGCAAGAACCTGCCTGAGAAGAAGGGCGACTAGCCCTCCGCCGAGCAGGAGCCTTTGCGTGGATGAGGACAAGAAGAAGGCGACCTTGGCTGAGTTCAGGCGCTGCGTGAACCTCTCGCCCGCCGAGATGGAAGAGTGGCTGGCGACCGAGGAATCGAACTCCGTCGGCGACACCAAGACGCGCGGTGGATCCGGGGGAGAAAGCACGGGGCACAAGTCCGGCCGCAGGATCGTCGAGATCCAGCGGAAGAAGAAGGCCGCACTTTCCGACGACGATTACCAGCACATGCGCAAGGTGATCGGCTACGTCCACCGACACCTCGCGCAGCGGCCGATGCGCGACATCATCTTCAGCCGGTGGCGCTATTCGCTGATGAACTGGGGTCACGACCCGCTGAAGGATGGCTGACGCCAGCAGCCTGGAGCGCTTCGTGGAGGCGCAGCGGGGCATCTACCCGCAAGCGCTGGCGGAGCTGCGCGCGGGGGACAAAAGGAGCCACTGGATGTGGTTCATCTTCCCGCAGATCGCCGGACTTGGCCGCAGCCCCACGGCGCAGTTTTACGCGATTGCCGACCGTGCGGAGGCAGGAGACTTCTGGCGTCACGAGGTGCTGGGGCCCCGGCTGATCGAATGCACGCAGGCGATGCTGGATTGGGCCGGCCATCGCAGTGCGGAGGCGATCCTCGGCACGGTCGATGCCCTGAAGTTCCGCAGCTCCATGACCCTGTTCGAGGCCTGCGCTGACGACCCGGCTCTCTTCGCAGCCGCGCTGGACGCGTTTTATGGCGGCGTAAGGGACGAGGCCACTCTGGCGCGGCTGTGAGCGGTATGACGGCCGACGAGCAGGCGATCGCCGCCACGTTCAATGAGCAGATGGCCATCGGCGCGGTGCTGATCGCCGTGGCTGTCATCGTTCATGGCGTGGGCTTGTTCACGCTGCGGCGGCTGGTCCTGAGCGAGGGGCGAGGCGTCCCCATCTCCCGCTGGAAGCCGCTCTCCTTCAAAGGCGGGCTGTTCACCGTGATCACCGTCTTCGCGCTGATCATGCTGCATCTGGTGGAGATCTGGCTGTTCGCCCTCTTCTTCGACTATGTGCGCGCTTTGCCCGATTTTCGGGAATCCTTGGACTTCTCGACCATCTCTTATGCGACGATCGGCTATTCGGATGAGGCGATCGTGCGGGAATGGCGGATGGTCGCCGCGCTGGAAGGCATTCTCGGCGTGATCCTGCTGGGCTGGTCCACCGCCTTCTTCGTGCGGGTGCTCGGCAGGTTGGAGGATCAAAGCAGCAGCGGCAGCGTGGACGAGAAGAGCTGACCGCTCGAATCGAGCCCCCCTCCCCTATTCCGCTGTCGGCAGCTTCAGCTGAGTCTCGATCGGCATATCCGATGCATGAGCCGCGGCGTAGGCTTCCGCCGAGCGAAGGACGCGCATCATGTTGCGGCTGGCGATCTTCTCAAGGTCCGCCTGCGAGTATCCGCGCCGGGCGAGCTCCACGAACAAGGCAGGATAGCCGCCGGCGTCCTCCATGCCCACGGGGCCGGTGTCCATGCCGTCATAGTCGGCGCCGAGGCCGATATGGTCGATCCCCGCCACCTGGCGGATGTGGTCGACATGGTCCGCCATGTCGGAGACGGTCGCCAGCACCTCGGGATGCGCGGCGTCCCACGCGGCAAGTCCTGCCTCCACCTGATCGGGCTGGCCGAGCCATAACGCCTGCAGGCGCGCCCGTTCCGCCGCGCGATCCGCGCCGTGCTGACGCACCTTTTCGCTGAGAAAGCCGGGCAGCGCGACGAGCATGACGATGCCGCCATTGTCCTTGAGGCGCGTCAGCACGCTGTCCGGCACGTTGCGGGCATGGCCGTTCACCGCGCGCGCGCCGGAATGGCTGAAGATGACGGGAGCGCGGGCGACCTCGATCGCGTCCAGCATCGTCGCTTCGCTCGTATGGCTGAGATCGACCAGCATGCCGAGCCGCTGCATCTCCCGTACCACGTCCCGGCCGAAATCGGTCAGCCCGTCATGCTCAGGATCATCGGTCGCGCTGTCGGCCCACGGCGTGTTGGCGGAGTGGGTCAGCGTCAGGTAGCGTGCGCCCAGCGCGTACATCTGCCGCAGCACGCCGAGGTCGGAGCCGATGGAGTGCCCGCCTTCCATGCCGATCAGCGAGGCGATCTTACCTGAGGCCATGGCCCGCTCGACCTCGTCCGCATTGAGCGCGAGCTGCAGTTCCTGCGGGTAGCGCTGGATCAGCCGATGCGCGACATCGATCTGCTCCAGCGTGGCCTGCACCGCCTCCGGCTCCGGCATGGATGGGACGTAGACGGACCAGAACTGCGCGCCCACCCGGCCCTGGCGCAGTCGCGGCAGGTCCGTGTGCATCTTGGTCTCCAGCGGCGATCCCACGCCGCCCTGCGCCTGGGTGTTGTTGAAGTCGAAAGGCGCGATGACGTTGTCGAACCGCTCCCGCAGCGCCCAGGGAACGTCATTGTGCCCGTCCCACACCGGCGCTGCGTCCAGCGCAGCCTGCGCCACGGCTTCCGGGCTTCGATTGCCGCTCTGCGCCGCGAGAGGCGCGGCGAGGCAAAGAGCGGCGATGGCGGGCAGGACGTATCTCATGGCGATCCCTTCATCATTCCGGCCAGCGCCATGGCGGCGGCCGGGGCGCGCTCCTTGGCGCCATTGATCATGAAGGCGAAAACGTCGCCCCCCTTGCCCGCACTATCGTCCGCTGCGGCGCAATATGGCAAGCCCTCCGGCGCAAGACCTGCGGCCCAATCGAGGCAAAGCTGGCGCAGGCGTTTGAGCTCTTCTGGCGAATAGCCGGTGGGGATGTCCGATTGCAGGCGCTGGCAGCGCAGGTAGGCGAAGGCGGCGGTGCGGTCCGCGATGGGCGCGCGGTCCGGGTTCTCGGACCATACGACGGCCACACCGGCCTTGCGGGCCAGCGCACTGAACTCCGCACAGGCGAAGCTTTCGTGCCCCACCTCTATAGCGTGGCGCAGCGGCAGGCCTTCGTGGCGGTTCGGCAGCAGGGCGAGGAATGCGGCGATATCGTCCGCATCGAAGCGCTTGGTGGTGGCGAGTTGCCAGCAAATGGGGCCGAGCTTGTCGCCCAGCTCGACGATGCCCTGGTTCAGGAAGCCCGCGATGGCCTCCCCCGCCTCGGCCAGCACCTTGCGATTGGTGACGTAGCGTGAGCCCTTGAGGGTGAAGACGAAGCCCTCCGGAGTCTGGTCATGCCATTGGCGGAAGCTGGCGGGCTTCTGCAGGCGGTAGAAGGTGCCGTTGATCTCAATCGCAGAGACACCCCGGGAGGCGTATTCCAGCTCCTTCTTCTGCGGCAGCCCTTCGGGGTAGAAGGTGCCGCCGCGCCACGGTGCATAGGTCCAGCCGCCGATGCCGGTGCGGATCGTCATCCTGCGCTCTCTCCCCTCCTGAACGCGGACGGGTTTGCGCGGTGCCTAGAGCTTCTCGTTGCCCGCGCTCCACTTGACGCTCAGTTCGATGCCGCTGCCGATTGGCAGGAGCACGCTCTGTAAATCCGGCTTCGCCTTCACCGCCGCGCGGTAAGCGCGCACCGCCTCGCGCGCGCTGGCAGGCTGGATCATGTTGTCGGACAGGATCACCCCCTCCTCCGCCAGCTTGGGATACACAGCCTCGAAGCAGGGCAGGTAGAGGTTCTTCCAGATGTCGAGCAGGACGACGCCGAACGGGCCCGGCTCGGCCGCGATCACCTCCAGCGCGTCGCCGCAGCGAAACTCGACGTGCTCGGCCAGGCCCGCCCGCTCCAGCATCGCGGCGGCATAGTCCTGCTTTGCCGCATCGAGATCGACGCTGATGACCTTCGCGCCGCTTTCCCGCGCCGCATCGGCCAGGAAGAGGGTCGAATAGCCGTAGCTGGTGCCGAGTTCGAGGATCGTCTCCGGCGCGCGGGCGATGGCCAGTGAGCGCAGGAAGCCGCCGACCGTCGCGCCGACCGGAAGCAGGAATTCGTCGCGCCGCTGGCCGAACTCGCCGGGCGGCAGGTCGCGCATCAGCTCCCGCTCCTGCCGATGGCGCTCCAGATAGAGATCGAAGACCTCGGCGACGCGGGGATCGGTGAAGTGCGCCATGGTCACGCGATCCAGGGGCCGGTGATCGCAAGCGTGCGCGCCGGGCTGTAGAGGTTGACGAACAGGGTCCTTCCATCAGGCGAGAAGCAGGCTCCGGCCCACTCCGTATTCTCGTGCGAGAGAGCGATCGGGTAGGCCTCGCCCTGGGGCGTGATGCCGCGAAGGTGGTTCTTCACCGCAGGCGTATACTGGTCCTCGCACACCACCAGATGCCCGTTCGGCCCCACCGTCAGGTTATCGCCGAAGTTGAACTGCTCAATACTCGTGCTCTCGAAGAACAGCTGGAGCACGTCCAACCCGGAGCCCTGAGGCCGCAGGCGGAAGATCTGGCCGAGCTTGGCGGAGCCGCCGCTGGTGCAGCAGAAATAGAGCTCGCCCTCGCCCATCCAGATGCCCTCGCCCCGCGCGAAAAGCGCCGCGCCGGCCGCCGCGCCGCGCATGCGGAGATCGTCTTCCGGCGCTTCCACATCGTCGAGATCGACCCAGCGCACTGATTGCCAGCTTTGCGGCGCAAAGGTGACGCCGTCCCAGTTGCGCGTGTCCCTAATGCCGTCCACAGCCAGCGCCTGAAGCTTGCCGCCTGCCGCCAACTGGCCGCGCACATTGGGCAGGAAGCGGTAGAGCAGGCTGTCGTTGCGATCCTCTGTCAAATAGATGATGCCGGTGGCGGGATCGACCGCTGCCGCCTCATGATTGAAGCGGCCCATCGCCTTCAGCGGCACGGGATCGACAAGCCCCTCGGCTGTGGCGGGCACTTCGAACACGAAGCCGTGATCCTTGTTGATGCGGCCGTTCGCCCGATCCACGCTTTCCTCGCAGGTGAGCCAGCTGCCCCACGGCGTGATGCCGCCTGCGCAATTGCGGATCGTTCCGGCGAGCGAGCGGTATTGGCGCTCCACGTTCAGAGTGGCGGCGTCGAGCACCAGGGTGGTCGTGCCGCCCGGCAGCGGGACGAGGCTGCGCGCGACGGTGTCGTAGGCCGGGCCAGCTACGCCGCCGCCTTCATGCTGCGGCTGCAGCTCATGATTGCGGACCAGCGCGATCTTGCCATTGCCGAGATCGAAGCAGCCCATCCCGTCCGCCCGGTCGGGCACGGTGAAGCCGTCGCTCATCGCATCGCCCAGCTGCGAGATGACGCGGTAGGAGAAGCCTTCCGGCAGGTCGACCAGCCCGGCGGGGTCGGCGCGCAGAGGGCCGTAGCCCGCGCCGGACGCAGAAGCGGTGGCGAGAGGCGAGCGCATGCAGCCGCTCGCGGCAAGCGCGGCGAAGGCGCTTGCGGTGGCGCGCAGGAACAGGCGGCGATCAACATTGGGGGTCATTCGTGTTCTTCTCGACTCTTGCGACAGATCGGCCGGGAGGGGCCTTCCATCGCATTGGGCAGCGCATGTTGCCACTAGATGTCAGGAAGTGACTGCTCCGCAAAGCCCCACCCGGCAAGCGATTTGCTAGCCGCGCGGTCCAGCAGGCGCTTCGCATCGCGGATGGTGAAGGGGTGCGCGTCCTTCATATCCTTCAGTTCGCCCCAGGCGATCGGCACCGCGACAGGCGCATTGGCGCGGGCCCGGGCGGAATAAGGCAGGACCGCCGTGCTGCCGCGCTGGTTGCGCAGGTAATCGATGAAGATGCGGCCCTTGCGCTTGGCCTTGCTCATGTTCGCGGTGAAGCGATCAGGCTCCGCCATGCTCAGCGCCTCGGCGAAGCGCTTGGAGAAATCCTTGTGCGCGTCCCATGAATGACCGGGGGTGAGTGGCACGACGACATGGACGCCCTTGCCGCCCGACAGCATGGCGAAGGTGGTGAGACCGAGGTCAGAAAGCCGATCATGGATGTCGCGCGCGGCGCTCTTCACGTCCTCGAAGTCTAGCCCCTCGTCCGGGTCGAGGTCGAACACCATCCGATCCGGCGCCTCGACATCCTCCACCCGGCTGCCCCAGCCGTGGAACTCGATCGTGCCCATCTGCACGCAGGTGAGCAGGCCGGCTGCGTTGTCGATGTAGAGGTAGTCCTCCGTCCCGCCCGCCTTCTCGGTGATCGGAACGTGATGGACGTATTCGCCGAAGCTGCCACTGTCATGCTTCTGAAAGAAGCACTTCTTGCCGCGTCCCTGCGGGCAGCGGACGAGGCTGACCGGGCGACCGGCGGCCCACGGGAGCATCAGGCCGGCGACAGCCTCGTAGTAATCGGCCAGTTCGCCCTTGGTGTTGCCGCTTTCGGGGAAGATCACCCGCTCTCGGTTGCTGATCTTCACGGGGGGCTCTTCGGCTGGGGCCTCTTCCGCAACTTCGGGCACCACTTCTTCCGCAGGCTTGTCGCCGCGCAGGCCGAGGAAGCTGGCGTGGCGGACGCTGCCTTCTGCGGTGAACTCGGCGAAGGCGATTTCGGCGACCAGTTCCGGCTCAATGAAGGTGACGCCGCGGCGCTCCGGCCTGCCGACTTCCGCGGCCGGCTCCTCGCGCTCCAGCGGGCGCATCCGTTCGGCGAGGTCCTGCAGCGTCTCCGCGCCGAAGCCGGTGCCGACATTACCCTTGTAGACCAGCTTGCCCCCTTCGTGCTGGGCGAGCAGCAGCGAGGAGAAGGGCCGCGCCTTGGCGGTCGACTTCTTCCAGCCGATGATGACGAATTCCTGCCGCCGGGTGCACTTCACCTTCACCCACGCCTTGCTGCGGGTGGAGGTGTATTTCGCATCAATCTTTTTGGAGATGATGCCTTCCTGCCCGGCATCGCACATGGCTCGGTAAAGTTTCTCGCCCGCGCCAATGACGTGGTCGGCCACGTGGATCGGCGGCTGGGCGGTGGCGAGCAGCGCCTCCAGCCGTTCCTTGCGCTCGATATTGGGCAGGTGGGCGAGGTCCTTCCCCTCCAGCTCCAGCAGGTCGAAGGCGTGGAAGGAGAGCTTGTCTGAGTCCTTCTGGCTGCCGTGGCCGCGCTTGAGGACGTTCTGCAGGCTGGAAAAATCCGGGTTGCCGTCCGCGCCATAGGCGACGATTTCGCCGTCGATCAGGCAGGATGGCAGGTCGAGCGCGCGGAAGCGTTCGGCCAAGGGTACGAACTTGTCCGTCCAGTCCTTGCCGGAGCGGGTGTAGACGACGACCTTCTCGCCCGCCGCGGCGATGAGGGCGCGGTAGCCGTCGAACTTGATCTCGTGCATCCAGCTGTTTCCGGTCGGCACGGCATCGACAAGCGTGGCGAGTTGCGGCGGGCGGAACTCCGGCGGCTTGCCGGTGGCCTTGCGTTTGGCGGCGGGCTTCTTTGCAGGCGGAGCCTTCTTCCTGTTGTGCTTCGCCGCCGCTTCCATCTGTGCGGTGAAGTCATCGCCCTTCTTGCCTGCGAGCGAGAATGCGCCCTGCTGGTCCGCTGCGATCTCCGCCATGGAGCGCCCGGTGAGGACGCTGGTGAGGCAGCGCTGGACCAGCGGGTCCCCCTCCTCGGCATGCTCGTCCTCCAGCTTGCGCAGGAGCCAGTTCTCCCGCTTTTCTCCCGGTTTTTTCTTCAGCCTTATCAACAGCCATTCACCCTTTATCCGCTCGCCATCGAGCGTGAAGTGGAGGTGGCCCTTGTCGATGTCCTTCCAGCTCTTGCCGGGCACCGGAGCCCAGGTGCCGCGATCCCACAGCATCACCGTGCCGCCGCCATATTCACCCTTGGGGATGGTGCCCTCGAAGTCCGCATAGGACATCGGGTGGTCTTCGGTACGGACGGCGAGGCGCTTCACCTCCGGGTCCGGCGAAGGCCCCTTGGTGACGGCCCAGCTCTTGAGCACGCCGTCCGCTTCCAGCCTGAAATCCCAGTGCAACCTAGTTGCATCGTGCTTCTGGACGATGAAGCGGTTGCCGGTTTCGCTGCTCTCCTGCTTGCCCGAAGGTTCGGCGGTTTTGGCAAAGTCGCGCTTGCGGTTGTATTCGGCGAGCAGGTCGTCCGCCGGCTTGGATGCTGTCTTGGCGCGGCTCACCGGCCGTCCCCTTCGGTCTGCGGAAACAGCTTCGCCTCCATGAAGCGGAGCAGGGTGAGAACCACCAGCGAGATGATCGCGGCGATCGCCACCAGCGGCCATTGCGCGGCGCCGCAGCCAATGCCGATCACCGCCGTCAACCACAGATGCACGGCGGTGGTGACGTTCTTCACCTCCCCCTTGCTGAACACGATCAAGGCAGCGCCGGTGATGCCGACGAAGGCCCCCGTCGCCTCGAAGATGCGCAGCGGATCCATCCGCAGCCCTTCGAGCTGGTTGAACAGCGCGATGACGGAGACGGTCATGGCCGCAGCGGTGAAGCACACGAGGCCATGGGTGCGCAGGCCCGCCGCGTGGCCGCGCAATTCCCGATCGAGCCCCAATGCGAGGCCGAGCAAGGCCGCAACGCCGAGGCGGGTGAGCAGGTCTATATCCAGCCAGTGAGCCAGGATCGGCGCATTCAGCTCCATGAGGTCAGGCCCGCTTGCGAGTGCGCCCGGTGGAGGCCGCAGGCTTTTCGGCGGTCTTCTTGCTGGCCGCCGAGGATTTGCCTGTCGCCTTGTTGGACTTCGCCGCCGCCTTCTTGGGCGCAGGCTTTTC
This sequence comes from uncultured Erythrobacteraceae bacterium, assembly GCA_966251025.1. GTDB lineage: Bacteria > Pseudomonadota > Alphaproteobacteria > Sphingomonadales > Sphingomonadaceae > Croceibacterium. The sequence continues at coordinate 593,398 of CBINJM010000001.1, read as the reverse complement.
CTCCGCGCTGCTGCTGCCGACCGATTTCCTCAGCGCCGCCATCAGGTCGATGACGTTGGACTTGCCGCTGGAAGGCTCGTCCGCATCCTCGATGATCTTCTTGCCGGACTTGGTTTTGGCCTTCTTCTCGATCAGGCCCATCAGCGCATCGACATAGCGATCCTTGAACTGGCTGGCATCGAAGGGCGCGGTCTTCTTGTCGATCAAAGTGGTGGCGAGATCGAGCAACTCCGCGTCCGGCGTCGTATCGCCGATCTCGCGGAAGAAGGACTGGCCGGCGCGAACCTCGTCCGCGTAGCGCAGCGTCTCCATCAGCAGGCCCTTGCCGCAGGGCTTGATCGCGACGAGCTGCTCGCGCCCGCGAACGGACAGCTGGCCCAGCGCGATCTTCTTCGCCTGCCGCAGCGCATCGCGCAGGACGATGAACGCCTCTTCCGCCAGATCGTCGGCCGGGGCGACGTAATAGGGCTTTTCGAAATAGAGCGGGTCGATCTCGTGCGCCTCCACGAACTGGACGAGGTCCAGCGTCTTGCGGCTCTCGATCTTGACGGACTCGATCTCCTCCTCGTCCAGCAGGACGTAATTGCCCTTGGAGACCTCGTACCCCTTGATGATCTCGTCCCGGTCTACCGGGCCGATGCCGGGCACGACCTTCTCGTAATGGATGCGCTGGCCGGACGGTTCGTGGATCTGGTTGAAGCTGATCTTCGCGCCGCTCTTGACCGCTGAATAGACCTCGACCGGGATCGAGACGAGCGCAAGGCGGATCTGGCCCTGCCAATAGGCGCGTGCTGCCATCTGGATGACTCTCCTGTGTCGCCCAATTCAGCGCTTGGCGGGAGGATTCAGTTCCAACAGGGCGGCGTGGTTTGATGAGACCATGCGACGGCCGGGCATGCCGTGCGAAAAGCGAATGCAAAGCGGATGAAAGCGGCGCGCAATGGCTTGCATGCGCGCCGCAAATTCAGCCCTCAGAACGTGTAGGCGAGGCCGAGGCCGCCGGTCCACTGGTCGGCGCTGCCGCGAATGGAGGTGAAGGGCGTATCCTTCGCATCGCCGAGCATACGCGAATATCCGGCGATGGCGAAGACGGCGAGGCCGCCATCCTCCAGATTGCCGTTGAGGTCGAAGCCCATCAGCAGATTGGCGCCCGCCGAGCGGAAGCCGCTTCCCGCCTGGAACTCCGGCAGGCCTGTCACCGCCGATGCCTCCGGGGTGACGGAGTAGTAATAGTCCATGAAATCATCGTCGGCATATTCGGCGCCGACGCTGAGCACGGCCAGCGTGCCCCGGCTCAGCGGTGTGCGATAGGAGACGGACGGCGCAATGGTCATCCCCTCATGCGCTCCGGCAACATCCCACTTGGCATTGGCCGAGAAGCTCAGCCCATCATACGGGTTCAGCAGGCCGGCAAAGGTGACGCCGACGGACGGGCCGACCTCGATCGCGGTGTCGAGATCCGGCAGCAGCTTCACGACATCGTCCTTGATCCGCCCGTCCCGGTTGGAGCGTATGCGGGCAGTGGGGCCGAAGGAGAAGGAGACCGGAGCGCCAGCCCGGTCATTGATGAAGTCCAGCGTGAGCCCGCCCGCGCTGGGGCTGAAGCCGACGCCTTTGAACGAGCCCTGCACGAGAGGATAAGGGGTGATGACGTAATCGTCCGACCCGTCATAGCTGGGCGTGACGGCGCCCAGAACGCCCACGACGAGGTAGTCGCCCGAGAAGACGCTTTCTGTCTCCACGCCCGGCGCGGGAGCGGTAGCCTCTTGCGCCCATGCGGCCGGAGTGCAGGCCAGCGGGAACGCCGCCGCGGCGAGAGTGGTTGCGAAACGCATTGTGGGACCCCTGTATGATTATGAGAGGCGAAACGACATCGCCCTCACGCGGTTCCATGCGGAGGGTGCGCCGGTTTCACCTCATTCACCATACCCGCTCATTGCGCGGACCGGCCGTTGCGCTAGAGGTGCCGGTGAATGGATCCGCAAGGCTGCGATATCGCCATCATCGGCGGCGGACTGGCCGGAGGGCTGGCGGCACTGGCGCTCACGCGTCGGCGGGCGGATCTGCGCCTGTGCGTGGTGGAGGAAGGTGCTGCTCCGGGTGGCAACCACCGCTGGAGCTGGTTCGCCAGCGACCTGAGCCCGGCAGGCACTGCGCTGATGGATGCCTTCCCGCAGGCGCGGTGGGATGACGGATACGACGTCGCCTTTCCCGCCAGACGCCGCCAGTTGCCGACGCCCTATCGTTCGCTCGACTCCGCCGATTTCGCCGCGACCCTTGCGCGGGCACTGCCGGAGGGCGCGCTGCTGACGGGGCGCACCGCGACGGTCGTGGACGCGGGCGGAGTCACGCTGGAGAGCGGCCAGCGGATCGAGGCGCGGACGGTGATCGATGCGCGGGGCCTTTCCGGATCCGGCCGCCTGACCGGGGGCTGGCAGGTGTTCATGGGCCGCACCCTGCGCCTGCCTCGCCCGCATGGCGTACGCCGCCCCATCATCATGGATGCGCGGGTGGCGCAGATCGGCGGCTATCGCTTCGTCTATGTCCTGCCGCTGAGCGAGCGCGACATCTTCATCGAGGACACCTATTATCAGGATGCGCCGCTGCTCGACCGCGCTGCACTGGCGGCGCGGCTGGACGCCTATGCGGCGCAGCATGGCTGGGAGGGCGAGGTGACGGGTGAGGAAACAGGCGTGCTGCCCGTCATCACCGGCGGCGATTTCGCGGGTTTCCAGGCGGAGACGCGCACGGAGGGCGTGGGGAGGATCGGCGTGCGCGGCGGCTTCACCCATCCGCTCACCAGCTACACGCTGCCTTTCGCTGTGGAGACGGCCTTGGTTGTGGCGGAGGCGGCGGACCTGCCCGGCCCGGCAATGGCGGCGATGCTGGAGGAGCGGGCAAAGCGGCATTGGCGCGCCACCCGCTTCTATCGGCTGCTGGGCACGATGCTGTTCGGCGCCGCGGAGCCTGAGGAGCGTTGGCGCGTATTCGCACGGTTCTATGGCCTGTCGCCCACGCTGATCGAGCGGTTCTATGCCGGACGTTCCACTCTGGCCGACCGGGCGCGGATTTTATGCGGCCGGCCGCCCGTGCCGATCTCAAAGGCAATAGGAGCGCTGGCGGGATCGCAGCCTCCGCTGAAGGAAGCCGCATGAGCCTTGAAGGAAAACGCGCCTGTGTGATCGGTGCCGGTTTCGGCGGGCTGGCGCTCGCCATCCGCCTGCAGTCGGCGGGGGTGCAGACCACCGTGGTGGAAGGCCGGGACAAGCCCGGGGGGCGCGCTTATTATTGGGAGCGCGACGGTTTCACCTTCGATGCGGGGCCGACCGTCATCACCGACCCTGATTGCCTGCGCGAGTTGTGGGCGATCACCGGCCATGATCTGGCTGAGGATGTGGAGTTGGTTCCCGTCAGCCCGTTCTACCGGCTCAACTGGCCGGACGGCACGACGTTCGATTATTCCAATGATGAGCAGGCGCTGCGCCACGCTATCGCGCGGCTCGATGCGGCCGATATCGCCGGATATGACGCCTTCCTCGCCTATTCGGCGGCGGTCTATCAGGAAGGCTACGTCAAGCTCGGCACCGTGCCGTTCCTGGACTTCAAGAGCATGATCCGCGCGGCGCCCGCGCTGGCGAAGCATCAGGCTTGGCGCTCCGTCTATTCCATCGTCTCGAAATACATCCGTAACGAGAAGCTGCGCGAGGCGCTGAGCTTCCACACGCTGCTGGTCGGCGGCAATCCGATGAAGACGAGCTCCATCTACGCCCTCATCCACAAGCTGGAGAAGGATGGCGGGGTGTGGTGGGCGAAGGGCGGCACCAACCGCCTGATCGCGGGCATGGTGCGGCACTTCGAGCGATTGGGCGGCAAGGTGCGGCTGGCCGACCCGGTGACGGCAATCGGCACGATGGGGAATCGCGCACAGGAGGTCGAGACGGCGAGCGGCTGGCGCGGCACCTTCGATGCAGTGGCCAGCAATGCGGACATCGTCCACTCCTATCGGGACCTGCTCGGCGGCAACATGCGCGGACAGAGCATGGGGCGCAGCCTCGCCAAGAAGCGGTTCTCTCCCAGCTTGTTCGTGGTCCATTTCGGGATCGAGGGGCGGATGCCGCACATCCCGCACCACACGATCCTGTTCGGCCCGCGCTACAAAGGCCTGCTGGAGGACATCTACGACCACGGTGTGCTGCCGGCGGACTTCTCCATCTATCTCCACCATCCGAGCGCGACGGACGCTGCCATGGCCCCGGCGGGGTGCAGCACCTTCTATGCGCTGGTGCCCGTGGCCCACATGGGCAAGCTGGCTATCGATTGGGATCGCGTGGGGCCGCAGCTGGCGACACGCATCCTGGACGAGGTGGGCCGGCGGCTGATCCCCGACATTCACGACCGCATCGTGACGCAGTTCCACTACGCGCCCACCGATTTCGCCAGCGATCTCAACGCCAATCTCGGCAGTGCCTTCAGCCTGGAGCCGGTGCTGACGCAGAGCGCCTTCTTCCGCGGACACAACCGCGACGATGTGATCGGCAATTTCTACCTGGTCGGCGCAGGAACGCATCCCGGAGCGGGCATCCCCGGCGTGGTGGGCAGCGCGAAGGCCACCGCCGGGCTGATGCTGGGAGATCTCGCCGCATGAAGCGTCTCGCCGTCTATTGCGGCTCCGCCACGCCGGCAGACCCGCGATACATCGAACTGGCGCGCACGACCGGCGCCGTGCTGGCGCGGCGGGGGATCGGTGTGGTCTATGGCGGCGGGAGGCTCGGCCTGATGGGGGCGCTGGCGCAGGGCGCGCTCGATGCGGGCGGTGAGGTGATCGGCGTGATCCCGGACGCGCTGGCGGGGGCGGAGGTCGCCAATCGCGACTGCACCGAGCTGCTGGTCGTGGACACGATGCATGAGCGCAAAAAGGCGTTCACGGACCTGTCGGACGGCTTCCTTACCCTGCCCGGCGGCGTCGGCACGATGGATGAGCTGTGGGAGGCGGTGAGCTGGGCGCAGCTCGGCTATCATGCCAAGCCCGTGGGGCTGCTCAACGCGTTCGGCTTCTATGACGGGCTGGTGGAATTCTATCGGCACATGGGCGCGGTCGGTTTCGTGAGGCCCGTGCACCAGAACATCCTTGTGGTGGCGGAGGAGTTGGAGGAGCTGATCGACAGGTTTGCCGCCTACCGCCCGCACAAGCCGATCTTCGCCATGCAGGCCGAGGACCTGTGAACGGGCCGCGCCCTCCGGCGAAGGGGTCACCCGGCAGGCGCCTGCTGGCCCCCTCGCGCATCCTTCGCACCACGCCGCGCCAGATTGGCGGCGGCCGCTATCGCGAGGAGCTGGTGGAGGAGGCGCGCCGCTCCATCGCCAAGGGCAGCAAGAGCTTCGCCGCGGCCAGCCGCCTGTTCGACAAGGAGACGCGGGAGCGGGCCTGGCTGCTTTACGCCTGGTGCCGCCGTTGCGACGACATCGCGGACGAGCAGGACCACGGCGGCACGCTGCGCCGCAGCGGGAGCGACGCGCAGGACCGCATCAAGGGCATCCGCGTCCTCACCGCCCGCGCGCTGGAGGGGCAGCCGACAGCGGAGCCTGCCTTCGACGCCTTCGGCCAGGTGGCGCAGGAAGCCGGGCTGACGGCGGAGCTGGCGGACGATGTGATCGAGGGCTTCGCACTCGATGCCGCCGAATGGCGCCCGCGCACCGAGCTGGACCTGATGCGCTATTGCTATCACGTTGCCGGAGCGGTCGGCGTGATGATGGCGCGAGTGATGGGCGTTCCGGCGGAAGACAGCGAGACGCTGGACCGCGCCTGCGACCTCGGCTTCGCCTTCCAACTCAACAACATCGCCCGCGATGTGTCGGAGGATGATGCGGCGGGGCGCTGCTACTTGCCGGTCGAGTGGCTGGTGGAGGCGGATATCCCGCCGGGTCAGCACATGAAGCCGCTTTATCGGCCGCAACTTGTGGCGCTGGTGGCGCGGATGCTGGACCTTGCCGAGGAGCATGAGGCGGCGGCGCGGGTCGGCGCGGCGCAGCTTCGCTTCCGGCAACGCTGGGCGGTGCTGGCGGCGGCAAACATCTATGGCGCGATCGGGCGCAAGGTGCGCGCGAGGGGGGCCAAGGCGTGGGACCGCCGGGTGCGGATCGGTCCGCTGGCCAAGGTGGGCCACATCCTCTCGGCCTTCACAGAGGCGATGAAGCGGCCGCGCGTGCCGGAGCAATGGCCGCGCTGGACGCGGGGCGAGGTCCTCGTTGCGGTGCGGATGGCCGGGCCGATCGCGCCAATGCCGACGACACCGCTGCCTGATGAGGAGGTGCGGTGACCGCCCGATGATCTCCAGCCTGCTGATCGCCAATCGCGGCGAGATCGCCTGCCGCATCATCCGCACGGCGCGGGCCTGGGGCGTGCGCACAGTGGCGGTCTATTCGGACGCGGACGAGGACGCGCTGCATGTGCGGCAGGCGGACGAGGCGGTGCATATCGGCGCCTCCCCCGCCGCGGACAGCTACCTGCGGGGCGAGCGGATCATCGCCGCCGCGCTGGAGACAGGGGCCGACGCGATCCACCCGGGTTACGGCTTCCTGTCCGAGAACGCGGACTTCGCCCAGGCGGTGCTGGATGCCGGGCTGATCTGGGTTGGCCCCCGGCCTGAGAGTATCCGCGCGATGGGCCTGAAGGACCGGGCCAAGGCGCTGATGGCAGAAGCTGGCGTGCCGGTGACGCCGGGTTATCTGGGGGAGGATCAGTCGGCGGAGCGGTTGTTCGCTGAGGCGCAGGCGATTGGCTGGCCGGTGCTGATCAAGGCGGTGGCTGGCGGCGGCGGCAAGGGGATGCGGCGCGTGGAGCGGGCGGAGGATTTCCTCTCCGCGCTCGAAAGCTGCCGGCGAGAGGCGCGCGCCAGCTTCGGCAACGACCAGGTTCTGCTGGAGAAGTGGATCACCAGCCCCCGGCACATCGAGGTGCAGGTGTTCGGCGACACGTACGGCAATGTCGTTCACCTGTTCGAGCGGGATTGCTCCCTCCAGCGCCGCCACCAGAAGGTGATCGAGGAAGCGCCCGCGCCCGGCATGGACGAGGAGACTCGGGAGGCGATCTGCGCGGCGGCGGTGCGGGCGGCGAAGGCGGTGGATTATGTCGGCGCGGGAACGGTGGAGTTCATCGCCGATGCCAGCGAGGGGCTTTCGGCGGAGCGCATCTTCTTCATGGAGATGAACACGCGCCTTCAGGTGGAGCATCCGGTGACGGAGGCAATCACCGGCGTAGACCTGGTGGAGTGGCAGCTGCGCGTCGCCAGCGGTGAGGAACTGCCGCTGCGGCAGGAGGAGCTCTTCATCAACGGCCACGCTATCGAGGCGCGGCTCTATGCGGAGGACCCGGCGCGGGGATTTCTCCCGAGCACGGGCAAGCTGGAGCGGTTCCGCCTGCCACGCGCCATCCGGCCGATGCGGGTGCGGCAGGAACCGGACGGCCCGGAAGGCGAGCTGACCTATGCGGGCACTGCGCGCATTGAGACGGGCGTGGAGGAAGGCTCCACCATCTCCCCCTTCTACGACCCGATGATCGCGAAGGTGATCTGCCATGCACAAACGAGGCGCGATGCGGCGATCGGCCTGTCACGGTTGATGTGGGACTCAGAGGTCTGGCCTGTGCGGACCAATGCGACCTTCCTCGGCACCGTGCTCGTCCTTCCGGACTTCGTGCAAGGGCGCGTGCATACGGGCTTCATCGACCAGCATCAGGACGATCTCGTCTATGCGATGGAGCCGCCGCCATGGCTGCTGACGCTGGCGGGGCGGAGCCGGATCGAGGCGGATCTGCCCGTGGCACCCGGCTGGCGCCTGAACGCTCCGCCGCGAACCGAGGTGCGGCTGGCGGACGGTGCCGACACCTACATTGCGGACGTGGCGAGGCCGGTTTTCTACGACCAGCAGCACCATGCCCTGTTCGCCGTCGAGGGGAGTGTCACCTGGGCGACCATGCAGGGGCAGACCTGGCGCTTCGGGGCTGCGCGCGATCACGCTGCCAGCGGCGCGTCTGCCGCCGATGGCGCGATCCTGGCGCCCATGCCGGGCAAGGTGATCGCCGTGAACGTGGCCGAAGGCGAGGTGGTGGAAGCCGGCCAGCGCCTGCTGGTGCTGGAGGCGATGAAGATGGAGCATGCGCTCACCGCGCCCTTCGCGGGCACCGTCGTGGAGCTGGCGGTGAGCGAAGGCGCGCAGGTGGAGGTGGAGGCGTTGCTGGCGCGGGTCGAGCCTGCCGCTGGGGCCGAGGGCTGATCCCTCCCGCCCCAGCGAAGGCTCAGATCAGCTCTTCGGCCGCGCCACCGGCGGATTGAGGCGGCGGAACAGCCGCCCCTTCTCGCTGAACAGCACCAGCAGCAGCGACAGCACGCTGGTGATGAGCAGTGCATGGGCGAAGGGCTGCGCCGTGCCGTCATAGGCCTGCCCGATGAACAGCCCGACCAGCGCCGCGCCGAACATGCGGAAGAAGGTCTGGATGCTGCTCGCCGCCCCGGCAATATTGGCGAAGGGCTGCATGGCGATGGAGCCGAAATTCGCGCCGAGGAAGCCCAGCAGCGCGAGGTTCATCGCCATCAGCGGCAGGAAGATGAACAGCTCGCCCGGATGCTGGTGCGAGGCCCAGACCTGCAGAGCGCTCACCAGGATAAAGGTGATGACGCCCGCATGGCTTACGCGGCGGGCCCCAAAGCGCTCCACGATGCGCGAATTGACGATGTTGGACACCGCCATCATCGCCGCCGTGCCGCCGAACACGATGGGGAACCAGTCGCCCACCGCAAAGTGTTCGCCCAACAGCTGCTGCGCGCTGTTCACATAGCCGAATACCCCGCCGATCAGCAGGGCGGTGCCGAGCACATAGCCGACCGAGCCGCGATTGAAGAAGGCGGTGCCCATGTTGCGCATGATGGAGCGGAACTCGATCAGCTGGCGGTGCGCCGGGTCCAGCGTCTCCGGCAGGCGGGCCCAGACCCAGAAGGCCGCAATCGCCGCCATTCCCGCGAGCAGGATGAAGATCCAGCGCCAGCCGGCGAACAGAAGCACGCCCTGCCCCAGACTCGGAGCAATGACGGGCACGGTGATGAACACCGCGCTCACCAGGCTCATCAGGCGGGCCATCTGGTCCCCTTCATACCGGTCGCGGATGATCGCCATCGGCACCACCATCAGGCCGGCGCTGAGCACGCCCTGCAAACCGCGGGCGAGCAGCAGCATCTCGAAGCTGTGGATCATCGAGATGAGGAAGGAAAAGATGCCGTAGGTGGCTAGTGAGAAGAACAGCAACCGTCGCCGGCCGTAGCGATCCGCGAAGGCGCCGGGCACAAGGCAACCGATGCCGTTGGCGAGCAGGTACACCGCCACCACCAGCTGGCGACGGTTGCCATCTCCGGCACCGAGTTCGCTCGCCATTTCGTCCAATGCGGGCAGCATGCCGTCAATTGCCAAGGCGTTGAGGCTCATCAGGAATGCAACCAGAACGACCAGCTCCCGCTGGCCGATGGTCTTTTTGTCGTGGGGTACTACGGAGGTCGCCATGAGCGGCCCCTAGACTTATGTTGCGGTGCGGTAAACATCTTCGCCGAGGGTATCGCCGCTGACCGGCGCCGCCCGGTTCGCTAGAGGGAAAGCATGGCGAATCTGCCCTCTCCCCCGCCTGAAAGCGCGCTTTGCCACGTGGATGAACGCGGGGCGCAAGAGGTGCGCAAGATCATCCATGTGGACATGGACGCCTTCTTCGCCAGCGTGGAGCAGCGGGACAATCCGGAGCTGCGGGGCAAGCCGGTGGCCGTCGGCGGAGCTGGCGGGCGCGGCGTGGTCGCGGCGGCGAGCTACGAGGCGCGGCGCTTCGGCGTCAAATCCGCGATGCCATCTGTCACGGCAGCGCGGCTGTGCCGGGACCTGATCTTCTGCAAGACCCGCTTCGACGTCTATCGCGAAGTGTCGGCGCAGATTCGCGCGATCTTCCATCAGTTCACCGATCTGGTGGAGCCGCTGAGCCTGGACGAGGCCTACCTCGACGTGACGGCTGACAAAGCGGGGGTCGGCTCCGCCACCCGCATCGCGAAGGAAATCCGGCGGCTGGTGCGGGAGGAGACGCGGCTGACGGCGAGCGCCGGTGTCAGCTACAACAAGTTCCTGGCCAAGCTGGCGAGCGACCAGAACAAGCCCGATGGCCTCTGCGTGATCCTGCCTGGTGAGGGCGCCGCTTTCGTGGCGGGCCTGCCGGTGCGGCGCTTTCACGGCATAGGCCCGCGAGGGGCGGAGAAGATGGCGCGGCTGGGGATCGAGACCGGGGCCGATCTCGCGGCGAAGGAGCCGGAATGGCTGCGGGCGCATTTCGGCAGCTTCGGCGATTACCTGTACGGCGCAGCGCGCGGCATCGACCATCGGCCCGTGCGGGCCCACCGCGTGCGCAAGTCCATCGGCGGGGAGCGGACCTTCTTCGAGGACCTTTCGCAACCCGACGAGCTGCGCGAGGCGCTGGAGCGCATCATCGAAGCCGTTTGGGAGCGGATCGCCGAGAAGCAGGCGCACGGGCGGACCGTGACGCTGAAGCTGAAGTTCAACGACTTCACTCTGATCACCCGCGCCCGGTCCCAACCGCGCGCCGTAGCGGGGCGCGACGAGTTCGCCGCCCTCTCTCGCGCACTGCTGGAGGAGCAACTGCCCCTGCCGATGCCAATCCGGCTGATGGGCCTGACGCTGAGCGCGCTGGAACGGGAGGAGGAGCAGGCGGCGAGCGCCGGTGCGGCGGGGGCGCAGCTGGCGTTGTTCTAGCGGAAGGGGTGCCCCTTTCCGGATGCTCAGGAGGACGATCGTTCCGCCAGCAGCGCCAGCCGTTCGCGAGCGCGTCCGCCGAGGTCAGCGGGCAACGCGTCCAGCCTGAAGAGCTCCGCCGATACGACTTCGCGGCCATCCGGTCGCGGCTTTCCGGCGAGGCGGGCGGTGAACACATGGACCCTGTTGCAGGCTCCGTAGAACATTTCGTCCCGCACCTTCAGCAGCGTGAGGCTGGTGAGGGGGCAGCCCAGTTCCTCAGCGAATTCGCGCGCCGCGGCGGCGGCCGGGTCTTCAGAGGAGCGCATCCCTCCGCCGGGCAGGTGCCAGTCGGGCGAGCCGTAGGACTGGCGGACCAGGAGCACGCGCCCTGCCTCATCATGCGCGATGATGCTGACGCCCAGGGTGAGCGGGCGGCGCAGGCGCCACCAGGCGATGCGCACCTTGTGAGCCACCCTCAGCAAACGGCGATGCAGCGGCGCCGGGATGAAACGCGCGGTCAGCAGGTGCTTCACGCGAAGCACGTAACCTTCTGTGTCGCCGCCTCCAGCAACCGGGTCACGGGCAGGTCGATCTCTCCCATCATCGCCGCTTCGAAGATGACCTGCTTCTCCTCGCCCCGGATGACGAAGATCACCTCGTCCGCATTGAGCAGCGCCGGGATGGTGAGGGTGACGCGGTCGAACGGTGCTTCCGGCGGCAGCGGATCGGGCGTGATCTGGCGAATCGGCTGCGGATCGGCCGGATCGGGATCGGCGCTGGGGAAGAGGGAGGCTATGTGCCCGTCCGTGCCCATGCCGAGCCAGGTGAGCGCGAAATGCGGCACTTCCTCCATGATGGTGAGCGTGACCACTTCGGCGCCGACGGGCTCCAGCAGCAGGCGCAGCTGGCCCGCATTGCTGGCGTGGTGATCGGGCGGCACCATCCGGTCATCCCCCGGCCAGACGGTGATGCGCCGCCAATCCAGCGGGGAGCCGGTCAGCTGCTCCAGGATCGGCGTGGGGGTGGAGCCGCCGGGGAGGCAGATGGCGATCGGCCCCTCTGCCCGCTCCAGCGCGTCCGCCAGCCGGCGATAGAGCCACCGGGCGACCATCTCGTCGCTGGCGTCCGCGATCAGCTCCACCTCGGCCATCGGCATCTTTCCCTTTCAAGGGTTGCGAGCGCCTGCCGGTGGCGAGGCGCTCTGTCGCGCCTCTTCTACTTCAGGGCCTGGCTGAGGAACCAGACGCGTTCTTCCGCCTGGTCGATCCAGTCATCGACAATGCCGCTTGTGGCGTGATCCTCCGCCTCCTCGGCCGCTTCCTTCACCTCGCGCAAACGACCGAGCAGCGTCGAATTGTCGTCGCGCAGTTCCTTCACCATCGCGTCAGCCTCAAGGCTGGTATTGTCCTGGTCCTTGATCTTGCTGGTGCGCGAGACGGAGCCGATGGAGGTCAGCGTCTCCGCGCCGTTCTTGCGCACACGCTCACCGATCAGGTCCACCACGCCGATGATCTGCGTCGCCTGCTCGTCGAACAGCAGGTGCAGGTCGCGGAAGCGCGGGCCTGCGACGTGCCAGTGGAAGTTCTTGGTCTTGAGATAGAGCGCCAGGTGATCGGCCAATGCGCCGTTCAGCGCGTCCAACACCGCCGTTTTCGAATTGTCTCCCGCACTCGCCATGTCCGTATCCCCTTTCGTTGCTGGTTAACCCGACAACGGCAGCTGTAGGGATCGGTTTCGGCCAGTTTCAAGCACGCACTGATCGCCCGGTCCGATTAAGGCCCTATTCCTCCACCCGCAGCATCGGCTGGAAGATGTTCCGGCAATCCCGGGTGAGGGAGACATAGGGGCTCTCGCCCGTCGCATCGAACAGAAACAAGGGCGCGTAATGATGGGCGACGCCGCGCGGGGGCTGCGGCAGGGGGCCGCCGTCAGCCTGCGGCCATTCGATGTCGCCCGTCGCCACGCGCGCGGGGATCAGCCAGTAATCACCCGTGCGGTAGGAGCCGGCGGAGAAGCGCACCTCGATGCCGTGCTCGATCTCGATCCAGCCGCCCTGCCCCTCGTCGCCCGCGACGATCGGGATAGCACCGCCATCCAGCGTCACTTCCGAGGTGGCGCGCTGGTCCCAGCGGCGGACTTTCGGGTGCGGGCCAGTGGGAGCGGCGGGCGCATTGCCTTCGATCGTCAGCCGGTCCCCCTCCACGCGGCTGAGGCGGGCCATGGTGCCGGGGCGGGCGAGCAGGTCATCCGTATCGTCGGTGATCTCGATCCACTGGCCGGCGGCAAAGCCGCGCGACGCGGCGACCTGCACCTCATTTCCGCGAATGGAGAGCCAGCGCGCCGCAACGGAGCCATTCTCCCGCGACCATTTGAAGGTGGGCGGCTGGGCATCGCCCACCGTGCCGCCACGATGCACCTCGATACGGTAGAGCTGGTTTTCCAGCCCACGATAGCGCGCATCGGGCGGCAGGACGCACGGGCTGTCCGATGGCTCCACCGGCTCGATGCGCGCGGTGAGGGTGCCGGAGGTCCAGCCACGCAGTTCCGCCAGCAAATGCTCGCAAGAATCTTCGGGATTGTCGCCCCCTTCGCCGACATTCGCCAGCCGTTCCTCCAGCGCGGCAATGGTCTTTTCCAGCTTGGCCGCGGCACGCTGGAGCTTCGAGCGTTCGGTACGATCCTCCGACTGTTCGATCTGCGCGCGCAGTTCTGCCAGCTGTTTCTGCGCCCTCTCCAGCTCCTGCCTCAGCGCCTCGACATCGCCTTCCTGCGGCGCGGTGTTCGCCTCCATCGTGCGGACCTGCCAGACGGTCTGCACGCGGGTGCAGGTGTCCGGCCCGCCAAGCGCGACCTCGCGCAGCCGATCATCCTCCAGCGCCGTCACATGCCTGTCCCACACATCGAGATAGGCGAAATAGGCGCGGCCTGATTTCAGGCGCTCAACGGCGGGCAGGTGCGTTTGCGCCGTATAGGCGAGCGGGGCGTGGTTCTCTACCAGGATGCCGTCCACGTAATAGCGCCCCGCACCGATAAGGAAGTCGCCCACCTCGGGCTCCGTCCCCGCCTGCTGGGTCTCCGCCAGCCCGAAGCCGCATGTGGCGGCGGGGCCGCCGGCAGGGCCGATCAGGTCCAGTGTGAGCGTGCGCATGAGGTGCGCCTGGATCGCCGCCTGCTCGTTCCAGTCCGCATCCAGTTCCACCCGCCCCTGCTGCTTCAGGACGCTGGTGTAGTTCCGCCTCGGATCGTAGCGGTCGTGAGAGAAATCGCCCTTCATATCGGTGGTCCTCAGCTGGCGATCAGCACGCCCGCATCCATTCCTGCGGGAGTGTATTCAGTGAGCCGCGCGCGAAGATTGGCCAAGCGCTGCGGCTGGTAGAGGTGGTGGTAGGCGCCCATTTCCGAGCCATCCTCCGCCCCTTGCGCGATTTCCGGAGCGCAGCTTTCGTCGAGCTGGGCGTAGGCCGGATTGCCATAGCGGCGCGCGGTGTATTGCGGGCGCACGCGGTCGGCCTCCCGCGCCTTGCCCGCAGCGGTGGCCTCGGCTGCCTGCACCAGATCGGGCTGGCAGGAATGGCGGCGCGGCGTGCGGCAGCCGGACGGAACGTAGCAGAAGCGCAGGCAGCCGAGCTGGCGGCGCGCAACATGGACGCAATCGTTGAAGATGGAGTTTTCCGCCAGCAGCACCGCGTGCGGCTGGACGATGCCGAAGAAGGTGGAGCGGCGGATGGTCAGCACCGCGTGAGCATGGCGGCCCTGCGGCCCGATCAGCGCCTCCCGCTCCCCGCCCATCGCATCGACGATGGAATCGGTGATGGTGATGGGGATGGGGTCCGCCAGCACCTCATCCTCCTGCACCTCGATGGGGCCGAGGATGGAGCGGTGGATCGTCACCTCCGCGCGGACATTGCGCAACTCCAGGCTTTCCTTGTTCGGGCTGGAGGGCTCACAATGGGGGCCGAGGGACCATCCGGGGACGAGCGTGCAATGCCGGATGGTAACGCGGGCGGCGCAGGTGGAGGCAGTCTCGCGCTGCTCCGCGCCAAAGATGCTGACGCCGCGCCCGGTGACGAGGATGCCGTCGAGCACGAACTCGCTCGCCCGCGCCATGGTGACGGTGAGGGAATCCGGCCCCTCCGTCTGCCAGTCCAGCAGGCGGATGGTCGGGCGGGTGCGCTGGGCGGCGCGGATCTGGAGCGACTGGTCACGCTTCAGCTTGATGGCGATGGGCTCCACATAGGCGCGGCTGTCGGTGATCTCAACCACGGCGCTGCGCGGCGCCTCCTTGCGCCAGCGGGCCAGCGCCTCGCCGATCTTGGCGAAGTCCTGCCCCCGCCCCACGCGGTAGATTGTCGCGCCGTCAGGCTGGCTGAGGGCCCGCTCATATTCGCCGCCGCCGATCTCCGCCGGAAAGCCGTAGAGATAGCTCACCCGAACGCGGCGGCGGGGAAGCTGGTTCATCGGGAATTGAATGCGGCCTAGCTGCGGGTCGATGGCGACGTGGCCGTTGGGCGGGGAATAGCGCCAGTCGGTGAGGTCGGCGGCGATGATCCGCTCCACCGGGATGGGGTGCGCCGCGCCGAACTCCGCCCAATCGGCGTAGAGGGCGAAGCTCTTGCCCTCTCCATAATAGCTCGCCGGATCGGCGGCGAAGGCGCGGCGGCGGATGGGGGTGGGAACGTGCAGCTCCTGCGCGATGTGGGTGCGGTGCGGCTCCCGCTCCGCGCGGGTGAACAGGGGCGCATCGTTGCCGAGGACGGAGAAGGTGTAGCTGTTCTTGCCCGCGTCGAGGCAATAGGCCGGCCCGCGTGTGACGGGGAAGGCCTGCAGCCGCCAGATGAAGGAGCCGACGCTGGGCAGGTTGTAGCGGCCCTGCGACTGCGCCGTGATGCGGCGGAGATCGACCGTGCGGGCGAAGGGATCGAACGGCGTGCCGATCCGGTCCAGCAGCTCCGCGCTTTTGAGGCTGGCGGTGCGGGCGCGCTGGCCTTCGTGGTGCTGGTGGTTGAGGTGCTGCGTCCACGCCAACAGGCGGAAGAACTCGACCGCGCGGGAAGGCCAGCCCGCGACCGCAGCGGCAAGGTCCTCGTGCACCGAGAGCGTGCCGCGCCGGCGGCGGAAGGCGATGGTGTTGGCCACTTCCCGCCGGGGCACCAGCACGCGGTTCTCGGCAGCGGCGGAGGCGGACGGGTCGCCGGCTGCCGCGACGGGGCTGTAGCCAACCAGCTCCGCGATATAGGGCACGGCCCAGTCGGCGGCGGTCTCTATGAACCAGTCGTCGTAGCGCTGCTCGATGTCCTCCTCGAGCCCGATCACCTGCTCGGTGATGACGCGCAGCAGATCCCGCAGGGGGAAGCCGCGCTCCTCATCCCGGATGCGGTAGATCGCGGGGAGCAGCTCGTAGAGGCGGTCGCGCTGGTCGGTCATGCGGCATCGATCCGGTTGAGGATGAGCGTTTCCGGCAGGCTCGGCACGAAGATGGCGAGCTGCGCGGGGAGGACGGCGCCTGCGCCTCTCTCCCTTGGGGCTGCCCGGATGCCGAGGACTTTGACGTAATCATCAGGCCGTCCTCGCTCGGAGGCATCGGCGATGATAGCGCTGAGGGCCTCGCCGATCTCCTGCGGGGAGCGGCGCTCTCTCTCCTCATCCAGTTGAGAGACGGCGCCGAGTGCCTCGACATCGACGTAGAGCACCCCGCGCTGCGACTGGATGAGTGCAACCACCTCGCTCAGCACCACCGGCTGGCCGAGCTTGCGCCGCTCAAAGCCGAAATGGTGGAGCAAGGCGCTGCGCACTCGCGCGACCACATCTTCCCACTGATAGGCAGGGTCCGGCGCGAGGCGGGCGGCGAGGACCAGCATCAGCAGCTCCCGCATCGCCAGCTGGACCGGAAGCGCGGGGTCGCCATAGGTGCGGAGAGCCGCGAGGAGGTTGCGATACAAGTCGCTCGATTCCGGAATGGCCGTGTCCTCAACGCCCGCGATCGTCACATGCATCGCACTTGCACCGCCGGTGAAAATGCGCGCCGAGGCGGCCTTGGCGATGCCCGCGAAGGTGCGGCTGAAATCGGCATAATCCTGCGGGCCGACGAGGCGGTCCAGCGCCATCACCCTGAGCGAGGCGTTTTCGCGCACCTGATCCCGGCTCTCCCGGTCCGCGCCGCCCGCCGCCTCGATCGGGTTGATGACGGCCTGGACGCCATAGGGGCGGGTCATCAGCTGGCTGAGTTGGCCGGGCCGAACATTGCCCCCCTTGCCGATGCCGCTGCGATAGCGGGCGGTGACATTGGCCTGCCCCGTAGGCAAGCGCGCGCCGTTAACGCCATTGCCGAAGGTGACGCTGACGCTGCCATCCTCATGCGCCTGCGTCACGAAGCCGCGACCGGTGGGGCCGAGCGCCACCATCGCCTCCGCCTCCCGCCATTCGGCGCCGTTGACGTGGATGTGGAGCGTGGAGGCGATGCCGTCCGGCTCGTTGGCGGGGACATAGGTGAGCGGCGGTTGCCTGAGGGTGAAGCTTTGCAGCGGCTTCGATGCATCGCCGCCGCCGAGCACTTCCGCGCGACTGTCGCCGTGGCTGGCCTTGGCGACGTTGGCATTGATCGCGACGCTGCCGCGCCGGTAACAATAGGAAAGGGGTGCAGCGAGCTTGATGAAGCTGTGCAGCACCTCGCCCGCTTCGAACCGCTCGCCACCCTCGCTGCGGCGCACGTCCTGCCGGACGGCCGCGAGCATCGCCAGCTCCTGCCCCTGCACCCCTTCACTGCCGGGCACATCGCTCCGCTCTCCGCTGACGACGAGCCAGCGGCCGGTCTCCAGCCCGGTGTAGAGCGCATCCGTCTCAATCCAGTCATCGCCGCCGCAGATCTCCGCCTCGATCGGCTCGGGCGCGAGAGCCAGTTCCTCGCCCTGCGTCATGATCGAGAGGTTGCGGATCAGCTTGAAGGCGTTGCTGGTCTGGCTGACGGCGGTGACAACAGGGGCCTCGAAGCTGAACCATTGGAGGCTGCCCTGCCCCTGCGCGTCCGCAAGGGTAATGCGCGTCGTCTGCCCGCTGAGCGAATAGGAGGCGCGCGCAACCTTGGGCTGGACGGCCCAGGCGCGGCCGATCAGCAAGCCGCCATCGGTGTTCGGCAGCTTGACGCGGCCGAGGCCGAAAGTGTCGACCGCCGAATAGTCCAGCACCACCCAGTCACCGGGCACGATGCCTTCGTGCGGCGCCTCCAGATCGACGCGGCCGGTATTCTCCTCCGCGATGATGTCGGCGTCGGTCCATTCCTCTGTCAACAGCGCCCCGGTATCGCTGTTGACGGAGGCGATGCGGCGGGGCGCGCTGGCGCCGAACAGCAGCGCCCGGTGGCGCAGTGCCCAGACGCGAACCGGCACGGCGGCGGCGACACTGGCGCTGGCGATGGCATTGGCCAGCTCCCGCGCCACCCGCGGCTCCAGCGCGGCGACCGCCTGCGTGCCGAGATCGGAGCGCGGCTCGAACAGCACGGCAGGCTCGCGCACCAGCGCCTCTGCGTTGCGCGGAGGAACAGATCGCTCGGCGGCAAGGCGGCCCACGACACCCTTGAGCTGGGCTGACACACGCTCGTCATCGGTGACGCCCCCGCCTGGCCACTCCCCGGAGAGGGAGCCGATGAACTCGCCCAGAGCGGTGGTCTGGCGCCCGATCAGGCCGCCATCCTCAAGCCCGGTGTGCTCCTCGATCACGTTGTTGGCGAAAGAGGCGATCTCGCTGCCGGCGTGCTTGAGGCTGGCGCTGAGGACCGCGTCGCCGGCGACCTCGACGATCCGGCTGCGGGCGAGCAGCATCGTGTCGGCGAGGCGGGGGATGATGTGCTGCTCCTCCACCACTGTCTCCACATCCGGCTCCAGCGGGTCGGCGGCGAGTTGGGCGGCAAGCCAGGAGAGGAAGGCGTCGATCGCCTCCACCGCCTGTCGCGCGGGAGAGCCCTTGGGCAGCGCGGTGGAGGGGCTCTTGCGCGCGGTGAGGAGTGCGCGGCGAACGGCGGTGGTCGCGGGGACATAGACATCCTCGCCGTTCCAGGTGGTGAAGCGGACCAGCGTCCGGTCAGTCGGCGGATCCGCGATCACCTCCGTCACCCGCATGAGCTGCGGCATGGCCTCGCCGCCCTGCACCAGCAGAGGATCGCCGGGGGCAAGGCGGGTGGTGATGCCGGAGAGCCAGACGCGCGAGCCCGGCGCTTCGTCGCTGCCGTAGCGAATGCTGGCGAGCGATTGCGGCTGCTCGAGCCGGGGGCGGATCGCGTTCCATTCGCGGCGGGCCAGAATGTCATGATCGGTTTCGAAGGTGGCGGGCTGCTCGCCCGGACCCGGCACGCTCTGCACCTTGGTGCCGGTGGGGATGGTGACGGGCTCGCTCGCGTTCCGGTCGATCTCAAAGGCGAGGTAGGTGGTGGCGCTAACGCCGGGGCGCGGCGCGTAGCCGACGAGGTTGGCGAGTTCCGCCACGGAGCGGCGCTCAGTCGCGGTGCGCAGATAGCCTTCGTTGGCGAGGCGCTCCTGATAGAAGGTGAGCACGTCGCCCACGGTCGCCCAGGCGTCGAGCAGGGCGATGGCGGGGTCTTCCGTAGTGCGGGCACCGAGGCTCACGAGGGCGGGGAATTCAGCGGAGGAAAGCCGCGCCTGCATAGTCTCAAGAAAGGAGCCGTGCTCCCCGATGCGGACGGCCAGCGTGTCGAGGCCGGGGCGGTTATGGATGGCGCGCGGGGTGATGGGGCTGGTGCCCTCGCAACAACCGCAACGGCAGGTGCCCGCGCAAGCCATCAGCGCCCCCCCGTCACGGTGATGGCGAGCCGGCCGCGATCCGGGTGGTTCGGATCGTTCTCAAGCTGCGCCACCTCGAAGGGGCCGAGCGCGAGGCGGCCCGCCTCGATCTCCCCCGCTGGGCCTTCGAACTGCCGCTCCAGCCGTGTCACCGTGGCGTGGGCGACGCCGGGGATTGCGTGCGCGGCGGCGATGAGCTCGCTGAGATAGACAGGCTGGCCGAAGCTGAGCCGGTCAGGGTGGAACAGGCCCATGCGCCCGCCCGGCAGCGCGCGGTTGCCGAAGGCGTCGAGCAGCGCCTGACGGACCGGGCCGCGCTGGTAATCCGGCTTGATGCAGACCTCGATGGCGAGGTCCAGCGGGACGGGAATGGCGAGCTGCGGGTCCAGCTCATGCCCGATGCGGCGGAACGGTTCGAGCGCGGTGCCGGCCTCGCTGACGAGCGCGTCCGTCCGGTGAGCGAAGGCGGCGCGTGGGTCCAGTGCCAGCTCCGCCTCATACCAGCTGCCGCTCCAGGCGAAGCGGGCGGCGGCGCGCTGGAGCATGGGACTGCGGCCGGCGATGGCGGCGTAATCTTCCGGGGTGATCGCCCGCATCAGCGCTTGTGGGCCGAAGCGCCAGGCGTGGGGCGCGTTGAGCTTCGCCTCCGCCATCGGCTCCGGCAGGGTGCCGCCCGATGCAGGCAGCGGATTGGTGACGGAGAGGACGTCGTTCGACAGGTCGCTGGCGGTGTGGACGAGGTGGGCGATCGCGCCCGCGCCGACATTTCCGGCAGGGCCGCTGCCGAGGCGGTAGGTGGCCGTGAAGCGCTGGCCAGCAGCGGGGCGACGGGCCAAAGCGCCATCGCCGAACAGCAGGCGCGCGGTACGGTCTTCCTCCATCTCCACGACGAAGGCGCGGTCGCTGCTGGCGGAGCCCAGCAGGTCCGGGCGGGGTTGCCAGCTTTCGCCTTCGGTCGAGGTGAGCGAGATCGCTGGAATTGCCTCACGCGGATCGGGCGCGAGCAGTTCGGCGGCTGGGGCGCTGGAGTTCAGGGGGGCGGCAAAGGTGAGCGGGGTGCGTTCCAGCGATGGGCGATAGCGGCCGGGGATGAGCTCCGGCGCGGTGGGCTGCCCCTCGCATTCGCAGCACTGTTCTGAGCGGATCGTCGGCACCTCGCCCAGATCTTCCGGCCCTACGCGGCGGCCATGATCGACGGGGACAACATTGCCGAAGGCGACCGAGACGTCTTCGAGGAAGCGGCACTCCGGCGCGCCGCCGATGGCTGAGAGGCAGAGGTCGAAGCGCAGCGCATCGGCTTCCGCCCAGGCGATTTCAATCACCGGCTCATCCAGCAATTCGTCCCGCGACTGCTCGACGGAGGTGAGGCGCACGGCCTGCCGGTGGCGCGGGTCCGCATCGGCGGCATTGCCGGTGACGGGGCCGACCATCTCCTGGAAGATGAGCAGGTCGCCCTCACGCAGGCGCACCTTGCGGGGCCGGCGGGGCCATTCGGGCTGCTCGTCGGTGCCTTCGGCTGCGGTGGCTGGGGCCGCGAAGGCCTGCTCGTCCTGCTCGTCGTCCTCCGCCTCATCCGGCTCCTGCCAGCGAAGCGCCAGTTCGCCGCGCAGGGTGGCGCTGGTCGTGCCTTTGCGCAGGCAACATTCGCGCCCGCCCCAGGTGTGGAACCGAAGCCGGTTGTTGCCGACCCACAGGCGGACGTCTCCCTCTCCGAGTGGCTCGAACACCTCGTACGCGTCAGGCGCGAAGGGCTCGAGCGCGGCGGCGGTCAGTGCTGCCTTGCCGGTTGTGGAGGGGCCGGAGAGCGCGGTGACGAAGCGCAGATCGGCGGCTGCGAGGCGCAGGTTCCGCTCCACCTCCACCGCTACCAGCGCGCGGGCATTGCAGCCCTCCCCCAGCCGGTAATCGACCAGCCGCGCGTGTCGCCGCACGGATGGCCGGCGGCGGGCGGTGGCGAGGTAGGCCTCCGTCGCAACCGCATCCTGATGGTAGCTGAGATAGTCCCCGACATAAGCGAGCAGCTCAACCAGAGCGATGCCGATGTCCGGCACATGGCGCTCCGTCCAGTCCGGGCAGGTCAGCGCCAGCCGGTCCAGGATCAGCTGGCGGAAGGAGGCGTAATCCTTCGACAGGTAGTCGATCGCCGGCGTGGGCCAGCTTTCGGGCCCGCAGTCGCAGGCGGGCGCGCAGTCGAGCTCGCTGGGGCAGCCGGCTTTGAAGCTGAAAGTGGCGCTCGCATAGCGGGGGTCGATCCGCTCCAGCCGCGCCAGCGCGAGGGTATAGGTCGAGTAGTCGCCGGGCTTGTCCAGATGGACCAGCAGGCGATCGTCGAAGTAGTGATCCTCGGCCGGCTGCACGTCGATGGAGGTGATCGACACCGCATCTTTCGGGCCGCGCCCGCCGGTGAGGAGGAGGTTGTCGCGCCCGATCCCCTCCGGCACTCGGTCGAGGAAGAAGACGATCAGCGTGGTCTGCGCCTCGTCCACCTCCACGAAGTCGATGCCGTTCCACTCGCCGCTGCGGCGGACCTCGTGGCGGCGATGGTCGTGCGCGCAATCGAGAGTGGAGGCGGGCGGGCTCATAGCGGCCGCACGAACCGTTCGGTCCGCTCCTCCTGCGTAGCGCGCAAGGCATAGCCGATGTCGATCTCGAGCGTGGAATCCCGCGCCGCGACCTCCAGCCGGCGCACCTCCAGCACATCGCCCAGCCATTGCTGAAGCGCGGCGCGCAGGGTGAATTGCAGCGTCGCGGCGAGTTCCGGGCTGTTCGGCGCAAAGACCAATTGCTTGAGGCCGCCGCCGAAATCCGGGCGGTTCACCCGCTCCCCCGGGTCCGTCATCAGCAGCTGCTCGATCATGTCTCGGACGTGATCGGCATAGTCGGTGTCGGCGGTGCGGCCGCGGCCGTCGTAGTGGAAGGGGTAGTCGATGAAGATGGCCACCGCTCCCGCCCCCCTCACATAACCGTCACGCGGCTCTGGACGGTGCCGACGATGGGCGGGCCGTTGGGAATCTGGTCCGCGCTCTGGAACAGGCCCGGCCCCGGCCCGGGAGCGGCGACCACCATGGCCGGGCTGCCATTGATGGTGACGCGCGCGCTCGGCATCAGCCAGCGGGCGAGGACGCAGGGCTGAGGTTTGCCCGGCGGCACGGTAAAGGGGCAGCCGGTGGCGACGATCTGGTCGTTGATGAGGGCCACGGGCATCCCGGACACGGTCACCCGCGGCTGGGTCGGGACGATCTGGGCAGGCGCGCCATGAGGGCATTGCACTGAGGCCCCGGCATGCATCAGAAACCCCGGCATGGCTCTCCCTTCCGTAAAGCACGCCGTCAGACGGCGACGAGTGCTCCATTGTTGATGGTCACCGTCGGTCCGATCAAAGTGATCATGGCACCTTTTCCGTTCTGAATATAGATGCCAGTATCGTTTACGATTAACATCGCGCCGGTTGTGGACTTCAGCATGATCCCACCAGTAGGACCTGGTAAGTCACTGATACTTATTGAGTTCTGCGCTAGCGATTGAATAACAAGGTTCGGCGCCACCGGAAGGCCCGCATGGGCGATGGGCGGAACGTCCGCGGCGGAGCCGAATCGGCAGCCCGCAAAGATCGGGTAGGACGGGTCTCCCTGCTCGAATTCTATCCACACACCGGCGCCGATCGGGGGCACGAGATAGGTGCCCATCGGCGGCCCGGTCGGCCCGGCGAGCGGCACGCACGGTTCGCACCAGGTGGACGGCACGAGGCCGAGAACGTCCGGCACCATGGCGAGGATGCGACCGCGCATTTCCGGGTCCACATTGTTGACGACGGTGCCGCGATACTTGCCGTAATACCGGCCCCTGCCTTCGCCTGCGCTTTCCTGTGTCACGGCATCACCTTGGGCGTGTTTGAGATCAGTCCGTCGCGCGACAGGGTGAAGCTCTGCTTGTATTCCCCGCGCTTGATCTTGTGAGTGACGGTGTCGACGTAATAGAGCCCGTCATACGCCAGCCCCGCCCCGCGCACGCCGACAAGCCGCTTCGACAGCAGCGGCTGGCCATAGCGCACCACGTCAAGGCTGCCGGACCCGCTGATGGCGAGGCCGTTGTTCATCAGCAGGCCGATGATCTTCTCGGCTGCCTTGTCGGGCGCGAGCTTGGCGAAATCGTTGTTGAACTCGATCCGCGCCGGAGGCGTTGGACGGGCGCCCAGCGGTGGGCGGAAAATGTCCAGGTTGGGGACCGGCACCGGGATCGGCACCTTGCCGGTGATGGGGTCGAGGATCGTCACCACGGTCAGCTTCTTGGCGAGGCCATCAAGGCTGAAGCTGAGCGATTCCACATTGGTGTGCCCATCCATGTCCACGCTGAGGGCCGGCTGCGGAATGGGCAGGCGGATGTCCGGCCCGAAATAGGCGATGGAAGCTCCGGGCAGCGGCCCCGGCTCCACATAGAAGACGTAGCCGACCCGCTTGGCGATGGACTTGAGGTAGGCCCGGTCCGTGCTGGTCTGCGTGTCGAAGCGCTTGGTCGGGACGTCCACCGTGGTGATGAAGGGGGGGATCGCAGCCGGCACGATGCCGAAGACGGCGTATTTCGCCAGGATCGCGTAGATCTGGCCGATGGTGGGGATGCCGGGATAGGGGATGGTCAGCTCCACCACATCCATCGCCAGGCTGAGATCCTCGCCCGTGATGGAGAGGGTGGAGGTGCCCGGTTCGCTGCCCGGCGCCATCTCCTGCTGCGTGACGAGGCCGTCCATCAGCACATGCGGCACGCCATTGACGGTGGCGATGATCACCACGCGGGTGACGATCGGGTCGAAATAGCCTGCTGGCAGCATCGTCGTCAGCAGCGGGGAATCCTTGCCCACGGCGAAGCTGAGCTGGAAGCCGCTGCGGTCCTTCCCGCTTGTCACCTGCACGGAGCGGAGCGCGTCCACCACCGACGCCGGCGCGGGGATCGGCACGGCCGGCCCGATCATCAGCGTCAGGTGGACGCCTTCAAGCATCGGACGCTCTCTCAGCCATGTCTGTCAGTCACGAGAAGGCCCCGGAATGCCTTCTGGCAGTGTGATGCGGATGCGCTGCCCTGCTCGCTCCGTCAGTTCGCCGGGTGACAGGACGCCGTTGGCATCGCACAGGCGCCAGAACTGCTCCGCGTCACCCAGATGCCGGGCCGCGACATGATCGGCCCGCTCTCCTTGCGCGACGATGTGCTCGCCGATCTGCGCGAACCGATCCGGCAGAGGCACGAGGCGGCGGCCCAGCCAGGCGATCTTGGTGCCATCCGGCAGCTCAAGCTCCTGCACGGGCAGGCCGTAATAGCGGCTGGTCGGCGATGCGATCATCTCACCCTCCCGGAATGGAATTGATGCCGAGCGCACTCAGCGAGCCGCTGACGGCCTGCGTGGCGAGCCGCTCCTTCTCCTCCAGCGCGCTGATGAAGAGGGAGCCGGCGCGGCTGGCGAAGCCGGTGTCGTCGCTGGTCAGCACCCTCAGGCCGAGCGAGATCTTCGCGCGCAGCGGGTTGAGCGCGGCGTCGAAGCTCTCCTCCGTCACGCTGAGCTCGGTGATCCGCACCGGCAGCACGCGGGAAGCGCTCCAGACGAACAGGAGCAGCGGCTTGGTCAGCGCGACGATCTCGATCGAGCCGCCTGACGCCTCCCGATGGTTGGCGCGCAGGTCCGTACTGGAGGGATAGACCAGCGTCTCCAGCTGGGCGAGCTGGGCATGGAGACCGAACGACTGCGCGGTGGCGTCCCCCGTCTCCAGCTTGTCGGTCGCGTCGATCTCCGCCTCCAGCTTGATCGTCTCGACCGGCGGGCCCTTCAGCCGCAGCGCTTCGCTGAACTCCGCCCCTTCCGCGCCGACGCCGCGGATCTGCAGGCTGCGGCTGAGCGTGTCCGGATTGTATTGCAGCGCGATCACCCGCAGGACCTGATTGGTCTCAGGGTCGAGCAGCACCAGCCCTCCCCGGACCAGTTGTGGCGCGCGTTCCGGAAAGCCCATCGCCCGCGTCTCCCCTCAAAATTCCAGCTTGAACTTCTTGCCGATGATCTTGCCCACGCCCCATTCGATGCCGGGAGTGAGCGGGATCATCACTTTGCCCAGAGACTTGCCCGGGCCCATCATCTTCTCGGTGTCGCGGTCGAACCGCTCCTCCATGGTGGGGTAGTCACGGCTCAGGGCGAAATCGATTGCCGTGGGTGTGGCAGCGTTGGTGATCTCGATCGCGCGCTCCGGTGAGAAGCCCCAGACGGTGACCAGGCTCTTGTAGGTCCGGTTCCAGTAGAGCTCGACGCCGTCGTGATCGCGAGTGCCGAGCGGCACGCCGCGCAGATTGTAAGGCTTCATCATCGCAGGCCAGTCGATCGGGTCGAAGGGCACGGTGACGGTGGACTTGGTGATGGCGAGGTCCGGCACGTCGGGGCTTGCCTTGTGTTCCGGCTTCTCCGTCGATTCCACCGGCACTTCGCTGAGGTCGCGCCCGGCAGGGGCGCCTCCGGCATCCTCCGCCTTCGTTTCAGCCGCGGGAGCGGGAGCGGGAGCCGGCGCAGTGCTGGGCGGCGACTGCTGCTTTGCGGGAGCGGGCGCCGCCTTGGGCGCGGGGATCGGCGGCTGCTTCTTCTTGTCGCCCATGGCCTATTTCCCCAGCTCCAGCGCGACATTGCTGATGGAGCCGCTGGTGACGGTGCCGGCAAGCTTCTTCGGGTTCATCACCTTGCCGCCGCCAAACTCCAGCACCCCGCCGTCCAGTGCATCGATGCGGATGACCGCGCCGCCCGGCTTGTCGCCCTTCAGCTGGGCGGTGCCGAGATTCAGCTGCTCGACCGTGACGGCCATCTGCTTGAGGGACCAGGTGAGCTTGCTCTTGTTGACGCTCTTGAGCGACAGCTCCGTCAAGGCGTCGCCGCCCTTCGTGCCCAGCGCGATGCGGCCGGTGGGCCCGAGGTCGAGCGGGATGTACCCCTTGATGCCGAGAGAGGCGTCGACCTTGTCGAGCTCGATAAACGCCGGGTTTACCGCAGGGCGTTCGCCGCTCTTCTTCTTGTCCTCTTTCTTCTTCTTGTCCTCCGCGCTGTCGGTGTCGGTGGGGCGGATGATGCGCTTCAGGCCGGCCTGTCCGCCCATCATCTCCTTGCGCTCGGCCTCGCTGTCCGGGTGCCACTCGATGATGTTGTAGCTGAAGGCCGAGAGCGTCAGATATGCCTGCGACCAGTCGGGCACCGTCACTGCGCCGTCCGGGGTGGGGACGACGTCGACTGCATCAGTATCCATCGTCAGGCTGGCGACGACGTCGTTTCGAATCCACGTCGCCTTGCGCCAGGTCTCCCGATAATCGAACTTGCCGTCCTTGATGACCATGTCGACCGGGAAGACATCCTGTCGCAGCCAGCCTTCGATGGGCCCGACATCCACCCAGATCGGAACATAGGCCTCCGCCTTCAGGTGGCCGTTCAGGTGATCGAGGATGTTGTAGAACTGCTCCGTATCCATCGCGGCGCCGCCACCGCCGGCGCTGTCGCCCTCGCCCCCGCCGCTCGCGAGGGCCATGAGGTCGTCGAGCTGGAAGGCGGCGTTGGTGATCCGCGCCTCCGGGATCGTCACCGGCCCTTCCTTGGGGATGGTGACCTCCTGCGGCACGAGCAGCTCCTGCAGGTCCAGCGTCAGGCCGAGGTTCGGGTCCTTGTAGGTGAGGCCGCGCAGCGCCGCACCGCCGATGCGGGTGCCCTCCTTGTCGTGCTTGATGCCGGTGAGCTCCAGCCCCGTCTTCTGGCCTGTCTTGTCCAGCTCGTCTGCGAATCCAGTGTCGAGGCCGATCGTCGCGGTCTTCTTGCCCGTTTGCCCGAGCTTGCCCTTGATGTTTCGTAGCGCCACGCTGTCGAGCTCAAAGCCACCGCTTGAGAGCGTCGTCGCCTCGTCCGGCGTGCCTGCCTTGTCCGTGCGGAAGATGGCGTTCGCGCGCACCTCGCCCACATCGATGTCCGCCCCGAAGCTCTTGGTCGCAGTCCCCTTGCCGACCGTCTCCGCCAGGGTGAGCGCGAAGTTGCGTGCGGTCACGCTCTTCAGCTTCGCGTTCAGCGTGGTGAGTTGTGTGCCGAAGTTCTTCTCGAACTTCGTCAGCTCGATGCCGATGATGGTGGCCCGCGGCATCTCGACAGTCGCGGTGCCGGTGCGGTTTCCGTCCTTGTCCTCCAGCGGGCCTTGATAGTGCAGCTTCGTGGCGACGATTTCGGGAATGGTCACATTGCCGACGCTGACCACGTCCAGCTCGGACCGAACCTCCTCCTTGCCGGCGACGATCTTGCCGGTCGGCACCTTCCTGAAGCTGGCGGCGACACTGCCGATCCGCATGGGCTGCGGGAGAGAGGCGCTCTCCATCGTCACCAGCTGCTTTGATGCGCCGGTGACCGACCACCTCACGTTGCTGATGCCGACCGGGCCAGCCACCTCTATGTCGGAGATCGTGACGGAATCCTCCTTGATCACGAGGTCACCCGTGGTGATGCCGGCCAGGCTGATCGAGTCTGCGGTCGTCGTGCTCCTGTTCTTGCCGCGCTTGGTGTCACTCTCGCCCATTGCGTGAAGGTCGGAGAGGGTCAGGCTGTCGGTACGGCCAAGGCGGATGGTGGTGCCATCCTTCCCGTTGAGCGTGGCGCTCAGTTCACGGCCGCCCTTCCCCGGCTCGTCCGCATCCTTGCCATGCATGTTGAGCGCGAGGCTCGCGGTCTTGAGATCGCCGCGTACCGCCTCCCCTATGGTGGCGCGCAGGTCCGTGACCTTAACGCTCTTCGTCACCTCCACCTTGCCGGTGCTCGCCAGCACGTCGAAGCCGGTGACGACGAGGCCGCTGATTGTCGCATCGCCGAGGTGGAAGGCCTTCCGGGGCGAGTAGTCGATGCCCTTTGCCTTGTCCGCCTCCGCCGCAGGCATGGTGATGACCACGTCCTTGGCCGCAATCGTTCTGACCTGCAGGCGCTTCACCTTCAGCTTGGCGAGCTCCTTTTCCGGCGGCTTCTCCTTGCCCTCGGCATCCAGAGTCGGTTTCGCGCCGGGCTTGAGCGGCTTGGGGCGCAGGCTGGCCTCCGCATCCAGCGCGATGCCTTGCAGCGTCACGCGATCATTGATCTGGAGGCGCTTGCCGCCCGCACTCCAATCCATGTGCGAGAGGGTGAGGTCCGCGATGGTGAGGCCTTTGACGGTAAAGTCATCGCCGTTCTGGACCAGCGTGCCGGAGAGGTTCTTCCAAACCACCTGCACCTGGTTTCCGGTGGCGAGTTCCTGCGCATTAACGCGCGCGGAAAGGCCCTTGATGTCGAGTGTCGTCTCGCCATCCTTGGCGAAGGAAACGCTGAGGGCATGCGCCCCCTCCTGCTTTGGCACCGGCGCGTCGAGCGTTGCGCCGACGCGATAGCCGCCTGCGACCGCGTCGAGGGTCAGAGACTTGACCGCGTCGATGCTGATGCCCCCCTCCAGCTCCGTCTTGGCGCCCTCGCCTTCCGGCAAGCCGACCTTGAGGCCGGAGAGGTCCAGCCCGATCAACTCGCCCGAGGTGACGCTGATGACCTTGTCGGCATCCTCGTAGCGCAGGCGATCTGCCAGGATCCGCTCGATGCGCGCATGGGTGAGCGTCAGGTCCTTGCGGCCCTCGCCTTCCGCCAGTTCCGCGTCGATGGCGATGCCGAGGAGCTTGCTCTCGCCCTCCGTGCCGACGCTGATGCCGCCGCCGGACCATGATGCTCCGGTGGCGGCAATCTCACCGATGGTGAAGCCGCTGAGCTTCCAGCCGTGATCCGTCTTCTGAACGGTGCCGCCGACCGGGCCGACCACCACCCGTTCCGCGATGGTCTGGTCACCCTTCGCGCCGCGGCTGCGGAGGCCTTCCGCCGTCGCCCGCTCGAACCACTTGCCGCTGTCGCCCGCGCCGATTTGCAACGCCTTTGCATCGCGGGTGAAATCGTAGCCGGGGGCGAATACATCGCCCAATCCGCTGATCGAAAGGTCCAGCTTTTCGACGGTCAGCTGCTCGACCACCAGCCGCTGCTGCCAGTCCGTCAGCCCCTGTTCCGCCTTGGCGAGCTGCTCCCCGGTGGCCTTGCGAGCCTTTGGCGTGGTGGCCTTGTTGAGTGCTGCCTCTGCAGCCGCTTTCGCCTCCTCCAGAGTGGTGAGGTCCTTCAGCACCGTCTCGATCGTCGCCAGCCGCTCGGATTCCTGAGGCGAGCGTTCCTTAGGGCCTATGCGCTCGATGCGCGCCTTCTCGGCACGCAGCAAGGCGGCATGGGCGGGAATGCTCACGCCCTTCGCGCGGATCCGGTGGGACTTGGCGGTGACGCTGGCGCCGCCTGCGGCCTCCGTTCCGCGCCGAAAGCCGAGTTCCAGCCCCTTTGCGTCACCTTCCGCCTCTAAGGAGAGTTGCTCGATCGTGGCGCCGCTTCCGGCGTGGCGGATGTCGCTGATGGTGAGTTCGCGCGCCTTGACGTCGACACGCTGGAGGGTCTCGCGCCAGTCCTTCGCTTTCGAGATGCCGCCCGCAATGCTGGCGCCGAGGCTGACATCCTTGCCGCTGATCGCGCCGATGCGGAACGCCTCGCTGCCGTCCGGGGTGAAGGTGCGGATGGTGCCGACCGCCAGCGTTTCCACCGCCAGCTCCGGTTGGCCGCCGGACGCGGTGGAGAGGGAGACACCCTCCAACCGGAAGGAATCGACAATGGTCGCGCGCCGTTCCTCGAAGGCGACCAGCGCTGCTCGGAGAGTGCGGAAGCGGGTCGCCTCGTCCTCTGTCTCCGTGCCGATGCGCGTGGTGCGCAGGTTACGGACGCCCTTCGCCGCGAGCTTCGCATATTCCGCCGCCTGTTCCGCACGGATGCGCAGCGCCTCTTCCACGGGGCCGTAGGAGGGGTCGAACCGGCGCGTTCCGGCGGTGTGGACGAACTCGTGATATTCCTGCGCCGCTTGCTCCGGCGTGGGGATGGAAGCGGCGATGACGAGCGGCGTCTTGCGCTCGATCAGGCCAATGTCGATGGCGAAGGGATCAGGGTTCTTCGGCACCTGTCCGGCAATCGTGGGCGTGCGGATCGCGTCGCTGCCGCGCACGAGCCGCTCGATCGAGCTGGGGTCGGCGAAGAGCGGCACCATCGCCGCGACCGATGTGCCCTGCCCGTGCACGTCGTGAATATCGAGCGGCTCCTCGCCCATGGTCGGCAGACCGCGCACGGTGATGCGGCCCACATCGACGACAGAACCATGCGGCCGCCCGCCCTTGATCTCCGCCTGCACCTTGGCGAGCTGCTTCTCCAGCCGCTGCACGCGTTGTGCGTGGACGTCCGCCTCAGTCGGTCGGTCTTGCGCCGCCTTCTTCGCCTCCGCGATCCGCTCACCGATGCGGCGGGCCGATCCCCGCAGCGCATCCAGA
Organism: uncultured Erythrobacteraceae bacterium; assembly: GCA_966251025.1. GTDB lineage: Bacteria > Pseudomonadota > Alphaproteobacteria > Sphingomonadales > Sphingomonadaceae > Croceibacterium. The sequence continues at coordinate 562,439 of CBINJM010000001.1, read as the reverse complement.
TAGGCCTCGGCATTGCCGCCCGCATGAACGGTGAAGCCTTCCACCTCCACCGATTGCACGAAGGTGCCGGAGCTGGTGGCGAGGCCGAGCATCCGCAGCAGATCGAACGCCAGCCGAACGCCCGTCGCGCGGCGCGGGGCGAACAGGGCGGAGAACATCGCGCCCAGCCCGTCCTGCTCCTCCGTCTGGCCGAACGCCTCGTTGGTCAGCCGCAGCCTTACGCCGGTAAGGCGCAAAGCATTCATGCTCAGAAGGGAATCGGGCGAGGCGACGGTGCAATCCGCCACCTCCAGCAGATCGAACCCAGCCTGCAGGCTGATCGGCTTCTTGCTGTCAGCCGTGTAGGCGACCGAGAGATAGAGGTTGTCGAGCCGGATCGGCCCGGCATTGATCCGCGCCTCGCCGCCAACGGCCAGCCGGTCCAGCAGGATCTGCGTGGCCGCGAGCGAGATTTCCCCCTTGTCCCGCTTGATGAGCCGGATGCTGTTGGCCGGCAGCTGCCCTCCCTGGTGCGCGGCCTTCTTCTCCGCCTCGGGCACCTGGCTGAAGCGCACGCCGCCAACCTCTTCCAGCGGCGCAAGATCGACATCCGCCGCCATCTTGTCGCCGAAGAGCTGGAGGTTGCGGATGCCGAACAGGAAGCGCAGCGCGCGGGGGATCTGGCCCAGCGTGCCGAGAAGCCCTTCCTCGTACCAGGCGTGCCCCTTGAGCTGCGTTTCCTCGTAAGCTTCGCGGCGGCCATTCACGTACCAGCGGTGCCGCTCCACCAACGGAGCCAAGGCCGGCACCGTGTCGGCGCGGTAGCGCTTCGACTGTTCGAACAGGAACCTGCCTTCATCTGCCGCCAGGGCGAGGCGAGCCAGCGCCTCCAGCCGTTCGCGTCCCTTTTCCGTCCACAGCGCGGGATCGGTCAGCTCGGCCAGCAGAGCTTCGCGATCCTCCTGGTGCTCGCCGCCGGTGTAGAAATTGAAGGCGGCAGATTCGCGGATGTTGGTGGGCAGTTCGGAGAGCACATCCGACCACTTCTCGCCGCCCCTCGCCTTCAGGAAGGCGGCCCGGCCACGCGGCGGCAGGGATTTGACGAGCAGGTAGGCGAGGAAGGCTTCCTCGCTGGTGACGGTGTCCCAGAACTGCCACCACGGGGAGGACATGAGGTCGTCCGCCAGCTGCGCGTTCTTGTAGCCCGGCCTTGTGGCGACCAGGTGAACGAAGGCGCGGCGGCGCTGCTCGCTCTTGTAGAGGCCCTTCGCGGGGATGTTGTCGACCCACTCGTCGAGTGCCTTGGCGCCGATCGCATTAGCCAGCGCCTGGAACTTCTCCGCCGGGTCCTTGACCGTCAGGCATTGCTCGGCCGCGGCGTCGAGCAGTTCCAAAGCCTCGGCATCGCTGATGTGCCATTCGTCCAGCTTGGTGCGGATGCGCTGGGCCAGGGCGTCGAGCGATGGGTCCGTCTTCGCCCGCGCCTCGGCCTCCTTCTCCTCCACCGAATGCGCTTCGCTGAGGTCCGCGGCGACGGCGTCTTTGGCCTCCTTGCTGGTGGCGAAGGCGCGCGCCTCGCCGATGCGGACCTGCTGGTCCTTGTCGGCGGCGGCGAGCATCTTCGGGCACTTCGCCGCGATATCCGCCAGTGCGGCGGCTTCCAGCGGCTCCAGCTTCTCAAGCTTGAGGTTGCGAAGGATCGCGTAGTCCGCGGCGGCGAACTCCCGCTCGTCCGCGACGGCCCAGCACGCGGCGAGAATTTCGGCGCGATGGGTCGCGTAGTGCGGCGCATCGAGGTTGGAAAACAGGCGCTTGCGGTACTTCTCGCCGAGATGCACCGCCATCGCGCCCGCAGTGGCCATGGGGAAGCTGGCGAAGATCTGCAGCGCATCGAACACGTCGCCATTGCTGACGCGCCAGTCGAACGCGCCGTAGGAAAGAAGGTCAATGATCTGCGCGATTTCGGCCGCACGGGATTTCGCGACCGTTTCCACCAGCGCGTCAAAATCCTTGTCTGCCACGGCCGCGTCTGGCGGGAGCGGGACCTTGACGGGCGCGCCGACCCGCTGGCTGGCATAGCGGCGGGCGAAGGCTTCGGCCTCGATCTCCGCCGGGAGATGAACCTGCCGCAGGGTCTGGGCAGGCGCGTGCGGCAGGAGGCCTTGCGCGACGTGCGCAGCCTCGTGCGCCAGCAGATGGCGTCCGGTTGCGCTGATGGGAGAGAAGCTGTCGGCAAGATGGACCGCGCGCTTGGTGGCGAGGCCCTTGGCACCGCGCCGCTCCGCCTCCCCATCGAAGCGCAGCTCGATCTTTGCCGGGTCGATGCCGAGCTGCCCGGCAATGTGGCTGACCAGCGCACGCAAGGCGGCGTCGGCGCCGCCATCGGGCGGCGGCGCCTGCCCAAGGCGGGCGGGCGGCGAGTGACGCGAACGGGCCTTGGCGGCGCGCTCCGGCGCCTTTCTCGCGGGTTCCGGTACCCGCTCCGGCGGAGCGATGGGCTGATGCTTCATCGTGCCCCTCCGCTCATGCCGGAAAAGAGTGCGCCCGCCAGCGCGCGCCCGAAGGCGGCGGCATCAAACGGCTGCGGGGTGGCGATCTGTGGTGCGGCCAGAGCGGGCGTGGCGAAGCTGACGCCGGGAGCAAGCCCATCGCGCGCAATCATGGCGCCAAGCTCCGCCTCCAGGGCCGCGACGACACCGGCCCGCTCGGCCGGAGAGAGGGGCAGCCCCTCCAGCGTCAGCCGCTCGATATGAAGCCGCACCTCAGGCATTGAACTCTGCCTCGCTGAGGGGCCGCTCGGTCTTGCGGAATTCGCTGCGGGCGGCACGCAGCACCAGCGGCATCGTCACCACGCCCCCGTCCGCTGCCGCGAGGAAGGCGGCGTTGAGCGCGACATTGTGGATGCCCGCGCCATTCAGGTTGAAGCGGGCCAGACGCTCCCAATCCAGCGCCTCCGTCGGCAGGCCCTGCGGAAACACCTTCTGCCACAGCACCTTGCGCTCCGCAGGGCTGGGAAAGGCGAAGGGCACGATGAAGCGCAGCCGGCGGACAAAGGCCTGGTCCAGCGAGCCCTTCATGTTGGTCGCGAGGATGGCGATGCCGGTATAGGTCTCCATCCGCTGGAGCAGGTAATTGACCTCGATGTTGGCGTAACGGTCGTGGCTGTCGCGCACTTCGGAGCGCTTGCCGAACAGCGCGTCCGCCTCATCGAAGAACAGGATCGCGCCGCCCCCTTCCAGCAGGTCGAACACGCGCTGGAGGTTCTTTTCCGTCTCTCCAATATATTTGCTGACCACCTGGCTGAGATCGATGCGATAGAGCGCGAGATCGAGCGCGTTGGCGATCACCTCCGCCGCCATGGTCTTGCCGGTGCCGCTTTCCCCGGCGAAAAGGGCGCTGATGCCGAAGCCGCGGTTCATCCTCTCAGCGAAGTGCCAGTGGGTGTAGACCGTCGCGCGTGCGGAAACCTGGGCGACCATCTCGCGCAGCAAGCCCTCCGTCTCCGGGGTGAGGACGAGATCCTCCCAGGTGGCACGGGGTGTGATGCGCTCCGCCAGAGTGCCGAGCCGTGGGCGGGATCGGTCGCGGCATTCGGCCCAGAGGCGGGCAGGATAGGTGTCGCGCGGCTCTGAAGGGGTGGCTGCGGTGAGGGCGCGGATCTCGCCGGTGTTGAGGCCGAACTGCCCGGCCAGCCGCGCTGCTGTCGCCTCGCGCTGGTCCGGAGGCAGCGGCGTCAGCGCCTCGCGCCAGGCCTCTTCCTGCTCGGCGAGGGTCGGGCGGGCGACCTCGAAGGTGTGGCTGGGAAAGCCGTTCGCAGGGATCGGCTCCCGCGCGGCGACGGACACGACGCTGCTCGATCGGGCAGCGCCGCCGATGAAGCGGGCGAGCCCAGCCCTGCCCTCCGGCGCACCCTCCTCCTCGTGCGCATCGACATAGAGCGCGAGGGGCAGCAGCGCCGCTTCCCGCTGCCAGAGGCGTGCGATCCGGTCCCGCTCCGCCTGGTCGGCCGGAAGCGCGGCGGCGCTCATGCGGTAAAGCCGCCGCTCCAGACCCTCCGCCGCTGCTGCCGCGACCTGCCGCTGCGCGCCCTCGTCCGGGCCGACCAGCATCGCGACCGGCGCGCCTCCCTCCGCGCGCTCCCACCGTTCTGCGACATCGTCCGCTACTGTCTGCTGGGACGGAGGGAGTTTGCCGTCGGCTTCCAGTGGCGAGAGCAGCCCGGCGATGCGCTGGTCGATGGCGTTGAGGCCTTTGACGTAGTGCAGGATGCGCTCGTCGGCCCGCAAAGGTGCACCGGTGATCGGCTGGTGCGCGCTCTGGTCGATCTCGATAGCCTGCCAGTATCGCAGCGGGCGCGTGGGAGAGAGCGCGTCCCAGCTGGGCTCTTCCAGCACCGCGAAGGCGAGGCTGAAGGTGGGCCAGGGCTGGCCCGCATCGCCTTGCGCCCGGGCACAGAGCGCGCCCGTCCGGCTGTCCAGCTCCATCGCTACGCAGAGCAGCACCACGTCGCGCTCGAAGGGGCTGAGACGGAGTTGCTCGGCCAGCAGGTGCAGCGCCGGGGGCGGATCCATCTCGGCGGCAGCCTCCCGCGCAGCGGCGGCGCTCGCCAGCGCATCGTCCCCTGCAGGCACGCGCGGCTTCCAGCGCCAGGCGGTGCGCGGAGTGGCCGCCGGTGCCTCCCCCGCAGCCTCCAGCCGCTTGCGCAACCAGGCGAGCGAAGCGGCGAGGTAATGGTTGTTCTGTTCCTGCCAGCGCGCCCAGTCCATCAGGTGAGCTCCAGCGCCTGGCTCTCATCGAACACCGGCCGGGCCGGGTCGCTGCGGTCGACCAGCGGGCTCTCCGCCCCATCCACCCGCAGCCGCACGCGGTAAGCGCCGGCCGCCATGCCCCGCGCGATGAAGGTAAGCGAGGAGGTCTGCGTGGGATGCGGTTCCGCGAGCACCTCCTTCGAGCCAAGCACCAGTGTCGCGCGCTGGCTGGGGCGCAGCTCGGGCGAGATGGTGAGGGAGACGGTCGCGGTGCCGAGACCGGTCGCGCCATCGACGGCGGTGCGTTCCAGCGGATCATCCAGCCCGCCGGTGACCTGCGGGGCGATGGCGAAGGGGATCTCGTTGCTGAACCGAGCGTCGCTGCCGGGGGTAGTTGGCGTGACGCCGACCGACAATGCGTAGAGGCCGGCGGGCAGCGCCGAGGGCGTGTTCGGTACGGTAAAGACCAACCGCCGATCATCGCGCGCGCCGAGCGGCACGGGGACCAGCACCTCCTCCCCCAGCCGCGCCGATGTCAGGCGAACGGCGACGGTGACATCTGCTGGACTGCCGCTTTCCGCAACGAAGTGGTGGCCGCTCACCGTTACTGCATCACCGAGCAGCGCCTGAAGCCTGTTGCCCGGCAGTGCCACGCCGGTGATCGTCGGCACGGGCGGGACAGTGCTCGCCAGTGCGCGCGGGCCGCTGTCATCCTCGCCCTGTGTCAATACCGGCAGCGGCGCCTTGGCCGCCTTGTTCCCTTCGATCAGCACGACGGAGAGATGATAGACGGCGGAGGGGCGATATTTGGCCTGCATCGCGGACCAGAGCCGCGACATCTCCTCCGCATCGATATGCGTCTGGCTGATCTTCACCAGCTCGACCTGCTCGGCAAGGTCGGACACCGCGACGAGGCCGATGCCGCTCGGCAGAGTGACGCCTGCGGGGAGCGACGGCTTGAGCGTGGCGTTGATCGCCTCGCGCGTCAGCACCGGATGCTCGTGCAGCAGCTGCATGGCATAGCCGAGCAGCGCCTCCGCGTGGAGCTGCTCCTTCCCATAGGCGGTGAGGAGGTAGCGCAGGTCCAGCGCCAGTGGCGGGTTGCTCAGCCGCTCACCGCTCGTGCCGCGGGAGGGAAGAGCGACGTTGCGCCAGCCGGCGTTCGGCGTGACCTGATACATGAACAGGTTGAGCTGGCTCTGCTCGTCCGCATTGGTGACGGGGATCCGGTCCGGCGGCAGGGCGGTGACGAGCACGTTGCCGAGCGCGGAGAGGTCGTGGTTGGCCAGCCCGTCATTCAGCAGGTCCTTGAGGACGGCCGTGACCGCGGCGATCGCGAACGGCCCGGCCATGTCAGCGCCGCTCCCGCCGGGCGAGGTAGTCGTCGAGCCCCATGCGCGGCTCGCGCGGGCGGGCGGTCGGCTTCGAGGCGGGCGCCTGCACCGCGCGCACTTCGACGCGGCCGATCGTGACGTGCACGACGGGCTCCGGAGCGGGCGCCGGTGCGGGCGTGGCGCGCTGGGAGATGGCCGCTCTCCGACTTGCCGGTGCGGGGGCGAGCGGCGCCGGATTTTGCCGCGCGGGAGGCTCGCGGCGGGACGCCTGCTCCGGAGGCGGCGCCGGCGATCTGGGGGGAGGCTGCCCTGACGGGATGATCTCCCGGACGCGTTGCACCGTGTGCTCCCGAACGAGCGTCTCGAAGCGGCGTTCGACGCTATGTTGCTTGATGCGAGTCCCGACAGGCTCAGCTCTGGCGCGCTGAGAGGCGGGTTCGGCCCTCGGGATTTCTTGGGAGCGAGGCGTTTCGGGTTCCGGTGGCGCTGGCGGCGGGCGCGGCTTCTCGGCGCGCGCGATGGCAGGTGGCGGGGCGACGGATGCCAGACGCTCCTCGATGATGCGGACTTCGCGCAGCTCGGGAGGGAGCCGAGGGGGCTGGCTCGCGTCAGCGGTAGCTGGAGACGGCGCGGGTTGCGGGCTTTCCGCTTCAGATGGAGCGCGCGGTGCCGGGGGCCTTTCCTCCGGCACCGCTCGCTCCCCGTCCATGGCATGTCTTGGCGACGGGGGAACGATTTCCTCCCACCGCTCCTCGAAAGTGCTGTCGCCGCCTTCGAAGCGGGATACCCGGCGCGGCGTCAGGACGGGACCTTCGCCCAGCGCGCGTGCGAGAAGGCGATCGAGGAACATCTCAGCCCCCTGCAACCAGCCGCAGATAGTGGCTGCGACGGCGGGGCGGCAGGCTGAGGATCTCCGCCTCGCTCCAGCCATAGGCGCGCGCCAGAAGGTCAACCTCGCTCAGAAGGCGCTGCGCGCAATCGCCGATCTCCACCCACAGCCAGGAAGCGATGTCGAACAGCTCCTCCCAGCCGTGGCCGCAGGCGGGGCAGTCGAAGTGCAGCTCAATCTCGGAAAGGGGATCGATTTCGGCCATCCGTGCTTCCGCTGCGTCTGCCTCGGGACCGGCCAGCCGTTCGCCGGTGCAGCGTCCGAGCAGCACAGCGCGCCGCTGCTCCACCGGGGCCTCCGCCGCTTCGAGCAGGTCCCGCGTGGTGGGGAGGCGAATGGACAGCGTTCGGCCGGCAAGCTCCAGTTCGCCTAGCACCGGTTGCGGCGGAGGCTGCGCCAGGTCTTCAGCCGCCAAGGCGGCCTCGATCGGCTCCTTGCAAGCGGGGCAATGCGCGACTGCATCCAGCCTGCTTCCGAACAGCATCGCCCGTGCATACAGCAGGCGACGGTCCCGCTCCCCCACCGGAAGTTCGGCCAGAGCGGCAATCGGAACGTCAGGCTCGGCCAGCCGCAGCATTGTGAGTGCGCGGTGCAGAGGGTGCTGCCCCTGCCCCTCCTCCCACGTCTCCAGCAGGCGGGAGGGAGATGCTGCTGCCGCGTTAGCGGGCATCGATCAGGGTTCCGTGAAGGTGGGCTCGCCCGGTTCGCCGACTTCGTAATCCCGTTCCCAGCCTTCATTCTCCAGCTTCAGGTGCTGGATGGCGACAGCGTTGGCATTGGCATCGAGGTCCGGCAGCGCCTGGAACTCGGATGCCCAGGCGCGATAGACCTTGTAGGCGATCGCCAATTGCCCGGCCTCGTTATAGAGCTCGATAATCAGGTCCTTGCGGAAGTCCTTCAGCGAAACCTCCGCGCCGAGGCCGCTGCCATAGTTCCAGACCTTGTTCGCCCATTGCTCGAACTCGATGTCATGCGTGACGCCGCGCTCCAGGGTGATCGCCTCGAACTCGGTGCGGCCGGGTGACTTGCGGCTGGAGCTGGGATCGCCCCCCTCGCGGTGCTTGACCACTTCGGTTGTGCGCTTGAGCGCGGAGACCTTGCTCACCCCCGCGACGTAGCGGCCATCCCACTTCACCCGGAATTTGAAGTTCTTGTAAGGGTCGAAGCGCTGGGCGTTGACGCTGAACTGGGCCATCGGCCGTCTCCTCCCTCTAGGCCGCGAGCTGGCCGGCCATCTGCTGGATCGACAGCACGACGAACTCCGCCGGCTTCAGCGGCGCGAAGCCCACGATGATGTTGACGATGCCGCGATTGATGTCGCTCTGCGTCGTCGTGTCCTTGTCGCACTTGACGAAATAGGCGTCCTTCGGCGTCTGCCCCTGGAATGCGCCCTGCCGGAACAGGTCGTTCATGAAGGAACCGACGTTGAGGCGTATCTGCGCCCAGAGCGGCTCGTCATTGGGCTCGAACACCACCCACTTGAGGCCGCGATAAAGGCTCTCCTCGATGAAGAGCGCCGTGCGGCGGACGGGCACGTACTTCCATTCGGAGCCGATCTCGTCATTGCCGCGCAGCGTGCGAGCGCCCCACACGACCGTGCCGTAGACCGGGAAGCGCCGGATGCAGTTGACGCCGAGCGGGTTGAGCACACCGTTCTCGCCATCCGTCATCGGCAGGGTGACGCCGATGACGCCGCTGAGGCTGGCATCGGTGCCCGCAGGCGCCTTCCACACGCCGCGCGTCGCATCGGTGCGGGCGTAGATGCCCGCAACCGCCCCGCCAGGCGGAAAGGCGCGCGGGCGCCCCTCTTGCTTCGGATCGGGCGCGACCAGCCAAGGATAGTAGAAGGCGGCGTTGATCGTGTCGTCACCGGTCACGCCGGGCGCGCCGGTCATCGGAGAACCGCCGGCTTCCGTGCCCTTGTCAGAGTCGACCAGCAAGAAGGCTCGCTCATCCCGGCAGAGCTTCGCTAAATCGCCCAGCTTCGTGGCGTTGGTGTAGCCGGGCACGTTGAGGAGATTGAACAGGTCCACCTTCTTCAGCGCATAGACACCGGTAGTGGAGCCGTCGCCGAAGAGGGCGGTATCGAAGGCGGCATCGCCGGGGGCGATCACCGCGCCATCCGCGCCTTCCGCCAGATCGACCGTCTTGGCCGTCACTGGCTTCTCGATGTCCGCTTTCGTCACGCTGACAAGCCGCGATTCCTCGCCCAGCACGGCCTTGGCGGAGCGGCTGTCGGTCGCCGCGAGCGAGAGGTTGGCGTAGGTTTCCAGAATGGCGCCGGTCGCCTTCTCGACAATGTCGAGCCGGAAGCGCTGGGCGTCGTCGACACGCGGCTTCGCGACGAGTTGGAACGCGTTGGCCCAGGTACCGGGCCCGCTTGCCTGCACTTCCAGCCCGTCCAGCACCGCAGTCGCGGGCTTGTCGTCCTCACCTGTCAGTCGAAGGACATAGCATTCTCCTCCGCCATTCGCGAAGAAATGCTGCACCGCGTAGCCGAGGTACCCCCGCGCATCGAGCCCGCCGAACTCGCGCTCGTAATCCGTCCAGCTGAGGCAGCGGACCGGCACGCCCGAGCGGCCACGCGGAGCCCAGCCAATGAAGGCAGCGATGGAGGTGGAAACCCCGCCGATCGTCCTGACGCCGCTGGGAAGTTCCTCGATATAGACGCCGGGATACGAAAGCTTCGCAGGCATCTCTTTCCCCCTCTTTTCTGGCGAGGACTCGGGGGAATTTAACCCATCGCCAGCGCTCCGGCAACAGAAGGTTATTCTGTTGATGCAATACTGAAGCAAGCTTCAGTATTAGAAGGAAATAAATGAGCAGCGCGAGAGACAGGCGTTCTTTTACTGCAGTGGCCTGATCTGTAGGAGCGACGGCGTGACAGACAGGTTGGCGGAGGGTGGCAACCCTCAAGCATGCTCCGCTATGCCGATTGCCACCCGAAATCGGGAGGGGCTGCTCACCGCCAGAGTTGCCACCACCGCCGGCCCGCCTCCTCGATCGCGGCGCGATCCCGCGCCTCGCACCGCTCCACAATGCCGATTGAGGTGACGGTGCGATCGTTCGCCTTGTCGAGCTGGCCGGTCTGCGCGTCCGCAAAGGCGATCCAGTCACCCACCGTGTTACCCTCAGGGAGCGGGGCTCCCGCCACCGGCTCCCGCCATTCCTGAGGCAGCAGGGCGCTGCAGGCAGAACTCGCTGCCACGATAGGCGGGGCGCCGACACAGGCTGTCAAGGCCGGCAGCGCGCACGCTATTGTCAACAGGCGCATCGGCGCCGGGCGCATTGCGGATCGCATTGGAATTCTCCCTCGTAAGCTGGTCGGATCGCGTGTCGCGCGAGTGGAGCGCGCCGGCCTCGCCGATGGCGTCGACCGCGCTGCTCGACACGGCTTCGGCCTGGCTTTCGCTCAGGCGGGTCTGCTGCCGGGCATTGCGGGCCTCCCGCCATTGGCTGAATCCGAAGATCAGCACAGCGAGGACGATGGCGACGAGGATCAGCCGACCGGTGACCCCAGCGAAGAACTTTGCGAGCATCCCTGCCACCTCCTTTCGAGACATCAGCGCGCAACCTTGCGAGCCGCGCGTGCAGATCAGGAAAGGAGATCAGTAGGACAGCCCAAATGCTGGCGTTGATGACCAAGCTCTTAGGAGGCGCATGAGCCTATTGACGCGCGCGATCGCTCCGCCTTCGGCGAAGCACCTCGGCATTGGTTTGATTACCCCGGATCATCGACCGGAACGCGGGGCCCGCGCGGTGGTGCGACGGGCACCGCGCCGGTCTGTTCGATCACCTTCGCCTTGGCAACGCCCTGATCCTTCCAGCGCGCACCGCCTGCAGCCGCCGCGATGATCGCCGCAAGCCCGGGTGGGAAGACCAGGCAGAACTCCGTCAGGTCAAAGCGCTGCCCCTTCGCCTGGTCGATCGCGACGAAGATGACCGCGCCGAAGATGTAGACGAAGCCGCCCACCGCGCCCAGGACGCGCGTAACCTCATATTCCCCGCCGACGCCCCGCAGCATCTGCGACATACCGCGCAACTTCATTTCCTGCTCCGATCAACCACGCGAGTCCGGCGGATGCGCGAGCGATATGAGAGTAGGACAGAGGGTGAATCATTGCGCCCGCACCGGCAGAGTCCTGCCCCCGCGGCGCGAGACAAGGGCGGGACAGTGCTGGTGCGCGGCGAACTAGCGATGGAGCGGGAATGGAGCGGGTGAAGGGAATCGAACCCTCGTCGTAAGCTTGGGAAGCTTCTGCTCTACCATTGAGCTACACCCGCATGCAGGCACTTAGGCCATTGCGCGGCTTGGTTTGCCGCGATGCGCTGGGCGCGATTGCCATGGCAACCCTGCTTCCGTCAACATACACCTTGCGCTAGCCGTCTATCTGCTCCGTGGATGGGTCAGCAGCATGGTTCAGAAGTGCCTGACGCAAGTCGTCCGTCATCGGACAAGCCGTCCATCAGCCGGGAGGCGCGACTGGCAGATCGAGGATCGTTCATGATCGCCTACCCCTTGAGGCTCGGCGAATGGAGATCAGCGTGCCCGTTAGACAGACGAAGCCGGCTCTTGCGCGCAATTGGGCCCATGACAATCGTCTCGCGCAGCAGGCAGAGGATCATCAGACCGGATCGCCTGGTCCGTCGGCTCTGATCTCCCAGACATCGTGGCCTGTCCGCCTAATCGTGCAGAGCTTGCGCCCATCGCCCCAGAGTTCAGCCCATCGATCCTCCGCCTCTCGGTGTGCGATCGCGAGCGCCATGGATGCATCGTACGCCTCGAATTCGATGTCCCGCTGCAAGCCCCGGCCGTCATCCTTGTATTTCAGACGGTACGTGCCCAGAGGCAACGCGCGTTGTACGTACTCGCTCGTGCCCCGACCGCTCTTGATCGGCATGACAGCGTGTTCCCCTGCCTTCGCCTTCGTTGTGGTCAGCATAGACCCAGCAATTATTGGCCGCACTTTCAAAAGTTAAGAACCGTGTGCTCGCGCCCGCACTTCGACGCTCAACTGGCGCACACGCAGCGGCTCTCGTTCTTGGATATTCCTTGATCGTTGCTGGCGGCCAACGCCGCCCAAGCCGGCGAATTCGGCTGCGGGTGCACGCGGCCGCACTGCCCGGCCCCTGAGCAGCCCGCGTGACGCAGAACCTGCACGGGCCTGGAACAGACACGCGCGGATCTTCGCAGAGACAAGCCCGTTTAGCTGGACTTCTCCGAACACCCATCCCTAGACCCGATGTATTGGGTGAACTTGCAGATTCCTTCTGTGCGAGAGAGCCCCTTCAGCCGCTTGAGGCTCAGCCATGACTCGAATTCGACAGGAAGCGTTGACTCATCGGCCCGGCATTCGCAGCGGACTTCTCGCTGTTGTTGCCTTTGTTTCGGCTCTGGGTGGAGGGATCGTGGCACGATGGCTGCCGATCGCCCCGCAGGAGAGCACGGCAGAGGGCAACCTTGCTGCTCCGGCAGTGGCAGTGGACGGGTCATCCTTGGCGCCGCTGGTGCGGGGCACCGCCCCGGCCGTCGTCAACATCGCTGTCATGCAACCTTCCCCTGCGTTGCAGAATCCACTGCTGCGGGACCCGTTTTTCCGCCGGTATCTGGGTATCCCGGAATCCGCTCTGCAGCCCGCGATCGCTGCCGGTTCGGGCGTCATCGTGGACCGGGAACGAGGCTTGGTGATCACCAATTTTCATGTGATCGAGAACGCGACAGCCATCGAAGTGGGGCTACGTGACAATCGCAGCTTCGACGCCCGGCTGGTCGGGATTGCGCCTGGCCTGGACCTCGCTGTCCTGCAGATTGATGGCGCCGACCTGCCGTCGCTGCCGCTAGGAGACTCTTCTGATCTGTCGGTTGGAGATTACGTTCTCGCGATCGGAAATCCGTTCGGCCTCGGGCAAACCGTCACCGCAGGAATCGTGAGCGCGACCGACCGCGGCGTCGGAGGCGACGGTACTCGGCGCTTCATCCAAACCGATGCTCCAATCAATCCCGGGAATTCGGGCGGCCCGCTGATCAACACGCGCGGCGAGGTCATCGGCATCAACTCGGCTCTGCTGAGCCCGAACCAGGGCAACGTGGGGATCGGGTTCGCCATTCCCGCCAACGTGGTTCGCGGCGTGCTCGAAGAGGCGATCCGCACGATGTGATCACAAGCGATCATCGCGCGATTCCACCGGGTGGAGTGGGCATGTGCGGTGGTGGCTGTGCTTCTCGGACGCAGGGGCCGTGCCGCCAACCGTACGATCGCCCGTCGCGCTTCTCGGCCAACGCGTCCCGCCGTCAACGGACGTGGCTGTCGCTCGCGATCGCCCTCCGAGCCCTAAGGGGTAACCGGCTCGGAAGAGACGGCTCTCTCCGGAACTTGCGGCACACCCATGCGGATCACGCAGCGCCTACCTCGCTGCCGCCTCGCTTCGTAACGATGCCTCAGTGCGCCAAGAACAGCGGGACTGGACTCTCGGTCAGCATCTTGCGCGTGACGCCACCGAACAGCGCCTCAACGAAGCGGCGGTGGCCGAAGCCGCCCATCACAACGTAGCCCACATGGCCGTGCCGCGCCTGTTCGAGAAGAACATCGGAAGCCTTGCGATTGTGGCAGCCTTCGCGCCGGATCGCGGGATGAATGCCATGGCGCGAGAGATAGGTTGCCGCCTCCTCCGCCGGCTCTTGAATTGAGCCGTCCTCCACTTCGAGCAGGATGACGGACTTCGATAGCTGAAGGAGCGGAACAGCCGCGTGCAACGCAGCCGTCGCGCAGGCAGAGCCGTCCCAAGCAACCAGCGCGCGCGCTCTCGGGTCAAAGCTCTTCAGGTTGTCCGGAACGGCCAGGACAGGACGGCCGGACTTGATGATGATCTCGCCTGCTGCCTGCAACATGTCCGGCATGGGAAACCCGTCAAGTTTCCGGTTGGTCACGATGAGGTCTGCCATGCTCGCAGCGTCCATCACGCAGGGCGCCAGTTCTCCGGTGACGTCGATCCAGTCCCACGAGACGCCTTCATGCGCGAGGCGCGCCTCCAGGCGGCTGCGGTTCGTCGCCTCACGCTCACGCTCGTCGGCGAGCAGCATCGCTTCCCCGGCCTGGCTGTAATAGTCCCCCATGAGCACCGGCATAATAGACACGTCGAGGCACCTCAGATGCCCGTCGAAAGCCCGGGTAACGTCGAGAGCGGCCTGGAGGCGCGCCTCTTGGCCATCATCGTCATGAACAATCAACAGAATGTTCTTCATGTGAAGCTCCATCGCCCGCACTACGCGGTTCTGGAACACCGAAATAGAGCGAGAGCTTCAGCTCATTGACTAGGGAATATACGGAGAGGATTGAGTGTGCGGACAGGGTGGGGCCGCCGTGATCATCGCACAGCGTCACGACGATGGATGCTGAAATCAACGCGATGAAACCGGTCGCAAAGGCGCTGTCTGGCCAAGAGCCATCAAGCAGACCTTGCGTGGCTGCATCGGCGGGGAACACAAATCCACTAAGGGCAGCCACGCGCACCAAGAGAGGCCGGTCGCCGATGAACGCGACTGGCTCCGTACAATTCCCAATGCTGACCGCTCCCAGCGCCGATTAGCCTCTCGCGCGGAGTTGGCCCCGGCCCCCGCCGACGCAACTTCGAACTCATCGACAAAGGAGTGCCTGAGATGGATGAGCAGACCACCCTTTCCGCCAAGCCGCGTCAGAGTGAAGGCTCCGCGCTGGCGCCGCTAAGCCGGCTGCGCGACGAGATCGACCGGCTGTTCGAGGATTTCAGCTTCGCCCGTCCACCACGGAGCCTGTTCGTCTTCGATGGCTCACCAGCGCTCAATCCGGCGATGGAGTTGGCCACGACCGATACGGGCTACGAGCTCAGCGTCGAGCTGCCGGGGCTTGAGGAGAAGGACATCGACATCGAATTTGCCGATAGCGTGATCACGGTTTCCGGCGAGAAGCGCGAGGAGAGCGAGAAGAAGGAGAATGGTTATCTTGTGAGCGAACGCCGCTACGGTTCCTTCCGCCGGCAGTTGACCGTCCCTGCCGATGTGGACCCGGAGGGGATCGAGGCGAGCTTCCGCAATGGCGTGCTCAAGCTCGCGATGAAGAAGGACGAGCGGGCGGCCAACCGTACCAGGAAGATCAAGATCGGGTGAGCGTGCCTCGAACAGAGGAACGCGGCGGCGGTCGGACGGCCGCCGCATCGCTCACCTCCGGGCGCAACGCCCGGCCGTGACCGCCAGCCCGCCCGAGGCTGGGCTCCCTGCTCAAGAGCGTCGGTCCGCTGCTGCTGACCCACCACTCCGGCAGGCACGCCCCTCCGGCGGGCGGCGAGATGAGGAAGCAGCCATTGATCCGCTCGGCCATTACTGGACGCTCGCCGGACCGGACGCTCTCGATGCGCTGGGTGCGCGCGAAGAGGGCCTGACCGCCGGGGAAGCGCAGTTCCGCCTCTCCCGTCTGGGCCCCCACAGTCTCGTCGCCGGAGAGGGCGGGCGCATCTTGCCGCTGCTGCGGCGCCAGTTCACCAGCCCGCTTGTCCTGATCCTGCTCGCCGGCGCGGCGATCTCGCTGCTGCTGCGCGATTGGAGCGATGCAGCGATCATCATGGCGATTGTCCTCGGCAGCGCGTTGCTGGGGTTCGCCCAGGAATATCGGGCCTCGCGCGCCGTCGCGGCCTTGCGGGATCGGCTGGCGCTCACCTGCACCGTGCTTCGGGATGGAGCCGAAGTCATCGTCCCGGCAACCGAGATCGTCCCGGGCGACCTCGTGCATCTCGCCGCCGGCAATCTTGTCCCCGCCGACGGCATTGTGATGGAGGCCTGCGACTGTATGGTCGCCGAGGCAGCGCTGACCGGCGAGTCCTTCCCCGTCGAAAAGCGCCCCGGCGTGACTGCGGTTGACGCTCCCCTCGCAGAACGGCGCAACGCGCTGTTTTCCGGATCGTCGCTGCGGAGCGGAACCGCGACACTGCTTGTCGTGCATACGGGAGCGGCGACCGAATACGGCGTCATTGCCGCGCGCCTGGCCGGAAGGGCTCCAGAGACGGACTTCGAACGCGGCGTACGCCGGTTCGGAGATCTGCTGCTCCGGGCAATGTTCCTCATCGTGCTGTTCGTGCTTGCGGCCAATCACCTGCTTGGCCGGCCCTTCACAGAATCGCTGCTCTTCGCCGTTGCGCTGGCGGTGGGCCTGTCGCCTGAGCTGCTTCCGGCGATTGTCAGCATCACGCTCGCCAAGGGCGCCCGGGCAATGGCCCGCAGCGGCGTCATCGTGCGCCGGCTGCAAGCGATCGAGATGCTC
Source organism: uncultured Erythrobacteraceae bacterium (assembly GCA_966251025.1). Taxonomy (GTDB): domain Bacteria; phylum Pseudomonadota; class Alphaproteobacteria; order Sphingomonadales; family Sphingomonadaceae; genus Croceibacterium. The sequence continues at coordinate 546,199 of CBINJM010000001.1, read as the reverse complement.
GGCAGCCTCGATGTCGTATGCACCGACAAGACCGGCACCATCACCAGCGGCGAGGTCACGCTGGCACAGGCGGTAGACCTCGCTGGAGAGGCGGATCCCGCAATCCTGCACCTGGCCTTCATTAACGCCTCGCTGGAGACTGGCATCGCTAACCCGCTCGACGACGCGCTGGTGCGCGCCGGAACATCCGCCGGGCTGTCCGCCGATCCGACGCTCAAGATCGCCGAAATCCCCTACGACTTCTCCCGCCGCCGCCTGACCCTGGTGGTCGCCGAGCCGGACGGGCAGCATCACCGGCTGATCGCGAAAGGCGCCGTGGCCGAGATGCTGGCAATCTGCACGTCCGCTCGCCTGAGCGGCCGCAAGGAGCCCTTGAGTGACGGTCAGCGCAACAACTGCCTGCAATATCTCGAGCAGCAGGGCGCTCGGGGTTTTCGCGTGCTCGCCATCGCGCACAGGATCGTTCCGGCGCGGCCGCGCTACTCCGCGGCGGACGAAGCCGAGATGATTCTGGACGGCTTCCTGCTCTTTGCCGACCCGCCCAAGCCGGGGGTACGCGAGACCTTGGAGGCGCTTTCCGAGCTCGGCATCGCCGTAAAGATCATCACCGGAGACAACCGCCATGTTGCCGCCCATGTGGCGGAGGCGGTCGGGTTGGGTCAGGCATCGCTCCTTACCGGGATGCAGATCGCGCAAATGCGAGACGAGGCGCTGTGGCACGCGGCAGAGCGCACGACCTTGTTCGTCGAGATCGATCCGCAGCAGAAGGATCGCATAGTCCGCGCCCTGCAGCATCGCGGCCATGCGGTTGGTTTTCTTGGCGATGGCATCAACGATGCGCCTGCATTGCACAGCGCGGACGTCGGGATTTCGGTGGAGAGCGCGGCCGACGTGGCCCGTGAGAGCGCCGACATCGTCCTGCTGACAGTCGATCTCGATGTCTTGCGCCGTGGCGTCATCGATGGCCGGCGCACCTTCGCCAATACGATGAAGTACATCTCGATCACTACCAGCGCCAATTTCGGCAACATGCTCAGCATGGCGCTGGCGGTACCGCTGCTGCCGTTCCTGCCGCTGCTGCCCAAGCAGATCCTGCTCAACAACTTCCTCTCGGACCTCCCGTCGATGGCGATCTCGACCGACAGCGTCGACGCGGAGCGGATGGCCGTGCCGCAGCGCTGGAGCATCGGGCAAATCGCACGCTTCATGATCCTGTTCGGCTCGGTCAGCTCTCTGTTCGACGGCTTGACCTTCCTGCTCCTGCTCACCGTTCTGCATGCGGGAGAGGTAGAGTTTCACACGGTGTGGTTCGTCGTCTCGCTGCTAACCGAACTGGCGGTCGTGCTCGTGCTCAGGACCTGGCGGCCCGCCTGGCGTAGCCGCCCAGCCCCGCTGCTGGTGTGGAGCACGCTTGCGGTAAGCGCGGCGGCGCTCGCCTTGCCGTTCGTGCCACCAATGCAGCAAGCGTTCGGCTTCGTCCGACCCGATTGGAAGGCTGTCACCATAATGCTGGCAATCGTCGGCGCCTATATTGCAGTAACCGAGGCGGTGAAGTTGGGGCTGGCAAAGCGGTTCGGCGCAAGCATCTCTCCTCCCGACCAGGGCGGCAAAATCGATGGGGAGTGATGCCGCATGACTGGGCTGCGACGTGACGCAAAGCCACTGTGCCCTGATAGCGCTGGCCGACACTAACAAGCAGCGAGGGTGCCGCCTTGGGGCTTGGCGACGATCAGGTCGGAAACGCCTGCCGCTTGCTTCGTTTGACATTCGATGTTCGACCAGATTCTCAAGCTTCTGGAGCAGGCGGGATATCTCGGCATTGCCGCCTTGATGTTCCTTGAAAATGTGTTCCCGCCCATCCCTTCTGAGCTGATCATGCCAATGGCGGGGTTTGAAGCGGCGCACGGGGACAAGAGCCTGCCGCTCGTGATTGCCGCGGGTTATGTCGGCTCGATGCTCGGCGCTCTCTTCTGGTATTATGTCGGGGAATGGGTTGGCGCCGACCGGTTGAAAGGCTGGGCCGCCCGACATGGCCGCTGGCTGACTTTGAAGCCCAAGGAGGTGGATCGGGTCGATGCGTGGTTCGATCGCCACTGCGCCAAAGCGGTGTTCTTCGGCCGTCTCCTGCCGGCGATCCGGACCCTGATCTCAGTGCCAGCGGGCGTATTCGGGATGTCCCTGCCACGCTTCCTCTTTTTCTCAAGCCTCGGCACCTTGTTGTGGACCGGGGCGCTCGCTGGCCTCGGCTATATCCTTGAGGGACAGTATGAGAAGGTTTCTGCCTATCTGAATCCTGTGTCCAACGTCATCGTCGGCGCCATTGTGATCCTCTACATCTACCGCGTTGTTCGCTGGCGGTCTGGCGAGGTTCATCCGGATGCCGGCAGCCAAGGGCTCTGAAGCCCAGCGATGCACGCCCCAGCCCCGGCCAAGAGGGGGCGGCGGCGATGCGAACTAGCTGAAGTCAGATATCGGCGCGCACGTCTGGCACTGCTGTTGCTTCTCGGCGCACCGCATCGAATTACCCCGCCTTGAGGATCGGCTGCATTGGAGCTACCGCGTCAGGCGCACGCCCCCTGCTCGCTGTTTCGACAGGCCTCTCAGGAGAAGCATCGATGGCCTTTCGCCGGCGCCGCGACCTTTTGGACGAGCACCGTTCCGATCGCATTCGGGCTCGCCTGGAGCGGCCCCGCGGCCAGAGCCCGCTCGGGGACTTCGTCCTCGGCGGCGTCGATGGCGTGGTGACCACATTCGCGGTGATTGCCGGCAGCGCCGGCGGGCGCCTTTCCGTTTCCACGATCATCATCCTGGGCTTGGCGAACCTTGCTGCGGACGGCTTCAGCATGGCCGTCAGCAATTACCTCGGCACACGCAGTCGGCAGCAGGAAATCGCACGCGCCCGAGCGGACGAGGACTGGCAGGTGGAAGCGCATCCGGAGGGTGAGCGGCGGGAGATCCGCGAGATCTTCGCGCGCAAGGGGTTCGATCCCGTGACGCTGGATCGGATCGTCGAGGTCATCACGAGCGATCGCAAGGTGTGGGTTGATACGATGATGGCCGAAGAGCTCAAGCTCAGCGAGGTTTCCGCACGCCCCCTGCGAGCCGCGATGATCACCTTCCTCGCCTTCTCGCTGTTCGGCTTCATCCCCCTGCTGCCTTTCCTGCTGGGCATCGGGGGGTTCGACCAGATGTTCAGCGTCAGCATCGGACTTGCCGCGGCGGCCTTCTTCGGCCTTGGCGTTTCCAAAGGCGCCGTTCTTGACCTGTCGCCGTTTCGGGCCGGCTTGCAGACGCTGGCCGTCGGCAGCCTGGCCGCTGCGCTCGCCTACGGCACGGGCGTAGGCCTGCGCTCCCTGCTCGGGGGAGCGGCAGGCTGAAAGCGGCGGAAGGGGGCGTCTTCTGCAGCAAGACCTATTTTCCCAATGCGACCAACTCCTCGAGCCGCTGGAGCAGCGGCAGCTGGCTTGGCAGAATATACGCCTTGGCTTCCTCCATCGTCATCCAACGCGCGGCATCGATCTCCGGGAAGCTCTGCATCCTTCCGCTGCGCGGCGGCCATTCGAGCTCGAAGCAGTTGCTGATGATGCTGTCCGCATCAATCGCCTGCTCCAGCGCGAAGGCAGAGACCTGCTTTCCGCCGGCCTGACGGATCTCACAGAGCGGCTTCAACTCGCCTGAGAGTTGCAGGCCCAGTTCCTCTTCCGCCTCGCGCAGGGCCGCCGCTGCGACCTCCTCCCCCGGCTCGATCAAGCCTTTGGGGATCTGCCAGGCGCCCTTGTCCTTTCGGCGCCAATAGGGGCCGCCCGGGTGCACCAGCAGCACGGCCAGGCCCTTCGCAGCGCGCCGGTAGAGAAGCACCCCGGCACTGTGTTGCTTCATCGCGCCGCTTCCCATCTCCCGTTGTCCAGTGTCGTCCCCACCGATCTTCCAGCCGACATTCCGTAGAATCCCCTAGTGCGCCGCCTCTTGGACCTGGGCCACACACGACATGCAAAGGAGGTGGCCCCGCCATGACTCACGCCTTGATCATCGATGACAACATGATCGTCAGCCGCGCGATCCAGCAGCGGCTGGCCGAACTCGGGTTTCGATCCTTCGACCATGCCTGGACGGAGCGCCAGGCGTTCGAGGCGGCCGCGCAGCGAAGGCCAGATCTCGTGGTGGTGGGCGATGCGATCGCCTCCGGCTCACCGCTGGCGGCAGCCCAGCAACTCTGCACGCGCTACGATGCACCAGCCCTGCTGGTCACCGCCGCGTCCGGCAAGCCAAAGCCGCAGCTGCCGCAGGGGGCATCGCTGACCGGGCCCTTTCGGCTCAGCGAGTTGGGGGCGGCGGTAGAGTGCGCAGGAGCAGGAAATCCGCGGATCTCCTCGCCTCGCGAGCGTCCTCGTCGGTCGCTTGCGAGCGGCTAACCACTGCCGTGTCGCTGCTGTTCGTGCTGGCTTCTTCGCTCTGCTGACTGCACTGCTCCTCCGGGCGATCCATGTCGTGCCAAACGATGACGGACGGCCAACGGCGATTGGGGCAACCGAGGGAAACAAGGAATGGAACCGGAGATCATCGTCTGCCGCTCCTGCAGCGGCCTGAACCGCGTGCCGGCCCGGCGCTTGGCCGACAACCCGAACTGCGGCCGCTGCCACGGGTCGCTGTTCACAGGCAAACCGGTGAACGCGGACAGCGCGATGTTCGACCGGCTGGTCGGCAAGGGGACTCTGCCGGTGCTGGTCGATTTCTGGGCCTCATGGTGCGGCCCCTGCCGGGCGATGGCTCCCGCCTTTGAAGCCGCCGCAGCCGCGCTGGAGCCGCAAATGCTGCTGGCCAAAGTAGATACCGAGGCATCGCAGGATATCGCCGCCCGCTACGCCATCCGTTCGATCCCGACGCTGATCCTCTTCAGGAACGGGCGGGAGGTGGCGCGGCAGGCCGGCGCAATGAACATGCAGGGCTTGGTCCGCTGGGCCCAATCGGCCGTGGCGGCTAGCTAGCCGTCAGGCCGCCAGCGCCTTGCGCTCGGCTGCCGCGACATGGTCCTTCACCGCAATGAAGCTGTCGGGCGTGACAGAAATGGAGTCGATGCCGCATTCAACCAAGAAGCGGGCAAATTCCGGATGGTCGCTGGGCCCCTGCCCGCACAGGCCCACCTTCGCCCCACAACGATGCGCCTCGGCGATGACGTGGCGGATCATCCACTTCACCGCCTCATCCTGCTCATCGAACTGTCCGGCCAGCAGCTCGGAATCGCGGTCGATCCCAAGGGTCAGCTGGGTCAGATCGTTGCTGCCGATGGAGAACCCGTCGAACCGCTCGGCGAAGGCGGCGGCCTGCACGACGTTGGCCGGGATCTCGCACATGACATAGACTTGCAAGCCGTTGCGCCCCCGTTGCAAACCGCTTTCGGCCATAACTTCGAGCACCTTGTCCGCCTCTTTCACCGAGCGGCAGAAGGGGATCATGACCACCACATTGGCAAAGCCCATCTCCTCCCGCAGCCGCCGGATGGCGCGACATTCCAGCTGGAAGCCTTCCCGGTAACGCGGCGAGTAGTAGCGTGACGCCCCGCGAAAGCCGATCATCGGATTGTTCTCCTCCGGCTCAAACTCACGCCCACCGATCAGCCCCGCATATTCGTTCGTCTTGAAGTCGCTCATGCGAATGATCACGGGCTTGGGCCAGGCCACCGCCGCAATCCGGGCGAGGCCAAGCGAGAGGCGGTCAACGAAGTACTCGGACTTGTCGCCATAGCCCTGCGTCAGCCGGGCGATCTCCTCCGCTGCCGCCTTGTCTTCCAAATGTTCGTGCCGGATCAGTGCCATCGGATGCACCTTGATGGCGTTGCTGATCACGAACTCCATCCGCGTCAGCCCCACACCGTCGGCGGGCAGGCGCCACCAGCGGCTTGCGGCAGCGGGGTTGGCGAGGTTCAGCATGATCTGGGTGCGCGTGGCGGGCAGCCTCGACAGATCGACCTCGCTGACCGAAAGTTCGGCAGCGCCCTGATGGACATAGCCGCGCTCCCCCTGCGAACAGTCGATCGTCACCTGCTGCCCATCATGCAGCACGCTGGTCGCATCGCTGGTGCCGACAACCGCCGGCAGGCCGAGTTCGCGGCTGACGATCGCCGCATGCGAGGTGCGACCGCCGTGATCGGTAACGATGGCGGCAGCGCGCTTCATGATCGGCACCCAGTCTGGATCGGTTGTCCCCGTGACCAGCACCGAGCCGTCGACGAAGCGGCCGATGTCGGCTGCGCTCTCGATCAGGCACACGGCCCCGGTGGCCGCGGCCTGCCCGATTGCCGCGCCTTCAAGCAGCACCGCGCCCTTGCCCGACAGCGAATAGGACCGGGTGGTCGCGGCCACCTGTCGCTGCACCGTCTCCGGACGCGCCTGCACGATGTAAAGGTCGCCGTCTGCACCGTCCTTGGCCCATTCCATGTCCATCGGGCAGCCGTAATGCTGCTCGATCAGGACGGCCCAACGCGCCAGGCGCAGGATCTCTTCGTCGTTGAGGACCATTTGAGCGCGCTCGGCCTTGGAAGTCGGCACGGTACGCGTGGGTCCGCTCGAGCCCTGCCCGTAGACCAGCTTGGTTGCCTTGCCGCCGGCGCTCTTGGCGATGATGGGCCGCAGATCGCGCCGTTGCAGCAGGGGCTTGAACACCTGATACTCGTCGGGGTCTACCGAGCCCTGGACGACGCTCTCGCCAAGACCCCACGCGGCGTTGATCAGCACAACCTGAGGGAAGCCGCTTTCAGTGTCGATCGAGAACATGACCCCGGCGCCCGCCTCGTCGGAGCGGATCATGCGCTGGACGCCGACGGAGAGCGCCACCGCGTCATGCGCGAAACCCTTGGTCTCGCGATAGGCGATCGCCCGGTCGGTATAGAGCGAGGCGTAGCAGCGTCGGCAGGCGTCGAGCAGCGCGTTCTCGCCGCGAATGTTGAGGAACGTCTCCTGCTGGCCGGCGAAGCTCGCATCCGGCAGGTCCTCTGCAGTGGCGCTGGAGCGCACCGCAACGTCGAGGTCTTCGCGTCCCGCGCCCTTGCATAACGCCCGGTACGCGCTCCGGATCGCCTCCTCCGTCTCGGCCGGGAACCTGCCGCGCAGGATGGCATGCCGGATTGCAGCGCCTGTATCCTCAAGACTCGCCGCGCCCGAATGATAGTCGGCGAGATGACGCGCAATCGGCTCCAGCAACTCGTTGCGCGTCAGGTAATGGCGGAACGCCTCCGCCGTCGTGGCGAAGCCGTCGGGAACATTGACGCCGTGCGGCACGAGTGCCGTCAGCATCTCGCCAAGAGAGGCGTTCTTGCCGCCCACCAGCGCCACGTCCTCCCGCGAAATGTCCTTGAACTCGATGATGTGCTGAATTGTCATGGCCAGCCTCCGCCGCAGGAACCTGGCTCCTTCTGGCAGCCTTGGCGGCACGCCTCCCCTCGCAATTCTACGGATGCGATCCGCGCCGCCCTCGGCTCCGGCCCCTCCATTCCGGTCTCGGATGCTGCCCGGCGCAGCAGCCGTGCCCTCGACGTGCGGCTGGAACTCGGAGGGGCGAGCCGATTACCGCATCAATCCTCTCCTGGATGTCTCAGCCCCGCTTCGCGAGCAGCTGCAAGCCGGAGCACCTCGTCATACGCGTTCGGCCGGATGCGCCACTCTGCCAATGGAGGCGACCCGCCACTTTGCCGCCTCGGTCACAAGGAGTACGGCCATCGCGCCCCCCACACACCAGCCCAGCACCTCCATCGACACGGGAGCCGTCCCGAGAAGCGCCTGAAGCGGCGCGAAGTGCATGGCGATCAGGTGCAAAGAAAGTGCTGCGGAAAGGCCGAGGAACAGCCAGCCATTCTCCCCCGGGCCCGAACGCCAGGAAGGCCGGCGAAGGTTCCGGATGCCGATCAGGTAGATGTTCTGGAACAGCACCACCATCAGCAGCACGCCGTTGCGCGCCTCGTCGAGCGGCGCGCCCGCGGCCAACTGCATGTCCATCAGCCAAACGGCGAACCCGGTCATCAGCACGGCGCCCGGTAGCAGCAGGATCAGCGCGTCCCGGTCCACCAGCGCTGCCAGCTGGCGCCGGGGCGGGCGCGCCAGCTCGTCCCCCTCCCCTTTTCCGAAGCCGAGCGTCACATCCTGCACGCCATTGGTCACGAGATTGAGCCAGAGCAGCTGCACCGGCGTCAGCGGCATCGGCAGGCCCAGCGCCAGCGACAAGAGGAACATGCCAATCTCGGCGAGGCCGGTAGCGAGCACGAAGATCACGATCTTGCGCACGTTCTGGAAGGTGACGCGCCCCTCCTCGATCCCCGCGACGATCGACGCGAAGTTATCGTCCGCCAGCACCAGGTCCGCCGCCTGGCGCGCGACGTCAGTTCCGCCGCGGCCCATCGCAATGCCGATATCGGCCGCCTGCAGCGCCGGCCCGTCATTCACGCCGTCCCCAGTGACGGCGACGATCTCGCCGGCCGCCTCGAGCGCTCGGACGATGTCCAGCTTCTGCGTTGGCTCGATGCGGGCGAAGACCCGCGCGGCAAGGGTCCGCCGACGGAAGGAGTCGGGATCAGTGTGGATCTCAGCCAACTCAGCGCCGGTCACTACTTCGCTGTCCTCATTGGCGATGCCGATCTTGCGGCCGATGGCGATCGCGGTCGCGGGGTGGTCGCCGGTGATCAGGCGCACCGAGATGCCAGCTGAAGCGCATTTGGCGGCCGCTTCGACCACGCCCTCGCGCAGCGGGTCGGAGAGCCCGACAAAGCCGATCGGCCGCAACCCGTGAAGGCGCTCTTCAAGTGGTGAGCCGCGCGCGCCGCTCTCCCCGTCGGCCAACGCGATGACGCGAAAGCCCTCGCGCGCCAGTTCTCGCGCCACCTCTGCCGCATCGCCGGCGCCATCGCACATCGCCAGTACCGTCTCAGGCGCACCCTTCACAACGATCCTCGGCGCGCCGCCTGCCTCGATCTCCACCGCGGCGAAGCGCTGAACCGGCTCGTAAGGGATCTGCGCCAGCCTTGGCGCGCCCAATGCGGGGGCGATGTCGAACCCCACCTCCCCCGCGAACTCCAGCAGCGCCACGTCGACCGTGTCGCCGATCAGTTCGCCCGAGGCGGTCGCACGCGCCTCGTTGCACAGGGCGGCGGCCTCGGCCAGGTGCCTGAAATCCCCTTCGCCCTTACTGGCCCGCCATTCGGAGCGGTCGCGCTGCAACCCGCTGGCCAGGCGCGCCCGTTCGACCGTCAGCCTGTTCATCGTCAAAGTGCCGGTCTTGTCGCTGGCAATCAGCGTGCATGAACCCAGCCCCTCGACCGCTGGCAGCGCGCGCACGATCACGTTGCGCTTTGCCATACGGCTGGCCGCTGCCGACAGGGCGACTGTCACGGCAATCGGCAGGCCCTCCGGGATAGCCGACACGGCGAGCGCGATCGCCAGCATCGCGATATCGCGCCAGCCTTCACCCTGCCATGCGAGGAGGGCCGCCAGCACACAGATGAGTGCCAGCGTGGCGATCGCGATCTGCCGCGCCAAATGCGCCATGCGCCGGATCAGCGGCGTCTCGGCGGCCGTGCGCGCCGCCTCCTCCAGCGAGCGGCCGATCGCGCCCAAGGCCGTTGCCCCACCGGTGGCGACCGCGACGCCGAGAGCGCGGCCCTGGACGACTGTCGTTCCGGCATGAGCCATGTTTGTCCGGTCGGCCAGCAGGGTCTCAGGGTCGAGCGCCGCGCCCGCATCCTTGCCGACGGGCAGCGATTCACCTGTCAGCGGCGCCTCGTCGATCTGCAGCCCCTGCGTCTCGATCAGGCGGAGATCGGCGGTGACCCGCATCCCGCTGTCCAGCGCGATCACGTCGCCGGGCACGACCTGGTCCGCCTCGATCTGCTGGGAGAGCCCTTCGCGGCGGACAAAAGCATGCTGCGGCACCAGCGAGCGTAGCGCGCGGGCACTCGCATCCGCTTTTATCTCCTGAAAGGCGCCGATTGCCGCATTCAGCAGCAGCACGCCGAAGATGAACAGCGCATCGCCCCTGTCGCCTAAGAGCAGCGCCATGCCTCCGGCAAACAGGAGGATGTAGATCAGCGGGCTGGCGAACTGGCGCAGAAAGATGTGAAAGGGGCTGGCCGGCGGCCTTTCGGGCAGACGGTTGGGACCATGCTCTGCCAGCCTGCGTGCGGACTCGCTCCGCGTTAATCCGTCAGGGCCGCTGCCCAATGCTGCCAGCGACTCGTCGGGCGACAGTGCGTGCCATGGCCGGCCGTTCGTCCGCAAACCCTTCATCGGCCTTTCATCCCCTCGATCCCCCTGCCTCTCTCCGTACATCACCGGTGGGGGGAGGGCGAACCATCCGTTCCTCCGGGCTCGCCTCAGGCGGCTCCTCCGGACAATTACGAGGTTCGCGAACAGACGGTGACGCTAATCCTGTACCGCCAACGAAGGAGCATGGCCGATGGTATCGACCCTGCTGCACATCGCCGATGATGCTTGTCCCGACGCGAGGCTTCCGGGCGCACTCGATCTCGCCCGCAGCACTCGCGGACTTGGCACTGGTACGGCGACAAAACCTCGCGGTTCTGTCCTGTTGGAGGGGCGGCTGGCGGGCAGGAACGTCTCCCGGTCATGGCCAAAGGAAGGCGGTCCGCAGGAGGAGAACAGCGTGCCTTGCCACCTCATCGTACTCGGCTGCTGGCATCTGCTCGCCCGCGCCGAACGGGTGATTTTCACCGGTGTGGAGGAGCCACGGGTACACCAGCATTTCGATCTGACGGCGAAGGAAAGCGGTGTCACGCGCGAGCTGTTCGCCATTCCATCGTCGCCGATCTTTACCTGCCATTGAAGGAGCCGCTGATGACGATCAAGCACGCGATCATCGCCTGCCATCCTGACGAAGACAGCTTCGTGCTGTCGATGGCGCGGCGCTATGCCCAGACTGTCGAGGGCCGCCTGCAGAAGGTTGCGTGGCGCGACCTCTATCGGATCGGCTTCGACCCCGTCCTCAAGGCGACGGAGCGTCAGGGCAGCCCGGGCGCTGACGTCTCCGCGGAACTCGCGCAAATCGGCGAGGCCGACGTCTTCGTGCTGGTCTATCCGATCTGGTTCGGCGGCCCCCCCGCGATGCTTAAGGGTTATGTCGACCGGGTGTTCGGCGCGGGCCGATTGCTGGGTTCGGAAAAGCCCGAGCAGGGCCAGGGCGTCCTCGCCGGCAAGCGCCTCGTCACCCTTACCTCGTCAGGCAGCATGCGCCCGTGGCTCGAGGAGCGGGGCGTTCTGACCTCGGTGCAGAACCTGTTCGACCGCTATCTGGCGGAGGTGTTCGGCCTTGCAGGCACCGATCGCTATCACTTTGACGGCATCGGGCAGGAGGCGCCCGAGCAGGAGATCCGGGCGCATCTTACTCAGGTCGAGAGGGTGGCACGTGAGGTGATGAGTCGCTTCGTCTTCGGTGGAGTGCGAACGACGGGCTGATCGCAGAGGAGATTCGGGCGCCCGGACGGACTTGCCCCCTACACTGCCATTTGCACTGGTCGATGAGAGATCGTCTCGCAGACATTGATCCCGGAGGTCCCATATCATGACGGAAAGCGCTCCTACCGCCGATCTGTCCGTCCCTGAGGCCGATCCGTTGCTCGAGCTGGCGATGCAGCCTTGGCGGCTGGCAGAGGCCGCGCACGAACTCTATCTCGCCTGGTGCCACCGCTGGGCGCATTTCTGCCTCTGCCCTGCCTACCCGTCGCACCCGCATGAAGCGCCAACGCAACTCGAGGTCCCCGATCCCATCGTCGCCGAAGGGGAAGACCTGTTTGCCTGAGATGAACGAAGCCGTCGCGTTCCGGCACGGGTCTGCAGGACCTGAACGACCATCCGGCGCTTGACGCAGAGGCGCTGCTTCGCCTGCGGGCGGTAGCGGTGGTCGGCGCCTCGCGAGACCCGCGCAAGCCAGGAGGCGCGATCCTGCGCAACCTTGTCGCCGCGCAGCCGCGTTTCGCAGCGCACGCAGTCAACCCACATCGGCTCTACATCCAGGGGGCGCATTGGTGGCCGCGCGTCCACGATCTGCCGCCTCCCCGGGGATTTACCGATCGTCGCCCTTCCCGCCGCACAGGTGCCCGCAACCCTGGCCGATCTCGGCACCTTGTCCGTGCGGTCGCGGTGGTGGTCAGCGCGGGGCTGTCTCATGAGAACGGCTCCTCACCGCAGCCGTGGCCGCCGCGCGCACATCCGGCATGCGCCTGCTCGGGCCCAACTGCATCGGCCTGCTCGTCCCACGCACGCGGCTCGAGGCCTCGTTCAGCGCCAGCGGTGCACTGCCGGAACGACTGGCCTTTGTGTCGCAGAGCGGGCGCTTGTGGCGGCGGTCCTCGATTGGGGGCGCCAGCGGGAAATCGGCTTCTCCGTCATCCCCTCGATGGGTGACATGGCCGGGACGCCAGAAGAATCCTCAAACCTTTGCGCTGAGCGCATGCGTGCGGCGCGCAGCTCCCACGGGCCCCGATCATTGACGCTGGTGTGGGCGGCGCCCCCGTCCGGAAGGCCCTGGTGACGAACGCGACCCGGCTTATGGCCGGATCGCGACCTTGAGCACACCGTCGCGCTGATGGGAGAACAGCTCGTAGGCCTCCTCGATCTGGTCGAGATCGAACCGATGCGTGACCAGCGGACGTGTGTCCACGCGCCCCGACTCGATCACCTCCATCAGCCGGCGCATCCGCTCCTTCCCGCCGGGGCAAAGGCTGGTGACGATGCGATGGTCGCCCAGCCCCGCCGAGAAGGCGTCGAGCGGGATGGTGAGATCGCCCGAATAGACGCCGAGCGAGGACAGCGTGCCGCCGGGCCGGAGCACTCGGAGCGCGCCTTCGAACGTCTCCTGCCGCCCCAGCGCCTCGATCGCCACGTCCACCCCGCGCCCGCCCGTGATGCGGCGGATCTCGTCCACGGGATCGACTTTGGAGAAGTCGACGACGTGGGTGGCGCCCATTGATTTCGCCATCTCGATTCGGGCCGGCACGCTTTCCACCGCGATGATGGTGGTCGCACCCATCATGAAAGCTCCGGCTGTGGCACACAGGCCGATCGGCCCCTGCGCGAACACTGCCACGGCGTCGCCGATGCGAATGCGCCCGGACTCCGCGCCGCTGAAGCCGGTCGACATGATGTCCGGGCACATCAGCACCTGCTCGTCGGTCAGCTCCTCGGGAACGGGCGAAAGGTTCGCCATCGCGCCCGGCACAAGCAAGTATTCGGCTTGCGCCCCGTCGATGGTGTTGCCGAAACGCCAGCCACCCATCGCCTTCCAGCCGTTGCCGTGCTGCCCGCCATCCTGCGAGTGGAACCCGCACAGGCAAGCGTGGGATGTGCCCGAAGGCGTAATCGCTCCCGCGATCACCCGCTGGCCCTCGCTGTAGCCGGTCACCGCCGAGCCTAGCTTTTCGATCACGCCTACCGGCTCGTGCCCGATGGTCAGCCCGCGCTCCACCGGATATTCGCCCTTCAGAATATGCACGTCGGTGCCGCAGATGGTGGTCGTGGTGATGCGGATAAGAGCGTCGAGCGGACCCACATCCGGGATCTTCTTCTGGTCGAGCACAATGCGTCCCGGCTCGACGAACACCGCCGCCTTCATCATCTCTGGCATGATAGACTTTGCTCCCATTGCTTGGGGAGCGGTCATGGAGAAGCCCGCCGGCAGGGTCGCTCCGCAAATATACGAGGCGCGCAAGGCGGCCGCCTCGGCCAGGGAAGCGGCAGAGAACGAGGGCCGATGATGATCTGCGAGGACCAGAGCGAAACGATCGATTTCTTATCCCGTCCCGCGAGCTACACCTTCACGGGCCCGGTCGAACGTATCGACACCCATGCGGCCATCGTCTTCCTCGCGGGCAGCTATGCCTACAAGCTCAAGCGAGCAGTGCGTTATCCCTATCTCGATTTCTCGACCGTGGAGAAGCGTCGCGCAGCCTGCGAGACGGAGCTGCAACTCAACCGCCGGACCGCGCCCGATCTGTACCTGGAGGTTCGCGCCGTGCGGCAGAGCCCAGATGGCGGCTTGGGGTTCAAGGAAGGGAGGCCAGTCGACTGGCTCGTGGTGATGCGGCGCTTCCCCACGCAGGACCTGCTCTCCGCCATGGCCGAGCGCGGTGAGCTTGACGCGCTGCTGATGCGGGACCTGGCGGACGGCATCGCCGCCTTCCATGCCGGAGCAGAGCTTTGCAGGGATGGCGGTGCAGAGGCCATACGCCGGGTGATCGACGGCAACCGGACAAGCATGGAACAGGTGGCCGACGTGCTGGCCTGGGAACAGGCGGATGCGCTGCATGACCGCAGCATAGCCCTGCTGCGTGATCTTGCTCCGCTGCTCGACCGCCGGGCACGCGAAGGCCACGTCCGCCACTGCCACGGTGATCTGCATCTCGGAAATATCTGCCTCTGGGAGGGCAGGCCGACCCTGTTTGACTGCCTGGAATTCGACCCCAAGCTGGCGATCATCGATGTGCTCTACGACCTCGCCTTCCTGCTGATGGACCTGTGGCAGCGCGGCTGCCGCGCACAGGCGTCGCTGCTGTTCAACCGTTACCTCGATCGCGCCGATGAGGATGACGGAATTGCGGCCATCCCGCTGTTCCTCAGCATACGTGCGGCGGTGCGCGCGCATGTCGAGTCCGCCGCCGCCCAGGCGCAGGAGGGCGACGCTCGCACGGTCCGGGCGGAAATGGCGCGACGCTATCTGGAGGCGGCGCTCGCCTTCCTCGAACCGGACAAGCCCCGCCTGGTCGCGGTTGGCGGGCTGAGCGGCACCGGCAAGTCGACGCTGGCCGCTGCGATCGCCCCGGAACTCGGCAGCGCCCCCGGCGCGCGCTGGCTGCGCTCGGACGTGCTGCGCAAGCGCCTGCACGGCGTCCCGCCGGAAAGCCGGCTCCCGCGCGAAGCCTATGCGATGGAGCGAAGCGCTGAGGTTTACTCCGAGTTGCTCGCCCACGCGCGCAGAACGCTGATGGACGGCCGGTCGGTGGTTGTCGATGCCGTCTTCGCGCGCGAGAGCGAGCGTGGCGCCTTGGCCGCGATGGCGCGAGAGAGGGGTGTCGGCTTTACCGGTCTATGGCTCGAGGCACCGCCGGACCTGCTGCGCGAACGGCTCGCGCTCCGGATGAACGACGCGTCGGATGCAGATTCTGCCGTGCTCGAGCGCCAGTTGAGCTATGACCTTGGCGATCTTGCGGATTGGCATCGGCTCTCGGCCGCAGGGGCAGCCGAAGAAGCACTCTCCGGAGCGCTGACGATCCTTGAGGGGGCGCCATGATGACGATGCATGCCATGCAGCTCGAAGCGCCGGGCCGACGGCTGCGCCTGGTTGAGCAGCCCCTGCCGGAGCCCGGCGCGCATCAGCTGCGTGTCGCAATCTCGGCCTGCGGCGTGTGCCGCACGGACCTTCATGTGGTGGACGGCGACATAAGCGGCCCGCTGCCGATCGTGCCGGGGCACGAGATCGTCGGCCGCGTCGATGCAGTGGGGCCAGGCGCTGAAGGCTTTGCCCTGGGCGAGCGGGTCGG
Source organism: uncultured Erythrobacteraceae bacterium (assembly GCA_966251025.1). GTDB lineage: Bacteria > Pseudomonadota > Alphaproteobacteria > Sphingomonadales > Sphingomonadaceae > Croceibacterium. Next base: position 530,667 of record CBINJM010000001.1, on the reverse strand, counting down.
CGTCCCTTGGCTAGGCCACACCTGCGGCGTCTGCCCGTACTGCATCGCCGGCCGCGAGAACCTGTGCGATGCGCCGCTTTTCACCGGTTTCACCCGCGATGGCGGCTTCGCCACGCACTGCATTGCCGACAGTCGCTTCTGTTTCGCATTACCCCAAACCTTCGACGACGCGCATGCGGCGCCGCTGCTCTGCGCCGGGTTGATCGGCTACCGCGCCTATCGTCTGGCCGGCGAGGCGCCGGTGCTGGGCCTCTACGGCTTCGGCGCCGCCGCGCACATCCTGGCCCAACTGGCCATATGGCAGGGCCGCAAGGTGTTCGCCTTCACCCGCGACGGCGATCTGGCGGGCCAGGATTTCGCTCGCCGGCTGGGCTGTGCCTGGGCAGGTGCCTCGACCGAGCCGCCGCCCGAGCCGCTGGATGCGGCGATCCTCTTCGCTCCGGTCGGCGCATTGGTGCCGCTGGCGCTGAAGGCGGTGAGGAAGGGTGGCCGGGCGGTCTGCGCCGGCATCCACATGTCCGACATCCCCTCCTTTCCCTATGCTGACCTGTGGGAGGAACGCTCGATCCTCTCAGTCGCCAACCTGACCCGGCAGGACGGGGTCGAGTTTCTCGAGCTCGCTGGACAGGCTGCAATCACCACCCACGTCTCTTGCATGCCGCTTGCAAAGGCGAACAAGGCGCTTGCAACGCTTCGCGCCGGCGAGATCGAGGGGGCCATCGTCCTGATCCCCTGATGCCTTCTCTTCCATAGGCTCACGAGTGTCGGCGCGGATCGCCCGTGGAGCATCCTGCGGCCGACTCTCTGAGGAAGGAGCCGCCGCATGAAGAACGTACTGCCGCTGGCCAGACGACGAGGGGCAGGAGGCGCGGCTGCAGGTGGCGGGTGACCTCAGCCAGGCGCTCTCCCGATACCTGACCTTGTCGTGATGGGCGCCTATGGCCACGGGCGAGCGGTGGATGCCCTGTTCGGCGAAGTCTCCGGCGGGACGCTAGCGAAAAGCGAGTTTTCCGCTCTTCATGGCGCACTGAGGCCCTCAGCCGCCGCCCGAGGATTCGCCGCGGCCCGCGGGGGAGCCGACCGAATGCGTCCTGCGCCACTCCGCTTCTGACCCCAATCCTGCGGCGAATGCGATCCTCAAGGCATCGGCGAAATTCGTCACCTCCAGCTTGCTCATCACGTTTGCGCGGTACACTTCGACGGTGCGCGAGCTGATGCCCAGATCATAGGCGACCGTCTTGTTGGGGTAGCCGCAGGCCAGCCCGTCGAGCACCTCTCGCTCCCGCTCGGTCAGCGCGGCAATCTGGGTCCGCGCCCAGCGTTCGTGATCGCGCTGTGCCGCATGGTCGCTTGCCCGCCTACAGGCGACCTCGATCGCCTGCAGCAGCCGCTCTCGCTCGAACGGCTTCTCGAGGAAATCGACAGCGCCCGCCTGCATGGCCTTAACGGCGGTTGCGACGTCGCCATGGCCCGTCAGCACGATGACAGGCAGGTTCAGCCCACGGCGCGCCATCTCCTCCTGCACCTGCAGCCCGTCCATTCCCGGCATGCGGACGTCGAGCAGGACGCAAGCCGGCTCGTCCCGCTTCGCACCCTTGAGGAAGCTGTCGCCGTCTGCCCATCGCTCGACACGGAAGCCACTGGTACGCAAAAGGAAATCCAGGGAGCGGCGCACCGGCTCCTCGTCATCGACCACATGGATGAGGTGGCCTTCATCCATACCCTTGTTCCCTTGCCGCACCCTCGCCGAGGACACCAGCGCAGCAGAGGAGACGCTGGAATGCAAGGATCTGTCGCTAACGTCCAAGGGCAGACGGAGAGGAGGCGCATGAGGAGCGCGACCAGCTTTCCGCGACGATAATGGTGGAGGAGAGATCTGGATCACGAGGCACTATACGATCAGCGCAGACAATCAGCCGCTGGGGCTCTATACGATCCATGAGCCGCCCGAGCATCCGGATGGGACCGCCCGACGTGTGAGGACGCTGCCCGGGTGCCTGGATATCGCAACGTCGCCACCACCGAACCAGCGAGAGAATCGCCGCTCTTCCCGCAGGCGTGAGGAGGGCCTGAGGACACGGACAAGGAGGCCTGCGCCGCTTTTGAGCGGTTGGGGCAACGGTTCTCGTCAGCGTATGGTTCTGGTCGATCAGGCACCAGCCGCTCCCAGTTCCTCCATCTCGCGCAGCCAGCCGAGGCGTTGCTCCTCGCTGGTCTCGACCCCGCCGATGATCGTTCTCTCGACCGGGCGGATGCCCACAAACTTGAGGATGTTGCGCTCCAGGCTTTTCACGCTGTGGGCGCCGTAGACGAGCCGGTAGAAGAAGGCGGGCATCCCCATGGTAACGACGATCCGAGCCGAGCGTCCCTTCAGCAACTTCTCCGGCAGCCCCCCTTCACGATACCGAAATGCGAAGTCCGGCCGCATCACCTGCTCCAGGAACGCCTTGAGCAGCGCTGGCACGTCTCCGAGCCACAGCGGGTAGAACAGCACGATGTGTTCCGCCCAGGCAATGTCAGCCTGGGCCCTTGCCACATCGGCCGCAGGCGTGCCCTCCAACCAGTCATGGCTCGCGCGCAGCAGCGGGATGTCGAGATCGGCGAGCCTCAAGAGGCGGGTCTCGTGCCCCTGCGCGCCGCTCTGATAAGCCGCCGCCAATGCGTGAATGAACCGCGCCGGATCAGGGTCCGGATGGGCATCGATGATCAGGATCCTGCGTTCTTCCATGGGCGGGCGCCTTCGTACTCCTCCGGGCGATCCCGCGGAGCGGGAACGCGGCAGGGCGCCCAAGGTGGAGTTAGCTCAGGATCGCCCGCAGCCGGGTCTGCCCAGTTGCGCCGCGCGTGGGCATCGGGATTGTTACGGAGCTTCACTCTGGTGTGCCGGCACGCTGCCCAAGGCGCGCCTCCTCATCCGGCAAGCAGTCGATGGCTCCTGATGAGCCGTTCGCTTAAGAGCGGTGAGCTAGGGGAGACCATTCTGCTCGCCCGTCACTGCCCGCCATTGTGGCAATCACGTATATCGGCCTCGGATGTCGCTTCGCAGAAAGGATCGGGAGGGGCCGATCGCTGGACCTCTCCTGGATGCACTTCGTGCGGAGGAGGATGTGATGCGCAAGACAATCATCGGATTGGTGATCACCGGCCTTACGGCAATGCAGGGTGCGCCGCTGCTGGCCCAGGAAGATCAGCCGAACGTTCAGGAGCTCGCGAACCGCTGGACCGCTGCCTATAACCGCGCCGACGTGAACGGCGTCGCGACCCTCTATTCACCCAGCGCGGAAGTCTACATCCATCAGGAGGGGCGCTTTGTCGGCCGGGACGACATCCGTGACTATTGGGCCGGAGATATGGGGCGGAGCAATCCGATCACTGTCCTGCACGTGACCGATTCCACCATCGACACTGAAATGATGCTGGTCCACGGCAATTACGAGGTGATCGATCGGCTCAGCGGAGTGCCGCTCGGATCAGGCCGCTTCGCACACATCTGGGTGCTGAACGACGGTGACTGGGTGCTTGATCGCGACATCTGGGTCGATCGCGGTCATTGAACCCGACCCGCGTCAGGAACGCTGCTCCGCGCGCAAGACTTTCGCGGTTAGCCGAACGGCCGCTCCGGCTCCGTCTTTTCGCCCCGGCTTTCCTGCCATGAATGATGCATGTTAGGACTCCGAGCAGCCGGCACGACGTTTCAGCATCGACGGCGCCCCGGCACTGCATGCGTCCCGGAGGTAGTGAGTGAGCGAACCGCGAACGCGCGGAAAACTGTCTCCGGAGGCTGCCATCGGCTATGCGGCCGCTGCGGCCGCTGTCGGAGCGACCCATCTCGTACGGCTGGCGGCCGACCCAGTGCTGGGCGAGAGGGCGCCGTTCCTTCCATTCGTGCTGCCGGTCGTAGTGGCCGTGCTCGTCAGCGGGCGGGGGCCCGCGGTGTTCGCGGGGCTGCTGTCGCTGATCGCGGGCTTCAGCCTGCTTGATCCGCTCAGCCGGTTCGCCGCCGCCAACTTTGTGCAAGCTGGCCTGTTCGTCCTCGTCTGCGCCGGTGTCGGCTGGCTGGACCACCGCCTTGCGGCGCAGCGGAGGTTGGCTAGCCGAGCCGCGACGCAGCTTGAGCTGCTGGTCGAGGCGGCGTCCGGATACGCCATCTTCATGGTCGATGCGCAAGGCCACGTCACCAGTTGGAACCGCAGCGCGGAGGAGGTGCTGGGCTGGAGCAGGGAGAATGTCCTGGGCCAGCACTGCTCTATCTTCCTCACGGGGCCGCAGGCTGACGCGCAGGCGATGGAACAGCTCGACCGGGCGCGGCGCGAAGGTCGCTTCGCGGGAGAGGCCTGGCAGAAGCGGGCCGACGGGTCCGAGTTCATCGCCAATGTCTCGATCACGCCGATCGTCGGCCAAGGGGGAACGGACCTGGGTTTCGCCAAGATCATCCAGGACGTGACCGCGCGCCGCGCGGAGGAGAGGGCGCTCCAGCGGCGGGAGGAGCATCTCAAGTCGATCCTCGCCACTGTGCCCGACGCCATGGTGGTGATTGATGAAAAAGGAATCATCCTGTCCTTCAGCCACGCCGCCGAGCGGCTGTTCGGCTATACGGAGAACCAGGTAACGGGCAGGAACGTCAGCCTGCTGATGCCCTCGCCTGACCGTGAGCGGCACGATGAATATCTCGAGCGCTATCTTGCGACCGGTGTGCCGCGGATTATCGGCATCGGCCGGATCGTCACCGGATTGCGCGCCGATGGTAGCACCTTTCCCATGGCCCTGTCCGTGGGTGAAGCGCAGGCAGCTGACCAACGGCTGTTCACCGGCTTCATACAAGACCTGACCGAGCGGCGCGACTTCGAGGCACGGCTGGAGCAGCTCCAGTCGGAGTTGATCCACGTTTCGCGCCTCAGTGCGATGGGCACCATGGCTTCCACCCTCGCGCACGAGCTGAACCAGCCGCTGACCGCGATCGCCAGCTATGGCGAAGCGGCCGGGATCATCCTGGAGAGAGAGGATCAGCCCGATAAGGAGATGCTGCGCGACGTCGTGACCCAGATGGCCGAGCAGTCGCTACGCGCCGGACGCATCGTGAGGCGGCTGCGCGACTTCGTCTCAAAGGGCGAGCTGGCCAAGACAGTCGAGGACCTGCCTAAGGTCATTGAAGAGGCGAGTGCTCTCGCCCTAGTCGGCGCGAAGGACAAGGGAGTCGCCACTCAATTCGCCTTTGCGCCCGATGCCACGCCGGTGCTGATCGACAGGGTGCAGATCCAGCAGGTCCTCATCAACCTGATGCGCAACGCGATCGAGGCGATGGATGGCATGCCAGGCAAGCGGCTGCTGAATGTCACCACAGCGTTGCTCGATCCAGCGACTGTGCAGGTCTCCGTCTCCGACACCGGAGGCGGGATTGCTCCTGAGGTGCGAAAGCACCTGTTCCAGGCGTTCAACAGCAGCAAGGAAAGCGGAATGGGGCTGGGCCTGTCGATCTGCCGCACCATTGTGGAGGCGCATGGCGGACGCATCGCGGCGCTGGACCGCGAAGGAGGCGGGACCGAGTTCCGCTTCACGCTGATGCGCCCGCGGGCGCAGGACGTCACATGATGGGCAGCCGGCATGTCCATGTGGTTGAAGATGAGGAGCCGATCCGGCGTTCGCTCCACCTGATGCTTCGCGCGCTCGGGCACGATGTGCAGTTGTTCGACTCTGGAAGCACGTTCCTTGCCACCCTCCCGCATCTCCCCCGCGGCTGCGTGCTGCTGGACCTGCGCATGCCAGAAGTGGACGGATTGGAAGTACAGCGCCGGCTGACCGCCGCGGGGGCGGCCCAGTCCGTGATCGTGATGAGTGGCCACGGAGATCTTGGGGTGGCGGTCGCCGCGCTGGAGCAGGGTGCCGTCGCCTTCCTGGAAAAGCCGTTCTCCCGCGCAGCGCTGCAGCAGGCGCTCGGGTGCGCCTTCCTGCGGCTGGAAGACGCAGAGACATATCGCAGCCATCTCCGCGCCGCGGCTGTGGCCGTGCAGCGGCTGCCTTCTATCGAGCGGCAGGTGCTCGAACTGATGGCTCGCGGCCACGATGCAAGCAGTATCGCCCGGCAGATCGGGCGGTCGGACATGGAGGTCGAGTTGGCGCGGTCGCGCATCTTCGTCGAATTGGAGGTGGAGACCGTCACCGAGGCCCTCCACATGGCCTTCGCCGCGCGCCGCGTTGCCTTGCTGTAGTCATCGGCCGCTCGGACATCTACTTAGCGAAAGGTCGGGTCGCCTGCGGTAGCAGGAGCGATGAGCTTCGCACCCGATCCGCACGGAACCGCATGATTCCCTTGACCGAAACCACCGCGCCGCGTGTTCTCCTGGTCGAGGACGACGATGCTGTGCGTCGCAGCCTGCTGCTACTGCTTCGTTCGCGTGGCTACGACGTCAGGGCCTACCCTTCCGCCGTGGGGCTGGCGATGAACCCTGGCGCTCTGGGGTGCGCTTGCCTGGTGGCCGATCTGATGATGCCGCAGACCGATGCGATCGAACTGCTGGCGGAGCTTCGCGGCGCCTGCTGGACCGGAAGGTCGATCCTGATCAGCGGCCATCTCGACGCGCAGTGGCGCACGAAGGCGATCTCCGCAGGTTATGACGCCCTGCTACCGAAGCCCATCAGCGAATCTGTGCTGGTGCGTACCGTAGAGAAACTCCTGCCGAAGCCCGCCTGCTCATGAGCAGAAAACCTGGGGGTCAGCCAGAACCCGCCCGATCCGCTGCCGGTCTGCGTCCAGGGGTGCTGGACCGTCGTGGCGGTAGGCAGGGGGGCGCGAAAGGCTGCAGGGTGGGTTGATCTGCAAACCGGCTGCGCAAGTGCCTGGGGAAGCTCACAGCCTGAGCAGCGGCCTCCGGATATTTCCGGATACAGTGTGGGGAGCGCGCCAGCCACCATGAGGCTTGTTGAACGGAGACAGCATCATGAAACAGCCTGCCAATAACGCCGTCAGGAATTGGCTTTGGCCGATCGTCATTGCCTTGCTCGGCGCGCTGCTTGTCATTTGGCTGTTCGCCCCGAGTGATGATCCCTCCCAAGAGTCGAGAACGAACAGGGCCGAATAGCGAGTGGACCACCGCGCCGGAAGGGCCCGCTGTTCAGGTGGATCTGCCGGAGGCGCCCATACGGCGAGTGCCTGCCCAGCAGGCGGCCTCCAGCCCTGCTCCGTCGTCGGAAGAATAGCGGCAGGGCGCACGGCGCGGCGCCTCCGATCGCGACCCAGGCTGTAGGAGGAGCGAGATGCCGCTCGGGCTCCCACTGGCGATCGCTTCGACGTTGGGAACGGCGGCGGCCCTGCTGGCTCATGCCCGATATCGTCGCGAGATGGACCTGATTGAAGCCACCGCACCGCCCGAGCGCACTCCCCTACCGCCCGAGCCCCCGGGCGTCGAGCCGCCAGAAACGGAGCCTCTGCCGCCCGACATCGATGAGCCGGCCCGCAGCCCCAAGGAACGACCGCCCGAATGACCCGGCCGCTCCTCTCCGCTTTCTCCGGGCAAGCGCCGGCTCAGGTCCGAAGGTGACGGTGCAGCCGGCCAACTCCCGCGCCGACGCCAGCTGCCTCGCCTTTCGCGGGTCCGCATTGTCCAAGATCTATCGCACCGGAGAGACCGAGGTGCACGCGCTCCGCGGAGTGGACCTGGCGATCCCGGCGGGCGAGGTGCTGGTTCTGCTGGGGCCCTCGGGGAGCGGCAAGTCCACTCTGCTCAACATCATCGGCGGGCTCGACCGGCCGACCTCGGGCACGCTGTTCCATCGCGATCTCGAACTGACGGGGCTTCATGAGGCCGATCTCACCCGCTTTCGGCGCGCGCAGATCGGCTTCATCTTCCAGTTCTACAATCTCATCCCCAGCCTGACAGCCGAAGAGAACGTGCGGCTGGTTACAGATATCGCCGAGCATCCGATGGAGCCGGGCGAGGCGCTCGCCCGCGTTGGACTGGCCGAGCGGCGGGATCACTACCCGGCACAGCTTTCGGGCGGCGAACAACAGCGCGTGGCCGTCGCCCGCGCCATTGCCAAGCAGCCCGGTGTGCTGTTGTGTGACGAGCCGACCGGTGCGCTCGACAGCGCCACCGGCACCCGGGTTCTGGAGACGCTGGCGCAGGCCAACCGCGAACTCGGCACCACGGTGATCATCATCACCCACAATGCCGGCATCGCGGCGATGGCGCACTGCGTGTTCCATTTCCTGGACGGAAGAATCGCTCGGGTGGTGGAGAATGAGCGGCTGGCTGATCCTACGGAAATCGAGTGGTGAAAGCGCTCGACATCAAACTCATCCGCGACCTGTGGCACATGCGCGGCCAGGTCTTTGCCATCGCGCTGGTGCTGGCCGCCGCAACCTCCACCTTCGTGCTGTCGATGGGGGTTCATCGCTCGCTGACCGAGACGCGCGATGCCTATTACGCCCGCAATCATTTCGCCGAAGTCTTTGCCGGCATGACCCGCGCCCCGCGCAGCATCGTTGGCCGTGTTGCCGAGATCCCCGGTGTGCAGCGCGCAGAAGGCTCCATCCTGCAATATGCGACACTCGATTTTCCCGACCGCAACGTGCCGGTGCGGGCGCTGATCAGCTCCGTCGACGAACACGGCCGCAACCGGCTCAATCTGGTGACGCTGCGCGCCGGGCGCATGCCGCGCCCGAACGAGCCTGCGGAGGTGGTCGTCGACGAAGCCTTCGCAGAGGCCAACGCGCTCACCATCGGAGACAGCGTCGATGCGCTGATCTATGGCCGCCGGCAACCGCTCGAGATCGTCGGCATCGGCCTTGCGCCCAACTACATCTACGCTCTGGCACCCGGAGACCTGATTCCGGACAATTCGCGTTTCGGCATCTTCTGGATGGGCGAACGCGCGCTTGAGGCTGCGACCGATCAAATCGGGGCAGTCAATGCGCTATCCCTCACGCTGGAACGCGGTGCTTCCGAGGCCGACGTCATCCGCGCGGTCGACACTCTGCTGCAGCCTTATGGCGGCACCGGTGCCTATGGACGGGAGGATCATCCGAGTCATGCCTTTCTGCACAACGAGCTGACGCAGCTGGAGGCGATGACGCAGGTGATCCCGCCGGTCTTCCTCGTCGTCTCTACCTTCCTCGTCTATGTGGTGCTCGGCCGAATGATCAGCACCGAGCGGACGCAGATCGGGCTGATCAAGGCATTCGGCTACTCCGAGTGGGCGGTCGGCTGGCACTACCTCAAGTTCGCGCTGGCGATCGCGCTTTTCGCAACGCTGCTCGGCTCGGCCGCCGGCATCTGGCTTGGCCGGGGAATGACCGAGCTCTACGCTCAGTATTACCGCTTCCCATTCCTCCGCTTCGAAATCGCTCCGTCCGTCTTTCTGGGCGCGGGCGCTCTGGCGCTCGGGTCCGCGGCCTTGGGGGCGCTGGGCGGAGTCCGCGCGGCCGTACGGCTGGCGCCGGCGACCGCCATGGCGCCACCTCCTCCACCGGTCTACCGCGCCGGCTTCGTGGAGCGGATCGGCCGGGGGGCCGGCCTGACTGCTGTCGGCCACATGATCGTGCGCCATATTGCCCGCTGGCCCGGGCGCTCGGCAATAACGGTGGTCGGCATCTCCCTGGCGATGGGCCTCCTCTTCGCCACGCTGCAGTTTCGCGATGCGAGCGCCACCATGCTCGATACCTACTTCTTCCGCGCCCAGCGCGAGGATTTGACCGTCACCTTCGTCGAGCCGCGCAACGAAGACGTCTTGTACGAGCTGGCCCAGATCCCGGGTGTGCTTCGAGTTGAAGGAACTCGCGGCATTGCGGTCAAGCTCAGCCACGGCAACCTCGTGGAGCGCACCGCGATCGAGGGGGCGCCACCCCACGCAATGCTCACGGCGCGGATCGACAGCGACGGCTCGGAGATCGAGCTACCTCCGGCGGGGTTGATGCTGAGCCGCCAGCTCGCGGACCAGCTGCAGGTGCGCGCGGGCGACCATGTGTATGTCGAATTGTTGGGAGGGCGCCGCACTCGCACGATGCAGCCGGTCGCCAGCATCGTCGACGAATTTATCGGCGCCCGCGCCTATGCGTCCGAAGCGATGCTGCAGACAATCGCCCGCGACGCAGCACCGGTCGGCGCCGCGCTGCTCAGTATCGACCCGGCCGAGCGAGACGCCATCCTGCAGGAGTTCAGGCAGATGCCGGTCGTCCTCGGCGTGACCGAGCGTGACGCGGCAATGCGGATGTTTGAGCAGATGATCGAGGAGAACCTCTTCACCATGCTGTTCTTCTATATCTCCTTCGCCTCCGCCATCACTGTGGGGGTGGTCTACAACAGCGCCCGAATTCTGTTCGCGGAACGGGCGAACGAACTCGCGACCCTGCGCGTGCTCGGATATCACCGTAGTGAGGTCGGCAGTGTGCTGCTTGGCGAGCTGGCCTTGCTGGTCGTCGCGGCAGTCGTTCCAGGTTGCGTGATCGGTATCTGGATGGCGCAGCTCATGACAGACATGCTCAGCTCCGATCTGTTCCGCCTGCCCTTCGCGCCTTCACGGGCGACCTATGGCTGGTCCATCGTAGTGGTGCTGATCGCAGCCGCGGCAACCTCGGCGATCGTCGCCTTGCGCGTGCTGCGGCTGGACCTGGTCGCGGTGTTGAAGGCGAGGGACTGATGCGCCGGTCCTTCACTCGCTGGCGCTGGGCACTGATCATCGCTGTGCTTCTGCTGGCGGGGCTCGCCTTCGCATTCTGGCCGACTGCGGAGCCGGTCGATACGGCGATGGTGACTCGCGGGCCGATGGCGATCGGCGTCACCGATGACGGCATCACCCGGGCGGAGGAGTACTATGTCGTCTCGGCCCCGGTGACCGGTTACCTTTCCCGTATCGAATTGGAAGCCGGCGACCCGGTGCGGAGCGGCACGCTGATAGCCCGCATGACCGGCCGTCCCGCCATGCCGCTCGACCGCCGGACTCAGCAGGAGCTGCGCAGCGCGCTGGCCTCGGCGAACGCGTCCTCGGAGGGGGCGCAGGCCTCGCTGACTCAGGCCCGCAGCGACCTGATGCGCGCGGAGGACTTGGCCGCACGAGGCTTCCTGCCGCGTGCTCAACTGGAGGCCGCCCGCACCCGCGTCGCGACCGGCGAAGCCATGCTTGCACAGGGTCGCGCCGAAGCCGCGCGCATCCGAGCACAGCTCGATCAGCGACACGGACCCGCACCCGGCGGCCCCGTCGAGATCCGCGCCCCCGCCGGCGGGATGGTGCTGTCCGTTCTCAACGAGAGCGAGGGCGTGATCGCGGAAGGCACGCCGCTGATGACGATCGGCGATCCGCGCAGGATCGAGGCTGTGATTGACCTGCTCTCGCGCGAGGCGGTGCGGGTCGAGCCAGGCCAGCGCGTCGAGATCACCCAGTGGGGCGGCCCGGAGCCGCTGGTTGGCCGGGTCAACCGCGTGGAGCCGTTCGGCCGCCTCAAAATCTCCGCACTGGGGATAGAGGAGCAGCGAGTGAACGTAATCGTCGGTTTCGATGATCTGACCGCCTCGCAAAGCGCCCGGCTCGGCCACGGCTATCAGGTGGACGCGACGATCGTCCTGTGGCGCAGCGACAATGCCCTGCGTGTTCCCATCGGAGCGCTGTTTCGCGGCCCTGAAGGAGGGTGGCATGTGTTCGCCAAGGTCCGTGGCAGAGTCGAGGAACGGGCGGTCCGCCTGGGCCACCTGAACGATGAGTTCGCCGAAGTGCTTGCGGGACTGGCGGAAGGGGAGGAGGTGATCCTCAATCCCTCCAATTCGGTTCGCGATGGCATGCGCGTGGCCACTCGTTGAAGGCGCAGCCGCCTCTCGCGCTGGGTGTTGTTGAGACGACGTGCAGCGGACGGAAATGGATGGTCCGGTCAGCCACCGCCGAAGATTTCTGCATCCTCAAAGAGGCTTCTGGCGCGCGAGTGCTGATGCTCGCTCCCGTCATTCCCAGCGAGCTGTCACAGAGGCGCCGGCAGCGTTTCAGCATCGACTGAGGGCCTGCCAAAGCTTCTGTCTAGTCAGGCGGCAGGGGCAGTTCCCTGCATTCGATGTTGCTCGCCCGCAGCCTCCAATCACGGACGGCCTCGTGTCGCTGGAACTCGCGGATCGCCTGCGCGATCGCCTCGTCCTCGCTGTTCGTGATCACCTCGATCTCGCGTTGGCAGACGGGATGATCGTGGCCGGTGTTGTTTGGGAACTGGTTCATGAAACGGACGCGGAAAAGCGCCATGGCGACCTCCTGCTCGAGTCCTGGATCATTCAAGCATAGATCTGTACGAAGGGCCTGCTCTCCGTAATGGCCAGCCATCTCGCCCCGCCCGACACCCGTCTCCGTAACTTTCCCGATAGAGCAGCCGCTTTGTCGGCATGAAGATCAAATGATCGTGGAACCGGGAGGCCCCAATGAAAAACGTTCTTGTGCTGGTTCACGACGATCCGGGAGAGGACGCGCGCCTTCAGGCTGCGCTCGATGTCACCAGGACGATCTCAGGCCACCTTCTTGGCCTGCATGTCGTCGTGCCTTCCGAAGCGATTGGCCAACATCGCGACGACGACGACAGTGCGGTGGTGGACCTGGTGCGAGGGCGCGTGTCGCAACATGGTGCCCGGATCAAGGACCGCCTGCAGGCCGAAGGGGTGAGCTGGGCCATAGCAGAGACGCTCGGCTCGCTTGATAGCGAACTGATCGGCGCGTCCGAGCTGGCGGACATCATCGTGCTGTCGGGTCCGGCCGGACGGGACGATGAGCAGGCGCGGCACCTCATCGGCGAAGTGGCGGTGAAGACCCGCCGCCCGGTGCTGGCTGTTCCACCCACCTGCAGCCGATGGGATCTGGGGGGCGCGGCGCTCGTCGCCTGGGATGGCTCGCGCCCGGCCAACGAAGCTCTGCGCTCGGCCGTTCCGCTGCTCCGGCATGCCTCCTCTGTGACACTGTTCGAGGTGAACGCGCCGATCAGCCAAGTCTCGATCAGCGAAGCCGCCAGTTATCTCTCCCGGCATGGCGTGCATGCGCAGGTCGATGAGGAGTCCACCGATCGGCCGCTGTCGGAGACTATCGTGAACAAGGCACATGCAATCGGTGCCGCCTATGTGGTCATCGGGGCGTACGGGTTGCCGCGGTGGGTCGAATCGCTGTTCGGCGGAGTGACCGACGGGATGCTGCTCAAGGCCGATCTACCGATCCTGCTGGCTCACTGAGCCCCCCCGGCGGAACTGGCCTGGGGCGATGCCGAGGCAAGCGTGCAAGGAAGGCCCATCGCCTCGGATCGCTCACTTCAGCCTTCTGGACAGGCGAAGGCTGGGGATTGGTGCTGGATGGGCAGAGTTGGGCGGGACGCATGCTAGCCCGCCAATCATTTTTGCTAGATTCACCCCTCGCGTGCACCGGTCCGACAGTGGAGGAGCCCTGCCCGGAATGGCGGCCAAGGCTCCTCAGTTCCACGCGTCCCGTCCGTCAGCCGCTTACGGCTGCGATCGCTCCGGTGAACTTGCCGAGGTTGCCGGTCGTCAGGCCCGCCACGTTGATCCGGCCAGACCCTGCCATGTAGATGCCATGGTCAGCTCGCAAGCTCTGGATCTGCTCCTTGGAAAGGGGCAGCATGGCGAACATGCCGAATTGACGACCATAGGGCGTAAGATCGATCGCGCCAGCCGTGCCTTGTCCGGCCAGCGTGCTCCGCACCTCGCCGATCCGCTCCCGCATCTGGGTGAGCTCGTCACGCCATTGCGCGGTCAGCGCGGCGTCCTCCAGCACCAGACGGACGGCGGCCGCGCCATGATCGGGTGGCATGGACCAGGTGGCGCGCGCCAAAGCAAGGCCGTTGGACATGATGCGGCCCAGCGCCTCGGCATCCGCCTGCACGTAAAGTGCACCGACCCGGTCGCGATAGAGGCCGAAATTCTTGTCGCAGCTATAGCCGACGAGGACCTCCGGCACCGCCGCCAGCACCTTGCGCACGCCGTAGGCGTCCTCATCCAGGCCACGGCCGAGGCCCTGATAGGCAAGGTCGATTACCGGCAGGACGGGGCTGCCGCTCAGCAGCTTCGCGATCTCGTCCCACTGCGCGTCCGTGTAGTCGACGCCGGTCGGGTTGTGGCAGCAGCCGTGCAGCAGCACAGCATCGCCCTCGCCAGCCGCCGCCAGAGCGGCCTGCAGCGCCCCGAGATCGGCGCTACCGTCTGCCGTGGCGTGATCGAAGGTCACCAGTTCAAGGCCGAGGTCCGCGACGATCTGCGCGTGATTCGGCCAGCTGGGCGTCCCCATCAGCACTCGCTTGATGCCGGCGCGCTTGGCCAGCGCCAGCGCCAGCCGCACCGCGCCGGTGCCGCCGGGAGTCTGCATTCCGTCGATCCGGTCGGTCGGCGCACCCTCGCCCAGCACGATCGGCATCAGGGCACGGACGAAGCCCATGTCGCCCTCAGGCCCGAGATAGGCCTTGGAATCCTGCGTCTCGACCAGCTCGCGCTCCGCCGCCTTGATTGCGGCGAAGACGGGCGTTCCACCCTCTCCCGTGCGGTACACGCCCACGCCAAGGTCGATCTTGTCGGCGCGCGGATCCGCCTCATAGAGCTTGATCAGGGCGAGGAGCGCGTCGGGCGGCTGTTGGTCAAGTCTGTCTAACATGGCGCGGCTCTCTGCCGGGCGACGCCCGCGCCTGCAAGGCGAATCTGCCGCAGCTGCGAAGACGCCGCCCGGTGCGCCTCAGAAGGGCAGCCAACGCTGCTTCTTGGAGAACTTCATGTAGCCCGCATTTACACCCAGCCGAAGCCCGGCACCTACGCGAATGGGGATGAGCACCACGTCATCCTTTCGCAGGTAGCTGGCATTGAACCCACCGACCAAATAGGCCTGCCCCTCACCCGCGGGATAACGCTCGTAAAGCTGCTCGGTGTCGTAAAGGTTGTACACCAGCACAAACGTGCTGCTCGCATTGGCGCCGGCGTCCAGGCCGATCGAGGGACCTGTCCAGTACACCGGCCGCTGCCCCTCGATCTTGTGGAACAAGGTGCCCGAGCCATACCGCGCTCCGACGATGAAGGCGCCGCCAGCTTCCCGGCCCACGATGTAGCCATTCGGCTCCCCCTGCTTGGCGAGCACGTCCTGGATCAGGCGGGCCAGGCCCTCGGCACCTTTGCCGAACACGCCTTCAGCCGCCCCGATTAGGTCGTCCTCCTTGTAGGTGTCGCCCTGGGCGGCAGCGACCGCAGGCGCGGCGGACGCCTGGCTCGCTGCGACCGAAGGGGAGGTGCTCGTCACCACCGGGGGCTGCGCGGCGGGAGCAAGCTCTTCGCCGCGGTAGACTTCGGGAGCAGCATAGGGAGCGTCAGCAGGGCGCTCCGGGTTGTCGAGATCGGCATCGATCGCGGCGTCGGGATCGATTGAGGTCATACGCTGCGCGCCGGCCGGTCCGGCAGCACAGGCAATGCCCAGCACCAGCAGCGCACCCACGGCGCGGCGGCGCGAGGCTGCGGCTAGTTGCATGATCATGGCTTTGCTCCCGATCCAGATTTGAAGGTCCAAAGGACCAATGAATCGCTTCGGCGTGAAGCGGCAATGAACGCGCGCCGAATCGAGTCGCTTTCGCGGTGAAGCGAATCCCGCGCGGGATCAGCAGCCTTCCCCATCCGGCTGGACGCTTTCGCTGTGGACGGGCGATGCGAAATCATTTCGCGGGCGACTTGATGCGCTCCCTTGTGCCGGTTATAGGCCCGCGCTCGCCACGGCGTTGACCCGGAGACGTGGGTGAGTGGCTGAAACCAGTTCCCTGCTAAGGAACCATACGAGTAATCGTATCGAGGGTTCGAATCCCTCCGTCTCCGCCACTCAGCATCATCCCTTCCGCCGGGAACCCCAGAAAACCAGCCCGGAAGCGACAAGCGGCCTCTCCAGGCCGGTTGGACAAGTCGGTTTGCGCAGGCGGATCAGCACCCTAGGCCAACCCTGCTTCGATCAGGAGGTTTCCTGGCCAAAGCGCATGACGGCAGACCTTGAGCAGCTCCCGCTTTGTTCGATAACTTGCCTCCTGTCCGGGCAAGAACCGCACCAGCAGCGGCCTGCCCACCACATCCACACGATCGCTCCTCGGTAACGACACACCTTGCTACAGGCGACGCCGCGGCTCAGTGACGCCGTGCTTAAAATGATGTGCCATTTCGATACATCACATAGAAATACAAGGCCCTCAGGCAGAATGACCGGGCGCACTTCCGCGCGATAGTTGATCATTTTGGCTAAAACGCTACAGAGAAGCGGGGGTCGATCAATCCATAACGCTCCGAAAGCTTCCTCTAGAAGGGCAAACGCCTTTCTATCGTCAACTGTATCTTCAGCAATTTCGCCAATGTGGGAGGAACCCCGTGAAGAGAATCGAAATTCTTGACTACGGGCGGTTAGGCGCGGCGTTGTGCGTGCTTTGTTTTCATTATTTATTCAATGGCATCGTAAACGGAAAGCTTACCGGACTACCGCTGCAAGAACAACTGATTGGGGTGGTAAAATACGGTTATCTTGGTGTAGAATTTTTCTTCATTATAAGCGGCTACGTGATTTTTACGTCCATCCGAGGGCGATCTCCGGGGCAGTTTGCAACCTCAAGGGCGACAAGGCTCTTGCCCGCCTTCTGGACAGCATTGCTGCTGACGAGCCTGGTGTCTTGGCTATGGGGTGAAGGTTTCCTGGTGGTCAGCGCTACGCGGCTACTTGCGAACTTCACCATGTTCCCAAAGCTTTTCGGCCAGTCTTATGTGGACGGCGTATACTGGACCTTGGCGTATGAGATAACCTTCTACGCCGCCATTTGCGGGTTGCTGTTTTTTATCTCCGCCGAACGTGTCCAGATCGCCTTGCTTTGCTGGCCTGTCATCATGCTTTTCGCGCAGATTGCCGGGCTGGACCGGCTCCCGTTCCTCGGGGGATATTACGCCTTCTTTGCAGCTGGCGCGGCGTTCGCATCCCGTGGTGCACCGTTCATCTGGCGAGCTTCCGCCATCGCTATGTCGCTGTACCTGTGCATTGAATTCTCGATCGAGAATGCCACTGCCCTAGGAAGTAGTCGTCAAACCACCTACGATCCGATGCTGATCGGTGCACTCATCAGCGCGATGTTCCTGTTCTTCGGCATGCTGGATGTTCCGCGCGTCCGAGGAATGGAACTTCCGGGTTCCCGGCTGGCAGGTGGTGTTACCTACCCGCTCTATCTTATCCATGGCCATATCGGGTATATGTCGCTCTCCGCCTTCGGAGATCCGGACCATCCGATTCTCAGCACCTTGACGATGGCGGTGGTCGCGCTTGTAGGTGCCGCTGTGATTCACTTCCTGATCGAGAAGCGCTTCGCTACCGCATGGAAGCAGCTTTTCAGCGAAACAGTTGGGCGAGGGGTCGATGGAATTCACGTATGGCTCCACCGGCTTCTGCGGCGGATCCTGGCGAGAGGCGGACAGCCGCACGTCTCATAGGTTCCGTGCCATGCCGGGGCAGGAGAAGTAATGAAGAGGGGCGAAGTCGCGGCCGGTTCTGTGAACCGCCTGAACGCTGCGGATCGGGGAAATCGCTCGACCAGCGGTCTCGTGAGACGAAGGGTTTTTCAGCCGCGCGCGCCTTCGCCGGGTTTGGGCACCGCTGAGGAAGATCGCCGGAGTCCAGAGCAGGCAGCCGGACGGGCACATGAAGTCAGTCCGGACACCGGTCTGGGGCAGGGACAGAAGTTGCTCATCGTCCTGTTCGTGGTCGCCCTATTGCTTCCCTTCAGTGTTAGCGTCGGCACGGTTCGCATGACCCCGAACCTGCTCTATCTCGCCCTGACCTTCTTTCCGCTGATAGCCGCTTGGCTCTTTCGCAGAAATGCACAGCCGGGGCTGGTCGATTACATCGTGCTGGCATTCTGGGCCTGGGCGGCGGTGGCGGTGGGGATCAACCACGGGTTTCTGTCCAGCGTAGAGCCTATCGGCATGCACTTGCTACAAACCGTCGGCGCTTTTGCCGCAGGGCGTATTCTCGTTCGCAACGCCGCATCCATGGCATTCATGGCCAAGGTCGTTGTGATTGCAGCCTGCGTCTGCGCGGCGCTTGCCGTGGTCGAATCCGTAACCGGACAGAAGGTAGCGCTAAGACTTGCCGGTATGATAGGGCCCAGCTGGCCCGGCGTCGAAATGTCGCCGCGCATGGGCCTGGCTCGGGCGCAGACGGTCTTTGAACATCCCATTCTTTTCGGGATATTCTCTGCCAGTATCTTCTCGATCGCCTACTACTGCCTTCCGCGATCTCGCATCATGAGCAAAGGCGGTGCTTTGGCAGCGGCGATAGGTGCGTTCACGTCTTTGTCGACAGGCGCTTTGCTCTCTTTGAACGTGCAGTTCGGGCTGATGGCGTGGAATTTCGTCTTCAAAGGATGGCGTAATCGCTGGAAGCTGCTCCTCGCGGCGATCGCGGTAGCCTACGTCCTTGTCGATCTTGCGTCGACCAGGTCGCCCTTCCACGTTTTTGTCAACTACGGCACGTTCAGCTCCAGCTCGTCGTACAACCGCATTCTGATTTGGCAGTTCGGGTCAGCTGAAGCTCTGCGCAACCCGTTCTTTGGAATTGGCTTCGGGGAGTGGGAACGGCCGAGTTACATGAGCAACAGCATGGACAACTTCTGGCTGGTACAGGCGGTCCGATATGGGATGCCGGCCTGCTTCATGCTGATGGGTCTGATGATTCTGATCGTGGCGCGCGCCCTGAGAGCAGAGGGGCCGGACGCCTCAGGCAATCGCATGCGCAGGGGGGCAGCGTTCGCGCTTATCGCCACATGCGTATCTATCGGATCCGTACACCTCTGGAACGCCACCTATGTCTGGCTCATGTTCCTCGCCGGATCTTCTGTCTGGCTGGGGTCGAAGGGCGAGGCCGGTAAGCAACAGCTGGCGGACAGCGATCCTGCCGAGGAAGACACCTCTCCCGCCGGGGTTGAACCGGTAAAGCGTGGAAGGCCGAACCGCCCCCGCTGGGCCTAATTATGGCCTGCGATGACGCCCGGAAAGTTCGTCCGCCTAACGATAGGCGCTGCTAATCGGGGCAGGACCCTTCCCGCCTTGGCGGGGAACGAACAGCCGGCGAAGCAAGCCGGGCCGACAGCTTGTTAGCTCAGCCTTGTTCCGCCGCTTCTCTCCAGCCGAGGCCGAGGGACTTCTGCACCGCGATGTAGCTGCCGGTCAGCGCCGCGCTTGCCGCACGCAGGTTCTGCTCCGCGACAAGCGCCTGCCGCTCCGCATCCAGGCTCTGCGACAGGGGCGCCACGCCTGCATCGTAGCGCTGGCGCATCAGCTGCGCCGTCCGCTGAGCAGAGGCGTGGGTCCGAGCCAACGCCGCCACTGTCTGCCGCTGCCGTCCGAAGCGCGCGAGGGAATCCTCCGCATCCTGCAGAGCCGCCAGCACCGTCTGTCGGTATTGCGCCTCCGCCTCGTCCAGCGCGGCCTCGGTCTGCTCGATCTGAGCGCGGGTGCGCCCGAAATCGAGGAAGCTCCACTGAATCTGCGGCATAGCGATGGTGCTCATCTTGCCCGGGTCCAGCAGGTCTTCGGGTGATGTGCCGCCAAGGCCGAGGATGCCCATGAAGCTGACGCGCGGATAACGCGCCGCTTCAGCCACGCCGATGCGGGCTGTGGCAGCGGCGATGTTGCGCTCTGCCGCCCGCACGTCCGGCCGGCGCTGGAGGAGCAAACCCGGATCCCCCACCCCCACCTGTGCCGGCGGCAGCGGCACATCGCGAACGGGTGCGAGCAAGGCGTCGAGCCCACCCGGCGCGCTGCCGGTGAGCACGGCGACGGCGTTGAGGTAGATGTCCTGCTCGATCTCCGCCGCGACGATGTCGGTGGCGGTGCCTTCCAGCGCCGTGTGTGCCTGCTCCACCTCGAAAGCCGCCGTGGTGCCGCTCTCGAAGCGCTGCTGCGCCAGATCGACCGCCTGCTGGTGAAGAGCCTGCTGGGCACGCAGCGATTGCAGCCGATTCTGCCGCTCCCGAAGGTTGACATAGGCCTGCGCCAGTTCGGCTGTCAGCTGCACTTGCGCGTCAGCCACATTGGCGACCGCCGCCGCCACGCGGGCATTTGCCGCTTCGACGTTGCGGCGCTGGCCGCCTGCGAATTCCAGCTCCCAGTTTGCGTTGAGCCCCAGGTTGAACAGATTGAACGCCGCGCCTCCATCGCCGTCCTCGTCGCTGCCGCCGAGGTCTGCTCCGGGAAGCTCCGCATGCACATACATTCCGCTCGCCGCCAGCTGCGGCAGCCTATCCGCCCGGGCCTGCCGAACGCTGGAGCGGGCCTGCCGCACGCGCGCCTGCGCCACGGCGATGCCGGGGTTCTGCTCCAACGCGCGCGCCTCCAGCTGGTCGAGCACCGGATCGCCCAAAGCGGTCCACCATTGCGCGAGAGCCGGTTCCGATGGCAGCGCGCCCTCACCTGCCCGGGCGAACTGCCCGGCAGGCGAAGCCGACCCAAGCGCAGGCGGGCCCGCATAATCCGGGCCGGCGGTGCAAGCGCCCAGCAGGAGCGCCGTGGCGGTGACGAGATAGGGTACGCGCATCATTGCCTCAGTGCATGGCCGCCACGTCGCCCTTGGGCAGCGGACGGAGGAACAGGACGAGCGGCAGCACGCACAGGATGCCGACCGCCAGCATGAAGAACAGGTCGCCGTAGGTCATCACCAGCGCCTGCAACCGGATCTGCCCGGCCAGGTTCAGCATTGCCGCATCGGCGCTACCGAAGGTCTGGGCGAGCCCGGCGAGATAATCCTGCATGGCGACGGAATTGGCCTCCAGCGCCTCCTCCAGCCTGCGGGCATGCAGCCATGTGCGCTGCTCCTGCACCGTGCCCAGCATGGCGAGCCCGATCGATCCGCCGAGATTGCGCGCCGCATTGTACAGCCCGGACGCGTCGCCAGCGAGTTGCGGTGGGACGGAACGGATCGCAGCCTGGTTCAGGAACAGCATCACGAAGATCTGGCCGACGCCGCGCAGCAGCTGCGATTCGGTAAAGGCGGAGCCATCCGAATAGATGGTCAGCCCGCGGTCCACCCAGCAGCTGAGCGCCATGACCAGCAGCCCGAAAGCGACCGCCACCCGGATATCCACGTGCCGAAGCAGGAGCGGCGCAAAGGCCATCAGCACGATGCTCGGAATGCCTGAGATCAGGACGACCTCGCCCGCCTGCAGCGCATCGTAATCGGCGATGGCCGCCAGAAATTGCGGGATCACGAAGGAGACGCCGTAGAGCACCACGCCCGTCACCATCGCCATCACGAACACGCTGCCGAACTGGCGATCGAGCAGCAGCCGCAGCCGGATCACCGGTTTGCGCGCCAGCACCTGCCCGGCGAACAGCAGCATGAATCCAAAGGTCGCAATGCCGGTGAGACGGAGGATCTCGGCCGATTCGAACCACTGCTCCCGCTGCCCTTCCTCCAGCACGACCGTGAGCCCGCCGAGACCGAGGGCGAGGCCGGCAATGCCCAGCCAATCCGCATTCCGCAGCTCGTCGAGGTTCGCGCGCTGGTGCGGCAGGCCGATCAGCAACAGCCCGATCAGAACCGCGCACAGCGGCACGTTGATGAAGAAGGCGTAGTGCCAGCTGAAATTGATCGTCAGCCAGCCGCCGATCAGCGGGCCGACGACCGGGCCGAGAATGGCGGTGACGCCGAACAGCGCCGTCCCGATCGGCTGTTGCCGCGGCGGCAGGCGGGTGGCGATGATCGTCAGCGCGGTCGGGATCAGGACGCCGCCCGTCATCCCCTGGCCGGCACGGCCGATGATCATGGAGGTCAGCGTGGTCGACACCCCGCACACGACCGAGAAGCCGGTAAAGAGGATGGAGGCGCCCAGCAGCAGCGTGCGCAGGCCCAGCAGCCGCTCCAGCCAGGCGCTGAGCGGAATGACGATGATCTCCGCCACCAGATAGGCGGTGGCGATCCAAGTCCCCTCGCTGGGGGTCGCGCCGATCTCGCCCTGAATGGTGGGGAGCGAGGAATTGACGATGGAGATGTCGAGCGTCGCCAGCAGCGCACCCAGGCTGCCGGCGATGACCGCCAGCCAGGCGGTGATGTCCGCCTTCTGCGGCGCCGGCGCCGCTCCGGACGCGGCGGCGGCCGTGCTCACCGGCCAGACCGCTGGCGCGCGGCCTCCTCCTGCTCGATCCGCTCACGCTCCTCCCGGGCCGCGCGGGTATCGACTGTCACCTCGACGGACATGCCGGGCACCAGCAGCGCCCGTGCCGAGGGGCCTGCATCCAGCGAGATGCGAACAGGCACGCGCTGCACGATCTTGGTGAAGTTGCCGGTCGCATTCTGCGGCGGCAGGATGGAGAACTCAGCGCCCGTGCCGGGAGAAACGCTCTCGACCCGGCCGTGCAGCTCAACCCCATCCAGCGCGTCGACCTCAATAATCACCGGCTGGCCGGGGCGCATCAGCGTGAGCTGCGTCTCCTTGAAGTTTGCCTCGATATAGAGGTTCTCGGTCGGCACCACCGACATCAGCCGCGCGCCGGGCTGCACCAGCTGGCCCTGCTGCACCGTCTTGCTGGCCACCCGCCCGGCGACCGGAGCGCGCAAGGTGGTGGAGCCGAGATTGACGTTCGCCGCCTGAAGCTGCGCCTGTGCGGCGCGGGCCTGCGACAACGCCTGCTCCACCTGCGTCTGCAGCGTAGCGGTGCGCCGCTGTGCGCTGACGAGTGCTGCGCGGGCACTGGCAAGCTGCGCCTGCGCCTGCCGTTCCTCGTTCCGCAACTGGGCCAGCCGCTCGCGCGGCTCGGCGCCGGTCTCCACCAGCGGCGTGTAGCGCTGCACCTCCGACCGTGTGAAGGCGAGCGTGCTCTCGGCCGCAGCGACCTGCGCCCGCGCCTGGTCGATCCCCGCCTGCTGCTCCCGGATTTGGGCCCGGACCCCTTCCGCATTGGTGCGGGAGACATCGATCTGCGCTTCGATCTGCGCCGTCTGGGCCTGGTATTCGCGTGGGTCGATCTCCACCAGCGGCTGGCCTGCCTGCACCGCCTGGTTCTCCTCCACCAGCACGCGCTCCACATAGCCGGCGATCTTCGGCGAGATGAGCACCGCATCACTCTGAATGTACGCGTTGTCGGTGCTCTGGAAGTACTTGCCGTTCGTCTCGTAGCGCCAGAACCAGATGCCGCCGATCAATGCCGCGATCAGCAGCACGCCCAGCACGATCACACCCACGCGGCGGTTCTTCCCACCGCGCACTGCCCCGTCAGAAGGGGCTGCGATATCATCGGAGTGGAGAGTTGCTGCCTGATCGGCCATGAGTCGCCTGCTTGCGTGTTGGGTTGCGCGGCGCGGCAGATGGTGCCGTCTCGCTCAGGATGCAACCACTTTATGAGGAACCTCACAAATGGCGGGCGTGGAAGAACTGACGGCAAGCTTCGGAAGCGTGTTCCTCCGCTTCACTCGCCTGCTGGACAAGCGGATGGCGCGCGAAGGCGCGTCGCTCGCCCGCACGCGCGTGCTGCTGATGATCGAGAGGCGCGGCTCGGTGAAGGCGAGCGATATCGCCGAACTGTTCGGCCTCGCCCCCCGCACGGTGACCGACACGCTCGATGGAATGGAGCGGAACGGCCTGATCCGGCGGGAGCCCGACCCGAAGGATCGCCGCGTGAAGCGGATCGTCATCACCGAAGCGGGGCGGCAGGCCGTGGCGGCGACGGAGCCGATCCGCCGAGAGCTGACAAGCCAGGTCATGGGAAACCTCACCTCCCAAGAGCGGGAGGCGCTTGCGACCATCCTCGGCAAGCTCGAGGCAGCGGTTGCCGCAGAAGAGGAGGGCCGCCCGACTGCGGGATGACCGTAGGCCACCCCTGAGGGAGCCGCTGCTTCAGCCCGTCTTGCCACCCGCGTTGGGATTGCCGCCGGGCTTTACCTCCTTGTCGCCGAGTTGGCCGCTGCCGTGATAGCCCGCGACGCTCTGTCCACCATGCTCATCGAAGCCTTTATCCGCCTCCGCTTCGCTCTTGCCGGTGTGCGGGTTGGGGTATGGGCCGCCGCCGCTCTCGCCCATTCCGCCGCGGCCGGTGGCGCCGGGGCGGTTCATCCCGTCCGGCCCGCCCTTCTTTCCATCCTGGGGGACCGCCTGGGTCGGGATCTTGTCTGTCATGGCACGCTCCGGATTCGCTGTCGTGCGATCAACCGGGGGCTACGGCGAAGCGTTCCCAACTCGGCCCGCCTCACTCCTTGCGGGGCTTCGGCACGCCCAGCTTGCGCGCGATGCGCTCCACTTCCTCAGCGCTCGGCGGTTCCGGAAGCTCCTCGCCCGGGGCGAGCGCCTCGTCCGGGATGCCGGGCCCCGTGCCCGCAATCCCGTCGTCCAGCGGCCGCGAATTGGTGCCGCCCTCTGCGCGCTTGTCGTCCATCGCCACTCTCCTGCGTCATGTCTCCTTCGCACAACCGGCGACCGACCGACGTTTTCCAGCGACGCCGATCAGAACCAGCCGCCCTCGTCACCCGACGCGCGTATGCTCCGCCACGTCAGCCGACCAGCCAGCGGAACGAGCGGCGCAGGCGCGCCTCGCCATCCCGCTCAAACCATGCGCCATGCGCGAAGATCACCCGCTCGGGCGCGAAGGCAAGCAGTCGCTCAGCCGCCGCGCGGGCGTCACTCTGCCGCAGCTTCAGCAACAGGCGCAGATAGACGGGCGCCTTCCCATCCGGCGCGAGGCTCCCGGCCAGCCGCACGCCCATGCGCTCGATCAGCGGCAGCTTCTGGCGTTCGAGGTTCACCACCAGGTCCGTCAGCACCAGAGTCCGGCTGGGGCGGTGGAACAGAGCCGCCTCGCGATAATTCGCGCCGCCCGGCACGACGACGTACGCGATCTCCTCACCCCACGGATGAAGCTCCCGCCTGTCCAGCTCCCGGTCGATCCGCAAACCCGATTCGCGCACCTGCCGGCGCTTGGCGAGCTTGGGCACCGCCCAGGTGGTCGCGCCGGGGCAGGCGCGCTGCCAATCCGCCACGAACTGCCAGTGCGCGATGCTGGGGGCGAGCAAATGCTCGATCGGGCCGAGCCTCTCCAGTTCTGCCAGCAATGAACCGGAAAAAGATGTGGGCGAGTGCAGCAGCAAGCCGCCACTGGAAAGGCGCAGCACGGTCATGCGCACCGGCAGGGGAATTCCGCTCGCTTTGATCGGGCCGCTGTCGACGATCCAAACGTCAGGCGCGACGGGCTTCAGCACGTCCAGTGGAGGATAGGCCACGGCGCCGCTCATAAGTGGCGGCAGCCCCCGCCATTGCCTCTGGCGCGCCTCTTCGGCTTCTCTCCGGCCATCGTACCATCTCTCCCGCGCGCGGGATTTCCCCGCTTTGCTTGGCAACGGAGCGGCCGTGCAATCGATCCTGAGGTGCTCTCACGCGCGCGCACCGTAGAAATACGGAGGCGCGGAAGCCCATCGCCTCAACCAGGATTGTGCAAAAGCCGGCACAACCCGCATCAGGTCGGGCTGACTGCCCACTCTGGCCGCCGGGAGGAATCATGAAGGCGCGTGAACAACGCAAGCGCGTGACCACACCCGCGCGCATCCGCACCGATTCCGGTTGGGCGGACGTCACGATCCGCGACATCTCCTCGCGTGGGATCGGCCTGCGCTCGCCCCGCGCTCCACGCCGCGGCGATTATGTGGAACTCTGCCGCCACCATCACAGGCTGATCGGGCGCGTCATGTGGTCCGATGGCGAGTGCTTCGGGGTCCTTCTTAGCGACGCGATCTCGGTGAACGATCTTCTCACCAGCCGCCCGGGGCGCCGCAACGCCGAGGAGCGGCGGCTCCGGCCGCGACGCTCCGCCGCAGCTCTGCGCCCTGGCCCTGATCCGCGTGTCGCGATCGTCAGCGTGGCGCAAGGCAGCCAGAACGCCTCCCGCCGCATGCACTTCGTCGCAGTAGCCGCAATTGCCGGTATCGGAGCATTCCTGGTCGCCGATCTGGCGAGCAATGTCCTGTCGCAGGCCCTCGAGTCCGTCTCCGCCGGGCTTATCGCGGGCGGAAGCGACGCTGCTGCCGACCGAGTCGACCCGCCCTCGCCCCTGGTCGCGCCTCAGCGCCCGACGGCGATGTAGCGGAAGCCCTGCTCCTCCACGTCCGTGCGCCGATAAAGATTGCGCAGGTCCACCAGCAGCGGCTCCTTCAGCAGCTGCTTCGCCCGGCCGAGGTCCAGTGCGCGGAAGACATCCCACTCCGTCACGATCACGGCCGCATCGGCGTCGCGCATCGCGTCATACGGGTCTTCGCAATAGGTGACGTTGTCGAGCAGCTTGGCCGCCTGTTCCATCCCTTCCGGATCGAAGGCGCGCACATGGATGCCCGCATCCTGCAGCGCCTGGACGATGAAGATCGCGGGCGAATCGCGCATGTCGTCGGTATTCGCCTTGAAGGTCAGGCCCAGCAGCGCGACCGATTTTCCGTGCGGATCGCCACCCAGCGCGTGAACCACCTTGCGGCCCATGCTCCGCTTGCGCTGGTCATTGGAGGCGACGACGGCTTCGACAATCCGCAGCGGCGCCTCATAATCCTGCCCGGTCTTCAGAAGCGCCAGCGTATCCTTGGGGAAGCAGGAGCCGCCATAGCCCGGCCCCGGCTGCAGGAAGCGCGCACCGATGCGGTAGTCGAGGCCCATGCCCTTCGCCACGTCCTGCACATCCGCATCGACCTTCTCGCAAAGGTCCGCAATCTCGTTGATGAAGCTGATTTTGGTGGCGAGGAAGGCGTTGGCGGCATATTTCGTCAGCTCCGCGCCCCGGCGCGACGTCACCAGCATCGGCGTCTCGTTGCGCAGCAGCGGACGATAGATCTGCTGCAGAACCTCTTCCGCCGCCTTGTCATCGACGCCGATCACGACCCGGTCGGGCCGCTTGAAATCCTCGATTGCCGCGCCCTCGCGCAGGAACTCGGGGTTTGAGGCGACATGGAAATCAAGGTCCGGCCGCGCCTCGCGGATGATGCGCTCCACCTCGTCGCCCGTTCCCACGGGCACGGTGGACTTGGTGACCACCACGGTGCCGGGTCGCAGATGCTCCGCCATCTCGGCGGCCGCGGCGTAGACGTAGGTCAGGTCCGCATGGCCATCGCCCCTGCGCGACGGCGTGCCGACGGCGATGAACACCGCATCCGCCTGCGGCAGCGCGGAGGCGAGATCCAGCGTGAACTCCAGACGCCCCGCCGCGACATTGCGCGCGACGAGATCGTCCAGCCCCGGTTCGAAGATCGGCATCCGCCCGGCGAGCAGCGCCTCCACCTTCGCGGCATCCTTATCCACGCAGGTGACGTGATGGCCGAAATCGGAAAAGCAGGCGCCCGACACCAGCCCGACATAGCCGGTTCCGATCATGACAATTCGCATGGAGTTCCTCGATCGATAATTAGGGCCAAGGACGGCTGTCTTGCGCCTAGTCGAACAAGGCTTGTGAGGGCAAGCTCAGCCGCGCCCGCGATAGGGGGCAACCCCCTGGTCCGGCAGCCACAGCGCCGCAGGCGGCGCGCCGCTCTGCCAGAACACGTCGATCGGGATGCCGCCGCGCGGATACCAATATCCGCCGATGCGCAGCCATTGCGGCTGCATCTCGTCCGTCAGCCGGCGACCGATTCCCACCGTCACATCCTCATGAAATCCGCAATGGTTGCGGAAGGAACCGAGAAACAGCTTCAGGCTCTTCGATTCGACGATCCGCTCACCAGGTGCGTAGTCGATCACCAGATGCGCGAAATCGGGCTGGCCGGTGACGGGACAGAGCGACGTGAATTCCGGCGCCGCGAAGCGCACGAGATAAAGCTCTCCCGCGCGCGGATTCGGCACGTAATCGAGCTGCGCCTCCTCGGGAGAAGACGGCAGGCGACTCTCGCGGCCGAGATGCAGCGGGGCCTGGGCGGGTTCTGGGTCGGACATGACCGCCGAATGGTCCCTTCGGCGGGGCGTTGCAAGCAGTGCGGCAGGAAGGCGACGCAGTTCAACGGGTTGCACTGCTGTGATTAAGAGCCTGTTCACCTGCCGGGACGATCGGCTTAGAGGCACCATGCGCTCGCGCCTTTTCTCCTACGATCACCCTCGTGCCCCCTCGGCATTGCTCGCCGTGGTGGCGCTTGCACTTGCCCCGGCGGTTCAGGCCACCCCCGGCTCGCTGCGCGATTTCCGCCTGCCGTCGGACCGCGATCCGCCCCAGAACGAGCCGGCACCGCAAGGCCCGGTAGCGCCTGACGTGCCTGCCTCGACCAACGTCCTGCGCCCGACGCCAACGCCCACGCCTTCGCCAACTCCCGTGCCCAGCGCCTCCGCCGCCGCCGTGCAGCCCGCC
This sequence comes from uncultured Erythrobacteraceae bacterium, assembly GCA_966251025.1. Taxonomy (GTDB): domain Bacteria; phylum Pseudomonadota; class Alphaproteobacteria; order Sphingomonadales; family Sphingomonadaceae; genus Croceibacterium. The sequence continues at coordinate 502,366 of CBINJM010000001.1, read as the reverse complement.
CCGGTGCCGACAACCGCGCCGCCTGTCGTGCTGCCCAAGGTCAGCCCACCCGCTCCCGACCAGCGCCGTGATCCTGCTCCGCCGCCCCAGACGCAGGCACCGGCCCCTGCCGCGACCCCTGCGCCATCCCCTGTCCCGCAGGCGGAGGAAAGCACCTCCGCCGGGCCCTTGGCCCCTCCGCAAGCCTCGCCGCTTCCGCTCCCGTCCTCACCGGCCGCCGTCACGGCGGGGCGGGAGGAAGGCGGGCTGCCATGGCTGTGGATCGCAGTCGCCCTGCTTACCTTGGCAGCACTGGCTGCCGCTGCCTGGCTCCTGCGCCGACGCGCCGGCGGACGGAGTGCAAGCGCCGTTCCGCAGATCGAGCGGCCGACCCTCGCGCCAGTCCAGCCCGCTGTTCCAGCAACGGAGCCAAGACCCGAGTCGCAGCCCGCTCCCGCTTCCACAGCGGCTGCGGAGCCGACCGACCGCTCCGGCCTGGACGTGGAGCTGGAACCGCTCCGCCTCAGCCTGACGCTGATGAACGCGGCCTTGTCCTATCGTTTGCTCGTAAACAATTTCGGTGAGGAGTCGCTCGAGAACCTTTCCATCGTCGCCGACATGATCGCCGCGCACGCCAATTTGAGCCGGGAGCAACAGCTTTCCGGCCCCGATGCAAACGCGTTGCAAGTGGCTTCCATCGAGCGGCTGGAGCAGGGCGAGAGCCGCATCGTCAGTGGCGAGTTCCGCCTGCCCTTCAGCCAGATCATGCCCATCCGGCAGGGCAACGCGACGCTGCTGTTCCCCCTCGCCCGTTTCCGCATCGAGGGTGCGGCGCGCCAGCCTGTGACCCGCACCTTCCTCGTGGCCCAGCCGCCGGAGCGCCCCGGCGCCGGGCTTCAGCCCTTCCGCCTGGACCTGGGCCCGCGGATTTATCCAAAGCTGGCGCAGCGGGCCTTTGCCTGACGAGGAGTTTACCGCTCGCTCGCCGCAAGCTACCTGTCGCGGGATGGACGATCTGGTATCTACCGACTGGCTGGCAGAGCGCCTTGGCGAAGCCGGCCTCGTCATTCTCGATGCCTCCTCCCACCTGCCTGCAGCGCAACGTGACGCGGCGGCGGACTTTGCTGAGGCGCACATCCCCGGCGCGCGGTTTCTCGACCTCGCCAGCTGGACCGACCCGGACAGCGCAGTGCCATCCGCCGTCCCCAATCGCGAGCAGTTCGCAAAGCGGCTGCAACAGCTCGGCATCGGCGCGTTGGACCGGGTGGTGATCTATGACGACAGCGCGGTGAAGACCTCCTCCCGCGCTTGGTTCATTTTCCGCCTGCACGGCTTCACCGAAGTTGCGATCCTCGATGGCGGCCTTGGGAAATGGCGCGCTGAAGGGCGGCCGCTGGAGGCCGGAACCCGGCAAGCGCCCGAAGCGAAAGGCGCCCGTTCCGGGCCCGCCGCCTTCTCCATCCGCAGCAAGGCGGACCTCCTTGCCAATCTTGAGCGCGGGCAGGAGCAGGTGGTGGACGCTCGCGGGGAGGGCCGTTTCACCGGCAGGGAGCCGGAGGCGCGAGAGGGCCTGGCGAGCGGCCACATCCCCGGCTCACTCAACCTGCCGTTCGGGGAAGTGCTGAATGAAGACGGCACGTTCAAGCAGCCTGATGAACTCGGCCGCGTGTTCGAGGAGGCGGGCGTGGATCTCGAGCGACCGGTGGTCACGACCTGCGGCAGCGGGGTGACGGCGGCCGTGCTGCTGTTCGCGCTCCACCGGATGGGGAAAACCGACGTGTCGCTTTACGACGGAAGCTGGAGCGAATGGGGTGCAGACCCGCACACGCCCAAAGCGAGCGAACCCTCCGCTTGAGCGACGCCGCCGATCGTCCCCGCAAGCCTGCAACGCAGCTCGTCACCGCCGGTCGGCGCAAGGAATGGACCGGTGCGGCAATCAACCCGCCGGTCTGGCGCACCAGCACACACCTTTATGAGGACAGTGCCGACCTGGCGCGCGGGCGGCCCAACGAGGACGGGCATTTCTATTACGGCCGGCGCGGCACCCCCACGCAATGGGCGCTGGCCGACGCACTGACGGAGATGGAGCCGGGCGCCGCCGGCACGCTGCTCTACCCCAGCGGCCTTGCCGCCATTGCCGGGGCGCTGATCGGCCTGCTCAATGCGGGCGAGGTGCTGCTGATGACGGACAATGCGTACGAGCCCAGCCGCTCACTGGCGGACAAGCTGCTCAAACCGCTGGGCATCGAAACGCGCTTCTTCGACCCGCTCGACCTGGATGCCTTCCCCGGCCTGTTCTGTGAGCACACTCGCGCGGTGCTGCTGGAGAGCCCGGGCAGCCAGACGCTGGAGGTGTGCGACGTCCCCGCCCTTGCCGCCGTGGCGCGAGATCGGGGCGCGGTCAGCGTGCTCGACAATACCTGGGCGAGTTCGCTCGGCTTTCGTGCGCTGGAGCATGGCTGCGACGTTTCCATGATGGCGCTGACGAAGCATGTCGGCGGCCATTCGGACCTGATGATGGGCAGCGTCACCGCCAATGCCGAACATTACCCGCGGCTCCGCGCGCGCCATCAGCTGATGGGCCAGGTCGTGTCGCCCGACGATGCCGCTCTTGCCCTGCGCGGCCTGCGCACGCTGGGCTTGCGTCTGGAGCGGCAGGCGGAAAGCGCAGTCGCGATCGCCGGCTGGCTGGCGGGAAGGCCGGAGGTGGCGCATGTCCTCTGTCCGATGCTTCCCGGCGCACCTGGACATGATCTCTGGCGAAGGGATTTCACCGGCGGCTGTGGCTTGTTCAGCTTCGTCCTCAGGGGCGGCAGCCCAGCCGGCCGGGCGCGCTTCATCGATGCGCTGGAACTGTTCGGCATCGGCTTCAGCTGGGGCGGATATGAAAGCCTCGCCATCCCGTTCGACCCTGCGCGGGTCCGCACTGCAACCCCTTGGCCGCCTGCCGCATGGGACCCGGCTGACCGCCTCGGCGTTCGTCTGTCCATCGGATTGGAACATCCTGAGGACCTGATGAACGACCTCGCCCAAGCCTTCGCCGCGATGGAGAAGCCATGAGCGCGCCGGATACCGACCCGACGGAGAGCGCCCTCGCGGCAGCGGAAGCCGGCCGGGCCGCCACCGGGACGACCAATCTGCCCGATCCGCTCATGACCCCATTGCCAGAGGCGCCCGGCGAGGACGCCGTCGCCGGTGCCGATGCGCTGAAGGCTCAGCTGACGGAGCACAGCGGCACGGTCGGCAGCTTCATAGACCGGCTGGACGCATTCGGCTTCACCGTCGGCGACACGCGCTTCTCCTTGTGGAGCGTGCTGGTGGTTGTGCTGGTCATCATCTGCGTGATCCTGGCCGCGCGCATCGCCACGCGCTTGGGAACCAAGCTGATGCGCCGCCTGACTCGGCTCACTCCGTCGCAGGAACTGCTGGGCGAGAAACTGATAACGATCGCCGTCTGGGCGCTCGCCTTCTTCATCGGCATCGATCTGCTGGGGATCGACCTCACGGCGCTGGCGGTGTTCTCCGGCGCCTTCGGTCTCGCCATCGGTTTCGGCCTGCAAAAGACCTTCGGCAACTTGATTGCCGGCATCATCCTGCTGATGGACCGCTCCATCAAGCCCGGCGACGTGATTGCGGTGAGCGATGGATCAGGGCGCGAGAGCTTCGGCCAAATCCGGAAGATCGGCGTGAGGGCCATCTCCGTCGTCACCCGCGACAAGAAGGAATACCTGATCCCGAACGAGAACCTGATGGTGAATCAGGTGGAGAACTGGTCTTACAGTTCACGCGAGGTGCGGGTGAAAGCGCCGGTCGGCGTCGCCTACGATACCGATGTCGAGCTGGCCGAGAAGCTGATGTGCGAAGCGGCGAGCGAAGCTCCGCGTGTGCTGAAGAACCCGAAGCCGCGCGTGCTGCTGATGGGCTTTGGCGATAGCTCGATCGATTTTGAGATCCGGTTCTGGATCACCGACCCGGAAGAAGGGGTGAGCGGCGTTCGCTCGGATGTGTACAAGCGCCTTTGGCAGCTGTTCCGGGAGAACGGGATCGAAATCCCGTTCCCGCAGAGAGACCTGAACCTGCGCGACAACGAGCAGGTGCGCGCCCTGATCACGAGCCTCGCCCAGCGCGCCGAGGCTCCACCCGAGCCTCCCGGCGCGCCGGCCCAGCCGGACTAAGACGCCGCGGCAACCTGCTGCTCGCCCGCCTCGTCCGGAAGGACGACATTGTAGTCCGACGCGATCTTCCAGGACGATCCCGTCTCCTTGGTCCACACGGTCTGATTGTTCATCGGCACCGTCCGCCGCTCCCCGGTGGTGGGGTCCGTATGAGTAAAGCGGGCGCTATAGGTGGTGACCGCCAGATCCCCTGCGGAAGCGATCCAGCTCGACCCGGGCTTGGTCTCGATCGTCAGGTTCGGGTCCGCCACCATCTTCTCGAACCAGGAGCGAATTGCGGGCGCACCGCTGACCGGTGCGGTGTCTGGGACGACCACCACCGCGTCATCTTCGTAGAGCTTCATCACGCCGTCCACATCCTTGGCCGCGACCGCCTCCAGCTGCGCCACCTCTGTCAGGCGAAGCGTCTCGGTGACGTCATCCACGTCGGCCGAGGGGCCGCAGGCGGCGAGCAGGGCGAGCGGCATGAGGGCCAGGGTGGAAATGCGCTTCATCGAAATGTCCCCTTGTCGGTGTCGGCGCATCTTGCAGGCTCAGCGGCCACGGGCTTTGACCCAGCGCAAATGCGCAGGTGTTGGGGCCGTAAAGCTGGCCTAACCGCTGGCATACCCATTCTCGCTGGCGACGGGCGGTGTCCGCGCTCATTTAGCCGCCATGTCAAAGATAGGCACCGTCTACCTTGTCGGGGCAGGCCCGGGGGATCCCGATCTGCTGACCGTGCGCGCCGCGCGCCTGCTCGGCCGCGCTGGGCTGGTGGTGCATGACGGGCTGGTGACGAAGGATATCCTCGCCCTTGCCCCGGCAGAGGCGGAGCTTGTTTCCGTCGCCAAGAGCCGCTCGCGCCACACCATGCCTCAGGATGAGATCAACGCGCTGCTCGTGCGCGAGGCGCTGGCCGGCCGCGACGTCGTCCGGCTGAAGGGCGGCGACCCCTTCATCTTCGGCCGTGGGGGCGAAGAGGCGGAGGCGTGCCGCGCCGCTGGTGTCCCGGTGGAAGTCGTGCCGGGCATCACCGCCGCACTTGGCGCCGCCGCCGCCGCGCAGATTCCGCTGACGCACCGGGACCACGCCAGCATCGTCACCTTCGTCGCCGGCCAGTGCAAGGGCCTGACGGAGCAGGACTGGGCTGGCCTCGCCGGTGCAGGCCGCACGCTCGTCATCTTCATGGGCGTCAAGACTGCCCCCCAGATCGCCGAAAAGCTGATGGAGGATGGGCTCGCCCCGGACATGCCGCTGGCGGTGATCGAGCGGGCCTGCCATGCGCAGATGCGCGTGCTGCGCGGCCCCCTTGCGGGTTTGCCCGGCCTGGTGGAGGCCGAGCAGGTCGCCAGCCCCGCCCTGATCGTGATTGGTGAGGTGACGCGACAGGATGACGCGGCGCTCTCGCGAATAGTTGAAGGAATGCACGCTTGAAGATTTTGACGGGCAACGATCTTAAGAACGGCCGTGTCGTCTGGTGGGACGGCAGCGGCTGGTCGATCCATATCGAGGATGCAGTCGATGTCGGCGACGAGGCCGACGCGATCCTCGCTCGCGAGGACGCGGCCCGCCGCGTGAACGGTGGCTATGCGATCGATGCAGAGCCTGATCCTGCCGGTGGTGTCCGCCCCGCGCACATCAAGGACCGCATCCGCGCCTACGGCCCGACCGTGCGCCCTGACCTTACGCTGAAACCAGCCGACCCGACGGCCGGCAATTGGGTGATTTGATGTACCGCTACGACAATTACGATCAGGCAATGGTGGACGCTCGCGTCGCCGAGTTCCGCGACCAGACGCGCCGGCGCATCGAGGGCCACCTGACGGACGACCAGTTCAAGCCGCTGCGGCTCAAGAACGGGCTCTATCTGCAGCTTCACGCCTACATGCTGCGCGTGGCCATCCCCTACGGCACGTTCAACAGCACGCAGATGCGCAAGCTGGCACATATCGCCCGCAAGTACGATCGCGGCTACGGTCACTTCACCACGCGGCAGAACATCCAGTACAACTGGATCAAGCTGGAAGAAGCGCCCGACATCCTGGCCGAACTGGCCGAGGTGGAGATGCACGCGATCCAGACCAGCGGTGAATCCATCCGCAACATCAGCGCGGACCAATATGCCGGCGCCGCTGCGGACGAGATCATGGATCCGCGCCCCTGGGCCGAAATGATCCGGCAGATGACGACGTTCATGCCGGAATTCAGCTATCTTCCGCGCAAGTTCAAGATCGCGGTCATCGCCTCGGAGGCGGATCGCGCGGCCCTGCGCTGGCACGACTTCGCGCTGCGCATCGTGAAGAACGATGCAGGCGAAGTCGGCTTCCAGGTGTTCGCAGGCGGCGGCATGGGCCGCACGCCCTTCATCGCCTATGAAATCCGCGACTTCCTGCCGACGGGCCAGATCCTGTCCTATCTGCAGGCCGTGCTGCGCACCTGGAACCGCAACGCGCGGCGGGACAACATCCACAAGCAGCGGATGAAGATCCTGGTCCATGAACTGGGCGAGGAGGAATTCCGCCGCCAAGTCGAGGAAGAGTTCCAGCACTTCCTGGCCATGGGTGAGGATTTCCCGCAGGCGGAATATGACCGCATCGCGGCGTACTTCGCCCCGCCCCCGTTCGAGAGCGGGCTTTCGGAAGAGGTCGACCGTTCGGACCCTGGTTTCGCGATCTGGCTGGACCGGCAGGTCGTGGCGCACAAGGCGCCCGGCTATGCCATCGTCAACATCAGCCTGAAGCCGATCGGGCAGATCCCCGGCGACATTTCTGCCGACCAGATGGACCTCGTGGCCGATCTGGCGGAGCGCTACAGCTTCGATGAGATTCGCGCGACCCACGCGCAGAACCTTGTCCTGCCGCATGTGCGCAAGCAGGATCTCTACGCCGTCTGGACCGCGCTGAACGAGGCGGGTCTTGGCGAGGCCAATCTCGACCTCGTGACGGACATCATCGCCTGCCCGGGCCTCGATTATTGCAGCCTCGCCAATGCACGCTCCATCCCGGTCGCGCAGAAGATCGCGGAGCGGTTCGCCGATCAGGACCGCCAGCGGGATCTGGGCGAACTGAAGATCAAGATTTCCGGCTGCATCAATGCCTGCGGGCACCATCACGCGGGCAATATAGGCATCCTTGGCGTCGATCGGAAAGGCAGCGAAAGCTACCAGCTCCTGCTCGGCGGATCGGGTGACGAGGTCACGAGCCAGGCGAAGATCACGGGCCCCGGCTTTGACGAGGCTGGCATAGTGGATGCGGTGGAGCGCGCCGTCGAGCAGTACCGCCGCATCAGGCAGCCGGGTGAACGCTTTGTCGACACCTATCGCCGTGTCGGCATGGAAGGATTCAAGGAGGCGATCTATGGCTGATTCCGGAAACCCCCTCCCGCAGGCGGCGCGGGACACCGGCGCGCTGCGTTTCCGCGACGACGCCGTGCCGGACGAACCGGCGGTGAGCCTCGACGCATTTCTTGATCAGGCGAACTCCTTCTCGGTGCGGATCGAAGCGGGCGACGATGTGCGCCGGCTCGGCCCGGTGCTGGACCGGGTGCGCCTGGTGGAGATCGACTTCCCCAAGTTCCGCGACGGACGCGGATTCTCCAGCGCGCGCATCCTTCGCGAGATGGGATATACGGGCGAGATCAAGGCGACTGGCGACGTGCTGGTCGATCTCGTCTGGTTCATGCGCCGCTGCGGCTTCGACAGCTTTGCGCCGGACATGCCGTTGAACCTCGCGGACGTGGAGGCAGCGTTGAACCGCTATCCGCACGTCTATCAGGAAGCGGCTGACGGTGCGGTGCCGATCTGGAAGCTGCGTCACCCGGACCTTGCGAATGGCTAGTCGAGCGCTTGACATCATCGACCCTCGCCCGCGCTTCACGCAGGCGGATGCGGACGCGCTGAACGCCCGCTTCGCCGGTGTGGACGTACAGGTAATGCTGCGCGAATTGTTCGCGGAAGGCACGCTGGGCCGCGTCGGGGTCGTCTCCAGCTTCGGCACGGAGAGCGCGGTGCTGCTTCACCTCGTCGCCGAGGCGGACCGCACCGTCCCGGTGATCTTCGTCGACACGCTGAAGATGTTTCAGGAAACGCTCGACTACCGCGACACGCTGATCGAGCGGCTGGGATTCACGAACAGCTCGGTCGTCGCGCCCGACCCTGCGGTGCTCGCCGCCAAGGATGAGAACGGCCTACGCTGGTCGTGGGACCCCGATGGGTGCTGCGAAATCCGCAAGGTGGAGCCGTTGAAGCGCGCCAAGCAGGGCCTCGACAGCTGGATTTCAGGCCGCAAGGCGTTCCAATCCTCGACCAGGGCCAACCTGCCGCGCTTCGAGGTCGAAGACGGGCGCCTCAAGGTCAACCCGCTGGGCGATTGGACGAAGGACGATCTGGAAGCCTATTTCGCGAAGCATGACCTACCCCGGCACCCGCTGGAGGCACAGGGTTATCTGTCGGTCGGCTGCGCCCCGTGCACCAGCACCGTTGCTCCGGGTGAAGACCCGCGCGCGGGCCGTTGGCGCGGCTGGGACAAGACGGAGTGCGGCATCCACTCGCCGAACAACCCGGCGGGCGGCACCCCGGCAGGTTCGGCCTCCGATGAAGGCGAACTGCCGCCGGGATACGAGCCGGCTTTTTGACATCGGCTATTGCGTCTTGCGCAACAACCGGTGCGTTATTCGCGTTTGAGGCAACCCGGTCCCTGGCGCATATGGGGGAGGCCTTTTCAGGCATCCTCTCCCAAGACTTTCAAGCCCGGCCGGCAACGGTCGGGCTTTTTTTTGGCCTCTTGGGCGGCGAGCTAGAGCCAGCCTGCGCTGCGGTACCAGCGGGCCGTTTCGGCGAGCCCTTCCTCCGTCGGCACCTCTGCCCGCCACAACGCACTCGGCGGCACCTCGGCGGATGAGCACACCCAATCCGGATGAGACATGTAGCCGACGCGGTCCGGTGTCAGCTTGGCCTTGTCGCCCCGCAGGAGGCGGTCAAGACGGGCTGCAAGAAGAAGCGCCCGTTGCGGCAGATGCGGCACCCACACGCGCCGCCCCACCGCAGCGCCGATTGCCTCCGCAAGCTCCCGGTGGCTCCAGCCGCCATCGCGGCCATCGTCAGGCTCGAAAATCCTTCCTTCGGTAAGATTCGAGGCGGGCACCAGCTCCAGGAGCAGCCGCGCAAGATCCGCAACATGGACGACAGAGGCTCGGCCCGGCGGCGGCATCGGCACCAAACCCCAGCGCGCAACGCGGAACAGCTCCAGCATCTCCCGGTCTCCGGGGCCGTAGATGGCGGGCGGCCGCACGATCGTCCACTCAAGACCGCTCGCCTGGACAACCTCCTCGGCCTGGCGCTTGGAGCGGCCATAGGCGGAAAGGCCCGGCTCGCGCGCCGACAACGAGGACACGAAGATGAAGCGCCGCACCCCCGCTTTCCGGGCCGCCTCCACCAGAGTTTCCGTGCCGGTGACGTTACCGACGTGAAATCCCATCGGGTCGGGCGTGTTCACCACCCCGGCGACGTGCAGCACCGCGCTCGCGCCCATCACCAGCCGCCCGAGAGCTTCCTCATCGGCAAGGTCGCCCCTCAGCCATTCCACACCTCCGCAGGGCGCCTGTTCCCGCCGGGCCAGTGCCCGCACGGGGATGCGCCTTCCGCATGTCTGCTCAAGCAGCGCCCGCCCCACAAAGCCCGTCGCGCCGGTCACCGCGAGCGGCGCCGTAACCAGCGGGGCCTTGCTCAAAGCAGCACCAACTGGTCGCGATGGATGACAGCCGATCGGGGTGCATAGCCGAGCAGTTCCGCGTGATCCTCGCTCCTCCGGCCCTTGATGCGCTGGATCTCCGCAGCGGCATATTCGACAAGGCCCTGTGCCACCGGCTTGCCATCGGCATCATACACGCCGACCGGATCGCCGCGGCGGAACGTGCCCTCAACGCCGGTAATCCCGCTTGCTAGGAGGCTGCCGCCCCGCAGGAGGGCACCCGCGCAGCCGGGATCGACCACCAGCGTCCCCTTCATCCGCTGGCGTCCGCCCAACCATGCCTTGCGACCGCGGTCGCGGCGCGTGGGAAGAAACAGGGTGCCGATGTCGCCGCCGGTGGCGCGCTCCAGCGGCCGGGCGTACTTCCCGTTGACGATCGCCAGCGTGATCCCTGCGCGGGTGGCGATCTCCGCCGCCTGCAGCTTGGAGGTCATTCCACCGCTCCCCAGGCCCGAACCCGAAGAGCCGCTCGCCATCGCATGCACCGCCTGCGTCACGCCCTCGATGCGGGGCATCAGCTTCGCCGCAGGATCGCTCGGCGCGCGGTCGTAAAGGCCGTCCACGTCGGACAGCAGCACGACGGCAGAAGCATGCGCCGCCTGCGCCACCCGCGCCGCCAACCGGTCATTGTCGCCGAAGCGGATTTCCTCGGTCGCCACCGAATCGTTCTCGTTGATCACCGGCACGGCCCCGGCGGAGAGCAGCCGTCCCAAAGTCGCCGACGCATTGAGGTAACGTCGCCGATCCTCAAGATCCTCCAGCGTCAGCAGCAGCTGAGCAGCGGTGAGGCCGTGCTCAGCCAGCAGCTCCGACCACAAGCCCGCCAGCGCGATCTGACCCACAGCCGCCGCAGCCTGCGCATCCGCAAGGCTGCCGCGCCCGCCCTTCTCCAGCCCGAGGCGAGCCGCACCCAAGGCAATGGCGCCGGAGCTGACCACGATCACCCGCTGATCGCGCTTTCGCGCCTCCGCGATCTCCGCGACGAGCGAAGCAAGCCATTCCCTCTCCGGAACGCCCCCCCGCCCGAACAGCAGCGCGGACCCGACCTTCAGGACGAGGGTCTTGGCGGTGAGCGGGTCGAACAGGTCGGCGAGGCGGGCGATCGTCATGCGGGGCGCTTAGCCGATGCCTCGCGCAGAAGGAATCCCGCTCAGTCGAGGGGAGACCAGGGGCGTTCCTCCGCGTCAGCCTCTTCTGTCTCGATCCCGCGCGGTGCCTCGGTGACAGTGCGGGCGGGCAGATGCTGGAGAACCGCGTCCAGCAGCGCATCGATGCCCTGGCCGGTGGCGCCGGAGATCGGAAACACCTTGCCCGCCCCGGCCGCGCGGAGTTCGGCCGCGAAGCCTTCGGCAAGCTCCGCATCGGCGAGGTCGATCTTGTTCAGTGCGATCAGCCGCGGCTTGTCCACCAGGATGTCACCGTATGCTTCAAGCTCCCGCTCCACGACCTGCATGGCTTCGGCAGGGTCCGCGCCGGAGATGTCGACCAGGTGGATCAGCACGCGGCAGCGCTCAATATGGCCGAGGAAACGGTCCCCGATCCCCGCGCCATCCGCCGCGCCTTCGATGAGACCGGGGATGTCCGCCAGGACGAACTCGCGATCACGGTGATGCACGACGCCCAGCTTGGGCACCAGGGTGGTGAAGGCATAGTCTCCCACCTTGGCGCGCGCGTTCGACACCTGGTTGATGAAGGTCGACTTGCCGGCATTCGGCAGACCCACCAAGCCGGCATCGGCCAGCAGCTTCAGGCGGAGCCAAACCCACATTTCCTGCGCCGCCTCACCGGGCTGGTGCTGCCGAGGGGCACGGTTGGTGGAGGTCTTGTAGCTGGCATTGCCACGGCCGCCCATGCCGCCTTCCAGCAGCACGACGCGCTGGCCTGGTGCGGTGAAGTCGGCCAGCACCTCCTCCCGCTCCTCATCGAGCACCTGCGTGCCGACGGGCACCTGGATCACGAGATCTTCCGCGCTCCTGCCGGTGCGGTTCTTGCCCATGCCGTGGCCGCCGCGGGGGGCTTTGAAATGTTGGGAATAGCGGAAGTCGATCAGCGTGTTGAGGCCGGGAACAGCCTCAAGGATGATACTGCCGCCCCTGCCGCCGTCACCGCCGTCAGGCCCGCCATATTCGATGAACTTCTCGCGCCGGAAGCTGACCGCGCCGGGGCCGCCGGCGCCGGAACGCAGATAGATCTTTGCCTGGTCGAGAAAATGCATGGCTGCCCAGATAGGGTGAGAGAGAGGATTGCGCCAGCGAACAGGCGCATTTGAACGGCAAGTGCATCGGCTTGAAAGCCACTTGCAACCGGATTGCAACGCCTGCGCGCCGGCGTGCTCGCGCTGTGCAAGCGTGGCAGAAAATGCCCTCCGAGCGCTCCGGAAGAGCATCTGGCCGCTGCTGCCGCTAAAGTTCGAAAGCAGAATGGTTCAGCAACAAACCATCGTACCGACGCCAAGCGGCGCCGTGACCCGGCGCAATCGCTTGGGAGGTCGTCAGCCAAATTCATCCCCCGGATGAATGTGAGTCTGTCGACCTGGTGGAGCCGAGGGGGATCGAACCCCTGACCTCGTCATTGCGAACGACGCGCTCTCCCAGCTGAGCTACGGCCCCGTCCCAGTATCGCTCCGCAGGAGTGCTCCCCGCGAAGAGCGCGCCTCCTAGCGAAAAGGATGCGCGGTTGGAAGGGCAAATCTGCGTCGCACCAGACGACGCGGATTGTGCCCCCAATCCCGCTAGTTGCCGCCAGCATCCCCGTCTTGCGGCACGGGCTGCACGACAGGAATCGCTCCCACATTCTCCTGCGGGATGACGGGAATCACACCACCCGTTTCCGGATCGCGCACTTCACCCGCGATCTGCGGGGCGCTGAGCTCGACCAGCCCGCTGCCGACGCTCGGCTGCGTGACGCCGTGAAGGGCGACCCAGCCCGGCTGGGAGGCGCCATAGCGCTGGCCGTAGCGCGCATCCCAAGCGGCCGAATCGACCTCATATTGCTCGTACGCGCGGAAGAACCCGTCGAACACCGCTTCGAACCGTGCCAGGGCGCCGCTCGCGAAGGCGAACACATCTTCCGGTGGAGAGGCCAATGCCTCGTTCGAGACGGCCAGCGCCTCGTTGCAGAATTCCTGCCGCGCGCCCGGATTGGCGAAGTAGTTGTAGACCTGCGTCATCTTCGCTTCACGCAGCTTGAGCGCGTCGCGCTGCGTGCTCGCCTGCGTCCGGTATTGCTTCTCGATCGCGGTGTTGGCCGCGCGCAGGCGCCGGTCATACTTCTTGAGGAAGGTGCCGTAGGCCTCGGTGATCGGTGCGTGCACCGGGTCCGAGCAGTTCAGTGCCGCCACATTCAGCGCGGACCGGAAGTGCCAGATGGTGAGGTCATCATCGAGGCCGCTATTGATCGTCAGGCGGCGCCCATCAGGCCCGACGCGCGGGATCTCCATCCGGTAGGCCGCGCCCGCCGGCGGAATCGGCCGATAGGGGATGACCTCCACCGGGGCTGGCGGGGGCGGCGGAGGCGGCGGAGGCGGCGGGGGCGGCGGAGGCGGCGTGGCGCAGGCCGCGAGGAACACCACAGGCCCGGCGACCATCGCCTTCATCAGCCAATCGCGGCAACTCGAATTCATGTAACGCCACCCTTCCCTTCGCGGCCGCCCGCGCTGCGGCGGGCCAGCGTGCCGGCATTTTCGGCACGATCCTTAATCACTGGAAGAGCTAAAGAAAATGCCCGAGGTGCAGTTTTGCACCCCGGGCACCCTGAAGCCAATCGCTGCCGCGCCGAATGCGGCCGCGCGCGAGAGCTTACTCGCGCGAGGACCCCATGAAGCGAAGCAGGAACAGGAACATGTTGATGAAGTCGAGGTAGAGCGACAGCGCGCCCATCACCACCATCTTGCCCATCGGGTAGGCGGCCACCGCACCGGGGTTGGTCACCTTCATCCGCTGGATCTGGAGGTACTCCGTCTTCAGCCGCTGCGTGTCATAGGCGGTCAGGCCCGCGAAGATCAGCACGCCGATGAAGCTCACCGCCCACATCAGCGCCTCGGACTGCAGGAACAGGTTGATCAGGCTGGCGATGATCAGGCCGATCACGCCCATGATCAGGAAGCTGCCCCAGCCCGAAAGATCCTTCTGCGTGGTGTAGCCGAACAGGCTCAGCCCCGCGAAGGCGCCGGCCGTGGCGAAGAACGTCGCGGCGATGGAAGCGCCGGTGTAGACGAGGAAGATCGTCGACAGCGACAGGCCCATCAGCACCGCGAAGCCCCAGAACAGCGCCTGGATGGTGCCGGTGGAGAACTTGTTGATGCCGAAGCTCATCGCGAAGACGATCGCCAGCGGCGACAGCGCCACGATCCACATCAGCGGACCCTGCGCGAACTGATAGGCCAGTCCGGACTGCGCCGTCAGCATCGCGACGATGCCCGTCAGCAGGACGCCCGACGCCATGTAGTTGTAGATAGAGAGCATATGCTTGCGAAGGCCCGCATCGAACGTCGTGCGGCCTGCAAGATCACCCGTTTGACTCGGCGACGCTCCGAAGCCCTGGCCGAAGCCCTGACGGGGCGCCCGGGGGTCGTTCCAGTCTGCCATTGATCCCAAACTCCGTTTTGGGCGGCCTCACTTGGCGGGCCGCTCAGAGCCGAATATCGGCATCTTGCCCGCTCCATTCAAGCAAAACCGGACACGGCCGAGTCCAGCAACACTTTGCAATAAACGGCGGCAATCAGCTGCGCGCCCTCGCCTCCGCCGCCATCGCGGCGCTGCGATCCCGCGCGGCGCGCAAGGTGTGCTGGATGAGCCTGTTCAGGCCATCGCCCTCATCCAGCGCGTCGAGCCCCGCCTGAGTCACCCCGCCGGGGCTGGCCACCCGCCGGGCCAACTCGCCGGGATCGTGCGGGCTGGCAGAAGCCAGCGCCGCGGCACCTTCCACCGTCGCCAGCGCGAGCCGCGCCGCCTTGTCCTGGGGCAGGCCGATCTCCGCCCCGGCTTTCGCCAGCGCATCGATGAAGCGGTAGACGAAGGCCGGGCCGGACCCGGCGAGCGCGGTGACAGCGTCGAATGCGCTCTCTTCGAACCATTCCGCCGTGCCGAGCGGATCGAGCAGCGCGGTGACAGTGTCCCGCGCTTCGCTGTCGAGGCCCTGCGCGGCCAGCGCCAGCGGCGACTTCCCGAGCGCGGCGGCGAGGTTGGGCATGATCCGCGCCCACCCGGAGGCTTGCGGGAAGTGCTCGGCCAGAACAGCCAGTTCCACTCCGGCGAGGATCGACAGCACCATGGTCTCACGGCCCGCAAGCGGCGCCACGTGCGGCGCGACATCGCCCAGGCCCTGCGGCTTGATGCCGAGGAGCACCGCGTCGAACCGCTCCTGCGACGGCACAGCGTCGAGCCAGCGGATGCCGGTTCGCGGTTCCTTCGCATGAGGATCGACCACGGTGAAGCGGTCCGCCGGCACGCCTGACGCGAGCCAGCCATCGAGCATGGCGCCGGCCATATTGCCGCAGCCGATGATGAGGATGCTGTTCAACTGCATGGACCGCGCCTCAGGCTTCGCCGGCCGGATCCACCAGCGCCGCTTCCAGCGCGTCCTTCGGCTTCTTGTCGCCCCACAGCACGAACTGGAACGCCGGGTAGAAGCGGTCGCACTCGGAAACGGCGGTCTCCACCGCCAGCTGCGCCATCGGCAGGCTCAGCAGCCCGTCATCGCCCAGCGCCAGGCCGTGACGGTACAGCAGCATGCCGCCATTGGACCAGATGTCGAAATGGCCGAGCCACAGCTGCTCGTTGACCAGCGCCAGAAGTTCATAGGCATGGCGGCGCTTGACATCCGGCACGCGGATCTCCGGCAGGCAGAGCAGCTGGAGCACGCGGTCCTCCGCGCGCCAGATGCAGCGCAGCTGATAGGTGGTCCAGCTGCCCTGGATTTCTCCGCTGATCTCGTCGTCGCTGACGAACTCGCAAGGCCAGCCATTCGCCTCGAACAACTGCGCCAGCATATCGACCGGCGCGGCGTCTTCCGGCTCCTCGATCTCCTGGCGCACGCTATTCATCTCCGTTCCCCTGTCGATCACTCATGCGGTGCCAATGCGATGTGCGGCATCGGCTAGGCAATGCGACCTCGCGAACGTGTCGGGCATAAGCCGACAAGCCTGTTGGCAAGGTGTGCACAAACTGTCGGAATTTCAATCGAGCGGGCGGACTTCCTCGCCTTCCGCGCTGGTGAAGCGGAAGGAATCAATGTCTGCGCCGGCGAGCGCACGGACCGCGGCCTGCGCCTCCGCCGCATTGGCGAAGGGCCCGATGAGGAGGCGCGTCCGGTCACCCCAGGCGGCGAGATGGGGCCTGTCCTTGTCGAGCGCTCCGTCCGCCGCCCGCTTGATCCGCCGCCAATCGAAGGCAAGCGCATCCGCATTGCGGCCGGTGGCGAGCTGGACCCATTCACGGCGCGGGTTCGGCGGGGGCGGAGGCGGCGGTGGGGGACGCGGCGTTTCGCGACGCGGCTCGATCGTGGTGATGTCCACCGCGCCCGCAGCACCGGCGGCCGGGCGAGGCCGTGGTGCCTGCGCGAGATCGGCGAAGGCTGAGGCAAGATCTGGCTGGACCGTTTGCACCGGGGGAGCAGCGGGTTCGGCAGGCCGGGGCGCCGGCGCGGCGGCGGGTGCGGTAGCGGGTGTCGAAGCGGCGAGCGCAGGAGGGCTGGAAGCGGGCTGCGGCTGCACCGCCGGCTCTTCCACCGCAGGCGGGAGCGGCTGCACGACAGGCCCGGCGACACTTGGCTGCGCGGGAGCCGCATCGACGGGCGGAAGCTCCGCAGAGGGGCTGACCTGCGCCTGCTGAGGCGCGGCTGCCGGAGGAGGCTGTGTCGGCGCCGGGGCCGGAGCGGGAGACGACTGTGTGGGCGCCGGAGCCCGAGTGGGAGCCGGAGCCGTCGCTTCCTGCCCGCGACGGCGCGAGCCCATCGGCGCTCCGCTCGGAACCAGGCGCGCATCTGCACCGCGCGCGGCCGGCTGTGGCGCGGCGCTGGGTGAAGCGCTCCCGGCAAGCTCGGCAATTGCAGGATCATCGCGCCCGATTTCTGCGGCACGGGGAAAGCGGCCGAGATTGGCAGTGGCTGCCTGCTGTGCGCGGGTGAGGCGCGTCATGTAGCGCAAATAGGGTGCCAGGCGGCTGGACAGGCGGGCGGGCAGCATCGTCTCCGCGATGGACACCGCCTCGTCCTCCTGACCGAGGATGGCGAGCGCGAACGCCCTCGCGCGGAAGGCGGCGAGGTCCTGCCTCTGCAGCAGCGGTAACAGCGTGGCCTCCGACGCGGCGCGGTCGCCCCCGATGGCCTGGCTGATCGCCAACCGGCGCGTCACGGCGTCATCGGGCGCCTGAGACAGAGCCTCGCGATAGGCCCCTTGCGCGTTCGCGTTGTCGCCCACCAGATCGTAGGCAAGGCCCCGGTCCGCGGCATAGATCACCATCGGCGCGCCAAGCCGCTCCGCCTCCGCGAACAGGCGCAGCGCCTCCACCGGTTGCTCGCGCCGGGCCAGGACCGAAGCCCGCCCCGCCTTGGCGCGGCCATCGGTTGGAGCCGCCGCCTCAGCGCGGGTGAAGAAGCCGAGCGCCGCCTCCAGATCGTCCAACCGCAGGGACGCGTCGCCGGCCGCGATCAGCGCCTCCAGCGATTGCGGGTTGCGCGCGAGAGTCCGCAACGCCTCCGCCAGGGCCCCCGCCGCCGGATCGGGCACAGGCTGGATGACCGCCTGCGCCAGCGCGGGCGGTGTCAGAGAGATGGCGAACGGCAGCAACAGGGCTGCGGCCACGGCGCGGCTGTCCGCACCGGACCACCTCCCGCTGTCGGGACGCTTGGCAGAACGAGGCATTGCCTTCGATTGCTCCGAAGCGGCTGAACGACGCGCGAATGGCGACGCCAGCCGCCGCTCTCGTTACTGGTTGTTCTGCCGCCCGAGGAAGCGCGGGATCCGCAGCGACGAACCGGACTGCGCGCGCTCCGGCTCATCCTCCGGCTCGTCATCCACCGGAGCGGGTGCCGGGCGGGCGAAGCCGGCCATGCGCTCGAACAGGCTCGCCCCGCCCGTCCGCGCGGGGGCGGGCCGAGGCGCGGCCGACCGTTCGCGGGGCGGGGTCGCAGCGGCGGGAGCGGCAGCGCGCTCCGGCTCCGCCGACGCGCCGCGGCTGCCTGCCAGCATGGCGCGGCGCCGCTCCGCGGCCGCGGCTGCGGAGGTGGCGCCAGGCTCCCTCGGTGCGGCGCGATCGGCCACGTCGAGCAGCAGCTCATCCTGCCGCGCGGCCCGTGCGGGCGCGCGCACCGGCTCAGGCGCCGGCGCGGGCTGCGCCACTTCGAGCGTCAGCTCCAGCGCGTCATCTTCCTCGGCATCGCCGGCAGGGGCGGCATCGTTCGGGCCCGATGCGCCTTCATCGGCCCAGGCCGGAGCGCGCACCTGATCTTCAGATTCGTCCGCATAGCCGTCGCTCGGGTTGGCGCCGAATGCGCGGTCGTCCGCCGGCTCCGGCTCGGATGCGCTGGAGACGGGTGTGGCCGATTCCTCACGCTCCGGCTGCGCGGCCTTCTCGTCCCGCATTCCGGCGAAGCGGGCCGGCCGGGCCAATCCGCCGGCTGGCGCCGGAGCGGGAGCCGGGGTCGTTGCTTCGGGCGTGCTGGGGATGCCGACCGCCGGGCGACGCGGCCCGCGAGCGGTGGACAGGCTGGCCTGCTGCGGGCGCGACGCGCGGCCTTGCTCCACATCCGACTCGATGCCGGTGGCGACCACGGAAACGCGGATCTTGCCCTCCAGCTCCGGGTTGAAGGCCGAACCCCAGATGATGTTCGCGTCCGGATCGACCAGTTCGCGGATGTGGTTCGCCGCCTCGTCCACCTCCAGCAGGCGCATGTCGTCGCCGCCGATGATGGAGATGATCACGCCCTTGGCGCCCTTCATGCTCACGCCGTCCAGCAGCGGGTTGGCAATGGCGCGTTCCGCCGCCTCGAGCGCGCGGTTGGCGCCCTCGCCCTCGCCGGTGCCCATCATCGCCTTGCCCATCTCGCCCATCACGGAGCGGACGTCCGCGAAGTCCAGGTTGATGAGGCCGGGCATGACCATGAGGTCCGTGATGGAGCGCACGCCCATCTGCAGCACCTCGTCGGCCAGGCCGAACGCTTCCTTGAAGGTCGTCTCCGCCTTGGCCACCAGGAACAGGTTCTGGTTGGGGATGACGATCAGCGTATCGACGTTCTTCTGCAGCTCGGCAATGCCGGCCTCCGCCGCGCGCATGCGGCGCGTGCCTTCGAACTGGAACGGCTTCGTCACCACGCCAACGGTCAGGATACCCTTGTCGCGCGCGATCTCCGCGATCACCGGAGCCGCGCCGGTGCCGGTGCCGCCGCCCATGCCCGCCGCGATGAACACCATGTTCACGCCTTCCAGCAGCCGCTCGATCTCCTCGACCGTCTCCTCGGCGGCCGCACGGCCCACTTCAGGCCGCGATCCGGCGCCCAGGCCGCGCGTGATTTCCGGCCCCAACTGGATGCGATGTTCCGCAATCGAATTGTTGAGCGCCTGCGCGTCCGTATTGGCGACAACGAAATCGACGCCCTCGATCTGCGCCTGGATCATGTTGCCGATGGCGTTGCCGCCGGCACCGCCCACACCGATGACCGTAATCCGGGGACGCAGTTCCTCCACCGAGGGGGGGCCGATATTGATGCTCATTGTGTTAGCTCTCCTGGGGAGGCGTTGATCAGTTGACGTGTAGCGCTTGTGCCACAAACCGGATTATCGGTTGAGGACTCCGCCATCCTCTATCCACAGGCCCGAACAGAAAAAAGCGCTGTGGTTGCTAGAAATATTCTTTCATCGCACGCCAGACACGCAGTGCCGTAGTGAAGCTCGCGGGGCGGTGCGAAAGCTGGTGCGCCGGGCCGATCGTGCGGATGTCGATCGGATCATCATGCGCGTAGAGCACGAGTCCCGCGAGCGGGGCGAAGCCCGGAACCGCATGCGCTTCCGCCAGTCCCTTCAGCGCCGGAGGGCGGCCGATCCGCACCGGACGGCCAAGCGCCGCCTGCATGTAATCGGCAAGACCCGCCAGCTCCGCGCCGCCGCCCGTCAGCACGACCTGACGCGCATTGTTGCCGGAGAACCCCATCTTCTCCATCGCGCGACCGATATCGCTCGCCAGCGCGTCCAGCTCTCCCGTCACCGTGCTGATGAGGTCCGAGCGGGAGATGCGCCCCTGCTCGTCCGCCCCGCGCGGCTGCGGCCCCTGCTGCTCCTCGCCCGGCCCGTTGACCGGGATCCGCTCCCGATGGTCGGTCGGGCTGGCGATGGCCGAGCCGTGGACGCATTTCAGCCGCTCCGCCTGGAAGCGGCGGATGCCGAAGGCAGACGCGATCGTGTCCGTCATGTCCGCAGAGCCCCGGCCGATCGCCGTCAGCCCCAGCAGGTTGCCGCCGCCATGGACGGAGACATTGGTGACCTGCGCACCGAACTCCACCAGCGCGACGCCCAGATCCCGCTCCTCCGCCGTGAGGCAGGCGTGCCCTGCGGCGAGCGGCGAGGCGACCACGCCTTCCACCTCCAGATGCGCATTCTGCACCACCTCCTTGAGGTTGCGCATCGGTGCGCCTTCCGCCCGCATCACGTGGATGTCGACGCCGAGCCGCTCCGCATGCAGCCCGCGCGGATTGGCGATGCCGTCCGCCCCGTCGAGGAAATAAAGGCCGGGCTGCGCGTGCAGGACCATACGCCCGTCCGGCTCCAGCGCCTCGCGCGCGCTGAGCAGGAGCTGCTCGATATCCTCTTCCTCGATCCGGCGGCCGCCGATCTCGATCTCCACCGGCGTGATGCTGCTGGAGAGGCCGGCGCCGGAGCAGCCGATCCACACGCCTTCCACATGCGTGTTGGCGAGCTTCTCCGCCCGTTCGACCGCGTCACGCACCGCGTAGGTTGCCGCCGCCATGTCCGTGACATAGCCGCGCTTGATGCCCTGCGCGGCGCGGTGCCCGCTGCCCAGCACGGTCAGCTCGCCGCTCTCCGTCACCCCGGCAACCATGGCCGAGATGCGGAACGAGCCGATATTCACCGCACCGATTACCCGGACGATGCGATCATCCCCCGCCATCAGCTGTCCTTCTTCTGAGCGGCCAGTTGGGCCGCTTCCTGGGCGCGGCCCGGCACGCGCATGTAGATGCGGTCCGGGTTGCGCATGTCGAACGCCGCGACCCGCCCGCCAATCAGGCGGTTCGTGCCGTCAAGCTCGGCGAAGCTCATGAGGGCGGCACGGCTGCGCTCCTCCCCCTGCGGCAGGGAGAGCACCTGGCCGGTAACGAAGGTGAGGTTCCAGCGTCGCCTGCCGACCCATTCCGCCTCCGTCACCTGCTCCTGCAGTTGCGGCGCGGCCTCCAGCAGGCTGGCGAGCGCCTGCACCTGCGTTTCCGCCTCTGCGCCGGAGATCACCAGCCGCTCCTTGGCATGGGCGGCGGAGATCGGCTCCAGCACATGGCCTGTCTCGTCGATCAGGGCGAGATTGCCATTGCGGCGTAGCGCCGCGTGCGGTGTGCGCTCCACGATGTCGACCACGATCGTGTCCGGCAGCTGGCGGGAGACGCGCGCGTCGCGCACGTAAGGCAATTCCATAAGCGAGGCGCGAAGCTCGCTCAGGTCCACCTGCGGCATCGCCCTGTCCTTCACGCCGAGCACGCGCTCGTAGACATCGATCTCGTTCATTCGGTCGACGCCGCGCACTTCCACCTTGCGGACCTCGAACCCCGCATCGGCCACGGCTGCCGCCGCTCGCTCTCCCGCCAGAGCCGTGAGGCCGGCAAGGCTGGCGAGCAGCAGCGCCAGCGCCGCGATGGCGGCGAAGATCAGCGCGAGGAAGACCTTGTGCAGCTGCTGTTCCGTAAAGGGCAGCACCCGCATCAGCGCATCCAGAAGTCCGCTTTGCTTCGCGCCCTTGCGGGACTTGCGACCAGCGGGCTGGCTGCGGCCCTGTCGCCGTACGGGACGCGCGTTGCGGCGGATCGTCTCAGCCATCAGCCGCCGCTCCCCTTCGTGCCCGAGGCAGGCAGCTTGCCGAAGAAGTGCAGCGCGTCCTTCACGATCAGCTCGACCAGCGTGGCATAGTCGATGCCGCATTGCCGCGCCTGCTCCGGCACGAGGCTGAGCGGAGTCATGCCGGGCTGGGTGTTGGTCTCCAGCAGGAAGAGCCCGTCCTCTCCCTGTTCGTCATCCCAGCGGAAGTCCGAGCGGCTGGTGCCCCGGCAGCCGAGCAGCTGGTGCGCCCGCAGCGCGTAATCGAGGCACAGCCGCTCGATCTCCGGCGGGATCTTGGCGGGGCAGACATGTTCCGTCAGCCCATCCGTATACTTCGCGTCGAAATCGTAGAAGCCGGACTTGGGCACCAACTCCGTGACGCCGAGCGCGCGGGCACCATTGGAACCGGCGAGCACCGCTGTCGTCAGCTCGCGCCCGCGGATATAGGGCTCCGCCAGCAGCCGGTCGAATTGCTGCCACGGCCCGGTGGAATCGCGGCGGATGGGGTTGCCGTAATTGCTTTCGGCGGTGACGATCGCGACGCCCACCGACGATCCCTCATTCACGGGCTTCAGCACATAGGGACGGGCCAGCGGGTCGGCCTCATACAAGTCCTCGCTGGCGACGATACGCCCGCCGGGCATGGGGATGCCGTGGGGGACCAGCGCGTGCTTGGTCAGCTCCTTATCGATGGCGATGACGGAGGTGGCGAGGCCGGAATGAGTGTAGGGCACGCCCATCAGGTCCATCATGCCCTGCACCGTGCCATCTTCGCCCGGCACGCCATGCAGCGCGTTGAACACCACGTCGGGCGCCGCGTCGGCGATGCGGGCGGCGACGTCGCGGTCCATGTCGATCCGTGTGACCTTGTGCCCGCGCGATTCCAGCGCATCCGCCACGCCCTTGCCGCTGGTCAGCGACACGGAGCGTTCATTGGCCCAGCCGCCCATCAGGACGGCGATGTGAAGCGGGGGGAGGATCGAAGCGCCTGCCATCACCAACGACCCACCCTTTGAATCTCCCACTCCAGCGTCACGCCCTGGCTCTCCGACACGCGGCGGCGCACTTCCTCGCCCAGCCCCTCAATGTCCGCGCTGGTGGCGTCGCCGGTGTTGATGAGGAAGTTCGTATGCTTCTCGCTCACCTGCGCGCCGCCGACTTTCAGGCCCCGGCAGCCCGCCGCATCGACCAGCTGCCAGGCCTTCCGGCCTTCCGGGTTCTTGAAGGTGGAGCCGCCGGTCTTGCTGCGCAGAGGCTGCGACTGCTCGCGCTCGGCGGCGATGCGGTCCATCTCCGCGCCAATGGCCTTCGGATCCCCGGGCGTGCCGCGGAAGCGGGCGGAGGTGACGATCGCCCCCTCCGGCAGCCGTGAATGGCGGTAGGAATATTCGAGGTCGCGCGCAGGCAGGGTGACGCACTCACCACCCGGCAGCACCACTTCGCAATCGACGAGGATGTCCGCTACCTCGCGGCCATAGGCGCCGCCGTTCATCCGAACGAAGCCGCCGACGGTTCCGGGGATGCCGCGCAGGAACTCCAACCCCGCAATCCCGGCATCGCGCGCGGTGGAGGCGACGAGGATGCCGCTGGCCCCGCCGCCGCATTCCAGCACGTTGTCGCGCAGCACTTCGACCGTGGCGAACGGCTTGCCCAGCCGCACCACCACGCCCGGCACCCCGCCGTCCCGCACGATGAGGTTTGAGCCGAGGCCGAGCGCCATCACCGGCGTCCCCTCATCAAGCCCGGCGAGGAAGGTGATGAGATCATCGAGATCGGCAGGCTCGAACAGCCAGTCCGCCGGGCCGCCCGTCTTGAACCAGGTCAGCTTGTCGAGCGGCGCCTGCGGTTTCAGCGTGCCCCGCACATTCTGCGGCACCTTGCCGGTGTGATCGTGTGCCTCTTCCGAACCGGGCGCGTTGCCGGTCCAGGCCACGGGGCTGTCGGGCTGGATCACGCCGCGCCCTCCTCTGCCTGTTCCAGTGCCTGTCCGGAAGAGCGGTGGCGCTCGACGGCCGCGGCCAAGCCGGCCGCCCATTTGGTGATGTCACCCGCGCCGAGGCACACGACGAGATCGCCCGGCTCTATGAGGCCTGCGAGCTGCTGCGCCAGTTCTTCCGGCCCGGCCACCAGCGAGGCCGAACGATGGCCGCGCGCCTTCAGCCCCGCCACGAGCGCCTCCGAATCCACGCCGGAGATCGGCTGTTCGCCCGCAGGGTAAACGGGTGCGGCAAACACGATGTCCGCGTCGTTGAAGGCGGACTGGAACTCGCCCATCAGGTCCCGCAGCCGGGTGAAGCGGTGCGGCTGCACCACCGCGATCACTCGCCCGCCGGAGCCGCTGTCGGCGGACTCGCGCGCGGCCGAGAGCACCGCGCGGATTTCCACCGGATGATGCGCATAATCGTCGATTACAACCGCGCCCGCCACCTGTCCCACGCGGGTGAAGCGCCGCCGCACGCCGCCGAAGCGGGCGAAGCCGCCACGGATCGTCTCGTCATCGCAGCCGAGCTCAGCCGCGACCGCGATGGCCGCCAGCGCGTTCTGGACATTGTGTCGCCCTGGCATCGGCAGCATCACGTCGGCAATGACGCGGCGCTCGCCGTCCCGCCCCACATGCACCGCATCGAAGCGATTGCCGCCGGCCTCCGGCCGCACATGCTCCGCCCGCCAATCCGCTTGCGCCGAGAAGCCGTAGGTGATGACGCGACGATCCCGCACGCGAGCGATCGTCTTCTGCACCTCGGGGTGATCGACGCACAGCACCGCCGCGCCGTAGAAGGGCACGTTCTCGATGAATTCGAGGAACGCCTCGCGCACTGCGTCGAAGCTGCCGTAATGGTCGAGGTGCTCCGGGTCGATATTGGTGACGACCGCGATCGTGCCGTCCAGCCTCAGGAAGCTGCCGTCGCTCTCGTCGGCCTCCACGACCATCCAGTCGCTCTGGCCGAGCCGGGCGTTGGAGCCGTAGCTTTCGATGATGCCGCCATTGATGACGGTCGGGTCCAGCCCACCCGCCTCCATCAGGGTGGCGACCATGCTGGTGGTGGTGGTCTTGCCGTGGGTGCCGGCGACGGCGACCGTGCGCTTCAGGCGCATCAGCTCCGCCAGCATTTCAGCGCGGCGCACGACCGGGATGCGCGCCTCCAGCGCCGCGGCGACTTCGGGATTGTCGCGCTTCACGGCGGTGGAGGTGACGATGACCGCCGCATCGCCCAGGTTCTCCCTCGCATGGCCAGTGACCACGCGGATGCCGCGCGCGCGCAGCCGCTCCACGCTCGGCCCGTCGGAGAGGTCGGAACCCTGCACCTGATAGCCGAGATTGTGCATCACCTCGGCGATGCCCGACATGCCGATCCCGCCGATGCCGACGAAGTGGATCACGCCGATGTCCGTGGCGACCCCCATCATGGCGCGGTGCTCCGCTGCCGGGTGGCCGTTGCGCCGGTCGGCACGGTCGATGAGGCTGCCCTCGCAGGCTCCCTCCCCACGCGGATCACATCCATCAGCGGGGTGCCGCCGAAGCTCTCGACCAGGTCAGCAAGATCCTTCGCCGCATCCGGGCGGCCGCAATTCCATGCTGCATGAGCGGCGACGATCAGCCCCTCGGGGTCGCCTGCGAGCTCCTCCACCGCCTGCGCCACCGCCTGCGGCGTGAAGGCCGGCTGCGGGATCGCCCGCGCGCCGCCCGCCTGCGCCATCTCCCGCGCATTGGCGGTCTGGTGATCGTCCGTCGCGATCGGAAGCGGCACCAGGATGGCGGGGCGGCCCACCGCTGTCAGCTCCGCGATGGTCGACGCGCCCGCACGGCCGATGAACAGGTGCGTGCCTGCCAGCCGCGCCTGCATGTCCTCGAAGAAGCTGGCGAGCTCCGCCTCGATGCCTTCCGCCGCATAGCGCGCGCGCACTGCCTCGATGTCCTCCGGCCGGCACTGCTGCGTCACGCGCAGGCGAGCCTTCAGCGTCGGGGGGAGCAGCGCGAAGCCCTCCGGCACGACCTGCGACAGCACGCGCGCGCCCTGGCTGCCGCCGGTGACCAGCACGCGCAACGGTGCGTCAGGCGAGAGCGGCGGATATGGCTCTTCCCGAAGGCTGAGCACAGCGGCGCGCACCGGATTGCCCACAAGGTGCACCTTCTTCGCCTGGCGCTCCGGCAGGCGCTGCACGTTGGGGTACGCCGTGGCGATGGCATTCACCCGAGAGGCGAGCAGGCGGTTTACCCGGCCCAGCACCGCATTCTGCTCATGGATCACAGTCGGAACGCCACCGGCGCCCAGCAGCGCCGGCAAAGCGGGATAGCCGCCGAAGCCGACGACCGCGGTGGGCTCGAACTCGCGATAGAGCCGCTTCGCCTGCGCACGCCCCTTCAGCACCGCCACAATGGCGCGGGGCCAGCCGAGCGGGTTCTTCGTGAAGCGCCCTGCGGGAAGGACATGCGTGTCCAGGAAGTCCGGCCGCCCGGGGATTGCTGCGCCGCGAGCATCGGTGATCAGCGCCACTTGATGGCCGCGCCGCTCCAGCTCCTGCGCCAGCGCGAAGGCGGGGGTGAGATGGCCGCCAGTACCCCCGGCAGCCAACACGAAATGGCGCGACGCGGTGCTCACCGGCGCTCTCCGATTATTTGCCCGAGGGCGAAGGTCTCGCGGCTGAGGTAGGGATTTCGCCGTGTAATGGCCAGCAGCAACCCGATCAGGAAGCACTGCGCAATGGTGGAGGACCCGCCATAGCTCACGAGCGGCAGCGTCATGCCCTTCGACGGGAACAGCTGCAGGTTGACCAGGATGTTGATGAACGCCTGCCCGCCGAACAGGGCAATCAGCCCGGTCGCGGCCAATACCGTGAACAGCTGGTCCTCATCCACCAGCCGGATCAGCACGCGCAGCACGATGGCGAGGTAGAGCAGCACGATCAGCCCGCAGATGAGCAGCCCGAACTCCTCCCCCACGACCGAGAAGATATAATCCGTATGCGCCTCGGGCAGCATCATCTTGCGGTTGCCCAGCCACATTCCGGTGCCCGTCCAGCCGCCCGCCATGATGGTGCGCGCGGCAAGATCCACCTGGTCATACGCCGTGCCGCCGCCAAGGAAGCTGTCGATGCGGTGCCGCGCATTGTCATAGAGCAGGTAGGTCAGCACCAGCAGCGCGATGCCGACGCCCCCCAGCGCGCCAATCCGCTTCATCGGCAGGCCGCCCAGCATCACCAGCACGAACCACGCGCCCACGAACAGGATCGCATCGCCCAGGTTCGGCTGGAGCATCATGAACGCGACGATCAGCCCCAGCAGTGCGCCGCTGATCTGGATCACCGGCAGGTCCGGGTCGCGCAGCCGCCAGCTGAGGATCCAGGCGGTGACGATCACGAAGACCGGCTTCAGGAACTCGCTGGGCTGGAAGCGAATGCCGACATCGAGCCAGCGCCGCGCGCCGTTCACCTCGCTGCCGACGAAGGGCACCAACGCCAGCGCCAGCAGCATCACGCCTGCGAACAGGATGGCTCCGCGCCGCACCCAAACCATCGGCAGAAGCGCGGTGCCGATCAGCACGAGCAGCCCCAGCCCCTGAAACCCCAGATGCAGCCAGAAGAAGTGCAGATCCGCCAGCTGGCCCGCCGCGCCGGACAGACGCCGCGCGCTGGAGGGAGAGGCCGCCGCCACCGCCACCGCGCCGACCGCCATCAGCAGCAGGACCATCGTCAGCAGGACACGGTCAATCTCGCGCCACCAGATGCGCAGCTGCTGCTTGCGTGTGCGCGGGAAGTGCGGAGTGCTGAGAGAGCGGACGCCGGGGCGCGGAATGTAGGGGCGCGCGGTGTTCATGCGATCCGCCTTCCTGCGCACTCCGCCTCCGCCTGACGGGCGGCTTCTTCGTCGCCCCCGGCGAGGCCCATCACCAGCTGGCGGAAGAACTCACCGCGCGTCTCGTAATCGCGGAATTGGTCGAAGCTGGCGCAGGCCGGGCTGAGCAGCACCACATCCCCCGGATGGGCGGCGGCGATGGCGCGGCGCACCGCCTCGCACATCATCTCCGCCCGCTCCACCTTCATGTGCGGCTTCAGCAGTTCGGAGAACAGGGGCCCTGCCTCGCCGATCGTGTAGGCGGCCGCGACATGGTCGAACCACGGCACGCACTCGTTGAGGTTGTCGCCCTTGGGCAGGCCGCCGACGATCCAGTGCAGGCGCTTGTCCGGGTGCGGCGGATAGGCCGCCAGCGCCGGCGCGGTCGAGGCCGGGTTGGTCGCCTTGCTGTCATTGACGAACAGCACGCCGCCGAATTCGCCGACCCGCTCCATCCGGTGCGGCAGGCCGGGGAAGGTGCGGAGGCCCTGCTCGATCGCATCATCGTGAAGCCCCAGCGCCTCGCAGGTCGCGATGGCGCAGGCGGCGTTCTGGTGGTTGTGCGGCCCCTGGAGCGAAGGCCAGTTCGGCTGGCGGTCGCGATAGTCCAGCGCCAGCCACAGGTTGGTGTTGGGCACGCGCGGCGCGATCCAGCGCTCGCCCAGGCGCGCTTCCCCGAGCACCGCATGATCCCGCGCAGGATCCTGCATCGCGAACAGCCGTAGCTTGGATTCAACATAGGCGTCGAAGCCGCTGTATCGGTCGAGGTGGTCCGGCGTGATGTTGGTCAGCACCGCCACGTCGCAAGCGAGGCTGCGCGTCAGGTCGAGCTGATAGCTGGAAAGCTCGAGCACATAGACGCCGCCTTCTGGAAGCGGCTCCTGCCCCAGGATCGGCAGCCCGATATTGCCGCCCATCCTCGTAGGCAGCCCGGCGGTCTTGAGGATGTGATGCACCAGCGCCGTCGTGGTCGACTTGCCGTTGGTGCCCGTGATCCCCACCACCTTGTGCGGCGGCAGGTCCGCGCGGGCGAGCGCGAACAACTCGATGTCGCCGATCACCGGAACCCCGGCCGCCCGCGCCTTGTCAGCGATCGGATGCGTGTTGAGCGGCACCCCAGGCGACACCACGACCCCATCGAAGCCGCGCAGGTCGATCGCCAGCGGGTCCGCCAGCGTCAGCCCCGGCAGCGCCCGCGCCGCCAGCGCTTCGCGCGGCTCGTCCCGCCGGTCCCACGCCGTCACCTCGGCGCCGCTCGCCAGCAGCGCCTCGACACTGGCCATGCCGGATCGCGCCAGCCCCAGCACCGCGTAGCGTCTGCCGCGAAAGGCGCTGCTCGTAATCACCGCAGCTTCAGCGTCGCAAGGCCAAGCACGGCGAGCACGATGGCGATGATCCAGAAGCGGATCACGACCGTCGACTCCTTCCAGCCGAGCTGCTCGAAATGGTGGTGGATCGGCGCCATGCGGAAGATGCGCTTGCCGGTGCGCTTGAACCAGAAGACCTGGATGATGACGCTCGCAGTCTCCATCACGAACAGCCCGCCGATGATCAGCAGCACGATCTCATGATGCGCGGCGACGGCGATGGCGCCCAGCGCCCCGCCCAGTGCCAGCGATCCGGTGTCGCCCATGAACACGGCGGCGGGCGGCGCGTTGAACCAAAGGAAGGCCAGCCCCGCCCCCATAATGCCAGCGCAGAAGACGGCCAGCTCACCCGCGCCCGGCACATGCGGGATGCCGAGATAAGCGGAATAGTCGACGCGTCCCACGAGGTAGCAGATCAGCAGGAAGGCACCCGCCGCGATCACCACCGGCATGGTGGCGAGGCCATCCAAGCCGTCCGTCAGGTTCACCGCATTGCCGAAGCCGACGATCACCGTGGCGGCGAACACGAAATAGAACGGCCCCAACGGGATGGAATAGCCGGTGAGGAACGGCACGTAGAGATTGGTGCTGATCTGGCTGACGATGATCCAGGCGGCGATGCCCGCGACCACGAATTCGAGGATCAGCCGCGTGCGGCCGGAAACGCCCTTGTGACTGCGCTTCGTCACCTTGTCGAAATCGTCGAGGAAGCCGATGATGCCGAAGCCGGCCGTCACCGCCAGGCACGCCCACACGAATGGGCTGAACGGGTCCATCCAGATCAGCATCGAGACAACGAGGGATGTCAGGATCATCAGCCCGCCCATCGTCGGCGTGCCGCGCTTGGCGAGGTGCGTCTGCGGCCCGTCCTCGCGGATCGGCTGGCCCTTCCCCTGCCGCACGCGCAGCATGTTGATGAAGCGGGGCCCGATGATCAGGCCGATCGCCAGCGCCGTCAGCAGCGTCGCTCCCGCGCGGAAGGTCTGGTACCGCACGAGGTTGAAGAGGCCTTCGAATTCCAGCCATTGGGCCAGCAGGTAGAGCATTGCAGCCGGTCAGCCTTCTCGGGCGGCGAAATGGGCAACCACCCTCGCCAGCCCCACAGAGTTCGAGCCTTTGACGAGGACCACGTCGCCGCCAGCCAGGCCCCATTCCTCCAGCGCGGCAATTGCCTCGCCAGGATTGGCGCAATGGGCAAAGTGCTGCGGCTTGCCAAGCGCAAGCGCCCCCGCTTTCCCCAACTCACTGACAAGCACGCGCATTTCCTCTCCCACAAGCACGGCGTAATCGACCCCCGCCTCCGCAATCGGCTCGGCGAGCTGGGCATGGAAGGCGGGGCTGAAATCGCCCAGTTCCTTCATGCTGCCCAGCACGGCGACGCGCCTCGTCGCAGGCGTCTGGCCAAGCTGCGCGAGCGTGGCGCGCATGGAGGCGGGGTTGGCGTTGTAGCTTTCATCGATGAACAGCGCATGCCCGCCGGGAACGGGGATGCGGTGGCGGGCGCCACGCCCTTTCAGCCCGCCCATTTCCGCCAGCGCCAGCCCGGCTGCACCGAGATCGCCGCCGGCCGCATGAACGGCGGCCATGACGCAGAGTGAGTTCTCGACCCAATGCGCGCCGGGCGCGGCAACCGACCAGCACAGGTGCCGATCTCCCAGAGCCGCTGTGACGAGCGAACCGCCATTGGCGGCGGGTACGGCATCGATCAGCCGCATTTCGGCATCCGGAGAGGCGCCGAAGGAGAGCACCTTCGCCCCATTTGCCAACGCCGCATCGCGCAGGCGGGCGAAGTGGGGGCTATCCGCCGGCATCACCGCCGTACCACCCTTCTCTAGACCGGCGAAGATTTCCGCCTTGGCATCCGCAATCGCTTCCTCGCTGCCCAGATTCTCGATGTGAGCGGGGGCGATGGTAGTGATGACGGCGACGTGAGGGCGCACCTGAGCGGTCAGCCCGGCGATCTCGCCCGCATGGTTCATGCCCATCTCGAACACGCCATAGCGGCTGCTTTCCGGCATCCGCGCAAGGCTGAGCGGCACGCCAACATGGTTGTTATAAGAGCGAACAGAGCGGTGTGCGGTGCCGTTGCAATGGCGTTGCAGGGCGGCGAAAATCGCCTCCTTCACGCCCGTCTTTCCGACCGAGCCGGTCACGCCGACAATCCGCGCGCCGGACTTCTCCCACGCCCGCTGCCGAGAGGCAGCCGCCAATGCTTCGAGCGCCGCATTGGTGTCCGGCACCAGCACATGCGGCTCCGCAATGGGCCGATCGACCACCGCCGCCGCAGCGCCATTGGCGAAGGCCTTGTCGAGGAAGCGGTGCCCGTCGGTGCTCTCGCCCTTCAGCGCGAAGAACAGATCGCCCGAACGCACGTCGCGGGAATCGATCTCGACGCCCGCGACCTGAAAATCTCCGCTGGCGGTGCCGCCGGTCGCCGCGGCGATCTCGTCAGCGCTCCACAGCGCGAGGTGACGGCGGGAACCGCTGCCGGCGGGCCAGCGCAGGGGCTTCAAGGCGCTCATCGTGCCGCCTCCGCCACCTCGCCGGCGCATTCGCGCGCCACCGTCACATCGTCGAACGGGAGGATGCGCTGATCGTCACCCGCGCCGATGATCTGGCCCTGTTCATGCCCCTTCCCGGCGATGAGCACGATGTCGCCTTCTCCTGCCTGAGCAATGGCAGCGCCGATCGCCTCGCGCCTGTCTCCAATTTCGCGTGCGGCAGATCCGGCACCGGCCAACACTTCCGCACGAATGGCTGCCGGGTCCTCGCCACGCGGATTGTCATCGGTGACGATGGCGAGATCGGCCTGCTCGGCCGCGATCCGGCCCATGGCGGAGCGCTTGCCCCGGTCGCGGTCCCCGCCGGCGCCGAACACGACGATCAGCCGACCCCCGGACGCGACATGCGGGCGCAGGGCATGGATGGCCGCACTCAGCGCGTCGGGCGTATGGGCGTAGTCGACATAGATGGGCGCGCCGCTGGCGGTGATCGCCGCCCGCTCCAGCCTTCCGCGCACCGGCTGAAGGCGGCCAAGAGCCTCGAACACTCGCGCGGGCTCCCCTCCCGTCGAGATGGCCAGCCCCGCCGCCACAAGCGCGTTCGCCGATTGATATGCGCCGATCAGCGGCAGCGTCACCTTGTGCTCGACGCCACCATGGGCGACGAGCAGGTCCTGACCCAGCTGTGCCGGATTGCGCGCGAGCAGGCGGATGTCCTCTCCCGCCTCGCCGACCGAGAGCATTTTGAGGCCGCGCCCCTTCGCCACCTCCAGCGCCTTGGCTGACCAGGCATCGTCGGACCACACCACCGCCGTGCCGCCATCGTCCACCACTTCGGTGAACAGGCGCATCTTCGCGGTGAAGTAATCCTCCATGTCCGCGTGGTAATCGAGGTGGTCGCGGCTGAGATTGGTGAACGCGGCGGCAGCGACAGGCAGCCCCTCGTTGCGGAACTGCGCGAGGCCGTGGCTCGACGCCTCGTAAGCGACGTGGGTCACACCTTCGCGCGCAAGGCCGGTCATGTTCGAAAGGAAGGTGACGATGTCTGGCGTGGTGAGGCCGGTGGAGACGCTCTCATCCGGCGTCGTCACTCCCAACGTGCCGATGGACGCAGCGCGATGGCCCATCAGCCGCCAGATCTGCCGCACCATCTCGACCGTCGAGGTCTTGCCGTTGGTGCCGGTGACGGCGACCACCGTTCCCGGAACCGGCCGGAAGAATTGCGCGGCCAGACGGGCAAAGGCGCGGCGCGGCTCCGGGTCGGCGAGATGGGCGGCATTCTCCACCCGCGCTTGGGGACGGGCGACGACCGCCACCGCGCCCGCCGATACTGCCGCCTCAATGAAGTCCTCGCCATTCACGCGCAGGCCCTGGAAGGCGCCGAACACCGTGCCTGGCGCGACCTTGCGGTGATCGATCGCGAAGCCCGTCACCTGGCTTTCGCCATGGGCGCCCGCATCCATCCCCACCGCCCCGACGAGCCGGGCAAGGTTCATTTCTCCGACTTCCCGACAAGATGCGCGACACTGGCGAGGTCGATCTCGCGCGTCTCGTCCGGATAGACGCCGAGCAAGGGGCCGATCCTCGGGACCAGCCGCTTCACCGTGGGCGCCGCGTTCCAGGCAGCGGTGCGCTGGTAGGAGCTCGCCACCGTTCCCTTCGGCTCGTCATACATGATGATCACGACATATTTGGGATCGTCCATCGGGAAGGCGGAGGCGAAGGTGGAGACCAGCGTCGTCCGGCGATATCCGCCCGCGCCCGGTTTCTCGGCACTGCCGGTCTTGCCCCCGACTCGGAAGCCCGGCGCATCCGCGTGGCGGCCCGTGCCGTAAAGGGCGATCATGCGCAGGATCTTGTTCATCTGCGCGCTGGTGCTCTCCTTGAACACTCGGCGGCCGCGCGGCGCCTCTCCCTCCGGCAGCTTGAGCAGCGTCGCCGGCCTCCACACGCCTCCATTCACCAGCGCGGCATAGGCGCTGGCGAGGTGAAGCGGCGTGACGGCGATACCGTGACCATAGCTGACGGTCATGTTGCGCAGCCTGGGCCATTCGCCACTCGGCCAAATGGGAAAGCCGCGCGCGGGCAGCTCGATATAGGGCCGCTCGTTGAAGCCGAGATTTGCCATCACCTCCTTCATCCGCCCCGGGCCGACTTCATCGGCGATCTGCGCGGTGACGATGTTGGACGAGTGGATCATCGCCTGCGGGGCGTTGAGCGTGGCTCCGTAGACTTTCGTGTCCTTGATGCGGAAACGGCCCATCGCCAGCGGCCGGTTCGCCTGCCAGCGGCGCGACAGGTCCGTGATCACGCCAGCATCGAGCGCCGCAGCCACGGTGAGCGGCTTGAAGGTGGAGCCAAGCTCATAGACCTGGTTGGTGACCTTGTTGAAGACGCGGCTCTGCCCCTCCTGATCCATGTGGTTGGGGTCGAATTCCGGCAGCGAAGCCATCGCCATCACCTCTCCGGTGTGGACGTCGAGCACGACTCCCGCTGCGCCGACGGCATCGACCATCCGCATCCCGCGGTTGAGCTCATCCTCCAGCGCGCCTTGCACGCGGGAATCGATGGAGAGCGCCACCGGCTGTCCGCGCTGCGCGGGATTGGCCAGCCGGTCATTCAGCGCCGCTTCCATGCCGACATAGCCCTGCCCGTCCTGCACATAGCCAAGAACGTGCGCCGCCAGCTGGCCCTGCGGATAGTGCCGGTCCGTCTCGCGCGGGAGTTCCAGCGCGAGTTCGCCGATCTCCATCACCTTGTTCGCGTCTTCCGGCAGAACGCGCCGGCGCAAATAGCCGGACTTGCCGGACGCCAGCCGCTTGGCGAGGTCCTGCGCATCCATGTCGGGGAAGATCGCCGCCAGTTCCTGCGCCACGCTCTGCGGTGACTTCACGAGAGGGGAGCCGCCATCCTCCAGCGCCTGCGGGTTGTACCACAGGGCGTAGGCGGGGAAGGCGCGGGCAAGCGTCACGCCGTTGCGGTCCGTCAGCTCCGCTCTGATCGGAAGCAGCGCATCCGCCATCGAGGTTGTGCTCGGCGCTGGCTGCACCACGCCCAGCCAGGCCAGCCGCATCAGCGCCGCCGCCGCAAGCAGCACGAAGGCGCCGCCGAACAGCAGCACCCGGACTTGCGCGGTAAAGAGTGCATGCCGCCGCCGGTCGACCAGCGGGACGCGCGCCGGCGTCAGCGGCCGCGGGGCAGCGAAGGAGTTCACTCGGTCGTGGCTCCCGCCAATGCGGCGAGCGGCACGCGGCCGGAGCTTGCCAGCGTCGCCGTGGCCAGCCTCAAGTCACGCGGCGCCTCTCCAGTTTCCGCAACCGCAAGCACCCGCCCCGCGACATCTTCCACGTCCGCCTCGACAGGCAGCGCGGGCATGTCGTCCACCGTCGCCTTCGCCATAAGGATGGG
This sequence comes from uncultured Erythrobacteraceae bacterium, assembly GCA_966251025.1. Lineage (GTDB taxonomy): Bacteria > Pseudomonadota > Alphaproteobacteria > Sphingomonadales > Sphingomonadaceae > Croceibacterium. The sequence continues at coordinate 467,343 of CBINJM010000001.1, read as the reverse complement.
AGACGAACCCGGCAGGCCGGAGACGCCGAGCGCCGCGAGCTGGCGCTCACCTTCCAGGAATTGCGCGGCGGTGGGCGCCACATAGCCGAAATCGACCTGGTTCCAGGCAGCGAGCTGCATCTGGTTCGCGCGGGTCTCGAACTCGGTCGCGAGCAGCAGCTTCTCCTGCTCCAGCGACACGATGCGCCGTTCCGCCCGGACCACCTCGCTATGCACCGCCTGCACCTTGAAGTGCAGCATCAGGTAGAATCCGGTCAGGACCGCCAGGAGGGCGATCCAGCCGATGCGGCGGAGTTGGGCTTGCGGGGTCATGCGGCCTCCCGGGCTGGCGCGGCGGTGCGGGTTGCGGCGCGCAATGTGGCGGAGCGCGCGCGGGGGTTGCGGTCAATCTCGGCTTGCGAGGGGCGGATTGCGCGTGAGACCTTTGCGAAAGTGGCGGGGCGGCCCACGGGGGCATCCGGCAAGTGGCGGCTTGCGCGAGCGGTCTCGCCCGCAGCTTCCCGCAGGAAGCGCTTGACGATGCGATCTTCCAGGCTGTGGAAGCTGACCACCGCCAGCCGGCCGCCTTCCCCGAGCAGCGTCTCGGCGCCAGCGAGGCCGGCGGCGAGTTCGTCCAGCTCACCGTTCACATGAATGCGGATCGCCTGGAAGCTGCGCGTCGCCGGGTCCTTTGGCGCACCGGCACGGTAGCCGAGTGCCCTGCGCACCACCTCCGCCAGCTCCCCGGTCGTGGAGAGCGGACGCGCGGCGACGATGGCGCGCGCGACGCGGCGGCTCTGCCGCTCCTCCCCGTATTGGTACAGCACGTCCGCGATCTCGCCCTCTGACGCGGTGTTGACGAAATCCGCAGCCGTGGGCCCCGCCCGCTCCATCGTCATGTCGAGCGGACCGTTCGTCGAGAAGGCGAAGCCCCGCTCGGGCTGATCGAGCTGCATCGAGGAAACGCCGATATCCATGACTACCCCGTCCACCCGGGCGATTCCCGCTTCGCCCAGCGCGGTAACCATGTCTGAGAAACGGCGCGGATGGAGAATGAGGCGGGGCGGATTTTCTGCCGTTTCCGGCCACTTATCCCCGGCTTCGATCGCATCGGGGTCGCGATCGAAGGCGTGAACCGTGGCGCCGGCGTCCAGCAGGGCCCGTGTATAGCCGCCGGCGCCGAACGTCGCGTCAACCATGATGTCACCCGGCTGCGGCTGCAGCGCGGCGAGAACCTCTTGCAGAAGGACGGGGATGTGAGGCGCAGAGCTCACTTGCGCTTCTCCCGCGCGTCCGCCTCAAGCTGACGGCAGGAGGCCTGCGCCGTCTCGAACCCCGGACCCATCCGGTAAAGCTCTTCCGGGTTCCACAGGGTGAAATAGTCGCCCGCACCGTTGAAGAAGACGGCATCGCCCAGCTTGCCCAGTTCGGCCAGATGGTCCGGCAGAACGAATCGGCCGCTGGCGTCGAACGGCAGGCGGGCGAAGCCCCACAGCTGGTGCAGGCGAACGTCGTAGTCGAATTCGCGGCCCGCGCGCTCTGCCCGCGCTTCCTCGCGCATCAGCAGTTCGTCAAACCGGGCGGTGCGGGAAAGGCCGAAGCCGGTCAGGCAGTTCCACCGTTCGTGCTTGGTCAGGCAGAGGACCCGCTCGTCACCCGCGTCGGCGAAGCTCTTGCGGAAGTCCGGCGGCAGGACGAGCCGGCCCTTCTCGCCACGAAGCGAAAAGCCTTGCCCGCTATAGCCTGCCGGCACCGTGCTCACTTTTCCGGTTCCCTGTTGGCTCGCCCCAGATCCATGGACAGACCTTCCCCGCTGCCGGGCGCGTGGTGACGCAGCCGGTCATCCTGCATGGATGCGCGCGAACGATTTGTCCGATGTGACAGCTTGTAACGCGGGTGAGCGCGGGATGGAAGGGGAAATCGCGGGAAAACCCGTTCGCTAAGGCCTCTTACGGAGGATTGTGCACAGACGCAGCAAGCTTTTCGAAACTTGTCGGGGCGAGCGAACGGGAGGGGCCGCCCTTCTGTGAATCAACGCTTTGCCCGCTGCCCAGCCGGGGTTCGGCCGCCCTTCCCGCGAAATCCCCGGTCTTGAGAGCGCGCTCGACCAGCATCTTCAGCGCAGGCGCCGCTTCGGGCGCGGGGTGGTGAAGGTCCAGCAGAGCGGCGTCCGCGAGCACGAGCACCCTTCCCTCGCCGACCACGCAATCGGCCAGCAAACCCGCCGCTTCCAAGGCGCATCCGCCTTGAACCGGAGGCGCAAAACGGCCCGGAAGGTTCACGGGAACCGCCCGTCCCGCGATTTCCCGCAGGGCGAGGCCCGCCGGCTGATCTTCCACGAATTCCAGCTCCAGCCCCCAGCGGCGCAGGATCGGGGAAAGCAGGATCACCTCCTGGGGCCGCCGGCGGTCGCCGAGGGAGAAGCGCGATTCTCCGGTCAGCAGAGGGTCTGCGAAGAGCAGCAACCGCCCGCCACTCCGCACCCAGCCATCCAGCGCGACATTCTCTGTCGCGGAAAGAGCGCGCGGCTGCGCCAGCAGGAGCAGCTTCAGCGGCGCCAGTTGCTCCTTCGTGAGGGCTGGAAGCGGCTGGAGCCGGTATCTCTCCTCCAGCTGCGCCCTGGCCCAGTGCGGCTCCGCCCCACCCCCCAGGATCTCGTCCAGCCCATCCGCCTCGCCCCAAAAGAGCGGTATCGTGCCCATGAAGCCGAGCGCCGGGCGGGAGTCCACTTCGGGGACGGAAGCCTGCGCGCGAGTGGCCTGCGCTCCGCTCGCCAGCAAAGCGGCCGCCAGAGCGGCGGCGGCGATGTTAGCGCTGCGAAGGAAGGGGCACATCGCCCGTATCCGGTCCGTCCGCCGCGCCGTCAGCGCCGTCAGTCGGCAGGACGGGGACCTCCGGCAGATCGGGCAGCACGCCGACATCGGCCAGCGGATCGCTTACCGCCGCTGCCGTCCGCTGCGGGGCGACAGTGGGCGCGGCTTCGGGCACCACCTGCGCCTGGTTCTGCCGTGCATTGCTGATGATGATGTTGGCCAGCCCGACCAGCAGCACCATGGCCGCAAGCCCGATCAGGCCGATCTGCACTCTCTGGACGGCATGCGCCCGCCAGCCGGTGGGCGGCACCGCGGCCGCCTCAGGCGCATCGGGGCTCAGAAGATCTTCGGGATCGACGGCCATCGCCCCATTGTAGTGTGACAAGCTTAACGCAGCCAGTCGAAAACCGGCAGGCCCTTCGCTTCCAGCCATTCGCGGTTGTAGAGCGTGGAAAGGTAGCGGAAGCCGGTGTCGCACAGGATCGTCGCCACCCGGCTGCCCCGCCCGAGCTGCCGGCCCAGCGCCACCGCCCCGGCAACGTTGATGCCCGAGGACAGGCCGAGGCACAGGCCCTCTTCCTTCAGCAGGCGGGCGACCCAGTGCAGCCCTTCCTCGTCCGAAATGCGGAACTGCGTATCGACCGGCGCACCTTCCAGGTTGGCGGTGATCCGCCCCTGCCCGATCCCTTCCGCCACGGAACTGCCTTCTGAGCGCAGCTCGCCATGCGCGTAATATTCATAGAGTGCGGCGCCGTAGGGGTCGGTCAGAGCGATGCAGATGTTCTCGTCCCGCTCCTTCAGCCCCATGCCAACACCGGCAAGGGTGCCGCCGGTGCCGACGGCGCAGGTGAAGCCGTCGATCCGGCCTTCCATCTGCTGCCAGATCTCGGGCGCGGTGCTCTCGATATGGGCGCGGCGATTGGCGACATTGTCGAACTGATCGGCCCAGATCGCGCCCTCCGTCTCCTCGGCAAGACGGCGCGATGTGTGCACGAAATGGCTCGGGTTCTTGTAGGGCGCGGCGGGCACGGTCACCAACTCCGCGCCGAGCGCGCGCAGCGTATCCATCTTCTCCCGGCTCTGCGTTTCGGGCATCACGATGATGGAGCGATAGCCCTTGGCATTGGCCACGAGCGCAAGGCCGATGCCGGTATTGCCCGCAGTGCCTTCCACGATCGTGCCGCCGGGATGCAGCAGGCCCTTCGCCTCCGCATCGCGCACGATCCACAGAGCGGCGCGGTCCTTCACCGAAGCTCCGGGGTTGGTGAACTCGCACTTTCCGAAGATGTCGCATCCCGCAGCCTCGCTGGGGCCGGCGAGGCGCACCAACGGCGTATTGCCGATGAGGTCGAGCGTATTGAGCACTGGCGCGGGAGGGGCGGAAGTGGCGGCCGAGAGAGCGTCGGGCACGAGAGGTCCGGTCATGCACTCGGAGGTAGGGCGCTCGTCCCGAGCGCGCAACACAATCCGGCTAGGCGGCGAAGGAGCTAGGGTTTCGACTCCCCCCTCGCCTCCCCTTGGCCCGGCCAAGGTCAAGCAGCCTCAATCCTCTTCGGCGATCCGCACCTTGAGGCCGTCCAGCGCATCGGTGAACGGGATCTGGCAGGACAGGCGCGACGTGGCGTCGCGGTCGGAGCTGGAATCGAGCAGGTCGTCCTCGTCGCGCGACATCGGCGGCAGACGGTCCGCAAAGGCCGGGTCCACATGGACGTGGCAGGTGGCGCAGGAGCAGCACCCGCCGCAGAGCGCCAGCAATTCGTCGAAGCCGTTGTCGCGGATCGCCTCCATCACAGTGAGGCCGGCATCGGCGCTCACGGTGCGCTCTTCTCCGCTGCGGGTGACGACGGTCAGCTGGGGCATAGTTCTTCCGCTTCCTTTCCGAGGTCGGCGGCTGCTACGGGCTCCGCCAGAGTTTGGCAAGCGAAGGGGCAAGCGGCGGCAATGGGCTTGAGCGCAGAACGGATCGCCGCCGGACTGGATGCCGTGGCTGCCCGCGAAACGACCATCGCCGCCGCGCTGGAGCGGGCCGGTTATCCGGAGCCGCGCATTCGAGAGGTCGGCTATCGCACGCTTCTGCGCACGATCGTCGGCCAGCAGGTCAGCGTCGCGGCGGCGGCAAGCGTCTGGCGAAAGCTGGAGGCGCTGCTGGGCGAGGACATGGCGCCCGCCGCTCTTCTGGCGCAGGATTTCGACGCCCTGCGCGCCTGCGGTCTTTCCCGCCAGAAGCAGGGCTACGCCCGCTCCCTGTGCGAACTGGTGGCGAGCGGGGAGCTGAACCTCGCCCATCTGCCGGATGATGACGAGGAAGCGATCGCCCAACTCGTCCGAATCAAGGGGATCGGCCGCTGGTCGGCGGAAATCTACCTTCTCTTCGCGGAGGGGCGGGAGGACATCTGGCCCGCCGGGGACCTCGCCGTGCAAGCCGGGATCGGGCGCATCCTGGGCCTGCCGGAACGGCCGAGCGAGAAGGAGACCCGCGCTCTCGCGGAAGGATGGCGGCCACACAGAGGCGCGATCGCGATCTTCACCTGGCACTGCTACAACAACCCGGCGCTTTAAGAGGGCTGGCAGGGATCGACAGGGCGGCCAATCCAATCGGCGAAGGGCCTTTGCAGGTCCACCCCCTGAGCCTAGACTACTGCCAAGGGTTGGCGCCGCCAGCCACCGATTTCGAAATCAGGAGAGCGCCGGGATGATCAAGCGTCATACCTTCTGGGCCGCCACCGCCGCCATCGCCTTGGCCGCCGCGTGGACCGGCTCCATATCCGCTCCCGTTCAGGCCCAATCTGGAGAAAGCATGACCCAAGCTGCCCCGACCTCTGCCGCGGCTTCCGTTCGATCCGTTCCGCTGATCCCGCGCGAGGCGCTGTATGGCAACCCGACCCGCTCCGCCGGGATGGTTAGCCCGGATGGCAAGTGGCTCAGCTGGCTCGCCCCGCATGAGGGGGTGATGAATGTCTGGCTGGCTCCGGCCGACAACCCCTCCTCCGCGCGCCGGATGACGAACGCGACGGACCGGCCGATCCCGCAATATTTCTGGGCGCCGGATTCCCGCAGCCTGCTCTACGTGCAGGACAAGGGCGGCGACGAGAACTACCTGCTCTATCAGGTGGATGTGGAGAGCGGGGAGGAGCGCACTCTGACTCCGTTCGAGAACACGCGGGTGCAGGTGACGGGCGTGTCGCACACGATCAAGGACAAGGTGCTCGTCGGCCTCAACAACCGTGACCCGCGCTTCCATGACGTCCACCTGCTGGACCTCAACACGGGCGAGCTGACGCTGGTCCGCCAGAATGACGAGGGCTATGTCGGCTTCCTCGCCGATGACAGCCTGACGCTGCGCTGGGCGCTGCGGCAGAACGCGGCCGGCGGCATGGACATGTTCGAGATTTCGAACGGCCAGATCGCGGCGACGCCGCGAGAAAGCACGACGCTGGAGGACGCTCTGAGCACCAGCGTCGCCGGCTACACCACCGACGGCAAAACGCTCTACTGGGTCGATTCGCGCGGTCGCAACACCGCTGCCTTGATTGCGGAGGACACGAGCACGGGCGAGAAGCGCGTGATCGCCGAGAGCGACAAGGCCGATATCGGCGGCGCGATGCAGGACCCGCGCACGGGCGAGGTGGAGGCCTATTCGGTCAATTACCTGACCAATGAGTGGATCGCGCTGGATCCGGACGTGAAGGCCTCGCTCGACTTCCTCGACGCGAGGCTGGAGGGGGATTTCGGCGTCCAGTCCCGCACGGATGACGACACCAAGTGGGTCGTGTGGAACGACCCGGTGACCAGCCCGAGCAAGGTCTATCTCTACGACCGCCCGGCCGGCACGCTGACCGAGTTCTACACCACGCGGCCGGAACTGGAGGGCACCCCGCTCCAGCCGATGCACCCGGTCGAGATTCCGGCGCGCGATGGGCTGACGCTGGTCAGCTATCTCACCCTGCCGCCGGGCAGCGACCCGGATGGGGACGGCGTGCCGAACGCCGCCGCGCCGATGGTGCTGCTGGTGCATGGCGGCCCGTGGGCTCGCGACAATTACGGCTTCAACCGCGCGCACCAGTGGCTGGCCAATCGCGGCTATGCGGTGATGAGCGTGAACTTCCGCGGCTCAACCGGGCTCGGCAAGGATTTCGTCAATGCGGCGAACCTCGAATGGGGCGCGGCGATGCACGACGATCTGATCGACGCGGTGAACTGGGCCGTGGAGCGCGGCATCGCGCAGAAGGACAAGGTCGCGATCATGGGCGGCAGCTATGGCGGCTATGCCACGCTGGTGGGCCTCACCTTCACGCCCGAGACCTTCGCCTGCGGGGTGGACATCGTCGGCCCCTCAAACCTGGAGACGCTGCTGGAGACTATCCCGCCTTATTGGGAACCGCAGGTGAAGCAGTTTCATGAGCGGATGGGCAACCCCACCACTCCGGAAGGCAAGGCGCTGCTGCAGGAGCGCAGCCCGCTCTACAAGGCGAATGCGATCACCAAGCCGTTGCTGATCGGCCAGGGCGCCAACGACCCGCGGGTAAAACAGTCGGAGAGCGACCAGATCGTGAGCGCGATGCAGGCGGCGGGGGTGCCGGTTACCTATGTGCTGTTCCCGGACGAGGGGCACGGCTTCGCCAAGCCGACCAACAACATCGCCTTCAACGCCGTGGCCGAGAATTTCCTCGCCACCTGCCTCGGCGGGCGGGCGGAGCCGCTGGGAGGCACGCTGGAGAGCTCCACCGCGCAAATCGTGACCGGCGAGGAGTTCGTCCAAGGGCTGCGGCAGGTGGCGGCCGCCGATTAACCGGCAAGCGGGCGATCACATCAGTTTGTTGATCGCCCGCGCCATCTTGATGTCCCGCTCGCTGAGCCCGCCGGCATCATGCGTGGTGAGGGTGATGGTGACGCGGTTGTAGACGTTCGACCATTCCGGGTGGTGGTCCAGCTTCTCCGCCGCCAGCGCCACGCGGGTCATGAAGGCGAAGGCCTCGCTGAAGTTGCGAAATTTGAAGGCGCGGGTGATGGCGAGGCCATCTTCCCGCAGCGTCCAGTCCGGAAGTTCAGCCAGTGACTGCTCGCGTTCGGCCTGTGTCAGTTGCGGTACGGACATGGTGAACCTCTCCCGATCATCCTGAGCTCGTCGAAGGATTGTCGCCCTCCTTCGCTTGCCCTAACGCGCTTGCCCATGGAACCGTGCCGCCTTGCCGCGACCGACCTCGCCTGTCGCCGCGGAGAGCGGTTGCTGTTCCGTGGCCTGTCGCTGGACCTTGGCTCCGGCGCGGCACTGCAGGTCGCCGGGCCGAATGGCACGGGCAAATCCAGCCTGATCCGCATCCTTGCCGGCCTGCTGCGCCCCTTCGCGGGGGTGGTGGAGCGAGTGGGAACGGTGGGCCTGCTGGATGAGCGGCCGGCGCTCGATGGTCACCAGCCGCTGGCGAAGTCCCTCGGCTTCTGGGGGCGGATCGATCGTGATCAGGAGCCCGCCGCCGAACGGCTCGGGCTGGAGCCGCTGCTCGACCTGCCGGTGCGGTTTCTCTCCACCGGCCAGCGGAAGCGTGCCGCATTGGCGAGACTGGTTGGGCAGCGCGCGCCGATCTGGCTGCTCGACGAGCCGCTGAACGGGCTGGACGTGCATGCTGTCGAGATGTGCGAGGCACTTGTCGCCGAGCATTGCGCTGCAGGAGGGCTGGCGGTGATCGCCTCGCACCAGCCGTTCGCCCTTCCCGGGCTAATCACCCTCACGCTGGCGGAGTTCGCACCGTGAGAGCGCTGCTCGCCATCCTCCTTCGCGATCTCGCACTGCTGCTGCCGGGCGGCCAGCGGGGTGGGACGTTGCTGCCGCTGCTGTTCTTCCTTGCGGTGGCGATGCTCTATCCCTTTGCGGTGGGGCCGCAGCCGGAATTATTGGCGCGAACCGGCGGCGGAGTGATTTGGGTGGCGGCGCTGCTGGCCGCGATCCTGCCGCTGGACCGTCTGTTCGCGCCCGATCTGGAGCATGGCTTCTTCGACCAGTGGGCGTTACGCGGCATCGCCGAGGAGGCGGTGGTGGCGGTGCGCCTGCTCGCCCACTGGCTGAGCTTTGGCCCACCGCTGATGCTGGCCGCACTGCCGGCTGCGGGGCTGCTGGGGATCGATGGCGAGACATTGTGGACCGTTGAACTGGGCCTGCTCGCCGGAACGCCGGGGCTGGCGGCCATCGGCCTGATGATCGCCGCGCTGACGGTGGGGCTGCGCGGCGGGACGGCCTTGGCGGGGCTGCTGCTGATCCCGCTCGCGGTGCCGCTGCTGGTGTTCGGCGCGGGGGCTCTGGCGACGGGCGGTGCGGGCGGAATTGCCCTGTGCGGCGCGCTCAGCCTGCTGCTGGTGGCGATCGCGCCGTTTGCTGGCGGGGCAGCGATCAGAGCGGCGCGCGAGGGGTGATTTGCTTGACAAAGTTGACACCCTGTCAAGTGGGCTCCTGAAGCCATTTCCGTCCTTTTTCAGCTCCTTAGGCCGAAAGCTGGCAGTTGACACTTTTCCGGCGAAATGCCGGATTGGGTAACGACGATGCAAAGAGCCGCGTGGATTTTCAGGCGGTTTGGCGATGTAGTGAAGGCGAAAGTGGCGCGGTCAGGGCCCCAACAGCCTTGAGATGAACGGCACGCTCGCCCTGTTGAAGGTGTTCAGTGTTCAGGCCCCCCGCCGACCATCACCCTGAACTTGGCTCAAGGTCCAGTTCTCCTCCTGCAACGTCAGAAGGGGTCGAGGGATGGATGCTGAACCAAGTTCAGCATGACGAGCAAGGTGGAAGGTCTTCTTCCGCCCCGTTGCGGACATTCGTAAGGCCAGAGCTTTCGTCCGAAACGAGACGCTCGATTAACATCGGTGCGCTACTGGTCAGACAACTGCCATGGAAAACGCCGAGTTGTCATCCAGCAGGCGGCGACAATAATACTCCAACTAGCCATGCAATCGATCAGAAGCATGCCTACTACCACACCCTTTGGCGGCAACTCAGGGTGCGCGATAAAAGTCCCCTGTAGATAAAGCGCTGCTAAATGAATGAGTGTAAGACCAGCGATAGTTGGCCAGTACCAGCTTGAGTATCTCAAACGCCAGAATGGAGCTACCGAAAAACCGATCGCGAGGGCGCTACCTGATGACCAAAAGTACTGACTTGCGTAACCGTATCCGCCGACGAAGATGAGCCCACAAAACCAAATCGCAAACAGACCAAACGTGAGAAGCATCTTCTTCCACCATGCCATCATCAGTAAGGCCTCTCGAGTCTCCTGCTTGATGGCGTAATAGGAGAAGGGCGTTGCGACAACGTCCGGTATGGCTCCACCCGAGCCGAAAGCCGCCATTCCTCTCCCACCCACCAGAAGCCACCCAGATCCGCCCCGCCCTCAGGCGTAAGGCGGCTTGTGCAGGCCCTTGGGGCTGAGCGTGAAGATTTCGCAGCCGTCTTCGGTGATGCCGATCGAGTGCTCGAATTGGGCGGAGAGGCTCTTGTCGCGGGTGACGGCGGTCCAACCGTCGTTGAGCAGCTTCACGGCCGGGCGGCCGAGATTGATCATCGGCTCGATCGTCATGAACATGCCGGGGCGCAGTTCCGGGCCGGTGCCGGGGCGGCCGGCGTGGACGACTTCGGGCGCGTCATGGAACAGGCGGCCGACGCCGTGGCCGCAGAAATCGCGCACCACGCCGTAGCGGTGGCTTTCGGCATATTGCTGGATCGCCGCGCCGATATCGCCGAGCCGGTTGCCGGGCCGGGCTTGCTCGATGCCGATCATCAGGCACTCATACGTCACTTCGACCAGCCGGCGCGCCTTCAGTGAGGCCTCGCCGGCAATATACATCCGGCTCGAATCGCCATGCCAGCCGTCCAGCAACGGGGTCACGTCGATATTGACGATGTCCCCCTCCTTCAGCGTCTTGTCAGAGGGGATGCCGTGACACACGACATGGTTGATCGAGATGCAGGAGCTGTGGGTGTAACCCCGATAGCCGAGCGTCGCGGGAACGGCGCCGCCGTCCAGCATCATCTGCCGAATGATCGTGTCGAGTTCTTCGGTCGAGACGCCAGGGCGGACGAGCGGGGCCATCTCGTCCAGGATCTCGGCCGCGAGGCGGCCTGCCTTGCGCATGCCTTCGAACCCTTCCGGCCCGTGCAGCTTGATCGTGCCGTCGCGATAGACGGTGTCGCCCGCCTCTACATGCTGGTATTCGGTCATGTTTGCAGATGTAGCGACAGGGCCGCTCAATTGCGAGAGGCGAAGCTCTCCCGGTATTGCGGCTTTACCGCCTCCCGCACCGCCCTGTCGACGCGCAGGTTCACCTCGTACGCCCCCTCCGCATAAGGGCCCGCGACGTAGGGGCCGGCATAGAGCGTCAGCCGGTCGAACCGCCGCCCTCCGGCCGAGCCGACGAGGACGGTGAGCTCGCCGATCTCGGGACAATCGGTGAAGCTGGTGCCGCCGACCTCCTGCGGCTGCTCATCCTCGTTCGCGCCGCGCCGCTTTGCCCGCTGGCGGTCCAGTTCTTCGCAGAAGCGGCTCCCAAGGGCGTCTTCCAGCGCACTGGCCGAGTTGAACAGCTCGATCGCCTCCATCGCCTCCCCCTGCTGCTTGTCCCAGACCAGCGACTCGAGACCGTAATTGCCATGCGCCCCGCCGCTATAGGTGCTGAACGCATTGGAGAGGCTGAGCCAGCGCGGAAGGTTGGCAACGACCTTCCAATCGGCGCTGTAGCTGTGCTTGTTGTAGGGGAAGCCGTCCGACCGGGCCTGCCGCCGGGCCTCCGCCGCAGAGTCGGCGAGTTCGCGGCGCTGATCCTCCAGCCGATCATCCAGCAGCGCGGCGAGCGCCGGGATGGTGCCGGCCTCTGCCGGGTAGGTGTATTCGAACAGGTAATCGTCGGTCTCGTCGGCGACGGCACGGGCGCCGTTGCTGCTGCGCGGCGCGAGCGGCGGCGGACTGGGCGGCCCCTCCGGCTCGACGCTCTCGCTCTGAGCGGGAGCGGGTGTTTCCACCGGCTCATCAACCTTCTCGGTCGCGCCGCTGCAGGCGGCAAGAGCCGCCGCACCAGCAAGAACCGAAACCAAGCGCACCATCACGCGAACACCTTTCCAAACCGCGGCAGAACGGGCAAGCGGCTCTCTATGGGGACGAACAACGAATTGATCCAGCCGGATCGCGGGCAGGACGCGATCGGCATCCGCCTGGTGAACAAGGATGGGTTCGAGAGCTTCGCCACGACTCTCAGCGGCCCGCAACGTTCCGCCCTGGCGGCGCAGAAGTTCACCGGCGGCGGGTACCAGGTGGGGATCGTGCCCGATGGCGAGGGCTGGTTCGCGGTGGGCGGCGTGGCCGACCCTGCGAAGCTATCCAGCTGGTGCATGGCGAAGCTGGCGGAGCAATTGCCCGCAGGCACTTATCGGCTGCTGGAGGGAGAGACCGGCCCGGCGCTGCATGGCTGGCAGACGGCGCAATATCGCTTCACCCGCTACAAGGACGATCCGGAGGCGGAAGGGCCGCGAATCCTGCTGACGAAGGACGTCGCGGCGATCGAGCCCGCGCTGGCGGAGGCGCGCGCCGTCGCGCTGGTCCGCGACCTCGTCAACACGCCAGCGGAGGACATGGGCCCGGAGGCGCTGGAGGCGGCGGCGGAGCAGATCGCACGCGAGCACGGCGCGAAGCTCAGCGTCACGTGGGGCGAGGCGCTCGAGTCGGAATACCCGATGGTTCACGCCGTCGGCCGGGCGGCGGCCCGCCACCATGCGCCCCGGATGATCCACCTGAGCTGGGGCGATGAGGCCGCGCCGGTGCTCGCCATCGTCGGCAAGGGCGTGTGCTTCGATTCGGGCGGGCTGGACATCAAGCCTTCCAGCGGCATGCTGCTGATGAAGAAGGACATGGGCGGGGCCGCGCACGCGCTGGCGCTCGCCGGGCTGGTGATGCAGGCGGGGCTGAAAGTGCGGCTGCACTGCCTGGTGCCGGCAGTGGAGAACGCCATTTCCGGCAATGCCTTCCGCCCGGGCGACGTGCTGTCCAGCCGCCAGGGGCTGACGGTCGAGATCGGCAACACGGACGCGGAGGGGCGGCTGATCCTCGCCGATGCGCTGACCCGCGCCAGCGAGGAGAACCCCGCGCTGATCCTCGATTTCGCCACGTTGACCGGCGCGGCGCGCGTGGCGGTGGGCCCGGACCTTCCCGCCCTGTTCGCCCGCCGGGATGGGACGGCCGACGCGCTGCTGGCCGCGGGCAAGGCGCATGACGATGAGTGCTGGCGGCTGCCGCTGCACGAAGCCTACGGCGAATGGCTGAAATCCGACATCGCGGATACCAGCAACGCCCACGCCAACCCCTTCGCGGGCGCGAGCGTGGCGGCGCTGTTCCTCGACAAGTTCGTGGGCAAGGATGCTGAAGGCGCCCCGATCGATTGGGCGCATTTCGATACCTTTGCCTGGCGGCCAAACCCCAAGCCCGGGCGGCCGAAGGGCGGAGATGCGCTGGGCCTGCGCGCGGCGTGGCATATGCTGCAGGCACGGTTCGGCTGAGCGGGGTTACCGCAGGCGTTCCTCCACGCTTGCCGACCCGCCTCCCCCCGTCTAATCGCCCGCGAATGTCCCCTGCCGGAGAGATCGAAAGCCCCGACCATGGCGAGAGTCGGGAGAGCGCCAGCCATTCGCACGGCGATTATGCGCTGACCGGGCCACGCGCTCGCCCTGCCCCCGGCTCGCTGCCGCTGCGGGGGGATCTGGCGCACATTGCTCTCGCGGGCCGCTATTTCGTGCCGCATTATGCAGTGCCCCAGCCGCGTATCGTGATGCCCGGCGGGGCGCCGCTCTATTCCGGCCCCGGAGAGGGCGCGGAGGAGCTGTGCACGCTGATGGAAGGGGACAGCTTCGAAGTGCTGGAAGTGAGCAATGGCTGGGCGTGGGGCTGCCTCTCTCTCGAAGGGCCGGTCGGCTATGTCCGGACGGACCGGCTGGAGCAGCTGGCCTGATGGCGCGGACGGTCTTCATCGATGGCGCGGCCGGCACCACCGGGCTTGAAATCCGCGAACGGCTGGAGGGGCGCGAGGAGTTCGAGCTTCTGACGCTGGACGATGCGCGGCGCAAGGACCCGGCCGCGCGGGCAGAGGCGCTGAACACGGCCGATTTCGCCATCCTGTGCCTGCCGGACGATGCCGCGCGCGAATCCGTGGCGATGATCGAGCCGGACAGCGGCACGCGCGTGATCGACGCGTCCACCGCGCACCGCACGGCACCAGGCTGGGTGTACGGATTTCCGGAAGTGTCCGGGCGTGAGGAGGTCGCGCAGGCTGGTCGCGTCAGCAATCCCGGCTGCTATTCCACCGGGTTCATCGCTCTCCTCGCCCCGCTGGTGCGGGCGGAGCTGCTGCCGGCCGATTGGCCCTACACCTGCAACGCGGTCTCCGGTTATTCCGGCGGTGGCAAGGCGCTGATCGAGCGGTTCCAGGAGGACCGAGACATTGCGTGGCGTGGATATGCGCTGACACTGGGCCACAAGCACGTGCCGGAGATGCAGCAGCGTTGCGGCCTTTCGGTGCCGCCGCTGTTCACGCCCGCCGTTATCCCCGCTCATCGCGGCATGGTGGTGGAAGTGCCCCTGCCTCTGTCCTCCATGCCGGGCGCGGGAACGCCTGATGCGCTGCGGGAAGCGCTGGCAGAGTTCTATGCCGGCAGCCCCGTGGTGCGAATGGGCGCCGCACCGGAGAGTGGCGAGATGCTGCTGCGCGCCTCCAACACTGGAAATGACGGGCTGGAGCTGTTCGTCTTCGGGTCCGCTGAAGGGTCGCAGGCGCGGCTGGTCGCGCTGCTCGACAATCTCGGCAAGGGGGCAAGCGGCGCGGCGATCCAGTCGCTCAATCTGATGGCGGGGCTGGACGAGACGACAGGGCTGCGCCTTTAGCTGCTTACAAATCGGGCAACACTTGCCTGACTATTGGGCAGGAGCGGTCTGAAGTGAGTGGCGGCCGGTCACTGGCTCATCCATCCTCAGCAGCTGGTCTCTCGGGAAACAGCCCTTTCGCCCACGTCGTGATTTGTCTACTCCTTCAACCGCGCTCTGGCACGATTCTTGATGGAGATGTGGCAGGGGCGGTGAGGATCGCCGGGCGAAGCGCGCCCGGCATTCGGAGCTTTCGGGGGCGTCGGGATCACGTGAAGAAGATCGAAGCGATCATTAAGCCGTTCAAGCTGGATGAGGTGAAGGAGGCGCTGCACGAAGTGGGTGTGTCCGGCATCACTGTGACGGAGGCGAAGGGCTTCGGCCGGCAAAAGGGCCATACGGAGCTGTATCGCGGCGCCGAATATGTCGTCGACTTCCTGCCGAAGGTGAAGCTGGAGGTCGTCGTGCCGGAAACGCTGGTGGAAGCGGTGCTGGAGGCGATCGCCGCCGCGGCGCAGACCGGGCGCATCGGCGACGGCAAGATTTTCGTCACGCCGGTCGAGACCGCCTTGCGCATCCGCACCGGCGAGAGGGATGACGCCGCGATCTGATCCCGCCCTACCCTATAGCCGCTCCCGCGACGGGTCTGCCAGGCAGGACCACGGACCGGCTTTCAACAGTTTTCTAAGGAAGGAACATCATGTCCAGTGCATCGGAAATCGTGAAGCGGATCAAGGACGAGGAGATCGAATGGGTCGATCTTCGCTTCACCGATCCCAAGGGCAAGTGGCAGCACCTGACCATGGTCGCGAGCGTGCTGGGCGAGGACGAGCTTGAAGAAGGGCTGATGTTCGACGGCTCTTCCATCGAGGGCTGGAAGACGATCAACGAGTCCGACATGGTCCTGAAGCCGGACCTGGAAGAGGTCTATGTCGACCCCTTCAGCGCCACGCCGATGATGATCATCTTCTGTGACGTGGTCGAGCCCTCCACGGGCGAGCTCTACACGCGCGACCCGCGCTCCACCGCCAAGCGCGCCGAGGCCTACCTCAAGACCACCGGCATCGGCGACACGATCTATGTCGGGCCCGAGGCCGAGTTCTTCATGTTCGACGACGTGCGGTTCGAGGACGGCTATGCCGGCTCCGGCTTCCAGATCGACGATATCGAGCTGCCGACCAACACCGGCACCGAAATGGACGGCGGCAACCTGGCCCACCGTCCGCGCGCCAAGGGTGGCTATTTCCCGGTCGCGCCGGTCGATTCCGCGGTCGATATCCGCGCCGAGATGGTCAACACCATGCTCGAAATGGGCCTGCCCTGCGACAAGCACCACCACGAGGTGGCCGCCGCGCAGCATGAGCTGGGCCTGACCTTCGGCACGCTGGTGCAGACGGCCGACCGCATGCAGATCTACAAGTATGTCGTGCAGATGGTCGCCAATGCCTATGGCAAGACGGCGACCTTCATGCCGAAGCCGATCAAGTCCGACAACGGCTCCGGCATGCACACGCACATGTCGATCTGGGAGAATGGCAAGCCGACCTTCGCCGGTAACGGCTATGCCGGCCTGTCCGACACCTGCCTCTACTTCATCGGCGGCGTCATCAAGCACGCCAAGGCGCTGAACGCCTTCACCAACCCGACCACCAACAGCTACAAGCGGCTGGTGCCGGGCTTCGAAGCGCCGGTGCTGCTGGCCTATTCTGCGCGCAACCGCTCCGCCTCCTGCCGCATCCCCTACGGCACGGGCGAGAAGAGCCGCCGCGTGGAGTTCCGCTTCCCGGACGCCATGGCCAACCCCTATCTGTGCTACGCCGCGCTGCTGATGGCGGGCCTGGACGGAATCCAGAACCGCATTCATCCGGGCGAGGCGATCGACAAGAACCTGTACGACCTGCCGCCGGCCGAGCTCGCCGAAGTGCCGACCGTGTGCGGTTCGCTTCGCGAGGCGCTGCTGGCGCTGAAGGCGGACCACGAGTTCCTGCTGAAGGGCGACGTGTTCACCGCCGACCAGATCGAAGCGTACATGGACCTCAAGTGGCCGGAAGTGCTTCGCTTCGAGACCACGCCGAGCCCGGTCGAGTTCGACATGTACTACAGCTCCTGATCCTTTCAGGAACTGCTGCCTACAGAAGGGGCGTCCGGAGCGATCCGGACGCCCTTTTTCATGGGGCTGGCGCCGCCTTGGGCGATTGAGCCTGATGCCATGTCAGCTTTCATCGTGAGGAGGAGTGCCACCGCTAACCTATCAGGCTCCGTTCATTCTCCTGAGAAACCATTTTCCTACCGTACTCGCGTCCCCCTAGTGGGGGCACCTCGATTCCTAATTGCCGAGGGCCAATGTACGTGGAGCGCAAGCAGATCTTCGATACGGTGCGAGTGATGCTCGGCCGCGGCTTCCAGCAGGATGAGGTGGCCGCGCTGGACAGAGCCATCGACAGCGCCCTGCGGCCGGATAACCCGGATCCCGATGGGCCACCGCACACCATCAGCGAACGGGGGATCGAGCTGATCAAGGAGTTCGAGGGGTGCGCGCGCATCCGCCAGGACGGCACCGTTGAGGCCTATCTGTGCCCCGCGGGCGTCTGGACCATCGGCTGGGGCGCGACCGGTTCCGGCATCGGCCCGAACACCTGCTGGAACCAGTCCCAATGCGACGAACGTCTTGAAGAGGACGTCGCTCGCCATGCCAAGGACGTGCTGCGGGCACTGGAGAACGCGCCTACCACCCAGAACCAGTTCGATGCGCTGGTGAGCTTTCACTACAACACAGGCGCGATCCACAGTGCGACACTGACGCGCAAGCACAAGGCCGGTGACTACGAGGGCGCCGCTGCCGAATTCGCTCGCTGGAACAAGGCCGGAGGGCGGGTGATGGCGGGCCTCACGCGCCGCCGGTCCGCGGAGGCCAAACTCTACCGCATGAAAACCTGAGCCGCCCCATCCTGTCCGTGCCCTCAGACCTCGGTCCGGCATGAACCATGGATCGGGCGCGAGTGTTTCATGGCCGGGGGCCGTGGAACGGTTGAACCGACCTTCTCAATCTCCGCGACGGATCAGCCCAGCTTGTACTGCCGCTGGTCCAGCGGGGCGCCATCCTTGCATCCGCCTTCGACGCATGGCGCGGATTCCCGGGGAGCGGCGGAGACGGCGGCGATAAGCGATGCCTGCTCCACGTCGGAGATGCGCTCCCACCCGGCTTGGCCCAACCGCTCCAGCGGGCGGAAGCGGATCTTGTACTGCATCCGCTGGGAGCCGTGCACCCAATAGCCGAGATAGACGTAAGGCAGGCCCTGCTCGGCCGCGCGGCGAATATGGTCGAGGATGATGAAGTTGCCGAGGCCCTGACGCGTCGCGTCGGCAGGGTCGTAAAAGCTGTAGATCATCGAGAGCCCGTCCGCCTGACGATCCGTCAGGCACGCGCCGACCAGCCGGCCTGGCTCCCCATCTTCACCGCGTTCGCGATATTCGACCACATGGCTCGACACTGAGGTGTGTTCGACCATGTCGGCGTAATCCATCTCGTCCATCGCCGCCATGCCACCGCCGGGGTGCCGGCTGGCGAGATAAAGCTGCAGCAACGCGAACTGCTCTGAGGTCGCCCAGGGCCGACACTCATTGACGATCAGGTCGGCATTGCGCTTCAGCACCCGTTTCTGGCCGCTGGAAGGCGCGAACTCGCCCGTCACCACCCGCACGGAGACACAGGCGCGGCAATCGAGGCAGCTGGGGCGATAGGCAACAGTCTGGCTGCGGCGGAAGCCGATCCGCCCAAGCGCATCGTTCAGCGCCTCCGCATGCGGCCCCTTGAGCTCGGTGAACACCTTACGTTCGGTCCGGCCCGGAAGATAAGGACACGGCGCAGGGCTGGTCACGAAGAAGCGGGGGAAGCGTACGGCTGCCGTCACGTCACTGGCGGTCCTCTTCCAAACGGTTGAGCGGGAGTCGCCACTAGGGTTTAGACTACAGGCCCCACCAACCCAAACCTATTAACCCTGAATCGATCCCACGACAGCGGGAATCTGAAGCGCGTGGGGATTTTGGCGCCAACCGCCCCAATCCGGGTCAGTTCAGCTCCACCCGATTCACGGAATAGCCGCGCTTTTGCAGCGCGCTGACCAAGTGCTCGATCTGGTCACGGTCGCGTGCTTCGCACTCGATGTCCGTGACCAGCCCCTTGGCCGGCAGGCTGGTGAAGATGCGCTGGTGGTAGATCTCCAGGATGTTGACGTTGTGATCGTCGAACTCGCGCATCACCTTGTACAGCGCTCCCGGCCGATCCTGCAGCGTGATCCTGAGGCGCGCAAGCCGGCCGGAGCGGGCGAGGTCGCGCAGCAGCACGTTCGTCAGCAGCCGCGTGTCGATATTGCCGCCGCACAGCACCAGCCCCACCTTGCGGCCGGCGAAGCGTTCAGGGTGGGCGAGCACCGCGGCCAGCCCTGCCGCGCCTGCGCCTTCCACAACCGTTTTCTCGATCTGCAACAGCAGCGCCACGGCCTGCTCCAGATCCGGTTCGGAGACGAGCACGATGTCATCGACGACCTTGTCGATAATGCGGCTGGTGAACGCCCCCGGCTCCTTCACCGCGATGCCTTCGGCCAGCGTATCGCCGCCGCAGACCATCGCCTCGCCCTTCACGCGCGCATAGCTGGAGGGGTAGAGCTTCGCCTGAACCCCGACGACCTCGACCGGCGCGGGGCGCGCCTTGGCCACCGTGCCCATGCCGGAGATCAACCCGCCGCCACCGATCGGCACGACGATCACGTCGAGATCGGGCGCTTCCTCGAACATCTCCAGCGCGACGGTGCCTTGCCCTGCGGCGACATGCGGATGATCGAAAGGATGAACGAAGGTCAGCCCCAGCTCGCGCTCCAGCTTGCGGGCGTGGGCATAGGCCTCGTCGAACGTTTCGCCTTCCAGCACCACGTGACCGCCGACGCTTTCCGTCTGCATGATCTTCACGGTCGGCGTGGTCTTGGGCATGACAATGGTGACGGGCACACCCAGCCGCCGCCCGTGATAGGACAGGCCCTGTGCGTGGTTGCCGGCCGACGCGGCGATCACGCCCCGCTCGCGCTGCTCCGCATCCATCAGCAGCAATGCATTGAGCGCGCCGCGCTCCTTGTAGGCGGCGGTGAACTGCTGGTTCTCGAACTTCAGCCAGATCTCTGCGCCGGTAATTTCGGACAGGGTCCGGCTGAGATGTGTCGGCGTGCGCACCACGGCGCCGGCGATGCGATCTGCCGCGGCCCGGATGTCTTCCAGCGCCAGCGTGCTCTCGAGGGTCTGCGTCCCGTCCATAGTGGGCGGGCCGTAACGGAAAACGGCGCTCAAGGGAAACGTCAGCGGCAAAGATTGCCTTGGGCCGTGCGAAGCGGCAGGTGGCGGGGCATGAATCAGAGCATGCAGATCGCCTTCATCGGCCTTGGCGTCATGGGCGGGCCGATGGCGGGCCACCTCGCCCGCGCGGGCCATCGAGTCACCGTCTACAACCGCACCGCCTCCCGCGCGCAAGCATGGCTGGAGCGGCACCGGGCAGAGGGGCTGGATGTGGCGAGCGCCCCCTCCCCCGCAGACGCCGCGCGCGGCGCGCAGGTGGTGTTGAGCTGCGTGGGCAACGACCAGGATCTTGCGGAAGTGCTGCTGGGCGACGGTGGCGCGCTGGCGGCGATGGAACGCGGGGCGCTGCTGGTCGATCACACAACCGTTTCCCCCGGCATTGCGCGCCGCATCGCCGGTGCGGCCGAGTCGCGTGGCGTGCTGGCTCTGGATGCTCCCGTCTCCGGCGGGCAGGCCGGGGCCGAGGCCGGGCGCCTTTCCATCATGTGCGGCGGCACGGCGGAGGCGATGGAACGCGCGCGTCCGGTGCTGGAGGCCTATGCCGCCCGCATCGTCCATATTGGTGAGGCAGGCGCAGGGCAGAGCGCCAAAGCGGTGAACCAGATCTGCATTGCGGGCACGCTTGCCGGCCTCTCCGAAGCCGTCCGCTTCGCCCAGGCGCAGGAGCTTGATCTCGCCAGGGTGCTGGAGGCGATCTCCGGCGGGGCTGCGCAGAGCTGGCAGATGGAGAATCGCTGGGACACCATGACGAAGGGGGAGTTCGACTTCGGCTTCGCGATCGACTGGATGCGCAAGGACCTCGCCATCGCGCTGGAGACCGGGCGCGCATCCGGCGTTCCGATGCCGGTTACCGCGCTGGTCGACCAGTTCTACGCCGCCGTTCAGGCGAAAGGCGGCGGGCGGCAGGACACCAGCGCCCTCATCCGCCACCTTCCGGAGGGCGAGCGATGAAGGCGCGCCTGCTCGGCACGGCGCTTGGCGCCCTCGCACTGATGGCCCCCGGCTCGGCATGGGCCGACACGCTGGTCGACAACATCAACGGCATCTCCGTTGACCGGCAGGGTAGGGTCACCCGCTTTGCCGCGATGGTGATCGACGATGACGGGAAGATCGCCCGCATCCTCACGCGTCGCGAACGGCGGCCGGAGGGCGTGGACTTTCGCGAGGACGGCCGAGGCCGGACCGTCATCCCCGGCATGATCGATGCTCACCTGCACGTCATGGGCTTCGGCCTCGCGCAGCTGACGCTGGACCTGTCCGACACGAATTCGCTGGAAGAGGCGCAAGCGAAGATCGCCGCCTATGCCGCCGCCAATCCAGACCGGCCGTGGCTGGTCGGGCGCGGCTGGAACCAGGAGCGCTGGGGGCTCGGTCGCTTCCCCACCGCTGCCGAGCTGGACGCGGCGGCTAGCGACAGGCCGGTCTGGCTGATGCGGGTGGACGGCCATGCCGGATGGGCCAACAGCGCCGCCCTCGCTGCGGCGGGCGTCACCGCCGAGACGCAGGACCCAGCGGGCGGCCGGATCGAGCGCACGGCCGGCTCTCGTGCTCCTTCCGGCGTGCTGGTCGACGCCGCCACCTCCTTGGTCGAGCGGCACGTTCCCCCGCCGCGCCCGGAAGATCGCGACCTCGCTTTGCACGAGGCGCAGGAGCTGCTTGTCCGCAATGGCGTCACGGCCGTCGCCGACATGGGCACCAGCATCGAGGATTGGATGACCTTCCGCCGCGCAGGCGACAGCGGGCGGCTGCGGGTGCGCATCATGGCCTATGCGGACAGCGTGCCCAACATGCTGCTGATCGGCGGGCCCGGCCCGACGCCGTGGCTGTATCAGGACAGGCTGCGGCTGAACGGCATCAAGCTGTTTCTCGATGGCGCTCTCGGCTCGCGCGGGGCGCTGCTGAAGCAGCCTTATGCCGATGCGCCGCGAGAGCGGGGCCTCGCCTTGCTGGACGGCACGCAGCTGCGCAACCTGATGAGCCGCGCGGCGATGGACAACTTCCAGGTTGCCATCCACGCCATCGGCGACGCCGCCAATGCCGAGGCGCTATCCGCTGTCGAAGAGCTTTCGGAGGATTACAAGGGGGACCGCCGCTGGAGGATCGAGCACGCGCAGGTGGTTGATCCGCAGGATATCCGCCGCTTCGGCCAGCATGGCGTCATCGCCTCGATGCAGCCGCTGCATCAGGCGTCCGATCGCGCGATGGCGGAGGCGCGGCTGGGCCCATCCCGCATCGAGGGCGCCTATGCCTGGAAGAGCATGCTGGAGGCGGGCGCCCAACTGGCCTTCGGCTCGGATTCTCCTGTGGAGCCCGCCGAACCTTTCGCGGGCATGGCCGTCGCGATCAGCCGACAGGATGCGGCGGGTCAGCCGGAGGGCGGCTGGCAAGTGCAGCAGCGCGTCACGCTGGAGCAGGCGCTGGCCGCCTACACTGCCGCAGCCGCCTTCGCCGGATTCGCGGAGGACCGGTTCGGGCAATTGGAGGAAGGCCAGCGCGCCGATTTCCTGGTGCTGGACCGCGATCCGCTGGACGCAAGCCCGGAGCAGCTGCGCAACGTGCAGGTGCTGCAAACCTGGATCGGTGGGCAGAAGGTCTATGACGTGGCGCCCGCCGCCCGAGCTGCGGACGCGCCGGGGCGCTGAAGCGGGTCAGCCGGTCGGCTGCTCGCCCTCCGCTGCCGGTTCGCCGGGGCTAGTGCTCGCAACGCCGGCCTCCCGTTGCGCCTTGCGCTCGCTCAAGCGCATCAGCACCAGCGATCCTTCGAACAGCGCCAGCAGCGGCACCGCCAGCAGAAGCTGTGAGATCACGTCCGGCGGCGTGATCACCGCGGCGACGATGAAGATGCCAACGATGACATAGCGGCGCGACGTCGCCAGCTGGTCGCGGGAAACCAGCCCCGCGCGGTTCAGCAGCAACAGCAGCACCGGCAGCAGGAAGCTGATCCCGAACGCCAGGATGAAGTGCATCACCAGCGAAAGGTACTCGCCCATCGCGGGCAGCGCTTCCTGCGGCAGGCCCGCCGTGGTGCCCTCGAAGCCGAGGAACCAGCGGAAGGCCGTCGGCATCACCATGAAATAGGCAAGGCTCGCCCCCAGCGTGAACAGGATCGGCGTGGCGATCAGGAACGGGAGGAAGGCCTTCTTCTCACGCGCATACAGGCCGGGCGCGATGAAGGCCCAAAGCTGGTTGGCGATGATCGGGAAGCTGACGAAGAAGGCGGCGAACAACGCCACCTTGATCTCCACGAAGAAGGCTTCGTAAAGCTTGGTGTAAACCAGCCGACCCTGCCCTTCCGGGAAGGCGTTCGCCAGCGGGCGCACCAGCAGGGCGAAGATGTCGTCCGCGAAATAGAGGCAGACGGCGAAGGCCACGGCCAGCGCGGCAACGGCGCGCACCAGCCGCGTGCGCAGCTCGATCAGGTGCTCCAGCAGCGGCGCCTGCGTGTCGTCGATGTCCTTGATGCTGAACGGCTTCACGCCCGCGTCTCCCCGTGCGCGGGCTGCGCATCGGCATCAGCCTGCGGCTGGTCAGGCATTGCGGGGGAGGTGGTGCTGGCCGAAACCGCAGCCTCAGCCGAACCAGGCGTGGTCGCCGGCAGGGGCGTCATTGCGGCTGGCGCGGCAGCAGGCGGGGAAGACGCGGGCAGCGCGCCCGTCCGCTCAACCTCCGGCGGCGCGTCCGCGGGATGCTCGCGCATGATCCGCTCGTTCTGCTCGCGCCATTTCTTCTCCATCTCCTCCATCTCCGCCTCCCGGATCATGGCATCGAGCCCGGAGCGGAAATGGTTGGAGAGGCGGCGCATCTTGCCGATCCACTTGCCCGCCGTCCGCAGGGCAAGCGGCAGGTCCTTGGGGCCGATGACGACCACCGCCACCACCACGATCAGCAGAAGCTCGGTCGCGCCAATATCGAACATGGGCGGCGCCCAGCTCTATTCGGATCAGCCGGCGGTCTTGTCGACCGGGCGGACCTCGGCAGCGGCTTCAGCGGCCGGTTTCGCCTCGTGCGCGGGCCCTTCGATACGCGGCGCCGCGGCCTGGGCGGCCGGCTTGTCGTCTTCATTGAGGCCCTGGCGGAAGCTCTTCACGCCCTTGCCGAAGTCGCCCATCATCTCGCTGATCCGGCCCCGGCCGAACAGGACGAGGATGACGAGCGCGATGATCAGGATCTGGAACGGACCGATATTCACGGGGATTCTCCGAAAGCGTGCGGCCTGAGTCTAGGCACTTTCCCTGCGTTTTTCCAGCGGCGCAGAATCTGACGAGGTGATGACAGCGGCTTCCTCACCTGCCTCATTCGTCCTTCCGCCCTGTTCCGCCGGCCCCTGCCCTCCGACCAGCTCCTCATAGGCCTCGTCCACCGGGTCCAGCAGGCCAGCCGCCTTCAGCTCGTCCAGCCCCGGCAGCTCCCGCCGGCTGGCAAGGCCGAAGTGGGACAGGAACTCGGGCGTGGTGGCGTAGATCACCGGGCGCCCCGGCACCTCCCGCCGCCCGGCGACCCGCACCCAGCCCGCCTCCATCAGCACGTCCAGCGTGCCGCTCGCCGTCTGCACGCCCCGGATCGCCTCGATCTCCGCCCGGCTGACCGGCTCATGATAGGCGACGATGGCCAGCACCTCGGTCGCTGCGCGGGAGAGGCGGCGCAGCTGCTCCTTCTCCCGTCGCAGCAGGTGGGCAAGGTCGGGCGCGGTCTGGAACTGCCAGCGCTTACCTCGCTCTACCAGCCGGATGCCGCGATGGCGGTAATGCTCCTCCAGCGCCGCGAGCGCCGGGCGCACGTCGGCCCCGGCGAGGTAGGAGGAGAGCTGATCCGCACTCATCGGCTGCTCGGAGGCGAACAAGGTCGCCTCCACCGCGCGCATCAGGTCGTCCGGGACGGTTTCCCCGCGCTCCACCGGAGGGGCGACATGCGCGTTCATGCGGGCAGCCCCTTGGATTGTACCACCGGCCCGCTCCGCTCATCCTGAGCCTGTCGAAGGGTCATGCCGCGATCCTCCGCAGATGGAGCGGACCGAACACCTCCTCCTGCCGCAGTTCCGCCTTGCCGCGCTTCGCAAGCTCCAGCGCGGCGACGAAGCTGGACGCCAGCGCTGACCGGCGCAGCCGCGGCTCCGCATGTGGTGGCAGGAATTCGCGCAGCTCCGTCCACTGGATCCTGACGCCCAGCATGGCGGAGACCCGCTCGATGGCGGAGTCGAGCGTCATCACCGGCCGCTCCCGCACCATATGCACGACGGGAGCCGTGCGAGCCTTCACCTGGCTGTAGGCGGAGATCAGCTCGAACCAGTCGCACTGCCACACATTCCGGCGGTCCAGCCGCAGCCCCTCCGGGCTGCCGCGCAGGAACACGTCGCGTCCGATCCGGTCCCGTGCCAGCAGGCGTGCCGCCGCCTCCCGCATCGCGCCCAGCCGTTGCAGCCGCAATTGCAGGCGCAACGCCAGCTCCTCTGGGCTCGGGTCCTCCTGCTCCTCCTTCGGCAGCAGCAGCGCGGATTTGAGGTAGGCGAGCCATGCGGCCATCACGAGGTAATCGGCCGCCACCTCCAGCTTCAGCGCCTCGGCCCGGTCGATATAGGCGAGGTACTGGTCCACCAGCGCGAGGATGGAAATGGAGCGAAGGTCCACCTTCTGCCGCCGCGCCAGCTCCAGCAGCAGGTCGAGCGGCCCCTCCCACCCGTCCAGCTCCAGATAGAGCGCGTCGTCGGTGCGGCGGGGCGCGCTCTCGGCACCCCAGTCGCCATCATCGCCGCTCCCTGCCCGATCAGGGTCAAACAGAAGGCCGTCCATCATGCGGCGCTGTCTCGCAGCCGCTCCAGCAGAGCATCGCGCGTCGCCAGAAGCTGCGCCCGGTCGGCCACCTGCAACGTGCCCTTGCCGCAGGGGGCAAGCGCCCGCTCCAGCCGCGCCGCGCTTTCTGCGCCCAGCGCCGGCAGCAGCTCCGCCGTCCGCACCATGTCGTCCATCTTCGCCCAGCAATTGAGCACGATGTCGCAGCCCGCCTCGATCGCCCTCAGCGACCGCTCCGGCACCGGTCCTTCCAGAGCCTCCATGTCGATGTCGTCCGACAGCAGCAGGCCGTCGAAGCCGATGCGCTTGCGGATAATCTCGCCCACCACGAAGGGCGACAGCGTGCCGGGGTTCTCGGCATCCCAGGCGGTGTAGCGGACATGGGCCGTCATCCCCATCGGAGCACGGGGCGCGAGGGTGCGGAACGGCTCCAGATCCTCCTCCAGCGCCGCCTCGTCCGCGTCCACGACCGGAAGCTCCTTGTGGCTGTCCGCCCCGGCGCGGCCATGGCCCGGCATGTGCTTGATGCAGCCGGCAACGCCCGCCGCCGCCAGCCCGTCCAGCACCGCACGGCCGAGCGCCGCAACCTGCAGCACCTCTTCCCCGAGGGCGCGGTCCCCGATCACGTCATGTGCGCCGGGCCGCCGCACATCGAGCAGCGGAGCATAATCGACACTGATCCCCACCTCGGCGAGGTCCAGCCCGATCGCCGCCGCATTGCTCCGCGCTGCCTCGATCGCGCTGGAGGGCGCGCGATGCCACATCTGCGCGAAGGTGCCGGCAGCAGGGTATGCTGGCCAGTGAGGCGGCTTCATCCGCGCGACGCGGCCACCTTCCTGATCGATGGAGATGAGCAGCTGCTCGCGCCCGTGGATGGAGCGCAGATCATCCGTCAGCGCCCGAAGTTGCTCCCGGTCCACCACGTTGCGGCCGAACAGGATGTAGCCCGCAGGGTCGCTGTCGCGGAAGAAGGCCCGCTCGTCAGCAGTCAGCTCGGGGCCGGCAAGGCCGAAGATCGCAGGCGTCATGGCCGGCAGATTCGCAGGAAAGCACTGGCGCGGCAAGGTTTCCCCCTTGCCGCCGATGTGGAAATGTGCGTCCGCGACTCGCGATCAGTGCGCTAGTGCGCCTTCACCTGGCAGTCGCCCCCGGCCTCGCGCAGCGTGGCGCAGAGCTGGCGAGCGGCAGGTTCGCTCTCCGCCACCACCTGCAGGCGGTAGATCGTGCCGGTGTCGGCCGCGCCCTCAAGGATGCGATGGCTACGTCCGCGGAGCGGCTCCATTCGCTGGCTCAGCTGCGCCCAGCCCGCCTGCGCTGCCTCCTTGGTAGGGTAGGCGCCGATCTGCACACCGATGCCCGGCGCCTGCTGCGCGCTGGCCGCCGCATCGCCAGTCGCCTGCGCGACCGGCTGGGCCGGAGCCGGCGCGGCGGCGATGCGTGCTTCCACCCGCCGTCCCTCGGCCACGGCGAAGCTCGTGTCGCCGGTGCCCAGCACCTCACGCCCGCCGGCGTTCTGGGGGCGCACCTTGTAGGGGCCTTCCGGCGCTTCGATCAGGCTGCCATCCGCCGCCAGCTCCGTCCCGCTCCGGGCCGCCCAGAACCACCAGGCGATGCCCACCAGCACCACGAGGAAGAACAGCAGGGCCAGCGCGACGGCCATGATCCGGCTGTGATCGAGCTCGGGCTCATCGTCGTCCTCCTCGCCCTCCAGCCAGGGAAGCCGCTCGTCCCCCGCCTCCAGCGCGAGCAGCAGCGAGCCGTCATCGTCCACCGCCGCGCGGTGCGTCCGATTCTGCCCACTGCCCATCAGCCGCATCGATTACAGCTCCTCGACGGCCTGAACGCCCAACAGCGCGAGTCCGTTGCGGATGACTTGCCCGATCCGCTCGGCCAGGAACAGCCTCGCCGTAGTCAGCTCTGCATCCTCGGTGCGCAGGATGCGCTTGGCCGGGTCGTCATTCCCCATGTTCCAGAAGGCATGGAACGCGGCGGCAAGATCGTAGAGATAGAAGGCGATGCGGTGCGGCTCGCGCGCTTCGGCCGCCGCCTCCACCGTGCGCGGGAACTGCGCGGCGATCTTCACCAGCGCCAGCTCTTCCGCGCCCAGCCGCTCCAGCGCGGCCGCATCCGGCCCCAGCCCTTCAGCCGCAGCCTTCCGCAGCGTGGAGCGAATCCGCGCATGGGCGTACTGAACGTAGAACACCGGGTTGTCCTTGCTCGCCTCCACCACTTTGGCGAAGTCGAAGTCCATCTGCGCCTCTGGCTTGCGGGTCAGCATGGTGAAGCGCACCACGTCCTTGCCGACCTCCTCCACCATGTCGGCGATCGTGATGAAATTGCCGGAGCGCTTGGACATCTTCACCGGCTCGCCGCCGCGCAGCAGCTGCACCATCTGCACCAGCTTCACGTCAAACGGGATCGGCTTGTCCTGCCCCTCACCCAGAGCAGCGACGGCGGCCTTGATGCGCTTGACCGTGCCCGCATGGTCCGCGCCCCAGATGTCGATCAGCTCGTCCGCGCCTTCCGCCTTCTGCATGTGATAGGCGACGTCCGCGCCGAAGTAGGTCCAGCTGCCGTCGCTCTTGCGGATCGGCCGGTCCTGATCGTCGCCGAAGCGGGTCGAGCGGAAAAGCGGCAGCTCCACGGGCTCCCAATCCTCCAGCGTCTTGCCCTTCGGCGCTTCCAACACGCCGTCATAGACGAGGTCATGCTCGCGCAGCCACGCCTCGGCCGCCGCCGGCTTGCCCGCCTGCTGCAACTCGGCCTCGGACGAGAACACGTCGTGATGAATGCCGAGCAGCGCGAGGTCGGCGCGGATCATCTCCATCATCGCCGCTACCGCGCGCGAGCGGAACAGGTCCAGCCACTCACCTTCCGGCGCACCGGCGTAGCGGTCGCCGAACTCCTGAGCGAGCGCCTGCCCCACCGGCGCCAGATAGTCCCCCGGGTAGAGCCCAGCCGGGATCTCGCCGATGTCCTCGCCCAGCGCCTCCCGATACCGCAGATGCACGGAGCGGGCGAGCGTCTGCACCTGCGCGCCCGCATCGTTGACGTAATATTCGCGAGTCACCTGATGCCCGCCGAACTCCAGCAGTGAGGCGAGCGCATCGCCCACCACCGCGCCGCGGCAATGGCCCATATGCATCGGCCCGGTCGGATTGGCGGAGACATACTCGACATTCACCCGTCGCCCGGCGCCACGCTTCGAGCGGCCGTAATCGGCGCCCAACGTATCGATCGCGCGCAGCTCATCGAGCCAGGTCTTGTCCGACAGGCGCAGGTTGATGAAGCCGGGGCCGGCAATCTCCGCGCTCGTCACCAGCGGATCGCTGGCCAGCTTCTCCACGATCCGCTCCGCCAGAGCGCGCGGATTGGTCTTCGCCTGCTTCGCCAGCACCATTGCGGCGTTCGTGGCAAGGTCGCCATGCGACGCATCGCGCGGCGGCTCCACGCTCACATTGCCGCGATCGCTGTGAGGAGGCAGCGCCCCCTCCATCTCCAGCGCACCAAGCGCGGCGTCGATCTTGGCTGCAAAGGCGGTGTACAGCGTGGTGGTTTCAAGCGTGGTCTCAGACATGGCCGCGCCGTTAGCCTGTTTGCCCCCCGCCGGGAAGGAGGGGCGGCTGCACATGCTGACAGTCCTCGCCGTATTGCGGGTTGGTAAGCTCCCACCGTCACCCTGAACTTGGTTCAGGGTCCAGCTCTCCTCCTGCAACGTCAGAGGGGTTCGAGGGATGGATGCTGAACCAAGTTCAGCATGACGAAGAAGGAAGGTCTTCTTTCGCCCCATTACGGCCGATCAGTTCAGCTCGATGGGCCAAGCGTTCGTGAACTTCCGACGTCGCTTTATCAGGCGGGTTTCATAGCGTCGCACCAAAGGGTCCCCGGCCAATGTCTGGTCAGCGAAGCTGTTGAACGAATCCAGGTCACGGACGGCAACGATTAGCACGAGGTCCATCGAACCAGCGACATCCATAATCACCTGAACCTCCTCCATTGCCATGAGTTTGTGAAAGAGTGGTTCGAGCTGCGCGATGCCGTGATGGGCAAGTTGCACTTCGATCAGCGCTGTCAGGAAGGGTCCTATTTTTTCGGTCACTACGGCGTGGTTGTCCACGATGACACCCTGATCACGCAATCGCCGGACCCGCCGGGCGATCGCTGATGGAGACAGGGCGACTTCGCCGGAGAGCTCCTCGGCGGTAAGCAGCGCATCCTTTTGTAACAGGCTAAGAAGCGCTCTGTCGTACGCGTCTAACCTGCAAATATCTGGCACGCCAAAGCTCCTTTTCGCGTCCAAATTGCGCAGATACCGTCATACTTGGCAAAACTTTGCAAGCACATCAGATAGATTTCGCCGAGCAAGGCTTGGAGAGAACCGTATGTTCAAGCGAAATAGATTGGGTGCTCTGGCTGTCATAATCGCCTCGCCGATCGCCGCGCAGACCGCCCCAGTCCCGCCAACTTCCATCGGCGCACCTGCCTTTGCTCCTGCCGTTACTCTTGATACAGCGCAGAAAGGCGAAGTCGTCGCAGCCTTTGCGGGTGCACTGCGGGGGCGATACATCTTTCCTGATATCGGAGAGCAAGCCGCGCAATTCATTGAAGCGGCATTCGCCGATGGCCGGTACGATGGCCTGTCCGATCCCATTGAGTTCGCCACACGGTTGCAGACCGATGTAAACGAAGTTGCACACGATAAGCACTTGCGAGTGCTTTCCATGAATGCTCCTCCGCCGCCTCCCGCGGGTGCCGTTGCCATGCCGCGAGCCGAATCCGGAGTGGTGCGCGCCGATCGTCTCGCCGGCGGGATCGGCTACATCGAGGTCATTGGCTTTCCACCTGTCCCGGCATTCAGGCCGGTCATCGATCAGGCGCTGACCAGCCTTGAGGGCAGCGAGGCCTTGATCATCGACATCCGCCGCAATGGGGGCGGCGATCCTGCCGCAGTAGCCTACCTGACGAGCTTTCTCGTAAACCCCGAACGGCCGATCCCCCTCACAAGCATCGTGCGGCGGGTCGAAAACACCCCAAACGTCGTAAGCAGCGACACCATGAGCGAGCGGACGCCAGTCCATTTCAGCGGCGTACCGGTGCTGGTGTTGACGAGCGGGACGACGTTCTCGGGCGGTGAGGCCTTCGCATATGACGTGCAGGCACTCCAACTTGGCAAGGTGGTGGGAGAAAAGACCGGCGGAGGCGCAAACCCGACCGGAATGGTCTCCCTCCCCCATAATTTACTAGCCATGATCCCGTTCGGTCGCGCGGAAAACCCGGTCACTAAGTCTAATTGGGAAGGGCGCGGAGTTGCGCCTGATCTACCCGCACCCGCAGAGGACGCCTTCAAAGTGGCGCTCGAGGAACTCGGGCAGCCGGGGATCGCAGATGTAGCCGCCGCTTCACAGCAGCAAGTATTTGCGCCTCGCTCCGTGCAGCTTCCGGGCACAGAGGCGGCCGTACGAACACTTGTGGTCGGCCTCGCTAGTGGAACGCCGGATTACGACGCGATGAGCCGAGACTTTGCCGAGATGACCCGCCAGCGGCTGCCCCAGATGCAGGGGATGCTCGCTTCCTTGGGTGACCTTCAGTTGGTCGAGTTCGCGGGACCAGCCGATGGAGGAGACGCCTTCGATCTCACTTTTGACCACGGCACGCTGAATATGGGCGTTATCCTGGGACCGGATGGCAAGATAGTTGGCGCTATGATCAGGCCGGGGGTGCCGGGCCGCTGACTTATGCCCCCCTCAATGCGATCGCAATCCATGCCGCTGTGCCAAGGCCAATGTCCGAAATCCACCTCAGGCCGACATGGGCCCTCAGCCCACTTGCCTACCCGCAAAGCGCAAGCCCAGCATCACGCCGGCTCTTTCCATCGTCAGTCAGCACGCCCTGCCCACCGGCCGCTCAACCCCGCCGGTTTTCCGCTCCAGGACAGTGTTCCAAGTGTTCCAAGCCCCGGGACAGTCGCCCCACGAACACACCCGATCACCGCGTCGCGTTATAGGCCAGCTGATCCTGCGTGAGCTGGAACCCGACCAGCAGCTCGAAGGTCGCGCGGGCGACGGCGGCGCGCACTTCGGGCTCCGTCAGCGGGTCGACCGCCGCATCTTCATCGCCCGCACGGCGGCGGCGGGTGATCCGCTCGCGAATGTCGTCCGGCAAAGTGGCCGCGGTGCGGTCGATATAGGCGCCGGCGGTGGCCTGCGCCTGCGCGCGCGCCTGGCCGTCAGCGAAGTTCAGCGTCACGGTTCCGACTCGCTTCGCCACCACCGAATTCCCGCCGCGAATGACGGTCGTGTAGTATGGCAGCTCCACTGTGCGCGCGCCGCTCGTGTTCCGCCGCTGGGCCAGCACGTCGAAACTGGCCGTGGCATAGACCTGCTCGCCCGTGTCGTTGCACTGGCTGCGGACGTTGGTGATGGAGGCGGTGACGTCCAGCGCATCGGCGGTGCGCGCCTCGGACGGCTGGAACAGGGTGATGTCGCCCGTATAGTCCACCACGCCGACAGCCGGGCACACGGTGCGCAACGCGGTGATGCCGACACCCTGCTGCACCACGATGTCGCCTTCCGAACGGCATCCGGCCAGCGCGGCGGCGGCAATGGCGGCGGCGAGCAGCGCCTTGCGAGCGGTCATTCCCATTCCTCGTCCTTGTCTTGAGGCAGGTGCCCTAGCCCGTTCGCCGAGGCCTCACAACCATCAGGAAGTTCGGCGCCCTGCATCGTTGCCAGCGCGGAGGTGAGCGCCTAAGTCGGCCCGCATGAACGCTCCCTTTCAGGATGCCCCCCTGCCCGACGCCGCCGCCGGCCGGCGCAAGCTGCCGCTGACGGTGCTGATCGCCGCGCCTCGTGGCTTTTGCGCCGGGGTGGACCGCGCGATTGAGATCGTGGAGCGGGCGCTCGAAAGGTTCGGCGCGCCCGTCTATGTGCGGCATGAGATCGTGCACAACCGCTACGTCGTGGACGGGCTGAAGGCCAAGGGCGCCATCTTCGTGGAAGAGCTGGACGAAGTGCCGGAAGACATGCCGGTCGTGTTCAGCGCCCATGGCGTGCCCAAGTCCGTGCCGGCGGAGGCGCAGCGGCGCGAGCTGACCTATGTCGATGCCACCTGCCCGCTCGTCAGCAAGGTCCACCGGCAGGCGGAACGGCAGATCGAGGCCGGGCGGCACATAATCTTCATCGGCCATCGCGGGCATCCGGAAGTGATCGGCACCTTCGGCCAGGTGCCGGAGGGGATGATGACGCTGGTGGAGACGGAGGCGGACGTGGAAGCGCTTTCCTTCGCGCCCGGCACGCCGCTCGCCTTCCTCAGCCAGACGACCCTCTCGGTGGATGACACCGCCAGGGTGATCGATGCGCTGAAGGTCCGCTTCCCGGACATCGTCGCACCGAAGGCGGAGGACATCTGCTACGCCACCTCCAACCGGCAGGCGGCGGTCAAGCAGATCGCGCCCGGGAGTGACCTGGTGCTGGTGATCGGCGCGCCGAACTCGTCCAATTCGCTGCGGCTGGTCGAAGTTGCGGAGCGTTGCGGCACCACTGCAAAGTTGATTCAGCGCGCTTCCGAAATCGATCCGGAGTGGTTGCAAGGCGTTGCAACGGTGGGCGTTACCGCCGGAGCTTCGGCCCCGGAGACGCTGGTGCGCGAAGTGGTCGAACGGCTGGCCGAATGGCGCGCCGTGGAAGAGCATACGGTGCTCACCACGCAGGAGAACATGGTCTTCAAGCTCCCGCGCCTGCTCGCCGACTGATCCCATGGCCGTCTACACAACACTGGGCGCGGCGGAGCTGGCCGCGCTGATCGGCGAATATGGCGTCGGCACTCTGGTCTCTGCCAAGGGGATCGCCGAGGGGGTCAGCAACTCCAACTGGCTGATCGAGACGACGCAGGATCGCTTCATCCTCACGATGTACGAACAGCGAGTCGCGTTGGAGGACCTGCCCTTCTTCCTCGGCCTGCTGGACCATCTCGCGGCCAAGGGCAGCCCGGTGCCGCGCACGATCCATGATCGGGCCGGCGCGGCCTTCCGCATGGTGCGCGGCAAGGCGGTCGCCCTGATCGAGTTCCTGCCCGGTATCTCGGTCGATGTGCCCCGTCCTGCCCAGGCGCGCGCGGTGGGAGAGGCATTGGCGGGCCTGCACCTGAACTCGGCCGACTTTGAGGGTGAGCGCCCGAACACCATGGCACTGCCTGCCTGGCGCGAGCTGTTCTCCGGCTGCGGCAAGGATGGGCTCAGCAGCATCGACCCCGCTTTGCCGGACCTCGTGGCGGAGGAGCTGGACCTGCTCGGCACCGCTTGGCCGAGCGAGCTGCCCCGCTCCGTCATCCACGCGGACCTGTTCCCGGACAACGTCCTGCTGCTGGGCGACAGGGTTAGCGGGCTGATCGACTTCTACTTCGCCTGCACCGATCTTGCCGCCTACGATCTCGCCGTCACCCACGCCGCCTGGAGCTTCGCGCGCGACGGCGCTTTCCGCCCGGAGATCGCAGAGGCGCTGATGCAGGGTTACTCCTCCCGCCGCGCGCTCTCGCAGGAGGAGCACGCCGCGCTGCCGATCCTCGCGCGCGGTGCCTGCATGCGCTTCATGGCAACGCGTTGCTATGACTGGCTGCACACGCCGGCCGATGCTCTCGTCACCCGCAAGGACCCGCTCGATTTCGCGCGCCGGCTCGCATTCTATCGCGGCGCCGGGGCAGAGGCGTTTCCCGGCGCATGAGCCGCGTGGAGATCTTCACCGACGGCGCCTGCAAGGGCAATCCCGGCCCCGGCGGCTGGGGCGCCCTGCTGCGCATGGGCGAGACGGAGAAGGAGCTGAGCGGGGGCGAGCCGCTCACCACCAACAACCGCATGGAGATGACGGCGGTGATCCGCGCGCTTCAGGCGCTGAAGCGCCCGTGCGAGGTCGATCTCTACTCCGACAGCAAGTATGTGATCGACGGCATCACCAAGTGGATCTTCGGCTGGCAGAAAAAGGGCTGGGTCAACGCCGCCAAGAAGCCGGTGATGAATGCCGATCTCTGGCGAGAGATGATCGAGGCGACCCGCCCCCACCGCATCGAGTGGCACTGGGTGCGCGGCCATTCCGGCCATGTGGAGAATGAGCGGGTGGACGCCCTCGCCAGCGCCGCTGCCGAAGAGGCAGGACGCCAGCGGAAGGCGGGCTAGCCGAACCGCGCGGGGGAGTAGAGCGCCGCGTCAAGCGCCTGCGTCATCGCGTCGCCCCCCTGCCCGAGCAACAGCTGACCGCCGAGCCGCGCGGCGGCGGGCGCGGTCTGGATGCCGAAGCCGCCTTGCCCTGCGAACCAGAAGAACCCTTCGGCTCGCGGGTCATAGCCATAGACCGGCAGCCGGTCCGGCGCGAAGCTGCGCAGGCCCGCCCATTTGCGTTCCACCGCCGTTACCCGCCAGTCGACCACCTGCTCGAACCGGTGGATGGCGAGCGCGACATCCAGCTCCTCCGGCGCGGCATCGCAGGGGGCGCTGGGTGTTTCGTCGTGGGGAGAGAGCCACAACCGGTCCTGCTCCGGCTTGAAGTAGAACTCGCCTCCGAGATCCAGCACCAGCGGCAGGTCTACAGGAGACGGCGGATCGGTCCGCATCTGCACCACGGTCCGCCGCAGAGGCGCGATTCCTAGGGGCCGAACCCCTGCGAGTGCCGCCACATCGTCAGCCCAGGCACCAGCGGCATTAACGAGCACGCCGGCCCGCGCCTCCTCGCCGCGCGTGAAGCAGAGGCGCCAGCCATCCCCTTCCCGCTCCGCAGCCTCCAACCGGCTGGAGCCGCGCAGCACCGCTCCGGCCCGACGGCCGAGCGCCAGGTAGTGCTGGTGCAGCGCGGCTACGTCGATGTCCGCACAGGAAGGCTCCTCGATGGCGAGGGTCCATTCCGAGCGAAGGCCGGGGATACGCAGTTCCAGCTGGGCGCGGTTCCGCCTCCGCAGATTGGCACCGCTGTGCTCGAAGCGGGCGTGGAAGGCCGCAACTGCGGCCTCGTCATGATCGCGCGCGATGTAGAGCGCACCACGAGTGTGGAGCACGCCAAGCTCTCGCAAGTAGGAGCCCGAGGCGAGAGTCAGCGGCGCAACGTCCGGCCCGCCGTAGCAGACCTCCCAGAACGCCGCGGATCGGCCCGTCGTGTGGTAGCCGGGCAGGCTCTCCGCCTCGGCCAGCAGTACGCTTGCATGGGGCGCGAGCTCAGCGGCGATGCTTGCACCTGCCATCCCCGCGCCGATCACCACGACATCGTAGCGTTCCGTCATGCGGGGACCGTGCGGCCCAGGAAGTCGTCAATCGCCGCAAGCGCCTGATTTCGCACCGGGTCCACTTCCCGCAGGATTTCGTGCCGTGCCTCAGCGCCGAACCACAGAATCTCCGCATTAGGGAGACGGGCTGCTGCGCGCCGGATCGCGCGGCTTCCGACAAGCAGATCAGCGGTCGTGGCGAACAGGAACACGGGCACGCGCACCTGCTCCAGTACTCCGGGCCGATCAAGGACGCGGATCGACTTCATCGCGCCGGCAACCCAGCCCCAGCTTCCCGGGCCCATGACCAGTTCAGGCCGCTGGTCGCGCCACCACAACTCATCCGCATAGCGTTCATCATCATGCGTCAGCAGCGACTGCCGGGAGAGGGGCACTTCGCCGGGGCGCTCGCTCCACTTCCACGCCGGCCGTCGCGGATCGCCACAGGCGGCCATGATCCGCGCCACGGCGTGTTTGGCGAACGCCGGCAGCTTCTCCGGCAGAACGTCGAGCATGGGCGCGGAGAGAACCAGCGCCGCCGGTGCAGGCTCCAGAACCTCCTCCACGACAGCGCGCAAGGCAAGGTGACCGCCCATCGAATGGCCGACCAGAACGTGCGGCCCCTCGGTCTCGGCCACCCAGTCCTGCCAGAAGGCGCGAAGGTCACCGACCCACAGGGCGAAATCATCGACATGTCCGGTGACCTGGTCGAGACCGAGGCGCCCTGACCCAGCCTGTCCGCGCCAGTCCGCCGCGCTCACGCGCCAGCCCTGCAGGCGCCAGTGCTCGAAGCCCTCCAGGTACTTCTCGTAGGCATCGCCGCGCCCCGCCATGAACAGCAGCGATCCGCGCGCGGCACCTTCTGGCGGCGCCCAGTCGAGCAGGCGAATCGCGTGGCCGTCCGGCGCGGACCAGCGCCGCTCCCGCGCACCGGCCGGAATGGCCCGGCGATCGAACCGGGGCACCCTTCCCTCCGCTGATTGGCTGACGGCGGCCTCCTGTCGTGGTTACCGGATGGTAAGCACTCGCCTCTAGCAGGCGCTCCATCCTCCGGAGATCGCCTGCATGCTTGATGCGCCCCTGAAGTACGGCCTGCTCGCCGCCTTGGCAATCGCGCTGGCGGTCGCCGCGGTGACGGACCTGCGCAGCCGGCGAATCGGCAACGGGTTGAACGCCGGTATCGCCTTGGCGGCTCCGCTGTTCTGGTGGGCCAGCGCGCTTCCCCTATGGCCTGGCGTGGCAGCCCAGCTGGCCGTGACGCTGGTGACCTTCGGCATCTGCGCGGGCCTGTTCGCCGTTCGGGCGATGGGTGGCGGGGATGTGAAGCTGCTGACAGCTCTCGCGCTCTGGATCGAGCCGTTGCTGTTCGTCCGGCTGATTGTCGCCATGGCGCTGCTGGGTGGGCTCCTTACTCTGCTGATGCTGTTTCGGCGCGCCCTTCAAGGCGGGCGGGAGCAGCTGGCGGTGCCCTACGGAGTGGCCATCGCGATCGCCGGCCTGTGGGTGATCACGAGCCACTACTTGCCGGGGAGCGGCCGTGTTCCCGTCGTGGGGTGAACCGCTTCTTTACCATTCCCCCTCTAACGGGCGCTCTTCAAAGCACGCATTCTTGAAAGGCTGGTCGCAATGGACCGGAAGAAGCTGGTACTCCTCGTCACAGCACTGGTCGTCGCGATCGGCACTGCGCTCGCTGCCCGCAGCATGTTCGCCGGCGCCTCCGCTCCGCAGGCCGCAGCCATCACCGCGCCACAGATGCAGGGGCCCAAGGTGCTGGTCGCAAAGCGTGCGCTGCCCGTCGGCACGATCATCACCGCCGATGCGATCGGCTTTCAGCAATGGCCGCAGGAGCTGGTGCAGGACGCCTACTTCATGGATGGCGAGGCGGACATGACCAAGCTGCTCGGCACGGTCGTGCGCTATGCCGTCACTGCCGGAGAGCCGGTGACCCAGGGCTCGCTCGTCGCGCCGGGTGACCGCGGCTTCCTGGCGGCCGCGCTCGGCCCGGGCATGCGTGCCGTCACTGTCCCGGTCACGGGCCCCACGGGTGTCGGCGGGTTCGTCTTCCCGGGCGACCGCGTCGATGTGATGCTGACGCAGACGGTCGATGGTGAAAGCGGCCCTCCTCTCAAGGCGACCGAGACCTTCGTGCGCAACCTGCGCGTTCTGGCCACCGACCAGTCCACCGAATCGACCACCGACGAAAACGGCAAGACCGTGGTGAGCGAGTTTCGCACCGTCACCCTGGAGGTGACGCCGCGGATCGCCGAGAAGATCGCGGTCGCGCAGTCGGTGGGCGAAATCACCCTCTCTCTCCGTTCCATTGCCGACAGCAGCAGCCAGCTGGAGCAGGCGATCGCCGCAGGCGAGGTGGACCTGCCCGACAACGCCACGCCGGAGGAAGAGGAGAAGCTGCTGCGGACCGCCATGGCGCGGCCGCAGGAAGGCGGCAGCTCCTATGTGACCGGCGGCGATGTTTCGCGCTTCCAGCGCAGCACGATGCCGAGCCAGAGTTCGGCGGCTCCTCCGGCCCCGATCTACCAACCCGCGATCGTCGATCCGGGTCAGCCCGCAGCGTCCCGCGCGCAAACCACGCCGGCCGGCCCCGCCGTCCGGGTGACGCGCGGCAAGACCACCTCCGTCGTCCCGGTCGCACGCTGAGCGATGCTTAGAGCCACCACCTTGCCAGCCGTCCGCCCCCAGACCCTCTCTCAGGATCGAGTGATGCAACGCCGCCTAGTCAATCCAGTCCTGGTCGCCGCCTGCGCGCTGCTGCCGCTCTCCGCCATGCCGGCCTCGCCTGCCCTGGCGCAGGAGGTCGTCCCCGCGCAGCAGGATCTCGTCCTCTCCATCGGCCGTGGGCAGTTGATCAACGTGCCGGGCCAGATGACGGACGTCTTCGTCGCCAACGAGGAGATCGCCGACGTCGAGATCAAGTCGCGGCGGCAGCTGTACCTGATGGGCCGCGCCGGTGGCGAAACGACCGTCTATGCCAGCGATGCGAGAGGAGACATCATCTGGTCGGCCAATGTTCGCGTTGGCTCCAACATCGACAGTATCGACCAGATGCTCGCGCTGGCCATGCCGGATGCCAAGATTTCCGTCGCGACGATGGGCACGAACATGGTCCTGCTGACCGGCACCGTTGCCTCGCCGGAAGATGCGGCAGAGGCGCAGCGGCTCGTCGAGGCGTTCGTTGGCGAGGGACGCAATGTCGTCACCCGTCTTCGCATGGCGACCCCGCTGCAGGTCAACCTGCGGGTGCGCTTCGCCGAGGTCAACCGCTCGCTCATGCGCGTCATCGGCACGAACCTGACCACGATCGACGGCACCAGCGGCTTCCAGTTCGGCATCGGCCAAGGCGGCAATTTCGCGCCAAGCTTCAACCCCGGAACCGCCACCGGCACTGGGAGCGGGCTGAAGGTGTGGGTTCCCGACCCTAACAACCCCGGCAAGTTCATCGAGCAGGACGGCACCGTCATCAACCCCACGTCACCGGGCAGCACGCTGGCGGGCGTCGGCCGCTTCCTCGGGCTGGATGTTGCCGGGGCGCTCGACCTTGGAGAGCGTGAAGGACTCGTCACCATCCTGTCGGAGCCGAACCTCACCGCTCTCTCGGGCGAGACGGCCGAGTTCCTTGCCGGCGGCGAGTTCCCGATTCCCCTCAGCCAGGGGCTCGGGGCGGTGACCGTGGAGTTCAAGAAGTACGGCGTCAGCCTCTCCTATACGCCCACGGTTCTCAGCAGTGGGCGCATCTCGCTTCGCGTGCGGCCGGAAGTGTCCGAGCTGTCCGCCGCCGGCGCCGTCACGATCGGGAACACGCAAATCCCCGGGATCACCACGCGCCGCGCCGAAACGACGGTGGAACTCGGCTCTGGCCAGAGCTTCATGATCGCCGGGTTGATGAGCAACAATGCGCAGAACACGGTCGACAAGGCGCCCGGTCTTGGGGACCTGCCGGTGCTCGGCAACATGTTCCGCTCCACCGACTTCCGCAAGGAACAGACGGAGCTCGTCATCATCGTCACGCCCTATCTGGTGAAGCCGGTGGAAGACAGCGAGATCAGGCTGCCCACCGACGGCTTCCACACGCCGACCACGGGTGAGCAAATGCTCGAATACCGGCAGTCCGGCACCGGTGCGGCAGAGCGGCCCATGCCCCGCGCCGAAGCTCAGGCCCCCGCTGAAGGGCAGGACGCCGCAGCGGCCGAGCCCGGCTTCACCCTGTACTGAAAGGGACGATCATGATGCCATACCGCAAACCCGCCTTCGCCGCGGCGATCGCCCTGTCGCTCACCCTCGGCCTCTCCGCCTGCGGCGGCGCCACGACGATGGCCAACCGCTCGCTCAACAGCGTCCACCAGCCGATCGTCGGGACCAGCACCTATGCGCTGGACCTCACCGCCGGCAGCGCGGGCATGCCCCTGGCCGAACAGCGGCGGCTGGCCGATTGGCTGGAGACGATGGATGTCGGCTATGGCGACCGCCTCTCCGTCGAAAGCGCTTCGTCCAATGACGCCGTGCGCGCGGAGATCGCCGCCATCGCCGCGCGCCGGGGTCTGCTGCTGAGTGACGCCACCCCGTTCACCCCCGCCGCCATTGCACCCGGTTCGGTCCGGGTCACGCTCACCCGTTCGCGCGCTCAGGTGCAAGGTTGCCCGGACTGGACTGGCCGCCCCGGCAGCGGGACGAGTGCGAATTACGGCTGCGCCACCAACAGCAATCTCGCCGCCATGGTCGCTGACCCCCAGCACCTGCTGAAAGGCGCACAGGGAACAGGCGAGACCGTAGTGATGACCTCCAACAAGGCCATCGCCACCTATCGCGAGCAACCGACGACTGGTGCGGGCGGGTTGGCCCAGACCCAGACCACCGAGGATTGAGGCACATGAACGCACCCTGGAAGCCGGGCGCCGCGAATCGCGAGCCCTTCGCGGCCTTCGTCTGTGATGACGCCACGCTGGACCTGTTGCGCCCGATCGTGATCGATCTGGGCTTCGCGCCGGAGAAGTGCAGCAAGGGCAATCTTCGCAGTGCCGTGCAGTCGCTCTCCGTCGCCGCCAGCCCAGCGATCCTGATGATCGATCTGTCGGAATGCAGCGAACCTCTGAATGACATCAACGCGCTGGCCGAAGTGTGTGAGCCCGGCACCGTCGTGATCGCGCTTGGCGGTGTGAACGACGTGCGCCTGTACCGCCAGCTGATGGCGAGCGGCATTCACGATTATCTGCTGAAGCCTGTGTCCGCCGGGCAGCTCCAGGAGACCCTCACGCAGGCCCGGGATGCCGCCATGGCCCCGCGCAACAATGATCCGGAAGTGGCCAAGAGCCATGTCGCAACGGCGGTGATCGGTACGCGCGGCGGAGTTGGCGCATCGACGCTGGCCAGCTCGCTCGGCTGGCTGTTCGCGACCGAACACAAGCTGCCGACGGCTTTGCTCGATCTGGACGTTCATTTCGGCACCGCGGCACTGAGCCTTGATCTCGAGCCCGGTCGCGGCCTGATCGACGCGATCACCAACCCCAGCCGGATCGACGGCCTGTTCATCGAGCGCGCGATGATCCGCGCTCACGACAATCTCGCCATCCTGTCCGCCGAGGCGCCGATCAATACGGCGCTGACTACCGATGGCTCGGCGTTTCTCCAGCTCGAGGAGGAGTTTCGCCAGGTTTTCGAGATGAGCGTGGTCGATCTGCCGCGCAACATGCTCGTGGCCTTCCCTCACCTGGTGGCCAACATGAATGCGGTCGTGCTGGTGACGGAGTTGACGCTCGCTTCGGCCCGTGACGCGATCCGCATCCTGTCCTGGCTTCGCACCGCAGCGCCCGGTGCGCTGCCGCTGATCGTGGCGAACAAGGTGCATCCCGGCGCGGGCGAGATCGGCAAGGCCGATTTCGAAGCGGCCATCGAGCACAAGGTCCACTTCTCGATCCCCTTCGACCAGAAAAGCGCGGTGAACGCGGCGAAGCTGGGCCAGACGCTGGCCGAGGCCGGCGGCTCCACAAAGACGGGAGCGACGCTCCGCGCGATCGGGC
Organism: uncultured Erythrobacteraceae bacterium; assembly: GCA_966251025.1. Taxonomy (GTDB): domain Bacteria; phylum Pseudomonadota; class Alphaproteobacteria; order Sphingomonadales; family Sphingomonadaceae; genus Croceibacterium. The sequence continues at coordinate 425,266 of CBINJM010000001.1, read as the reverse complement.
GTGCTGTGGTGGACGCCTCGCCGGATGCGAGCGCAGATCCCGTCCAGCCTGAGTCCTCCTCGCTGCTGGGGCGGTTCGACCTGAAGTCGCTGATGGCCAAGAAGCCCTTCGCAAAGGCCGGGCCCGGCCAGTGAGCACCCGCTCCCGATCCATGACCCACAGGTCTCCTCGTCCCCGGGCGAAGAGGTGTGGTGCCGGAGGATATCCCGCATGAGCGACTTCAGCGCGGTCCTGCTTGCCGTCGGTCTCCTCGGCCTGATGGTGATCGGCTATGTCCTGGTCGAGGGACGCTCCCGCGCGAAGGAAAGCCGGCGGCGGCTTGAGGCGGTTCGGTTCCGCCATTCCGAGAGCGCGAAGGACCGGGTCGAGGCGCAGCTGAAGAAGGCGATTGCCGCTCGCCGGCCGAGCAGGCAGGCGGCGGCCGGTTCCACCTCGCGCGTGGACGCTCTCGCGCTCCGCCTCGAACGGACGGGGCGAGCGTGGACCGTGAAGCAATATCTCTACGCCTCGCTCGCGATCGGGGTGGCCGTGGCCGGGGTGATTTACCTTCGCAGCGGCGCGGGGCTGCTTGCACTCGTCATCGGCGTGCTGGCGGGCGCGGGCATCCCGCACCTGGTGCTCGGCAAGCTGATCGGTCGGCGTCTCAATGCCTTCACGGCGCGCTTTGCCGATGCGCTGGAGCTGCTGGTGCGCGGGCTGCGTTCCGGTCTGCCGGTGGGTGAGACATTCAAGGTCATCGCCAGCGAAATCCCCGGCCCTGTGGGCGAGGAGTTCCGCAAGGTGGTGGAACGGATGAAGATCGGCCAGTCCATGGAAGATGCGCTGCAAGCCACGGCGGACAAGCTCGGCACCGCCGAGTTCCAGTTCTTCGTCATCAGCCTGGCCATCCAGCGGGAGACCGGCGGCAACCTGGCAGAGACCCTGTCGAACTTGGCGGACGTGCTGCGCAAGCGTGCCCAGATGAAGCTGAAGATCAGGGCGATGAGCTCTGAATCCAAGGCATCCGCCTACATCGTCGGCGCACTGCCCTTCCTCGTCTTCGCCATGATCTGGTGGATCAACCCCGATTATGTCGGCGGCTTCTTCGAGGATGACCGCCTGATCGTCACCGGGCTGGGCGGGATGGTGTGGATGAGCATCGGCGCCTTCGTGATGGCCAAGATGGTCAGCTTCGAGATCTGAGGGAAGAGACCCTGTCCATGACCACTCCTCCCTCTCCGACGCTGCTGGGTGTCGACGTTATTCTCGTCGGCACGATTCTGGCCGCGATTGCCGCCGCAGCGGTCGTTCTGGCGGTCTATGCCGCGCTGACGGTGCGCGACCCCATGACGAAGCGGGTCCAGCAGCTCAATGCCCGGCGCGAGGAGCTGAAGGCGGGCGTGATCGCCCGGCCCCACGCCAAGCGTCAGAGCCTCGTACGGCGGACGAAGGTCACGGACCAGATCAAGGGCGCGCTGGAGAACATGAAGGTTCTCCAAGAAAGCCAGGTCAAGGTGATCCAGCAGAAGCTGGCGCAGGCCGGCATCCGCAACAAGGAATATGCGGTCGCGGTGATCTTCCTTCGGATGGTTCTGCCGATCGCGCTCGGCCTGACGTCAGGCCTCCTGCTCTATGTGCTGGAAGTCTTTCCGGAATGGGGCAGCTTCAACCGCTTCCTCGGCTTCGCCGGGGCCGTGATCCTCGGCTACAAGGGGCCGGAGATTTACCTCAAGAACATGGCCACCAAGCGAACCGACGCGGTCCGCAAGGGCCTGCCCGACGCGCTGGACCTTCTGGTGATCTGCGCCGAGGCGGGGTTGACGGTGGACGCCGCCTTCAACCGTGTCGCGCGTGAGCTGGGCCGCGCCTATCCTGAGCTGGGCGAGGAGTTCGCCCTCACCGCCATCGAGCTGTCTTTCCTGACGGAGCGGCGGCAGGCCTTCGAAAACCTCGCCTACCGCGTCGACCTTGATGCGATCCGCGGCGTGGTGACCACCATGGTTCAGACGGAGCGGTACGGCACGCCGCTCAGTTCCGCACTGCGCGTGCTTTCGGCCGAGTTCCGGAACGAGCGGATGATGCGGGCGGAGGAGAAGGCGGCGCGACTGCCCGCCATCATGACGGTGCCGCTGATCCTGTTCATCCTGCCGGTGCTGTTCATCGTGATCCTTGGCCCCGCGGCTTGCTCGATCGCCGATGCATTCTCAGGCGATGGGCCGGTGGGCGGCTGATCAAGCTCGCACCGTGGGGACATTGTCGCGCGTCCAGTCAGCGGACGCCGAAATTGTCGCTGTCGATCCCCTCGTCATCGACATCACCCACGGCACCGCGAACGCGTTCGAGCAATGCGCGAAACTGCGCCCTCTCGTCAGCGCTGAGGACGCTGAACAGGCGCTGCTCCATCCCCACCGCGAGCGGCATGATGTGCCCATGCATATCGCGCCCGCTTTCGGTCAGCTCCAGCAGGTGAGATCGGCCGTCCAGCGTGTTGGGGCGGCGCGAGATCAGGCTCCGCGACTCCAGCATCTTGCAGGCGCGGTTGACGGCCACCTTGTCCATCAGGGTCATGCCGGTGAGTTCGCGCTGGGTCAGCGGGCCACTATCACCTAGCACCGCCATCATCCGCCACTCCGGGACGCTGAGCCCGAAGCGCGTGCGATATTCCTGCGCGATCCGCCCACTCACCGCATTGGACGTGATCGAGAGAAGATAAGGGAGGAACTTGAAGAGAGGGGTGTGCCCGGTCATCGACAACTTCTTCTGATAGCGGCTCTCGCGTTGCAAGCCGCACGGGGGTGGAATGGCGACCAGGCTCGACGAACGTACCTTCGCCAGGCGCAGCTCCGGCATGCGCTCAGCGCGGCGGCATCCGGATGGCGCCGTCCAACCGCACATGCTCGCCGTTGAAATATCCGTTCTCGATCATCGTCATGACGAGCATGGCATATTCCTCCGGATGCCCCAGCCGCTTGGGGAACGGGATGGATTGCGCCAGCACCTCCTGCGCCTTTTCCGGCAGACCTGCGAGCAGCGGCGTGTTGAAGATGCCCGGCAGGATCGTGTTGACGCGAATGCCTTCCGTCATCAGGTCGCGCGCGATCGGCAGGGTCATGCCCACGATGCCGCCCTTTGATGCGGAATAGGCGACCTGCCCCACCTGCCCGTCCACAGCCGCGACGCTGGCGGTGTTGACGATCGCGCCGCGCTCCCCGTCCTCCAGCCCGTCGAGCGTCATCATGCCGGCTGCCGCCTTCGCAATGCACTGAAAGGTGCCGACAAGGTTCACCTGCAGCGTCTTCACGAACAGGTCCACTGGCAGGTGGCTGATCGCGCCCGTCTCCCTGTCACGGCGCACCGTCTTGCCGATCGTTCCGATGCCGGCGCAATTGACCAGCACCCGCTCCTGCCCGTGCGCGGCGCGGGCGCGCGCAAAGCCTTCATCGACCGATGCCTCGTCCGCCACATCCACCCGGCAGGCGATGCCGCCAATCTCCTCAGCCACTCGGCGGGCGCGCTCTTCATTGAGGTCGAACAGGGCAACCTTGGCGCCCTTCGCAGCCAGAGCGCGCGCACTTGCCTCGCCGAGCCCGGAGGCACCGCCGGTCACCACTGCCGCAATTGAAGCATCAACTTTCATCCGGCTCTCCCTGCCGTGCCCTGGCTCGCGCACCGCCGCTTCCTACCCCGGCGGTGCGGTGCGTCAAGGATGCCACACCGCCCGGCGCGCGCCCCGGATTCGCAAAAGCCGCGCAGCCAAGAGGTTAACGAGGTGTCGCTAAATCTTAGGGACACTGTAATGACGCCGTAATGTTGCTGTCGCGCAACAGTCACCAAGCATCCTGCGCCCGAAAGACTGGTTCTCATTGAAACCAAACCGGCCATCCAGCAGGGACTCCGCTGATCAGCCGGTCCGCAAGAGCACGACCGGACTGGCAAATCGGGCGATTTGAAAGGGACTGCAATCGCTATGAACATCCAACAACTTCGCAAGCGCATGCTTGAGGCCGGCGTGGCCGTGCCCGCCATCGCACTGCTGAGCGTCGGCTTCGCCACCGCTGCCCACGCGCAGGAGACGCGGGAAACCGCAGAGGAAACCGCAGGGGAAGACCTCGGTGCGGCGATCGTGGTCACGGGCTCGCGCATCGCACGTCCCGAGCTGGAATCGCCCGGCCCGCTGACGATCGTTTCCGGCGAGGAGCTGTTCGAGACAGGCCAGGTTTCCGTCGGCGACGTTCTCAATGAGCTCCCGCAGCTGCGCAGCACCTTCAGCCAGCAGAACTCCACTCGCTTCCTTGGTACGCGCGGCCTCAACCTGCTCGACCTTCGCGGCCTGGGTTCCGAGCGCACCCTGGTGCTGGTCAACGGGCGGCGCCATGTCGCCGGCGACATCCTCTCGACCGGTGTGTCACCCGACGTGAACACGATCCCGACCGATCTGGTCGAGCGTATCGATCTGGTGACCGGCGGCAACTCGTCCATTTACGGCTCGGACGCTATCGCGGGTGTTGTGAACTTCATCCTGAAGCGCGACTTCGATGGCATTCAGATGCGCGCCCAGTCGGGCCTCAACCTCGACTACAAGGACGCGAGCAACCAGTTCGTCGCGTTGACGGCCGGCAAGAACTTCGCAGATGGGCGCGGCAACATCGCGGTGAGCGCAGAGTATGCCCACCAGAGCCGCTACTTCGCGAGCGGGCGCGGCGACAACATCAACCAGAACAACAACTTCGTTGTGGTGGACAGCGATCCTGCGAACGCACCCAACGGGTCTGATGGTATCCCAGATCGCATCTTCGCGCGCGATCTCCGGAGCACCACGATCTCGACTGGCGGGCAGGTGGGCTTTGCCAGCCCGACCGGCGCCTGCGGCCGCGACGCTGTCGGCAATCCCTACACCTGCGCCTACTTGTTCCAGCCTGACGGTTCGCTGATTCCGCAGACCGGCCTCCGCGTCGGTCTCGCGCCGAACGGCAACTTCCTGGCAGGCAATGGCTATTCGGGCCGCGAGGGTGAGCTCATGGCGCTGTCGCCGCAGCTTGATCGCTACTCGATCAACGTGATCGGCCATTTCGAGGTGTCACCGGCGTTCGAACCGTTCATCGAGGCGAAGTATGTTCGCACGGACGCGTTCGGCTCGCAGAGCGGCCCCTTCTTCTCGCAAGGCACCACTCTGGGCGACGATCCGGCCTACAACCGCGAGCGCCCGCGCCTCGACAATCCTTATCTCACGCCCCAGGCTCGCGCGATCATCGAAGAGCAACTGGCTGCTGGCGGCACCACCCCCACCGACGGCACCCGGTTCTCCCTGCGTCGGAACTGGGTTGATCTCGGCATTCGCGACGAGAAGATCCGCCGTGAAACCTATCGCGGCGTGGTCGGCGTGCGTGGTGAGTTCAACGACGGGTGGAACTACGAAGTGTCCGCCAATTACGGCGAACACCGCGAGCGCAACCTCATCGAGGGCAACATCAACATCCAGCGCTATCTGCTTTCGCTCGACAGCGTTCGCGACAGCACCGGCCAGATCGTTTGCCGCTCTCAGATCGATCCCGCCGCACGGGTCGCGTATGTGGAAGACGATGCGATCCTCGCATCCGACGTCGCAGCCTGTGTTCCCATCAATCCGTTCGGTGACGGCTCGGTCTCCCAGGCTGCTCGCGATTATCTGACGGTGAATTCTCGCGCGACGGGCAAGATCACCCAGTTCGTGGGCTCCGCCTTCGTGGCCGGCGATCTGGGGCAGCTGTTTGAACTGCCTGGCGGACCGATCGGCTTCTCTGTCGGTGGCGAATATCGCCGCGAGACCAATCGCTACGACCTCGACGATCTGACGCAGGCGGGATACGCGTTCTACAACGCTATTCCGTCTTTCGAGGCGCCGTCCTTCGAAGTGAAGGAAGCCTTCGGTGAGTTGAACATTCCTCTGCTGGCGGACATGCCGTTCTTCCAGGAGCTGACGTTCAGCGCAGCGGGCCGCGTGGCGGACTACAAGGGCGCGACCGGCACCGTCTTTGCGTATAGCGGCGGCGTCACATGGGCACCGATCGATGATGTCCGCGTGCGGGGCACCTATTCGCGAGCCGTCCGCGCTCCGAACCTGTCAGAGCTTTATTCCGCCCAGGGTCAGAACTACGCCCCGGCACCGAACGATCCTTGCTCGGCACGGAACCTGGCGACAGGTTCGGCAAATCGCGTCGCCAACTGCAACGCGGCAGGCCGCCCGGCCAATTACGACTTCGTCTATACGCAGTCGCTGGAGATCATCAGCGGCGGCAATCCTGACCTTCAGGAAGAAACGTCCACATCGTGGAGCGCCGGCGTGCAGTTCACGCCGTCCTTCGTGCCGGGGCTCATCCTTTCGGTCGATTACTACGACATCAAGGTTGATGACGTTATCGCGTCGGTTTCGGCTCAGCAGATCCTGAACCTCTGCTATGACTCTCCGAGCCTGGACAACCCGTTCTGCGGGCTCTTCGAGCGGGCAGGCCCGAGTGGTGGCCCAGCGGGAGAGATTCCGTTCCAGGTTCTGGAAGCTTCGCTGCTGCAGTCGAGTGCCAACTTCGCAAGCATGCGTGCTCGCGGCGTGGACACCAACATCAGCTATCGGCGCTCGTTCGACTGGGGCCGGGTGCAACTGAATGGCATCTGGACACGGGCGCTGCAGCGGGATGACTTCACCAACCCGTCGGATCCGGATTTCGCCAACCGTCTTCTGGGCGAGCTGAACGACCCGAAGAACCAGGTGAACCTGAACGCATCGGCGACGGTCGGTAAGGTCACGCTAGGCTATCAGATGCGTTGGATCGACAAGATGTACCTGAACACCTACGAGGACTTTAATCCGCTGAACGGCCTTCCGCCGCAGAATGCGGATTATGCCGACGTCAAGTACTACCCGGACGTCGCGTATCACGACATCCGCCTGGGGCTGGACGTGCTGGATAAAGCCAACGTCTATGTCGGTGTTGACAACGTCTTCGATCGCCAGCCGCCCTACGGGCTGACTGGTATCGGCGCAGGCTCGGGGATCTATAATGTCCGGGGCCGCTACACCTACGTTGGCGTGGTCATGGACTTCTGATCCAAATCGAAGCCGAATGAAGAGGGGCGCCGAGCAATCGGCGCCCCTTTTGCTATGGAGCGCAGCCGAATTTACAGTCCGCTGGAGCTACCGTTCTCCGCGGTCGAACACCCCCTTCGCAGAGGCTATGGCTCTGTTCAGCGCGACATCTCCCAAGGGCGTTCTTTCGGCTGGCGACTGCCGCGGTCATGTTGAAGCCGCCCATCTGAAGCCTTGAGCCACTTTCGCCGAACGGCTTCGGCGCCAAGGCCGAACGGCACGCTCCACCGACACCATTGCGAGCTGTTGCTCCAGGCGTTCTGGCGCAGTTTGATCCTGATGCCTGGCTCTTCCGCGGTCTGCTGAGGCCGCTGGGCGCGCTCAGGTCGGACCACCGGCGCAAGACATCGTACAGCCTTCCACCGTGAAGGATCCGCGCACCGACAATGACATCGCCGATCCGATCCGGACCTCCGCCGAGCCGCTGGCCGCCCTCGAGAGAGTCTGATGGTCAGTGCTATACGCTAGTCTTCGAGTGGCCACGGGGCCAAAGTGTGCGTGCAATCGCCCCATTCTGGGGACACTGACAGCCGGAGGCAGGCACCGGCTCCACCGGCGAAGGAGATGTTATCACCCCTTCGCCGGCTTCTTCATCGGGTCGCTGCCAAGGTCTTAAGCGACACTGATCGCCAACTGCCCGTCCCCTTCCTCGACGTGCACAGTGCTGCCGTCCGGGATCTCCCCGCCCAGCAGCTTCTCCGCCAGCGGGTCCTGCAGGTAGCGCTGCACCGCCCGCTTCAGCGGCCGAGCACCATAGACGGGATCGTAGCCGACCCGCCCCAGCCAGCGCCGCGCCGCATCGGTGAGATCGAGCGTGATCTTCCGGTCCGACAGCAGCTTTTGCACCCGGCCCACCTGGATATCGACGATCGGCGCCATGTGCTCCTGCGCCAGCCGGTGGAACAGGATGATCTCGTCCAGCCGGTTCAGGAACTCGGGCCGGAAATGGGCGCGCACCACATCCATCACCTGCGGCTCCACATCCTCCACGCTCTGGCCCTCATCCAGATTGGCGAGGAACTGGCTGCCCAAGTTCGAGGTGAGGATGATCAGCGTGTTCGAGAAATCGACCACCCTGCCCTGCCCGTCCGTCAGACGCCCATCATCGAGCACCTGGAGGAGCACGTTGAACACGTCGGGATGCGCCTTCTCGACCTCGTCGAACAGCACCACCTGATAGGGCCGGCGCCGCACGGCCTCCGTCAGCACGCCCCCTTCTTCGTACCCGACATAGCCGGGAGGCGCGCCGATCAGCCGGGCGACGGCGTGCTTCTCCATGAACTCGCTCATGTCGATGCGGACCATCGCGCCGTCATCATCGAACAGGAACGCGGCGAGCGCCTTCGTCAGCTCGGTCTTGCCGACGCCGGTGGGCCCGAGGAACAGGAACGAGCCGAGGGGGCGATTGGGGTCCTGCAACCCCGCGCGGGCGCGGCGCACAGCCTTGGATACGGCTTGCACCGCCTGCGCCTGTCCGATGACACGCTTGCCGATCACCTCTTCCATGCGGAGCAGCTTCTCGCGCTCACCCTGCATCATCTTGTCGACGGGCACGCCGGTCCAGCGGCTGACGACGGAGGCGATGTCGTCCTCCGTTACCTCCTCGCGCAGCAAAGCGTTCTCCGTCAGGCCCTGCGCATCGGCAAGCTGGCGTTCGAGATCGGGGATCCGGCCGTAGCTGAGCTCACCGGCGCGGGCGAGATCGCCCTCACGCTGTGCCTGCTCCAGCTCGATCCGCGCGGCGTCCAGCTGCTCCTTGATCTTCGCTTCGGCGTGGATCTTGTCGCGCTCGTTCTGCCAGCGGGTGGTCAGCTCGCTCGATTGCTGCTCCAGGTTCGCCAGCTCCTCGCGCAGGGCGGCGAGGCGATCCTTGCTTGCCTGGTCGCTTTCCTTGCCGAGCGCCTGTTCCTCGATCTTGAGCTGGATGATGCGCCGGTCCAGCCCCTCGATCTCCTCCGGCTTGCTCTCCACCTCCATGCGGATGCGGCTCGCCGCCTCGTCCATCAGGTCGATCGCCTTGTCCGGCAGGAAGCGATCCGTGATGTAGCGGTTGGAGAGGCGCGCGGCGGCCACGATGGCACCATCGGTGATGCGCACGCCGTGGTGCAGCTCGTACTTCTCCTTCAGGCCGCGAAGGATGGAGATGGTATCCTCCACCGTCGGCTCGGCCACGAAGACCGGCTGGAAGCGGCGCTGGAGAGCGGCGTCCTTCTCCACATACTTCTGGTATTCGTCGAGCGTGGTCGCCCCGATGCAATGAAGTTCCCCCCGCGCGAGGGCAGGCTTCAGCAAATTGCCGGCATCCATGCTGCCTTCGGAGGCGCCGGCGCCGATCAGCGTATGCATCTCGTCGATGAACAGGATGATGTGCCCTTCGGCGCCCTTCACCTCGTCCAGCACGGCCTTCAGCCGCTCCTCGAACTCTCCACGATATTTGGCGCCCGCGATCAGCGCGCCGAGGTCAAGCGCCATCAGCGCCCGGTCCTTGAGGGAATCCGGCACGTCGCCATTGGCGATGCGCAGGGCCAGCCCTTCGGCGATGGCGGTCTTGCCGGTACCGGGCTCGCCGATCAGCACAGGGTTGTTCTTGGTACGACGGGCCAGGATCTGGATCGTCCGGCGGATCTCCTCGTCCCGGCCGATCACCGGGTCCAGCTTGCCCGCCCGCGCCGCTTCCGTCAGGTCGCGGGCGTATTTCTTCATCGCGTCGTAGGCCTGCTCGGCATTCGCGGAATCCGCCGTGCGGCCGCCGCGCAGCGCGTTGATCGCCGCGTTCAGCCCCTCGGCCGTGACGCCCGCGGCCTGCAACGCCTGCCCGGCAGCGGTGGTCTTGGCCAGCACCAGCGCCAGCAGCAGCCGCTCCACGGTGACGTAGCTATCGCCTGCCTTGTCGGCGACCTGCTCCGCCTGGTCGAGCACGCGCACCGCATCGTTGTCGAGCCCCGGGGTCGCCTGCGCGCCCGAACCGGAGACGGCAGGAATCCTGCCCAGCGCCTGGTCGGTCGCCTGCAGCGCCGCTTGCGGATTGCCGCCCGCGCGCTGGATCAGGCCGGACGCCATGCCCTCCTGATCTTCCAGCAGCGCCTTCAGCACATGCTCCGGGCTGATGCGCTGGTGGTTCAGCCGAATGGCCACCGTCTGCGCTGCCTGCAGGAATCCTTTCGCCCGGTCGGTAAATTTCTCGAGATTCATGGAATGCCCCTGATGTTCGTCCCGCGCTCAGATGGGTGTTGCCGATAAGCAACACAAGAGTTGCTTTGCAGGAGCCGCCTAGGGCCGCCAATCCCGCGCCAATGCGTCAAGCAGCCGCACCCCGTAGCCTCTCGCGCCGCTCGGCGTCAGCGGCTCGGAGCTGTCCGCCCACATGGTCGGAGCCATGTCGATATGCGCCCAAGGCATGTCCTCGGCGATAAACGCCTCGATGAAGTGCGCGCCGGCGCTGGCGCCGGGGGCGGGGCTGGTCTCCGAGTTCTTCACGTCCGCAATGCTCGACTTGACGGCCTTCGCGTAGGAGGGGTGCAGCGGCAGGCGCCACACCGCCTCGCCGGAGCGTTCGGCCGCGCGCTCCACCCGCTCCGCCACGTCATCCGTACGGGCGAACAAGGCGGCATATTCCGGCCCCACGGCGCTGACGGCGGCACCTGTCAGCGTGGCGAGATCGACAATCGCGAACGGCTCCCGTCGCGCCGCCACATATTGCACGGCATCGGCCAGCACGAGGCGGCCTTCGGCGTCCGTGTTGCGGATCTCGATGGTCTTGCCGCCCATCGTGCGCACGACGTCGCCCGGCCGCTGCGCATTGCCGTCCGGCATGTTCTCCGCCAGCGCAGCGACCGCGACGACATGCACCGGCGCGCCAGTGCGGGCGAGCGACAAGGCGGTGCCGACGACCGCCGCCGCGCCGGACATGTCCGCCTTCATCTCCCACATGCCCGATCCCGGCTTCAGCGAGATGCCGCCGCTGTCGAACGTGATTCCCTTGCCGACCAGCGCCAGCGGTGGGCCGCCCGCGCCGCGATAGGTCACCAGCATCAGCCGGGCGCCGCGCGGCGAACCCTGCCCCACCCCAACGATTGCGCCCATGCCCAGGCTGCGCATCTGCTCCATGTCGAGCACTTCGATCTCGACGTTCGGAATGCCCGCGAAGGCAGCGCGGGTGCGCTCCACGAAGCTTTCGGGATAGACGACGTTGGCCGGCTCGCTGATCAGGTCGCGCGTGAAGCGCACGCCTTCCACCAGACCAGCCTGCCGGCCATTGTACGCTGCCCGAGCGGCGGCGACATCGGCATGGACGATGGTGACGGGCTGAGCCGGCGGCGGGCTCTCGGCCCCGGTCTGATAACGGTCGAACCGGTACTGCGCGAGCTGGAAGCCCATGGCCGCATCGGCGGCGGCAGCGGCGCCTTGCGCACCCACCAGAGCGATTGGGGTCTTCTCTCCTCTCAGCTGCTGGGCGGCCGTGCCCGCAGCCTCGGCCACTCCAATCGGTTCCTCGCCCGTGCCGACCAGCAGGATCAGCGGGCGCGAGCCAATGCCTCGAAGGAGCAGGACCTCGTTGGCGCTGCCCTTGAACTCGGCCGAGGCGATTGCCGCCTCAACCGAGCGCACTTCCGCCGAGCTCAACCCGGTCCCCTGGGGCAGATCGGCGGAGGAGGCGAGGATGACCAGAGCGGCGCCGGCCGGCGCTGTGGCGGCGAAGTCCACCGGCCGCTCCGCACTGTTTGTTGCCTCAGCCGGCGCTACGCCGGACCCGATCGTCCGGTCCTGAGCAACGGCCGGTCCAGCGAGAAGGGACACGCTGGCAAGAAGGGCGAGCGAAAGGCCGTGGATGGCGGATGTCCGCATGAGAGTCTCCTTGCAATTCGCGCCACGATTGCCGCCAGCGCGGAGACTGGCAAGCCTGCGTTTGGTTCTCTGCCGCGCTCTCGTGCCCTGCTTCACGAAAAGGAAGGGCAATCGACCCGCCCGCAAGCGCGCTGACTCGTATCGCGCAGCAGGCGTGCTATGCGGGCGGGCATGAGACTGCCTCGCCTAACGCTCGCCGCGTTCGCCTCCATCTCCCTCGCCGCTTGTGCCGCCACGGCGCCGCTCCCGCCGGCCTCCACGCCTGCGGCCAGTGTCGAGCCCGCGCCGCTGTCCCAGCTGGTCGCGGCGGTGGACATCCCGTATGAGAGCTTCACGCTCGACAACGGTCTCACCACCATCGTGCATACCGATCGCAAGAGCCCCGTCGTCGGCGTCACCGTCTACTACCGCGTCGGCTCCAAGCATGAGCCGCGCGGGCGCACCGGCTTCGCTCACCTGTTCGAGCACCTGATGTTCACCGGCAGCGAGAATGTCGAGAACTTCGACGTCCCACTGGAAGCGGCAGGCTCAACCTCCACCAACGGCTCCACGAGCGAGGACCGCACCAATTACGTCGAGACGGTGCCCACCGGCGCGCTTGACCTGGCGCTGTTCATGGAAAGCGACCGCATGGGCTATCTGCTCGGCGCGGTGGATCAGGAGAAGCTGGATCGCCAGCGTGGGGTGGTGCAGAACGAGAAGCGGCAGGGTGACAACCAGCCCTACGGCCTCGTGCGCTACAAGCTTTCAGAGGGGCTGCTGCCCGTCGGCCACCCCTATCGGCATTCCACCATCGGCTCGATGGCGGACCTGAACGCCGCCAGCCTGCCGGACGTGCACAAGTGGTTCGTCGATCATTACGGGCCGAACAACGTGGTGCTGGCGCTGGCAGGCGACATCGACGCCGCGACCGCTCGGCCGATGGTCGAACGCTGGTTCGGCGCCATCGGGCGAGGACCGGAGGTGGCGCAGCCACAGGCGGAGCCGGTCACGCTCGCCGCGCCGGTGCGCGAGGAGATGACGGATCAGGTTCCGGTCACGCTGATCATCCGCGCCTGGACCGGGCCGGAATTGACCCACCCGGACGCGGTGCCTTTGGCGGCGGGGCTGCACGTGCTGGGCGGCCTCGCCAGTTCGCGCCTCGACAACGTGCTGGTGCGCGACGAGCAGCTCGCGGTCGCGGTGTCCGCCGGGGCCAGCCAGCAGGAGCAGCTGGGAACGCTGATGGCGCAGATGGAAGTCCGCCCCGGCGTCGATCCGGCAGTGGCCGAGGCGCGCTTCGATCAGGTGATTGCGGAGCTGCTGGCGGAAGGCCCGACTCAGGACGAGCTCACCCGTGCGGCGACAGAAATCGTCTCCAGCCAGATCGGCGCGCTTGAGCTGGTCGGCGGCTTCGGCGGCAAGGGCGCGACTTTGGCGGAGGGCCTGCTCTACACCGGCGATGCGGCGCATTACAAAAAGGAGCTCGAACAGCTCGCCACCCTGACGCCGGAACAGGTGCGCGAGGCGCTGCAACGCTGGCTCGGCCGCCCTGCCTACACGCTGTCGGTCGTTCCGGGGGAGCGGACGGAAGACGGCGCACTGCTGGGCGGCTGGGGTGATGAGGGCAGCGTGCCGCCGCCCGAGCCCGATGCTCGCGAGCCGATCACGGTCGAGCGCAGCGGCGCGCCCCGGCAGGCGCCCGAAGTTCTTCCAGTCGGCGAAGTGCAATTCCCGACCGTGGAACGTGCCACTCTTTCCAACGGCATCGAAGTGGCGCTGGCGCGGCGCACCGCGATCCCGAAGCTGACGCTGGCGATGACCTTCGACGCCGGTACGGCCGCGGACGGGGCTTGGCGCGCCGGCACGCAGTCGCTGATGATGGAGATGCTGGAGGAAGGCACCACCAGCCGCACCGCTGTCCAGATCGCGGAGGAGCAGGAGCGGCTTGGCGCCTCTATCGGCACGGGCACCTCGACGGACACCAGTTCCGTCACGCTGACTGCGCTCAACGTCAACCTCGCGCCATCCCTGACCTTGATGGCGGACATCGTGCGCAACCCGGCCTTCGCGCCCGAGGAGGTCACACGCGTCAAGAACCAGCGGCTGGCGGAAATCTCGCAGGAGCAGGCGAGCCCCGTGGGTCTCGCCGGCCGGGCGCTTGGGCCGCTGATCTATGGCGAGGGGCATCCCTATGGATCCGTCGGCGCCAGCGGCAAGCCGGCGGTGATCGAGGCGCTGACGCCGGAAGTGCTCTCTGCCGAACACCGGCGCTGGCTGCGCGCCGACCTCGCCAGCATCACGGTCGTGGGCGATGTGGAAATGGCGCAGCTGCTGCCGGCGCTGGAGCAGGCCTTCGGCGACTGGCAGGCGCCCGCCGCACCGCCTCCGACCAAGAACCTCGCCGCAGCCACCCCCCCCGCGCAGGCGCGGCTGGTGGTGATCAACCGGCCGGGCAGCCCGCAAAGCGTGCTGATGCTTGGCCGCCGCCTGCCGCTTCAGGGGACGACCGCAGGCACGGAGGCGCTGGACCTTGCCAATGAGGTGATCGGCAATGGCTTCCTCTCCCGCCTCAACATGAACCTGCGGGAGGAGAAGGGCTGGACCTACGGCATCCGCAGCAGCCTGCCGGGCGTGCGGGGCCCGCGCAGCTTCTACGTGATGACGCCTGTCCAGACCGATCGCACCGCCGATTCGATCCGCCTGATCCTCGAGGAAATGCGCGCCTTCCCGCAGACGCGCGGCGTCAACGAGACAGAGCTGCAGCGAGTGACGGAGGGCAACATCCGCGGCATGCCCAACCGCTTCCAGACCAACGCCCAGGTGCTCGGCGCGTTGCTGGAGAACCAGCGGCTGGGCCGGCCGGACGATTATTTCGAACAGCTGCCGGCGATCTATCGCTCGCTCGATGCAGGCGCCATCGACGCGGCTGCCGCGCAATATCTGCAGCCGGAGGACATGGTGATCGTCGTGGTGGGGGATCGCGCCGCCATCGACGACCAGCTGAGCGGCCTGAACATGCCGGTTGAAGATCTGGAAGCGTCGGAGCTGTGAGGCGCTTGCCGCTCCCGGGCCGAGGCTGCTAAAAGCCATTGCGCGGGCCGATGCGGACGCCCGCTCAGACGCCCGCCGTCCAAGCTCCGCTCCCTGAGGCCGCGCGGCACCTCCGCCCGGCCGCGAGGAGCTTGTGATGTTGCTTGAAGATGTTCCCGTCGGCGCGCCTCGTCTTACCCTCGCATCCTTGTTCCTGAAGTTCCTGCGCTTTGGCGCGCTCGCCTTCGGCGGCCCGGTGGCGCAGATCGCCATGGTGCGGGAGGCGCTGGTGGAGCAGGAGCGCTGGATCGGTCGCGAGCGGTTCAACCGGCTTCTGGCCGTGATGCAGGTGCTTCCTGGGCCGGAAGCGCACGAATTGTGCGTCCACATGGGCATGATCGCGCGTGGGCGGATCGGCGGGCTGCTGGCGGGGCTCGGCTTCATGCTGCCCGGCTTCGCGCTGATGCTGGCGCTCGGCTGGGCCTACGAAGCATTCATCGCGGGCAGACCTGGCCTGGCCGGCATCCTGCTAGGCGTGCAGGTGGCGGTGCTGGCGGTCATCGCGCGGTCTGTTCAACGGATCGGGCAACACATCGTGACCGGCCCCGCACTGGGCGCGATTGCGCTGGTCGCGTTGATTGCCACTCTCGCCGGGGTGCCCTTCTGGATCCCGCTGGTGGCGGGGGCAATCGCCTTTTCGCGCCCTCTGCCCCGGCTCGCGGCGGCAGCGCTGGCGCTGGTGATCGTCGCGGCGGGCTGGCTGCTGCTTCCCCAAGGCGACGCCGCGCCGCTGCTCACAGGCGGCGGATCCCATGGGAGTGCCGATGCGCTCGCATTGTTCGTCGCCGGGCTGAAGGGCGGCCTCCTCACCTTCGGCGGCGCCTACACGGCGATCCCTTACGTGCGGGCTGACACAGTCGGTCGCGGGTGGCTCAGCGACGGGCAGTTCCTGGACGGAGTCGCTCTTGCCAACCTGCTGCCCGCACCGTTGGTGATCTTCGCCACCTTCGTGGGATATGTCGCAGGAGGGTTCGGCGGCGCGCTGGCCATCACTGCGGGCATGTTCCTTCCCGCCTTTGCCTTCTCGCTTGTATTCTTCGAACGACTGGAAGGCTTCGTGGAACACCCGCGCCTCCACCGCACGCTCGACGGAGTCGCCGCGGCTGCCGTCGGCATCATTGCCGCGACTTTGGTGCAATTGGGCCTGTCCGCAGCCGAGCGGCTGGAGGCTCCGCTGCTGGCGTTGCCGATCCTGGCAGTCGCTGTCCTGGCGGTGTGGCGTCTAAAGGGAGCATGGGTCACACCCGCGATTGTCGCCGCCGGGGCAATGGCCGGCGCCCTGCTCCTGCCTTAGCGGATGGTGGCGAACCAGATCGTGTGCATCGGGCCTTTGCCGTTGCTTCGCGCCCGCACCTGAACTTCCTCGACCGCGAAGCCCGCACGGCGCAGGCGAGCGGCGAAGGCATCGTCCTTTGCTGCCGACCAGACGGCCAACACACCGCCGCGCCGCAGAGCCGCCTTCGCTCGCCTCAGCCCCTCGGGTGAGTAAATCCGGTCATTGTCGCTTCGCACCAGCCCGTCCGGGCCGTTATCGACGTCCAGCAGGATGGCGTCGTAGCGCCCGGGCCCTTGCGCAATGGCATCGGCCACATCTGCCATGACGAGGCGGACGCGAGGGTCGTCGAGGCATCCGGCGGCGAGCTCGCTCATCGGCCCGCGCGCCCATTCGATGATCTCCGGCACCAGCTCGACCACAGTGATGGTCGCGTCCGGCCCCAGCCGAGCCAGAGCCGCCCGCAGAGTGAAGCCCATGCCGTAGCCGCCGATCAGCAGGTGCGGCTTCGCGCGCCCGGCGAGGCGGTCGCACGTCTGCTCCGCCAGCGCGATCTCCGACCCGTTCATGCGGGTGCTCATCAGCTCGTTGTGGCCGAGCACGATCATGAAGTCGCGATCATGCCGAAAGAGCCGCAGCTCCTCGCCACCAGGCACCTGCGCCGTGCCGAGAAGTTCGCGGGTAATCATTGTGCCGGTTCTCTTCGAAGCGGCCTACCCCAGCTTCGCCTTCAGCACCTCGTTCACCACCTGCGGGTTGGCCTTGCCCCTCATCGCCTTCATCGTCTGGCCGACGAAGAAGCCGAACAGGGCCTCCTTGCCCCCCTTGTACTGCTCGACCTTGTCGGCATTGGCCGCGAGGATCTCGTCAACCGCGGCCTCGATGGCGCCGGTGTCGCTCTCCTGCTTCAGCCCTTCACGCTCCACGATCACGCTCGGCGCGTCGCCGGTGGCAAGCATCGTCTCCAGCACCTGCTTGGCGATGGAGCCGGAGATCGTGCCTTTGCCCACCAGCGCCAGCAGCTCGGCCCCGCGCTCGGGCGAGACGGGCGAGTCTTCCAGCGCATGCCCGGCCTTGTTGAGCGCGCCGGTCAGTTCGGAGAGCAGCCAGTTGGCCGCCTGCTTCGCCACTTCGGCGGGCGGCTTGCCTTGCGCCTCGGCGCTCGCCAGCAGCAGCGCCTCGAACCAGCGGGCCGTCTCGACCTCGGCCGTCAGCACATGCGCGTTATAGGCGGAAAGGCCCAGCTCCTCCACATAACGCTTACGCTTCGCATCCGGCAGTTCAGGAAGCGACTCGCGGCACTCATCGAGGAACGCCTGATCCAGAACCAGCGGCAGCAGGTCCGGGTCCGGGAAGTAGCGGTAATCGTGCGCGTCTTCCTTGGAGCGCATCGAACGCGTGGTGCCGGTGCCCGGGTCGAACAGGCGCGTCTCCTGCACGATGGTGCCACCGTCTTCCAGCACCTCCACCTGACGCTGCGCCTCATGCTCGATCGCCTGCATGACGAAGCGCACGGAGTTGACGTTCTTCGTCTCCGTGCGGGTGCCGAACGGCTCGCCCGGCTTGCGCACGCTGACGTTCACGTCCGCACGCATGGAGCCTTCCTCCATGTTGCCGTCGCAGCTGCCGACATAGCGCAGGATCGCGCGCAGCTTGCGCAGGTACGCGCCGGCCTCCGCGGGCGAGCGCATGTCCGGGCGGCTGACAATCTCCATCAGCGCCACGCCGCTGCGGTTGAGATCGACATAGCTCATGCTCGGGTGCTGGTCGTGCATCAGCTTGCCCGCATCCTGCTCCACATGGATGCGTTCGATACCGATGACCTTGTCCTCGGGGATTCCGGCCTTCTCGTCCGCCTCGATCAGCAGCGAGCCTTCCCCCACCAGCGGGTGGTAGAGCTGGCTGATCTGGTAGCCCTGCGGCAGGTCCGCATAGAAGTAGTTCTTGCGGTCGAACCGACTCCAGCGGTTGATCTGCGCCTCGATCGCCATGCCGGTGCGCACCGCCTGCCGGATGCACTCGCGGTTCGGCACCGGCAGCATGCCGGGCATCGCCGCGTCGACCAGCGACACCTGCGAGTTCGGCTCCGCGCCGAATGCCGTGGCGGCGCCAGAAAACAGCTTGGCCTTGGAGGTGACCTGCGCGTGCACTTCGAGGCCGATCACGACCTCCCATTCGCCAGTAGCGCCATGGATGCGGTATGTGCTCATCTTACCACCACCTCTCAGGCTTGGCCGTAAACCCGGCACGCTGCTCAATTGCGAGGCCCGCATTCAGCACGCCCTGCTCATCGAAATGCTTGCCGATGATCTGCAGGCCGAGCGGCAGGCCATCCGCGTCGAGCCCTGCGGGCACGCTCATCGCCGGCAGGCCAGCGAGGGAGGCGGGCACGGAGAACACGTCGTTCAGGTACATCGCCAGCGGGTCGTCCAGCTTGTCGCCGAGCGGGAAGGCGGCGTTGGGCGTGGTCGGTGCGAGGATCACGTCGCACTTGGCCCACGCTTCCTTGAAGTCGCGCGCGACCAGCGTGCGGACCTTCATCGCCTGGGTGTAATAGGCGTCATAGAAGCCCGCCGAGAGCACATAGGTGCCGATCAGCACGCGGCGCTTCACCTCGTCGCCGAAGCCGGCGGCGCGGGTGGCGGCGTACATGTCCTGCAGGTTCGCGCCCTGCGGCAGCTCGCGCAGGCCGTAGCGTACGCCATCGTAGCGGGCGAGATTGCTCGACGCCTCCGCCGGGGCGACGATGTAATAGGCGGGCAGGGCATATTCGGTGTGCGGCAAGGAGATGTCGACGATCTCCGCACCCGCATCCTTCAGCCAGGCGATGCCGTCGTCCCAGCTCTTGAGGATGGCCGGGTCCGTGCCCTCCATCCGGTACTCGCGCGGGATGCCCACGCGCTTGCCGGCTAGGTTCGCGTCCAGAGCGCCGCTCCAGTTCGGCACCGGCATGTCGAGGCTGGTCGAATCCTTCGGGTCGAAGCCCGACATCGCCTCCAGCATGATCGCGCAATCTTCCACGCTGCGCGCCATCGGCCCCGCCTGGTCGAGCGAGGAGGCGAAGGCGACGATGCCCCAGCGGCTGCACCGGCCGTAGGTCGGCTTGATGCCGCAGATGCCGGTCAAAGCGGCGGGCTGGCGGATGGAGCCGCCGGTGTCGGTCCCGGTCGCCGCCGGGCACAGCCGCGCCGCGATGGCCGCGCTGCTGCCTCCGGACGAGCCGCCGGGCGCGAGCGCGGCATTGCTGCCCTGCTTGCGCCAGGGGGAAGAGACGTTGCCGAAATAGCTCGTCTCATTGGACGATCCCATGGCGAACTGGTCGAGGTTGAGCTTGCCCAGCATGCCCGCGCCGGCATCCCAAAGCTTCTGGCTGACGGTGCTCTCATACTGGGGCACGAAGCCTTCGAGGATGTGGCTGGCGGCAGTGGTCTGCACGCCCTTGGTGGCGAACAGGTCCTTCATGCCAATCGGCACGCCCGCCATTATCGGCAGGTCGCGGCCAGCGGCGCGGTCCGCGTCCACCTTCTCGGCGGCGGCCAGAGCGCGCTCCGGCGTGGTGACGATGAAGGCGTTGAGCTCGGCGGCCTGCGCCACGGCATCGTTGCAGGCCTCCGCCACTTCGCGCGCGGTGAAGGTGCCGGCGGCGACGCCGTCGCGGATGGCCTTGACGCCCAGCTGGGTCAGTTCACTCATGCTCTTCTCTTTCTGGATCCCGGATCGGCCGCGGCTGCGCCGCTGTCCGGGATGATCGAATGCCGCCGTGCCGGCATCACTCGATCACCTTGGGCACGCCGAAGAAGCCATGCTCGGCCGCGGGCGCGTTGGCGAGCACCGCGTCCCGCACGCCGCCGCCGGTCAGCGGATCGGCATCGATCACGTCGTCGCGCAGGCGCAGCGGTTGCGGGATCACCGCCGTCATCGGCTCCACGCCCGTCACGTCCACCTCGCCCAGCTTCTCCACGAAGCTCAGGATGTTGTTGAGCTCTGGCACCATATGGTCGAGCGCGTCCTCGTCCAGGCGGATGCGGGCGAGCGAGGCGATCTTCGCCACGGTGGCCCTGTCTACGGACATGGGTGATCTCTCCGGATTGAAAACATCGGGGAACGGCCAAGGGCGCTAGCAGCCACCCCGGCCCGCTTCAAGCAAGGGGCGAGCTTACTGCCCGCCGGGAGCGGCGCCCTGCCCTTGCTGCATCATCTGTTGCATCATTTGCTGCTGCATCATCTGCTGCTGCATCTGCATCACCTCGTCGCGGGTGCGGAACTCGATCAGGTCCACCTCGAAGGTGAGGTCGGTGTTGGGCGGGATCGGCCCGCCGCCCGCCTCGCCATAGGCTTGGTCCGCCGGGATCTGCACCCGATAGCGCCCGCCCGCCTGCATCGCCTGCAATGCGGTGGAGAAGCCCGGCACAACCTGGTTGACCGGCATCGGCGTCTGCTGGCCCTCGTCGAACACCGTGCCGTCGGGCAGAGTGCCGCGATAATTGACCAGCGCGAAATCCGTCGGCCCCGGGTTGCCGCCCTCGCCTTCCTCCAGCGTCTCGATCGTCACCCCATTGGCGAGCGCCTTGAAGCTCGGCGCGGCAAGCCAGGCAAGACCGGCCGCCAGCAGCACGGCCACCAACACGCCTAGCCAGAGCCGGGTCAGCGAGCCCTTGCCGATGGGCTGGAGCGGAACGCGGGTAATCTCGGTCATTATGCGGGTCCTGAATGCGAGAAGGGGCGCGAGGATCTCTCCCCGCGCCCCTTGGCTCAACGCTTCGGCGGCTGCAAGCTCCTCAAAGGGCTCGCGACGCGCCAGACAGCAAGCAGGCGCCAGCCCAGCGCCGGAAGCCCGGCGCCAGAGGCTTACTTGACGCCGTCGCGCTCGGCGCGCTTGCGCTCCAGCTTGCGGGCGCGGCGGACGGCAGCCGCCTTCTCGCGCGCACGCTTCTCGCTCGGCTTCTCGTAATGACGGCGCAGCTTCATCTCGCGATAAACGCCTTCGCGCTGCAGCTTCTTCTTGAGCGCGCGGAGGGCCTGCTCGACATTGTTATCGCGGACGATGATCTGCATAAAGGAACGCCACCTCTTTCGTATGGATCGGGAGAGCCCGCGAGATCGGCGCGGGGTGCACCATCAATCATTCAACAAAGATACGCGCCGAATCCGTAGGCCGGACTGGCTCGAACGCGCCGCCGATAGTCCAAACCCATCACAATGGCAAGGCACGGCAAGCCCCTTTCGCATACGGGCTACCGCCGCTAAGCGGGCGGCATGGAAACACCCTCGCCGCTGATGGCCTCGCTCCACGTTGCGCTCGGTGGAGGAATCGGGGCGCTGCTGCGCTACCAGCTCGGCCGTCTCATGACCGCGTGGCTCGGGCCGGCGATGGTTTCGGTCTTCCCCTGGGCCACGCTCGCGGCGAACGCGATCGGCAGCATGTTGATGGGCGTGTTGGCAGGCTGGTTGGCGCGCCACGGCCAGGGCGGCGAACAGCTGCGCCTGCTGCTGGGCGTCGGGCTGCTGGGAGGCTTCACCACCTTTTCCGCCTTCAGCCTGGAAATGGTGATGCTGATCCAGCGCGGGCAGTTCACCTTCGCCGCGCTCTACCTGATTCTCTCCGTCGGGCTCGGCATCTCCGGCCTGCTGTTCGGCCTCACTCTTGTACGGCTGATCGGATGACCCCCAAGCAAACTCAGGAAGACAAGGTCCGCCAGTTCACGGTGCAGGCCGATGATGACGGCATCCGGCTGGACCGCTGGTTCAAGCGCCACCTCCCGCAGGTCGGCTTCGCCACCGTCTCGCGCTGGGCCCGCACGGGGCAGCTGAGGGTCGATGGCGCGCGCGCCGATCCCGCCGACCGCCTCACCACCGGCCAGGTGCTGCGAGTTCCGCCGGGTGGCCTTCTTCCCCGTTCGTCAGCGCCCGCCCGCCCCCGCAAGGAGCTGACGGAGGAGCAGCGCGCGGAGGCTGCGGCGATGCTCATCGCCAAGACCGACAGCGCGCTGGTGCTGAACAAGCCGCCGGGCCTTGCCACGCAGGGCGGCACCGGAATGCGCACCCATGTCGATGCTCTGCTGGATGCCTATGCCGAGGGGGATGAGCCGCGCCCGCGCCTCGTCCATCGACTCGACAAGGACACGAGCGGCGTCCTGCTGGTCGCCCGCACGCCCGGCAGCGCGGCCTTCTTCTCCAAGCGATTCTCCGGCCGCTCCGCCAAGAAGATCTACTGGGCGCTGGTCGTGGGCGTGCCGGATATCGCCGAGGGCACGATCGAGGCGCCCATCGCCAAGCAGCCGGGCACCGGCGGTGAGAAGATGCATGTGGATGAGGAGAACGGGCAGCCCGCGAAGACGCGCTATCGCATTCTCGAACGCGCGGGCAATCGCGCCGCCTGGGTAGAGCTTCAGCCGCTCACGGGCCGCACGCACCAGCTGCGCGTGCACCTTGCCGCCATCGGTCACCCGATCGTGGGCGACGGCAAATATGGCGGGCAGGATGCGTTCCTCACCGGCTCCATCAGCCGCAAGATGCACCTGCACGCACGCCGGCTGATCATTGATGCGCCGAAGGGAAAGGACGGCAGCGGCACGCTGGACGTGACGGCGGAACTGCCGGAGCACTTTGCCGCCAGCATGGAGCAGCTGGGCTTCGACATTGCTCTCGGCAATGCGGAGCCGGTCGCGCCCCAGCCCGGCCCCAGCCGCGAGGCTAAGAAGCAGGCCGCGAAGGCTCACGCCAAGCAATACCGCAAGGCCCGTCGGGGGGAGCGTCGCCAGCGCACCGCAGGCTCCCGCAGCGGTCCGGCAGGCGGACCAGGTGGAAAGCCGGGCGGCGGAAAGGGGCGTAGCGGGCGTTGATGCCGGGGATGCTGCGATGAGCGTGCGCCTCGCCGTGTTCGACTGCGACGGCACGCTGAGCGACGGGCAGGCGGCGGTCTGCGCGGCGATGGATGCCGCCTTCGCGGAGACCGGCCTTCCCTCCCCTGACCGAACGGCCGTCCGCCGCATCGTCGGCCTCAGCCTTCCGCAGGCTGTCGCGCGACTGGCCCCGGATGCGCCGACCGAGACTCAGGCGATGGCGGTGGACGCCTACAAGGCGGCGTTCCGTCAGGCGCGCTATGACGGATCGCTGCATGAGCCGCTGTATGACGGCATTGCCGAACTGCTCGGCCGTCTGAAGCAGCGGGGCTGGGTCCTCGGCGTCGCGACGGGGAAGTCCGACCGGGGCCTGAAATCCTGCCTCGTCACTCACGGCATCTTCGACCTGTTCGTGACCCTGCAGACGGCGGATCGCCACCCCTCCAAACCGCATCCTTCCATGATCGAGCAGGCCATGGCGGAAGCCGCCGCCGCACCGGGGGAAACCGTGATGATCGGCGACACGGCCTACGACATGGCGATGGCGCGCGCCGCTGGTGTGCGGGCCCTCGGCGTCGCCTGGGGCTATCACGAACCCGCCGAGCTGATCGCCGCGGGCGCCGACGCCGTTGCGCAGGACCCTGCGGAACTGGAGGCGCTGCTCAATGGCTGAGCCGGTAAATGACACTGTCGCACGCAACCGCTGGCTCGCGATCCACGCCGTGCGGCTCGGAGGCGTGGCGCTGACGGTGCTCGGCATCATGGTGCTGTCCGACGAGGTCGAGCTTCCTCGCGCTGCCGGCTGGATCGCGCTCTTCATCGGGCTGGCAGGCGCGCTGATCCTCCCGGCGGTCCTCGTGCGCCGATGGCGGAGCCCCCGCCCGTGAAGCGGTTCTGGAATGAGGTCGGAGTGTCGGAGGCGGAGGGCGGCTTCCACGTCACGCTGGACGGGCGCGCCATCAGGACGCAGGGCGGCGCGCCGCAGATCGTGCCGACGCGTCCTCTGGCAGAGGCGCTGGCCGAGGAATGGCGCGCCCAGGGCGAGGAGGTCGATCCGCGCAGCTTCCCGATGCGCGACATGGCCGACCTTGCGATCGACTGGATGGGCCCGGACCGACCGGCCCAGGTCGCCAACCTGCTGCGTTACGCGGAGACAGACACGCTCTGCTATCGCGCGGACCCGGAAGAACCGCTGTTCCGCCGACAGCAGGATCTGTGGGAGCCGCTAGTGAGAGCGGCCGAAGCGCGCCACGGGCTACGGTTCGAGCGGGTCAGCGGCATCGTCCATCGCCCGCAGCCTGACGCGACATTGCACGCCTTGCGTGCGCGGCTCGAACAGGAGGATGACTTCACGCTCGCTGCGCTCGCCACGATGGTGCCGCTCGGCGCCTCGTTGATCGTCGCGCTGGCCGCTCTGGATGAGGATGCCGATCCCGTGCGCCTGTTCGCCGCCGCTAATTGCGAGGAGGATTGGCAGGCAGAGCTCTGGGGCACCGACGCGGAGGCGGCGGAGGCCCGATCGGCACGGGAGGCGGCCTTCGTGCTCGCCGCCCGGTTCGCGAAGCTCGCCCAGGCCTAGAGGGCGCCTGATCCCCTTTTCGCAAAGAAGGTCGGCGGGCGTCCTGACGTCAGGCCAAAGGCCTTAGCCGACCCACTCAGCGACTTGCGCCGCCACCTCATTGGCCGCCTGGTTCAACGCCGGGCCCACCGCGGCCGCCTCCGGTGCGATGCCGGGCACGGTGCTTTCGAAACGGCGGGTCAGCACCCGGCCGTCCGGCAGCTGGAGCAGAGCGTCATACCGGGCGATCACGCTGGACCGCGTGGCGTCATATCCCAGCTCCACCAATTGGCCCGAGAGCTTGGTGGGCGCGGAATATTGCAGGTCATCATCCGCCAGAACCAGCCGGTTGCCGCCGGCGCGGATGGTCTCGGCCAGCAGGCGCTGGAACAGGCGCGCGGGCCGTTCCACCCAGAAGGCATCCTGCAGGTAGGCGAGGCTGGAATCATCGACCGTCACCGGCACGCGGGTGACCGTCAGACGCTGCGCGGCGGTCGGCTCCAGCACGGCGAGCGCGGTCGAAACATCGCCGTCCGTCGCGCTTCCTGCCGGGGCCGAGACGGCGGGCGTCAGCGTAAGAAGACGGTCTGGCGGGTCAGCGCCAAAGCTGATGCAGCCCGCCAGCAGCACCGTGCCGAATGCCGCCGCGGCCGCCTTTGCAAGCGCCCTACATGCGGCCAGCATGGGGGTCGCACCTGCCCCTGTCATCATCCCTCGCGCTCCCTTCGCGCTCATGGTTCGTAGTCCGGCAGCTTGGTGCCGCCAACCAGAGCGCGGGCGCCCTGGTTCTCGATCTTTTCGGTGATCGCGCGCAGCGAGGCGCTGGTGCGTCGCAGGTCCTCCAGCGTGGCATTCGCGGCCGGCAGGGTGGTCTCCGCCAACGCGCGCGTCGCGGGGCGGGTGTCCTCCAGCGTCGATTCCAACGCGCGGGCGGCGGACTGCGCCGCCTGCATGGTCGTGCGCAGCTCGGCAGAAAGGCTGGAGCCCTCCTCGTCCAGCAGACGATTGGTGGAATGCAGCGTGCCCTCGAAGGCGGCCAAGGTCCTCGTGGACTGGGCGAGCGTTCCCTGCAGCTCGGCCAGCGTCGCTTCCACCTGCGGCGACGTGTCGGCCAGCTGTGCGCTGATCTCGCGGGTATTGGCGAGGATGCCGCGGATCGATTCCTGGTTCTCGTCACCCAGCAGGCGCGTCAGCCGGTCCGTCAGGGTGGCCAGCCGCTCCAGCAGCAGCGGCGCGCTCGCGAGGATCTCGCCAAGGCCGCCGGCCTGCGGCGGGATCACCGGCACGCCTTCGGGGCAGGAGGTCGTCTCGCAGCTGATTGGCGGCGCGCCCGTCCGCCCGCCATTGAGGCTGATCGTGGAAACGCCGGTGAAGCTGGCGGAGATGGAGGCCGTGGTGCCGAGCAGGATGGGCGTATCGCCTTTCACCCGGATGCGCACGCGGACGAATTCCGGATTGCTCTTCCACAATTCGATCTGGGAGACCTGCCCCACCGGCACGCCCGAATAGGCCACCTGCGACCCATCCGCCAGGCCGCCGACCGATTGCTCGAAGAAGATGTCGTATTCCTTCCGGTCGGAATTGCCGAGCCGCGCAAGCCATACGAAGAACACCGCGAGTGCGGCCAGCAGCAGCAGCGTGACGATACCGACCCAGACGTGGTTTGCCCGCGTTTCCATGCCCGCTGCCCTATGCCTCCCGCTGCGTTGGTCTGTCCAACGCTTTCCCGTCCGCTTCGGCGCCCGGCGAGACGCGGGCCGATCCCTTCGCCGCCTCCCGATCCTTGGCGTCGAGTGCCGCACGGGCGCGCGGTCCGTTGAAATATTCCTGGATCCAGGGGTGATCGCTCTGGAGCAGTTCCGGTATCGTGCCGCAGGCGATCACCTGCTTGTCCGCCAGCACCGCCACCCGGTCGCAAATCGCATAAAGCGTATCGAGATCGTGGGTGATCAGGAACACGGTCAGCCCCAGAGTATTCGTCAGCTCTCGCGTCAGACTGTCGAAATTGGCCGCGCCGATCGGGTCCAGACCGGCGGTCGGCTCGTCCAGGAACAGCAGCTCCGGGTCCAGAGCCAGCGCGCGGGCGAGGCCAGCGCGCTTCTTCATGCCGCCCGACAGTTCGGACGGATATTTGCTCGCCGCTTCCGCCGGCAGGCCGGTCAGCACCACCTTGTAGCGCGCGATCTCGTGCCGCAGCTCCGGCTCCAGTTCGGGATAGAACTCCTTGATCGGGACCTCGACATTCTCCGCCACCGTCAGCGTGGAGAACAGCGCGCCGCCCTGGAACAGCACGCCCCAATGGTTGCGCACGCCCAGGAATTCGTCAGGATCGGCCGCGACGATGTCCTTGCCGAACACCTCGATGGAACCTTCACTGGGCCGCTGCAGCCCGATGATGGAGCGCATCAGCACCGATTTTCCGGTGCCGGAGCCCCCCACCACGCCCAGGATCTCCCCCCGCCGCACCTTCAGCGACAGGTCCTGGTGGATGACGTGCTCGCCGAACGCATTGGTGAGGCCCTTGATGACGATCGGATACTCGCCGTCGTAAGGCTCGCTCAGCCCCTCGACCGCGCCCGCGGCCGCCTCATCCTCCAGCACGCCGTTCTGTGGTCCGTCCGTGCTCATGCCCAGCCGAGCTCCGTGAAGAACACGGCGAAGAAGGCATCCAGCACGATCACCGCGAAGATCGCCTGCACCACAGCCTTGGTGGTCTTGAGGCCGACCTCTTCCGCATTCCCCTCCACCTGCATGCCCTGGTAACAACCGGCCAGCGCCACGATCAGGCCAAAGACCGGCGCCTTCACCATGCCCACGTAGAGGTCGTAGAGCGGCACCACTTCCTGGATGCGGGCCAGGAATGTTATGAACGGGATGTCCAGCGTCCATGCCGAAATGGTCGCACCGCCGATGATCGCCATGACGGAGGCGTAGAAGCCCAGCAGCGGCATCATCAGCACCGCGGCGAGAATGCGGGGCACGACCAGCGCCTCCATCGGAGAGACGCCGATCGTGCGCATCGCGTCGATCTCCTCCGTCAGCTTCATCGTGCCGAGCTGCGCGGCGAAGGCGGAGCCGGATCGGCCGGCGACCATGATCGCCGTCATCAGCACGCCCAGCTCTCGCAAGGTGATGCGGCCGACGAGGTTGATGGTCAGCGTCTCCGCCCCGAACTGCGCCAACTGCACCGCGCCCTGCTGCGCGATGACGACGCCGATCAGGAAGCTCATCAGCCCGATGATGCCGAGGGAGGACACGCCCACCAGCTCCATCTGCCGCACCAGCGCCCGAAGGCGGAAGCGGCGGGGGTGAGCGATGAGCGCGCCGAAGCTGAGGATGAGCGAACCGAGGAACGCGATCACGCGCAAGGTCCCCCAGCCCATCTCCACCACCTTGGTGCCGATATCGCGCAGCACCCTCAGGTAGACGGGCTCACGCAGGGGAGAGATCGCGGCGCTGCTCTGTGCCCCGCGCACCACTTCGATCAGCTTGCGCGCCTGCTCGTTCGCGCCCGCGATCTCAGCCTGGTGGTGTTCGGCGAAGCGCAGCACCGTCCACGCACCCACGGTGTCGATGGCGCCGGTGCCGGACAGGTCCACCTGCCGCACAGGGCCGTTCAGCCCGCGCAGCTTGCGGTCAAGCGGGCCGATGGAGGCGATGACAAGCGGGCCGCGCAGCGCGACGGTCGCGCCCTCGCCCTGCCCCTCTTGCACGTCCAAGTCGGCCCATTCGCGCATCCCGAAGCGCTATGTGGCCAAATTGCACGGGCGGCAAGGCAAACGAGCGGCCTCACCCCTGCCACGCTTCGCCGCAACCGTTGCCAGCCTTGGGCGCGAGACGTAAGGCGCTGCCCCTATGAGCAGCGATCCCGAACAGACCTTGGCCAAGACCTTCGACCCCTCCGCCATCGAGGCGAAGTGGTACGCGCATTGGGAGACGAAAGGCTGCTTTCGCCCCGAGCGGCCGAATGCCGAGCCTTTCACGATCGTCAATCCGCCCCCCAATGTGACCGGCAGCCTCCATATCGGCCACGCGTTGGATAACACGCTGCAGGACATTGTGATCCGGTACGAGCGGCTTCGCGGCAAGGATGCGCTGTGGGTGGTCGGCACGGACCATGCCGGCATCGCCACGCAGATGGTGGTGGAACGGCAGATGGCCGAGCGCGGGGAAAAGCGCACCGACATGACGCGCGAAGCCTTCGTGGACCGCGTGTGGGAGTGGAAGGAGGAGAGCGGCGGCGCCATCACCCGACAGCTGCGCCGCCTCGGCTGCTCGATGGACTGGAGCCGCGAGCAGTTCACGATGGACCCGCACTTCACCCGCGCCGTGGTGAAGGTGTTCGTGGACCTCTACAACGAGGGCCTGATCTACCGCGACAAGCGGCTGGTGAACTGGGACCCCGCGCTCAAGACCGCGATCAGCGACCTGGAGGTCGAGACGCGCGACGTGCAGAGCGGCTTCTGGCACTTCCGCTATCCGCTGGCCGATGGCGTCACGCTCGATAACGGCGCGGACCACATCGTCGTCGCCACCACCCGGCCGGAAACCATGCTGGCGGACATGGCGGTGGCGGTGAATGGCGAGGACCCGCGCTACAGAAGCGTGATCGGCAAGGAGATCCTCCAGCCCATCACCGGCCGGCGCTTCAAGATCATCGCGGACGAACATGCCGATCCGGAGCTTGGCTCAGGCGCGGTGAAGATCACCCCGGGGCACGACTTCAACGACTTCGAGGTGGGCAAGCGGGCCGGCATCAAGCCTGCGGACATGCTCAACATGTTCGATGCCGAAGCCCGCGTGGTGCAGACCGCCGACGGGCTGGTGCCGGAGGAATTCCTCGGCCTCGACCGCTTCGATGCGCGAAAGCTGGTGGTGCAGCGGATGAAGGAGGCGGGCTTCCTCGTCCCCCACGTGGACAAGGACGGCAACGAGCACGACGCGGAGCCCCGCACCGTCGCCACCCCCTTCGGCGATCGCGGCGGCGTGGTGATCGAGCCGTGGCTGACGGACCAGTGGTACGTCGATGCCGAAAAGCTGGCGCAGGCTCCGATGGAGGCCGTGCGTGACGGACGCATCGAGATCGTCCCCAAGAGCTGGGAAAAGACCTTCTTCAACTGGATGGAGAACATCCAGCCGTGGTGCGTCAGCCGCCAGCTTTGGTGGGGACACCGGATTCCGGCGTGGTATGGGCCTGATGGTACGGCCTATGTCGCGGAAACCGAGGAAGAGGCGCAGCGCCTTGCGGGCAATGTGCCGCTGGAGCGCGATCCCGACGTTCTCGACACCTGGTTCTCCTCCGCCCTCTGGCCCTTCGCCACGCTCGGCTGGCCGGACGCGGATGCGCCGCTGTTCAAGAAGCACTACCCGAACGACCTGCTGATTTCCGGCTTCGACATCCTGTTCTTCTGGGATGCGCGGATGGCGATGCAGGGGATGCATTTCCTCGGTGAAGCGCCGTGGAAGCGGCTCTACCTCCACGGCCTCGTGCGCGCCGCCGATGGGCAGAAGATGTCCAAGTCCAAGGGCAACGTGGTCGATCCGCTCGGCCTGATCGACAGGTTCGGCGCCGATGCGCTGCGCTTCTTCATGGCCGCCATGGAGAGCCAGGGCCGCGACGTGAAGATGGATGAGAGCCGCGTCGAAGGCTACCGCAACTTCGCCACCAAGC
Organism: uncultured Erythrobacteraceae bacterium; assembly: GCA_966251025.1. Taxonomy (GTDB): domain Bacteria; phylum Pseudomonadota; class Alphaproteobacteria; order Sphingomonadales; family Sphingomonadaceae; genus Croceibacterium. The sequence goes on along the minus strand of CBINJM010000001.1, from coordinate 394,906 downwards.
TCTGGAACGCGACCCGCTTCTGCCAGGCCAACGGCATCGGCGCGAGCAACTCCGTCGCCGCCCCGCAGGCGACCAGCGCCGTCAACCGCTGGATCATCGGCGAAGTTGTGGAAACGCTGGCCGCGCTGGACAAGGCGATGGCGGAACTGCGGTTCGACGCCGCCGCCAACGCCATCTACCACTTCGTCTGGGACACGTTCTGCGACTGGTATCTGGAGCTGATCAAGCCCGTCCTGTCCCCCTCCGTCACCCCGGCGGAAGCCGGGGTCCAGGGTGAGGGCAGCGCAGGGGGTGCGGTGGATTCCGGCCTCCGCCGGAATGACGAAGCTGAGGAGACCCGCGCGGTCGCCGGCTGGGTGCTGGACCAGATCCTCGTCATGCTCCACCCCTTCATGCCCTTCATCACGGAGGAGCTGTGGCACGCGCAGGGGCAGCGGCCCTACGACCTGATCCTCGCCCAATGGCCGCAGCCGGAGGCCCAGCAGGACGCGGCGGCCAAGGCGGAGGTCGAGTGGCTGATCCAGCTCACTACCACCGTCCGCGCCGCCAAGAACGAACTCGGCATCGCGCCGGGGGCAAAGCTGGCCGCCTATCTTGCCGCCCCGTCCAACACGGCGCGCGGCGTGATCGGCGGAAACGCGGCGGCGATCGAACGTCTCGCCCGCCTGTCCGCGGTCCACTTCGCCGAAGCTCCTGTGGGGCCGGCGATGCAGGTGTCTGCCGGGGCCGACCTGTTCGTCATCCCGCTCGAAGGCGTGATCGACATCGAGGCCGAGAAGGCCCGCCTCAGCAAGGCCAAGGCCGCCTCCGAGAAGGAGCGCGACGCTCTGGAGAAGCGCCTCTCCAACCCTGCCTTTGTTGAGAAAGCCAAACCCGAAGCGGTCGAAAAAGCCCGCGCGGACCACGCTCATCACGCGGCGGAAGCGGAGCGTCTGTCAGCGGCGCTGGCACGGCTCGGCTGATTTCCTATCCCGCCCGGCTGTGCCATGGCACCGGCATGACACGGTGGCACAGCTCAGGCGGGAAAAAGGCCGCACATGACGCAAGGGTGTCAAGCGTCGACGTTAGGCTGAAATCTCCTGATTTCAGTCACTTGATCGTCATTCCCGCACTTGACAGGGTGTCAACTTTGTCAAGTTAACAGATCTGACTGCCATGCCCCTGACCCTCGCCACCACCACGCCGGGAGAGCCGGAGATCTTCGCCTCCCTGCAGGGCGAGGGGCCGAGCGCGGGCAAGCCCGTCGCCTTCATCCGCCTGTCGCGCTGCAATCTCGCCTGTCAGTGGTGCGACACGGCCTACACCTGGCACTTCACCGGCGACAATCGCCCCCACCGCAGCGGCGCGACCTACGACCGCGCCGCCAACCAGGTGACCCTCACCGAGCAGGACGCAGCCGAAAGAATCGCCGCTCTCGGCAAGCCGCGCCTCGTCATCACGGGGGGGGAGCCGTTGCTGCAAGGCGCCGCCCTCGCCCGCATGCTGGAGACGCTGGCTGAGCTCGCGCCCGAAATGACAGCCGAGGTGGAAACAAACGGCACCGTCGCCCCGCACCCCGCCTTCGATGCCCGGATCGCGCAATACAATGTCAGCCCGAAGCTCGCCCATTCCGGCAATCCGGCGGACCTTGCCCTGCCGCCGGATCGCCTCGCACACTGGGCCGCCGAGCCGCGTGCCATGTTCAAATTCGTGATCGCGCAGCCTGCAGATGTGGAAGAGGTGCTGGTTCTCGCAGAACTCCACGCCATCCCGGCCGCGCGCATCTGGCTGATGGCGGAGGGCACGGACCCGCAAACGCTCGCCTCACGCGAAGGCTGGCTCGCCGACATGTGCCTCCAACACAATTTGACTTTGTCTAAACGCCTGCATATCGAGCTCTACGGAGACACACGCGGAACATGAACATGGCCTCTTCGCGCCCCAGGATGGGCGATCTGACCCAGGGGCCGATCTTCAAGACCCTGCTGCTGTTCAGCATCCCCACGCTGCTGTCGAACTCGCTTCAATCGCTGAACGGCACGGTCAACTCGATCTGGGTCGGCCGGCTGATCGGGGAAGAGGCGCTGGCGGCCACCGCCAATGCCAACATCATCATGTTCCTGGTTTCGGCGGCCGCTTTCGGCTTCGGCATGGCGGGCACGGTCAAGATCGGCCAGCGCTTCGGCGCGCGGAACCTGGATGGCGCACGGCGCACCTTCGGCACCGCGGTCGGCTTCTCCTTCCTTGTGGCGCTGGTGGTCGGCACGATCGGCTGGGTCGGCGCCCCCTGGCTGCTGGACGTGCTGGGCACGCCGGGCGAGGCCTGGGGCCTCGCCCTTGCCTATCTGCGGATGGTGTTCGTCGCCATGCCGGTCGTCATGGTGTCGGTGGTGCTCTCCATGGGCCTGCGCGGTGCGGGCGACTCCCGCACGCCCCTCATCTTCATGGGGCTCACCGTCGCGCTGGACGTGGTGCTGAACCCGCTGCTGATCGCAGGGATCGGCCCGTTCCCCGCGCTCGGCATCACAGGTTCCGCCCTCTCCATGGTGATCGCCTCGATCCTCGGCTTCATCGGCATGGTCCTTTATGTCTACGCCAAGGATCTGCCGCTGCGGCTGCGCGGGCCGGAACTGGCCTATCTAAAGCCTGACCCGGAAGAGCTGCGCTTCATCATCGCCAAGGGCCTGCCGATGGGCGCGCAGATGCTGTTGATGAGCGCGGCAGGCATCATTGTCGTCGGCCTCGTCAATCGCGAAGGGCTGCTGACGACGGCCGCCTATGGCGCTGCGATGCAATTGTTCACCTACATCCAGATGCCGGCCCTCGCGATCGGTGGAGCGGTGAGCGCCATGGCCGCGCAGTTCATCGGCGCGCGCAAGTGGGATGAGCTGGACAAGGTGACTCGCGCCGGCATCACCATCAATTTCTGGATGACCGGTGCGATCACCATCGCGCTGGTCCTCTTCGATGAGCCGGCTTTGGGCCTGTTCCTCGGCCCCGACAGCCCGGCCGTGCCGCTCGCCCGGCACATCCAGTTTCTCGCCAGCTGGAACTTCATCCTGATGGGCGTCACCATGGTGATGACCGCGACGATGCGCGCGGGCGGCTCGGTCTGGATCCCGCTCTTCGTGCTCGCGATCGCGCTGTTCCCGGTGCGCCTCGGCTTCTATTTTCTCACCTACGACTGGCTGGCAGCAGACGCCATATGGCTCTCCTTCCCGGTCGCCGCGCTGGCTGCGCTGGTGCTCGCCTGGCTGTTCTATCGCTTTTCCGCGTGGCGGGAGCGGGCCGTCGCCGAAAGCGAGGAGGAAGCGAGGGAACAGGCGCAGACCGAAGGCCAACCCGTCGGGCGCCTGATGCCGGAGGTGTAGGGGGGCAGGCGTTTCCGCCACGGCGCGCCACCCTGCTCTCTGCCGCTATCGAACTGCGCAATGCTGGCCGCGAGCCTGCGCCACCACTACGATTCCGCCTTCGTCCATGCACTCGTTGGCAGAGAGCCCTTTCCAGACGACGCCTGCAAGGATCAATACCACAAAGGCGAAGACTAAAAGGAAGGATGGTACGCGCTTCATCTGTGCAGACCCAATTCACGCCACTCCTGTCAGCGTCAACATCCGCAACCACGCAAAGCGGGCGCTTACCGATGGGTGTGCAACGGCGGCTACTCGCCGGGCAAGCGCACGTGCCGGATAGTGCTTCCCTACCGTCAATCGCTGCGCACAGCATCGCGCCGGCTCTTTCCTTCGTCTGTCACCCGAACAAAGCGAACATGCGTCTCCGGGCCGGGCCTGAGGACACCGGGGATCTCGCTCTTGGACAGTGTTCCAGGCGTTCCAATCCCCTGCGCTTCCGCCCCGCACTCGTCATGCTGAACTTGGTTCAGCATCCATCCCTTGACCGCAGCCGGCGGTTCCGGAGGAGAGATGGACCCTGAGCCAAGTTCAGGGTGACGGCGGAGAAAGGCATCCGAGGAGCCGCGTGGATTTCTGCCCCCAAGACAGTGTTCCAGGTGTTCCAGGCGCCCTCTACGTGCGACGAAACACCCTACCGCCCCTGCGCCCGCCAGCGCCGCACAACGCGCTGCACCGCGTCCGCCTCTCCGCCCTCGCCGCGCCACAGCTGGGTGAAGGAGGGGTCGGCCGAGGCAGGGCGCCTTGCTTCCTCCAGCTCGTCGAAGCGCACGCGCATCGGCACACTCACGCCCTCGCCGCAGATGATGCACTCGCGATTGCGCAGGGCACTGATCGAATCGAGGAAGCCCCGCGCCCCTTCCGGCATCGCGGCCTTGACGAAGGCCTGGTCGCGCTCGTTGTTGAGGCGCATCGAGAGGATCGTGCCGCATTGCGAGAGCACGCCCTCCGCAAGATCGGAGGGACGCTGGGTCACGAGGCCGAGCGCCACGCCATATTTGCGCCCCTCCTTGGCGATGCGGGAGAGGACGCGGCCTGCTGCTGGCGCCGCGGTATCGCTCTCATGCGGCACGTAGCGGTGCGCTTCCTCGCACACGAGCAGCACGGGCCGCGTGCGCTCCTCGCGCGACCAGATCGCGAAGTCGAACACCAGCCGGCTGAGCAACGCCACCACTGTCGCGGTGATGTCGGACGGCACGCCGGAGACGTCGATGATGGAGATCGGCTTGCCCTCGCCCGGCATGCGGAAGATGCGGGCAATGAACTCCGCCATCGTGTCGCCCACCAGCATGCCGGAGAACATGAATTGATAGCGCGGATCGGCCTTGATCTCCTCGATCTTGCTCTTGATCCTCAGGAACGGCGCGCTGGAGGTCGCCTTGTCCAGCCTGCCCATCTCCTCCTGCACGGCCTTGGTGAGGTCGCTGAGAAGATAGGGGATCGGCGAATCGACTGTGATCCGCCCCACGTCCTCGGCCAGCCGGTTCCTGCCGCGGGCTTGCAGCAGGCACTTGGCGAGGATGTCCGCATCCTCCTGCCGCTCGGCGCCGGAGGAGGTGAGGAACACTTCGCAATGCTCGGCGAAGTTCATCAGCCAGTAGGGCATCTGCAGGTTGGACACGTCGAAGATCGCGCCAGAATCGCGGAAGGCGGCGGCATATTCGCCGTGCGGATCGATCATCACGACATGGGCATTGGGCGCGCTGTCGCAGATCCGGTGCAGGATCAGCGCCGCAGCGGTGGACTTGCCCGTGCCCGTGGAACCGAGCAGCGCGAAATGCTTGCCCAGCAGAGAATCAGTAAACAGCGCGGCCGGGATGTTTCGGGTCGGGTGGACGGTGCCGATGCGGATCACCGGACGCTCATCGCAGGCGTAGATCTGCTGCAGGTCCTCGGTCGACGCCGGGTGGACCGTCGCCCCCGGCAGCGGATAGCGGATGATGCCGCGGCGGAAGCCGAAGATTCGGCCTGTCAGCTTCTCCTGCGCCCCTTCGCCCAGGAAATCGACGGTGCACAATATGCCGCCCTGGCGCCTGTCCTGGCGCTGGTCGCGCACCGTCGCCAACAGCCATCCGCCAGGCACCTGGACCTTCAGTGGGCTGCCGACCTGACCGGCGAGCGCTACTGTCGGGTCCGCGTCAGCGGAGCACAGGGCCAGCCGCTGCATGTCCAGCGCCAGGAGAGAACCGCTGCCGCCGATCTCCAGCACCGTGCCGATCGGCATGGAGCCCGCGCCGGTGTACGACAGCGAGCCGGCACCTTCTCCGCCGCCTGGAGCAGGGGTGGAGCTGTCAAGAAGATGCCGGGGCATGTCGGTCATGAAGGAAGGTGCTCGCGCTGCTGGCGGGGAGCAGCGGGGCTAACCTCTCCTGGTTAATTCCAGGTAATCGCGCCCCGTCAGATCAGCGTGAACAGGCGCCCTGCCGCCCAGCCCATCAGCAGGGACAGCGCCACCACGGTCATGCCGTAGAGCAGGCTGGATTCCTCCGCCTGCTCCGCCACCAGCAGCTCGAAACCCTCCTTCGCCACCTCTACTTCGGCGATGGCAGAAGCAATCACGCGGCCTCGCGAAATGGCGAAGGTCTCCGCCGTGTAGCGCCCGGTAACGACATTGGAGGGCACGGCGATGCGCGCCTGGTACAGCACGTCGCCGCTGATCGAAACGCCCTGTCCATCCTCCTTGTAGAGACCTTGTCGGCGGCGCAGGTCCACCAGGCCGGCGGTGAAGCGCGCCTGCTCCTCCGGGTCGATCGCGCCCGTGGGGGAGAGCTGGAGGTAATCGAGCCCAAGCTCGTAGATCGCCGCCGTCAACGGATCGACGATCTGATCGATCGGCCGCGAACTGGCGACGGCGAAGAAGGAGGGGGCGGAGCGGAAGGCGGTATCCTCCGCATTCACCCATATGCCGAGCTTCTTTTCCTTCTCGCGCAGCAGGATCGGCTGGGTCGGGCCTTTGAGCACGACCACGATGTCATAGGGCTGGGTCGACCGCCGCCCCTGCGGATCGAGAATTGCCCCGTAGAGAAGGAGCTCCGTCCCGACGAAGCCCTGGCGGACTTCGATGTGGTGTTCCGAGACCTCTGGCACCAGGATCGGATCGCGCTGCCCGGTGAGCGCCAGCAGGGCCAGCAGGGCAAGGCCAGCCCGAAGAGCGCGGGATCGCCCCTCTCCCCTGCCCGGCCCGGTCACAGGGGCACCACCGTATAGACCTCGTCCGGCCGGACGCCGAGGCCGAAGGCCATGCGCAGCGCCACGGCCAGCACGATCAGCGCCAGGAGCAACCGCAACAGCTCAGGCTTGGCCTGCAGGGCAATTCGCGTGCCGATCTGCGCACCGGTGACAGAACCCATCAACAGCAGCGCGGCCAGCACGACGTCCACCGCCTTGGTGGTCACCGCATGCATCAAGCTGACGGCCATGGTCACGAACAGGATCTGGAACAGCGACGTGCCGACAACGACATTCGCGCTCATCCCCAGGATGTAAAGCATCGCCGGAACCAGGATGAACCCGCCGCCCACGCCCATCAGCATCGTCAGGACGCCGACAACCATCCCCAGCAGCAGCGGGGCGAGCGGGGAGATGTAGAGGCCCGATTTGTAGAAGCGCCAGCGCAGCGGCAGGCTGGCGACGAGCGGATGGTGACGGCGCTTGGCGGCGCGCGGGCGATCGGTCTTCTTCTGGCGCAGCGCCTGGATGCTCTCCCGCCCCATCAGCGCGCCAATCGTGCCGAGCAGCAGCACATAGAGGATGTTGATGACAGTATCGATCTGCCCAAGCGATTCGAGCAGGCGGAACAGCACCGCGCCGATGCCGGCGCCGATCACCCCGCCGGCCACCATCACCGCGCCGATCTGCATGTCCACCCCGCCCCGCTGGCGATGAGCGAACACGCCGGAGACGCTCGCCCCCGTGACCTGGCTGGCCGCCGAGGCGGCCGCGACCGTGGGTGGCACCCCGTAGAAGATCAGCAGCGGCGTCGTCAGGAAGCCGCCGCCGACGCCGAAGATGCCGGAGAGGATACCGGTTGCCGCGCCAAGCAGCACGATCACCACCCCGTTCACCGACAGGTTCGCGATGGGCAGATAGACGTCCATGCCGTGGCCTAACGCAACCGGGCTGCAGAATGAAGCGGACGGAGGTGCAGAACCGCTAGAAACCCGCGTAGAGAGTCAGCGCCGGTCCGGAAGCGGGTCGGCTCTCTCCCGCGACGCGGAAGCGGTAATCGGCCGTCAAGCGTCCCCGAAATTGGCCAACGCTGACCGATGCCCCCGCAGAGGGCCCCACGTCGAGACGCGAAGCCCCCTTCTGCGCGCCGCCCCATGCAGCTGCGCCCACGAAGAACTCCGCAGGCCCGATTCGGCCGAGCGGCCGCTCTACCCGCGCCTGCCCATCCACGAAGGCGGTGGCGAAATCGCCGCCGACATAGCCGCCCTGGAGGTAGACGTCGCCGCGCGCGCCGAGAGGCAGCCGGACCGGGTTGAGTTCCGTGACCGTATAGACCGCCGGGCGGACCTTGGCGCCGCGGCTGGTGTCGCTGACCCGCGCCTCGGCAGCAACGCGCACCGGCACCGAAGGAATCGGCCGCGCGGAGACTCCTGCCGCCACTTCGCTGTCCCGCAGGTTGTCGTCGCCCGGGCTCGACAGCGCCACAGAAGCCCGCAGATGCGCTTGCGGTGCATGGCCGCTGCCGGGCGCCAGCCGATAGCGCAGCACGGCGCCGGCCTGGCTGCGGCCGTAAGAGCCTTGCCCGGGAAGAAAGGGCGCATCCTTGTCATCGCGCAGCAGAACCCAGGCATCGGCCGACCAGCGCGAGCCGCCGAACACGGCGCGGTTCGGGACCACTCCCGCGGGCCCTGGCGCAGCTTCCACCAGAGCAGGGCGCGCGAAACGCCGGGGACGCGCGCTAGGGAACGGCGAGTCCCATTCAAGAGCACCGATCAAGGCATCGGGCAGCTCCCCCTGCAGCCCGGCCATCATCAGCATGTTGTGGCCGATGGCGGTGCCGACACTCACCCGCCTTCGCGACGAGGGATTTTGCGCTCCAACAGGTCCGGACACCGCCGCCTGCGGAGGTGCTATCGGCACCATCAGCGGCAGCTGCTCCCAGCCAGGGCTGATCGGCATCGGCTCCGGCAGGGGACGCCGCAGCCACTCCTGCGCTGGCTGGTCCGTCGGCCGCGAAGGCGATGGCGCAATGTCGCGGTCTTCCTCGTCCGCCTGAACAGGAGAGGCATCCTCCCGCGCCCCCTCGGCTGAGGCGGGTGCAGAGCCCGCGTGCGGTGTGGCAAGCGCGACTCCGTCCCCACTCTCCCACGGGGATTGCCAGAGCGCCACGCGCATGGCGAACCAGCCCGTCAGGATCAGGCCGAGCAGGACGAGCGGCTGGCCTCGGAAAGTGGCTCCGTCTCGCCTCAATGCGCTGCCCCTGCGACTGGCGCGCCGGCAGCCGGGGTGGTGTTGGTGGTGGGATGCGCGTGATGGAACGTCTTGTCCCATTTGGCCTCAGCACCGCCGAGGGTGCGGGCATAGGCGAACAGCGCCCGACGCCCGGCCATGATCGTGATGACATTGGCGATCGGAATGCGCAGGACGGCGCGCAGCCCCTCCAATGCGCCATATTCCCGCGCAGTGAAGGAGAACCGCGCGGCAGCGCGCCAAGCGAAGCTGATCGCATTGGCCGCGACCAGCCACCGGATCACGGCGTCGAAGGGCTGGCTCTCCCTCAGCCCAAGTTCGTTCGCCACCCAGAGGATGGTGCCGACGACCAGCAGGAGATAAGCGGAGAACAGCACCAGCGCGCTGAGCGGGCCGCGCCGGTCACGTAGGCGCATCCAACTCTCTCCGATGCCGCCGCCCCAGCCCAGCCGGTCCCATCCTTGCAGCGCGATGCCGTGAACCCATCGCGCCTTTTGCCTCACGGCCGCATCGAGCCGGGCAGGGAAGCAGGCGCGGGTCGCCACCAGCCGTCCGTCATCTCCCCGCACCCTCAGGAAGCGGGAACGCCCCCCAGCTGCCTTGATGCGTAGGCCCAATTCGTAATCTTCCGTCAGCGATTCGACCGAAAACGGCCCCGCCCCGCCCATCTCGTCCGCGATCCGCCCAAGCATCTCGCGCGAGAAGCCGCAGCCCACGCCGGCAGCGGGCAAGCCGGCGGAGAGCGCCTCCCGCACCACCATGGCTTTTCCATGCGCCTCCGCGAATTCCTCACAATAATGGCTTCCGATCCAGCGTGACTGGCGCTGTGGTTCCGGCAGGACGGGCAGCTGGATGAACTCCGCCTCGTCCACGGCGCGGTCCAGCAAGGCCAGGGCCGCCGGGTCCACCATGTCCTCCGCATCGTGCAGCACGACAAGGCGGAAGCGGCTGCGGCTGCGCTGCTCATCCTGCACCATCGCCATGTAAAGGCGGTTGAGGCAGTCCGCCTTCGTTGTCGGCCCCTCTCGGTCATGCACCACCAGGCGAAGGCGAGGGTCGCGACCCGTACCGCGCAGGATCGCCTCGGCCGTGAGGGGATCGTTACGGTAGCAGCCGACGTAGATTCGCAAGGCTTCCTGCGGCCACGCCCGCAGCGTGTAGGCGATCGTAGCGGTGATCACCTCATGCTCGAGCCAGGCCGGAATCATGACCGCCACTTGTCCGGCGAGCGGTCGGCTCCGCCCTTCCGCGCGATCGATTCGCCAGCTCCGGGCGCGGCCCGTGAGTCGTAGCCAGCCCCAGGTGGCATCAATCGCAAACTCATCGAGAGCACCGATGAGGAAAAAGAATCCCGCGAAGAGGAGCAGCTCGTGCTCGACCAGTGTCAGCCACTCCAGCAGAGACAAGTCTTCCAGACCCATGCCCCCATTTCCGATCTTTTCACTGCGCCCGAAGCACCTCTACTATTGCATTGAACCTAAACGTAAACCCCTTCGTAACCAAACTGCGTGTCCGACAGCCGAGGGTTGCAACGGCCCCACAATTGCGAAAAGGGGGTCGGTTATGGCTTCTCCCTCACTCCTGACGGCCGCCGCCCGACCGATCAAAGCGCTGTTCGTCAGCGACGCGTTCGCAGGTATCTTGCTGATTGCAGTGGCCGTTCTGGCGATCATCGTCGCGAACTCGCCACTGGGGGAAGACTACCACCACCTGTTCCACGGCACCCTCCCCTGGACGCCGATCCCCAAGCTCTACAACCTGCATATGTGGATCAACGATGCGCTGATGGTGGTATTCTTCTTCGTCGTCGGGCTGGAAGTGAAGCGTGAAATCATCGCCGGCAATCTCGCAGATGCGCGGAGTCGGCGGCTGCCGGTGCTCGCGGCCATCGCCGGGATGGCGGCGCCAGCCGTCGTCTATTTTGCGATCGTCGGGGCGGAGCCGGTGCTGGACCGCGGCTGGGCCATTCCGGCGGCGACCGATATCGCCTTCGCCATGGGCGTGATCGGGCTGCTGGGCACGCGGGTCCCTCCCCCGCTGCGCCTGTTCCTGCTGACCGTCGCTATCGTGGACGACATCGGCGCGGTGATGATCATCGCGGTGTTCTACACGGCCGATATCCAGCTCGCCTGGCTCTTCGGATCGCTGCTGGTCGTCGGCGTGATGATCGCGATGAATCGGTTCGGCATCGATAAGATCTGGCTTTATGTGATCGGCGCGCTGGTTCTCTGGTTCTGCGTCCTCAACTCAGGCGTGCACGCGACGATCGCGGGCGTGCTGGCGGCGCTGACCATTCCAATGCGGCGGGGCGACGGCACCGGGCTGCTGGAAGTGATCGAGCATCGGCTGGCGCCCTGGAACGCCTACCTGGTCGTGCCCCTGTTCGGCTTTGCCAACGCGGGCGTCGCCCTCGGCGGCCTCGGAATCCAGGCGCTGTTCGATCCCCTGCCGCTGGCGATCGCGGCGGGGCTGGTGATCGGAAAGCAGGCGGGCATCTTCGCCAGTATCGTTGCGGCCGACCGACTCGGCTTCGCGGCGCGCCCTGAAGGGTCCAGCTGGGCGCAGATCTGGGGCACCACGGTGCTATGCGGGATCGGCTTCACGATGAGCCTGTTTATCGGCGCGCTCGCCTTTCCGGATTATCCGCTGCTGGTGGAGGAGGCGAAGCTCGGCGTGCTGGTCGGCTCCCTGATTTCGGCGGTGCTCGGCTACCTCGTTCTGCGCTTCGCACCGCCATTTGCCGCCACACCCTCTCGAGGGCAGGCAGCGAAGGCCTGAACGATCAGTCCTTCCGCGCGATGGGCGGGTTGTCGCCCAGGTCTTCGTACCATGCCTCAACCGGGCCGTTGAGCTTGATGGTCAACGGCTTTCCGCGCCGATCCATGGTCTTGCCCGCCTGGACGCGCACCCAACCTTCGGAGACGCAGTACTCCTCGACATTGGTGCGCTGAATCCCCTTGAAGCGGATGCCGATGCCGCGACGCAGCTTGTCCGCGTCGAAGTGGGGGCTGGCAGGGTCAATGGCCAGCCGGTCCGGCGGGAAATCCTGTGCACCGCCTGCCTGGCTTTCGGGCTGCTCGTCTGGTGTGCTTTCGTTCATGGGGCGGCCGCTTGCACGGGCTGCCGCTGAAAATCAATCGGCCGAAGATCAATCGGGCGGCATGGGCGTTTCCGCCGGAGTGGTTGCCGGCTCCGTTTCCGCCGGAGTCGCGCCAGGTTCGTCCACGTCGCCCTGGCCCGGATCGATCTCGTCCGGAGCCTGCGGGTTCACCGTGTCGCCGCCTCGGCCTGGGTTCACCGTGTCACCGCCCCGGTCCGGGTCGAGCTCGTCAGGCGTGTTGTGCGGCTGCAATTCCTTATCCTCTGCCCCTCTGGGGAATGGGTAGGAGTGGGAGCCCGGGGAATCGCTGTCGCCATTCGCCATTGTCAGCGTCGCCGCGTCATCGGGATCCGCATCAGGGTCGATCACCGGAGGGGTCGCCGGCGGCACGTGCGGCTGGGTGTAGCTCTCGTCAGCATAATCGTCGCGGTCCATCGGACTGCTCCTTTTCATCTCCCCTTGGCAACGCCCCGCGCGCGCGCCCCGTTCCACCCATCGCGACCGTCTGCCGCACCGCTTGCCCTTTCGGCCTCCCGGCACTAAGGGCGCTTGCTTTGTGTCGCAGGTGTCCTGCCTGCTGCGCTTCGTCGGCCGCGGGCGTGGCGGAATTGGTAGACGCGCTGGATTTAGGTTCCAGTATCGCAAGATGTGGGGGTTCGAGTCCCTTCGCCCGCACCAGAATGTTGGCGCTATAGGGCGCAGGGCCTACCTGGGCGCGGGTTTTTGTTCGCGCCACCGGCCAGCGGCCTGGTGAAGCGCGATACGGGTTTCGTCTGCGCCTTGGGCCTTGGCCTGTTGGAGCGCAGGTTTGGTTGAGGCAGGCCGCCCTTGCCGGTGCAGCGCGGCGGCGGCTTGCGATGTGATTGATGGGAAGGCTTTGTTGAATGCAGATCGTCGAAACCGCGAATGAAGGGCTCAAGCGCGCCTACACCGTGACCATCCCCGCCAGCGATATCGAAGCGCGGATCGATGCGGAGGTGAAGAAGGTCGCCCCGCAGGTGCGGATGCCCGGCTTCCGCCCTGGCAAGGTGCCGGCGAACCTGGTCCGCAAGATGCACGGAGAGGCGCTGCATAACGACGCGCTGAACGCGTCCCTGCGGGATTCGATCGACTCCCTGATGCGTGAGAAGCAGCTGCGCCCCGCGATGCAGCCCAAGGTCGATCTGGCCGAGGGGTATGAGCAGGGCAAGGATGCCGAGCTGACGGTCGAAGTCGAGGTTCTGCCCGAGTTCGAGGTCCCCTCGCTCGAAGGGCTGAAGCTGGAAAAGCTGAACGTCCCCGCCTCCGACGAAGCGGTGGACGAGGCTCTGAACCGTCTCGCTGAGAACCAGAAGACCTACAAGGATGCCGCCAAGACGAAGAAGGCGGCAGACGGCGACCAGCTGATCATCGATTTCGTCGGCAGCATTGACGGCACCGAGTTTGAAGGCGGCAAGGCCGAAGGCGCGGCGCTGGTGCTCGGCTCCGGCCAGTTCATTCCCGGCTTCGAAGACCAGCTGGTTGGCGTGAAGACGGGCGAGGAACGCACCATCACCGTCACTTTCCCGGAAGATTATCCGGCGGAGCACCTCAAGGGCAAGGAAGCCCAGTTCGCCGTCACCGTGCAGGCGGTGAAGGTCGCGGCCGAGACGGTGGTCGACGAAGATTTCGCCAAGTCGCTCGGCCTCGAGAGCCTCGACAAGCTCAAGGAGCTGATGAAGGGCCAGCTGGAGCAGGAGACTGCCGGTCTTACCCGCACGCAGATGAAGCGCCAGCTGCTGGACCAGCTTGCCGCCGATCACGATTTCCCGGTCCCGCCGACCATGGTCGAGGCGGAGTTCGAGCAGATCTGGCGCCAGCTTCAGTCGGAAGTCGCGAAGGAAGAGAACCCGGAAGAAGGTCTGAAGGAGATCGAGGCCGAGAAGGACGATTATCGCCGCATCGCCGAGCGCCGCGTGCGCCTGGGCCTTCTGCTGAGCGAGATCGGTCAGAAGAACGGCGTCGAGATCAGCCAGCAGGAAATGAACATGCTGCTCCAGCAGGCGGCGCAGCAATATCGCCCTGAGGACCGGCAGCGCTTCGTGGACTACGTCCGCAGCGAGCCGATGGCGATGGCCCAGCTGCGCGCTCCGCTGTACGAGGACAAGGTGGTCGACTTCCTGTTCGACAAGGCAGAGATCACCGAGCGCGAAGTAACCCGCGAGGAGCTGGAAGCGGCGATCGAAGCGGACGAGAACGGCGAGACTCCGGCAGCTGCCGAGAAGCCCGCCAAGGCCGCGCCGAAGAAGAAGGCCGCGAAGAAGGCCGAGCAAGGCGCTGACGAGGCGGCCGAGGCTCAGTCCGACGAGGGCGAGGCCAAGCCGGCCAAGAAGGCGGCGAAGAAGCCGGCCGCCAAGAAGGCAGCTGCCGAGGGCGCCGATCAGGACGCCCCGGCCCCGGCCAAGAAGTCTTCGGCCAAGAAGGCTTCCAAGAAGGACGAGGCCAAGGCCGAAGCCGGCGAGTAAGGAATCCTGGCGCGGGCGTGCCGGCCTTTCGGTCGCCGCCCGCGCCTCTTTCGCTATTCCCCGCTGGCGGGCTTCCAGCGATCGAGGCCCGGCTCCGCGAGCCGCGCGGTTCGGGCCCGCTCATAGGCTGCGCCAGCCTTGAGCACGGCGGCATCGTTCCACCGCCCACCCATGATCGACAGGCCGACGGGCAGCCTCTCGACGGCGCCCATGGGAACGCTGAGATGCGGGGTTCCAGCGACAGCCGCAAACGTGCCCGCGCCGATCGAACCCTCGAAATGGTCACCATTGACGAGATCCGTCGCCCAGGCGGGCCCTGTCGTTGGCGCGATCAGAAACTGCACGCCATGCTCGGCAAGGAGTCGGCTGATCCCCTCTTCCCCTGCCAGCCGCAGCGCTTTGGCCCTAGCCGCTTGGTAGGCCTCGCGGTCAGTCGTCTGCTCCGCCTGCTCGAAAATGTCCTGCCCGAACCAGCGCATCTCCTCGGCAGCGCGCGCCTTGTTGAAGGCGATTACCTCCGCCAGCGTCCGCACCGGGATGTCCGCAGGCGACGAGGTAAGGTAGGCGGCGAGGTCCTCGCGCAGCTCGAACAGCAGCGTGGTGAACTCAGCCTCTCCCAGTCCCTCCGGCTCCTCGAAGTCGATTGGAACCAGCACCGCCCCCGCGCGGGTGAGGTCCGCCAGCGCATCATTGAACAGCCGCTCCACCTGCGGGTGGTCGCCGACCTGCTTGCGCAGCACTCCAATGCGAACACCGGCGAGTGAGGCGCTGGTCAGGCGGGCGGTGAAGTCCACCTTGTACGCGTCCGCCTCCGCCGTGACCGGATCAGCCGGGTCGCTGCCCGCAATGGCGTTCAGCAGCAGCGCGGCGTCAGCGACGCTGCGGGCCATTGGCCCGGGCGTGTCCTGGCTGTGACTGATCGGGATCACATGCGTGCGGCTGACGAGGCCGACCGTGGGCTTGAAGCCGACAATGCCGTTGACGCTGGCGGGGCAGGTGATCGAACCATCCGTCTCGGTGCCGATCGCCGCCCAGGCGAAGCCCGCCGCCACGGCCGCGCCGCTGCCGGAGGATGATCCGCAGGCATTTCGGTCGATCGCGTGAGGGTTGCGGGTCTGCCCGCCCACGGCGCTCCAGCCGCTGGTCGAGCGGGAGGAACGGATGTTGGCCCATTCGGACAGGTTCGTCTTGCCCAGCACCACCCCGCCCGCTGCCCGCAATCGCGTCACGAGCGGCGCGTCGCGGCCGGTCGTATTGTTCGCCAGCGCTAGGCTGCCAGCCGTTGTTGGCCATTCGCGAGTCTCGATGTTGTCCTTTACCAGCACCGTGCGCCCGCCGAGCGGCAAGCCGGCCGCCGCTGCCGCCCGTGCCTGGGCAGGAGCGTCCGGGTTAGTGACCATCACCGCGTTCAGCCGCGGACCCGCATCATCAAGAGCCGCGATCCTGGCGAGATAGGCTTCGGCCGCCGGCCCGCTCGCGCGTTCGGACGGAACTTGCGGAGTGGCGCAGGCTGCGAGCGGCAGGGCAGCGATGAGAATGGAGAGCCTGTTCATGGCCAATCTTGTGCGCTGCGGCACCACCACTGGCAAGCAGCCGGGGAGGGGCCGCTCCGTCCTCTTGAACAAGTCGGATCGACACGCGACATAGGCGCCTGTCAGAGACGGAAGGAATCCCATGATCGACGTGTTCGGCGACAGCTATGGCGCCCAGGGACAGTTTACCCGTGACCCCATCACCGGCGCGCTCGTGCCCGTGGTTGTGGAGAGCACCAGCCGCGGCGAGCGCAGCTTCGACATCTTCAGCCGCCTGCTACGGGAGCGGATCGTGTTCGTGACCGGTCAGGTGGAGGACAACATGGCCTCGCTGATCGTGGCGCAGCTGCTGTTCCTCGAGAGCGAGAACAGCCAGGACATCTCCATGTACATCAACTCGCCCGGCGGCGTGGTCACGGCCGGCATGGCGATCCATGACACGATGCAGTACATCAAGCCGAAGGTGCGCACCGTGTGCATCGGGCAGGCCGCATCGATGGGCAGCTTCCTGCTGGCCGCCGGTGAGCCGGGCATGCGCGTTGCGCTGCCCAATGCCCGCATCATGGTGCACCAGCCCTCCGGCGGCGCGCGCGGCATGGCGTCGGACATCGAGATCCAGGCCAAGGAAATCCTGCGCATTCGCAAGCGGATGAACGACCTCTACGTCCAATATACCGGCCAGACGCTGACGGACATCGAGAGGGCGCTGGATCGCGACACGTTCCTGGAAGCGGAAGAGGCGCTGAAGTTCGGGATCGTGGACAAGGTCTTCGCCCACCGCCCCACGGATGAAGAGGTTGGGAACGAAAGCGGCTCCGGCGGCGCTCCTGAGTGAGCCCGAATTGAGCTTGGGCCGCTGGTCTGGGAGCGCTATATTCATCTCCCGGACTATAATGGGTTGGTAAGCCAGCGTATCCAGGCTGCCGCGTCCGGCGGACAACAGCCTGATCGCATTGATCTCGCGCCTCCCCCGGCTACACTTGGGGGAGGCGAATCCCGGCACCGATCGTGCCGGCTCAGGACGAAAGCATGACGAAATTGAGCGGATCCGACAGCAAGAGCACCCTTTACTGCAGCTTCTGCGGCAAATCGCAGCATGAGGTGCGCAAGCTGATCGCCGGCCCCACCGTGTTCATCTGCGATGAATGCGTGGAGCTGTGCAACGACATCATCCGCGAAGAGGCCAAGGGCGGCATCGCTGGCAAGAAGGACGGCGAGGTCACCTCGCCGCGCGAGATCTGCGAGACGCTGAACGATTATGTGATCGGGCAAGACCGTGCCAAGCGCGTGCTCTCCGTCGCGGTGCACAATCACTACAAGCGCCTAAAGCACTCCGGCAAAGCCGGTGATGTGGAGCTTGCCAAGTCGAACATCCTGCTGATCGGCCCCACCGGCTCCGGCAAGACGCTGCTGGCGCAGACGCTGGCGCGCACCTTCGACGTGCCGTTCACCATGGCCGACGCGACCACGCTAACTGAGGCGGGCTACGTGGGCGAAGATGTGGAGAACATCATCCTCAAGCTGCTGCAGGCCAGCGACTACAATGTCGAAAAAGCGCAGCAGGGCATCGTCTATATCGACGAGATCGACAAGATCACACGCAAGGCGGAAAATCCGTCGATCACCCGCGATGTGTCGGGCGAAGGCGTGCAGCAGGCGCTGCTCAAGCTCATGGAGGGCACCACCGCCAGCGTCCCGCCGCAGGGTGGGCGCAAGCATCCGCAGCAGGAATTCCTTCAGGTGGACACGACCAACATCCTGTTCATCTGCGGCGGCGCCTTCGCGGGCCTTGAGAAGATCATCGGTGATCGCTTGCAGAAGCGCTCCATCGGCTTCGGCGCGAATGTCGCCGATCCGGAGAAGCGCAAGATCGGTGAACTGCTGGTCAAGACCGAACCGGAAGACCTACTGAAGTTCGGCCTGATCCCGGAATTCGTCGGCCGTCTGCCGGTGATCGCCACGCTGCACGATCTCGACGTGCCGGCGCTGGTGCAGATCCTGAAGGAGCCGAAGAACGCTCTGGTGAAGCAGTATGCCAAGCTGTTCGAGCTGGAGGACGTGACCCTCACCTTCACGGAGGACGCGCTGGAAGCCATCGCCAAGAAGGCGATCAAGCGCAAGACGGGGGCTCGTGGCCTGCGCTCCATCGTCGAGGCCATCCTGCTCGACACCATGTTCGACCTGCCCGGCATGGACGACGTGACCGAGGTCGTAGTCGACAAGGACGTGGTCGAAGGCCGCAAGGAGCCGGTGCGCGTCGTCACCAACGAAGGTGGCAAGAAGGAAGAAGCGGCCTGATCCGCTGAAGGAGGGCGGAGCCGATGACGATCATCGTCTTCGCCCTCGCCGCCCTCCTTTCTCTTCTGCTGTGGACTGTGTCACACCTGTCCAGCCGCGTTTCGGAAGCAGGCGGCAAGTGGTGATGACATGGACCTTCCGGGACGGCTCGCCGGTCGCATTCGAACCTGTGCGGGAAACGGAAGTCCTCTCAGGACTGGGCAGTTGCGCGCGTCACCACGCTGCTCAAGCAACACACTCTAGCGTTGGCTAAGCGCCACCTCCCGATGCCCCGCTCCCCCGCTGATCCTGATTGGCACGAGCGCGGAAACTGACGTCAACCGCAATCAAGGCAGTGCTCCACTCCGCCGGTCTCCACCTGCACGGTTGCGTGGCCGATCTTGAAACGCTCCTCCAGCTCATGCGCCACGTCATGCAGGAAAGCGTCCCCCGGGTGCCCCGCTGGCATGACCAGATGCGCGGTCAGCGCGGTCTCTGTCGTGCTCATAGGCCAGATATGCAGGTCGTGCACCGCGGCAACGCCGGGAAGTTCGGCAAGGCAGCTGCGTACAGCGCGCTCGTCGATGGAATCTGGCACCGCCAACAGGCCCATCTTCACGCTGTCGCGCAGCAGGCCCCAGGTGCCCCAGCCGATCACCAGCACGATCAGGAGGCTGGTTGCCGGATCGATCCACTGCCGCCCGGTCAGCAGGATCAGCACGCCCGCGATCACAACGCCAAGCGAGACCAGAGCGTCCGCTGCCATGTGGAGGAAGGCGCCGCGAATATTGATGTCATGCTTGCGACCGCCGACAAACATGAGCGCCGTCGCGGTATTTATGACGATGCCCACACCAGCGACGCCGATCATCGTCCACCCCTCGACCGGGGCGGGGTGGATCAGCCGCTGGATGGTTTCAAACAGGATGGCGCCCAGCGCGACCAGCAGAAGGCCCGCATTGGCGAGCGCGGCAAGAATGGAACTGGCTTTGTAGCCATAGGTGAAGCGCCCGCTGGCCGGCTTCGCCGCCATGATGTTCGCGCCCCACGCGATCAGCAGGCTCAGCACGTCTGAAAGATTGTGCCCCGCATCGGCGACCAGCGCCATGGAACCGGACCAAAGCCCAAATCCCAGCTCGACCACTACAAAGGCGGAGTTAAGCGCCACCCCGATCGCGAAGGCCCGGCCATAACTCGCCGGAGCGTGGCTGTGACCATGATCGTGCGCATGGCCCTGTCCATGAGAGTGCCCCACGCCCATCGGCCTATCCGTACACGCAGGCGTCGAGCCCGTCCCGCCGCACCACGCCGATGCGCGCGCGGATGGTGTTGCCATAGCGGCGGGTGAAGCCGGTCGGGTTCACCACTGGCCGCTCCTTCGGCAGCGGCAGGGCGGCGGCTATGCGGGCCGCCTCGCTCTCGCTCAGTTGCGCGGCGGAATGGTTGAAGTAGCGCTGCGCCCCCGCCTCGACACCGTAGGTGCCGATGCCCGTTTCGGCGACGTTGAGGTAAACCTCCATGATCCGCCGCTTGCCCCAGATCTGCTCGATCAGCAGGGTGAACCAGGCTTCCAGCCCTTTGCGGAAATAGCCGCCGCCCTGCCACAGGAAGACGTTCTTGGCGGTCTGCTGGCTGATGGTGGAGCCGCCTCGGATGCGTCCGCCTTCCATGTTGCGGCGGATCGCATTCTCGATCGCCTCCCGGTCGAAGCCATCATGCGTGCAGAACTTGCCGTCCTCTGCCGCGATCACTGCGGAGACCATGTCGCGGTCGATGCGGCTCAGCGGCGTCCAATCCTTGGTGAAGCCGTGCTCGTCCATCAGCATGGTGGCGGTCACGGGCGGGGGCACGAAGCGGAACAGGATCACGGCACCGAAGCTGAGGATAAAGAACCATAGCATCAGCCACATGAGGGTGCGTAGCGCGAACAGCATCTGCCGGACCTATCGCGCACCCCGGCGGCGCGCAACGATCGCTCGCCAGGCGTACCCCGCTCACCGCAATCAAGGGTGTCCCGGATACGAAAAAGGGGCGGTCTCCCGCCCCTCTTCCGCATCACCGATCAAGCCCGGCTTCAAGCAGCCGGCAGCAGCCGCTCCCCGGCGATACGCTGCATCGCCTTCTGCAGCTTCTCGAACGCGCGCACCTCGATCTGGCGAATGCGCTCGCGGCTGACGTCGTAGACCTGCGACAGCTCCTCCAGCGTCTGCGGATTGTCGGTCAGCCGCCGTTCGGTGAGGATGTGCTTCTCACGGTCGTTCAGGCTGTCCAGCGCCTCCACCAGCATGTCGTGGCGCACCTGCGCCTCCTCGGCATCTGCAACGACCTTGTCCTGCAGCGGGCGATCATCCGTCAGCCAATCCTGCCACTGACCGGAACCTTCCTCGTCCGCGCGCAAGCTGACGTTGAGCGACGCATCGCCGCCCATCAGCATCCGCCGGTTCATGTTGACGACCTCCTGCTCCGGCACGCCCAGATCAGTCGCGATCTTGCGCACGTCGTCCGGGTGCAGGTCGGTGTCCTCGAACGCCTCGAGGTTCTTCTTCATCCGCCGCAGGTTGAAGAACAGCTTCTTCTGCGCCGCGGTGGTGCCCATCTTCACGAGGGACCACGAGCGGAGGATGAATTCCTGAATGCTCGCCTTGATCCACCACATGGCGTAGGTCGCCAGGCGGAAGCCCCTGTCGGGCTCGAATTTCTTGACGCCCTGCATCAGGCCCACATTGCCTTCGGAGATCAGGTCGCTCACCGGCAGGCCATAGCCGCGATAGCCCATGGCGATCTTCGCCACGAGGCGCAGGTGACTCGTCACCAGCTGCGCCGCAGCCTCCGGGTCTTCGTGCTCCTGGTACCGCTTGGCGAGCATGTATTCCTGCTCCGCCGTCAGCACAGGAAACTTCTTGATCTCGGCCAGGTAGCGGTTGAGGCTTTGCTCACCGCCAAGCGCCGGCACCGATACTGTCCTGTTCTCGCTCATTTTATTCCCATGACCCTTCTGTCGGCCGCATTCTGCGGACCCCTTCCGAGCATCCGCGGGGCCCGGCCACACACAACCCCAACCCAGATATATAGGAGGGTATCCCGCTCAAAGGAGGGCAATTCATCGATTGCGATGAGCGGCCCAGTCGATCAGTTCCCGCATGTCGGTGGGCAACTCGCTCGCAAATGATAGGCGCTCGCCCGTCACCGGATGGATGAAGCCGAGTGCCGCTGCATGGAGCGCCTGACGCTCAAAGCCGAGTTCACGAAGAAGCGGCCGAACCTGCGAATTGGAACGTCCATACAGAGGATCTCCAACTAGCGGATGTCCTATTGACGCAAGGTGAACCCGGACCTGATGCGTGCGCCCGGTCTCCAGCCGGCATTCGAGAATCGCGCATCCTTCGAGTCTCTCAACGGTCTTGTAGTGGGTAATGGCGCGCTTGCCCCGTGAGGATTCCTTGGGCAGCACCGCCATTTTCTTGCGGTTGGCGTCCGAACGGCCGACACGGGCATCGACCGTGCCCGCCGGCGGCTGCGGGTGGCCGTTTGCGACAGCAACATAGACCCTCTCGATCGAATGGTCGGCGAACTGGGCGCTCAGCCCCTCATGCGCGGCGTCGCTCTTGGCGACCACCAGCAGGCCGGACGTGTCCTTGTCGATGCGATGGACGATCCCCGGCCGTGCCACGCCCCCGATCCCCGAGAGCCGCCCTCGGCAATGGTGCAACAGGGCGTTGACCAGCGTGCCGTCCGGATTCCCCGCCGCCGGGTGGACGACCATGCCCGCAGGCTTGTCGACCACGATCAGGTGCTCATCCTCGAAGGGGATGACCAGCGAGATATCCTGTGGAGAAGCCTGGGGATCCACCGTGGGCGGGAGGTGGATGGCGAACACCGCGCCAGCCTGCGACTTGGCGGAAGCGCTGCCGGCAGGCACGCCGCCCACCAGCACGCGCCCTTCAGCCATCAGGGCCTTCACCCGCTCTCGCGAGAGCCCGCTCCCCTCTGCCAGCGCCTTATCGAGCCGCTGCCCGCCATCGAGCGTGCCGGTGATCGTCTCACCGCTCCCATGTCCCTGCCCCGCCATGCTAGGCATCTGGGGTATGGCGCTCAGGCTCACAAGATCGGTGCTCGAGATCCTGCGGGCGGAGGCGATCCGGGCACACCCCCGGGAATGTTGCGGGCTCCTTCTGGGGGCTGCGGACGGCTATATCGACGTCGCCTTGCCCGTCCGCAATGTGGCCCCGGACCAGGCGCGGCATTTCGAGATCGATCCGCAGGCGCTCGTGGACGCCCACCGGGCGGAACGGCACGGCGGGCCAAAGCTGCTCGGCTACTATCACTCGCACCCGTCTGGGCTCTCGCAGCCATCCGCGACGGATCGCGCTGAGGCGAGCGGCGACGGCCGGGTGTGGGCCATCGTCGCCGGGCGCGAGATCACGCTCTGGCGTGATCAGGGCGAGCACTTCCAGCGCCTTCCCTATGAAGTGGTTGACGGTTAAGGAACCGGCCGGCCTGCCCGCACCAGCGGCGGGTGTTCAGCGGGAGGGGTGGCATTGTCGGCGCGACTTTGGCACCCCTGTCACCCAATCCACCCTCTTGCCAGAGAAGCTGCGACCGCCACTCCATGACATCATCCACCGACCTAGCCGCCCTGCTCTGCTCACGCCTGTGCCATGATCTGATGAGCCCCGTGGGCGCTCTCGGCAACGGGCTGGAACTGCTCGCATCGGAAGAGGACCCGGAGATGCGCCAGCACTGCCTGGACCTTGTGGGTCGCAGCGCACAGGCGAGTGCCGCCAAGCTGCGCTTCTTCCGCCTCGCCTTCGGCTCTGCCGGGGGATTCGAGGACGACGTGCCGATGCAGGAGCCGCACGATGTGCTCGCCGCGCTGGCGGCACAGGACGGCAAAGTGTCGCTCGAATGGGCGGTGGAGGCGGAAAGCCTGCCGAAGAGCGCGGTCAAGGTGATGCTCAACCTCGCCTCTATTGGTCTCGACACGCTGGTGCGCGGCGGCACGCTGGTCGTGGGAGCGGAGCGACGCGACGAGGCGACCGAGATCGTCGTGCGCGCCTCCGGCCCTCGCCTCGCCTTCAGCCAGGATACGAGCGCCGCGCTCGAGGGCACTTTGGGCGAGCACGAGCGGTCGGCTCGCACCGCGCCAGCCACTCTGGTCCGCATGCTGGCGGAAGAGCAAGGCGGCGACGTCCAATTCGCAAAGGCGGACGATGCGCTGATCATGGGCGCGGTGCTGCCCAATGCCTGAGGGCGACGCCGGGCCGGGCGACGAACCGCTCGACGAGCTGGTTCACCGCCACGTCCCCTCGCCCAACTGGGATGAGCGCGCCCTGCCCACCAGCATGGTGGTGCTCCACTACACGGAAATGCTCGGTGCGGAGGCGGCGCTGGAGCGGATGTGCGACCCGGCCGCGAAAGTCAGCGCCCATTATTTGATCAGCGAAGCCGGTGAGGTCATCTGGCTGGTGGATGAAAGCAAGCGCGCGTGGCATGCCGGGGCCAGCTATTGGCGCGGGCTGCGGGACGTGAACTCCGCCAGCATCGGGATAGAGCTGGACCATCCGGGCCACGCGCATGGCTATCGCGGGTTCTCGGACGCGCAGTTCGAAGCCCTTGTGCCGTTGCTGCACCGGATCGTGCAGGCGCATAACATTCCCCGCGCCAATGTCGTGGGCCACTCGGATGTGGCGCCGAGCCGCAAGATCGACCCTGGTGAGCTCTTTCCGTGGGACCGCCTGGCGGAATATCGCCTCTGCCTCGCCCGGCCGGAAAAGCTGGAGCTTGGCGATCCGTTCGACAATGACGGCGCCTTCCTTCTCGCGCTGGAACGATTCGGCTACGAGATCGCCGACCCCGCGAAGGCGGTGGAGGCCTTCCAGCGCCGCTGGCGGCCCCGCAAGATCGACGGCGAGATCGATGGGGAAGTCCGCGCCATCCTTTTCCAGCTGCTCTTGGATCGCGACCAAGGCCGCGCTAGGTAGGCATCGCCAGGGGGCCGGGCAGCCGCGTCCTTCGTCAGGCTCAGGATGAGCGGGATGAAGGCCGAGGAAAGTCCGGGCTCCACGAAACGAGGGTGGCGGGTAACGCCCGCCCGCCTCCGATCCCCGAGCGCGTCTTGGGGCTCGGGGGTGAGGGAAAGTGCCACAGAGAGCAAACCGCCGATGGATGCCTGCGGAAGCAGGTCTCACAGGCAAGGGTGAAAGGGTGCGGCAAGAGCGCACCGGGGCTCCGGCAACGGCGCCCGCATGGCAAACCCCACCCGGAGCAAGACCGAATAGGGGTCTCGCGCCGACCCTTCGCAAGAAGGAGCGGCAGGGGGGTTTCGCCCTGAGAGACCCGGGTTGGTTGCTTGAGCGCACCGGGCGACCGGTCGCCTAGATGAATGGCTGCCGCCGCGGATACGGTCCCGCATGGGATACCGTCCGCGGCACAGAACCCGGCTTACAGGCCCCCTGGCATCATCGCTGCATCTCGACCGGCAGCCTCAGGCGGCCACAGGGGTCGCCACGATGTCTCCGCCCGCATTCTCCACCGCCTCGATGTACCGGCGCGAAGTGCCCTCCAGCCGTAGCGCGGTCAGCCGGCCGGACGAATAGGCGCCGGTATCGATGCCGATGCGGTTGCCGCAATCTTCGGGCTCGTCCCGAATCGTGTGGCCATGCACGACCACCAATTCATGCCGGTCCGTGTAGGACAGGAACGGCTCGCGGATCCAGCGCAGGTCGTGCTTCTTCTGCTCGGCGAGAGGTACGCGCGGGTCGATGCCGGCATGGACGAACAGATAATCGCCGATCGTCACCATGTCCTCGAACGATTCGAGAAAGTCGACGTCTTCCTGCGGCACGGCCTGGCGCATCAGCTCTTGCGCTTCCTCCAACGTCGCCTCGAGGAAGGCGCGCTTCTCGATCCCGTAGCTGAGCGCCGTCTCGCGCCCGCCATGCCGGATGAAATGGCGGAACATCTCCAGATCATGCAGGCTGCGAAGGAACATTTCCTCGTGATTGCCGCCGAGAATGCGGGTGTCGCGCCGCTGCTTCAGCTCCCGCGCCCGGGCAATGACCCCGGCGCTGTCCGGCCCCCGGTCTACAAGATCGCCGAGCAGAACGATCGTGGTCTCCGCGGGCGATGAGGCGGCATCGTCTGCCTCAATAGCGCCAAGCAGCGAATCCAGCAGGCCCAGGCACCCGTGCACATCGCCCACGGCATAGACCCGCCGCCCCTCGAGAAGGGCAGGAGGCGGGGCCGCATCGGCCGGGCGCGCGAAGAACTGTCGAAGCGATTGGAACATGTTGAAACTGGCGATCCCTCGAACCCTCTAGAGGCAACGCTCCTCCATGCGCAATGGGTGCGTTTGGCAGCCGCTCAGTTGCTCAAAAACCCTGTCGCTTTGGTTAATGTGACGACAAAGTCACATATCATGCGCCTGCGAAGGCGGTCGACTATAAAACGTTGTGCAGTGCGGCATTAGGATGCAGGATCGTTGCGCAGCTGAGATCCACCCCATCACGAAGGGGGACCGGCTGCCGCAGGCGGGACGAGGCAAGTCACATTTTCTCGAGGGAGAAACTCATGCTTACGTCCGTCCGCAGCCTTCTGGCTGCTACACTTCTCGCGGGTTCCGCCCTGTCCGCGGCCCCTGCCATGGCCCAAGACGCCGCCGACACGCTCGGCCCGGTCACCGTCAGCGGCAGCGTCGCGCTCGTTTCCGATTACCGCTTCCGCGGCGTTTCGCAGACGGATGAGGAAATGGCTGTCCAGGGCGGCATCACCGTGGGCCATGAGTCCGGCCTCTATGTCGGCACCTGGGCTTCCAACCTTGCCGGCTGGGGCACGTTCGGCGGCTCCAACATGGAGCTCGACATCTATGGCGGCTACGCCATGCCTCTGGGTGACTCAGCCACGCTGGACGTTGGTGT
Organism: uncultured Erythrobacteraceae bacterium; assembly: GCA_966251025.1. Classification (GTDB taxonomy): domain Bacteria; phylum Pseudomonadota; class Alphaproteobacteria; order Sphingomonadales; family Sphingomonadaceae; genus Croceibacterium. Next base: position 368,791 of record CBINJM010000001.1, on the reverse strand, counting down.
GACGTGGTACATGTATCCGGGCGGCGCCGACAACACCGACTTCGCAGAGCCCTATGTGAAGCTCTCATCCACCCTCGGCCCGGTCGAAGGTCTGGTCGGCGTCGCATACGCGCCGAAGCAGCAGGCCCTCGGCAATTACTCCAACACGCCGAACAGCCGGGGCCAGAAGCAGGATAACCTGTATCTCTGGACCGATATCAGCAGCGGCATCCCGAACACGCCCGTCACGCTGAAGGGCCACCTCGGCTATTCGGACGGCAACCCCGGTCTCGGGCCGAACGGCACCAGCATCGCTCCGACCGGTGAGTACTTCGACTGGATGCTGGGGGCCGACATGGCCGTGGGGCCGCTGACCCTTGGCGTGGCCTATGTCGACACTGACATCTCCCGCTCCGAATCGGCCTATCTGGGGTCGGGATTCGCCAGCACGAAGGACGGCAGTTCCATCGCCAGCAGCCAGGTCGTGTTCTCGGTCTGGGCCGGGTTCTAAGGTCCGAAGACAGGCTGCCCGCCCGGCCGGATCACCGGCTCGGGCGGCGCAGCCTGCGCTCGCCCCTCAGGCGGGAAATGGTTTGCGAAGCCGCCGCAGGCCGGCGGCGGGCAGAAAGCGGTGGCGATGAAGGCCCGCGCGGCGTTAAAGGGCGCGCAGAGGCCGCCGGCAAATGCAGCGCGGCCGGGAGTTCCTCGCCAGGCAGCCATGGCATCGCACCCATGGCGCGTGGCTCGAACATGCACGGAGCCGAGCTTTCATGGTCGAATACCTTCACACGATGATCCGCATCACGGACCCGGAGGCGACGGTCCGCTTCTTCAAGCTGCTCGGGCTGGAGGAAGTGCGCCGCAAGGAAAGCGAGAAGGGCCGCTTCACCCTGATCTTTCTCGCCGCGCCGGGGCAGGAGGGTGTTGCCGAGGTCGAGCTGACCTATAACTGGCCCCCCGAGGATGGCAGCCCGGCAGAGGAATATACTGGCGGGCGCAACTTCGGCCACCTCGCCTATGGCGTTGATGACATCTACGAGACCTGCCAGCGCCTCTCCGACGCCGGCGTGACGATCAATCGCCCCCCGCGCGACGGTCACATGGCCTTCATCAAGACGCCGGATGGCATCTCGATCGAGCTGCTGCAGAAGGGCGGCTCCCTCCCCCCCGCCGAACCGTGGGCCAGCATGGAAAACACCGGCAGCTGGTGAGCGGACCCACCGACGCGCGCCCGCAATAAGGCGTCGGCGCGCGTCCAGCCCCGCTTTCGCTTGCCAAGTGCCCGCCGCCGCTCCACCTCCCGCGCATGTCCAGCACAGCCCTTCCCCAGGTCGTGATCGTCGGCCGCCCGAATGTCGGCAAGTCGACCCTGTTCAACCGGCTCGTCGGAAAGCGGCTGGCGCTGGTGGATGACCAGCCCGGCGTCACGCGGGACCGCCGATTTGGAGAAGCGGGCTTGCTCGGGCTGGAGTTCCAGGCCGTGGACACTGCTGGCTGGGAGGAGGACGATCCTGCCAGCCTTCCGGGCCGGATGCGCGCACAGACGGAAGTCTCGCTGAAGGGCGCCGACGCGGCCCTGTTCGTGATTGACGCCCGCGCCGGCATCACTCCGCTGGACGAAGAGATCGCCCGCTGGCTGCGGGAGCAGTCCGTGCCCGTCGTGCTGGTGGCCAACAAGGCCGAAGGCAGCGCTGGCGACGCCGGCATCATGGAGAGCTACTCTCTGGGGCTTGGCGACCCGATCGGCATCTCCGCCGAGCATGGAGAGGGCGTCGCCGACCTCTACAACGCGCTCCTGCCGCTGATCGGCGACCGCCAACCCGCCCCTCTTGAGGATGAGGATCTGACGGAGGAGGAGCGCGATGCTCTTCGCGCCGCGGCCCCGCTCCAACTGGCGATTGTCGGCCGCCCAAACGCGGGCAAGTCCACGCTGATTAACAAGCTGCTCGGCGAGGATCGGCTGGTCACTGGCCCGGAGGCGGGCATTACCCGCGACTCCATCGCCATCGACTGGCGGTGGCGCGACCCTGCGACGGGCGAGGAGCGCGCCGTCCGCCTCATCGACACCGCCGGCATGCGCAAGAAGGCGAAAGTGGATGACAAGCTGGAGAAGCTGTCGGTCGCCGATGCCCGCCGTGCCGTTGATTTTGCCGAAGTCGTTGTCTTGCTGCTTGATGCGACGCGCGGACTGGAAGTGCAGGACCTGAAGATCGCCAGCATGGTGGTGGAGGAAGGGCGCGCATTGATGGTGGCGATCAACAAGTGGGACGTCGCCGAGGAGCCGAGCGCCCTCTTCAACGGCATCCGCGCCGCGCTGGAAGAGGGGTTGGCGCAGCTTCGCGGGGTTCCCCTGCTGGCCGTCTCCGCAGTGACGGGGAAGGGCCTCGACACGCTGCTGTCTGCCGCCTTCAACGTGCGCCAGGAGTGGAGCCGTCGCGTACCGACCGGGCTGCTCAATCGCTGGTTCGATGAGGCGCTGGAGCGCAACCCGCCGCCCGCACCCGGCGGCAAGCGGATCAAGCTGCGCTACATCACTCAGGTCGGCACTCGCCCGCCGCGCTTTGTGATCTTCGGCACCCGGCTGACCGAACTGCCCAAGAGCTATGAGCGCTATCTCATCAACGGCATTCGCGACCAGCTCGGCTTCGGCGCGGTGCCCGTGCGCCTGACCTTGCGAACGCCGAAGAATCCGTTCGCTGACAAGGGCTGAGCGCTCTTGTCAAAGGCGCTCGGGCGGGCCCACCGCACCGAGCGCGCTCTGGCCTCTCAGCCCGCGTTGTTCTCGCCCTCGCCCGCCGGTGCGGAATTGAGCTGGATGTAGTTCTGCAGGCCCATCCGCTCGATCATGTCGAACTGGGTTTCGAGGAAGTCGATGTGCTCCTCCTCGCTCTCGAGGATGCGCTCGAAGATCTCGCGGCTGACGTAGTCCCGCACGCTCTCGCAATGGGCGATCGCCTCGCGCAGCAGGGGCACCGCCTCTTCCTCCACCGCGAGATCAGCGCGCAGGATTTCTTCGACCGTTTCGCCAACCTTCAGCCGGTGGAGCGCCTGGAAGTTCGGCAGACCGTCAAGGAACAGGATGCGCTCCGCCAGGATGTCGGCGTGCTTCATCTCGTCGATTGACTCGTGCCGCTCATACTCCGCAAGCTTGCGGATGCCCCAGTGGTGCAGCACGCGATAGTGCAGCCAGTACTGGTTGATGGCGGTGAGTTCGTTGGTGAGCGCCTTGTTCAGGTACTCGATGACTGTGGGGTCGCCCTTCATGGTGCTCTCCGTTTGGCGCAAGCAATCCATGTGCACCCTGCAGCCGCATTGGCAAGGGCGATTCAGCAAAAAACGGCAGAAATCCTAGTGTTTGCGAGTGCCAATCAAGAGCGGATCAGGCTGCTTGGAGCTGCGGTTCGGCAGCCATTGCCCGCTCTTCCGCCACGATGTCTTCGGCGTCTTCAATGCACTGGGCGCATTGGGGGCGCTTGCCCATGCGGGCATAAAGAGCTTCCACATCGCACCGGCTGGTTCGCGCAGCGCAGCGCAGGTCGGTTTCACGAATGGCATTGCAGATGCAAACATACATGAGCGGCGATTCTCCTGCTCGACGCACCTGAGTTAATGCGAATTGGTTGCAGTAGCAAGACTGGATTGCTGATTTCGCCCACTCCCACCGGTTAGAGGGTGCGTCTCCGGCGCGGACCAACAGCAAGTGCGTCCTTCACGACATGCGGCCGCCTTCGCGAGACGTTTACCTTATCCTGCAATGCGGGAAGGAGCGCGATAGGCTCCGGAATGGGGAAATGCATCGCGCGTGCAACCGGAAGAAAAGGGATTGAAAGCGCCGTGCAACGCTCCGCAAACCGCTGCAGCGGCATCCGCGTCGCGGTGGCAAGCGCGCTTTCCGGCGCACTTCTGGCGGGCTGCTCCACCTTGCCGGGCCTCTTCGCCACACCGACCGGGCCGGATCAGGCTGCTGCCGTTCACAAGCAAACGATCGCTCCAGCGGAAGCTGCGGTGCTCGCCGCGCCGGCTGATCCTGCTTTGCGGGCCCAGCTTGGAACAAGCTATTTGTCGGCCGGCCGGTTCCTGTCTGCTGCAGCCAGCCTGCGCGATGCGGTAACGCTCGGCGATGGCAGCGCCGCGACCGCGTTGCGGCTGGCGCTGGCGCTGATCGGCAGCGGTCGCGAGGCGGAGGCGGCAGCGCTGCTGGCTGATCGGGCGGAGCAGCTGCCCGCCGCGGATCTCGGCCTCGCTCTGGCGCTGTCGGGTGAGGTTGGGCCGGCGATCCGCGCGATGGAAAGCGTGCTTCGCTTCGGCGAGAACAGCGTGGCGCTGCGGCAGAACCTTGCCCTCGGCTATGCGCTGGCCGGGCGCTGGCGCGAGGCGCGGCTCTTGGCGGCGCTCGATCTGCCTGCGGGCGAGGTGGGGAAGCGCATGGAGCAATGGGCGGCGCTGGCCTTCACCCAAAGCGCGCCGCAGCGGTTGGCGATAGTGCTCAAGCTGCCGGTGAATGCTCCGGACAGTGGCCTGCCGGTCGAGCTGGCGCTTGCCCCTGTTGTGCCGACGACGGTGGCGAGGGCCCGTGCGGAAAGCCCTCCTGCCTTGGCTGCCGCTGCCGACGAGAGCGCCGCGCCTCTCGGCGAGCCCCCGATCGCAGAACAGACCGCCAAGCTCGTGCTCACACCCGCGAGTGCCGCTCCGATGGCAGCTCCGTCCGCGACCATCTCCGTGCCTCCGGCCGCACCGCAGCTGGCCGAGCAGGAAACAGCCCCCCCCAGCCCTTCAGTTGCGCCGCACCCCGCAGCATCCGCAACGCCGAAGCCGACGATGTCTGCCTATCTCCGCCGCCGGATGCGGTCTGGCGGCGCGCGCTGGTGAGCGCCTAGCTCTCCACCCTCACGCCACCTTTCCACAGGGTGATGACACGGCCCTCCACCGGCTGGTGGTCGAACGGCGTGTTGCCCGCCGCAGCGGCCATCTTGCCGGAATCGACCACCCATGGCCGCGCCGGGTCGATCAGCGCGATGTCGGCCTCCGCCCCTTCGCGCAGCTCCCCCGCCTCGACACCGAGCAGGCGGGCGGGGTTGCGAGCGACGAGGTCGAAGGCTCGCTCCATGCCGATCACGCCGTCTCGCACCAGCGTCAGCACCATGGCCAGCAGCGTCTCGGCCCCCGCCATGCCGGGCGCGGCGTCCGCGAAGGGCAGGCGCTTGTCTTCCGGGCCGCGCGGATCGTGGCCGCTGGCGATGACGTCGATCGTGCCGTCGCCGATCGCCTCCACCACCGCCTGCCGGTCCGCCTCCCCGCGAAGCGGCGGAGAGAGGCGGGCAAAGGTGCGGAACTCGGCCAAGGCAAGGTCGGACAGCATGAAATGCGCTGGAGTGACGCCCGCCGTCACCGCCACGCCCCGCGCCTTGGCCGCGCGAACGAGGTCCAGCGCGGCGCGCGTCGTCACCTGCCGCAGGTGCAGCCGTGCGCCCGTCAGCTCCGCCAAAGCGATGTCACGCGCGGCGGCCAGCGCCTCCGCTTCCGCCGGCGCGCTTGGAAGGCCGAGGCGGGTCGCCATCTCGCCAGCGGTGGCGGCGGCATTGCCGGTGAGACCGGCATCCTCCGCGTGAGTGACGGTGACGAGGCCGAGCATCGCGGAATATTGCAGCAGCCGCAGCATCACGCCGCTATCGGCAATCCAGCGGCGGCCTGTCGCAACGCCGCGCGCACCGGCATCGCGCATCAGCGCCAGTTCGGAAAGGCGAGCGCCTTCCAGACCGACGGTAGCGGCGGCGAGCGGGTGGACCCAGAAGTCCGGCTTGCCGCTTTGCGCCGCGAAGCGCACCCGCGCCGGGTGATCGAGCGGCGGGCCCTGGTCCGGCATCAAGGCCGCGCGGGTGATGCCGCCGAAGTGGAAAGCCGGCTTGTCGACGGAGAACACGCCGAAATCGACGAGGCCGGGCGCGAGGAGCAGGCCCTTGGCATCGACCAGCTCGTCCCCGTCATGCGGGGTGATCTCTCCCACGGCGACGATCATGCCGTCGACACAGCGCACGCCGCCGGCGCGCAGCCCGTTGCGCGTGACCAGCTTGCCGCCGGTGATGCTGAGCGCGCGCTGTTGCTTCATACCCATTGTCCCGCCTGGTCGGCGGGGCCCCAGCCCGGCACCCCGCGGCGGCGGCGGGTCAGCACGTCGAGGCAGGCCATGCGGATGGCCACGCCCATCTCCACCTGCTCGGTGATGATCGAGCGGTTCGCAAGATCGGCCACGTTGCTGTCGATCTCCACCCCGCGGTTCATCGGGCCGGGATGCATGATGATGGCGTCCGGCGCGGCGCGGGCGAGCCGCTCCAGCGTGAGGCCGTAGAGGTGGCGGAACTCGCGCTCCGACGGCACGAACTGGCCCTCCATCCGCTCGCTCTGCAGGCGCAGCATCATCACCACTTCCGCCCCGTCCAGAGCGGCGTCGAATTGATGGAACGGCTCCGCGCCCATGGCGGCGATCTCGGCAGGCATCAGCGCGGGCGGCGCGCAGACGCGCACGACCGCACCCAGCGCTTGCAGGCACAGGATGTTCGAACGGGCGACACGGCTATGGCGAATGTCTCCACAGATCGTCACTCGCAGCCCGTTCAGCATTCCGTCTGAACTCGCCCGCCCCCGGGCACGCAGCGCATGACGGATGGCGAGCGCATCGAGCAGGGCCTGAGTCGGATGCTCATGCTGCCCGTCCCCGGCATTGAGCACCGGGCAATCGACTCGCTCCGCAATCAGCCGCACCGCGCCGGAGCTGCCGTGCCGGATGACGATGGCGTCCGCGCGCATGGCGTTAAGGGTCACGGCGGTGTCGATGAGCGTCTCGCCCTTCTTCACGCTCGACTGCGCGGCATGCATGTTCACCACGTCGGCGCCCAGGCGCTTGCCCGCGATCTCGAAGCTGAGCAGCGTACGAGTGGAGTTCTCGAAGAACGCGTTGATGATGGTGAGGCCGGCGAGCGCATCGGTGTGCTTGTTGGGCCGCCGGTTCAGCTCCACCCACTGCTCCGCCTCATCCAGCAGATACAGGATTTCATGGGTCTCGAGATGCCCGATGCCGAGCAGGCCGCGGTGCGGGAAGGCCAGCGCGCCGGCCGGGTAACGGCCGCCCGCTGCGGAGGATGTGGGCGATGGCATCGAAGCCGGGGCCATAATGTCGGGGCGGCGCTGCGGCAAGCCTTCGCGCCATGGCTGGCGCGCAGGGAGCGGGACGCCTAGATTGATCACTCGGCGATGTTGCGCGGGAGTGGAAATGAGCTTTGCAGGTAAGGTCTGGCGGCTGCTGGTCGGCATCAAGGACGCGCTGTCGCTGATCTTCCTGCTGCTGTTCTTCGTCGCCCTGTTCGCGGTGCTGAGCATACGACCCAGCGCCGATGCGGTGCGCGAGGGCGCGCTGCTGCTGGCGCTGGATGGCACGGTGGTGGAAGAGGTCGCGCCGATCGACCCGCTCACCCTGCTGCTGAGTTCCGCCGCGCCGATCCGCGAATATGCAGCACGCGACCTCGTGCGGTCGATCGACGCTGCGGCCGAGGACAAGCGGATCAAGCTGATCGCGCTGGACATGACCACCTTCCTCGGCGGCGGGCAGGTCCACATGCAGGCAATCGGTGCGGCGCTGGATCGCTTCCGCGCCACGGGCAAGCCGGTGCTGGCCTATGCCGTCGCCTATACGGACGATTCGGTCCTGCTGGCCGCCCATGCGAGCGAGGTGTGGGTGGACCCGATGGGCGGTGCGGCCTTGACTGGGCCCGGCGGGCAGCGGCTCTATTATGCGGGGCTGCTCGATCGGCTGAAGATCAACGCCCGCGTCTATCGCGTCGGGACCTACAAGAGCGCGGTCGAGCCCTACATCCTCAACGAGATGTCGCCGGAGGCGCGGGAGAACGCCCAGGCGCTTTATGGCGCGCTCTGGAGCCAGTGGCAGGAGGATGTGAAGCGGGTGCGGCCCAAGGCCGACATCGCGCGCGCGACGCAGGACATCCCCGGCTGGCTGGCGGCGAGCGGCGGCGACACCGCGCGTGCGACGCTTCTGGCGGGGCTGGCGGACAGAGCGGGCACGCGCGTCGAGTGGGGCGAGCGGGTGGCCGAGCTTGCGGGTGAGGACGCGTTCGATCCGGCGCCCGGCGCGTTTGCCCATACCGCGCTCGACACCTGGCTGACGGAGGTCGCGCCAAAAACGCCGAGGCGCTCTCTCACCGGAGGTGACGGCGCGATCGGGGTCATCACCATCGCGGGCGAAATCAGCGACGGCAGCGCGGGTCCTGGCGAAGCGGGCGCGGAGCGGATCGTGCGCCTGCTGGACGATGCGCTGGACGACGATCTGAAGGCTCTGGTGGTCCGGGTCGATTCGCCGGGCGGCACGGTGACGGGGTCCGAGGCGATCCGCCGGGCCATCCTGCGGCACAAGGCGAAGGGCATTCCCGTCGCCGTCTCCATGGCCAATGTCGCGGCGAGCGGCGGCTATTGGGTCTCCACGCCGGCGGACCGCATCTTTGCCGAGCCCTCCACCGCAACCGGGTCGATCGGCATCTTCGGCGTCATCCCCACGTTTGAGGACGCGCTGGCGGAATGGGGCGTGACGAGCGACGGGGTGCAGACCACGCCGCTCTCCGGCCAGCCGGACCTGTTGGCCGGGCTGACGCCGGAGGCCGACGCCATCCTGCAGGCAACGATCACTTCAGGCTATGACCGGTTCATCGGGCTGGTGGCGCAATCGCGCGGGATCAGCCGGGAGCGGGCCGATGCGCTGGGCCAGGGCCGCGTGTGGGACGGCGGCAGCGCGCGGCAGCTGGGGCTGGTCGACCAGTTCGGCGGACTGGATGAGGCGCTGGCATGGGCCGCGGGGCAGGCGAAGCTGGGTGAAGGCGCGTGGCAGCCCGTGTTCCTGGGGCAGCACCAGCCGCTCTACTCACCGCTGTTGGTGCGGATGATGCAGCCCTCTTCGGTGCGCGGCGGCGGCGACCTGTTCGCTCTGTTCGCGAGGGACCAGCGCGGGCGGGCCGCGCAGGCTCTTGCTGATCTGCAGGGGCTGCTGGAGGTGCGCGGGGCGCAGGCGCGCTGCCTCGAGTGCCCGGTGGCGGGCTCGGCACTGGTGCCGGCGGAGAGTGAAGGGATTTGGACCACGCTCGGCCGGCTGTTGCTGCACTGATTGCGGGGCGGGCGAACCCCGCGATGAGGCCTTGCCATCCCCCGGCATCGGTGGCAAAGGCGCGCCCCTGCCGCCGGGCCCTTTAGGGGGTCAGGGCGCCGGGCGCGTAGCTCAGTGGTAGAGCACACCCTTCACACGGGTGGGGTCGCAGGTTCAATCCCTGCCGCGCCCACCATGATCTGCGGCATCTCGCCGCCATCATGGCTCCTCGGATGAAATTCCTGACAATGAACGCAGGCAAGGTCTGGTGGCCGCGGCTCGCCACGTCCGCTTGGAGCGCCGGAGCAGGTCCGCGCTCTGATGCCGGTAGCTAGCCGGCAAGTGCCTCTCGAGGGGCGGATGCAACCCCGATTGGCATCACAACTTAAGCGTATGCTGATCTCCTGGGACAATATAGATTGAGCGCATCAACTCTCCGGAGAACGGTGAGAAATGGCTCAAGCCTCGGCCGAGAGTGAAAGGACGAACGGCTCCGGCTCTCCGGCCAAGAAGACTGGCGCGAGAAAGATCATCGGCCAGACTTTCATCGGGATGATCCTTCTGGCGGCGGTCGCTGTCGCCTTTTTCGTCTTTTATGTCGGCCCCCAATCCCAGCATGAGCGGGACCGGATCTATCGCTCGATGAACTTCGTCTCTCGGCTGATCGACGATCGCGCGTTGACGGCGGGGCTGGCTCTCCAGACAGGGGGGCCGCGAAGCCTGAGCCCTGACCCCGGCCCTGACCCCAGCCCCAGCGCGGACTCCAGCCCCCCTTATTTCGAGATCCCCGGCTTTGCCTTCGGGTGTGAGCGCCGGAACATCATTTGCGTAAGGCTGGCCTCTCCGAACCCGCGCCCGCCCGGTGGGGAAGACTCGCCCGGTCCACCCACGGAGGCTTCGTTCTCCCTGCGCTCCATCGCGGAGAATGCGGAACTTCCCTATCCGGAAGCCATCCTGCTGATCACCGATAGTCGCGGCAATGTGATCGCAGGCTACGATCGCGAGTCCAAATGGCTGCAGTTCCAGTCGCTTAGGGCCCTGCTGAGCACGGCCCCAGCCAACGCCTCGGACCCACCGCTCGCCGGGCGAGGCACCGATGAGCTCCAACGCCAGACGCTCGAGGCTCTTGAGGTCGCGCAGCGGGTCGGCCGTGGTGAGCAGAACGCGGTGTTCGAAGGCTATCCCGCGCGGCTGACGCGTGATGTCGGCGGCCAGGATTACGCGGTGTTCGTGGCCTCCCACCAAGTCGGCAAGTCGCTGGACGATGGATCGAGCCCGGTCCTGATACCGACGGTGCAGGCCGGGCCGAATGCTTCCCCCAGCCCACCCGCAGGTGCAGATTCGCGCCCGGCGGATGCGACCCCAGCGGATGGGCAACGGCAAGCGGTAGCCGACGCTTCGCCCGGCGGCCCCGCAGACCAGCTCTATTTCGCCTATCTCATCCCCGAGCGGGTGATCGATGGCGCCGCGCTCGGCATCGCGTTTCAGTGGACGGTGAACATCCTCATCCTGCTGTTCGCAGGGCTGCTTTGCATCCCGTTCCTGAAGCTGTTCAATCGCAGCCCGCTCAAGCCGATCCGCGTGATGGACACCGTTGCCGCCGTGATCGCGACGATTCTGATCGTCCTCACCGCATCCCTGTTCCTGTCCGCGATCCTTCTGCGCAACAGCATCGTGCAGGATGTCGATCGGGAATTGGCGCGCCTCTCAAGAGCCGTGGCGGATGATGTTCGGAAGAATGTGCATGGCACGGACCTCCTGCCCGGGATCGAGGCCGAACTTGCCAACCGTCCGCCAGATCCGCTGCCGCGCAATTATCAGCACCAGCCGCAGACAAATCTGGCCGATCTCGCTCCGGTAGAAAACGCCTTCTTCATGAAGAAGAGCGGCAGGTGCACCGCGCCCAACGACTCGGAAGCCGGCCTGTGCGGGAAAGGCATCTGGTTCGTGGAGCCGGTCGAAGAGAACATCAACATTACGGACCGGGCCTACTTCAAGTCATGGGACGAGACTGTTCTCATAGGAGATACCAACTACACCCAGTTCCTACGCAACAAGTCCAATGGCCGGCTAAGCTGGTCGCGCACCATCGATAACTTCCCGTCCTTCAATCCGGACGGGACGGTACCAGCCCTTGTCCTGTCTTGGTTCCCCCTCTCCCTTCGGTCTCCGATCGTTCCCCGGAACCTGGAATTCGCGATCGTGCTGAATACGGACCTGCCGGAGGCGCTGCGGGGCCCCGGATCGGCCCACATCGGCGATGTGCAATTCCATTCCGAGCAGCAGCACAGCCTGATGGAGAACATGATCGACGATGCACGCGGCAGCGCTCAGCTGGCCGCCGCGCTGCGCGTCCTTCGGGAACCGCCGGGTCAGCTGCCTCCTCAGACAGCCACCTCGCGAAACCCGGAAGACGGCATCATCAGCGAGCGCATCCCCCTCCAGTATCACGGCCGCAACTACTTCGCCCGGGTGCGCCCGATCGCCGAGACGCCGTGGTCCGTGGTTGCGCTGTATGACCGCACCGAGGGTCTGGCCATCTTTGCCGAAGCGATGGCGCACGCCTTCTTCGTGGGCTGCGTATGGATCGTCATATGCCTGGCGGCCTGCTGGCTGGCGCCTCGAATGCTGCGCCTGACGCTGGGCCGGGGGAGCAAGCGACCTGACGGCATGGCGGTGCGGGCACGCTCCATCTGGTTCTTCCCGAACGGACTGTCCGATTCCGCCCCCGATGGCTTCTCCTATTTCTTCCGGCTGCGAGGCGACGAGCTGATCCTGCTGCTTCTGGCGCTTGCCGGGCACGCCGCCGCCCTGTTCCTGCTGCCGCCCTTCCCTGCTATGCTCATGGTCTGCCTGATCAGCCTGGCCGCGCTGGTCGGCACCTACCTGCTGATCGCGCGGCCTCACGACCAACATCCCTCCACCCTTGTCCGGCGCACAGCGCTGGCCACAGCGACGGCGCTCTTCGTGTTTGCCGTGATCGCCAGCCTGGTCGGCGGCAAGAGCGACCAGGGCCTGCTGCTCGCCACCATCGGCGCGATCGCCTGCTTCCTGTGCCTCAACCTCGCGCTGATCTGGGGCGTGAGCGAGAACATGTCCCGCCAGTTGAAGCCCGGTCCGGCGCGGCGCTTCTTGCTGGAAGTGGCGGTGATCCGCCGGCGGCTGAGCAGGTTGAGAAAGCCGGCGACCTTGAAGGCGGTACGCCGCGCCTATGTGAACCGCTCCATCGCCCTGCTGCTGGTGCTTGTGTGGGTCCCGGGCGTCGCAATCCTGAACCTCTATTACTCGGAATATCTGAAGGGCTATGTCGGCGCATCCCTGATCACGGTCGCAGAGCAGATCAGCCAGCAGCGGCAGAAGATCGGTGACGATCTTGAGCCGCTGATGAAATCGCCTCTCTACGGTTCTCTATATGGCGAAGACGCCGCTTCGGCGCTGAACCTCGATAAGTTCGATGAAAGCCACCCCGGCTGGTTCATGGGAGAGGACCCCCGGCAGACAACAGGCGCATTCGTCGTCGAAGCCTGCGTCGCCGGGCGGCGTGGCTGCAAGCCGCTCGTCGCGGGGGAGGAGCGCCCGTCTCCCGTCTTCGCCAGCTTCGAGCAGATGATCCCGACATTCAACAGCTCGATCGCGGACGTGGAGAGCACCACGGAGCTCGTCGCGGGCGGGGGCAGGCTTGGGGAGCCAATCAGCCTCGTGCAGCCGGGCCGCTTCGAAACCGTGGTGAGCGACCTTGGCCGGGGAACGGACAAGGTCCTGCTGACCGCAGGGCCGATCGAGCGTTTCGCCTTCCACCCTGATTTCAGGGCGTGGGTCCTGCTCGTACTCTTCGTGTGGCTGTTCTACGTGGCGCTGTACCTGCTGATCTACAAAGCCGCGACCATCCTTGCCGGCCTGCATCTCGACCGGGTGGAGGCGGAGCCGGATGCCGTTGCCCGCCTTCGCGAGATGATCGAGGAGGAAGGCCCGCGCGCGGCATGGGAGTCACTGCCGAGCGACGAGCAGCGGCTGTTCCTGCTGACGCTCGCCCATGGTCGGACGCTGAACTTCCGCGACCGGAGCGACATCCAGGCGCTGGTGCGGGCCGGCTATCTCAGTCTCAGCCCCTATCTCCACATCGAAGATGCGCGGCTCGCGGAATATCTGCGTTACGATCTGCCTCACAAGCGGCAGGCGGAGATCCTGAGGATCGCCAAGATGGAAGATGACAATTGGGAGCACATGCGGCTTCCCGTGCTGGTGATCCTGGGGGTGGGATGCATTCTTCTCGCCTATTCCTCTCCGGGCGCGATCCAGCTGGTCTTCTCCGGCTTCCTGGCCCTGACGGCGCTTCTTCCCCTCGCCCGCGACCCGATCACCCGCGTGTTCGAGCTCCAGAAGGCCTGAACGCGCGACGAAGCCGCGTCACCCGGCCAGCGCCCGGTCCCCTTCCATGACGATGCCGAAGCGGCGGACGTAATCGCCCAGTTCACCGAGCACGCGCTCGGGGGAAAGGCCGAACGCCTCCAGGCTGTATTGATGCGGGCGGCGCTTCAGGCGGGCGGCACGATGTTGGTAGGCCTCCATCGCGGGCAAAGCAGGCGCGAGCTCGAGGCCGAGGAAGCGATAGACGCGCGCCATCGTGCCCTGCCAGTCCCGCTCCATCTCATCATAATGCACGTCGATCTGCCGGTCCGCCGGAATGTCAGCCCGGGCGGCATGCATCCGCTCCACCTGAAGGCGCGTCTTGCGCAGCCACTCGCCGCCGATCCGTGCCGGGTGCGCGTGATCGGAATAGATGATCGTCTGGTTCCAGGCGAGGGAGGCCGCGCTGCCCACCACCGCCAGCGGATCGCGATGGGTGAAGATCAGCCGCGCATCGGGGAACACCTTCAGCAGGGCGGGCAGGTCCAGCATGTGCTGCGGCGTCTTCAGCACCCAGGGCCGCAGGGAAGAGGCCTGTTGCGACCAGCCGACCAGCTTCAGCAGCCGCGCCATCTGGCGGTAGGCGGGCGTCGGGTCCTGGCCTTCGCACCAGCGGCCGTAATCGGGCACCCACCACTGCGCCTCATGCTTCATGCCCCAGAAGCTGCTGACCAGAAGGCCCAGCTCCTCCTCCGGCTCATACGGCCCTGTCGGGTGGATGGTCAGCGTGCGCGGATTGGCGAGGCGGGCGACCTTCATGATCCGCGCCGCCAGCGTTGCGCGGAAATCCGGCGCGCCATGCTCGAAATCCGGGCGTGGCACGGGGCTGATCGTCTCGAAGCTGCGCAAATGGGTGAAGCGATGGTCGGCCGAAAGCAGCCGATGGAGGCGCGTGGTGCCGGACCGCATCGGCCCCACCACCACGACGGGGCGCGGCAGCGGGCGCGTCAGGACTTCCGGGTGCCGTTGGAACCATTGCTCGGCCCATAGCCGGTCCACCAGCACCTTCATGATCTGCTTCATCGCCGACCATTCGCCAGCCGGGTTGAGGCGCGCCTGAGCACGGATCGCCTCCAGCAACACCTCCAGCGGGGTCTCGAACCAGCGTCCGCCGAAATCGTCGAGGCCGGCGTAATCGCGGGCCTGCTCCATCAGGGCGCCCATCTCCAGCACCGGCGTCTGCGCGAGGCCTGCCTTGCGGGCGAGGCCCATGCCTGCGTTCATCGCGTCGATAAAGCGGGTGCGCCGGGGCGGGCCCTGATTATGTTCTCTCAAACTCCCCTCGCCTCGTGGCGTCGGTCCATGAGCGGCTGAACGCGAGAGGTCGCAGCTTTGTTTCAGCCACGCAAGCCGGGGTGCGCCTGCCCCGCCGCTGCCCGCTGGACAACGGCGCTGCCCATGCATAGGCCCGGCCCATGCACGATTTGCGCCTGATCCGAGAGAACCCCGAGGCGTTCGACGCCGCCCTCACCCGCCGTGGGGCGGAGCCCGCCTCTCCCCGCATCCTTGAGCTGGACGAGCGGCGCCGCGCCCTCGCCACCCGGATGCAGGAGGCGCAGAGCCGCCGGAACGAGGCCTCCAAGGCGATCGGCAAGGCAATGGGCCAGGGCGACACCGCCACGGCAGAGGCGCTGAAGGCCGAAGTGGCCGAGATCAAGCAGACGCTCCCCACGCTGGAGGAGGAAGAGCGGACCGTCGCGGCTGAGCTGGACGGCGTTCTCGCCGCGCTGCCGAACCTCCCCGCAGACGACGTGCCCGAAGGCGCGGACGAGGCGGACAACGTCGAGGTCGCCCGCTGGGGCGAACCGCGCGATCTCGGCTTCGACGCCAAGGAACACGCCGATCTCGGCCCCGCCCTAGGCATGGATTTCGAGACCGGCGCGGCGATGTCAGGCGCCCGCTTCACCTTCCTGCGCGGCCCCATGGCCCGCCTGCACCGCGCGCTTGCCCAGTTCATGCTGGACTTCCAGACCAGCGAGCGCGGCTACACCGAATGCGCGCCCCCGCTGCTGGTGCGGGACGAGGCCGTGTTCGGCACCGGCCAGCTTCCCAAATTCGCGGATGATCTGTTCCGCACCACCGATGGCCGGTGGCTGATCCCCACCGCCGAGGTTTCCCTCACCAACTCCGTCCGCGAGCAGATCCTCGGCGATCTGGCGCAGCCGATCCGCCTCACCGCCCTCACCCCCTGCTTCCGCTCGGAGGCGGGCGCGGCGGGGCGGGATACGCGCGGTTTCATCCGCCAGCACCAGTTCGAGAAGGTGGAGCTGGTCACCATCTGCCGCCCGGACGACTGGCAGGCGGAGCATGAGCACATGGTCGGAAGCGCGCAAGCCGTGCTGGAGGCGTTGGGGCTGCCCTACCGCCGCGTCCTGCTGTGCACCGGCGACATGGGCGCGACGGCGAAGAAGACCTTCGACCTCGAAGTCTGGCTGCCGGGTCAGGGCGCCTATCGCGAGATCAGCTCCATCAGCTGGTGCGGCGATTACCAGGCGCGGCGGATGAATGCGCGCTATCGCCCAGAAGGACAAAAAGGCACCGCTTTCGTCCACACGCTCAACGGCTCCGGCCTTGCCGTCGGTCGCACGCTGGTAGCGGTGCTGGAGAATTACCAGCAGGCGGACGGCTCTGTCACCGTTCCGCCCGCGCTGGCGCCTTACATGGGCGGCCTCACCACGCTGGAGCCGCAGGCCTGATGCGCATCCTCCTCACCAACGATGACGGCGTCCACGCCCCCGGCCTTGCCCTGCTGGAGAGCATCGCGCGCCAGCTCTCCGATGACGTGTGGGTCTGTGCGCCCGCCATCGAGCAGTCGGGCACCGGTCACTCCCTCACCCTGCACCTGCCCGTCCGCCTGCAGGAGCATGGCGAGAAGCGCTTCGCCGTCGCCGGCACGCCGACGGACGCGCTGAACCTCGCGCTGCGCAAGCTGTTCACGGACAGGAAGCCGGACCTCGTCATCTCCGGCATCAATCATGGCGAGAACCTGGGCGATGACGTCACCTATTCCGGCACCATTTCCGCCGCGATGGAAGCGGCGCTCGCGGGCATTCCGGCCATCGCGCTGAGCCAGGCGCTGCGCACAAGCGGGCACGGCTTCGCAGCGGCCGAGGCATGGGGCGAGAAGGTCCTGCGCCCGCTGCTGGACCTGCGGATCGCCAAGCGGACCGTCATCAACATCAACTTCCCCGCCCGCGCGGCGGACCAGGTGCGCGGCGTGCGCGTGGTGCGGCAGGGCTTCCACGATTACGCCCGCGGGACGCTGGTGGAGGGGACGGACCCGCGCGGGCGGCCCTATTTCTGGTTCGGCCTCGACGACATCGAGCACACGCTGGACCACGGCACGGATCTTGAGGCGGTGAATGACGGCTTCATCTCCGTCACGCCGCTGCATCTGGACCTGACGCACCACGCCTCCATCGGCACTCTGGCGGAGGCTTACCAGTCGTGAGCCTGCTCGGCGCTGCGAGCGTGGGCGGAGGTATGTGACGCATGATGTTCCGTCCCCCCACTCGCCAGGCGCGGGACGTGCGGGCGCGGCAATTCAAGCCGCTGCGCCGGGCCTTGAAGGTGCCGGTCTGGGCGGACCTGTTCCTGCGCATCGGTGCTGCGATGGCGCTGGTCTTCCTTGTGGTGATGATCCACTGGCTCGATCGCGGCGGGCTGGTGGACACGCTGGACGGGGAGGTCAGCTTCCTCGACGTGATCTATTTCACGATGATCTCCATCACCACCACCGGATTTGGGGACATCGCGCCGGTTTCGCCCCGCGCACGGCTGGTGGAGGCGGTGATCGTCACGCCGATCCGCTTCATCGTGATCTTCATCTTCGTGGGCGCGGCTTATAATTTCGTCATCAAGCGCAGCTGGGAGAAATGGCGCATGGCGCGCATCCAGGAACAGCTCTCCGACCATGTGGTGGTCCTCGGCTTCGGCGTTTCCGGCTCCGAAGCGGTCGCCGAGCTGATCGCGCGCGGCACCGATCCGCGCTGCATCGTGGTGATGGACCAGAACCAGGGCCGTCTGGCCCAGGCTGAGGCAATGGGCTGCAACGTGATCGAAGGCGATGCCGCGCGGGACGAGAGCCTGATGGCGGTGCGCATCGACCGGGCAAAGACGGTGCTGGTGTCCGCCGGCCGGGACGATTCCTCGATCCTGATCGTGCTGACGGTCCGGCACCTCGCGCCCAAGGTGCCGATCAGCGTCGTGGTGCGCGCGGAGGACAACGAGTTGCTCGCGCGGCAGGCAGGGGCGGACAACGTGATCAACCCCGTGCGCTTCACCGGCCTGCTTCTGGCCGGCAGCGCCCAGGGCGGGCATATCGCAGACTATCTGGCGGACCTCGCCAGCGTCAGCGGCCGGGTGCAGCTGGTTGAGCGGCAGGTGCTGCCGGAAGAGGTCGGCCGCCCCCTCACCCAACTCGCGACCGGCGGGCAGGGTCTGCGCATCTATCGCAATGGCAGTTCCTGCGGCTTCTGGGAGGACGAGGCGGGTGCGCTGCAGGAGGGCGACATCGTGGTCGAGATCCGCCCGACGGCACGCAGCGAGGCATAACGGCCCAGGGGGTGGCGATTTTCGCCTTAATGCCCTAGCTGCGCCGTCAGGTCCGCGAGCCTCGGGCATCCCGATCTTCAGGGATCGCGAAACATGGACACCATTTTGAAAATCAGGAACGAATTGCGATGAAGGGGTACAAGGATCCGGGCTTTCAGGACAGAGCTGCCGCGTCTGCACGCGCAAAGAACAGCGCTCTGGAAAAGCTGAAGGCCAAGCCGAAGCCCGACGAGGCGGAACTCGCCGCAGCGGCTGCCCGGCAGGCGGACCGTGAAGCAAAGGCCGCGGCAAAGCGCGAAGCGGCCCGCGCCGCCAGGGAAGAAGCAAAGCGGCTCGAAGAGGAAAAGCGGGCTGAGGCCAGGCTTGCGAAGGAAAAGGCCAACCAGCCCGCCAAGACGGAAGCGGAGCTGAAGGCCGCCCGCGACGCCCGCTATGCGGCTCGCAAAGCCCGCAAGAAATAGCTGAGCAGGCGCGACCACCGGGCTCGACGGCCGCGCCTCCCATCTCGGTTCTCCTTGAGAGCGCTTGCCTACCAGAGCCGCCCGCGTTCAACTCGCGGCGGCTCTTTCCCATCGTCAGTCAGCGCGCAAAGCGGACCCGGATCAGGCCGGGCCTGATGGCCGGAGATCCTCCACGAGGAATTCAGCTCCAGGACTGTGTTCCAGGTGTTCCAGCCCCGTTGAATCAAGCGGTTAGCTCAGCGCCACGAACACCGCCCCCATCGCCGCCATGCCGACGATGAAGTGCCCTGCATCGATCGCGAACAGCTTTCCGGGGCGCATCTGGAACAGGTAGTTGATGCCCAGCGCCGGCGTCATGATGGCGAGGCCGAAGCCGGTCGTGATCATCATGATGACATGCGGGGCCGGGTTGGTGCGGGCGATGTTGTGTCCCACCATCAGCGCGATCAGCAGCTCGAACAGAAACGCGAGCAGCATGATGAGCCAGGTCGGGTTGCGCACCCGGTCCGGCCCAGCAGGCGGGCCGCCATTCGCCACCATCTCGTCCGTGACGCCGGTCAACCGCCGCCATGCCTTGCCGAACAAGACGCCGTACCACACCGCGCCCACCGCGAAGAAGGCCAGCGCCCCAAGGAACACGGCCAGTAGGTTCACATTGCCCATCGCTTCTTTTCCTTCTGCCGCATCACGTTGGAGACACTAGCGAATAGCGCCGATTTCGTGTAGGGGCGCGGCCAATCATGACAACTCAAGCTTCCGGCGCTCTCATCGGCGAGCAAAAGCGCGTGGGCCTTGTCAGCCTCGGCTGCCCCAAGGCTCTTGTCGATTCCGAGCGTATCCTCACCCGGCTTCGTGCCGATGGCTACGCGATGAGCCCCGATTACGCGGGAGCGGACGTTGTTGTGGTCAACACCTGCGGCTTCCTCGACTCGGCCAAGGAAGAGAGCTTGGAGGCGATTGGCGAGGCGATGGCCGAGAATGGCCGCGTCATCGTCACCGGCTGCATGGGGGATGAGGCGGAGGTGATCCGCGCCCGCTTCCCGCAAGTGCTCGCCGTCACCGGCGCCCACCAATACGAGCAGGTTGTGGAGGCGGTGCATGTCGCTGCACCCCCGACGCAAGGGCCTTTCATCGACCTTGTGCCGCAGCGTCTGGACGAGGATGGCGGCGTCAAACTGACCCCTCGCCATTACAGCTACCTCAAGATTTCAGAGGGCTGCAATCACTCCTGCGCCTTCTGCATCATCCCGCAACTGCGCGGAAAGCTCGCCAGCCGCCGGATCGATGCGGTGCTGCGCGAGGCGGAGAAGCTTGTCGCCGCGGGCACGAAGGAGCTGCTGGTCATCAGCCAGGACACCAGCGCCTACGGCGTCGACACACGGCACGAGCCGCGCATGTGGAAGGGCCACGAAGTGCGCGCCCACATGACGGACCTCGCGCGGGAACTCGGGCAGTTGCGGACCGCAGACGGCACCGCGCCTTGGGTGCGGCTGCACTACGTCTACCCCTATCCGCATGTCGATCAGGTCATCCCGTTAATGGCGGAGGGGCTGCTGACGCCCTATCTCGACATCCCCTTCCAGCACGCCAGCCCCAAGGTGCTGCGCGCGATGCGCCGCCCGGCGAATGAGGCGAAGGTTCTGGAACGGCTGAAGAGCTGGCGCGCCATCTGCCCGGACATCGCGATCCGCTCCAGCTTCGTCGTCGGCTTCCCGGGCGAGACCGAGGAAGATTTTGCCTACCTGCTGAACTGGCTGGAAGAGGCGCAGCTGGACCGAGTCGGCGCCTTCCGGTTCGAGCCGGTGGAGGGCGCCGCCGCCAACCTCCTGCCGGGCGCCGTACCGGAAGAGGTGAAGGAAGAGCGCTATGCCCGCCTGATGGAGCTCACCAGCCGCATCAGCGCGGAGAAGCTGCAGGCGAAGATCGGCCGCACCCTGCCCGTCATCATCGACGAGGTGGGCGAGGCGGACCCGGAAGACGGCAGCATCGGCGCCACCGGCCGCAGCCAGGCCGACGCGCCAGAGATCGACGGTCAGGTGCTGCTGCGCGACGTCCCCGCCACGCTAGCGCCCGGAGACATCGTCCCGGTGCTGGTCGAGGATGCGGACGAGCACGACCTGTTCGGCGTCATCGCCTGACAATAGCGTCGGGCGCGCGGCGGGAGTAAGCTGACCTCCGATCAGGGAGTCGAAGATGGCAACCGTCGCGAGCCTTGCGAGTGGACCGGGGCGAGAGTGGCCGTCGCGCGCTCTGTTCTGGATCGCGCGGCTGCTGGTCGCGGCAAGCTGGATCAGCGGTGTGCTGTTCGGCGTCTACACCCTGTTCTTCGGCGGCACCGCCCTCTCCGGAGCGGCCGAGGGATGGAACGAGTCTCTGCCGGGGCTGCATGATCCCGCCACTCCACTTGCCGTGCTGGCGATCGGCGCGCACTTCGTCACCCTTGTTTTTCTTGGCCGCGTTTGTGCCCCACTGGCGAGGCGGGGTCCAGCTAGCGCAGCGTGCGAAAGGTGATCGAGCGGCGGGTCACATCCATCGGCGCGATCGAATGCTCCCACTCCCACCGAACTTCGCCGGAAAGCCCGTAGAGTGAACGCTGCGGCAGCGTGATGCTGTGCCGTTCAAATCCGCGCTCTGTGCGTCGGCGCAAGCGCAGGGTGGCTGGGGAGGAGAGGGAGAGGCCGAGCACTTCGCCATATTGCGGCCGGTCGCGATGCCAGCCGATCCCTGCGCCGGGATCGTACCGGATGAGCAGCGCCTGGGCGAGCGCCTGCGCCTCCATTCCGGTTTGCACGGCGAGACGATCACGCAGGCTCAGCAGCCATTCCGGCAGCGCGGGGGCCTCCGCGATCCGGCCGCGGTTGAAATCATAGCCGGAACCGTAGCTGAAGGTCAGCCGCTTGCCCCTCCACTGGCCGAACTTGAACGGCTCCAGCGGCGCCGCGTCGATGCGGACGGCAAGCTGCGCCTCCTCGTCCGGCGAGACCGCATCCTCCACAAGCGACAGGCCGGCAGGCCCGGCGGGCGGCGGAGTGCTGTGTCCGAAAAGGTCGCGCTGCATCGCCATCACCGCTTATATAGGCACGCATGCAACAGGCGCAGACCAGCTTCACCATCTCCACCCATGGCAAGGGGCTCTACGAGTTCACGGACGAGCTCGCCCGTTGGGTCGGCGGCACCAACATCGGCACCGGCCTGCTCTCGCTGCTGTGCCGCCACACGAGCGCCGGACTGCTCATCAACGAGAACGCCGCCTCCGCCGTGCGGCGGGACATCCAGCGCTGGATGGAGGCAAGCGCGCCTGAGGGCGGCCATTACGAACATGATGACGAGGGGCCGGACGACATGCCCGCCCATATCCGCACCATGCTGACAGGCAGCACGCTTTCGATCCCTTGTGCGGGCGGTCGGATGATGCTGGGCACGTGGCAGGGCGTGTATCTGTTCAAGCATCGCCGCGCGCCTCACCGGCGCACCATCGTCGCGCATCTGATCGGCGACTAGGCTTTCTTTTCGCAGGGGCGAAACAACGCCGCCCCCGTCGCGTTGCCGCACCTGTATGCCCATCGACATCGCCGCCACCTTCACCTTCTCGCTCGATGGCCCGAGCGACGTCCTGCTGCAGTTCGAGGCCGCCGCCATTCCCGAGCAGGAGATCCTCTCCTGCGATTGCAGGATGACCGAGGCCGCGCATCTCGCCCGCATTCCCGCGCAGGACGATATCGGCCAGCGTATCTGGCTCCGTAGTGAAGGGCCGTACCAAGTCGACTACAAGGCACAGGTGGAGGTGAAGCGGCTGCTGGCCGACATTTCGAAGCTCGCCCGGCTGGAGCCGCATGACCTGCCGGGGGAGGCGGTGCAGTACCTGTTCGACAGCCGCTATTGCCCGGCGGACCGCTTCCAGCCCTTCGTGGAGGCGGAGTTCGGCCACCTTTACGGCGGAGCGCGGATGATCGCGATGCGCGACTGGGTGGCGGAGAACTTTTCCTATGTGCCGGGCTCCAGCGACACCACCACTACGGCGGCTGACAGCTTCATCGAGCGGCGGGGGATCTGCCGCGACTACGCCCATGTGATGATCACCCTCGCCCGTGCTTCCGCCGTGCCGGCCCGCTTCGTCAGCTGCTATGCGCCGGGCGTGGACCCGCAGGACTTTCACGCCGTGGCCGAGGTGTTCCTGGCGGATGAGACCGTACCCGGCGGAGGCGCGTGGCATCTCCTCGACGCCACGGGCATGGCCGACCCTGCGGAAACGGTGAAGATCGGCGTCGGGCGCGATGCCGCGGATGTGAGCTTCATGACCACGTTCGGCCCCTCCACCTTCGAAGGCAAGACCGTTGCGGTGCAGAAGATCGGGTGAGCTTTCCCTTGCGACCTCGGTTCTTGCAGTGCAGCATGGCGGGACAATCCGTGAGAAGAGAGGGCGCATGAAACGAACGGGCTGGCTGGCACGATGACATCGAAGGCCGGCACCCTGCTGCTGTTCGGCGCGACGGGGGACCTCTCCCAGCGCATGCTGCTGCCTTCCCTTTGCGCCCTCGATGCGGACGGTCTGCTGGAGGACGGGCTGCACATCATCGGCACGGCCCGCTCCCCGATGAGCGACCATGAGTTCCGCAATTTCGCGCGCGAGGCGGTGGAGAAGTACCTGCCGGACAACCGCCATGCGCCGATGGCGGACTTCCTCAACCGGCTCAGCTATCAGCAGCTCGATGTCACCACGCCGGAAGGGTACGACCAACTCGCCGCCAAAGTGGGCGAACGGAGGACCGACGGGATCGCGATCTTCCTCTCCACGGCGCCCAGCCTGTTCGAACAGAGCATCGAAGGCCTCGCCCGCGCCGGGCTGACGGGCAGCGATGCGCGCATCAGCCTGGAAAAGCCGCTGGGCCACGATCTCGCCTCCAGCCGCAACATCAACGACGCCGTCGCCCGCGCCTTTCCGGAGGAGCGGATCTTCCGCATCGACCATTATCTCGGCAAGGAGACGGTGCAGAACCTCATCGCGCTGCGCTTCGCCAATTTGATGTTCGAGCCGCTGTGGAACGCGCAGCACATCGCGCATGTGCAGATCACGGTGGCGGAGACAGTGGGGCTTGAAGGCCGTGCGGATTTCTACGAAGGCGCGGGCGCGCTGCGGGACATGGTGCAGAACCACATGCTCCAGCTCCTCGCGCTGGTGGCGATGGAGCCGCCCGTCAGCTTCGATGCGGGCGCGGTGCGGGACGAGAAGGTGAAGGTGCTGCGTGCCCTGCGCCCGCTCTCCGCGGGTGAAAGCGTGACCGGCCAGTACCGCTCCGGCGCTGTCGGCGGCAAGTTCGTCCCCGGTTATGACGAGGAGCTCGGGCGCGACAGCGAAACGGAGACCTTCGTCGCCCTGAAAGCCCATGTCGACAACTGGCGCTGGCAGGGCGTGCCGTTCTACCTGCGCACGGGCAAGCGCCTGCCGGAACGGGTGACGGAGATCGTCGTCCAGTTCCGCCCGATCCCACACTCCATCTTCAAGGGCGCGCGCACCCGCGCAAACCAGCTCCTCATCGGCATCCAGCCAGAAGAGAACATCACCCTTTCCCTGATGGCAAAGGTGCCGGGGCTGGACCGCAACGGCATGAGCCTGCGCCAGGTGCCGCTGGACATCTCGCTCGCCAATGCCTTTTCCGGCCGGGAACGGCGCATCGCCTATGAGCGGCTGCTGCTGGATCTGATCGAAAGCGACCAGACCCTGTTCGTCCGCCGAGACGAGGTGGAGGCGCAATGGCGCTGGATCGACGGCATCCGCGCCCTGTGGCAGGAGGAGGGCCTCACCCCCCGCCCCTACAGCGCCGGAAGCTGGGGGCCGAGCGCGGCCATCGCGCTGGCCGAACGCGACGGAGTCAGCTGGCATGAGTAACCTCCACCCCACGATCGACCGCGTCACCGACCGCATCATCAGCCGCTCGCGCGATAGCCGCAGCCGATATCTTGAGCTGATGCGGGCCGAGGGAGATCGTCACGCGGACCGCAACACAGCCCTGCCCTGCTCCAACCTCGCCCACGGCTTCGCGGCGATGGGAGAGGACAAGGCGAGCATCGCGACACAGCGCGGGCCGAATATCGGCATCGTCACCGCCTACAACGACACGATCTCATCGCATCAGCCCTATGCCGCCTATCCGCCGCAGATGAAGATCTGGGCGCGGGAAGTCGGCGCCACCTGCCAAGTCGCCGGCGCCACGCCGGCCATGTGCGATGGTGTGACGCAGGGGCTGGAGGGGATGGAGCTGTCGCTCTTCAGCCGGGACGTGATCGCGCTCGCCACCGCCGTCAGCCTTAGCCACGCAATGTATGACAGCGTGGCGATGCTGGGCATGTGCGACAAGATCGTGCCGGGCCTGCTGATCGGCGGCCTGCGCTTCGGCTATCTACCCCAGCTGTTCATCTCGGCCGGCGCCATGCCGACCGGGATCGCGAACAAGGAGAAGCAGCGCGTCCGCCAGCTCTATGCCGAGGGGAAGGCGACACGGGCAGAGCTTCTGGAGAGCGAGTCGAAGAGCTACCACTCGCCCGGCGTCTGCACCTTCTACGGAACCGCCAACTCGAACCTGATGATGCTGGAGATGATGGGCCTCCAGCTGCCCGGGGCGGCTTACATCAACCCGGGCACTCCGTTGCGGCAGGCGCTGGTGCGCGCCTCCGTCCATCGGCTGGCCGAGGTCAGCCGCGGTGGCAACGATTACCGTCCGCTCGCCGAGTGCGTTGACGAGCGATCCATCGTGAACGCCGTTGTCGGCCTGCTGGCGACGGGCGGCTCCACCAACCACGCGCTCCACATCCCCGCCTTCGCCCGCGCCGCCGGTATCATCGTGGACTGGGACGACATGGCCGAGCTGAGCCATGCGACGCCGCTGATCGTGCGCGCCTATCCCAATGGGGCGAAGGACGTGAACCAGTTCCAGGCAGCCGGCGGGCTCGGCTTCGTGGTGCGGGAGCTGCTGGATGCCGGACTGCTCCACCGGGACATCATGACGATGTTCGGCGACGATCTGGGCGCCTACGGTCAGGAGCCATGGCTGGACGGCGAGACGCTCGCGTGGCGCGACCCTGGCCCCTCGGGAGACGAGGAGGTGCTGCGCCCGGTGTCCTCGCCCTTCCAGGCGGATGGCGGGATGCGGCTGGTGCAGGGCAATCTCGGCCGCGCCTGCTTCAAGACCAGCGCGGTGGACCCTGAACGGTGGACCGTGGAGGCACCCTGCCGCGTGTTCCACGAACAGGCCGATGTGGCAAAAGCCTTCGCCGCCGGAGAGCTGGACCGGGATGTGATTGTCGTCGTCCGCTATCAGGGCCCGCGCGCCAACGGGATGCCGGAGCTGCACAAGCTGACGCCGGTTCTCGGCGTGTTGCAGGACCGGGGCTACCGCGTTGCCCTCGTCACCGATGGACGGATGAGCGGGGCCAGCGGGAAGGTGCCTTGTGCGATCCATTGCAGCCCGGAGGCTTTGGGCGACGTGAACGATCACTGGGGCCCCCTCGCCTATCTGCAGGACGGCGATATCATCCGCCTCTCCGCAGAGGACGGGACGCTCTCCACCACTGCCGACCTTTCCACCCGCGCCCCTGCCCCACCGCCCGCCGCGCGCTCAGGCACCGGACGCGAGCTGTTCGGCATGTTCCGCACCGGCGCGGACGAGGCGGAAAAGGGCGGTTCCGCCATGCTGGCGATGGCCGGACTGTGACGGAGCTCGTCGCGGTCGATATCGGCGGCACCAACGCCCGCTTCGCCCTCGCCAGGATCGGTGAGGATGGCGCGATCAGCATCGGCGATCCCGTCACCCTGCACACCTCCGACTATGCCAGCCTGCAGACCGCGTGGGAGGAGTTCGAGCGCCGCTGCGAGGTCCCCGTGCCCCGCGCAGCCGCCATCGCCATCGCGGGGCCGGTCAACGGCGAAACCGTGCGGATGACCAACAACAGCTGGGTCCTGCGCACGGGCGCGCTGGATGACCAGCTGGGGCTCGACGCGGTCACCGTGCTGAACGATTTCGCCGCCGTGGCTCATGCGGTCGCGCGCGCGCCGGAGGACCAGTTCGTGCATATCGCTGGGCCGGAGCGGTCGCTGCCGGAACTCGGCACCATCAGCGTGATCGGCCCCGGCACAGGTCTTGGCGTTGCCCATTTCCACCGCTTCGCCACCAAGGACGGGGTGCAGGCCTATCTCGTCCAGGCGACAGAGGGTGGACATGTCGACTTTGCCCCGGTCGACCACATAGACGACCTGATCCTATCCCGGCTGCGCGAGCGGCACCGGCGTGTCTCCACGGAGAGGGTCGTCTCCGGCCCCGGCATCGTGGAGATCCACGCCGCTCTCGCCGCGCTGGAAAATCGGCCAGTGCCCACCGTCGATGACCGCACCATCTGGAGCCGAGGACTGGCGAAGGAAGACAGTCTCGCCGTCGCCGCGGTCGAGCGTTTCTGCCTCTCGCTCGGCAGCGTGGCGGGCGACTATGCCTTGGCGCATGGTGCCAGCGCAGTGGTGATCGCCGGCGGCCTCGGCTATCGGCTGCGAGACATTCTCGGCCGGTCAGGCTTTGCGGAGCGCTTCCGCTTCAAGGGGCGTTACGAGCAGATGATGTCCGGCATCCCCGTCAAGCTGATCGTCCACCCCCAGCCGGGCCTCTTTGGCGCGGTCGCGGCTTTCCAGATGGAGCATGGCCCGATGGAGCAGGTCCTGTGAGCGAGAATTCCATTCCTCCCATCGAACGCGTGATGCGCGCCGCCGCTGTCATCCCGGTGCTGGTGGTGGACGACGTTTCCGATGCGCTTCCACTCGCGCGGGCGCTGGTTGCGGGCGGCTTGCAAGTGCTGGAAGTGACCTTGCGCACCCCTTGCGCCCTGGATGCAATCCGGGAGATGAAGCAGGTCCCCGGCGCGCTGGTCGGTGCAGGCACGGTCACCAACAGGCGCGAACTGGATGCCGCACTGGAAGCGGGGGCCGAGTTCATCGTCTCCCCCGGCCTGACCAAGAAGCTGGCGAAGGCGGCGATCCGGGCGGAGGTCCCCTTCCTTCCGGGCATCGCCACCGCCGGTGACATCATGCGCGGGCTGGAGCTTGGCCTCACGCACTTCAAGTTCTTCCCCGCCAGCGCGGCTGGAGGCATTCCCGCACTCAAGGCCCTTGCCGCGCCGTTCGGCCAGTGCCGCTTCTGCCCGACCGGCGGGATCTCGCTGGAGAATGCGTCGGACTGGCTGGCGCTGGACCCGGTGCTCTGCGTCGGCGGCAGCTGGGTCGCGCCAAAGGGCGCAGCGCCCGAACAGATCGAGGCTCTGGCACGTGAAGCGGCGGGGTTGAAGCGGTGAGGCGGTGCCGGTGAAGAGCGTTGCCGACCTGCTCGAGCGGCTACAGCTCCACCACCGGCGGACGGAAGAGACGCCGCTGTTCAACCCGGTGTTCCAGCTCTCACTGGACATCTCACGCCTGATCGAGAGCCAGGGTCTGACGCTGGACGATTGCGAGGCGCTGATCGCGGAGCTGGAATGCGAAGGCCTGCGCGCCCGGGCCGAGCGGCTGCGGCGCCTTGTCGCACCCGTCTCCCTCAAGGCCAACGCACAAGCGCTGAAGGAGGATCTGGCGGAGGAGGACTTCGCCGTCTTCCGCACCCGGTGGGAACGACCGCAGCTTCACGCCGTCTTCACCGCGCATCCCACTTTCCTGCTCACCCCTGCACAGTCTGAGGCGGTGGCAGCGGCGGCGAGCAGCGACCAGCCGATCGGCGACGCGCCATGCCTCGCCCCCGCGGACCGGCCGCAAATCACCCTCGCGCACGAGCACATGGAGGCGATGAAAGCGCTCGCGCATGCTCAGGATGCGCGCGACGCCATCGTTGGTACGCTGCTTGAGCAGGCGCAGCAGCGCTGGCCCGGCGAGTGGCACCAGTTCCACCCCCTGCCGTTCCGCTTCGCGACGTGGGTCGGTTACGACATGGACGGGCGCACCGACATCACCTGGTCCGCCTCGATCGGCTTTCGCCTGGCGGAGAAAGCGGAACGCCTCGCCCGTTATCGCGCGGCGCTGGAGGCGATCGACCCCGCGCATGCGCTATTGGGCGAACTCAGGCCTGCCGCCGCTTATGCAGCGGACCGCGCTCGAGACTTCGCTGCCGACCTGTCAGACCCTGCGGCACTCTCGGTCGCCGCCAATCGCCTCACCGCGAACGATCCGCGCAAGCTGGTCTCGCTCGCCGGCACGGTGGATGCGCTGGAGGCGGAGGCGCGGGAGTGTGGTGGGCCGCGAGCCGTCCAGCTCAAGACGCTCGCGGCCGCCATGCGGGCCGACGGGCTCGGCATGGGCTGGATTCACTTTCGCGTGAATGCCAAGCAGCTGCACAACGCGCTGCGCCGGCGGCTGGACCCGGAAGGCCAGCTGGACCTCGGCAGCAAGGGCGCCATGGTTCACCTGCGCAAGGCGATCGCCGAGGTGAAGCCGCTGCGCGCCAATTTCGCGGCACTGGCCATCGAGAGCTCCACCGCGATCCGCCAGTTCCTCGCGATGGCGCAGATCCTTCACCACATCGATGCGGACGCCCCGATCCGGATGCTGGTGGCAGAGTGCGAGGAACCGGCGACGGTGCTGGCCGCGCTCTACTTCGCCAAGCTGTTCGGCATCGACGGCAAGGTCGATGTCTCACCCCTGTTCGAGACCGAGAATGCGCTCGAACATGGCGGGCGTCTTCTGGATGCGCTGCTGGCGGAGGAGGAATATCGCAACTACGTCCGGGCTCGCGGGCGGGTCTCGATCCAGACGGGCTTCTCCGATGCCGGGCGCTTTGTGGGCCAAATCCCCGCAAGCCTCGCCATTGAGCGGCTGCAGGGACGGCTGGCGGCAGCGATGGCGGAGAACGGCCTCACCCATTGCGCCGCCCTCGTGTTCAACACGCATGGCGAGAGCATGGGGCGAGGGGCACATCCTGACTCTATCGCGTACCGCCTTTCCTGGCCGGTCAGCCCCTGGGCGCGCAGGCGCTTCGCCAAGGCGGACATTGTGCTTGAGCCGGAGGTGAGCTTCCAAGGTGGCGACGGATATCTGTTCTTCTCCACGCCAGAACTCGCACTGGCCACGCTGAGCCGCATCGCCGAGTCGCATCCGGGCAGCGCGACTGGGGCGGTGGTGGAAGACCCGTTCTACAGCCGCACCGATCTCAGCCTCGATTTCTACCGCGCCATCCGCGACCACCAGCATCACCACCTGGAGAGCCGCACCTATTCGCGCGCGGTCACGGCCTTCGGCCTCGGCCTGCTGAACCCGACGGGCAGCCGCGTCTCTCGCCGCGCGGGAGACATCAGCGCCGACCGCGAGATGAGCCTGCGGCAGATCCGGGCCATCCCGCACAACGCCATCCTTCAGCAGCTCGGCTATCCGGTAAACGTGATCGCCGGCATCGGCAGCGCGGCGGACGGGAATTTCGAGGAGCTGGCGAGCCTGCTTAGCCAAAGCGACCGGGGGCAGCAGCTGATCCGGCTTGTCCGTGCAGCGGATTCCCTCGCCAGCATCAAGACGGTCGCCGCTTATGGCGAGCTCTACAACTCGGCCTATTGGGCAAGCCGGCCCTATCGGGGGTTGGAGGAGCACCTGACCGATGCGTGCGGCGCGTTGGCGGAGCACCTGATCAACGATGACCGGGTCGGCGTCTTCCGCCGGCTTGCCTCACGCCTCAGGGTCGATGCGCTGAAACTGCGCCGGCTGCTCGCGTTGATGCCGCAAGAGGAAGCTCGTGAGGATCACGAGCCGGTGCGTCGCGCCATCGGAGTATGCCAGGCGCTGCGGCTGGCGCTGTTCCAGCATATGTTCCTGCGCGCCGTGTCGGTCCCTGCTTTCAGCCGCGCCAACGATGTCACGCGAGAGGACGTGCTGGAGATGGTCTTCACCCTGCGCGTGGATGAGGCGCTGGCGCAGCTGCGCCGTGCCTACCCGACCAGCTTCCCCAAGCTGGAAGACTTCACCGTCACCGAGCCCGCCGATTATCCGGAGCAAAGCGACCAGGGATATGCCGTGATCCGCCGCGACTTCATCGACCCGATCGAGCGGGCCTATCAGCTTTCCCTCAGGATCAGCACCGCCATCGCCAGCCAGTTTGGCGCGCATGGGTGAGGCGCAGGTTTAGCGGCGCGGTGGTTCGAGGGTGAACACCCAAGTCCCGCGGCGGACGCGCGCCAGCACGCCGCCGACATTGCCGCCGTCTCCCGCCAGAAGCGCGTCGAGCAGCCGCGCAGCCGCTCTCCCTCTTGGTCGCTCGCCCAGCCGGCTGATTGCCCGCTCGACGATGCGCAGGGCGATGGCGCGGGGGGCTTTCGGAGAATAGCGGACCTCCCCCTCCCCCACCTGCACGCGCTCGTCCCACTCGCGACAGGCGGCCCAGTCCAGCGCCTCATCCGCCTCGGCCAGATGCGAGGCAGAGGAGGCGACAGCTGCGGGATCGATGATCGCTGCGGAAGCGAGTGCCTTGCGCAGGCGAACGCGATCGAAGCGATCATCCTCGTTGCTCGGGTCCAGCACTGGGGAGAGACCGTGATTGGCGAGGAAGCCCGCAAGCTCAGCGCGCCGAAAGGAGAGGAGAGGCCGGATCAGGGCCACGTCGCCGCCGGGCAGCACGGTGCGCTCCCGTACCCCCGCCAAGCCCGCAACGCCGCTGCCGCGATTCAGGCGCATCAGCAGCGTCTCCGCCTGGTCATCCGCGTGGTGGGCCGTCGCCACTGCAGCGAGCCCGCGCTGTTGCGCCCAGTCCGCCAAGGCCGCGTAACGGGCATCCCGCGCCGAAGCCTGCACATTGCCTGGAGGCACCTGCACTCTCAGGACCGCGCAAGGAATGCCACGGGCAGCGCAAACGGCCTGCACAAAAACGCACTCGCCAGCCGCCTCTGCTCGCAGGCCATGATCCACCGTCGCCACCTCGAGCGCGCCGGGCTTCGCCGCGTCGGCGAGCAGCAGCATCGCCATCGAGTCCGGCCCGCCCGACACGGCGAGGCCGACCTCTCCTCCGCCGGGGTTCAGCCGCGCCAGCGCCTCCGCGAAGCGCTGGACGAGCCCGTCGTT
Organism: uncultured Erythrobacteraceae bacterium; assembly: GCA_966251025.1. Classification (GTDB taxonomy): domain Bacteria; phylum Pseudomonadota; class Alphaproteobacteria; order Sphingomonadales; family Sphingomonadaceae; genus Croceibacterium. The sequence continues at coordinate 337,188 of CBINJM010000001.1, read as the reverse complement.
AGCCGCAGCGGACCTTGTTCCGGTTTCGGTCATACTGCTCCTTCAGCCGACCGGTGGCGAGTGCCGGATAGGTATCGCCGAATTCGGCCAGTGCGATGCAGGCGCGGTTCGTGTCGTTGATGGCGATCATCGCCTCGGCGAGGAAGAGCAGGCTGTCCGGCGCGCGGGCGGATTGCTTGTCGGCCTGGTAGTTCTCGAAGAAATAGGTTGCCGCCTCACGCGGCTGGCCATTGTCGAGATAGGCCCGGCCGAGCAGGTTGCGCCCGAAGGTAACGCGCGGGTGGTTCGGGTACCGCTCCAGGAAGAGCGCCAGCTGCTGCTGCGCCTCCGGGTAGTAGCCGGCCTCCCAAAGGCGGAAGCCGTAGGTGTATTCGTCGTCACCCGCATCGGCAGTCGACGGCTTGGCGATTGCCCGTACGGCCGCGACGCGCTCCGGGCTCGGGGCCGAAGCGGCGGGCGCTGGGGCGCTGGATCCCGATGAGGAAGGACGCGATCCGCCGGGCGCCGGGATGACCCCCGTCGGCTGTGCCGGAGCCGGGGCAGCGGCGCTCTCCAGCCCCTCCACCTGCGCCTGCAGTTGCTCCAGTTGCTCCTTCATCTGCGCAACTTCGTAGGTTCCCTCCTCTCCGCGAGCGGTGAGACGCGCCATCTGCGCTTCGAGCGCCTCGAGCCGGGCGAGGATGTCGGTCAGCGCGCTGCTGGAGGGGGTACCCACCGGCTGCTGCGGGCGGGGCTGCGTCGGCTGAGTGGAAACCTCCGGCTCGAAGAAGCGGCCGTCGCCGCCCGGGAACACGGCGCGCTGCAGCGCCCGTACCTGGTCCTCCAGCCGCCGCAGCCGCGCATCGTCCTGCGCCGCCGCCGACACCGGCAGCATGGCCGCGCCGAGCGCGCCCGCCACCAGCAGGCCCCAAGCCTTCGCACCAGCCATTCGCCCGATCGTCATGCCAAATCCTGTTCTCTCAATGCATCATGGGTGAAGGCGAGTTGCCCCAGCCTGGGCAAACCGCGCCTGAACGACGCCATCCGTTCCATACCCATTGGCGGATTCGCTTGTCGAGCAGCGGGGCCGGTTAGGTTGTGGGCGACTGCTCCGCGTCCGCCACATTGTCTGCCCGGGCCAGCAGAGCCTCTGCCGTGACGGGCACGTCGCGCATGATCGTCTGCGCCTCTGCCAGCCGCGGAACCTGCTGCCCGCCGACGGTGATCTCCAGCGCATCGGGACGCCCAGTCCATAATTGCGGCCCCTCCGCATCCTGCGGAACGGTGTAGCGCTCGCCCTGCGCCATCTGCTTTTGCATCAGCTGGCGTCCGCTAGCGTCGTAAAACTTGACCCAGACGCCCTCCTCCAGCGCAGTGAACACCACGGGCCCGGTGGGCTGGTCAGGCTGGGCCGCCGCAGCCTGCGCCGCGCGCTGCTGTTGTGCCAGTTGCTCCGCCTGTTCCTGCTCCTGCTGCTCGGTCAACGAGGGCAGCTGCGCGGCAGGCGCGAACAGGGTGCGCATGAAGACGAAGCCGCCCACCAGCAGGAGCACGGCTGCGGCCAGCGCCAGCCAGCTCAACCCCGCGGACGGAACGCGCGCCGGATCGCCCGGCTCGAACCGGGCGGCATGGTCCTGCTCCTGCGGCTGGGCGGCCATCTCCGCCCGAACGTGCTCGACCACCGCCTCCGCGTCGAGCCCCAGCAGCTTGGCGTAGGTTCGTGCAAAGCCGGTCGCATAGGTGCGGCCCGGAAGGGTGGCGAAGGCGCCGTCCTCTATCGTCTCCAGATGCCGTACCGGGATGCGTGTCTCGGCAGACACCTGCATGAGCGTCAGGCCCTGCGCCTCCCGCTCGGCGCGCAACTGCGCGCCAATCCCGCCCCTATGGGGGGCATCCCAATCCGCTGTATGCTCGGTCATTGTTGCTCCAGCCGGGTGCTGGCCCATTCTGCGAACCCGTTAACGTCAAAAAGCGTTCCAACGCGGCACAAGTCAAGCAGTTAAGGTGGGCTTAAGGCGGCAGGAGAACTCACTACGTGGTCTTACTCGACCTCGATCTCCCGCTCCTCGGCCCAACGGCTGAGCTCCGCCCGCAGGTCACGGGGCGGGTGGGCAAGCCATGCCTTCATCGCCGCGCTGATCTCGCGCAGGTCCACCTTGCGGACGAGTTCCTTGATCGGCCCGACCGCCTGGGGCGTGATCGAAAGGCGGCGGATGCCGATGCCGAGCAGCGCCAGCGCCTCCAGCCGCCGCCCTCCCATCTCACCGCACACGCCGAGCCTCACGCGGTGCCCCACCGTGCCCTGCGTCACGCGCTGGAGGAACCGCAGGATCGAGGGGCTGAGCCAGTCGTAGCGCTGCGCCAGCCGGGGGTCCGATCGGTCAGCGGCGAACAGGAACTGTGTCAGGTCATTGGTCCCGATCGAGACGAAGGAAAGCCGCGGCAGGAGAATGTCCAGCATTTCCGCCAAAGCGGGCACCTCCAGCATCACGCCGTAGCGGATCTCCGCGGGCAGCGCGTGGCGCCTCTCTCGCAGGAAGGCGACCTGCGCGTCGAAAACCTCCTTCGCGGCGTCGAACTCCCAGGGTTCCGAAACCATCGGGAACATCACGTGCAGGACGCGCCCGGCAGCCGCGTCCAGCAGCGCCCGCGCCTGCACCTTCAACAGCCCCTGCCGCTCCAGAGCGAGGCGCAGCGCGCGCCAGCCCATCGCGGGGTTCTCCTCATGCCCCGTACCCAGATCCCCCCGCAGGTAGGGCAGCAGCTTGTCGCCCCCAATATCCACTGTGCGGAAGATCACCGGCTTCTCGCCCGCCGCCCCCAGCACGTCCCGGTAGAGCCGGGTCTGCCGTTCGCGTGCGGGTAGGGTGTCGGAGACGAGGAACTGGAACTCCGTGCGGAAGAGGCCGATTCCATCCGCGCCGGTCATCGCCAACATGGGCATGTCGTCCAGCAGGCCCGCGTTCATCATCACCTCGATGCGCTGGCCATCGCGGGTGAAGGGCTCCACGTCGCGCAGCTTAGCGTAAGCGGCACGGCGTTCGCGACTGCGTGCGAAGCGTTCGCTGAAGGCGGTCATCGTCCCCTGCGCAGGGCGGATGATGGCCTGTGCGTTGTCGCCGTCGAGGAGGATCTGGTCCCCGTCGCGGATCAGGCCGCGGGCATTGCGCACCCGGCCCACCACCGGAATGCCCATCGCCCGCGCGACGATCACGACGTGCGCGGTGAGGGAGCCTTCCTCCAGCACCACGCCCTTCAGCCGACGCCGGTCATATTCCAGCAGCTCGGCAGGGCCGAGATTCTTGGCGATGAGGATCGAATCGCCGCGCAGGCCAAGACTCGCGGCGGTGCCGAGCTGGCCGGAGACGATCCGCAGCAGGCGATTGGCGAGATCCTCCAGGTCATGCATGCGGTCCGCAAGCAGCGGGTCGCGGATCTCGCGCATCCGCATGCGGGTGCGCTGCTGCACCCGTTCGATCGCCGCCTCGGCGGTCAGGCCGGAATCGATCGCCTCGTTGATGCGACGGCTCCAGCCCTCGTCATAGGCGAACATCTTGTAGGTCTCGAGAACCTGCTCGTGCTCGCCGCCGACGCCGAATTCGGCATGGCTCGCCATATGGTCGATCTGCTCGCGCATCTTGTCGAAGGCGAGGTAGACGCGCTGGCGTTCGGCCTCCGTATCCTCGGCAACGGTCTGCTCGATGGTGATGCGCGGCTGGTGGAATACCGCATGCCCACTGGCGAGGCCCTTCACCAGCTGAAGTCCGCTCAGCACCTCTTGCCCGGACTGCGCGGCCGAGCGGTCGCCCAGCGAAACGTCATCGACGAGACCGGCATTGTGGATCAGCTCTGCCAGCACCATCGCCACGGTCTGCAGCGCCTCGATCTCGACCTCCTCGTAGCGGCGAGGCTCGACATGCTGAACGGTGAGGACGCCGATCGCCCGCTCCCGCCGGACGATGGGCACGCCGGCAAAGGAGTGGAACTTCTCTTCCCCGGTTTCCGGCCGGTACTGGAACTCAGGATGGGTGGCCGCCTCGGCCAGGTTCAGGGTCTGGATGTTCTGGGCGATCGTGCCGGTCAGGCCCGCCCCGATGGCGAGCTTGGTGACGTGCACCGCGCTCTGGTTCAGACCGCGGGTGGCGAACAGTTCCAGCATCCCCTCCCGCAGGAGGTAAACGGAACAGACTTCGCTGTTCAGCGCATCGCCGATGATCTCGACGACCTGGTTGAGCTTGCCCTGCGCATGCAGGCGCGAGGCCATGAGTTCATGCAGCCGGGTTAGGATCGTGCGGGCGGCTGCGGCAGCGGACATTCGTTTGGGACTAACGCATTCAGCTCACTTTGCAAATCACGCAAGGGTCCGGAGCCGCATTGCGGCCCCGGCCTTGAAAGGGGAAGAATGCCTAGATGTGAGCAATCTCTTCCTTGATCTTGAGCTTCTGCTTCTTGATGGCTTGGATCATCGCAGTGTCGGGGACGGGGCGGTTCATCTCAGCGCGGAGTTGGCGTTCCAGCCCGTCATGCTTGGCCTGAAGGGCAGCGACATGCGAGGATTCCATACGCATTCTCCTTAGATTAGAGCGACACCGTTGGCACGACTCGCCCGGCTGGAGCGGGCCGTGCAATTGTCATCAAATCACAATATAGGGGTGCCGGCAAACATGGGCTGCGGCGAAGCGGGCTTCGCTGGCGGTGCATCGGGATGCGCTGTGGGATCGCACTGAAGGCAAGGGGTTGCGGTGAACGAAGAGGAGATGCGCAGGCGGTTGACGGCCTTGCGGATCGAGCATCGCGACCTCGACGCGGCCATTGGCGCGTTGACGGGGACGGGCAGTTCCGACCAGTTGCAGATCGCCCGGCTGAAGCGCCGGAAGCTGAAGCTGCGCGACCAGATCGCCATTCTCGAGGACTTCCTGACGCCCGATATTATCGCCTGACGAATGGCGTTCGCATCGCTGTTGCAACGGCGGTGCATGAGATCCGCAGCGGCAGCACAACCTGCGTACGACGGCAGAGCATCGGCGCTCTTTGCAAGGCAAGTACACCGCGCTGCATGAGGCGCGCATCGCGCCTGAAAGCCCGCTGCAACCCCTGCGCAAGCAGGCCGCTATATTGCGGCCAGCGCGGCCTTCCAGCAGGCGAGGCGCCGTTCGCGCTCATCGGCAGGCATCAGCGGCTCGAACCGGCGGTGGCTGCCGATCATCGCGGCTGCTGCGTCGGAGAGGCTCGGGTAAAGCCCTGCCCCGACTGCCGCGAGCATCGCCGCACCCAGCGCCGTCGTCTCGACGAAGTCCGGGCGCTGCACCGGCAGGCCGGTGAGGTTCGCGATGTCCTGCGCCATCCAGTCGTTTGCCGCCATCGCCCCATCGATTCGCAGCCGGTTCCATGCAGCGCCATCCGCCGCAAAGGCATCGGCGAGATCCTGCGTCTGGTGAGCCATCGATTCCAGCGCGGCGCGCACGATGTGGGCGGCGCTGGTGGAGAAGGACAGGCCGCTGATCAGCCCCCGCGTCTCCGGCCGCCAATGGGGCGCTCCCAATCCGCTGAGCGCCGGGATCACCACAACACCACCATTGTCCTGCACGGAGCTGGCGAGCGACTCGCTCTCGGCAGCAGTCCGGACGATGCCCAGCGAATCGCGCAGCCACTGCATCAGGCTCCCGGCAACGAACACCGACCCTTCGAGCGCATAGGCGCGGCGCCCGGAGAGCTGGTGAAGCACGGTGGTGAGAAGGCGGTTCCCGGACCGGATCGGCGCCTCGCCGCAATGGGCGAGAAGGAAGGCGCCGGTCCCGTAGGTGGCCTTGCACTCGCCGGGCGCGAGGCACCCTTGCCCGATCACCGCCGCCTGCTGGTCCCCCGCAACGCCGCAGATCGGGATGGCGCGGCCGAACAGGTCCGGCGCTGTTGCGCCGAGCGTGCCTGCATTGTCGATGATCTCCGGCAGTGCGGAGCGGGGGACGCCGAACAGGTTGCACAGCCCTTCGTCCCAATGCGCGCCGGTCAGCGGGAGCAGCAGAGTACGGCTGGCATTGCCGGCGTCGCTGGCGTGAAGGCCGCCTGTCAGCTTGAAGAGAAGCCAGCTCTCGATCGTGCCGAAAGCCACGCGGCCCGTTTCTGCCGCTGCGGCGACTGCCGGTTCGTTCTCCAGCAGCCAGCGCATCTTCGTGGCCGAGAAATAGGGGTCGAGCAGCAGGCCGGTCGCCTCCTGCACCGCCGGTTCGTGGCCCGCCTCGCGCAGCGTGGCGCAAACGTCGGCAGTGCGGCGATCCTGCCACACGATGGCGCGGGCGAGAGGCTCCCCGGTGGTTCGATCCCAGGCAACGACCGTCTCGCGCTGGTTGGAGATGCCGATGGCGGCAATGCGTTCGGCCCCGCCTGCCTGCTCGACCATGGCGCGGGCGCATTTCAGGGTGTGCTGCCAGATCTCGGCCGCGTCGTGCTCCACCCAGCCGGGGCGCGGATAGAACTGGGTCAGCTCCTCCTGCGCCACGCCGCGCAGCTCCCCCGCAGGGGCGAACAGCATCGCTCGCGTGGAGGTGGTACCTTCATCGAGAACAAGGAGCAGCGGCTCGCTCACTTTTGCATAGTACTCCCTGCTCGCCCATATGGCGCCCATGCCTCTTCCCCCGCAACCCTGGCCGACGGGCCGTTCTGAAGAGCTGGAGCCGCTGGTGCGCCGCGTACTGGCGCCCAATGCGTCGCCGTTCACCTATACCGGCACGCAGACCTACCTCGTCGGCGGTGAGGAAGGGCTGGCGGTGATCGACCCGGGCCCGGCAGAGGCTGAGCATCTGGCGGCGCTGGAGGAGGCGATCCACGGCGCGGCCGTGCTGGCCATCCTGTGCACCCACACGCACCGGGACCACTCGCCCGCCGCTGGCCCGCTTGCCGAGCGCACCGGCGCCCCGGTGGTGGGCTGCGCGCCGCTGGTGGTGGAGAATGCCGACGACTTCCCTCGTGCCGACGCGCCGTTCGACAGGGACTATGCGCCAGATCGTGTGCTGGCCGATGGGGAGCAGGTGAGCGGCCCCGGCTGGACGCTGACGGCGTTGGCCACGCCGGGCCATACCTCCAACCACCTCTGCTTCGCGCTGGAGGAGAGCGGCGCAGTGTTCACCGGCGACCATGTGATGGGCTGGTCCACCAGCGTGGTCGCGCCGCCGGACGGGGACATGGCGGACTATCTCGCGAGCCTTGAGAAGCTGTATGCGCGCGGAGACCGCATCTACTACCCAGCCCATGGCCCTGCGGTGGAGCGGCCGCGCCAGCTGGTGCGCGGGATGATCGGCCATCGCCGGCAGCGGGAGCGGCAGATCCTGAAGCTGTTGGGGCAGGAGGCTGGCGCGGTGGAAGCGCTGGTGCCGCAGATGTATCGCGGGATCGACGAGCGGCTGTGGCCTGCCGCCGCCCAATCCGTGCGCGCTCATCTCATCGATCTGGAACGGCGCGGGCTCGTCGCCCGTTCAGGCGACATATGGACGATCGCCGCCTAGCTGAGGATGAGACGAGCACGGTGGGGCTGCAGCCCCAGCCCACTGCTCAGCGCAACCTGGCGCGAGTTCAGGCGCTGCCATGGCTGCTGTTCATCCTGATGCTGGGTGTCGCCGCCTGGCTGGCCTGGCGCACTTTCGGGCCGGAAGATCATGGCGATCCGCTGGCGACCAGCCTTGTCGCTTTCGAGAAGCAGAACAAGCTGACCGTATTCTCCGCCCAACTGTCACCGGTCGTGGCGAGTGAGGACAGCCGGCTGTTCGGCGCGCTGCGCAGCCGGCAGGTCGCAGTGATCCCCGCGCGGGTGGATTACACGCTGGACCTTTCCACGATGGACCGCAGCCGGATGTCATGGAACGAGGCGAACGACACGCTGAGCGTTCAACTGCCTGCGCTTACGGTCGGTCGGCCGAATCTGGACGAAGCGCGGGCGCAATATCTGCGCGAGGGGTTGTGGATCACGCGGGACGCGCAGGACCAGTTGACGCGTGCGAACACGCGCCTTGCGGAACAGCAGGCGGTGGAGCAGGCGGCCAACCCCGTGCTGCTGAACCTGGCCCGCACCGCCGCCAAGGAGGCGATCCGACAGAACCTCGCCATTCCGCTGGAGGTCGCAGGCTTCGGCAACGTGACAGTGAATGTGCGCTTCGACGGAGAAGCAGCGCCCCGTTAATAGCTCAATAGCCGGCGGTTATAGCTAAATAGGACATTTTCTTACGCCATTTAGCGGTAGATGTTTACTAAACTGTCGTTGTTGATTGCGCACTTGATCGTTCACTACTGCGCGTTACACAAGTCCCTGTATTTGGCCGCAGATGTCGCTCGTCGATGCTGAACAACAGCGTAACAATTTGAAGTGCGACTCAGCCTTTAAAAGAGTAAAGGCGCGCCATCCTTTTGGAGAGGATCCAAGACATGGCAACGGTTCAGGGGGATGCGGTCCCCGTATACTCGCCCGTGCGCGTCTTCCGGGAAGAGCAGCGCTTCTTCAGCCGCTTTGCCCTGACCCTGGCAGGCGTGATCGTGTTCGGCTTCGCGCAATGGGGCGCGCGCGGCATGGTGAATGTCGGGGCTACGCCGCTCTGGGTGCACCTTCATGGCGGTCTCATGGTGAGCTGGCTGGGCCTTTTCGCGGCGCAGGGCCTGCTGGCACAGGGCGGCTCCCGCGAATTGCACCGCAAGCTCGGCTGGGCAAGCCTTGGCATGCTGGCCGCGATCGTGCTGACCGGGCTCTATACCGGCCTTCGCGCGGTGGAGCTGCACCGGGTGCCGCCGTTCTTCACCGATGCCTATTTCCTGGCTCTGACATCGGTCAGCCCGCTGATGTTCGCGGCGCTGGTGGTTTGGGGCATCGCCAAACGGCGGCAGAGCGACTGGCACCGACGGCTGATGCTCGGTTCCGGCATCCTGCTGCTGGAGCCTGCGCTGGGGCGGCTGCTGCCCATGCCGCTTCTGGGGCCGTGGGGTCCCTACATGGAGATGAGCCTGCAGCTCTGTTTCGTCCTGCTGATCGCCCGACATGACATGGTGCGCCGGGGCACTGTGCATCCGGCGACGCTGGCAGTCGGGTTCGCGGTGATCGCGACGCTGTTCACCGTAACACTGCTGTCCATCTGGCCGCCTTACATGGCCTTCGCGTCCTCTGTTGCGGGGGCGGCCTAAGGAACCTATCTCGGCCGGGCGGAGCGGCGCCCTTTCTGGCGGGCGGCCCCTGCCTGAAAGGAACATGCATGACTGCCCAGCCGAGCCCTCTGACCGGCACAGACCTGCGCGCCGAGATCGAACGGCTGCGGCGCGAGCGCAACGCGGTGATCCTGGCGCACTACTACCAGAAGCCCGAACTGCAGGACCTTGCGGACTATGTCGGCGATTCGCTGGAGCTTTCCCGCAAGGCGGCGGATACCGATGCGGAGGTGATCGCCTTTTGCGGCGTGAAGTTCATGGCGGACACCGCGAAGATCCTGAGCCCAGACAAGATCGTCGTGCTGCCGGACCTCGATGCCGGCTGTTCGCTGGAGGACAGCTGCCCGCCGGAGAAGTTCCGCGCCTTCCGCGAGGCGCACCCGGACCATATCGCGCTGACCTACATCAACTGCTCGACAGAGGTGAAGGCGCTGTCCGATATCATCGTCACCAGCTCTTCGGCCGAGACGATCCTGAGCCAGATCCCGAAGGACCAGAAGATCATCTTCGGGCCGGACCGGCACCTGGGCGGCTATCTCAACCGCAAGTTCGACCGGGACATGCTGCTGTGGCCGGGCGTGTGCATCGTGCACGAGGCGTTCAGCGAGCGGGAACTGCTGAAGCTGAAGGAGCAGCACCCCGGCGCGCCAGTAGCGGCGCACCCGGAATGCCCGCCGCACATCATCGACCATGCGGACCTGGTGGGCTCCACCAGCGCGATCCTGCAATTCGCCAAGACCTTCGAGGGTAACACGCTGATCGTCGCGACCGAGCCGCACATCATCCACCAGATGGAAAAGGCGCTGCCGGAGAAGAATTTCATCGGCGCGCCGGGGGCGGACGGCAACTGCAACTGCAACATCTGCCCCTACATGGCGCTCAACACGATGGAGAAGCTGTACGTCGCGCTGCGTGACCTGCAGCCGCGGATCGAGATCGAGGAAGGCCTGCGGCTGAAGGCGAAGGGCGCGCTGGACCGAATGCTGGAGATGGCGAGCGGCACGATCGGCCGGGGCGATCTCGGGCGAGTTTAGAACTCGGGTCCGGCGGGCGGGCTAGGCGTCAGCGCCGCCTACCGTTCGCCGGAGCCAGCCCAGCAGCTCCACCTGTGAGGAGATCGCGCCGTCTCCTCCGGCCGCCTTCACCTCGTCATCACGCTGCTTCGCGTATTTGGCGGTCGTGTAGATGACGTAGGGCGCATCCACTCCCGCGTGGCGCAGGGCGGTCAGCAGCTCGATACCCGCGCGGCCGTGATAGGTGCCGCCCTCCTGCCGCCCCATGTCCGAGATGATCGCGCGAATGCCCGCATGGCGGCCGATCGCCTCCATCGCCTCCGCCGTCGTCTGCGCCTTGATCACGGGAACGCCCATGCTCTGCAGCTGCGCGATCTCGAAGGCATTGGCGGAGGGATGATCGTCCACCCATAAGACCGCCCCTCCCGCCGCCGGCTCCGACGCCAGACTGCGGGAGGTTGCGCCGGCCGGCTGATCGCTTTCCGCCGCCGGCCCTTCGCCAGTGCGAAGCGCCAGGACCTGCCGCTGCAGATCCTCGATTTGCGTGCGCAACTGGTCCGTCGCGTCCTGTACGCTGATCTCCATCCCCGCCACCTTGATGGAGAAGGCACGCGATTCGATGATCGCCTTCACGAAGGGCAGGAGCTTCCACACCAAGAGGCCGACGATCACCGGCCAAGCGAGCGAAGCAAGCGCGCTGATCGTCTCCGCTGCGTTCTGGAGGGTTCCGGCCGCATCCTGTGCTCCACCGGCCATTCTCAGCCACTCCCGAAGCCAATCGTGCTGCTGAAGGTTTTACAGGAATGGAAGGAGAATGTCTCTCGTGGTCGAGGCGCCCTGGCACTCTCTCGGCCATATGCGCGTTCACACCCGCATGAACGAAATGGGCTGGTTATGGTCGCGCCTCAACGCCAATTACTGGTTCTATCCCGCATTGTTCGCAATCGGGGCGAGCGTGCTGGCGATCCTGATGGTTTATCTGGACCGTAGCGGCTTCGCCGAAGGATTGAACGAGGTCGAGTGGATCATGCCCGCACGCCCCAGCGGGGCGAGCGATTTGCTGACCGTGATCGCGGGCTCCATGATCGGCGTCGCCTCCACGGTCTTCTCCATCACCATCGCCGCCGTTGCCTATGCCAGCGGCAATTACGGACCACGCCTGCTGACCAACTTCATGGAGGATCGCGGGAACCAGTTCTCCCTCGCCACCTTCATCGGAACCTTCGTTTATGCGGTGATCGTGTTGCGGTCGGTCCGCGGCGAAGAGGAAGCCACGGAAAGCGTGCAAAACGCTGCGGCCACCGATCTGCCCGGCTTCGTACCGCAGCTTTCGCTTCTGGTCGCATTCGGGCTGATGGGCCTGTCGATCGCGGTTCTCGTCTACTTCCTGAACCACATCCCCGCCAGCATCCGCATCAACACCGTGCTTGAAGGTATCGGCAAGAGGCTGCTGGCCGACATCAGGAGCGATTTTCCCGAGCGGGATCACGGGGAGGAGGACGGGCCCTCGCCCGAGGGTTCGCGAGTCGGGGCCGGGGTGACAGGCTATATCCAGCTGATCGATTTCGAGGAGCTGGCAAAGGCGGCGCACAAATATGGCTGCCTCATCGCTCTGGAGGTCCGGACGGGCGACTTCGTCCATCCGGGCAAGCCGCTGGCGCGCCTCTGCCGGGGGGAGATGGACAAGGATCTTTGTGACCGCGTGCGCCGCGCCTTTACGGTAGGAGCATCGCGGACCCCGGAGCAGGATCCGCATTTCCTGATCGACGAACTGGTGGAAATTGCGTTGCGCGCCCTGTCGCCGGGCATCAACGATCCCTTCACCGCCATCACATCCCTTCACTGGCTGGGGGCGGCCACCGCAGAACTGGGTCGGCGCGACCTGCGCCAACGCGTCACCGAGGAGGACCTGAAGGCCCGCAGCGTGCTGCCGCTGCCGGATGACTTCGCCCACTTCCTGGCGCGCGGCTTTGGCGCAGTGCGTGGCAGTGTCGCAACCAGCAGGCTGGCGGCCATGGTGATGCTGGACTCGCTGCGCAGTGCAGCCGAGTCGATCCCGGACGACAGCCGCAAGGCGCTGCTACGGCGCGAGGGAGACCGCCTGCTGGAGCAGGCGCGGCTGACGCTGAAGGGGCCGGACTTGCAGGAGGTGGAGGCTCGGCACGTGCTCTACGCGCGGGCGCTGCCGGGCTGAGCGGCTAGGCCGGCGGCTGAGCTTGCGCGCGGTCGCCGCGCGTGCCGGGGCGCTCCGCCCGCGCCAGAACCAGCGCCCCGGCCAGCATCGCCATGCCGATGAAATCCAGCGAGCCAAGGAGTTCACCGAAAGCCAGCCAGCCCGACAATGCGGCGACCGCGGGCTGGGTCAGCAGGGCGATGCCGACGGTGAGGGCGGAGAAATGGCGCAAGGCGTAAACCAGCAGCCCCTGCCCGACGAGCTGGCTGCTGATGGCGAGACCGGCCACTGGTAACCAGCTGCTCGGCCCCCCTTGCGGCAGGACCGGCTCTCCCAGAACAATCGCCAACACCAGCAAGACCGGGGCACCGGCGGCGCAGGACCAGGTCAGCAGTGCCCAGCTTCCCAGCTCTTTGCGCGCATCCTGCAGGATGACCAGATAGCCAGCGTAAAACAGTCCGGCGGTGAGGCAGTAGAGATCGCCTATGAAGCTGGTGGGCGCGATGTCGAGCGAGCGGCCGAGCAGCACGCCGGCCCCTGCCAATGCGGCGATCAGCGCCGCCCACTCGCCGCCATGCGGCAGCCGGCGCCACGCGACGAAGCCCCACACCATCAGGATGAGGCTGCCCGAATTGCCGAACAGGGTCGCATTGGCGAGGCGAGTCATGCCGATGCCGACATGCCAGCTGGCAAGATCCAGCGCGAAGAACACGCCGCCGAGCATCACCGCCGCCAGCACGCCGCGCGGGATCCCGCTCAGCGCCTGCCGATTTGCGCGGGCGAGCAGCGCCAGCACGGGCAGTGCCAGCCCAACGCGCCAGAAGCCGGCCGACACCGGGCCGGTATCGATCAGCCGGACGAACCACGGCCCCAACGCCAGCGCCCCATTGCCGCCGATCAACGCGGCGAGCGGCAGCAGGCGCGCGGAGGCTGACGGAGAAGCCGAGTCCATCGCCGCCGTCTAGCGCGCCTGCGCCGCATGGCTATAGGGTTGCGGGTGGACCGGGAGGAAGGCGGAGTTGATGGCCGATCTGATCAAGGCGCGATCGTGGCTGTTCGCCCCCGGCGACAGCGAGCGAAAGCTGGCCAAGGTGGCGGATTGCGGCGCGGACGTCGTGATCGTGGACCTTGAGGATGCGGTCGCGCCAGAGGGCAAGGCCCGGGCGCGCGGCATGGCACGCGAATGGCTGGAGGCGCATTCGCGAGAGGCAGCGTTCCAGCCTTGGGTGCGGATCAACGCGCTCGATACGGAACTGTGGCGGGAGGATTGCGCGGCCGTGCTCCCGGCCCGGCCAGCCGGGCTGATGGTGCCCAAGGCCGCCGGCCCTGAGCAGCTGGCTTTGCTGTCGCCGGAGCTTGAGAGGCTAGAGGCCCGTCATGACATTCCCACGGGCACAACGCGCCTCCTGCCGCTGGTGAGCGAGACACCGGCAGCTGCAATCGGCATCGCCAGCTATGCCTCAGCGGCGCTTCCGAGGCTTGCCGGCCTGACCTGGGGTGCAGAGGATCTTTCCGCGGCTCTCGGCGCCACACGCAAGCGCGACGCGAGCGGTGGATGGACAGACGCTTTCCGGATGATCCGCGCGCAGGTGCTGCTGACTGCCCATGCGGCAGGCAGGCTGGCGATCGACACGCTCCATGCCGACTTTCGCGACCTGCAGGGGCTTGGGCGCATCGCCGCGGATTCGCACGCCGACGGATTTGCGGGGATGCTCGCGATCCATCCCGATCAGGTGCCGGTCATCAACGCCGCCTTCAGCCCCAATGCGGAGCAGCTGGCCGACGCGCAGGCGATCGTGGACGCGTTTGCCGCCTCGCCCGGCGCGGGAGCGGTGCAGCTGAACGGCCGCATGATCGACCAGCCGCATCTCTTGCAGGCGAAGCGGCTTCTCGCCCGTGCCGGAGAATAGCGGCGTTGTCCTCCTGCCGCGGCGCCTGTTCCCGACTATTCGAGGGTCTCGGCGTCCTCGGCAGGCCGCTCCTCCGACGCCGGAGCAGCGTCAGCTTGCGCGCTCTCGCCTGCTGCTGTCGCGGAGCCTGAAGCACCGCCGCCGACACGCGAAGTGCGCCCATCGCCCTCCTGTTCCTCCGGCGCCAGGAGCGGAGGCTGAGAGGTTACCGTTGCCAGAGGGAGCATCGAATCGCTGATCGTGCCTTCCAGCACTTCGCCCGTCGCGGAGCGCTCGTCATCGGACGGCGTCCCGCCATCTCCGCAGGCCGCCAACAGGCCTATCGGCAGCAGAATTGCCAGGGGAAGGTTCAGGAGGCGCACGTTCTAAGCTCCGATGCGTTCAGCGCGGCGAGGAAGCGATCCGCCTCCGCATGCAGAGCCTCATCCCACTCGTCGGCGCTGACCGCAAGGCCCAGCCGGGCGAGGCTGGTGACGCCATATTCCGCGATGCCGCAGGGCACGATGCCGGTGAAATGGGTGAGATCCGGGTCCAGATTGACCGCAAAGCCGTGCATCGTCACCCAGCGCCGCACGCGCACGCCGATCGCACCGATCTTCGCCTCGGTGCCGTCCACATCCCTCGTCCAGATGCCCACGCGCTCCGGCACGGCCCACGCTTCCACGCCGAAACGGGCGAGCGTTGCGATCACCCATTTTTCGATCCCGTGGACGAAGCAACGCACATCGCGCCCGCGCTTCCGCAGGTCGAGCAACACATAACCGATGCGCTGGCCGGGGCCGTGATAGGTGTAGCGCCCGCCCCGCCCGCTCTCCACCACGTCGAAGCGCGGGTCCAGCAGCTCACCAGCGGCGGCGCTGGTGCCGGCGGTGTAGACGGGCGGATGCTCGAGCAGCCAGATCAGCTCGGCCGCATCGCCGCGCGCGATCGCCTCGTTTCGTGCGTGCTGCTCCGCCAGCGCCTGTCGATAGGGCACCTGAGTGGTGCTGCGGCGCCATTCCAGCGGGGGATCGCCCGCCAGCTTTCGATCCATCTGTGTCACGACGTTTGCGTGGCGACTGCAAAGGCGCTTATCAAGCGCGCCGACGCGCGGCCGGGGAGAATTATGCGCATGACATTCGACATGAGCGAGGCGTGGCGGGATGCCACGGCGATGATCAAGGCCAACCGGGAGGTGCTGTCGGTCATCGCGGGAATTTTCTTCTTTCTGCCCAGCGTCGCCAGCGGCTTCGCGGTGCCGGGGATGGATGCCCTCGTCAGCGATCCCGAAGCGATGCAGGCGCAGGTGCTGGCCTTCTATGCCGATTGGGGATGGCTCTTGGCGTTGGTCGCGCTGGTGCAGACTGTCGGCTATCTGGGGATGCTGGCGCTACTGCGCGATCGCAGCCGGCCGACGGTAGGGCAGGCGATCAACACGGGGTTGAGGGGGCTGCTGCCGGCCATCGGCACCTTCCTCCTGCTGATCCTCGGCATGGTTCTGGTGGGCGTGGTTCTGGGGCTGTTGATCGGCCTGATGAGTGCGGCGCTGGGTGAGGCGGGAGGCGCTGTGATCGGCGTGACCCTCGGGCTGGGGCTGCTGGTGTTCTTCGTCTACCTTGCGGTCAAGCTGTCGCTCTGGGCACCTGTGATTGCGATCGACAAGGTGCACAACCCGCTCGCGGTGCTGCGCCGCAGTTGGCGGCTGACCAAGGGCAATGCCCTGCGCCTGTTCCTGTTCTACCTGCTGCTGGTGCTGGTCTACGTGGTGATTTCCATTGTGCTCGGCTTGCTGGTCGGAACGCTTGCACTGGTCGTGGGGGACAGCGCGGGGCTGATCATCTCCGCGATCATCTCGGGCCTGATCGGCGCGGTTGCGGCGGTGATCTACGTGGCGGTGCTGGCGGCGGCCCACCGCCAGCTTTCGGGGCCCTGGGCTATGGCCGAGCGCACGAGCGAGGGTGCTGAATAGGTAATGGCGCTGTTGGCGGCCGGACGATTTCGGCCGCCTTGCGCGCTGGTCCCAGCTCTGCCGCCCAAGGCCGCAGGCTTCGCAGCGCCTAATCGGCGGCGCGCTCGCCTTCCTTCCAGCCCCAGGCGAGCAGGCAGGGCGGAACATTGCGCCAGACGAAGCCCGTCTCCACCCGCGGGAAATAGCGCGCCGTAAGATCGCGCGCGACGCCGCTGAACTGATAGGTGAGGAAAGCGCCGCCCGGACGGATTACGCGGTGCGTAGCGGCGGCAATGGCAGGGCCGACACCCTCCGGCAGGGTAGAGAAAGGAAGGCCGGAAAGAATGTAATCCGCCTGCTCATGCCCGATGGAACGGACGATGCGCTCCACATCCTCTGCCGAACCGAGCACGGCGGAGAAGCGACTGTCGCGGATCGTCCGGCGCAGATAGTCGATGTAGAGCGGGTTGGTGTCGATCACCAGCAGCTCGCCATCGCGCTGCAGCCGCTCGAGCACCGGGCCGCAGAAGGTCCCGACACCCGGCCCGTATTCCACGAACAGCTTGCAGCGGTTCCAATCGACCGGCTCCAGCATCTTCTCGATCGTGGCGCGCGATGACGGGATGATCGAGCCGACCATCCGTGGGCTTTCCAGAAATCCGCGGAAGAACACGCCGGCAGGGCCGAGCGCCTCCTTCGCCTTGGTGCCCATGCGCCGCAGGGGCCCGGAGCGGCGGCGCTCCTCGGCCAAGTCAGTGCCGTTCATTGCTGAAAATGCGCTCCCTCTTGCTGCGCGCAGGAGCCCTGACGGCGCCCCCGGGACAGCTATGCGACTGGCAAATATGGCCCGACATTGCAAGCGTGACCGTAGGAACGCAGTGCTCCCAGCCAGCCGTTACAAGCGGACCGCAAGCAGAATGCACAGGGCGCTCAGTCGGGTTCAGACAATTTGCTCGAGCAATTCTGCGGGGCGGCAGAGGCGAACGCCTTTCTCCGTCTCCACCAGCGGCCGTTCGATGAGGATCGGGTCGGCAGCCATGGCGTCCAGCACCGTCTCCGCGTCAGATTGCGGCAATCCGCGCTCCTCCGCATCGGTGCCACGCAGGCGCAGCCCTTCCTGCGGCGTCAGCCCTGCATCGCGGAAGAGCTGGGCGAGCTTGTCGCGGCTGGGGGGCTGCTTGAGGTATTCGACGACCTCCAGCTCCACATCATCGCGCTGCTGCAAAGCCTCCAGCACCTTGCGAGACGTGCCGCATTTGGGGTTGTGCCAGATCGTTGCCTTCATGGCCGTGTGCTCTCCTGTTCGGGGGCGCGGATCGCGGGGACGGAAGCCGCCGCGTCGCTTGTGTCGATGCCGGGCGGCGGGGCGGCGCTGATCCGTTCCTGTCGGCGCACCACGCGCGAGGCTCTGCGGATCGCCGCGACCAGCCGCGGATACACCCCGCAGCGGCAGAGGTTGGGGATTGCCGCGACAATCTCTTCCTCCGAGGGATTTGAGTTTCGGGCAAGCAGGGCTGCGGCGGCGATGACAATGCCAGGCGTGCAGAAGCCGCACTGAATCGCCTGTTCCGCCACCATCGCCTGCTGCACGGGGTGGGACCGATCGCGCGACAGCGCCTCGATCGTAGTGATGACGCGGCCCTCCGCCTCCGCCAGTGTCACGAGGCAGCTGCGGAGCGCCGCCCCATCCACCAGCACCATGCAGGCGCCGCAATCGCCGACACCGCAGCCGTACTTGGTCCCGGTGAGGTTCGCGGCATCGCGCAGCGCCCACAGAAGCGGCGTCTGCGGGTCCATCGCGAAACGCAGGGGGCGGCCGTTGACGGTCAGGTCGGTCATCGAGGCACGCGATTAGCGGGGGACGGGCGGTTGCGCGACCCCGCTCAGCCTTCTGGTGCATAGTTTTCGAGAAGCGAGCAGCGTTGGCAGCGGAAGGTCTGAATCTCGATCGTGCGAAGGCCACGCAGCTTGAGCCCCGCCCAGCCCTTCTTCGGCGCGCCTTCCACCCACATCTGCACCTTGGTCGAATGATCCTTCGCCTCGGGCACGAAGCCCTGCTCCATCCGCCCGCCGCATCTCGGGCAGGTTTTGGTGTGGAAGGTCACTCACGCCAATCCGTGGTGATCGTATCGAGCTTGCGCACCCATGCTTCGAAATCGGCGCGACCGAAATCCTTGAGCGCGACCTCGTCCCTGTCCCTTTGGTGGACGGCGATCACCTCTGGCGAGACGTGGATCGGCCGGCCGAGCGCTGCGGTCTTCACCTGGATCTCGCACGCGCGCTGGAGCATGTAATAGTTGAAGAACATCTCGTAGAGCGTCTCGCCCAGCACCACCGGGCCGTGATTGCGCAGCATCAGCACGCGCTTGTCGCCGAGATTGGCGAGCAGCCGCTCCCCCTCTTCCGCGCGCACGGTGATGCCTTCGAAATCGTGATAGGCGACCTGCCCGGCGAAGAAGCAGGCGTAGAAATTGGTCGCTGTCAGTCCGTCCGCGCTGCTGCACACGGCCATCGTGTCCGGCGTGTGGGTGTGGACGATGGCATGCGCCCAATCGAGGTGCTTGTGGAACAGGCCGTGCTGGGTAAATCCGGCCTTGTTCACCGGGAAGGAGGAGCCGCACAGCTTGTTACCCTCCGAGTCGATCTTGACCAGGTTGGAGGCGGTGACTTCGCTCCACAGCAGGCCGTAAGGGTTGATGAGGAAGGCATCCTCACCCGGGACCCGCAAGGTGATGTGGTTGTAGATCGACTCCGACCAGCCGAAATGGTCGAACAGACGATAGCAGGCGGCAAGTTCCTGCCGTGCGGTCCATTCCGCCTCGCTACACTGCAGGTTGCGCCTGAGCTGGGTTGCCATCCGCTACTTGTCCTTCCGCTGCTTCGCCACGGCCAGCCACACGGGAAGGAACGCCACCGCCAGAGCGACGAGCATGGCGATCCAGATGGGCAAGGGCATGGCACTCTCCCGATAATCGGGGTTGTTCTAGCATGGCGCCGGCGCATCAGCGAGATTGACTTTGTCGTGCCGATTGGCGAGCCATTGCGAAAGGCTGCCATTGCGGACGGCCGGGAGGGGACATGGCAGCGACGCTCGGCTACGGCCAGCCGATGGAAGGTGTGGCGCAGACCGCCTTCATCGTGGAGGATCTTCAGGCTGCGATCCGGCAGTGGGTGGCGGACATGCGCGCCGGGCCGTTCTTCGTGCTGCCGCATTTTCTGACGCCGGGGCAGACCTATCGCGGCGAGGAATCGCGAGCGGACATCACCCTTGCGATGGGCTTTGCCGGGCACATGCTGATCGAGCTGATCCAGCCGATGGACACCAACCCCTCCGTCTATCGCGAGACGATCGAGCGGCGCGGGTTTGGCTTCCACCATCTCGGCATCGCCTGCGCTGATGTGGAGGCTTCCAGCCGCGACTACCAATCGCGCGGCTATCACGAGGCGTTCCGCGCCAGCGTGCCGACCGGCGGCGAGGTAGTGTATCTCGACAACGGAGAGGGCGCGGCTAAGGGGTTCATCGAGCTGCTGCCGGTGACGCCGGGCATGGACGATACCTTCACCCGTTTCTGGCGCGCGAGCCAGGGGTGGGACGGCAGCGAGCCGGTCCGTCCATTCATGTGATCAACGCCTGACTTTCCGGGGAGCCGCCCCCCGATACTGGCGGCCGGGAGAGAACGAGGACATGCACTCCACCACTGCCCTTCATGGCGCACCGCCGGTGCGGAAATCGGCCGGATACCAGTTCATGCTGGTGCTGATCCTCAGCCTCAATTTCGGGATCGTGTTCTTCGACCGGCAGGCGCTGAACTTCCTGATGCCGTTCGTACAGCCGGAACTGGGGCTGACGCAGACGCAGATCGGCATCATCGGTGGCGGGCTCAGCTTCACCTGGGCGCTGGCGGCCTTCGGCATCGGGAAGCTCTCCGACGCGATCGGCAACCGCAAGCTGCTGCTGGTGCTGTCCACGGTTGCCTTCTCGCTGTGCTCCTTCCTAACGGGACTGGCGGCGAGCTTCGCCTTCCTGCTGGCGGCGCGGCTGCTGATGGGTGCGGCGGAAGGTGGCGTGATGCCGATCAGCCATGCGATGGTGGCGACCGAGGTTTCGGACGAGCGGCGCGGGCTCGCCCAGGGCGTGGCGCAGAACCTCGGCTCCAACCTGCTGGGCAGCTTCCTGGCGCCCATCCTACTGGTGTGGATCGCGAGCAATTACGGCTGGCGGGAGGCGTTCTACATTGCCGCCCTGCCCGGCATCCTGTCCGCCGCGGCGATCTGGTTCCTGCTGGACGAGCCGGCCAAGCCCGCCAAGTCCGCCGAAGGCGCGGAGACGATGTCGATCCTCTCCGCCATGAAGATCCGCAACATCTGGATTTGCGTCGCGATGGGCGTGCTGCTGGTGGGCCACTTCGTCATCACCTTCACCTTCATGCCGATCTACCTCACGCAGGTGCGCGGTTATGACGCGCAGACGATGAGCTACATCACCAGCGCGCTGGGCGCGGCGGCGGCGTTCTACAGCTTTACCATCTCCAGCCTGTCCGACCGGATCGGGCGCAAGCCGATCATGGTGGCGCTGCCCTTCCTCGCGGTGATCGGCCCACTGGGCGCGCTGTATTACGAAGGCAGCGCGGTGGTGCTGGGCGCGATCTTCTTCATCGGCTGGGCGGTGAACGGGATCTTCCCGCTGTTCATGGCCACGGTGCCGTCGGAGACGGTGGACCCGCGCTTTCATGCGACGGTGCTTGGCCTGGCGATGGGATCATGTGAAATCCTCGGAGGCGTGTTCGGCCCGCCAATCGCCGGCATGCTGAACGATGCCTTCGGGCTCGAAACCTTCCTGTGGCTACTGATTGCACTGTCGCTGACGGCCGGCGTGATCGCGCTGGGCCTGCGGGAAACCGCCCCGGCCGCCCTCGCCCGGCGCGTTTCGCCGCGGGTCAGCCCCTGAGGAGCGCGGCCTGCCCCGGACACGGGTGACAAGCGCGCGAAAGCCTCTAATTTCAACAGCAACGGCGACTCCGAAGAGCGGCGCGCCTTTCACATCCACGGAGAGACACCATGGCAACCCAGATGAAAGCCCCGCCGTCCGAAAAGCGGGAAATTGTCGATGTCCCCTACGCCTATCGCGACCTGGTCGCGCGCACGTCGCCGGGCGGCCGCTACATCGACGTGCCTGACGATAATGAGAGCCCATGGGTTCCGTTCGGCGACAACGCCGCGATCAAGCACATCGCCTTTGACGTGCGGCAGAACATCTTCTCCAACATCCTGTGGATCAAGGGCCCGGGGGTGATCGGCACGCACTTCCATCGCGGGACGATCATGATGGTCTGCCTCGAAGGCTCGGTGCGCTATCTCGAATATGATTGGGTTGCCCGCCCCCACGGCGTGATCCTCGAAACGCCGGGCGAAAGCCACACGCTGGTCACCGACCATCCGGAAGGCGTGAAGCTGTTCGGGTGGATGCAGGGGCCGATCGACTTCTACGATGCGGACGCCAATTTCGTCGAGACCACCGACGTATTCTGGTTCATGAACCACTACGAGAGCTACTGCAAAGAGCAGGGCCTCCCCATCAATCCGAAGCTGTACCTCTGATGGCGACGCAAGAAAAAGAGCCTGCCGAGATCGCGGGCAGCAAGCTGCAGGGCGGGATGAAGGCTCCGCCCTCGGGCGCCTACAAGATCGTGCAGGTGCCGGAGATCCACAGCGCAGTGCTGGACCGCTATGTGCGCCCGGGCAGCTACGTGTCGAACGACGAGGCGGACAGCCCCTGGGTGCCGTTCGGCGACAATGCGGCGATCCGCCACCTCGCCTTCGATGTGCGCAACAACGTCTATGCCAATGTGCTCTGGATCAAGTCCAAGGGCGTGATCGGCACGCACAAGCATCGAGGCATGGTCTGGGCCATCGGGCTGGAGGGCAGCTTCCGGTACCTGGAATATGACTGGGTGTGCCATCCCGGTGAGTTCATCACCGAGTTTCCCGGCCACGCGCATACGCTCGTCACCGACGATGAGGATGGCATGAAGGCCTTCTTCTGGATGCAGGGCGCCAACGAGTTCTACGACGAGAACGGCAACTTCGTGGAGACGTTGGACGTGTGGTGGTTCATCAACCACTACGAGACGTACTGCCGCGAGAATGGGCTGGAGATCAACCGGCAGCTTTACCTTTAGGCTGGCGGAAGGGTCTGAGAGAGATCCCGGCCTTGCCGGGGTCTCGTTGCAGCTTGCAGGAAAAGCGAAAGAGATCCCGAGCTAGACGGGACGATGGGAGAGGCGATGGAAGGGCCGAAGACACTCGACCAGTTTGACATCAAGGGCCGCTCGGCACTCGTGACCGGCGCCGCCAGCGGCATCGGCCTCGCCTATGCGGAATGCATGGCCGAAGCGGGCGCGAAGGTTACGTTGACCGACATCGACGCCGAAGGGGCAGAGCGCGAGGCGCACAGGCTGGTGCAGGCGGGCTATGTGGTTCGCTGGGCCGCCTGTGATGTCTCGGACCTGGACCAGGTGGCGCACGCCTTTGACGAGCACGTCGCGGCCTATGGCGGGTGCGACATCGCCTTCGCCAATGCCGGGCTGGACGTGGGCAACGGCTTCTGGAGCCCGGAAAACACCCGCAATCCAGCCGGTCAGATCGATGTTTACCCCAAGGAGGCCTGGGACCGCTCGATCGGTATCAATCTCACTGGCGTGTTCCACACGGTCCGCGAAGCTGCCCGGGTGATGAAGGCGAACGAGGGCCGCGGCGGGCGGCGCGGCGGTGCCATCGTCATCACCAGTTCCAACGCGGCGGAGGTGAACGAGGCGATCGTCGGCGTACCTTACATGGCGGCCAAGGCGGGCGTGAAGCACTTCATGCGCCACGCGGCCTATGAGCTTGCGGCCTACGGCATCCGCGTCAACGCCATCGCGCCCGGTCCGTTCGTCACCAATATCGGCGATGGCTGGGTGAAGAAGAACCCGGCCGCCAAGCGCGCGTGGGACGAGCTCGTGCCGGTCGGCCGCATGGCGGAGACCTACCAGATCAAGCCGCTCGCGCTGTTGCTCGCCTCCGATGCGGGCAGCTACATGACCGGAGCGCATGTGATGATTGACGGGGGCATGCAGCTCGGCCCCGTCAAGCCGATCGACTGACAGGAGAATCAATGACCACTTCCGCGAAAGCCGCGATCTGCCGCGGCCATGATCATCCGTTCGCCATCGAAGAGGTCGAGCTGGACGAACTGCGACACGACGAGCTGCGCGTGCGGATCGTCGCCTGCGGCATCTGCCACACCGACATGGCGGTGCGTGACGCGCAGCTGCCGGTACCGCTGCCCGTCATCCTGGGCCATGAAGGTGCCGGGATCGTAGAGGAAGTCGGCAGCGCGGTGACGGTGGCCCAGCCGGGCGACCGTGTGGTGATGAGCTTCAACAGCTGTGGCGAATGCCCGAGCTGCGAGGTCGATGCCCCCACCTATTGCTACAACTTCTACCCGCACAACTGGTCCGGGATGAGGGCGGACGGAACGCCGGCCGTCTTCCACCAGGGCCAGCCGATGAACGCCAACTTCTTTGGCCAATCCGCCTTCGCCACGCATGCGATAGCGCATCAGCGCAACGTGGTGAAGGTGCCGGAGCGCGCGGCCGATCTTCCGCTGGAGCGGCTAGCGCCGATCGGCTGCGGCCTGATGACGGGCGCGGGCGCGGTGCTGCGAAGCATGGAGGTGCGCGAAGGGCTGCCGATCGCCGTCTTCGGGACGGGCACCGTCGGCATGGCTGCGATCATGGCGGCGAAGATTGCGGGGGCGAACCCGATCATCGCGGTGGACGTGAATGATGAGCGGCTCGCGCTGGCGAAGGAGTTGGGAGCCACCCACGCCTTCAACGGACGGGACGATGCGCCAGGCAAGATCCGCGAGCTGTGCCCGCAGGGGCTCGGCTATGTCTTCGACACGACCGGCATCAATACGATCATCCAGCAGGCGTGGAGCCTGCTCGCGCCACGGGGCATCTGCGGCATCGTCGGCGCCTCCGACCCAGCCGACATGATCAGCTTCAACGAGGCGGAGTTCATGGGCGGCGGGCGCCGGGTGATGGGCATCTTGGGCGGCGACAGCGATGTTGGTCCGTTTCTGGTGGAACTCATCGACCACCACCTGGCGGGACGGTTCCCCTATGAACGGCTGATCCAGACTTTCCCGTTCGAACAGATCAACGGGGCTATCGAGGCGAGCGAGAGCGGTCATGTGGTAAAGCCGGTCCTGGTGATCGGCGCGGAGTGAGGCGATGAAGGCGGTCACCTTTCAGGGGCTCCACCAGCCACTCGCGTTCGAGTCCCTGCCTGACCCGGAGCCGGCGGCAGACCAGATCGTGGTGAAGGTCGGCCGTTGCGGCATCTGCGGCAGCGACCTGCACATGACCGAAGACCCCGCCTATGGGTGCCAGCATGGTGACGTGCTGGGGCATGAATTTGCCGGTGAGGTGGTTGAGACTGGGCGCGAGGTGACGAGCCTGAAGGCGGGCGATCTCGTCTCCGTCATCCCGCTCGCGAGTTGCGGTGCGTGCGAGGCGTGCCGCAAGGGCGAGGTCGCCTGGTGCGCGAATTTCCGCCTGCAGGGCGGTGGCTACGCCGAGTATGCGCTGACCCGCCCCAACCAGTGCGTTCCCCTGCCCAGCGGCCTCAGTCTGGCGGATGGTGCGATCATCGAGCCGTTGGCGGTGGCGCTGCACGGCGTGAACCTCTCGGGCCTCAAGGCCGGGGACCGGGTGCTGGTGCTCGGCGCGGGGCCAATCGGCCTGGCAGTAGCGTTTTGGGCCAGGCGGTTCGGCGCGGCGCAAGTGGCGGTGCAGGATGTCGCCGAGTTCCAGCGCGAGCGCGCCACCGAAATGGGAGCTGATGTCTTCGTCGTGGACCCACAGGACCCGGTGGGAAGCGCAGAGCAAGCGCTCGGCGGCAAGGCCGATATCGTGTTCGAGTGCGTCGGCATCCCCGGTTTAATCGCTCAGGCTGTGGAGCAGGTGCGACCGCGCGGCACGATCCTGTTGCTGGGTTTGTGCACCCAGCCGGACACGTTCAACAGCTTCGCAATGCTGAGCAAGGAGGTGCGCCTTGTCACCAGCGCCTTCTTCACTCGCGACGAATATATTGCCGCACTGACCGCGCTGGAGGACGGCGCAGCTGAACCGCGGCTGCTGGTTACGGAGACCATCTCGCTCGCGGACACGCCAGACGTTTTCGAAACGTTGAAGCGGCGCACCGGCCAGTGCAAGGTGTTGATCGCGCCCTGAAGCGGGAGGGGGCGGCGAAGGTATTCGATAGCCCCCGCTGCCGACGTTCCTCTAGCCGTCGCGCGTGGGGAGTGGTCGCTCTCGCAGCGCATCGTTAAGGGCCTGGACGGCGGAACCCTGCGCAACCTGCTCCACCTGTGCGGAGAGTTCCCGATAGGCTCGCAGGGCTGCCTCGCCTTCGGCCGTGAGCCGCGCGCCAGCCCGGCGCCCACCCCCCGCCTGCGTCTCGACAAGCGGATGGGTGAAGCAGCGGTTCATCTGATCGACCAGCACCCACGCGCGCCGATAACTCATTCCCAACGCCCGGGCAGCGGCTGAGATGGAGCCTTCGCGCGCCAGCGCTTCGAGCAAGTCGGCCTTTCCGGGGCCCATCGCCACCTCATCGCCGCAGTACAGCTGCAGCTTGAGCTTGAGGCGGGCGATGGTGCTGCCCCGGAGAGACGGCTCGCCCGCCTCAGGCGAGCGGTCGGCTGGAGCCGAAGAACAGCGCCTGGCTGATCGCTGCGCGGACGGTGTCCTCATGGAACGGCTTGGTGATGAGGTAAGTCGGCTCGGTCCGGTCGCCGGTCAACAACCGCTCCGGATAGGCGGTGATGAAGATCACGGGCACCGACCCGATCTCGAGAATGTCGTCGACAGCATCAAGACCAGAGGAGCCGTCAGCCAACTGGATATCCGCCAGCACGAGGCCCGGCGCCCTCTCCCCAACAACTTCCAGCGCCTGCGTCCGGGTCGCCGCCGTGCCGCAGATCTCATGACCCAACGAGCGGACAAGATCTTCCAGCTGCATGGAGATCAACGGCTCATCCTCGATGATCAGCACGCTCGTGGTCGTCTCGCGCTCGATCTCCTCGACCGCCTCAGCAACCAGTCGCCGCACGTCATCTTCGCCCACGCCCATGATCTCAGCCGCCTCGAACGGCGTGAAATCCTCGACCGTCGTCAGCAGGAGCGCCTGACGGTTGATCGGCGTGATCTTGCGCAGCTGATCCTGCGCGGCCGTTTCATGCAGGCCCCGCTCCGACGTGTCCTCGGCCACTTCCATATAGGCGCTGGACCAGACCTTATTGAACGCTGCGTAGAGCGGCACGCGGCCCCCCTTGAGCGAGTTCGCAAGCTCCTCGTCCGCAAGGGCGGCCTCGAGGGTCGCCTGCACGAAAGCGTCTCCAGTGGATTGCGATCCGGTCAGAGCCCGGGCGTAGCGTCGCAGAAACGGCAGATGAGCGGCAACTTCGGCCCCAATCGACATTATTACCCCTTCCCGATAATCATCGTCGGCAAACAACGGGCCAGGCGAACACTGGTTCCGCCGGGCGCGCTCGCGCCGTGCATTGAATGATTGCACCCGGGCATGGCGCGTTCCAGCGCGAGGTGCAAACGGTTCAACGCACCCATTCCAAAAAAATGCGCAAAATTTTGGGAACCCCGTTTGGGGCCGGTCATTGAAGGAATGTCACCGCCGAGACCCCCCCTCCCGTCCAAGCGGCTGGTGATACGATCCCGAAAGGCCTCCGCTCCAAGTGAGCGGAGGCCTTTTTTCTTACCCCTTCTTTAACCAGGTTGATCGAGAGCGCAATCCGCCTGCGGCAAGCGCCGCAGGCGACTTCGACTTTATGCACGAATTCAGCCGATTGCGGCGCGGATCCGGGCAAAGAGCCCGCGGCGCTCTTCCCCGGAAAGTGCTTCGACGAGCTGAGCGGGGTCGTAGGGCTTCTCAAACACCGGGCCCATCTCGGCAATCGCAGGCGGGATTTCATCGGGCGAGCCAGTGGAAAAGACGATCCGCGGAAGGGGTGGGCCAAGCTGCTCCACCAATTCGGCGACCGCCCAGCCATCGTCGCGATCCGCCAGATGCACATCCAGGACAATGCCGTCGGGCTTCTCTTCGCCCAGCACCTCCATCGTGCTGGCGATGCTCGAGCAGAGCACAACCTTGCGAGCACCCGCGTCAAGCAGCGCCGCCTCGATCGACAGAGCAAGCACCGGGTCGTCCTCGACCACAAGGATGCAGCCGAGGCGAGGCTTCGCGGATCGGATCGGCTTGTCGCTGCTCATGGCCTTCCCTGGGAATGATCGGAAGAGCGCCCGATCACCTTAGGATAAAGCGCGCAAAGAGCGGCAGTTCCCCTACTCGCGCAGCTGTCCCAAACTGCGTCAGAGGGTCTTGCCGTAGATCCTATACTCTTTGTTGATCTTGGATCCGATCGCGTCTGCGATAGCGATCATGCCGGAATTGTCGTCCAGAACCCACCCGATCTCGGCACGCTCGCAGCCATGCTCCTGCACCGCCACACGCCGGATATATTCGATCATCATGAAGGCCAGCTGGCTGGCGAGGCGGGAGTTCTGAAGCCGCTTTGCAACGCCCATCAGCGGCACCCGGAAGGTGCGGGCGCGGGGGCGGCGCAGCCACAGCAGCAGCTTCAACCAGTTGAACGGCAGCAACCTGCCGTTCATGCGGATCAGCTGCTCGTTCATGTCCGGCCATGCGAGCATGAAGGCGACGGGCTCCCCATCCAGCTCGGCGATCATGTTAGCGCCGGGGATGGTAATCGGCTTCAGCTTCTTCGCGCCATAGACCTTTTCCGCCTCCGTAAACGGCACGAAGCCCCAATTGGTGGACCACGCGTCATTGAGAAGGCTGATCGCGATCTTTCCCTCACGGTCGAACTCGGCCAGATCCACGCGGCGAACGTTGATGCGCGCGTTCTTCTCGCCCGAGGCAACGATACGATCAACGATCGGCGGAAAGCCGTCCTTCACCTGCAGCGCATAGGTGTAGAGCGACTTTGCCTTGCTATAGCCGGCATTCTCGACCCACCCTTGATAGAGTGGGGAATCGTAGCCCATCATCATCGTCGCGGGATGATCGTGGCCGAAGACAAGCAGGCCCGGCTCCTCCCAGACTGACAGGCTGATCGGTGCGAGAATGCGCGTCATCCCCTGCTCGCGCAGCCAATCTTCGGCTCGCGCGATCAGGGCGTGCGCCGCTGCCTCGTCCTCCGCTTCCAGTAAGCCCCAATTGCCCGTGCCGGGGCCGAGCCCCTGCTCAGGCGGCTGGGCCAGCGCGAGCTCATCATAGTGCGCGGAAATGCGGCCGACGATCTGGCCCTCCCGCCGGGCGAGGAAGAGCTGGACCTTAGCATGCTCGTGAAACGGATTCTTGCCCGGCGTCAGCAACTCCACGACCTCGGAGCGCAACGGCGGCACCCAGTTCGGATTGCCGCGGTTCAGGCGATAGGCGAGGTCGACGAAAGCGTTGAAGTCGCGTTTACCCGCGACCGGCTCGACGGAGACGGCTTGCATGAAGGAGGCTGGTGGCGGCAGCGGCCCGGCGCAGTCAGGCCGAAGCCTGCCGGCCGGCGCCTTCCTTGCCGAGCGCGCGACGGCGCGGGTGGCCGCTGGCGATGCCGCCTGACAATTCCTTCACCCACGGATAATGCTTCGCCACCTCCTCGTCGTAGCCGAGGTTGAAGACAGTCGGCGAACGCTTCGGCCGGTCCTTCTTCTCGTAATAGGTGCCCAGGATGCGGTCCCACCCATAATTGGTGATGCCGAAGTTGCCGGTCTCGTCGAAATAGTGGTGCTCGTTGTGGCGCTGCTTCATGTGCTGCACCCACTTCAGCTTCGGTTTGAAGGCAAGGTGCTGGATGCAGTGCATGAACTCGTAATAGCACGTTGTGAGCAGGCCGGTCGCAAAGGCAGCCGCCGCGCCGCCCAAGCCGCCAATGAGCCAGCCCACGGGGATCGTGGCGAGGGCGATCGTTGGCACGGTCGTGTGGAGAGCGCCGAACAGGACGGAGAGGTTGTTCGGGTCCTGGTGATGGTCATAGTGGATGCGCTTCCAGGTGGGCGAAAGCCACTTGGACTTCCACATCCACTTGCCGTGCAGCACGTATTGGTGGAGCAGGTGCCATACCAGCGGATAGATCACGACCGCCGCCGCGATGGATGCAACGGTGGCCCATAACCCCGCAGGGCGCACCGCGTACACGACGATGCACAAAGCGGTCAGGCTGAGATAGGCGATGATCGTATAGTGCTGGAAATAAGCCACCACGAGCTGCCGGAGGTTCATCCGGTCGAGGTAGTGGGAGCGTTTCCAGAAGGGCAGATCAGTTTGATCGGCCGCCTCTGCGACTTGGTGCGACACAGTTTTCATCCCGTTGCTTGCCTCGCCCTTAGCACATCGCCGCCCCCAAGGCCAATTGGCAGAGGGCGCCATGCGCCAGCGAGTTGCCCGTCGGGTGACATGCCGGCGATGAACCAAAGGTGACCTGCCCCGCCGGGGAATTCCCCAAATGCAAAAGGCGCGCCAGCGGCATATGCCGCCGGTCGCGCCTCGTGCGTTCGATGCAGGTGCCGGAGCCTGGCCTTTGAAGCCAAGGCTCCGGCAAGCCAATTACATCGCCGGAGCGGCGGTCTCTTCCGCAGCCGGGGTCTCGGTCGCGGCCGGATCGGTGGCGGCGGGGTCCGAGGTCAGCGCGGGGTCGGTGGCGGCCGGATCGGTCAGAGCCGGGTCAGCAGCCATCGCGTCAGCCGGAGCGGGCTCAACAACGTCGGTCTCGACGGTGGTGGTCTCCTCTGCCGGCTCTTCAGCGCAAGCAGAGAGGGTGAGCAGGGCAGCGGCCGAAGCGGCGACCAGAGCAATCTTCTTCATCACAGTACTCCCGTAGTGGGCGATCGCCCAAGAGCACTCGCAGCAGCGCGAGCGGCCTCCCAAATAGTGGCGAAAATGTGGCAGCGCAAGCGGCAAACGTGACGAAGCCCGCTGCTACTCCTCGGTGCGGATCAGCACCGCCTCCCCCACGAGCGCGAACAATACGAAAGGCGCCCATGCGGCAAGAAGCGGAGGATAGCCGCCGAAGCTGCCCATCGCCAATGCCGCATTGTCGACGACAAAATAGGCGAAGCCGAGCGCCATGCCGATCACCGCACGGGCAAAGAGGTGCCCGGAACGGGCGAGACCGAACCCCGCCACCGCGCCGAGCAGCGGCATCAGTACCGCCGAAAGCGGGCCGGAGATCTTGTGCCACCATCGCCCTTCCAGCTCCGCCGTGCGGCGACCCGCGGCCTTGAGTGCGTCGATCGAGCGAGCAAGCTGGGGCAGCGGCTCCGCGTCAGCGTCCACACGCCGGATGTCGAGTTGACCGAGCGTCAGCCCGGGAGCGACGACGAGCGGCCCCTGCGCCTCTCGCTCGCTTGCGGAGCCGACATCGAAGATCCTAGCCTCCTCCAGGCTCCACCCGGGGGCGGCGAACCGCGCAACCGGGGCGAGGATGCGCCGGCGGATCATGCCCTGTTCGTCACGCTCGTAAAAGGTAACGCCGCGCATGATCGTGCCTTCGCCGGTGCCTTCTATGGAGGAGGCCAGCAGCACGTCGTTGCCATCATTGAGGTAGACGTTGCGGCGTGCGTCCGGGTCGGCGGCGACCGGGCCATAATCCGCCGCCGCCCACGCCTTCAGCGTGCCCGTCGCGCGGGTCACGATCCGCTCATTGAACGCGAAGGAGAGGCAAGCGACGATCAGCGCCGCCAGTACCAGCGGCGCGAGGATCTGGTGCGCCGAAAGGCCGGCGGCTTTCATCGCGATTACCTCGCTGTTCTGGTTGAAGGTGGCGAGCGTCAGGATCGTCGCCAGCAGCACGGAATAGGGCAGAAAGCGCGCCACCAGCTGCGGGATCCGCAGCGAAACGTAGCGCAGCAGCTCCGCTTCCCCATTGCCCGGCTGGGCAAGGATGTCGCCGCTTGTGCTGAGCAGATCCAGCATCATCAGCACCAGGACGAGCATCACCAGCACCGCGAGGATACGGACGACGAAGGTCTTGGCGAGATACCAGGTCAGCGCGCGTGACGGGAAGAAATCAAACAGCACCCACGGCCCCCTCGCGCAGCTCCGATCCCGTCTCGCGCGGTTCGGCAGCACCTCCCGCTTGCGGCTGGCGGCGACGAAGGAGGCGGACCATCTGCTTCACCACCTTGGCATAGAGAGTTTCCAGCGCGCCGATCGCCTGGCCACCGGGCACGAAGGCAACACGGTAATACATCCAGCCGATCAGGCCAGCGAACACGAGGAAAGGCCCCCATAAGGCGAGCAGTGGCTCAACCCGGCCGAGGGCGGCCACCGATTGCCCGTACTGGTTCACCTTGTGATAGGCGACGACCATCACGATCGAGACGAACACACCCAGCGCGGAGGTTGACCGCTTGGGAGGGATTGCCAGCGCCACCGCCAGCAGCGGAAGCATCAGCATCATCACCACCTCGACGAGCCTGTAATTGAAGGCCGCTTGCGTATCCGCCCGCTCCGCCGCCGTGCGGTCCTGGCTCCAGCCCATCTGCACCAGTTCCGGCAGCAGATATTCGCGGCTCTCACCCCCACGCTCTCGAAAGCGCTCGATCGCTGGCAGGTCGATCGGCAGGTCGTGCTGCGAGAAACTGAGCACACGGCTGCGCTCACCCGGCGTGTCGTGTACGATCGTGCCATCCACCAGGCGCAGGATGATCGTGTTGCGATTCTCCCGGTTGGCGAGGAAGCGCCCTTCTCGTGCGGAGATCGACAGGACCTGCCCGCCCGGCTCCGCAATACGGGTGAAGATGCCGATCAGCTCTCGCCCCTGGTCACGGCTCTCCTCGATCCGCAAGGCGACGCGGTCCTCCAGCGAGATGAACTCGCCGACCCGGATCGACGCGCCGAGCGCGCCGGACTGAAGCTCGAACTCCAGCTCCTCATAGCTGTAGCGGGCGAGCGGCTGGAGATAATAGACGATGGCGAAGTTGAGCCCCACCAGCGCCAAGGTGATCATGTACGGCACGCGCAGCAGCCGGGTGTAGCTGAGCCCCACGGCGCGCATCACGTCCAACTCGCTTGAGACGGCCAGCTTCCGGAAGGCGAACAGGATGCCCAGCATCAGCCCCAGCGGGATCGCCAGGCTGGCATATTCGGGGATCAGGTTGCCGAGCATCCTGAAAACGACCGTGATCGGCCCGCCTTCGGTCGAGACGAACTCGAACAGGCGCAGCATCTTCTCCAGCATCAGGAGTGATGCGGCGAGCACGAACACCGCCAGCATCGGCACGATGACGAGGCGGAAGATATATCGGTCGGTGGCGGTGATGAATCTCAAGAGGTGCGGGCCGTGGCTTCTGGCAAGATTGGCGGCCCTATAACGAGGTATGCGGCCAAGGTCATGCCCCTGCGGCTGCGCCGGGCCTCACGCTTTTTCCAGCGTGCACTGAAGCGGGTGCTGGTTCTCGCGCGCGAAGTCCATCACCTGGTTCACCTTCGTCTCGGCGACCTCATAAGGGAAAATGCCGCATACGCCCACGCCGCGCTGATGGACGTGAAGCATCACTCGCGTGGCCTGCTCCAGATCCATGCGGAAGAATCGCTTCAGCACCATCACGACGAACTCCATCGGCGTGTAGTCGTCGTTCAGCATCAGTACCTTGTACTGGCTTGGCTTTTTGGGCTTGGCCCTCGTGCGCGTGGCGAGCCCCAGCTGGCCTTCGCCACCGCCGGCGCCGGTCCTGTTGTCATCGCCCGCGGCTCGCACGGGGGGCATCATGGCGGGAGAGGTGACGGCGGTCCGGGGCATTGCGCAGCAAATATCGTATCCGCCGCGCGACCTGCAAGATGGCAGGAGCAAATCGACTTCCTTGTGACGGCTGCCTACATAGCCAACGGGCCGGGCGGCATCAGCCACCCGGCCCGTCTCATCACCGGGGGAGGAGGCCACCCCGGCGAAAGGCTGGAGAAACCAGGCCTCAGGCGGCCTTGGTGATCTTCTCGGCGGCCAGGTTCACGCGGCCGGAGAGCGGCGCGAACGCGTCATTCGCGAGCTTCATCAGCGTCTCGCTGCTCTTCGAGCTGGCGGACACCAGCGTGTCGAAGTTGCGGCGCATGATCTTGCCCTGCAGCTGGAACAGCTCGGTCGGGCTCTTCACCGCGGCGAGCTCCTTGAGGTCGGCGGTCATCTGCTCGTAGGCGGCCTTCGCCTCCTCGGCATAGGAGCGGCCGATGTCCTGCATGCCGCTGGCGAGAATCTTGCTGCTCTCGACGACGGCTTCGACGTTGCCCTTGGCGAAATCGGTCATTTCGCCGACGGCTTCGGTGCTCTTCTCATAAGCAGCCTTCGCGCGGCTCTGAACCTCGTTCATCGCGTTGGCCATTGTGTCCGTAGCTTGGTTCAGACCCTCGTTTACGGGGGCAGTTGCCATGATCTTTTCCTTCAATTCCGCAATTGTGAGTTTGGGTGAGGTGTAGTTCGAAACTGCTGGTGGCGGTGCGGCCTCTGCGACCAAGGCCTCGTCCGCTTCTGCTGTTTGTTCATCGGCGAGCTCATCGCCCGCCTGATCAGCTGCCGGGATCAGCGCCACGGCAGCGCTCGCGATGGCCCCAACCGGAGCATCGTCTGCTCCGCCTTGTGCCTCGCCAGTCACGGCGTCCGGTCCAACCGGATCGCCCTGTTCGTCAAACATCCGTTCTTCGCCGGCGGAGGCTGCGGACACATCCGTCCCATCCTCTGCCTTCCTTGAATCCGCGTCCATGGTCATTCCCCAAGACTGCCGATCAGATGCAGCATCCTACAAACAGGTCCTTGCTGCAGTGCACAAATAGGGAAATATGATTAACTGTCAAGGAAATTGTGCAGCGCACAAAAAAGGCCAGGCTCTACCGCATCGTTACATATCGGCCGGGCGCAGGCTCCAGGACAGGGTCACCCCCCCCGCCTGCCGAACGAGCGCCGTTCGCCGCGACCCGGCCGGAGTGGCGCGACTCGATCCAGGCGAACCAATCCGGCCACCAGCTCCCCGGCGTCTCCGTAGCGGAAGCGAGGAAATCCTGCAGGCTCGCGCCGACCTTGGTGCCGGTCCAAAACTGGTACTTGCCCGAACCGGGCGGGTTCACCACCCCGGCGATATGCCCGCTGCCCGCCAAGACAAAGCGTACCGGGCCGGAGGCATGGTCGAGCATCCGGAACACACTTTCCGGTGGCGCAATGTGGTCCTCCCGTCCGGCTTGCACATAAAGAGGCGTGACGATCCGCGTCAGGTCGATCGGCGTGCCGTCAGCCTGCAGCGCGTCCGGCACCACAAGGCGGTTGTCACGATAGAGGTCGCGCAGATAGTTTTCATGCCAACGCGCCGGAAGATTGGTGACGTCGCTGTTCCAGTGCAGCAGATCGAAGGCCGGGTACTCTTCACCCAGCAGGTAATGATTGACGACGTAATTCCAGATCAGGTCCGTCCCACGGAGCAGGTTGAAGGTCGCCGCCATGTAGCGCCCGTCCAGATAGCCGCCCTTGCTGGCCTGCCGGATGAGCTCCAATTGCATGTCGTCCACGAACAGCTTGAGCTCGCCCGCACGCTCGAAATCCACCTGGGCGGTGAGGAAGGTCGCGCTTTTCACGAGCTCCGCCCGCCCCCGCCGAGCCAGGATCGCCAGCGTCGCCGCCAGTGTGGTTCCCGCAACGCAATAGCCGAGGGCATGAACGGAAGGCACGCCCAGCCGCTCACGAACATGCTCGATCACCTCGATCTGCGCGCGGATGTAATCGTCCCACTCCACGTGGGCGAGGCTCTCGTCGGCGGAGCGCCAGCTGACCATGAATACCGTCAGCCCCTGCTCCACCGCCCAGCGAACGAAGCTCTTCTTCGGGTTGAGGTCCAGGATGTAGAACCGATTAATCCACGGCGGGAAGATCACCAAAGGGGTTTCCAGCACCTCGTCAGTTGAAGGCGAATACTGGATCAGCTGATAGAGCTCGGTCTCATGGATCACGTAGCCGGGCGTGCAGGCGATGTTCTCACCCAAGCGGAACGCGCTGCTGTCCGTGTGAGTCAGCTGGCCGCGTTCCAAGTCCGCTGCAAGCCGTTCCATCCCCCTTGCAAGGTTCTCGCCCTGCGTTTCCAAAGTGCGTTCCAGCACCACCGGGTTGGTGAGCGGGAAGTTGGAAGGGCTCATCGCGTCGAGCACGCTCTTCGTGGCGAAGCGAAGCTGCTCGCGATCCTTCTCGTCCAGCCCCTCGATCTCGTCCACCGCCTCGGCGATTCGCTCGGCGAAGAGCAGGTAGGTCTGGTGGAGCAGCGCGAAGACGGGCTGCTGCCGCCATGCAGGGTCGGCGAAGCGGCGATCCTTGCGCGGCAGCTCCGGCTCCGCCGCAGCCTTCCTTTCACTGCGCTCCGCAAACTGATCGAGGATGTCCTTCCACAGCTGGACGCCTTCTTCAAAGATGCGCTGTTGCCGTCGCGGATCCAGCATCGGCATCTGCTGGTACCAGGCCTGCATCACGCCCATCCATTGCGCCGGATCCGCCAGCAGTGGCACAGGCGCCTCGGGCAAAGACTGCTGCTTGTGGAAGTCCAGCCACATCTGCTGGATCTTCAGCGCCGCCTCGCTCCACTCGGCGACGGCCTGCGGTGTCGCTACCGCATCCGCAGCTTCGGGAAGGAAGGTCTCCACCACCTGGCGCGCCGCCTCGGCCTGAATCCGCAGCAACTCGGTGAAGATGTCGGCCGCCTCGCCCGCGGAGTCGTCTGTCGCGCTCATCGTGGCGATCATAGAACGGTCCATGGAAATTGGGAGAGCAGGCTGCGCCGATCGAAGCCGCTCGTTGCGCCGGCCGGACAGTTCCGCCACAATTGCAGCGCTCGCCGCCGCACTTGCGCGCCGGGAGCATGGACATCGAGAGGTTATGGACTCCCAATTCTACCGCATGAAGCGCCTGCCGCCCTACGTCATCGCCGAAGTCAACGCGATGCGAGCCGCAGCACGCGCAAGCGGCCGGGACATCATCGACCTCGGCATGGGCAACCCTGACCTGCCGCCGCCGCAGCATGTCATCGACAAGCTTTGCGAGGTGGCGCAGAATCCGGATGCGCATGGCTATTCGCAATCCAAGGGCATTCCCGGCCTGCGCCGGGCTCAGGCGAACTATTACCAGCGCCGCTTCGGGGTAGAGCTCGATCCGGACAGCGAAGTGGTGGTCACGCTCGGCTCCAAGGAAGGATTGGCCAGCCTCGCCACCGCGATCACCGCACCGGGAGATACGGTGCTGGCGCCGAACCCCAGCTACCCCATCCACACCTTCGGCTTCATCATCGCCGGTGCGTCGATCCGCTCGGTGCCGACGACTCCGGACGAGCACTATTGGGACTCGTTGGAGAAGGCGATGAACTTCACCGTTCCGCGCCCCACCGTGCTGATCGTGAACTATCCCTCCAACCCTACGGCAGAGGTGGTCGACCTCGCCTTTTATGAGCGGCTGGTGGACTGGGCGAAGTTCCATAATGTCTGGATCCTGTCGGACCTCGCCTATTCGGAGCTGTATTACAACGGCCAGCCTACCCCATCCATCCTCCAGGTGAAGGGCGCGAAGGACGTGGCGGTGGAGTTCACCAGTCTGTCCAAAACGTTTTCGATGGCCGGATGGCGCATCGGGTTCGCAGTGGGCAACAAGACTCTGATCTCCGCACTGACGCGGGTGAAGTCGTATATCGACTATGGAGCCTTCACGCCGATCCAGGCGGCCGCGTGCGCGGCGATCAACGGGCCGCAGGACATCGTTGAGAAGAATCGCGAACTTTATCACAAGCGGCGAGACGTCATGGTGGAGGCATTCGGCCGCGCCGGGTGGCAGATCCCCTCTCCGCCCGCATCCATGTTCGCCTGGGCCCCCTTGCCGCCAGCCCTGCGGGAGATGGGCAGCCTCGAATTCTCGAAGCAGTTGCTTACCCACGCCGACGTCGCAGTCGCTCCGGGGGTCGGCTATGGGGAAGATGGCGAAGGCTACGTGCGCATCGCCATGGTGGAGAACGAGCAGCGCCTCCGTCAGGCCGCGCGCAATGTGCGACGGTACCTCCAGTCGATGGGGATCAACAGCTCCGCCGCTTAAGTGATTCGAGGGGGCGCGAGATCGACTGCAACTTGCGTCCCCTGCTCTAAGCTGGTGCCCTCCTTTCCCTCGCGAGTCGGGGGAAGGAGGCGCTGTGAATGTTTTTGGCTGGCTCGCGGACGGGCGCGACCCGCCCCGTCAGTGGGATCTGCGCCATCGCGGCTGGATCCTTTGCCCGCACGATTCGACAGAGCGATCTGCGTGTACGCACCCGCTGCTCGTCGACGCTCGCGACACGGTCGAGGAATGGCTGCCGCTGGTCGACGAGCAGGCGCCGCGCCTCATCCTGCTCGGTGTGGAAGACAGCGAAGAGCGCGCGTTCCTGCTGGGGCGCGGCTGCGCCGATGCCTTGCCTGCGAACATTGGGCCGGGCGAGCTGGAAGCTCGGGCACACCGCGCGGCTGAGCGGGCCGGGATGCTGCCTCGCATCCGCAAAGTCGGCCCGCTCGTGCTTGATCTGTTTCACCGCGACGCCCGGCATGGCCGTGAGTGGCTGAACCTCCACCCGCGCGAGTTCGGGCTCCTCTGGCGGCTGGCCGACCTTTCAGGCGAGCGGGTCACCCGCCGTGAACTGCTGCGCGATGTGTGGCGAATTCATCACGAGCCTGAAACAAATAGCGTGGAGGTCCACGTGTCGCGCCTGCGCAGCAAGCTGGCTGGAGTCGGCTGTGACGCATTGATCGAGACGGCGACCGAGGGCGGCTATCGGCTTGCCGTTGCGCCACCCCTGGCGCAGCGGTCTGGGAGCCTCTCGCCAAGTTCCGCTCGATCCTCATTTGCACCGCTCGACCATTTGGCCGATAGCTGGGGCAAAGAGGACCGGCTTTAAGCTGGCGCATGGGGCTGGCGAAGGATATCGTTAGCTCACTAAGAAAGGGAGAGAAGCGCAATGGCGAGCCAGGCCGACACGCGCGTGTTGGACGTTGCGAAGTTCATGCAAGGGCTCTCGTTCACGCCCTTCCACCGACGCATCCTGTTCCTATCCTGCCTCGTCACGTTCTTTGACGGCCTCGATTTTTCGCTGATAGCCTACACCTTGCCCTACATCCGAGACGAGATGGCGCTGGATTCGGCCATGATGGGCAACGTCTCCATGGCCGCCTTTCTGGGGCAGATGATCGGCTCCCTCTTCGGCTCCTATGTCGCCGACATCATCGGACGACGACCGGTGATCATCGTCAGCACATTGCTCGCCGCAGTTCTGACATTCATCACCGGCATGGCGCAAACGCCCGAGGCGCTGATCGGGCTGCGCCTCCTCGGCGGGCTGGCGATCGGCGGCTTGCTCGCCCCGGTGTGGTCGCTCAACATCGAGTCGATGCCCAAGGCCATGCGAGCGACGTCCGTCACCATCATCATGCTCGGGTTCAGCGCGGGCGGCGCAGCGGCGGGTCAGGTGGCCAATTACTTCGCCCCGGCCGACGGCTACTATGCCTTGCATCTCGCAGGGACCGGTCTCGCCGGGGTGCTGCCCTCGCCCGGCTGGCACGCGGTGTTCTTCTTCTGCGGCCTGCTGACGGGCGTGCTCGCGCTGGTCCTGCTCTTTACCCTGCCTGAGTCGACCCGCTGGCTCGTGGCAAAGGGCAAACCGGCCGAACTCATCACGCCGATGCTCAATCGGTTCGACCCCGGCTTCGATGCGGCACGCTACACCGCCTTTGAGCTTTCCGACGAGCGCAAGACCACTGGCGGCGAGTCGCCCTTTGCGAAAATGGCCGAGCTGTTCCACGGCTGGCTCGCCTACATCACACCGCTGATCTGGCTGGCTTACTTCTTCTCGTCCTTCGCCATCTACCTGAAGTCCAGCTTCGGCGTGCTGTTCCTGGAGGAACTAGGCCTCAGCGTTGAATTGTCGACCAATTTGGGATCCATCGGGGGGCTGGCCGGGGCGGTCGCGGGCGTATTCCTGCTGATGTTCACGGAGAAGCGCGGCCCGGCCTGGATCACACTTGCGCCGTTGCTCGGCATTCCGTTCCTGCTGCTGATCGGCTTCGGCGTGGTGCTGGACGGACCTAGCTTCATCCCGGTGGTTCTCATCGGCTCTGTTCTGGTGGGCGCCGGTCATGCGGCGGTTATTTCCATCACCAGCATCTATTATCCCAGCGCGGTGCGATCGACCGGAGGCGGCTGGGCCAGCTTCATGGCGAAATTCGCCGCCGTTGCCGCGCCCTGGGTCGGCTCCCGCCTGTTCCTGGGCAGCGATGAGAAGGTGCTGGACGGATATCTCTTCTCGGCCGTGTGCCTGGGCGGGATTGTCGTTTGCATCCTCGCCTTGTCACATTTCGCACGCCGCCTGCGCATGGAAGAGCGCGAGGAACAAGCTCAGCCAGCAAGCGATACGGAGCCTAAGGCAGCAACGGCCTGAGGTGGTGCGCGGCTGCAAGGGTAGAGGAAGTGATGCAATGAACATTGCGCACCGCCTTCCCTTTCGCTAGGGGGCCGCGTTCCGACCCTTCGGGGAAGGGATCTGGCCCGATGGCGGAGTGGTTACGCACCGGACTGCAAATCCGTTTACGCCGGTTCGATTCCGGCTCGGGCCTCCAGCCTTCTTTGAGGGCGTGCCGCAGTAGCTCAGTTGGTAGAGCACGACATTCGTAATGTTGGGGTCGGGGGTTCGAGTCCCTTCTGCGGCACCATTTTCTGAAAAGAGCCAGCGTCGCGCGGAAGCAGCTTCTGCACTCCGCTGCATGCTCAACGATCGCCTGGAGCTTTAGAGGATGCGGCGATCTCCGTAGCTTACGCGGGCATAGAGCATGAAACTCTTGATCCCCTCCTCCCCGTAAGACGGCTCCAGCCGCCTGGATAGCCATAAGCGCTGGCGCTCGCCCGTCGCGAACAGCAGGGGATAGCCATGCCGCCCATCAGGGGATCGAGGGAGACCATCGCCTGCACGCCGAAAGCCATCAAGGCAATGTCACAACGGCTCCGGCGAGGCGCTCGACCTCGTCGCGATCGTGGCTGACGAGCAGGATCGGAATCGCGAGGTGATCCCGTATCCGTTCGATCAGGGCCAGCAGGGTCTCCACCCGCTCCGCATCCAGGGACGCGGTCGGCTCGTCCAGCAGCAGGAAGCGCGGACCTGAGAGCAGCGCGCGGCCAATTGCTACCCGTCGCGCTTCGCCGCCGGAGAGGGTTGCAGGCCACCGCCGGAGCAGATGCTCGATTCCGAGCAGTCCGACGATCTCTTCCTTGTCCATGCGGCGCAGGCCGCTCGGCGCAAGCCGTTCGCCGAAGGCCAGGTTCTGCGCCACCCGGAGATGGGGGAACAGGCGCAGGTCCTGAAATACATATCCCGCACCGCGCCGCTCTGGAGGCAAGTCAGTGCCGTTGCCGGAATCGAACAGCGTTAGGCCGTCCACTGCGATACGGCCGGTATCAGGCCTCCTCAGCCCGGCGATGCAGTTGAGGATGGTGGTCTTGCCTGCCCCCGAGGGTCCGACCAGCGCCGTCAGCCGCGCGTCAGAGGCCAGTTCCAGGGCGACCGTCCGCCCGCCGACGCTGTGCTGTAGGCTGATTTCAAAGGACATGCGCGCGCGACCCGGCTGAACGGCGGACCAGCAGCTCGGACGCGAGCAGCGCCGCGATCGACAGCACGATGGAGATTACCGCCAGCCGCGCAACCTGCGCCTCCGCACCCGGCAGTTGCAATCCGCTATAGATCGCCAGCGGCAGAGTGCGCGTCTCGCCGGCAATGTTCGAAGCAAAGGTGATCGTCGCGCCAAACTCGCCGAGCGACCGCGCAAACCCCAGCATCGCCCCCGCGGCAATTCCTGGCGCACTGAGCGGCAGGGTGATCTTGAGAAAAGCCTGCCACGGAGAAGCGCCCAGCACCCGTGCCGCCTCCACCAGCCGGCGATCGACGGCCTCGATCGAGAGTCGCATCGCACGTACCATCAGCGGCAGAGCCATCACCGCCGCTGCCAGCGCCGCGCCCGTCCAGCGGAACACCAGCGTGATGCCGAACTGCGCCTCCAGCCAACCACCGACCGGCCCCGCTCGGCCGAACAACAGGAGCAGAAGCCAACCGGTTACAACCGGCGGGACCACAAGCGGGAGGTGAATTGCCGCATCCAGCAGCAGTCGTCCGGGGAAGCGCCGGCGGGCGAGCAGCCAGGCGAGCGCATAGGCCGGCGGCAGGCTCAGCAGCACGGCCACCAGGCTGACCCGCAGAGACAAGCCGATGATCGCCCACTCTGCAGCGGTGATGCCCAGCGTCAGCGCCCGGCCTCCTGTGCGATGCCGAAGCCGTGGCGTTCAAAAACGCCCTGCGCATCAACTGACGCAAGGAAGGCCCGGAAATCCTCGGCCTGCGGATGCTCGGATGTTGCCAACACTGCCACCGGATAGCGGATCGCAGGATGGCTCTCCGGCGGGAAGCGATAAGCCACCCTCACCTTGCGGGAGGCCTGTGCGTCGGTGGCATAGACGATGCCGAGCGGCACCTCGCCCCTTTCCACCAGAGCAAGCGCCGCGCGAACGTTCTCCGCCGGCACGACTTGCTTTGCCACCCGCTGCCAGAGGCCGAGGCGTTCCAGTGCGGCGCGCGCATAGCGGCCGGCGGGCACGGCGTCCGGATCGGCCAATGCCAAGCGTCCACTGGCGAGCGCACCCAATCCGTCAGCCGGAGCGTCTACCGGCGTGATCAGCACCAACTCATTCGTGAGCAGGTCCGCGCGGCTTCCCTCCCGAAGTAGCCCCTCGTTCGCCAGCCGGTCCATCCACTCCTCATCCGCGGAAATGTACAGATCGGCCGGCGCCCCGCCCTCGATCTGCCGCGCGAGGGCCGAGGATGCTGCGAAGGACAGGCGCGGCGCGGCATATCCCTGCCGGGTCCACCCATCGGCTACCTCGGTGAGCGCCTCCTGCAGGCTTGAGGCGGCGAGAACGGTTGGCCCTTGTCCGCGCGCATGCTCGTCACCTCCGCAGGCGGAAACAAGCGCCAGCAATGCCGTCAGCGAAGCAAGGGCAAGAGGAAAGCGCGCTGGCACCCACCTGCTGTATACACGCGGATATAGCGCGTCCAGTCTCGCCGAGAGGGGCTCAGGCTTCGACTAAAGCTTAGCGCGGCGAAGGTAGCGGGGCGGGGCGGACTTGAACTCGATCTGGCCCGGCGCCGACTTGGAAGCGCGCATGGTGAACTCCGTCGGCTGCCGCACCGGAATAGTCAGCACGCAGCGCACCCCGTCCGGCTCGAAATCGAGCTTCACCGGGGTCTTGAGCTCCGCCGCCACGATGCGCTCGATGAGGTCGGTACCGAAGCCACGACCGCGCTGCACGGGCACCGGCGGGCCGCCGCTCTCCTTCCACTCCACCCGCACCAGCGCTTCGGAAACCATTCGCCAGTGGACTGTCACGCGCCCGCCTGGTTCACTGAGCGCGCCATACTTTGCCGCATTGGTTGCCAGCTCATGGGTCGCCAACCCGAGGGAAAGCGCATCGTTCGGAGCCAGCTCGACGTGGGGGCCGCGCATCTCCACCTCATGGTCGCTTGCCTGCGCGTAAGGGAGGAGTTCCGCCTCCACCACCGCACGAATTGGCGTCGTGCCCCACTCGGACTTGGTCAGCAGGTCGTGAGTGGCCGAAAGAGCGCGGATGCGGCCATCCAGCCCGTCCGCGAATTCGTTCAACTCCTCCGCCCGGCGCCGCGTCAGGGCAATGATCGACAGCACGTTCGCCAGCGTGTTCTTGACCCGGTGGTTGAGCTCTCGTGTCAGAGACATCCGGATCGAGGCCTGTTCTTCGAACCAGCGCAGCGATGCCTCGTCCTCCAATGCCTGCTGCGTCAGCATCCGAACCAGCAGCATCAGCAGGCTCGCCACAAGCAGCCCGAAGATGATCGTCGCCATGGAAAGGCCGGAAAGCCCGCCTCCTTCGGCGGACTCCACCTGCAGAACCCACGGATTATTTGCGATGGAGACAAGCTCGGTTACCCTCCTGCCGCCACCCTCCCCGACAGAGGCCAGCAGACGCTCTGGCTCCGCGTCGCCATCATACAGGCGAACCGCGTATGATCCGGCGTCCTCCAGCTCCAATGCCGAAGCGAGAAAGGCAGGAGCGTTGAAGGGGCTGTACATGAAACCCTTCAACCGCCGGCCGCTGGAGGTCGGCTCCAGCACGGGCATGTAGATCAGAAATCCTGGCGCCGTGCCGGGTCCCTCCTGCGCCAGCACGACCTTGTCGGTTGCCGTCGGCCGGTGGGTCCGTTCCGCCTCGATCATCGCTGCCCTACGGACCGGCTCGGAAAACATGTCGAAGCCCAGCGCCCGTCGATTGCGCTCAGTGTCCGGCTGCAGGTAGGTCACCGGGACCGAGAAAGGCTGGCTGCCGTCAGGCCGGGGATGAAGGCGAGCGCCGTCCGGCGCAGTTCGCTCCATCAGCGCGTCGAACTCATCCACTTCATTCGGGTACACCACCTGTGCCCAGCCGATCCCCTCGTCCCCGCGATAGTCGGCATCGAGACGCAGCTCGCCCACGAACGTGCGGAACTGCGACAGCGGAATGCTCTCCTGCGTGGAGAGCAGCGCAGCCCCAGCCCGCAAATACGCGCTGCTGGCATTCGCCCGCCGCTCCAGCGCAGAGGCTATCGCCATGGCGCGATTGCGCAGCTGCGCCGCCTCGCGGCTGCTTTCCCCCCGCTCGATGGCGAACACGCTCACCACCGTGATCGCGGCGATGAGCAGAAAAATCGCGATGGGCAGTGCACGCGGAAAGCGAACGAGCCAACGCTTTGTATTCGTGCGGTGGCCGGAACCGTTGTTCAAGTATTCCACTCCCAGCAAGCCACACCGCGGCCTGCACTCCATGAGGCGCCCCCCGGCACCCACGGAATCGCCTCCCTAATACGCGGCACGTATCCGGGGGAACCGGATGATGCCCATTTCGTTCCAAACCTACGCGGCATTCGCGTCTCGCCCCGGCACGGTCGAAACTGGGATCCCCGTGGAAACGGCGGCGAGAAGATCTA
The DNA here is from genome assembly GCA_966251025.1 of uncultured Erythrobacteraceae bacterium. Taxonomy (GTDB): domain Bacteria; phylum Pseudomonadota; class Alphaproteobacteria; order Sphingomonadales; family Sphingomonadaceae; genus Croceibacterium. Next base: position 292,867 of record CBINJM010000001.1, on the reverse strand, counting down.
TATGGAGGCGGGTGAGCGCATGGCGGGCGCTGACAATAGGAAAGTCACTACTCCGGGGGGTGGTAAGCAGATGGACAAGAAGGGTGGCCCGGACTGGACGTCCGGGCTGAAGCGACTTTACGATAATGTGGTCGAGGAGCCGATCCCCGACGCATTCAAAGACCTGCTCGCGAAGCTCGATGACGGGAAGCAATGACCAAAAACAACAAGGAGCTGCCCGAGCGCAGCGCCGAAGACAGGCGTGCTTTCAAGCGCGAGCTGACCGAGGTCGTACCTCATCTCCGGGCCTTTGCGCGGGGCCTCTGCGGCCGCCCCGATATGGCCGATGATCTGGTCCAGGAAACCCTGCTGAAGGCCTGGGCCGCGCAAGACCGTTTCGAGCCGGGCACCAGTATGCGCGCCTGGACTTTCGTGATCCTTCGTAACGCCTATCTCACAGATATGCGGCGCAACCGCTTCCGCGGCGAATATGACGAAACGGCGGCGGAGCGCATCCTCACCGCGCCTGCGGGGCAGGAAGAGCCGATCCACCTTTCTGACATGCACCGCGCCTTGCTGACACTCCCCCCGGAACGGCGGGAAGCGCTGCTGCTGGTCGGCGCCGGCGGCTTCTCCTATGAGGAGGCGGCCAATATCTGCGGCTGCGCCGTGGGCACGATCAAGAGCCGCGTGGGTCGCGCCCGCGCCGCGCTGTCGAGCATGATCGAGGACGGAGACATCCCCGATCGATCGATCGGAGATCCGACCGCCCACCGTGCGATCCTCGAAGAGCTGGACGAGGTGGCCGCCGGCAGGGGCCAGGCCGTGCCCACCAAATAGTCTGCCGGACACAGGCGGCGCGCGACCATGAACATCGATCCCAGCTCGCGCCGTCCCCAGTCGGCGCCGCCGCCTCCGCGACGTCGGACGATGGCCTTCGCCGATCAGGAACTGCGGCTGATCTCAGCGCTCGTCGTGCTCTTGGCGACGGGGCTGTTCCTGGCCTTGCCCTTCGTGCTTTCCATCGGCTCGGTCGTGTTCCTGCCGGTGGTGACCGCCATCGTGCTCACCATCGTGCTCTCGCCGCTGGCTGACAGGCTGGCGCTGCTCGGCGTCCCCAACTTCCTCGCCTCATTCCTCGCCCTGCTCGTGTTCATCGCGATTGTGGCACTCGGGCTCACCGCCGTGCTGCGGCCGGCCGTCTCCCTATTCGAGGGAGCACCGGCGATGATCGACAGGATTGGCGAGCACTTCAGCAGCCTGCAGGGCAGCATCGCCTGGTTTTCCCGGCTGAATGCCCGCATCGCGCGCATCATCGGCAGCGAGCAAGGGGAGCAGGTGGTCCTCGCCGGGCCGTCCATGCTCGAACAGCTGGCTTTCGCCACGCCTAGCGTCGTGCTCGAAGTGCTGCTGACGTTCCTGATGGCCTTCTTCATGATCGAGGCGCGAGTGCGGATGCGCCGCCGGCTGCTGCTTGAACGGCAGCATTTCGGCGCCAGCCTCAAGGCCGCGCGGGTTATGCGTGACGTTCAGGACAGGGTGGCCTCCTACATCCTCACGGTCAGCCTCATCAATCTGTGTGTCGGCATCATCGTCGCGCTGGGGGCATGGGCCCTCGGCCTCGGTGCACCCGTCATGTGGGGCGGTCTCGCGGCCCTGATGAACTTCATCCCCTATATCGGGCCGCTTTGCATGATCGGGCTGCTGACGCTGTTCGGCCTCGGGACCGCAGATGCGCCGCTGGTGGGGCTGGTTCCGGCTGCCGCCTATCTGGGGCTGCACACGATCGAGTCGAACCTTGTGACGCCCACGATCCTCGGAGCGCGCTTCACCATGAACCCCGTCCTGATCCTGCTGGCGCTCAGCTATTTCAGCTGGATCTGGGGCGTGCCGGGCGCGCTGCTCTCAGTCCCGATCCTGCTCTCGCTGACGGCACTAGTGGACCATCTGGGGCGGCCCAACCTCATCGGCTTCATGTTCGGAGAACCCCTCTTCACCAGCAACGTGCTGGAGCTTCGCGAGGAGGATTAAGGACGGACGGCAGGTTGCGCACTACGCGCGAACCTGCCGCCCTCGTGACGAGTTCAGGGGTGGACAGAGCCCACCCCTGCGCGTTTTACAGACCTTCGACAGCCTTGCTGACGAGGATGTTCACCGCAACACGCCGGTTCAGCGCCTTGCCCTGCGGCGTCTCATTGTCCGCAGCCGGATCCGCCTCGGCCATGCCGGTGGGGGTCAGCATGCGGTAGGGCGCCCAGCCGCACTTCTGCTGAAGGTGATTGACGACCTTGCCCGCGCGCCGTTCGCTGAGGGCCTGGTTGTAGTCCTCGTCACCCACGGCGTCCGTATAGCCGACGACGAGCAGCAGGGCGTTGTCCATCGCTTCGGCCTGAGCAGCGGCGGCACAGAGTTGGCTCTGAGCATCGGGCGTCAGCGCCCACTTGTCCGTGTCGAAATAGACGTTGGTCGTGCCGCGGATGTTGTACTGATCGATGTCGCCCACGCGGCCGCGAAGGGCCTCGGTCTGCGCGGCATTCTCGGCAATGGCCACGTCGTGCTCGCCGAACCGCTGGGCGGTGCCGGTCTGGATCATGTTCGCCGTGGCGAGATTGGTGTTCTTGAAGCGGACGCTGCTTGCGACGAGGCCACCCTCCCACTGCACGGTCTCCACCGTCACTGGCAGGCCGTTCAGCAGCGAGTCCGCACCAAGCTTTGTCCGGTTCAGGCCGAGGAAGCCGCCGCTGGACTTGATGTCCGTGGCCTGTGAAACGAGGATCGGCGTGATCGTGCCGTCTTCACCCGTGATCTGAATGGTCTCGCCGCCCCGTGCGGAAATGAAGCCCTCGATCCTCGGCCCCTCCTCCAACCCGGCGAGATCCGCCGGAGCCGAGCCGGTGACGGTGATGGCGTCTGAGGCGGACGCTTGCTGCTGCGCAGAGAGGCCGCTCCAAGCCGGCACCGCTAACGCCGCAAACAGGAGGGGAACCGTAGAACTCTTGAGACCAATACCCATTAAGCTGCTCCTTGATACTGCACCGGCCGGGCGAGCTTGCGGCCTCTTCCAACCAGCTCCGTGAGGGCCTGTAGAGCCGTCATGGAGCCACTCAGGTCGGTCAAGGCATACACCACCAAACCGCGCTCGAATGTCTCGAAGCTCTCGACTGTTCAGCCCGACCTGTCCGTCAGATTAACGATTTCGCACGCGATTAACCTTCTCCGGTTGATACGAGCGCATGGAGCGGCAGGCCGTTGCGCAGGACGAGCGACGGCAGGTGCTGCGCAGCGGCTCGGCGTCTCATTGCTCGCGCGCTGGCTCGCAACGATCGGTGCCGCTTCGCGACCAAAGGTCGAAGAGCACGCGCTGCCCGCTAGCGGTAATCCTCCCGCAATCTTTGTCGGACACGCCATACCAACTGGTACAAAGTGATGCACGACGGGCAAATTGCTGTGACAGGCGGGCCCTATTCCCAACTGCAACGCCGCCAAGGCGTGCCAGCAAGGGAAACGAACCGATGAACCGCATCGCCATCATTGCCGCCGCCGCGGTCTCCGCCTCGTTCATGTCCGCGGTGCCGGCCGCAGCCGAGGATCTCTCGGTCCAGGTCTTCTACGGTGATCTCAACACCAGCTCGCAGGCCGGGGTGAAGACACTGACGGAGCGGGTGAAGAAGGGCGTCAGCCTCGCCTGCGAGCGTCCAGACCCGCGCAACCTCAAGGCCGGGCTGCAGTGGGAGGAATGCCGGGACGCCGCGTTCGCACAGGTCAGTGAGCAGCTCTCGCAGCAGGGCGTGGTGGTGCCGACCGTCACCGTCGGCTGATCTTCTCCAGAACGGAAAAGGCCCGCCCCGCAGCGAGCGGAGCGGGCCTTTTGCTTGCCTACAGCTGAGCGCTTCAGCCCGGATATTTCCAGGTCGTGCCGCGCGCCAGGTTCTCGGCGGCGAAATCCCAGTTGAGGTGATTCTCGATCACTTCCTTCAGGTAGCTCGGCCGCTGGTTCTGGTGGTCGAGGTAGTAGGCGTGCTCCCACAGGTCGATCGTGAGCAGCGGGTTGCCCTCACGGTCCGCCCAGGTATCGCCATCATGGGTTTCCTCGATGGAGAGCTGGCCGCCTTTTTCGACCAGCCAAACCCAGCCGCTGGCGAAGTGCCCGGCGCCCCGATCGGCCAGCTTGCTCTTCAACTCATCAAAGCTGCCGAACGCCGCGTCGATCTTGGAAGCAAGGTCACCGCTCGGCGCCTTCGCCTCAGGCGAGAGGGAGTGCCAGTAGAAGCCGTGGTTCCAGCTCTGGCCGGAATTGTTGAACAGCCCCTGGTTGCTGTCGCGAGCATCGGCGATCACCTGCTCCAGCGGCTGGCCTTCCTTCTCCGTCCCGGCAACGGCGGCATTGGTCTTGTCGATATAGGCCTTGTGGTGCTTGCCGTGGTGATAGCTCAGCGTCTCGGCAGAGATCGCCGGGGCCAGCGCCTCGCCGTTATAGGGCAGCGGGATCAGTTCGAATGCCATGGCAGGTCCGTCCTTCCTTGTGATTTATGGTCGGGTGATTGCGGATGCGTTTCGACCCGGAACGCGTGTTTTGCAAGCCGGTTGCGCCTGCGATCCATTCTCACTCCGCCCTGTTCTGCCCCTCATGCAAAGTGCTCCGATCGACAGTAGCGGTCACCGCCACATCCAGCGTCACATTGCCGAGAGTGCGCATGATGTCCGGCAGCATCTCCACCGCCACCAGCAGCGCCAGCGGCTCCACCGGCACCCCCATGGCCAGCGCGATCGGCCCGATCGACGTCACGAAGCTGATCGCACCGGGGAGACTGACCGCGCCCACCGTCGTGAGCAGCGCTACCGACGCGCCGATCGCAACGACGCCCGGAGTCAGCTCAACTCCGGTGAGAACGGCGACATAGATGGCCACGGCCAGGTTCATCGCCGGGCCTGTCGCGCGGAACAGCGCCACTGCGAGCGGCAGCACGAAATCTGCGGAGCTATCCCGCACCCCCAGAGTGCGGCTGGATGCGAGCATCGCCGGCAGGCTGGCCAGAGAACTCTGCGTCGACAACGCCACCGCTTGCGATGGCAGCATCGCCCGTGCGAACTCGCCCAGTCCCCGGCGGGCGCCAAGCACGGCCAGCACATAGCCGCCTAAGAGCACCACGAAGCCCATGCTGGCGGCTACGAGGATGTAATGGCCCAATGCTGCAAAAGCGCCGCTCCCGCTGCTGATCCCAACGCCGATCGCCAAAGCGAAGACACCGACGGGCGCCAGCCACAGCACCCAGCCGATGATCACCAGCATCGCCTCGCCCAGTCCTACGAACAGGTCGAGAAGCAACGTACGTCGAGGTTCGTGCAGTCGGGTGAGCGCCACGGCCAAGGCGGTGAAGAAGACGATCAGCGGCAGCATCGCGGTCTCGGCCGCAGCGGCGATGATATTGGGCGCAACCAGCGATTCGAAGAACTCACCGATTCCCGGCACAGGTTGCGGCTCAACCGCACCGGATAGCAGGACACCGCCTGCTGAGCCGGGAATGGGAAACGCCTCGATCAACGCCGGCGTAGCGAGCGCGGAGAATAGCGTTCCACCCGCCAGCACGGCAAAGAATGCGAACAATGTGCGCCGGGCCATCGTGCCGGCGCGCGCCGTCGCCACCGTGCTTGCGATGCCGGTGACGAGCAGCGCTGCGACCAGTGGGATGATCGTCATCTGAAGGGCGCGCAACCAGATTGAACCGATCGGCGCCACAACGGCCAGCACTGGCTCGCCCGCTGCGCTTCCCCCCAGCGACCAGCCGAGAGCAAGCCCCGCGATCAGAGCCAGAAATGTAGTACGGGCCGGCATTCGCACCGGTGGCAGGCTGACTTCCGCGCCCGGAACGGCCATCAATTCCCCCTTGCCGTTCGCGGCCTTGACCTGAGCCTCTGTCTCGCGCGTGACATTACCTTTCACAGGCGGCATGGCAATGAGCGGACGCATGACGGGATGAAGCGAACAATGGGACGCGCATATTTCGGCACTGACGGGATCCGCGGGCGGGCCAACGGGCGAGTGCTCAATGCGGCGACCGCGATGAAGGTCGGACAGGCGGCAGGAAGGCACTTCCTGCGCGGCGAGCACAAGCACCGGGTGGTGATCGGCAAGGATACGCGCCTGTCCGGATACATGATGGAAACGGCGCTGGTCGCCGGCTTCACCAGCGTGGGAATGGACGTCATCATGACCGGGCCGCTTCCCACCCCCGCCGTCGCCCTGCTGACGCGGGAGATGCGCGCGGATCTCGGCGTGATGATCTCGGCCAGCCACAATCCTTACGCGGACAATGGCATCAAGCTGTTCGGCCCGGACGGCTTCAAGCTGTCCGATGCGGACGAAGAAGCGATTGAGCGCGCCATGGCCGAAGAACAGCCCTTGGCGGAGGGCGAGGCGATCGGCCGTGCCCGCCGGATCGAGGATTCGCGCGGTCGCTACATTCACGCGATCAAGCAATCGCTGCCCTCCGACGTGCGGCTGGATGGACTGCGCATCGTCGTCGATTGCGCGAATGGCGCCGCCTACAATGTCGCCCCCACTGCGATCTGGGAGCTGGGGGCGGAGGTCATCCCCATGGGTGTCACGCCCGATGGCCTCAACATCAATGATGGCGTGGGCTCCACCGCCCTCACCGCGATCCGTCAGCGGGTGATTGCCGAAAAGGCGGATATCGGCATCGCGCTCGATGGGGACGCTGACCGCCTGATCGTGATCGACGAGCGGGGCGTGCCGGTGGACGGCGACCAGATCATGGCTCTCATCGGGCTGCGCCTAGCCGAGGCCGGCGAACTGCGCGGCGGCGGTGTGGTCGCCACGGTGATGTCGAACCTGGGACTGGAGCGGCTGCTGGTGAATCGCGGCCTCAACCTGGTTCGCACCAAGGTCGGGGACCGCTACGTGCTGGAGGCGATGCGGGCCGGAGGCTACAATGTGGGGGGCGAGCAGTCCGGCCACATGCTCCTGCTCGACCACGCGACCACCGGCGATGGCTGCATCGCGGCGCTGCAGGTGCTTGCCGCTCTGGTGCGTTCGGGCCGCCGCGCGAGCGAAGTGCTGCACCTGTTCGACCCGGTGCCGCAACTGCTGCGCAACGTCACCTATCAGGCGGGGGATCCGCTTCAGGATAAGCAGGTCAAAGCAGCCATTGCGGAAGGCGAGGCGGCGCTGTCTGGCAGAGGCCGGCTGGTGATCCGAAAGTCCGGGACGGAGCCCAAGATCCGCGTGATGGCCGAAGGCGATGACGCCCGGCAGATCGAGCAGGTCGTAGGCTCGATCTGCGACGCGGTCGAGGCGGTCGCGGCTTGAGCAAGGCTCCACCACGCGTCCTGATCATCGCCGGATCGGATTCGTCAGGCGGCGCGGGAATCCAGGCTGACATCAAGACCGTCACCATGCTGGGCGGCTATGCGATGACCGCCATCACTGCGATCACCGCGCAGAACACAACCGGCGTACAGGCAGTGCAGGCGCTGCCGGAAGAGATGGTGGCCGCCCAGATCGATTCCTGCCTTTCGGACATCGGCGTGGATGCGGTGAAGATCGGCATGCTCGGGTCGCCCGCAATTACACGCCTCGTGGCGGACAGGCTCGACAGCTTCGCAGGACCGATCGTGTTCGACCCGGTGATGGTCGCCACCAGCGGCTCCGTGTTGGCGAGTGAGGAGACGATCGCAGCCTTCGACCGGTTGATGGGCCTCGCCACTCTCACCACGCCCAACCTGCCGGAGTTGGCCGCGCTCGCTGAGCAGCCGGACCTTCCCGAAGACGCCGTTTTTGAGGCTGCCGCTTCGCTGGCGGCGCGGCACGATGGTTATGTGCTGGCGAAAGGCGGGCACGGCAGCGGGGAAACCGTTACGGACCTGCTGGTCAGCCCAGGTGGGTCCGCGCTGCAGTTCGACCATGCCCGGCTGGAGACGCGTCACACCCACGGCACCGGTTGCACCTTGTCCTCGGCTATCGCGACCCTGCTGGGTCATGGACAGCCGATGGAACATGCGGTGCGACTGGCACGCCAATTCGTGTTTCGCGCGCTTCAGGCCGCGCCAGGCTTTGGTGCCGGACACGGCCCCCTCGGCCACCACGCGGTCCGGTAGAACACCCGCGGCGGGCCAGAGTCAGACGACGTCGCGGGAGCGGCCGATCTCGTAGAAGTCGGTAATATGCTCCCATGCTTCCTCTGCCGTCTCACACCAGGTGATGAGCTTGAGGTCATCGCGGGAGACCGTCCCTTCCTCGCATAGCGCGTCGAAGTTGACGACTCGCGACCAGAACTCCCGCCCGAACAGCAGGATCGGGATCGGCTTCATCTTGCCCGTCTGGATCAGCGTCAGCAGCTCGAACATCTCGTCGAACGTGCCGAAGCCGCCGGGGAACACCGCCACTGCTCGCGCACGGAGCAGGAAGTGCATCTTGCGCAGTGCAAAATAGTGGAACTGGAAGGAGAGATAGGGCGTCACGTAAGGATTGGGCGCCTGTTCGTGCGGCAGCACGATGTTGAGGCCGATGGATTCCCCGCCCGCGTCCGACGCACCCTTGTTGGCCGCCTCCATGATCGAGGGCCCCCCGCCGGAGCAGACCACGAACTGGCGCTGCCCGCTCTCGATGATCGACTTTTCGGTCACCATCCGCGCCAGGCGATAGGCCTCGCGGTAATACTTCGCCTTGGCTGCGAGTCGCTCAACCACCTTGCGCTCTTCGTCGGGCAGGTCCTTTGCGCCTTCGAGCGCGATCTCCGCCGATTCGGGCGGCGGGATGCGCGCAGAACCATACATTACCAGCGTGGAGCCGACGCGCGCCTCGTCCAGCAGCATCTCCGGCTTGAGCAATTCGAGCTGGAAACGCACGGGGCGCAGCTCGTCGCGAAGCAGGAAGTCCGTGTCCCGGAAGGCCAGCCGGTAAGCAGGATGCTGGGTCTGCGGTGTCTGCGGAGGCTGTGCTTCAGCGAACCCGGCCTCTTCTTCTGCGGGATAGAACGTCCGCTCGCCAAGGTCCCTATCGCAGCTTTCGGTGGTCAAGCTGCGCGTATCATCCTGTTCCAAGCATTTCCTCCTGACCGCCACGGCTGACCTCATATGTCGCGGGAGCGGCGGGAGGAAACAGCCTTGCTGCCCGTGGGCTTGGATGCCCCGCGAGGATTCGAACCTCGATTGACGGAGTCAGAGTCCGTAGTCTTACCTTTAGACGACGGGGCAGTGCGGAGCGGCGCATCTAGTTAGACCGGCGCCGGTCGTCAAGCCACGAGGTTGCATCTCGCTTGCGTCGTGTTTGCAGGCGGCCTGCGCTGCCAGAGCGGTCGCTTGCTCGCCGCCGGGCAATTCGCTAGCCTCCCCTCAGGTGCCGCCTACGGGCGGAGTGAAGAACTATAAGAAAGTGCGTTCCGATGGCGGATCACAGCCCGCCGGCGAGGCGCCGCGAATCCGCCGTGCAGCGTCATGCCAGAAGGCCGCAGGGTGTGGGCACGCGGGAGATTCGCGGCAGACCTGCCGGCGATATTGAGAAAGGCGGCCTGGGAGTGACCGGCTCGGCGCAGCATCCTCTGCAGCGACCGCATAACCCGCGACAGGCCTATGCCGCGATCGACCTCGGCACCAACAATTGCCGGCTTCTGATTGCCCGCCCTGCCGAGGAGAACTTCGTGGTGATCGACGCATTCAGCCGTGTGGTCCGGCTCGGCGAAGGGCTGGCCCAGACCGGCCGGCTGAGCGACGCGGCAATGGATCGCGCGGTCGGTGCCCTGAAGGTGTGCGCGGACAAGCTGCGACGCCGCAACGTCCATCTCGCCCGCTCTGTGGCGACAGAGGCCTGTAGGCGCGCGGAGAATGGCGCCGCATTCATCGAGCGGGTGCGGGCGGAAACGGGCATTCGCCTCAACGTGATTTCCGCGGAAGAAGAGGCCCGACTGGCGGTACTGGGCTGCCATATCCTGCTGGAAGACGGCATTGGCCCGGCCGTGATCTTCGACATCGGCGGCGGCTCTACGGAGCTGGTGCTGATCGAGCCGGGCGCCCCGGTGCCACGCATTCTCGACTGGCAAAGCGTTCCTTGGGGCGTCGTCTCGCTCACAGAAACGGTGGGAGATGAAGGCGCCGATCAATCGGCGCGGATCGCGCGCTATCAGAAAATGCGCCAGCTCGTTTCCGACGGGTTTGCTGACTTCGCTGAGCGAATCGTTCCGCAGCGTACTCCGGACCTGCGGCTGCTGGGCACGAGCGGTACCGTAACGACGCTCGCCAGCCTGCATCTCGACCTGCCGCAATATGACCGCAATGCGGTCGATGGCCTGATCGTCCCGGCCCGAGCGATGCGCGAGATCACTGCGCGCCTTTCCACCCTGTCCCCCGAAGAGCGCCGCAAGCTGCCCTGCATCGGTAATGAGCGTGCGGATCTGGTGGTGGCAGGATGCGCCATCCTTGAGGCGATTCTGGATATCTGGCCGGCGGAGCGGTTGGGTGTCGCCGATCGCGGTATCCGCGAAGGCATCCTGCGCAGCCTGATGAGCGCTGACGCTGAGGGCTCGCAGGCGCAGGCCGCGCTCCGCAACCTGGCCCGCCGCGCATGAGCCGCTCGGGAGGGGATTCGGAGCGGCGCTTGCGCAGTGCAAAGAAGCGCACTGCCTCGTCCGCACGATGGCTGGAGCGGCAGCTCAACGACCCATACGTCAAGCAGGCGAAGGCAGCGGGCTATCGCAGCCGCGCGGCCTTCAAGCTGATCGAGCTGGATGAGAAATTCGGCCTTTTGCGGCAGGCGAAGCGGGTGGTCGATCTCGGCATCGCGCCCGGTGGCTGGAGCCAGGTGGTGCGCCAGCGCGCCCCTCGCGCAAAAATCGTCGGCATCGATCTGCTTGAGACGGAGCCGCTCGAAGGCGTGACGATCCTGCAGATGGATTTCATGGACGACGCGGCGCCGGCCGCGCTGGAGGCTGGGCTGGACGGCCCGCCCGATCTCGTCCTGTCGGATATGGCGGCGAACACGGTCGGCCACAAACAGACGGATCACCTGCGCACGATGGGTCTGGTTGAGACCGCGGCAGACTTTGCGATCCAGACGCTAGCGCCCGGCGGAGCCTTTGTCGCCAAGGTGCTGGCCGGAGGAACGGATACGGACCTTCTCGCCTTGCTGAAGCGGCATTTCAGCACTGTGAAGCACGCCAAGCCCCCGGCAAGCCGCAAGGGCAGTTCCGAGTGGTACGTGGTGGCGCAAGGCTTCAAAGGCAAAGTGGAGGGCTAGGCCCTCCACGTCGCGCAAGCATTCCTAGTTGTTCGTAGCACCAACGTCATCGGCCGGCTGCTCGGCCGCCATGGCGCCAGCGGCTTCTCGGGCGGGATTGTCCACCGGGCCGCTGCCCTGCGTCGGATCACCTTGCACCGCCTGGCCATCCGCACCATCGGTCGACGCTGCATCGCCGGTGGCAGGCTCCTCGACAGGAGCAGCCGGGAACGGCGGACCGCCGCCATTGGCGTGCAGATACAGGATCACGTTCGCGCGATCCTCAGGGCTGCTGAGGCCGGCGAAGCTCATCTTGGTGCCGGGCGCGAAGGCGCGCGGGCTCTTCAGCCACTCGTCCATCGCCTCATAGGTCCACTCCCCGCCCTTGCCGGACAAGGCGTCCGAATAGGCGAAGCCGGCAGCGTGCTTGCCGATCGACTTGCCGAGCGTGCCAAAGAGGTTCGGGCCAATGCCGTTCGCACCGCCCTGCTCGATCGTGTGGCACGAGGTGCACTTGGCGAACACCGATGCGCCCGCATCGGCCGACCCGCTGGCGAGCAGGGTGGCAAGTGCCGGACCGGAATCTCCCCCGCCTTCCTCGACCACGCCTTCGATCGGGAAGCCCATCGTCTCTGGACGCTGAGGCTTGTCCGCGTGGAAGTAGAGGCCACTGAGGATGGAGAGGCCGAGGGCGACGATGCCGGCGAAGAGCACCCAGCCGAAGATGGTATTGAGGCGATCAGTCATGCGGGTCGTTTGCGCTCTTAGCTTAGCTGTTTGCGCGCCGCTCTAGGCGGGGGAACCGCAGCGTGCAAGCCCATGCTTTGGGCGAAGTTCCACCTGCATGCGATGCGATGGGACTTGTTCGCGCGGCGACGCCCGACTAGCGGCCCAGCCGATGGAAAGCTTCCCCGCCCCCGCACTCGCGCTCGTCGAACGGATGCGCGAATCCGCCGCCGCCGACCCTCTGCGCGCTGTCGCGTTCCAGGGCGCACCCGGGGCCAACTCGCATCGAGCAGCGCTTCAGTGGGATCCCGGCTGCCTGCCGCTTCCCTGCTTCGCCTTCGAAGATGCGCTGGAGGCCGTCTGCACCGGCTGTGCGGGCAGCGCGATCATCCCAATCGAGAATAGCCGCCATGGCCGGGTGGCGGACATTCATTTCCTGCTGCCCGACAGCGGGCTGTCCATCGTCGCCGAACATTTCATGGAGATCCATCACGCGCTGATGGCAATCTCAACCGGGCCTTTCACGGGGGCATACAGCCATCCGCAGGCGCTCGGCCAATCGCGTGAATATCTGCGCAAGCGAAAGATCGTGCCGTTAAGCTATGCCGACACGGCGGGCGCCGCTGCTTACGTCGCCGAAAAGGGCGACCCCACAATTGCCGCCATCGCCCCGGCTCTCGCGGCCGAACTCTACGGCCTCTCCATCATTGAGGACCGGGTCGAGGACGCGCCCGACAATACGACGCGCTTCGTCGTGCTCGCGAAGGAGCCGCTGGACCCCGCGACCCTGGCAGGCGAAGTGGCAATGACCACCTTCGTCTTCGAGGTGAACAACGTGCCTGCCGCGCTCTACAAGGCCCTGGGCAGCTTCGCCACAAACGGCGTCAACATGACCAAGCTGGAAAGCTATCAGCAAGGCGCCAGCTTTGCCGCAACCATGTTCTACGCCGACATCATCGGGGCGCCGGGCGATCCTGCGGTCGACCGCGCTCTCGACGAATTGGCATATCACGCCAAAGCGCTACGGGTGCTCGGAAGCTATCGGCAGGCCCGCAAGCGGGGCTGAGCCGTCATCCCTCACTGAAGATCGCCACCTCTCGCAGCCCTTCGCTGCTCGCGCGGCCGCGATACATGCCTGACGTGTTCATGGAGAACGCCGTTTCTCCATCAGGCGCGACGACGATCACCCCGCCGTCGCCCCCGAGCCCGCCAACTTCCGCGATCACCGTGTCGGCTGCCTGTTGCGCGCTCTCGCCCAAGAGGCGCATCCGTGTGCAGATTTGCGAGGCGACATTGGCGCGGATGAAGAACTCGCCCGCCCCTGTGGCTGAGACGGCGCAGGACCGATCGTCCGCGTAGTTCCCTGCCCCGATCAGCGGCGAATCGCCGATGCGGCCCCAGCGCTTGCCGGTCAATCCGCCGGTGGATGTGCCGGCGGCGAGATGGCCTTGCGAGTCCAGCGCCACCGCGCCGACCGTTCCGTACTTCAGATCCACGTCGAACCAGCTCACCTGCCGCTCCTTCAGCTCGTCGAGCTGGCGGCGGCGTTCCGGAGTGGCGAACCATTCCGGCCCTGCCTGCTCCAGCTCCTGTTCGCGTGCGAACTCCTCTGCTCCCTCGCGGCTTAGGAAAACGTGGGGCGACTTCTCCATCACCGCGCGCGCGAGGCGGATCGGGTTTTTGACCGTCGTAACTCCGGCTATCGCTCCGGCCGACCGGTCACTGCCGTCCATGATGGACGCGTCAAGCTCGTTCACGCCCTCATAGGTGAACACCGCGCCTCGCCCCGCATTAAAGTGCGGATCATCCTCCAGAAGCACTATGGCCGCTTCGACCGCATCGAGCGCGCTCCCGCCTGAGGCGAGCACGGCCGCACCTGCATCGAGTGCGGTGCCCAGAGCGGCCTCATATTCGGCCTGAAGCTGCTCGCTCATCCGGTCGCGCGACATGGTGCCTGCGCCGCCGTGGATGGCGATGCTCCAGGTGGGTTCCTTCATCATTTCACCTTCTTGGGCATATCCGGGAACAGCAAGCATGGCGGCGATGAGAGCCGCGGCTGTCAGGATGAGTCTTGTCAGCACGGCAGCGGGCGTAGCACAGCAGCGGGGTGTCTCAAGAGCGCCCCTCCTACGCCATCGTTCCCGACGACCTGTCGGGCGAAGCGGTGACCACACTGCTTGTCTTCCACCTGTCTGAAATGCACCGCTGGTCCCCCGCTTGCAAAGTGCATGCAATGCCGGTGGAACGGCTGCGCAAGCCTGATGTCAGCTTTTACAGCGCATGGGCAAATGGGGAGGTGGCGGCCATCGGGGCGCTTCGCCAGCTGGACGGGAGGCGCGGCGAACTCAAATCCATGCGCAGCGCCAGCTTGGCTTGGGAAGGGTGCGGGGGAGGCGATGCTCCTACACTTGACGGCGGAGGCACGGCCACGCGGGCTGAGGTGGCTTGGGCTGGAGACCGGGCGGCCCGACGCTTTCCAGCCCGCCGGCAACCTCTACCGCAAGCATGGGTTCCGCGAATGCGAAGCGTTCGGCGACTACGTCTCGGACGAATTCTCGATGTGCATGTCTCGTGAGCTCTGAGGGCGTCTCCTTCCGCCCGGCCAGGCGCGGCGATGCGGCTGCACTTGCGCGGCTGGCGCGGGAGGCGTTCGATGCCGCCTTCGGCCACCTTTACCAGCCGCAGGACCTTTCCGCCTTCCTGGAAAGCGAGCGCAGTGAGGAGCGGTATGCGGCGCAGATCGCTGATCCCGCCACTAAAGTGCAGCTGGCGGAGATCGAGGGCGAGTTGGTGGCGTACGCCTTGATCGTGGCCGGCAAGGGATTTGAGGAGCGGCCAGAGCCCAGACCTGAACGGCCGGTCATGCTGAGCCAGCTCTACTGCGCGAAGGCAGCGACAGGGCATGGAATCGGCGCAGCGCTGCTGGACTGGGCGATTGCAGAAGCGCGCGGCTGGGGCGCGGATGCGGTGCAGCTGTCCGTCTATTCGGAGAATTTCGGCGCTCAGCGGTTCTACCGCCGCCATGGATTCAACCATGTCGCCGACATTCACTTCTGGGTCGGCAATCACCGCGACGATGAGTTCCTGTACGAACTGCCGCTCGGCTAGCCAGCTGTTGGCTCCACGCCGGTTCTGAGCGGATCAGGCGGGCTGGTGATGACCTGCTCCCGCCCGGCGCGGATGTCGCCAGCCTCGGATTGCATGCGCAGCCGCTCCTCGTCGATCCGGCGGTAGGTTTCCTCCGCCCGGGCGATCTCTTCTTCGCTCAGACCCAACGTATCGAGGCCGTGGCGCGCCATCGCCATCGCGGATTCGAGAACCTCGCGAATCACGCAATGGACCGGGTGGCCGTGCAGGTTCATGACGCTCCGCCGATCAAACGCGCGGATGTAGATCGAAGCCTGCGGAAACGCCTCGTGCACCGCATCGACCAGTTCCGGGTCCACCTGATCCCGGTCGATGCAGAACAGGATCAGCTGCGCCTCCGCCGCACCGGCCTGGCGCAGCAGGTCCAGCCGCGTGCCGTCACCGAAATACACCTTCGCGCCGAATTCCTTGGCGAGATCGATCAACTCCACGTCGGTGTCCACCAGCGTGACGGGGATACCGGCGGCGATCATTGTCTGGGCCACCGTCTGGCCGAACCGGCCGTAGCCGACGACCAGTGCGCTCGCCCGATGATCGCCATCCGGGCCCGCGCGCTCCTCCACCGCGCCCTTCGGCTCCTCGCGAATCCGCTTCGTCGCGGCCATCAGGAACGGCGTGGTGGCCATGGAGAGCGTGATGATCGCGGAGAAGACGCTGGCTGCTTCGTCACTGATCAACAGCGCGCCCTGCGCCTGTGCAAACAGTACGAAGCCGAACTCGCCGCCCTGGCTGAGCAGCAGGCCCAGCGCGAGGGCAGAGCGCCAGCGCATGCGGAAGGCCAGCGCGATGACGAAGATCACCACCGATTTGACCGCAATCAGCCCGGCAGCCAGGCCGAAGACGAAAAGCGGCCGTTCCGCAATCGCGCCCAAATCCAGCATCATGCCGACGGCAAGGAAGAACAGGCCGAGCAGGATGGAGCGGAACGGCTCCACATCCGCCTCAAGCTCGTGCCGATAGGGCGAATCGGCCAGCATCACGCCGGCGACGAACGCGCCGAGCGCAGTCGAGAGGCCCAGCGCCTGCATCAGCGCCGCCGAGGCGACGATGGTGAACAAGGCCGCGACGACGAACATCTCCCGCTCCCCCAGGCCGCCGATCAGGCGGAACAGCGGCCGGATGAGGAAGCGCCCGGCGGCGATGAGGCCGGCCACGGCGGCAAGGCTAAGCAGCGCCATCTGCCAGCCTGGCGGGCCGGCCTGGTCTGCCGGGTCGCGGCTGAGCGCGGCGACGATCGTCAGCAACGGGATGATCGACAGGTCCTGGAACAGCAGGATGGCGAAGGCCCGCTCTCCGAACGGCGTCCGCAGGCGTCCGGCGGACTGCAGCATCGGCAGCACCTGCGCGGTGGAGGAGAGGCCCAGCGGCAGGCCCAGCGCGATCGCGGCGGCCCAACTGAATTCCGTGGTCAGCAGGATCAGCCCGGTCACGGCCAGCCCGCAGGCGGTCACCTGGAGGAGACCGAGGCCGAAGATCTCGCTTCGCAGGCGCCAAAGCCGTGTCGGGTTCAGCTCCAGCCCCACGATGAACAGCAGCAGCACGATGCCAAGTTCACCGATGACGCTCATTTCCTCGGCACCGCCGATGAGGCCGAGGATGTGCGGGCCGACCATCGCCCCCGCCACGAGATAGCCCAGCGTGGCGCCGAGACCGAGGCGGCGGAACAGGAGGACGAAGAACAGCGCAAAGCCGAGAAGGACGAAGCCCACCTGCAGCAATGCGGCGGGGCCGTGCGCCTCCATCAGCGGGAGGTCCGAGCGTTGATGGAACGAGGGCAGCCGGGCATTGCGCATGATTTCGCGCATCGCGCAGCATCTTGCAATGCAGCACAAGCGGAGAGCTCAGCGTCGCAATGGCTTTAACCGGTCACGCCAAGCGCCTATAGATGTCCGCATGTCCTCCATTCGTCCCTGGCGCACTATCGAGCGCCGCCAAAGCCGCCAGATCATGGTCGGCAACGTCCCCGTTGGCGGAGATGCTCCGATCACGGTGCAGACGATGACCAACACGCCGACCGCCGATGCGGCCGCGACGATCGACCAGATCCGCCGCTGCGAGGATGCGGGCGCGGACATCATCCGCGTGTCGTGCCCGGATGTGGAGAGCACGCAAGCCTTCCGGGAGATCGCGCGCGCCGCGCGGGTTCCGCTCGTCGCGGATATCCACTTCCACTACAAGCGCGCGCTGGAAGCGGCCGATGCAGGCGCGGCATGCCTGAGGATCAACCCGGGCAATATCGGCAGCAGCGACCGCGTGGCCGAGGTCGTGCGCGCGGCGAAGGCGAATGGCTGCGCGATCCGCATCGGCGTGAACGGCGGTTCGCTGGAACGGCACCTGCTGGAGAAGTACGCGGAGCCTTGCCCGGAGGCTCTGGTGGAGAGCGCGCTCGATCACATCAAGCTGCTGCAGGACCACGACTTCCACGAGTTTAAGGTCGCGGTGAAGGCGTCGGACGTGTTCCTCGCCGTCGCCGCTTATATGGGATTGGCTGAGGCAGTCGATTGCCCGCTCCACCTTGGCATCACCGAGGCAGGCGGGCTGATCGGCGGCACCGTCAAGTCCGCCATCGGCATCGGCAATCTGCTGTGGGCCGGGATCGGGGACACGATTCGCGTGTCGCTTTCGGCGGAGCCGGAGCAGGAGGTGCGCGTCGGCTTCGAGATCCTGAAGTCCCTCGGACTGCGCACGCGCGGCGTGCGGGTGGTGTCTTGCCCCAGTTGCGCGCGGCAAGGTTTCGACGTGATCAAGACGGTCACGGCGCTCGAGGAGCGGCTGCAGCACATCAAGACGCCCATCTCGCTGTCCGTGCTCGGCTGCGTGGTCAACGGGCCGGGCGAGGCGCGGGAGACCGATATCGGCATCACCGGCGGCGGCGCGGGCAAGCACATGGTGTATCTCTCGGGCGTGACCGACCACCACGTGACGAGCGACGTGATGCTCGACCACATCGTGAAACTGGTGGAAGCCAAGGCGGCCGAGATGGAGGCTGACATGAGCGACGCCGGCCATGCGGACGTGCTTCCCGCCGAAGCCGCCGAGTAAACTCACAGGCCGCGGCAGCGGATCCACGTTCGGTCAGCAATCCTCGCCGTCACGCCGCTGGAGGCAGATGCCTCGTTCACCGGGCAGCTAGACACAGCGTGCGACGAGAGGGCATGACCCTGGGGATGAATCGGCGAAACTTCCTCGCGGCAGGCGTGGCCGCAGCCGGCGCGGCGGCACTGCCGGTGCGTGTGGCGGCGCAGGCGAGTGGGCTGACGGCGCGAGATAGCGCCATCCTCGACATTGCGCGGAGGGAGATCGAGCGGGCGGGCGACGTGCTTTGGCGCCGGGACATCGCCGGGATCGCGGATTTCGGCGTTCATTCGGCGACGCCACGCTTTCACTTCGCCAATGTCGAGAACGGCACGGTCCGCAGTTTCCTCGTCAGCCACGGCACCGGGTCGGACCCGGAGCATGATGGGTGGCTCAACGATTTCTCCAACGTTCCGGAGTCGAACGCCACCGCGCGCGGCGCCTACATCACGTGGGAATGGTATGTCGGGCGGTACGGGACCTCCATCCGGCTGGGAGGACTGGACCCTGACAATTCGAACACGCTCGAACGGCTGATCGTGATGCACGCCGCGCAATATGCGACGCCGGAGCATGTGGCCCGATGGGGCAGGCTCGGTCGCTCCAACGGGTGCTTCGCCATGGGACCGGATGATTTCCGTGAAGCGCTCTGGAATCTTTCGGGCGGGCGCCTGTTGTTCGCGGATCGGTTGGGCATCGCCTGATCCCTGCGGTCCCGGCCGCCGCCAATGCTGGGGCTGAATTGCTCCCATTCAGCTTTCCTACTCGCACAACTCGATCCTACGGCGAATCGGTAGATGCGCCCCTTGGCGCCGAGATGCGAAAGCAAAGCCGCCATGCGACATCTGGCATTATTACGTCCGTCGCAATATCGCAGTACGCACCTTCGCCTCGCGAGGGAGCTTGCGATCGGCCTTCTTTGCGGCGCATGTGCTATCTTCCTGCGCGCCCTGATCGACATCTGGGCCCCGGAGGTGAGCCCGTTTGCTCTTGTCTACCCGCTCATCCTGGTCGGGACGCTTTATGGCCATTGTTCTGCAGGATTGGTCGCGGGCGCACTCACGTTCCTCTGGGGCTGGTGGCACTCGGTGCCGCCAAGTGGCACCTTCGAGTTCTCGCGGGAAATGGACGCTGCGCTGATATCGATCCACGCAGCATCCGCGGTGGTCACGCTGATCTTCGCCCTCGCGTTCCGCCGCACGATCAAGACCGCGATAGAGGAGCGTGATCGCGAGATTGCGCGTGCCTCCACCCTGATGCGCGAGATCGAGCATCGCACGAAGAACAACTTCGCCATTATCGTCAGCATGCTGCAAAGCCAGAAGCGGGAAGAGAGCGACCCGCGCATTACAAGAGCGCTCGATCTGGCTCGCGCCCGGATCAACTCCTTCGCCCGCGCCTATGCCAACTTGGCCGAAAGTGCGGGGGGAGACGATAATGTCGCGATGAAGACCTATCTGGCAGAGGTGGTGTCGAACTTCGCCAATGGCGGCTTTCCCGAGAACGTCACCATAGAGGTCGATGCCTGCGACTGTGTCCTCCCGCGCAAGATCGCCGTGGGCATTGGCCTGTTCGTAAACGAGGCGCTGACCAATGCCGCCAAGCACGCCTTCCCGAACGATCGCCCGGGACGCGTCGAGGTGCGGTTGAATGGTACGCAAGCCAGGTGGGAACTGCTGATCGAGGATAATGGTGTCGGCTTCGATCCGGACAGTGTTGCCTCAGCAAGTGGAGGAACGGGCTCCAAGCTGATGGAGGCGTTCGCAAAGCAGGCCCAGGCCAGCTTCACGATCCAGTCCTCCAGCAACGGAACATGCCTGCACCTGGCAAGCGATGCCTGAACCCCGTCCTAGCACAGTGCGCTGACGCTCTGCGGGCCGGCCATTGCGCCGCCCCTCGATTCTCATCGCATCGCGGGCCGCAACAGACTGCCTCGCATGGCAGGGCTTAGCTGGTCTGGAGGTCGTCCACGATCTCGACCACTTCCTCACTGGTCACCCGCGCGCGGTCCGCGACGCGGGGCGCATCAAGAGCGGCGAGCACCGGCGCGTCGCGGCCATAGATGTCCTCGAACGTCCGCAGCTCTCCATCGATGTCCCGCGCCATCGTAAAGTAGGTGATGTAGACAGGCATCGATTTCTGCACCGGCACGCGCGTGTAGGTGCCGGACTGCGCGATCGCCACCGCCTCCTCGCGAGTGGCGCCCTGCCCCAGAATGGCCACCGTCATCGCCAGCTCGAGCGCGCGCTCCGTTCGGATGCACCCATGGCTGAGGGCGCGCTTGTCCTGCGAGAAGAGGTTTCGCGCAGGCGTGTCGTGCAGGAAGATCGCATGGGGGTTCGGCATGTCGAGCTTCATCATGCCCAGCGAATTGCCCGGCCCGGGCTGCTGCACCACGGTCACGAAGCCATTATCCGCGCGCGTTGCACGATAGCCGTTGGCGCGCGCCCAGCCGGGGTTGTTGAGCACGCGCGCGCCCAACCCCTCACCCTTCACGATGGATTGCGGCACGGTCCAGGTGGGGTTGAAGACGACACCCTCCACCGTCTCCGCCAGCTGGGGAGTGGCGGTGCGGCCCGGCTTGCCCACGATGGTTTTGTAAGACCGGATGATCTTGTTATCGACCGTCAGCCGCAGCTGGTATTCGGGCACGTTGGTGAGCAGATATTGGACCCCCAGGTCGCGCTGCAGCCAGCGCCAGCGGTCCATGTTCGCCCGGATCAGCTTGCGTCGCTTGGTGTCGCTAGCGGCCGTCTTCCCCAGCGCCTCGCGCAGGGCAGCATAGTCCGGATGTGTCGGATTGAGCGACGCGAGCGTGCCGGCGACATCGCCACTCGCAAGCGCATCCTGCATCAGCCGGCCGGTAGGAAAGGCATCCGCGTCAGGGTCGACCACGAACCATTGCCGCCGCGCCGACATGGGCGTGCGGCCGTCGCGCAGATCCTCCACGAGCCAGGTGAACAGCTCGCTCGCCAGGGCATCCAGCTCGGCCCCCTCACCCGCGGCGACAGCAGCGCGCAGTGCATCCGGACGATAGTCCTTCGGGTCCAGCCCCTCAGCGCCGATGCCCTCGATCACCTGGAGCAAAGAGCGCGCGTTTTCCGCCCGCCACTCCATCACCGCCGGAAAGTCCGGCTTCGGCGGCAAGGTGAGCGGCTGCACCACGGGGCGCGAAAGGAGGTCGACCGGCGGCGAAGCATTCTGCGCCGCGACAGGCAGCGCCAGCAAGGAAACCCCGGCGATGCTGGGAATCGTGGCTGCGCGCAGGGACTTCATCATCGAAACGAACCTCATCTTCCAACGGCGGGCTGCAAGTGCGGAGCCGCGGACCACGCGCCCTTGCCGATGCAGTTCAACACTATCAAGCAGCAGGCCTTGCGCGGAGGTGAATCGCAGCGGTGAAATCCCCAACCGCGTCGAAGCCAGCACACTCGCGCGGCTATTCCTCGCCCTCATCGCCCGTCACAAGGCGGGCCTCGTCCGTGTTTGCCTGCTCATCCTCTTCGCTGAGGCCGGTCGATTGCCAAACCAGCCCCAGCGCACCGCCCGTGAAGGCGGCGAGCAGCAGGGCAAGTGCCATCGGCACTACATGTATCGGCTCCTGCCGTCGCCCAGGGGAAGAAATTGCCACGCCTGCTCCTTTACGTGGGTCCGCAACAGCTATTGTACCCGCGCGGTTCCCCGATCCCCGGCTCCAAAAGGCGGGAGGCGCTTGACCTCGCCTTAACGAACGCGCAACGGCGAGCGCAAACCTTGGTGGCCCAAGCGCGCGCCGCCGGATCAACACAGCGAAAGGGACTCTCCGCGAATGACCCTGGTCGGCAAGAACTCGCTCGACACCCGCAGCACGATGAATGTGGGTGACAAGACCTATACCTATTACTCCTTGAAAAAGGCAGCCGAAAAGATCGGCGACGTCTCCCGCCTGCCCTTCTCGATGAAGGTGCTGCTGGAGAACCTGCTGCGCTTCGAGGATGCCGGCCACACCGTGTCGATCGGCGATATTCAGGCGATTGCCGACTGGGTGAAGAACCCGACGACGGGCAAGGAAATCCAGTACCGCCCTGCGCGCGTGCTGATGCAGGACTTCACCGGCGTACCCTGCGTTGTGGACCTCGCCGCGATGCGCGACGCGATCAAGGCGCTGGGCGGCGACACCACCAAGATCAACCCACAGGTGCCTGTGCACCTCGTCATCGACCACTCTGTGATGGTGGACGAGTTCGGCCACCCCAAGGCGTTCGAGAAGAACGTGGCGCTGGAATATGAGCGCAATCATGAGCGCTATGACTTCCTCAAGTGGGGCTCCAAGAGCCTCGACAACTTCAAGGCCGTGCCTCCCGGCACTGGCATCTGCCACCAGGTGAACCTCGAGCACATCGCCCAGTGCGTGTGGACGAGCGAGGACCAGAATGGCGAGTTGGTCGCCTATCCCGATACCTGCGTCGGCACGGATAGCCACACGACCATGGTGAATGGCCTTGGCGTACTCGGCTGGGGTGTCGGCGGTATCGAGGCGGAGGCGGCCATGCTGGGCCAGCCTGTCTCGATGTTGATCCCGGAGGTCGTCGGCTTCCGCTTCACCGGCCAGCTGGCAGAGGGCGTCACCGCCACGGACCTGGTGCTGACCTGCACCCAGATGCTGCGGGCCAAGGGCGTGGTCGGCCGCTTCGTCGAGTATTTCGGCCCCGGCCTCGCTTCGTTGAGCCTCGCCGACCGTGCGACGCTGGCCAACATGGCGCCCGAATATGGCGCGACCTGCGGCTTCTTCGGCATTGACGACAAGACGCTCGACTATCTGCGCCTGACGGGCCGTGACGAGGACCAGATCGCGCTGGTGGAAGCCTATGCGAAGGAGCAGGGCTTCTGGCTCGATCCGAACGCGCCGGAGCCGGTGTTCACCGATGCGCTTGAGCTGGATCTGGGCAGCGTCGTGCCTTCGCTCGCCGGGCCGAAGCGCCCGCAGGACAAGGTCGCGCTGCCGGAGGTGGACGACCTCTTCAACGCGGACCTGCGCACCGCCTACCACAAGGCCAAGGCCTGCCGGGTGCCGGTGGAAGGCGAGAGCCACGACATCGGCGACGGTGATGTGGTCATCGCCGCCATCACCAGCTGCACCAACACTTCCAATCCAGACGTGCTGATCGCCGCTGGCCTGGTGGCGAAGAAGGCCAATGAGAAGGGGCTCAAGCCCAAGCCTTGGGTCAAGACCAGCCTCGCGCCCGGATCGCAGGTCGTGACGGACTATCTGGTGAAGGCCGGCTTGCAGCAGCATCTGGACGCAATCGGCTTCGACCTCGTCGGCTATGGCTGCACCACCTGCATCGGCAATTCCGGTCCGCTGGCCGAGCCGATCAGCAAGGCGATCAACGGCAACGACATCGTCGCCGCATCGGTGCTCTCCGGAAACCGCAACTTTGAGGGCCGCGTGAGCCCTGACGTGCGTGCCAACTTCCTCGCCAGCCCGCCGCTGGTCGTGGCCTATGCCTTGAAGGGCACGGTGACGGAGGACATCACCGAAACGCCGATCGGCACCGCGACCGATGGCACGGACGTCTACCTCAAGGACATCTGGCCGACTACGCAGGAGGTCGCGGAGATCCGCTCGAGCTCCATCGACCGGCAGATGTTCGAAAGCCGCTACGCCGACGTCTACAAGGGCGACGAGCACTGGCAGGCGATCCAGGTCGAAGGCAGCGACACCTACGGCTGGCAGGGAAGCAGCACCTACATCGCCAACCCGCCCTATTTCGAGGGCATGGAGATGACGCCGCGCGGAGTGACCGATATCGTCGGCGCGAAGCCGCTCGCCATCCTGGGCGATTCGGTGACGACCGACCACATCTCGCCGGCCGGTTCCATCAAGGCCGACAGCCCCGCAGGCCGCTACCTGCTGGAGCACGGGGTGGAGCGGAAGGACTTCAACTCCTATGGCTCGCGCCGTGGCAACCACGAAGTGATGATGCGCGGCACCTTTGCCAACATCCGCATCAAGAACGAGATGGTGCCCGGCATCGAAGGCGGCATGACGAAGTATGCCGGCGAGACGATGGCGATCTACGACGCCGCGATGAAGCACAAGGCCGACGGCACGCCGCTCGTCGTGATCGGCGGCAAGGAATACGGCACCGGCTCCAGCCGGGACTGGGCTGCCAAGGGTACGGTCCTGCTGGGCGTGCGCGCCGTGATCGTCGAGAGCTTCGAGCGCATCCACCGGTCCAACCTTGTCGGCATGGGCGTGCTGCCGCTGCAGTTCACCGGCAGCGACACGCGCAAGTCACTTGGCCTGACGGGTGACGACAGCTTCACCATCCACGGCATTGCGGACCTCAAGCCGGGCCAGAACGTGGAGGTCGAGGTGACTCGCGCAAATGGCGAGACCTTCTCCTTCACCGCCAAGTGCCGGATCGATACCGCGAACGAGATGGAGTACTACGTCAACGGCGGCATTCTGCAGTACGTGCTGCGCAAGCTGGCCTGATGCGAAAAGGGCGGCTCATCACGAGCCGCCCTCCCCCCTCCCAAAGCGACGGTGCGGCCCGCCGCTCCGGTGAGAAAACCGGCGGAATAATGTCACGCCGGGTTCTATACGCCATGATGCGCCCGGCCAGAGGTACTGGCAATCGGGTTAATATAAGTTATCCAACGCCTCGTTGAACTGCTCCGTTTCGGAGCAGAATCGTCGCGACGCTTCAGCTATTCATCCGGGCCGAACAGACCCGCCTGAGTCCCGGTCGGGGGCGCAAGGCCCAGGTGCCGCCAGCCCCCATCGTTCAGGCAGCGCCCCCGTGCCGTTCGAGCCACGAGGCCCAGCTGGATCAGGAACGGCTCCACCACCTCCTCGATCGTGTCGCGCGGCTCGGCCAAGCCTGCGGCGAGCGTCTCCACCCCCACGGGGCCGCCCTTGTAGGTCTCGGCGATCATGGCGAGATAGCGGCGGTCCATCGCGTCGAGGCCGAGGGAATCGACCTCAAGCCGGGTCAGCGCACTGTCTGCAATCTCGCGGGTGATCGTGGGGGCGCCGGCGACGTGGGCGAAATCCCGCACTCGGCGCAGCAGGCGGCCGGCCACGCGCGGCGTGCCACGGCTGCGGCGGGCGATCTCGCGCGCGCCCTCCGGCTCAATCGCCATGCCGAGCAGCCGCGCCCCGCGCGTGACGACGCTCGTCAGCTCCGGCTCGGTGTAGAAGATGAGGCGGATGGGGATGCCGAAGCGGTCGCGCAAAGGCGTGGTCAGCAGGCCCTGCCGGGTGGTCGCGCCGATCAGGGTGAAGGGCGGCAGGTCGATCCGGACGCTGCGCGCCGAGGGGCCCTCTCCGATGATGAGGTCCAGCGCGCGGTCCTCCATCGCCGGATAGAGCACCTCTTCCACGACGGGATTGAGGCGGTGGATCTCGTCAATGAACAGCACGTCATGCGGTTCGAGATTGGTCAGCAGCGCCGCGAGATCGCCGGACTTGGCGATCACCGGGCCGGAGGTGGCGCGGAAGCCGACGCCGAGCTCCTTGGCGACGATCTGCGCCAGCGTCGTCTTGCCGAGGCCGGGCGGGCCGAAGAACAAGACATGGTCCATCGCCTCGCCCCGCCCCCGCGCCGCTTCAATGAAGACGCGCAGGTTTTCGCGCGCCGCGGCCTGACCGACGAACTCGGTGAGGGACTTCGGGCGCAGGGCGGCGTCCGGGTCCTCTGGCTGGCGCTGGGGGGAGAGGGTGGGGTTGGAGGTCATGCGAGCTGGCAGAGTCCGCGTTCGTGGTTCCAAGCCCCACCCGCGTCAAGGCAGCTGTCGATGTCCAACCAATCGTCGAGCCAGGAGCCGGCCAACAGGCCCGCGATGAAGGCGGCAACGATGAGGATGAGGTGGCTCGGGCGTTTCACAGCACCGCCACCACTGGCACGTAAGGCGACATGGATGCTGAAACGAGTTCAGCATGACGGTGTGAGGGGGCGGGGGCGAACTTGGATTCGTCACCCTGAACTTGTTTCAGGGTCCATCGGGCGGCAGGCTCTGCAACATGCCGACTGAACGCAGCCCCTGCGTCTACATCTTCGCGAGCGGGCATTACGGCACGCTGTATATCGGCGTCACTTCGGACTTGATGAAGCGCCTGCGGGAGCATCGGGAGGGCATCACAGGTGGTTTCACCAGCCGTTACGGCGTGCATCGGCTGGTTCACTTCGAGATGTTCGACGAAATGGAAGGTGCGATTGCTCGTGAGAAGCAGCTCAAGAACTGGCGGCGTGATTGGAAGATCAACCTGATCAATGCCGCGAACCCGGAGTGGCAGGATTTGGCGGTGGGGCTTGGGTTTGAGCCGATGGCTCCGCGCGAACGGCGGGATGGATCCTGAAACGAGTTCAGGATGACGGGGTAGAGAGGGGCTGCTCATCCCGCAGCCCTCTTCAGCGCGACGCGGACGAGGTCGTTCAGGCCCGCTTCCTCGCCCAACTCCGCCTGTGCGTGGGCGACGGCGCTGGCTGCTACGGCCGGTTTGAAGCCGAGGTTCTGAAGCGCGCTGACGGCATCGGCGCTGGCACCGCCAGCCGGTGACACAACGCCGGCCGCGCCCGCGAACCCACCCCCACCCGGCAGCGCGCCGGCCTTGTCCTTCAGCTCGTTGACGATGCGGCTGGCGAGCTTGGGGCCGACGCCGTTGGCTCGGGCTACGCTGGCGGAATCACCTCTGGCGCAGGCATCGCGCAGTTCGCCGGGCGAGAGGGCGGAGAGGATCGCGAGGGCGACCTTGCTGCCGACGCCCTGGACGTGGGTCAGCAGGCGGAACCAGTCTCGCTCCGCAGCTTCGGCGAAGCCCAGCAGGCGCATGTCCGTCTCGCTCACCTGCATGTGGGTATAGACGCGGCAGGCTTCCCCGACATTGCCGAGCGCCACCAGCGTTTTGGTCGAGCAGAAGACGAGGTAACCGACGCCGCCGACATCGATCACCGCCCAATCGGTGCCCGTCTCCTCCAAGCGGCCGGTGAGCTTTGCGATCATGATCTGTTCCCTGCCCTGCCCGCGGCACTTTTGCCAGAGGCGATTCCCCGTTGTCCGCAAGGTGCTGAAGGGGGCGGCTGGAACACTTGGAACACTGTCCTGGCGCGGAAGGCTGGAACACCTGGAACACTGTTCTGAGAGCGAAAAGGACAGAGGCCTTGGAACACCTGGAACACTGTCCTGAGAGCCAAAAATCCGCCGCTTCTCCAAAGGCATGGAGCGGGTGCCTGTTGGAGCAATGGAGAGGTAGGAATGACAATGGTTCACCGCCCGAAGCTGCGGTCGCCGCACCCGCGTAGGACAGCGTGGACTTCCACCGCGTTTGTGACGATAGCGCGGCCCCATGAGTTGGAACACATTCGGCCGCGTCTTCCGCTTCACCACCTGGGGAGAGAGCCACGGGCCCGCACTGGGCGCCGTGGTCGATGGCTGCCCGCCGGGGCTGTCTCTGGACGAGGGGGCGATCCAGCCGTTCCTCGACGCGCGCAAGCCGGGAACGTCCAAGTTTACCACGCAGCGGCGCGAGGCGGACGAGGTGCGGATCCTGTCCGGCGTGTTCGAGGGGCGCACGACCGGCACGCCGATCAACCTGATGATCGAGAACACCGATCAGCGGTCCAAGGACTATTCGGACGTCGCCAAGGCTTACCGGCCCGGGCATGCGGATTATGCCTACGACGCGAAATACGGCTTCCGCGATTATCGCGGCGGTGGCAGGTCCAGCGCGCGGGAGACGGCGGCACGGGTCGCGGCCGGTGCGGTGGCGCGGCTGGTGATCCCGGACGTCACCATCATGGCCTATGTCAGCGAGATCGGCGGCGATGCGATCGACCGGACGGCGTTCGACCCTGCTCAGATCCGCCAGAACCCGTTCTTCTGCCCCGATGCCGCAGCGGCGAAGCGGTGGGAGACGCTAGTGGATGAGGCGCGGCTGGCCGGATCCAGCCTGGGCGCGGTGGTCGAGTGCGTGGCCATGGGCGTGCCCGCCGGCTGGGGCGCGCCGCTCTATGCCAAGCTGGATGCGGACCTTGCGAGCGCGATGATGGGCATCAACGCGGTCAAGGGCGTGGAGATCGGTGACGGCTTCAATGCCGCGCGCCTGCGGGGCGAGGAGAATGCCGATCCGATGTTCCCCGGCGGAGCGGCCGATGGGCCGGAGTTCGCGGCAAATCATGCGGGCGGCATTGCGGGCGGCATCTCCACCGGGCAGCCGGTTGTGGTGCGGGTCGCGTTCAAGCCCACGAGTTCCATCCTCATCCCGCAGGACACGGTGACGCGCGATGGCGAGGCGACGAAGCTGGCTACCAAGGGTCGGCACGATCCGTGCGTTGGCATCCGAGGCACGCCGGTGGTGGAGGCGATGATGGCGCTGGTGCTGGCCGACCACAAGATGCTGCACCGGGCGCAGTGCGGCTGAGGCCTGACCGGCCGAACAAGTCGGCGCGAATGTTGCGAAAAATCGAACAGCTGTTGCACTTTTCGAAAGTGTCCTTCGGCTGATCGATTATTCCGATCCTCAGGATCGCAACGCTCCGCTTTCCCGCACGACAATGCGTCCTATCTGGGAGCTTCGAGTTTCCAACCAACCACAGGGAGATCACCGTGGGAATTATCGGCAGCACCATCAAGCCGTTCAAGGCAACCGCCTTCCAGGCCGGCAAGGACTTCTTCGAAGTCACCGAAGCCAACCTCGCAGGCAAGTGGGCCGTCTTCTTCTTCTACCCGGCTGACTTCACCTTCGTCTGCCCGACGGAGCTGGAAGACCTGGGCGAGCATTACCAGCAGCTGCAGAAGCTGGGCGTCGACGTCTATGCCGTCTCCACCGACACGCATTTCAGCCACAAGGCCTGGCACGACACCTCCGAGAAGATCGGCAAGCTGCAGTACCCGTTCCTGGGTGACCAGCTGCACACGCTGTCCAAGAACTTCGGCGTGCTTCGCGAGGATTCGGGCCTCGCCGACCGCGCGACCTTCGTGATCGATCCCGATGGCGTGATCCAGATCATGGAGATCACCTGCGAGGGCGTGGGCCGCAATGCGAACGAGCTGGTGCGCAAGATCCGCGCTGCCCAGTACGTCCGCAACAACCCCGGCCAAGTCTGCCCGGCCGCCTGGGAAGAAGGCTCCGAGACGCTGGCTCCTTCGCTTGACCTCGTCGGCAAGATCTAAGGGGTAACGCCCTTCGAGCCCGTGCAAACGGGTCGCATCCGGCCCGGGCGCTTAGGCATCAGAACCTGAGCTCCCGGGCCGTACTGTTTTCAGAACATAAGGAATTCGTCGATGCTTGACGCCACCATGACGCAGCAGCTGCGGCAATATCTCGGCAATCTGCGCGAGCCCATCGAGCTCGTCGCCTCGCTGGATGACAGCAAGAAGTCCGCCGATACGCGGACGCTGCTGGAACAGATCGCCGCGCTCAGCGACAAGGTGAGTGCCAGCTTCGACGGCACTGACGATCGCAAGCCCAGCTTCATCATCCGCCGCGCCTCCGACGCATCCAAGTGGGTGCGCTTCGCCGGCCTGCCGATGGGGCATGAATTCACCTCGCTGGTGCTGGCCCTGCTGTGGGCCGGCGGCCACCCGCCGAAGGTGCCTGACGAGGTGCTGCGGCAGATCGAGCAGCTGGAGGGCGAGTACGCCTTCGAAATGTACTTCTCGCTCTCCTGCCACAACTGCCCGGACGTGGTGCAGGCGCTGACGCTGATGGCACTGTACAATCCGCGCATCACCGCGACCTTGATCGAGGGCGGCTCCTTCCAGCAGGAAGTGGATGAGCGCAACGTGATGGCGGTGCCCGCCACCTTCCTCAACGGCGAGATGTTCGCCAGCGGCAAGATGGGCGTGGAAGAGATCCTCGCCAAGCTGGACGGCAACGCCGCCGCGCGCGCCGCGGCCAAGCTGGCGGACAAGGAGCCGTTCGAGGTGCTGGTGGTTGGCGGCGGCCCTGCCGGCGCTTCGGCCGCGATCTACACCGCGCGCAAGGGCTTCTCCACGGGCATCGCGGCGGAGCGGTTCGGCGGGCAGGTGCTGGACACGATGGGGATCGAGAACTTCATCTCCGTGCCCTACACCGAAGGGCCGAAGCTCGCGGCGCAGCTGGAAAGCCACGTGCGCGAATACGACATCGACGTGATGAACCTGCAGCGGGCCGAGAAGCTGATCCCGGCCAAGACGAAGGGCGGCTATCACGAGGTGGTGTTCGAAAATGGCGCTTCGCTGAAGGCGCGGAGCGTGATCATCTCCACCGGCGCGCGCTGGCGCAACCTTGGCGTGCCGGGTGAGCAGGAATATCGCAATGCCGGCGTCGCCTATTGCCCGCACTGCGATGGCCCCCTGTTCAAGGGCAAGCGCGTGGCGGTGATCGGCGGCGGCAATTCCGGCGTCGAGGCGGCGATCGACCTTGCGAACATCGTCGGCCATGTCACGCTGGTGGAGTTCGACACGAAGCTGCGCGCGGACCAGGTGCTGCAGGACAAGCTGCGCAGCATGAAGAACGTCGATATCCTCGTGAACGCGCAGACGACGGAGATCACCGGAGACGGCAAGCGTGTCAGCGCCCTGCATTACAAAGACCGGGCGACCGGCGAGCAGCATACCGTCGCGCTGGAAGGCGTGTTCGTGCAGATCGGCCTCGTGCCCAATACCGAGTGGCTGAAGGATTCCGGGCTGGAACTGTCCAAGTTCGGCGAGATCGTCATCGATCACAAGGCCGAGACGAACCTGCCCGGCATCTTCGCTGCGGGCGACGTGACGACCGTGCCGTACAAGCAGATCATCATTGCCATGGGCGAGGGGTCGAAGGCGGCTCTATCCGCATTCGATTACCTGATCCGCAACGACGCGGTTGAAGAAGTCGCCCAGGCGGCCTGAGAAAACCTGCATGAGCGAGGGGCGTGTTGCGGCAAGCAACGCGCCCCTTCTGCGTTGGACGCAAAGACGATTTCAGCGCCTTTTGGTTCCCTTCTTCTTAATCGATTTAAACAGTCAAACTTATCGGAATGTCTTGCTTCGCCGAACGTGAAGCCGGCTTTACGCTCTCCCTGTCGCCGGACTCGTCCGGCAAACGGCACAAGATCGACACGGAGGAGAGTGAGATGGACATGAAGACGGGTGGGGATCCGCTTGACGGCTCCCCGATGGAAGAAGCCGAGGCACTCCGCTCGCTGCTCGGACGCACCAACCGTGACTGGTGGCCGAACCAGCTTTCGCTCGACATCCTGCCGAACTACGGCGCCACGGGCGATCCCTACGGCGACGACTTCGATTATGCAGAGGCGTTCAACGCGCTCGATTATCACGCGGTCAAGCGGGACCTCACCGCGCTGATGACCGACAGCCAGCCCTGGTGGCCGGCCGATTATGGCCATTACGGCCCCTTCTTCATCCGCATGGCCTGGCACGCTGCCGGCACGTACCGCATCGCGGACGGGCGCGGCGGCGCCAATACCGGACAGCAGCGCTTCGCCCCGCTCAATTCCTGGCCGGACAACGCCAACCTGGACAAGGCGCGCAGGCTGCTGTGGCCGATCAAACAGAAATATGGCCGCAATCTCTCATGGGCCGACCTGCTGATCCTGGCGGGGAACGTGGCCTTTGAGAGCATGGGCGCGCCCATCCTCGGCTTCGCCGGCGGGCGAAAGGACACCTACCAGCCGGAGCACGTCTACTGGGGAACCGAGGAGCAGTGGGTCGGCCGGGGTGCCCAGACCCGGATTGATGAAGAATCGGGCCGCGCGCTGGAGAACCCGCTCGCGGCAATTCAGATGGGCCTCATCTATGTGAACCCGGAAGGACCGGGCGGCAGCCCCGACCCGTGGGGTTCGGCGCGCGACATCCGCGCCACGTTCCGCAACATGGGTATGACCGACGAGGAAACGGCGGCCCTCACCATTGGCGGCCACACCTTTGGCAAGTGCCACGGTGCGGGCGACGCCTCCAAGGTGGGCGCGGAGCCGGAAGGGGCGGACATCGCCCAGCAAGGCCTCGGCTGGCAGAGCGGCCATGAAAGCGGCATGGGCGATCACACGATCACCAGCGGCATCGAAGGCCCGTGGACGCCCACGCCCACCAAGTGGGACATGAGCTATTTCCACATGCTGCTGGATTACGAGTACAAGCTCGAGAAGAGCCCGGCGGGGGCCAAGCAATGGGCGCCCGTCAACCAGCAGCCCGAGGACATGGCGCCCGGCGCCCACAGCCCTGATCGCCGCGTGCCGACGATGATGACCACGGCCGACCTCGCCTTCAAGGAAGACAAGGACTTCCGCGAAATCGTCGAACGCTTCCGCGCCGATCCGGAATATTTCAACCAGATGTTCGCGAAGGCATGGTTCAAGCTGACCCATCGCGACATGGGGCCCAAGAGCCGCTATCTCGGGCCGGAAGTCCCGGAGGAGGATTTCCTCTGGCAGGATCCGCTGCCCAAGGCGGATTACACGACGGTCGACCAGAACGACGTTGCGAAGCTGAAGCAGACGATCCTCGATGCTGGCCATTCCGTCTCGGAACTGGTGAAGGCGGCATGGGCTTCCGCCGCGACCTATCGGCGGTCGGACCACAGGGGCGGCGCGAACGGCGCCCGTATCCGCTTCGCTCCACAGCGCGAATGGGAAGCCAATGACCCGGACGAGCTGGCCGGCGTCCTCGCCACCTACGAGCGGATCAAGAGTGACTTCGATGGTTCTGCAAGCGGCGGCAAGAAGGTCTCCATCGCTGATCTGATCGTCCTTGGCGGCAGCGCCGCCGTGGAGAAGGCGGCGCGCGATGCCGGATACAACATCACAGTGCCGTTCACTCCGGGCCGCGTGGATGCGCTGGAGGAGCAGACCGACGCGGGCGACATGGCCTACCTGGAGCCGAAGGCGGACGGTTTCCGCAACTACCTGCAGGTGCGCTACAACGTGCCGACGGAGGAGCTGCTGGTCGACCGTGCCGAGCTGCTCGGCCTCACGACGCCGGAGATGACGGTGCTGGTGGGCGGCCTGCGCGTGCTGGGCGCCAACCAGGGCGGATCCAAGCACGGCGTGTTCACCGATCGCGTTGGGCAGCTGACCAACGACTTCTTCGTCAATCTGCTCGATATGGGCACCGCCTGGAAGCAGATCGACGGCGAAGCGGACGAGGTGTTCGCGGGCACCGATCGCCAGACCAATGTGCGGCGCTGGACCGCCACCCGCACCGATCTGGCCTTCGGCGCCAACTCCCAGCTGCGCGCCCTGTGCGAGGTGTATGCCGGGGCGGATGCGGGCGAGATGTTCGCCCGGCAGTTCGTGAAGGCGTGGAACAAGGTGATGAATGCCGACCGGTTCGACATCATGAACAAGGGCGGCGACGTGGCCGGTGAGACCGAAAGCGCCGGCTGAGCGCTTTTCCGGCCGATTGAAGAACAGGGCCCCTGGCAGCGATGCCGGGGCCCTTTTTCATGCGGCGTGCCTGCCCTTATCGCCGCCGCTTGAGAATCAGGTAGAGCGCTCCCTCGCCCCCGTGCCGCCGGTGCGCCTTGCGGATCGCCGCGATGTCCGAGCCATGCGGGCCCGCCGCCAGCCAGTCGAGCACCTTGGCCCGGATCGCCCCTCGCCGGGCCCCGCGGTCCGCCGCCTCGGCAGGGCGAGACCTGCCTGTGATCAGCAAGACGAGCCGCGCACCCATCGCCTTCGCCTGCCCCAGACCCATGTCCAGCCGCTGGTGCGCCTGATCCAGCGTGTGGCCGTGGAGATCGAGCGTGAAGTCCGGCTCCACGGCCGCCCGCGCCAGCTTTCGCTCCCATGAGGAGTCCAGCCCACGATAGGGAGAGAGCGGCGGAGTTCGACCGTGGTCTCCAGGCGGAGGCGCGGCTTTCGCAGGGGCGGGCCGGCGAGCTTTTGGCGGGGGCGGAGGCGGAGCCGGCTCAGGCTCTTCGCGCAACGCCGTTTCGGCCGGTAAAGGGGATCTCTGGGGATGCAGCGGCGTGACAGTCCGCACCACCCGCGCCCACAGCGCCGCCTCACCGGCGCTAAGCCCTCGAGGCGCCTTCATCGACTCTCGCTCTTGAGGCGCAAGGGTCGTGGATCGCGAGCGTTCCGCATTGCACCGCCTCGTTCCCAGGCCGCAGCCGGGGCGAAAACCAGCCCCGGCCTGTCAGACCGCGATCCGCCGACCCCAGTCGATCAGCCCTCGTCGGTCTCGTCGAGCAGCCAGTCGGGCGTGGACGAGCTCACATCCCGCTTGAAGGTCCACACGTCGCGCGACACGATCGCATCGTCGAGTGAACCGGCAACCACCGTGCCTTCGCTGTTGCGCGTTACCGCGGCAATGTCAGCCACGAACAGCACGGCAATCCGGGCCATCCGCCCGTCCAGGCTGGCGGCCTGGATGGTCGTATCCTCAATGCGCACCAGGCGGTTGTCGAGTGTCTCGCCCGCAGCCGTGCGCGCGTCGATCGCGGCGGCAAAGCTGGCATAGACGTCATCGTCGCACAGCTCCCGCAGCTCATCCTTGTCGCCGCGCCAGAATGCCTCGAGGACCATCGCATAGGCAGCCTTCGCACCTTCCACGAAGGCCAGCAGGTCGAACCGGCGATCGGCCGCGCTGATCTCCCGGAGGCCATGCTCCACTGCGGGAGGGAAGCCTGCAATCTCCCGGTTGGGACGCGACTGGTCAGCCACCGCAACCGGTGCCGGGCGCGGAGCATTGGCGCTCTCGCCACGCTCGAACCGAGTCGGCACAGGCTCCTCCTCATGCTCGGCACGGCGGCCCAGCACGGAATAGAGCCTGAGGCCCAGAAAGGCGGCGATCATGGCCAGGATGACGATTTCGACAATCACGTGCAGTTCCCGATTGTTTAAGCCTGACGCGCGCGGCGGCTGCAGGCCAAATCCCACACTGCCCGAAATAGGCACTGATTACAAATCCACAACGCTTCCCGGCCTTTGGAGCGCCCCACGAATGCGACGTGTTGGCCCCCCTGCCCTTGTTGCGGCGCTGCCATGCCGATGCTAGGCGCGCGGCATTCACGCAACCGGCGCCACGGCGCCCGCCCAGCCGAAAGATGACACCAGATGGCCGACGAAGGCGACGTCCTCACCAACCTCGACAATGGCGCCAGTGGCAATGGCGGCAACGGCTCCGACACGCAGCCGATGGCCGGGTTGATCTCGCAATATGTGAAGGACCTTTCGGTCGAGAACCCGCGCGCGCCGGAAAGCTTCCAGTGGAACGAGCAGCCGCAGCTGGACGTGCAGTTCAATATCGGCGCCCGCCGCATCAATGAGGAAGTGACGGAGGTGGAGCTCAAGATCTCCGCCACCGCGAAGACGGGCCAGGGCACGGCCTATATCGTCGAGCTGGCCTATTGCGGCCTCGTCGGCATGCGCAACATGAGCGAGGAGCAGAAGCACGCCTTCTCTTATGCGGAAGGGCCGCGCATCCTGTTCCCCTTCGCTCGCCGGGTGATCGCCGATGCGGTGCGCGATGCGGGCTTTGCGCCGCTGCTGCTCGACCCCATCGACTTCAATGGCCTCTATGCCCAGCAGCTGCAGCAACAGCAGGCCCAGCTCGGCGGCGAGCCGGCCGGTCAGGCCTGACGCCAGCCGCGCGCTCGCTGAGCCGGACCCGCGCATGAACCTGCGCCGATGAGTCTCCTCCGCAATGTGGGTACGATCGGCGGGCTGACAGCCGTCAGCCGCGTGTTCGGCTTCGCGCGGGACATGATGCTGGCTCGCGTGCTCGGAGCAGGCGGGGTGGCGGATGCCTGGCAGCTGGCTTTTCAGCTGCCCAACATCTTCCGCCGCCTGTTTGCGGAAGGGGCCTTCTCATCCGCCTTCGTGCCGCTGTTCAACCGGCGGATGACGAAGGACGGGGATCACTCAGAGGCACGCCGCTTCGCCGAAGAGGTGATGGCGGTGCTGATCCCGGTGCTGATCGTCTTCTCCGCCCTGGCGCTGATCGCCATGCCCTGGTTTGCGGGGCTGTTCGCGAATGAAGGCATCGAGAGCGACGCGGAGCTTTACGACCTCGCCGTGCTGATGGCGCGGGTGGCCTTCCCCTATCTGGCCTTCATGAGCCTGGCGACCGTGTTCGCCGCGGTGCTGAACAGCCTCTCGCGTTTTGCAGCGGCGGCGGCGGCGCCGATCCTGCTTAATGTCTGCATGGTGATCGCCCTCCTCTACGGGGCGGTACAAAGCGACTCGCCGGAGCTGCGGCGGCAGGTTGGGGTGCTGCTGGCGATCTCCGTAACGATTTCCGGCGTGTTGCAGATGCTGTGGCTCGGCTGGTTCGCGCACCGCATGGGGTTCCGCATTCGGCTGCACCGCCCTCGCCTGACGCCGGGCGTGAGGGAGCTGGGCGTGCTGATCCTGCCCGCGGTGCTCGGCGCGGGCGTGTACCAGATCAGCCGGTTCATCGACCTGTTCTTCCTCTCCACCCTGCCGGACGGGGCCTACACCTTCCTCGCCATGGCGGACCGGCTGAACCAGCTGCCGCTGGGGATCATCGGCATCGCGCTGGGCACGGCGATCCTTCCCTCGCTCTCACGACATATCGGCCGGGACGATTCCGAGGGTGCCTTCCGCCTGCAGAGCAATGCGGTGGAGCTGGCGCTGCTGCTGACCGTGCCGGCCGCCGTGGCGCTGTTCGTGCTCGGCAGCGCCTTCACTCGCGCGTTCTACACCGGCGGGGCGTTCACGCTGGCAGACAGCATGGCGACGGGCGGTGTCGTTTCGGCGCTGGTGGTGGGCCTGCCTGCCTACGTGCTGATCAAGGTGCTGGTGCCGAATTTCTTCGCCCGCAAGGATACGCGCACGCCGGTGTTCACCGCGGGGGGCGCGCTACTGATCAACATCGCGCTGAACTTCCTGCTGGTGCCGCGCCTCGGCGTGGTCGGGCTGGCGCTGGCGGGGGCAGTGAGCGCGTGGTGCAACGTGGCGGCGCTCTACACCATACTCGCCCGTCGCGGCTTCTATCACCTGACGCCGCTGGTGGTGTCGCGCATCCTGCGCATCGCGGGCGCCGCCGCTTTCATGGGCGCAGTTTTGTGGTATGCGATGCCCTATGGCACTGACTGGTATTCAGGCTCCGCGCCGGAACGCATCGGCGCGATCGCTGCTCTGGTGGCGATCGGCGGCGTGGCATTCCTCGGCGCTGCTGTGGCGCTGAAGGTGGTTGATCGCAGCACGATCGACCAGCTGCGTCGCCGCCCCGCCTGAGCCTTTCCTCTTCAGCCAGACACGGTTTTCCTCCCATGCGTATTGTTTCCGGTATCCAGCCCACGGGCTCACTCCATCTCGGCAATTATCTTGGCGCAATCCGCAACTGGGTGCGGATGCAGGACGAACTGCCGGAGGGCAGCGAATGCCTGTTCTTCCTGGCGGACATGCACGCGATTTCCATGCCGCACGATCCGGAGACGCTGCGTCGCGGCACGCTGGAGCTGACGGCGGCGCTGGTCGCCTGCGGCATCGATCCTGCACGTTCGATCCTGTTCAACCAGGCGCAGGTGCCCGCCCATGCGGAGCTGCAATGGCTGCTGAACGGCACGGCGCGGATCGGCTGGCTGAACCGGATGACGCAGTTCAAGGACAAGTCCGGCAAGAACCGCGAGCGCGCGAGCGTCGCCCTGTTCACCTACCCCGTGCTGCAGGCGGCAGACGTGCTGCTCTATCAGGCGACGCATGTGCCTGTGGGCGAGGACCAGAAGCAGCACCTGGAGCTGGCGCGCGACGTGGCGCAGAAGTTCAACAATGACTTCGCGTCGGAGGACGCGCCGGTGTTCACCCTGCCGGAGCCGATCATCCCGCCCGCCGCAGCGCGGATCATGAGCCTGCGGGACGGGACGGCGAAGATGAGCAAGTCCGACCCTTCGGACATGAGCCGCATCAACCTGACCGACCCGCCCGAAGAGGTGATGAAGAAGGTCAAGAAGGCGAAGACAGACCCGGAGCCATTGCCGAGCGAGAAGGCTGGGCTGGAAGGCCGGCCGGAAGCGCTCAACCTCGTGACGATCTATGCCGCGCTGACTGACAGCTCCGTGGAGCAGGTGCTGGTCGAGCATGGCGGACAAGGGTTCGGCGCCTTCAAGCCGGCGCTGGGCGAGCTGCTGGTGGAAACGCTAGCGCCGATCACCCAACGCTTCACCGCGCTGCTGGAGGACCGGGCGGCGCTCAATGCCATCCTGGGCGGCGGCGCGGCGCGAGCCCGCGCGATCGGCGCACCAACGCTCGATGCGGCGTACGACGCGCTGGGCATGGTTCGGTGACAATCTGAGAGCACTTGCGGTGGCGCCGTGGAGCCGCTGCAAGTGCTTGCAATTCAACATTTCTCAGCTTTCCCATTCAAGGGCTATTCAGCGCCGGCCAGGTAGTTGATCCCCTACAGATCGCGGGCGGTGCGCCTATATTGGCACTAACGTACTGCGTAGACTTGAGCTTGCGAGAAAATAGCCATGACGACCTTGTCCAAGATTGCGCGGGGGCTGAAGCTGGCAGCCGTGCCACTGGCACTGGCCGGCCTTGCCGCCTGCGCCTCCCCCTTCCGCGCTGATGTGTCGCGGTTCGAAAGCCAGCTGCCTGCGCCCCAGGGCCAGACCTTTGCCGTCGTGCCG
The DNA here is from genome assembly GCA_966251025.1 of uncultured Erythrobacteraceae bacterium. Classification (GTDB taxonomy): domain Bacteria; phylum Pseudomonadota; class Alphaproteobacteria; order Sphingomonadales; family Sphingomonadaceae; genus Croceibacterium. The sequence goes on along the minus strand of CBINJM010000001.1, from coordinate 254,147 downwards.
GAGGACCCGGCGCTTGCCGGCGGGCTCGAATTCGCCCGCTATGCCGATTACGTGGAAGCGGAGATGGCGGAGCTCGGCTACACCCAGGCCGCTACGCCGGAGAGCGCGACGCTGCTGGTGCGCTTCAATTACGGCGTGGACAATGGGCGCGAGAAGATCGTCAGCCGGCCGGGCTTCTATGGAGACCCGTTCTACAGCCCGTGGTATTCCTATCGCCCCGTCGTCTATCGCGGCCGTGGCGGCCCGCGCATTGGCTATGTCCCGATGGGCGCCTGGGGCTATGGCTGGAACCCGGGCTTCTTCGGCTATGGCGGCTTTGGCAACGATATCGACAGCTACACCGTCTATACGAGCGGCATCGAGTTGAAGATCGACCGGGCTGCGGACGGCCAGCGGCTGTTCGAGGGCAAGGCGCAGGCGGTCTCTACCTCCAACCGGTTGCAGTACCTGGTGCCCAACCTGGTGGAAGCGATGTTCACGGACTTCCCCGGCAATTCGGGCGAGACGGTGCGCATCTCCATCAAGCCGGAGGATCAGCCGGTGCAGCGCACTCGCGGCAACTGATCCGATCCATCAGAACGCAAGCCACAGGAAGGCAGGCCCGCAAGTGGCCTGCCTTTTTGTTTGCGCGCTTGGAGATCGTGCCTGACTGCGGATAGGACTTGCAGCGCCCGGCCCGCAGAAGGCCGGCGCAAGGGAGAGAGGACCGGTCCGATGCGAAGCCTTTTCGCCGCAAGCACAGCCCTGATTGTGCTGTCCACCACCGCCAGCGCGCAGGTTCCGCCGAGCATTGCCGAACAAATCCGGGCAGCCGGACAGTCCATGGATCCCAGCATTGGCTCTGCCTATCAGCCGCTTTTTCCGGAAAGCGCGTGGGACGGCGTGACCATCCAGCGTGACATCCCCTATGGGCGAGACGCACTCCACAAGCTCGACATCTACGCGGCCGAGCAGGGTGGCGCGGGGCGGCCAGTGCTGCTGTTCGTGCATGGCGGCGGCTTCGTGCGCGGCGACAAGCACGGCGCCTTCTACCCTGACAACATCCCGCTCTGGGCGGCGAAGCAGGGCATGGTGGGTGTCAGCATCAACTATCGCCTCGCGCCCGGCCATCCGTGGCCAGCCGCGGCGCAGGATCTGAAGGCGGCCATCGCGTGGGTGCGCGCCAATATTGCCGAGCATGGCGGGGACCCGAGCAGTATCGTGCTGTGGGGCCATTCTGCCGGAGCGAATCACGTCGCCGACTATGTGGCACACCCACAATTGCGGGGGTCAGAGGCGGCCGCCATCAAGGGAGCGGTGCTGCTCTCTCCCTTCTACGCGCCGGCACCAGGTGATGAACCGCATCCCTATTACGGCAGCAACGCGGAGCTTCAGACCGCACCGCAGGCGATCGAGCGGCTTGCCCAGGCCGAGATCCCGCTGTTCCTGTCCTACGCGGAGTTCGACCCGCAGATGATGAAGGAATTTGGCGATGCGCTGGCCGTGGGGCTGTGCAGCGCCCGGCAGTGCGCCCGCACGATCTATCTGCGGGATCACAACCACTTCACTGAAGGCATGGCCGTCGGCACAGGCGATCAATCGCTGACCGGGCCACTTCTGGACTGGATGCGCCCGCTGCTGGAGACCGGCGGCTAGCCTCCGGCTCCGTGCGGCGTGCGCGCGGACAGCGAAGCGAAGGCCTGCTCCACCTCTTCCATCCTGTAAGGCTTCGAAACCGTCGGCACGTCGGCAAATTGGGGCGGGTGAAGCGCGTTGCCGTAGCCGGTAGCGAAGATGAACGGAACGCCGCGCTCCGCGAGGCGCTGCGCCACAGGGTAACTTTGCTCGCCGTGGATGTTCACGTCGAGGATCGCGAGATCCGGCTTCGTGCGATCCAGGGTGGTGCTCGCCGCCTCCAGCGATCCGCAGAACAGCGGAATGGCGCCGCAATCGATCAGCATGTCTTCCAGAGCGAAGGCGATGATGGGCTCGTCCTCCAGCAAGAGCACGGTTCGCCCTTCGACAGTCATGCCGTGGCCTTCGGCAGGATTGTGCTGATCGAACAGCGCAGCCCTTCGCTCTCAAACCGCAGGGTGACGGCACTGTCCTGCTCGGCCGACATGCCGCGCTCTATCAGCCGGCTACCGAAACCGCGACGCTCCGGCTCCGCGACGGGCGGCCCGCCACGCTCGATCCATTCGATCCGCAGACGGCAATCTTCGCCTTCCAGCTCGATAGTCCAGTCGATCGCCACCGTGCCCCCCTCGGTCGAAAGGGCTCCGTACTTGATCGCGTTCGTGCTCAGCTCATGAATGATCATCGCCAGGGAGACGGCGGTCTGAGGCTGTAGCGCGAAATCCGGCCCGTTGATGCTGAAGCGCTCTTCCGCGGCGCCGGCGGTCGCTTCTACCGAGGCCCGCACCGTGTCCACCAATGTCGCCCATTGCCAATTGTTGGCCGTCAGCAGGCCGTGCGCGGCCGCCAGCGCGTTCAGGCGCGCGTCAAAGCTGCGCCGCGCTGATTGAGATTCGGGAATGGACCGGAAGGATTGACTGGCCAGGCTCTGCACGATGGCCAGAGTGTTCTTCACCCGGTGGTTCAGCTCGTTGATCAGCAGCCGCTGCCGCTCCTGCGCCTGCACCTGTTCCGTGACATCATGGCCCTGGACGAAAATGCCGGTCACTTCGCCGCCGCCCTCTCCCGCGAAGATGGGCTGGTAGATGAAATCGAGGTACCGCTCCTCGGCTCCCTTGCCGCTGACACGCTCCAACTGGATGGGGGCGCTGCGGGCTACGTGCGGCTGGCCACTTTCACGCACCGTATCCAGCAGGGTGAGAAAGCCCTGGCCCACCACTTCCGGCAGCGCCTCGCCAACGACCTTGCCGACGAGTTCCCTGCGGCCCACCAGCTCGCGATAGGCGCGATTTACCATCTGGAACTGGTGCTGCGGCCCGGTCACGACCGCGACGAAGCCTGGCGCCTGCTCGAAGAGGCTTTTCAGCTGTGAGCTTTCCTCAAGCAAGCCCAGATTGCGGGCCTGCACGGCGCTCGCCCGCTCCACCAGGCCCATCTCGTCCCGCATCCGGCGCAGGCCGTGCAGCTCCGTCACGTCGACCGTGTGCTGGAGGATGTACGTCGCCTTGCCCGCATCATTCAGGATGGGGGTGTGCGTGGCGCTCCAGTACCGCACGCCCATGCTGCCGTCCGGCATCTGGACGTCATATCGAATCAGCGCGATCTCGTCCGCCTCTCCGCTGGACAAAACGCGCTCAAGCGAGCTCTGCAGCAGACGGTGGCTGTCCGACTCCGGATCGCTGGGGAACGCCTCGAACATCTTCTGCCCGACCAGCCCCTCCCGCTCACGCATTGTCACGCGCAAGTATGCATCGTTCATCCAGACGATCGCCAGAGTATCGTCGAGCACGACATAAGGATTGGGAGACCGGGCGAACAACGCCTCGAAGTCGATATCGACCGGAGTGTCTCCCGCAGCTTTGGCAGGATGAATGCCCGCACCGGCTTGGTACGGGCCGGGCATGCGTTGCTCAAAAGAGAGATTCAATTCTTAGCCCTAATCAGAAAACGGTACTGAGATCTGTTCCGTTTTGGGTCAATCTTGAAGGCGAGCATGCCCCCCCGTCGAACCGAAACCGCCCTCGCCGCGGACGGTTCCATCGAGGGAATTCACCTCCTGCCATTCGGCGAGGACCACGGGCGCCATCACCAGCTGCGCGATGCGGTCACCGCGTCGGATAGCGAAGGGTTCCTCGCCCAAATTGATGAGGATGATCTTAAGCTCGCCTCGATAATCGGAATCGATCGTGCCCGGCGTATTCGGCAGGCTGATCCCGTGCTTCAGCGCAAGGCCGGAGCGGGGGCGGACCTGGATCTCGAACCCCTCCGGGATCGCCAGCGCGAACCCTGTGGCCACAGCGTGCCGCGCGCCCGGTGCCAGAGTCACGTCTTCGGCAGCAAGCACATCCATGCCGGCCGCCCCGGCGGTGGCGTAGACGGGGAGCATGAGCCCTTCACCATGTGCGAGCCGCCTGATCTGCACCGGCACGCGCTCAGACATCTGTCGCCTCGCCCAGAGCTTCTGCGACGCGCGCGACAAGACGGCGGGCGACGTCCTGCTTGCTCGCCCGTTCCCAGTGCTCGACGCCGGTGGGCCGCAGCAGGTGAACCTTGTTGGCGTCGCCGCCCATCACATCCCCCGAGACATCGTTGGCGACGATCCAGTCCGCACCCTTGGCGGCGAGCTTGCGCGTGGCGTGCACGATCACGTCGCTTGTTTCCGCCGCGAAGCCCACCAGCAGGCGCGGCCGCTTGGGGCTTTGCGCGAGTCCGGCGAGGATATCGGGGTTCTCCGCCAGCACCAGTTGGGGCGGACCGCTGTCCTGCTTCTTGATCTTGCCTTCAGCCGGTTGTTCGATCCGCCAGTCCGCCACGGCGGCGACCATGATGGCCGCATCGGCGGGCAACGCGGAATTCACCGCGGCTTGCATCTCAGCCGCGCTCTCGACGTCCACCCGCTCCACTCCTGCCGGTGTGGCAAGGCTCACTGGTCCGGAGACCAGCGTCACCCGCGCGCCGGCCTCTGCGGCCGCGGCGGCGATGGCAAAGCCCTGCTTGCCGCTCGATCGATTGGCGAGATAGCGGACCGGGTCGATGCGCTCATGCGTCGGCCCGGCGGTGACGACCACGTGTTTGCCCGAGAGCGGGCCGTGAGCTTCGGCACGCGGCGCCAGCCCGACGCGGCTGGCGATCTCGCGCCAGATGGCCTCCGGCTCCGGCAAGCGGCCCGGCCCGAACTCGCCGCAGGCCATCGGCCCCTCGTCCGGCTCCATGACGGAAATGCCGTTCTGCCGCAGCCAGGCGACGTTGCGCCGGGTGGCCGCGTGCTGCCACATCCGCACGTTCATCGCCGGCACCGCCAGCACGGGCGTATCGGTCGCCAGGAGCAGCGTGGTGGCGAGATCGTCAGCGATGCCCGCCACCATCTTCGCCAGCAGGTCCGCCGTGGCGGGGCAGACGACCACGAGATCGGCCGCGCGGCTGAGCTGGATGTGGCCGATCTCCGCCTCGTCCTGCGGGTTCCACAAGGAGGTGTGGACCGCATTGCCGGAGAGGCTGGCGAGGCTCATCGGCGTGACGAACTGCGCGCCCGCAGAGGTGAGCACGCAGGTGACCTCCGCCCCGCCTTTTCGCATCAGGCGGACGAGCTCGCACGACTTGTAGGCGGCGATCCCCCCGCCGACGATGAGTAGAATGCGTGGCGCCTTCATGGTGCCCCCCCTAACCGCGCGTTTGGCGCTGCGCCAGCCCGCGACCGAGCACCGCCGCTACAAGGTCGGCGATCGCACGGGGCGTGAGCGCCATGCCGGCAGCGTAGGCGGGCAGCACCAGCAGCACCCAGTAGAAATTGGTCGCGCGGGCGAACAGCGCCATCGCCAGCGCGAATCCCGCAAACCACAGGCTGGCGGTGAGACCGATCCTCCCGCCCAGGCCCATCCAGCCTGCGAGCGGCAGCAGAGCCAATGGGCCTGCCACCCCCGGCGGCAGAAGCGGCAGCGGCGGCGCGACCTCCGCCAGGCTGCTCAGAAACAGCGCGGGGCCGAGCATCGCATCCCAGCCTTGAGAGGGAAGGTCGCCTGGCAGCCGCTCCGCCATCACTGCCGACGCGTGCAGCGCCATGCCGAGCGCGAACAGCGCCAGCAACACGGCCAAGGCGGCAAACTCACCCCAGCTACGACGGACCAGCGCCATGGCGGCCCATAGCAGCACAAAAGGCAGCGCAAGCTCCCGGATCGCCAGCGCGACAGAAGCGGCGAGCCAGCTCGGCCACCAGCGGTGCGGGCGATAGACGCCCAGCGCCAGCGACAGGCACAGGCCGGCGACCAGATCGTGCAGCAGGCCCACTCTTTCGAGAAAGGCGCCCGTTCCCGCGGTGAAAACCAGCAAGGCGGCCAGGGCCCTCTCCGTAGAGGAAACGCGTCCCTGCAGCGCAGCGACCCAGGCGAAGGTCGTGGCGATCAGCAGGGCGGCAGCGATGATGCGCCAGCCCAGCTGCCCGAAGAGGAGAGAGCCCCACGCCATGATCGGGGTTCGCACAGTGACGAAGGGGATCGTGGGATAATTGTGGGTGCGTTGCTCTGCGAGAGCGGCTTGATAATAGCCCTCGCCCTGTTCCATCCGGCGGTTGATGCGCTCGTAGAGGGCCAGATCGCCGGTGCCTCCACCGCTGGCCTGCCCGGTACTGGCCTGCCGGGTGGCAGCCGCGCCGTGGCGATTGCGCAATCCTGTCAGGTCCGCAACCGCGAAAGAGCTCCACACCAGCGCGGCAAGAAGCAGCAGGAGCAGCATGGCGGCGCCCCAGCGGGGCAGTGCGCGGAAGGGGCGGTCCAACGCCTCCCACCGCGCCAGGACGTGGGTCAGCCGATCCACCCCGCCAAGGCTCCGGCCCAGACCAGCGCACCGCCGGCCAGCCCCGCCGCCGCATAGCGGACCCATCCGGGCCCGCCGCCACGCCTGCGCCGCCGCTCCCACACCAGCTCCACCTTGGGCAGCGGCGGCGGGTCGGGCGCGCCGCCACGGGGCGGATACTTCTCCTCCATCCGCCGGATCAGCGCGGGGATGCGCAGCAGCGTCTCCGTATCCTCGCGAATGCGGTTGGCGAGCGCGGCTTCCGGCCCGAGCTCATCGCGGATCCAGCTGCGCACATAAGGCGCGGAAACGTCCCACATGTTGATGCCAGGGTGCAGCTGGGTGGCGATGCCTTCCACCATCACCATCGTCTTCTGCAGCAGCAGCAGGTGCGGCTGGGTCTGCATGTCGAAATCGCGGGTGATGGCGAACAGCCCGTCCAGCATCTGCCCGACGGACAGCTCGCTCACGGGCTTGCCGCGCATCGGCTCCCCCACGGCGCGCAGGGCCGTCGCGAACTCATCGACCGAGTGGTAGCTCGGCACATATTGCGCTTCGAAATGGATCTCCGCCACGCGGCGGTAATTGCCGGTGGTGAGGCCATAGAGGATCTCCGCCAGCCACTGCCGCGCCCGCCGGTCGATCCGCCCCATGATGCCGAAATCGATGGCGACGATGCTGCCGTCCGGCCGCACGAACAGGTTCCCCTGGTGCATGTCCGCATGGAAGAAGCCGGCGCTGATCGCCTGCGTCAGGAAGGCAAGGACGAGGCGGCGCGCGAGGTCCGGCAGGTCATGGCCAGCCGCCCGCAGCGCTGCGATATCCGCAATCTTGATGCCGTCGATCCACTCGATCGTCATCACCCGCCCATTGGTGCGGTCCCAGTCGATGGAGGGGATGCAATAGCCCTGAAAGCCCTTCATCGCCTCCGCCAGCTCAGAGGCGGAAGCCGCCTCGCGCCGCAGGTCCAGCTCGCGGTTGGTCCAGCGCTTGAAGTTGGCGATGGTCAGGCGCGGGCGCAGGCGCCCGGCCTCTCCACCCAGTGCCTCCAGATGCGCGGCGGCCCATTCATAGGTCTGGATGTCGCGCGCGAACCGCTCGCGGATGCCGGGGCGCTGCACCTTGATGGCGACGGTGCGCCCGTCGGTGGTGATGCCCTTGTGCACCTGCGCGATGGAGGCAGCGCCCACCGGCACCGGGTCCACCTCTGCAAAGAGGCGCTCCAGCGGCTGTTCGAAACTGCGCTCGATCTGCTCGCGGATCTGCTCGAACGGAACGGGCGGCAGGTTATCCTGCAGGCTCAGCAGGTTCTTCGCCGCATCCTCGCCCACGAGGTCCGGCCGCGTGGCGAGCGTCTGCCCCAACTTGATCGCCGCCGGGCCGATCGCCTGGAAGGCGGTGGCATAGTTCGGCTCTCGCGGCTGCACCGTGCCGAAACGGGCGAGCCGCACCAGCCGACGGACCGGCGTTGGCGTGTTCGGATCACTCTCGATGCCGCGAAGCGCGCCATGCCGTGCGAGAGTGCGCCCCCAGCTGAGGAGGCGCCAGATATGGGTGGCAGGCGTGGTCATCGCGGAAGCGTCAGACCTTCCAGCCGGAATGGATCGCGACCAGCCCGCCCATGATCGGCTCCACCTTGGTCTGCGTGAAGCCCGCGCGGCGGATCATCGCCTCGAACTCCGGCATGGGAGGGAAGCGGCGGATCGATTCGATCAGGTAGCGATAGGAATCCGCATCGCCCGCGATCGCCTGCCCGATCTTCGGCACCAGCTGGTGCGAATAGAGGTCGTACACCTCCTTGAAGCCCGGCCAGGTGGTGGTGGAGAATTCGAGACAGAAGAACCGCCCGCCGATCTTCAGCACCCTGAAGGCCTCCGCCAGCGCGTCTTCGATCCGGGTCACGTTACGGATGCCGAAGGCGATGGTGTAGGCGTCGAACACCCGGTCCGGATAGGTCAGCTGCGTCGCGTCCTGGCGGGACCAGACGAGCGTGTCGATCCCGCGCTCCACCGCCCGCTCGATGCCGACATCCAGCATTTCCTGGTTGATGTCCGCGACGGTAACGCTCGCCCCGCAGGCTTCCATGCGGAAGGCGATGTCACCCGTGCCGCCCGCCATGTCGAGGATCGCCTCGCCGGGCCGGGGTTTCACCCGGCGCACGAAGCGGTCCTTCCACAGGCGGTGCATGCCGCCGGACATGGCATCGTTCATCACGTCGTATTTGGCCGCCACGCTGGAGAACACCGCGCCGACGCGCCGCGTCTTCTCCTCAGGGTCCACATCCTCGTAACCAAAGGACACCCGCTCGCTCTTGCCTGTATCGCTCATGCCGGATCCTCTAGCCGCGCGGTCCCGCCGGCGCCAGCCGCCTTGCCGGGCTTGGGCGCCAGCGCGCCCAGAACGATGCCGGCGAGGATAAAGGCGATGCCGACATAGTGATAATCGTGCAGCGCCTCCCCCAGCAGCGCGGCGGAGAGAAACGCGCCGAACACCGGCATCATGGTGATCGCCTGCCCTGCCCTCGCCGCGCCGATCCGCGCCGCAGCCGCATTGTAGATGAAATAGGAGACGAGGCTCGGCAGCACGCCGACATAAAGGAAGGCTCCCGCCACCTCGGCGCTCCACTGCACCGGCCGCCCCGCCTGCCACTCCCACGCCGCCAGAGGCCCCATGGTCAGCACACCCACGGCAAAGGTCGCAGCGATGAAGCTGATCGGCGCGATCGCCGGCCGCAGCCGCAGAAGCACCGTATAGAAGGACCAGACGACCACGGAGGCGAGCACGAGCACGTCGCCCCTCCCGAAATGCAGCCTGAGCGCAGCGGCCGGGTCGCCCTGGAAGACGATCCACACCACGCCCAGCACGGAGGCGGCAATGCCGAGCGCCTGCACCCGCCCCACCTGAACGCCGAAGATCAGCCGGTCCAGCAGCGCCACGAGCGCGGGGATCGCCGCCTGCAGCAGCAGCGCGTTGGTCGCCGTCGTATCCTGCAGGCCCGAATAGAGCAGGGCGTTGAAGGCGCCGATGCCCAGCAGGCCAAGCAGCAGCACGACCGGCCAGGTGCCGCGCAGCACCGTCCAGTCACGCCGCAGCGGCCCGACAGCGAACGGCGCGAGCAACAGCAGCGCGATCGACCAGCGCCCGAAAGCGAGGCTGAAGGGTGGCACCTCGAACCGCACTGCGCGCGCGACGATCGAATTGCCGGCCCAGAACAGCATCACCAAGGCGAGGGAAGCGAAAGCACGGGCCTGTTGGCCTTTGTCGGAAGCAGCAGCTTGCATCGTCAGGTCGGGTAGCGTGCCGCGCGGCCGAAAGCGATGGCCGATGACAGCGGCCACCCCGCCGTCTATCGCGCCCCTCCATGCCTGAGCTGCCCGAAGTCGAGACCACCGTGCGCGGCCTTGCGCGTGTGCTGGAGGGTGCCCGGTTGGAGCGGGTGGAGACACGCCGCCCTGACCTGCGCTTCCCCTTCCCCCCGGATCTCGTCCAGGCGCTGACCGGCGCCCGGGTGCAAAGCCTCGGCCGCCGCGCCAAGTATGGTCTGCTGCATACCGATCGCGGCTCCACCATGATCTTCCATCTGGGGATGAGCGGGCGCTGGCGGATCGACCCCAAATCGCTCGGCACTCACGATCACCTGGTGCTGGAAACAAGCGAGCATCGCCTGTCCCTATGCGACCCGCGCCGGTTCGGTTTCGTCGCGCTGGCGGAGACAGAGGCCTTGAACCACTGGCCCTCCTTCGCCGCCCTGGGGCCGGAGCCCTTGGGCGACGCGCTGACGGCGGCCCACCTCCAGGCCGCCTTTGCCGGACGAAAGCAGGCGGTGAAGCTGTTGCTGCTGGACCAGCGGATCGTCGCCGGGCTCGGCAACATCTATGTGTGCGAGGCGCTCTGGCGTTCCCGCATTCACCCGCAGAAGGCGGCGGGCGAGGTGTCGCGCCCCGCCCTCGCCCGGCTGGTGCCGGCGATTCGCGAGGTGCTGGAAGACGCGATCGGCCAGGGCGGTTCCACCTTGCGCGATTATGCGCGGCCAGATGGGCAGCTCGGCTATTTCGCGCATTCCTTCGCCGTTTATGATCGGGAGGGAGAGCCCTGCGCGCGGGAGGATGGCGGGATCATCCGCCGAATCGCACAGGGTGGGCGGAGCACCTGGTTCTGCCCAAAGTGCCAGCGATGAAGGCGCTTCCTCAGGCGAAAGGCACCGCTTTTCTTGACGCGGCGCCCTCCCGCCGCTAAGCGCGCCGCTTTCCGGCGGAGCCTTTCCGCCTCTCTTCGTGATTCGACAATCAGTTGGAACCGGCCGTTTGACCGCGCCGGCCCGCAAGACAGACGGACGACAAGGACACACATGGCCAATACGCCGCAAGCCAAGAAGCGCATTCTCCGTAACGCGAAGCGCGCCGAGATCAACGGCTCGCGCCTCAGCCGCATCCGCAGCTTCGTGAAGAAGGTCGAGCTCGCGCTGGCTTCGGGCGACAAGCAGGCGGCGCAGACCGCGCTGCAGCAGGCTCAGCCGGAACTGGCTCGCGGCGTGGCCCGCGGCGTGCTCCACAAGAACACTGTGGCGCGCAAGATGAGCCGCCTCAGCAAGCGAGTCGCGGCGCTCTGATTCGGCCCTTCGGGGCCTTCATCAGGAACGGAATTGGAACGGGCCGGTGGACTTATCCACCGGCCCTTTTCGCGTGTCCACGGTCCGTCCGCAGCACCCTCGCGCAACCCGCTGGAATCCCGCGATTCGCAGAACTGTCACATACTTTCTCTCGGCTTTTCAAACACATGAACGCACGGCTGCGGGTCCGGGTTGAGTCAAGGCCCCTTATTTTCGTTTTTTTCCGGGGGGTGCCTTGCCGTGCGGTGCGACTGGCTCATAACGAGCCTCCGACCGGGCGAGATCGTCGAGGTCGCCAACACAGAGATGATGATCGGATCGCTCCTGCTCGCCCCATGCGGCTTGCAGGGTGGGATGCTGCGTCCGCCATCTTTGTGGAGGGAGAGAGAGCAAGTTTCACAGTCGCATTGTGCGCAATTGAGGGGCGGGACAGATGATTCGAGTGGGACCGCATGCCGGCCGGTCGATTTCGGCCCGGCGCGAGGGGGTTGAAGGTAATATGGAGGATCAGGAAGCGCTGGATCTGGCAGCGGACTGGGCAGACATCATCCAGGGGCTCCGCAAGGATCTGGGGCACCAACTGTTCACTCAGTGGATCAAGCCGATCCAGCTGGGCACGTTCTGCAAGCAGACGGGCACGCTGCACCTCTACCTGCCCACCGATTTCTCGGCCAATTGGGTTCAGGACCGGCTCCACGACCGGCTGTCGCTCGCATGGAAGATCGCGCGCGCCGAGGTGAAGGCCGTGCGCATCGGCGTCCATCCGGGCCGCCGCCGCCTTGCCGACCTCGACGTCAAGGGCGAGGATGGGCTGGGCCACCGCGCAGCCAACGATGCCACCGTTCAGGCGATCGAATCGATCGGCGACGATGGTTTCCCCTCGTCGGTAGGGCTCGACCCGACGCTGACCTTCGCGGCCTTCGTTTCCGGCGCGACCAACGTGCTGGCCAAGAACGCGGCTGAGCGCATGGCCAAGGCGGAGCGGCCGCAATTCTCGCCGCTTTACCTCAAGGCCGCCACGGGCCAGGGCAAGACGCACCTGCTGCACGCGATCGGTCACGCCTTCATCGAAGCGCATCCTCGCGCCCGCATCTTCTACTGCTCGGCCGAGCGATTCATGGTCGAGTTCGTGCAGGCGCTCAAGAACGGCGAGATGATCGAGTTCAAGGCACGCCTGCGCGGCTTCGACCTGCTGCTGGTGGACGATATCCAGTTCATCATCGGCAAGGCCAGCGCGCAGGAAGAGCTGCTCTATACGATCGACGCTCTGCTGGCCGAGGGCAAGCGGCTGGTCTTCGCGGCCGATCGCGCCCCGCAGGCGCTGGACGGGGTGGAGCCGCGCCTGCTGAGCCGCTTGTCCATGGGCCTCGTCGCCGACATCCAGCCGGCCGATATCGAGCTGCGCCGCGCGATCCTGCAGTCCAAGCTGACGCGCTTCGCTCCGCTGGACGTGCCGGAGGACGTGATCGAGTTCCTCAGCCGCACGATCAACCGCAACGTGCGCGAGCTGGTGGGCGGGCTGCACAAGCTGATCGCCTATGCCCAGCTGACAGGGCAGGAAGTGTCGCTTCAACTGGCCGAGGACCAGCTGACCGACATCCTTTCGGCCAACCGCCGCCGGATCACGATCGACGAGATCCAGCGCACCGTCTGCCAGTTCTACCGGATCGACCGGTCCGAGATGTCGAGCAAGCGTCGTGCCCGTGCGGTGGTGCGGCCCCGGCAGGTGGCGATGTACCTCGCCAAAGTGCTGACGCCGCGCTCCTATCCGGAGATCGGCCGCAAGTTCGGCGGGCGGGACCACTCCACCGTGATCCACGCCGTCCGGCTGATCGAGGACCTGCGCAAGCGGGACTCCGAGATGGATGGCGACGTCCGCTCGTTGCTCCGCCAGCTCGAAGACTAACCACAGTCTTTCCACAGGCCGTCCATAGCGCCGTGCCGGTGTTTTACCGGCGCGGTGCACTGTGTTTGCACAGGCAGTGCACCGGTAGCACAACCGCTTTGCACCGGTTTGCAAACAGGGTTTTGCACAAGCGCGCCGGCTCTCTAGGGAGGCGCCATGCTGCCCGATGATCGCCTCCCCCGCTTCGCCCGCCACATTGTCCTGCCGGAGATCGGCGGAGCCGGGCAGGCAGCGCTGGCGGGGGCGAGCGTGGTACTGATCGGGCTTGGCGGGATCGGCTCCCCCGCCCTGCAATATCTCGCCGGAGCGGGAATCGGCCGGCTGGTGCTGGTGGATGATGACCGCGTGGACGGCAGCAATCTCCAGCGCCAGACCATCTATACGGAGCGCGACATCGGCCACGGCAAGACCGTCGCCGCGCATCGCTGGCTGGCCAATTTCGACAAGGAGCTGTCGGTCTCCATCCGGGATGACCGGCTGCGGCCCGACAATGCCGCCGAACTGCTTGCCGGTGCCGATCTGGTGCTGGACGGGTGCGACAATTTCGCCACCCGCCTTGCGGTGTCGGACGCCTGCGTGGCCGAGCGGATCCCGCTGCTTTCCGCCGCGGTCGGGCGGTTTCAGGGTCAGGTCGGCGCGTTCGCGGGGCACCTGCCGGACCAGCCCTGCTATCGCTGCTATGTCGGCGATGCGTTCGATGCGGAGGATTGCGACACCTGCGCAGAAGATGGCGTGCTGGGCGCCATGGTCGGGTGGGTCGGCTGCTTCGCCGCGATGCAAGCGGTGCGCGTGCTGCTGGCGCTGAAGGGCACCGGCGGCATGGGCGCGGCGCAATGGGGCAAGCTGCATTTGCTGGACGGGCTGGCGCCCAAGATGCGGACGCTGAGCATCGTGAAGGACCCTGCTTGCCGGGCCTGCGGTGGGAGCGCCGGGTAGGCCGGGCCGTCGGCCTTAAGTTGACAAAGTTGACACCCTGTCAAGCGGCTCAAAACAGCGTTTTCCTCGCCGTTTCAAGCACTTGACGCCAGAGGCGACGCTTGACACTTTTCCGACCGCTTTGCGGCGTCAGGAACGGTTTTGGCGGACGATGAGAAAGAGCCTCGCCCATCATGGCGGGGGGCGTAGGAAAGGGATGGCCGGCAGCCATGTCAGGAGAGCAGCAGTCGATCACCATCCGGCGGCTGGAGCGGGGAGACCTGCCGGCGGCGCTTGCCATCCAGAGCGCGGCATATCCCGCCCCGTTGATCGAGGACGAGGCCGCCTTTGCCAGCCGGCTCGCCCTGCCGGATGCCTGCTGCCTCGCCGCGGTGCAGAACGGGGCACTGATCGCCTATCTGCTGGCGCATGGATGGCCGTCGCAGGCCCCTCCGCCGGTGGGTGCCGTCCTTACGCCGCCTGGGCTGAGCGAGGTGCTGTTCATCCATGATCTTGCGGTGTCCCCCGCTGCCCGCGGCTCCCGAGTCGGCGGGCGTCTGATGGAGCGGGCTTTCGCATGGGCAGCGGAGAGAGGGTTTCGTTCCGCCGAGTTGATCGCAGTGGAGGGGGCAGCGCCCTATTGGCGGTCGCTGGGCTTTGCGGAAGACGCCATGCCTGCGGAACTCGCCGCGAAAGTGGCGGCTTATGGGCCGCAGGCACGCTGGATGACGCGCCCGGTGCGGAAAGCCTAATAGCTCGCGCCGTCCAGGAATTTGCGGGGAAGGGCCTGCCAGAGATCGGGATCGAACATGCGCAGGTTCACGCCCATGCGAGGGTAGGATGGATCGACGGCGGTCCAATGCGTGACAGAGGCGCAGGTGGCGCAATGCCAGGTGTCGAGCGTGCGGTCGCCCTGCCGGTAAGCCACAGCCTCACCCTCAACCGTGACCTGATCGGGCGGGCAATAATGCCAGAGCCCTGCCGTGCGGCGACACAGGGAGCAATTGCACTCGCTCACCTCTGTCGGATCGCTCCGCAGGATGAGGCGGATCTGCCCGCAGTGACAGCTGCCGTGATGTTCGATCATGCCATCCCTCCTGTGCGGGGCGCCGATCCGCTTGCCCGGCAGGTGCCCTGCATTGCCGGTTTCATCTTGCCGCTGGGCGGGCGACGCCGGAAGATGGGACATGAGGTTTCGTGGTGGGAGAGATGCACGCAATGGCTGACGAACAGATCAAGGGGCCGGCGTCCTACTTCCCGTCGATCGAGAAGACATATGGCCGGCCGATCGCCGAATGGCAGGACATCGTGCGCGCGAGACTGCCGGCGAGGCACATGGAGCTGGTCGCCATGCTGAAGAACGAGCACGCAATGGGCCATGGCCATGCCAATGCGCTGGTGGCGCATGTTCTTGCGGAGGGAAAGAGCTAGCCCGATGATCCTCGGGATGGGCCGTCATCCCAGCACCTCATCCACCCATACCGGGACCAGCTCGCTCGCGGGGCCGAGGCGGGTTTCGTCGAACATGGAGGAGCCGAGGCTGCGCTCCAGGTTCAGCTCCAGCGTGCGGGCGCCGTGGCTGGCGGCTTGCTGGACGAAACCTGCCGCCGGGTAGACCGCGCCTGAAGTGCCGATGGAGACGAACAGGTCCGCCCTCGCCAATGCGGCGAAGATGCGATCCATCTGATAAGGCATTTCGCCGAACCAGACGATGTCGGGGCGCAGCTGGGCTGCCCCGCAGGCAGGACAAGGCGGCCTGTCCAGCAGGGTGCCCGTCCAGCGATGGCGGGCGTCGCAGGCGGTGCACCAGGCGGAAAGCGCCTCTCCATGCATGTGCAGCACGCGCCGCGCCCCGGCCCGCTCATGCAGGTCATCGATGTTCTGGGTGACGATGAGGAGATCGCCGCCCCACTCCCGGTCCAGCCGGGCGAGCGCCTCGTGCGCGGGGTTGGGGCGGGCGGCGAGCACGTTCTCCCGCCGCAGGTCGTAGAAGCGCTGCACCAGCTCAGGATCGCGGCGGAAGGCCTGCGGGGTGGCGACGTCTTCCACGCGGTGATCTTCCCACAAGCCATCCTCCGCGCGGAAGGTGCGCAGGCCGCTTTCGGCGCTGATGCCTGCGCCGGTCAGGATCACGATGTTGCGGATGCCGTCCATTCGCCCCATGAAGCACGTCAGCGACAGGAGGGGCAATGGCGCGCATCGGCATTATCGGCAGACAGGGGCGCATGGGGCAGGCGCTCGCCCGCGCCATCGCGGACGCGGGGCACGAGGAGGCAGGCGGCGTTGACCGGGGCGAGGACACCGCCGGGCTGGCCGACCGGAGCGATGCGCTGGTCGATTTCTCCACCCCGCTGGCGCTGGAGATCAACCTGCATGCGGCGATCGGCGCGGGCGTTCCGATCCTTGTCGGCACGACCGGGCTGGAGGCCGCGCATCACGCGCAGCTGGACGCGGCGGCGCGGGTGATCCCGGTGCTGCAGACGGGGAACACCTCGCTCGGCGTCACGCTGCTCGCCCATCTGGTGCAGGAGGCGGCGGCGCGACTCGGGCCGGACTGGGACATCGAGGTGCTGGAGATGCACCACCGGATGAAGGTGGACGCGCCGAGCGGGACGGCGCTGCTTCTGGGCGAGGCGGCGGCGCGCGGCCGCGGCATCGATCTCGCCGAGAACAGCGAGCGCGGTCGCGATGGCGTGACAGGCGCCAGGGCTGAGGGCGCGATCGGCTTCGCATCCTTGCGTGGCGGCACGGTGGCGGGCGAGCACAGCGTGATCCTGGCCGGGGAGCAGGAGCGCATTGTCCTCTCCCACCTCGCGGAGGACCGGATGATCTTCGCGCGCGGCGCGGTGAAGGCGGCTGCCTGGCTGATCGGCCGCCCGGCGGGGCGCTACACGATGCCGCAGGTGCTGGGGATCTGACCCCTTCCCGGCATGACGAAGGACCAGATTTTCGAGTTCTTCCGCATCCTGGCGGAAGACAATCCGGAGCCTGAGACGGAGCTGGAAAGCGGCAACACCTATCAGCTGCTGGTGGCCGTGGTGCTTTCCGCACAGGCGACGGACGTAGGCGTGAACATCGCGACGCGCAGGCTGTTCTCCGAGGTGCACACGCCGGAGGAGATGGTCGCGCTGGGCGAGGAGGGGCTGAAGGAGCACATCAAGACCATCGGCCTGTTCAACTCCAAGGCGAAGAACGTCATCGCCCTGTCCCAGATGCTGATCGAGCGGCACGGGAGCGAGGTGCCGGAGGATTTGGAGGCGCTGACAGCGCTGCCCGGCGTGGGCCGCAAGACGGCCAATGTGGTGCTCAACTGCGCCTTCGGACACGAGACCTTCGCGGTCGACACGCATGTGTTCCGCGTGAGCAACCGGACCGGGCTGGCGCGCGGAAAGACGCCGGAGCAGGTGGAGGCGAAGCTGGAGAAGCGGGTGCCTGGCCCCTTCCGTCGCCACGCGCATCACTGGCTGATCCTCCACGGCCGCTACACCTGCAAAGCGCGGTTGCCGGAATGCTGGCGCTGCCCGGTCGTGCCGCTCTGCGCCTATCGGGACAAGGTGCTGGAACGGCCGGCAAAGCGCGCCGTTGCGAAGAAGAAGGCGCCGCCAGTCTAAGCGGGCGCCGGACTCAAGGAGGACCGCCCATGCCCGCCCGCTCCGCTTCCGCAATCCGCCGTGTCATTGCCCTCCCGCTCGGCCTGTGCGGCGCGCTGGCGCTGGCAGGGTGTGCCGCGCAGGCCCAGCAGGAGCAGGTGGCCGGAGACGCGCGCGCGGATGCGACGCCGGCGGGGCGTGTGGTAGGCCAGCCGGTGAATTGCATCCAGACCAGCCGCATCCGCAACACGATCGTCCACAGCGACGAGATCATCGACTTCGAGATGGCGGGCGGGCCGACCTATCGCAACACCCTGCCCAATCGCTGCCCCAGCCTCGGCTTCGAGGAGCGCTTCGCCTATCGCACCTCGACCGGCCAACTGTGCAGCAGCGACATCATCACCGTGCTCTATTCGGACGGAACGCGCGGGCCGGGCTGCGGCCTTGGCCAGTTCCTGCCAATCGAGATCAGCAGGCCCGGCCAGCAGCCCTCCAACTAGGCGGAGGGGGCTTCAGCCGTGACGGCGGGGTCGTCGCGACTGATCGCGCTGATCACCTGCGCCGCCACCAGGTCTCCCACCACGTTGAGGGTGGTGCGGCACATGTCGAGGAAGCGGTCCACGCCCAGGATCAGGCCGATCCCCTCCGGCGGAACGCCCACCCCGCCCAGGATCAGCGCGATCACCGGCAGCGATCCGCCTGGCACGCCCGCCGTGCCGATCCCGGCGAGGATGCAGATCAGCATGACGAAGAGCTGATCCGTCAGCGACAGGTCCACGCCGAAGAACTGCGCCAGGAACAGCACGGTCACACCCTCGAACATCGCGGTGCCGTTCTGGTTGGCGGTGGCGCCGATGGTGAGCACGAAGCGCGCGACGCGCGGCGG
The DNA here is from genome assembly GCA_966251025.1 of uncultured Erythrobacteraceae bacterium. GTDB lineage: Bacteria > Pseudomonadota > Alphaproteobacteria > Sphingomonadales > Sphingomonadaceae > Croceibacterium. The sequence continues at coordinate 235,839 of CBINJM010000001.1, read as the reverse complement.
CAGGCGCAGCTCGTCATCGGCGACGCGCAGCGCGGTGGGCAGCGTGGCGTTGGAGCTGGCGGTGGAGAAGGCCATCACGCTGGCCTCCCGCGTCTCCCGGAAGAAGGCGACGGGGCTCTTCTTCGCAATGAAGGCGAGCAGAGCGGGAAAGACGCCGAACATCTGCAGCCCGAGCGCCAGCAGCACCACGCCCACGAAGGCCGCGAGCTTGAACAGCAGGTCCCACCCGAACTGCGCGGACAGGTTGAACATGAAGCAGAAGATCGCAATCGGCGCGAGCTGGATGACAAGGCCGATGAGCCGCATCGCGACCTCGAAAATGCCCTCGATCGCCTCCTTCAGCTGAACGGTCCGCGGCGTCTGCACAAGCAGGAGGCCGATGCCGAAGAACAGCGCGAAGAACATCACGGCCAGGATGTCGTTCGCGCTCATCGCGGCGATGACATTGCTCGGCACGATGGCGATCAGCTGGTTCACGCCCGCGTCCGTTTCAGCCGAGGCGGCGACGATGCTGGCCGCGCCCTCCCCGCCCTGCGCCAGCAGCTCTCGCGCCGCGGCCGGGTCAACCCCGTCGCCGGGACGCAGCAGGTTCACCACTCCGATCGACAGCGCGACGGCGATGCTGGAGACGACCACCGTATAGGCCAGCGTCCGCAGGCCGATATTCCTGAGCGCGCGGATCTCGCCCATCTCCGCGATGCCGACCACCAGCGCGCTGAACAGCAGCGGGATCACCAGCATGAACAGCAGCCGCAGGAAGATCTGCCCGATCGGCCCGGTGACATAGGTGATCACCGTCGACACCCAGTCAGCGCCCGGTGCGAACGTGTAGGTGAGCAGCCCTGTAACCAGACCGGCCACGAAGCCGATCAGGATGCGCCATTGCAGCCGGCCATGACCCACCGGCGCCGCCTCCTGCGCCATCTCAGCGCCGTCCGTGCTGGGGGGCGTGCTCATTGACTGTCTCCCTGCAAGGCGGCGGACGCGATGCGCCGATAGATCCGGGCAAGCGCCGCCAGATCGTCCAGCGCCGCCGCTTCGTCACGCTTGTGCATCGTGGCATTCGGCAACCCGAACTCGATGACGGGGCACAGCGCCTTGAGGAACCGCGCGTCGGATGTCCCGCCGCTGGTCGAGGCCTCGGGCCGCACGCCCGTCTCCGCCTCGACCGCGTCGGCGACAAGGCGCGAGAAAGCGCCCGGCGGGGTAAGGAAGGGCTCGCCCGAGATGACGGGCCGCGCCGTGCCGCCGTGGGCCTGCGCGATGGCCGTGACGCGTTGCGCCAGTTCCGCACCGGTGTGCTGGTCGTTGAAGCGGATGGAGAGGCGCGCACTGGCGGTGCCGGGGATCACATTGGTCGCCGGGTTGCCGACGGCGATGTCCGTAATCTCGAGATTGGAGGGCTGGAACCAGTCTGTGCCCTCATCCAGCACCAGCGCCTCCAGCTCCGCCAGCATGGCGACGAGGCGGGGGATCGGATTGTCGGCGAGGTGCGGGTAGGCGACATGGCCCTCCACGCCCTCAACCGTCAGCCAGATGTTGACCGAACCGCGCCGGCCGATCTTCATCATGTCGCCGAGCCGGTGAACGGAGGTCGGCTCCCCCACCAGGCAGAGGTCCGGCACCTCGTCACGCTCGCGGATCAGGTCGATCAGTGCGCGGGTGCCGTGGATCGCTTCGCCTTCCTCATCCCCTGTGATGATGAAACTGAGCGTGCCGGCTGGCTGCGGGATCTCGGCGGCGGCGGCGACCATCGCGGCGATGGCGCCCTTCATGTCCACCGCCCCGCGCCCGTAGAGCAGGTCGCCCCTGATCTCGGGCGAGAAGGCACCGCTCGTCCAGCCGGCACCGGGCGGCACGACATCGACATGGCCGGCAAAGGCGAAGTGGCGGCTGCCGGAAGGCCCGCGGCGGATGGCGAGGCAGTTCTCGACCGCCTCATCATCAGTCCCAGCGATGAACCGGTGCACCTCGAACCCGAGCGGGGCGAGCATCGCCTCCAGCGCATCGAACACCGGGCCGCGCGCCGGAGTGACACTTTCGCAGGCGATCAGCCGCGTCGCGAGATCGACGACGGAGGGCAACGCAGTCGAACCTTGGGTCACGCTGTGGGAGCAACCTCGAACTGCTCGATCACCCATTCCTCGTCCTCGGCAGCGGCGATCCATTCGCGCAGCCACTCATGCTCCCAGATTGCCTGCATGTAGGCCTGGGCGAAGCCGGGAACGGGAATGCCGTAGGTGATGAAGCGGCTGACGACGGGGGCGTAGAAGATGTCCGCCGCGCTGAAGGTGCCGAACAGGAATGGGCCGCCGCGGCCGAAGCGGGCGCGGGCTTCGGCCCACAGGCCCAGGATGCGCACGATGTCGGAACGGGCTTCATCGCTCAGTTCGATGCCGGTGATGCGCTTGCGGATGTTCATCGGGCAGGCGCGGCGCAGCGGGAGGTAGGAGCTGTGCATCTCCGCCACCATGGCCCGCGCCATGCCGCGCGCGGCGTCATCCTTCGGCCAGTACCGGTCCCGCCCCACCTTGTCCGCAAGGTATTCGAGGATCGCGAGGGAATCCCACACCACCACATCGCCGTCCCACAGGACGGGCACCTTTCCGGCGGAGGGGGCAAATTCGCCATCGTGGCGCTTCATCGCCTGCCAGTCATCGCCGTCGATATGGACTGTCAGCGATTCGAAAGAGAGGCCGGATTGCTTGGCGGCCAGCCAGCCGCGCAGCGACCAGCTGGAGTAATTCTTATTGCCGATGATCAGCTTCATTCGGCGCCCCTTGCCCAGATGATGCGGCGGCGTCGCGCGCGAACGCCGTTCCGCAATCGACGATACATTCCGGACGCCCCGCGCCCGACAACTCAATCCCAAGGCCCTACGCGATTCAGTCCGTCGCTGTCGAGGCTGCCGACCGACGGAACGGCGGCAGCCGGCGCGGCGTTGGCGATCCATGCAGAAACGGGAACAGCCAGCCGCCACCGACGGGAACGAGAGTGAGCGGAGGGGCGACATCCGCTTCGTTCGCCGATTGCTGCTGGCCATCCTGGTGGTGGGCACAGCCCTGCTGGTGTGGGAGCTGCGCTTCGTGGTGGTGTTGGCCTTCGGGTCCGTGCTCCTGGCGATTATCCTGCGAGCCATTGCGGATCGGCTGCGGGAATGGCTTCACCTGTCGGACCGCCTCGCCCTGACTGCGACGATCCTGCTGATCGTCCTGCTCACAGGCGGCATCTTCGCCCTCTTCGGAGCCGAGGTTGCGCAGCAGGCGCAAGTCATCTCCGAGGCGCTGCCTGCGGCCCTGGCACAGCTCGAGGGATTGGCTGGTCAGTACGGAATGGAAAGCGGCCTCGGCGGCTGGACCGACGATTTTGGGCTGCAAAGCGTCGTCAGGAATGTCGGGAGCATCCTGCTGACGGTGGGGGACGGGGCCACCAATGCCATCATCCTGATCTTCGGCGGCATCTTTCTGGCCGCGCGCCCGGACCTCTATCGAACCGGCCTGATCAAGCTCATTCCGGAACATTCGCGAGGGAAGGCGGCCAATGCGCTCAACCATTGCGGCAATGCCTTGCGGCTGTGGTTCAAGGGCCGCGTGCTCGCCATGATCTTCGTAGGCCTCCTGACCGGTCTTGGCCTTTGGCTGATCGGCATTCCCTCCTTCCTGGCACTGGGGCTGCTGGCGGCGGTGCTCGAGTTCATTCCCTTTTTCGGGCCGCTGCTCGCCGCAGTGCCGGCGCTTCTGCTGGCGCTGCTGGTTGGTCCGGAAGAAGCGTTGATGGTGGCGGTGCTGCTGCTGTTGATTCAGCAGGCGGAGGGCAATCTCATCACACCGCTCATCCAGCAGCACGCGGTCGACCTGCCGCCTGCCTTGCTGCTGTTCTCGCTGCTCAGCTTCGGCCTGCTGTTCGGCATCGTGGGCGTGGTGCTGGCAGAGCCGCTGACGGTGGCGGCCTTTGTGCTCGTCAAGGAATTGTACGTCCGTGGCGCGCTGCGAACCAAGACGCCGGTGCCGGGGGAAGATTAGGCGCTGATCAGACGCTGCTGATCAGCTTTGCACGTCGTTCAGAATAGCAGCGCGCAATTCGGCGATGCCCATGCCCTTCTCCGCGCTGGTGACGTGGAGCTGCGGATAGGCGGCGGGGTGCTTGCGCGCCTCTTCCGCGACCCGAGCCTCCACTTCGGCCAGTTCGCTGGCCTTCATCTTGTCCGCCTTGGTCAGCACCAGGCGATAGCCGACGGCGGATTCGTCCAGCATCTTCATCATTTCCGCATCCGGCGGCTTGATGCCGTGGCGGCTGTCGATCAGCACCAATGTGCGGCGCAGCACCGGCCGGCCGCGCAGATAGGTGCGCACCAGCTGCTTCCAGCGCTCCACGACCTTCACCGGCGCCTTGGCGAAGCCATAGCCGGGCATGTCGACGAGGCGGAACCGTGTGGGCTCCCCCACCTCGAAGAAGTTCAGCTCCTGCGTCCGGCCCGGCGTCACCGAGGCGCGAGCGATGGACTTGCGGCCGGTGACGGCGTTGATCAGCGAGCTTTTGCCGACGTTGGAGCGGCCGGCGAAGGCAATCTCCGGCAGGTCCGCATCGGGCAGGAACTGGAGCTGCGGCGCCGACAGCAGGAACTCGACGCGGCCGGAGAACAGCCGGCGCGCCTCTTCGATCAGCTCCGCTTCGCCCTCATCCACCATCAGCCCTTCGCCTCACGCTCGGCGGCGCGGGCGCGCTCCTCACGCTCCTTGTCCGTCTGCGCCTTGAGTTGCGGGTGCTTGGAGTAGAGGTATTTCTGCTGCGCCAGGGTGAGGATGTTGGAGGTGATCCAGTAGAGCAGCAGGCCCGCAGCAAACGGCGCCATGACGAACATCAGCACCCACGGCATGATCATGAAGATCTGCTGCTGCATCGGGTCCATCGCGGCCGGGTTGAGCTTGAACTGCAGCCACATGGTGAAGCCCAGCAGCACCGCCAGCACGCCGATCGCCAGGAAGCTGGGCGGATCGAACGGAAGCAGGCCGAACCCATTGAGGATCGTCGCCGGATCGGGGGCGGAAAGATCGCGGATCCACAAAACAAACGGTTTGTGGCGCATCTCGATCGCGACCAGCAGCGTCTTGTATAGAGCGAAGAAGATCGGGATCTGCAGGAGGATCGGCAGACATCCGGCCAGCGGATTGACCTTCTCCTCCTTGTAAAGCTTCGCCATCTCCTGCTGGAGCTTCGGCTTGTCGTCCTTGTAGCGTTCCTGCAGCGCCTTCATCTTCGGCTGCACCGCGCGCATCTGCGCCATGGAAGCGAACTGCTTCTGCGCGATGGGGAACATCAGCGCGCGGATGATCACCGTCAGCAGGATGATCGCGACGCCGAAATTGCCGACCGCCTCATAGAGCGTGCGCAGCAGCCAGAAGATCGGGATCATGAACCAGCGGAACCAGCCCCAATCGATGGCGAGGCCGAACTTGTCGATGCCCCCGTCCTCGTAGAGGTCGAGGACCTTGCTCTCCTTCGCGCCGGCAAACAGCCGCGTCGTGCGCGTGGCCTGCATGCCGGTGGCGACGGTGACGGGCTCGTAGATCAGGTCGGCGCGATAAGCCTCTCCGCCCAGTGAGCGGAACTCGCCCTCCGCTCGCGTACCGTCCTGAGGGACGAGGGCGGAAAGCCAGTAGATGTCGGTGAAGCCGACCCAGCCGGTGGCGCCGGCGGGGGTGACGGTGCGGGCCTCGTCCACATCGTCATAGTCCCAGTCGAAGTTCACCGACCCGCCGAAATCGCCGATCGGGCCGGAATGGACGTTCCACGTATCCGTGCTGGCGGTGCGGCTGGTGCGGTTGACGAAAGCGTAGGGACGCAGGGCCACGGCCCCCGGAGCGCGGTTGGCGACGGTCTGCTCCACCGTCAGCATGTAGTGCTCGTCGATCGAGAAGCGGTTAGTGAAGACCTGCCCCTGTCCGTTGTCCCAGGTCAGCGTCACCGGCTTGCCGGGGGCAAGCGGGCCGCCATTGGTCTGCCAGACGGTGCGCGCATCGGGGGTGGCCACCCCCTGCCCGATCCAGCCGAACTGGGCGAATTGCTGCGCCGGCGTGCCGGAGGGGGAGAACAGGCGCACCGGGCCCGAATCCCGCTCCACCGTCTGGCGGTGGGTCTTGAGGACGATATCGTCCACCCGCGCACCGACCGGGTTGATGGAGCCGGCGACCTGCGGCGCGTCAATGCGGACGCGGCCCGGCACCGCCAGCGCCGTCTCCACGTCGCGGATCTCCTCGGCGATCTCCGCAGGGTCCGTCAGCCCGCCCTCGCGCGTGTGGCGCGCGGCTGCCTGTTGCGGCGTGTCCACCTGGGTCGTCACCGTCTCGCTCGGCGCCGGCTGCGGGTAGAACCAGCTCATCGCAAAATCGAAGCCGAGCAGCAGCACGAGGCTGAGCCCAACGGCGAGGATCAGATTACGCTGGTTGGTCAAGTTGGGAGGCTTTCCGAATTGTCATTCATGGATGTGCGGCATCAGGGCACCGGATCGTAGCCGTGCCCGCCCCACGGATGGCAGCGCAATAGACGCTTGGTCGCAAGCCATCCACCCTTGATCGCACCATGCCGCTCCAGCGCCTCGATGGCGTACGCGCTGCATGACGGCTGATAGCGGCAGGTGGGCGGAAGCACGCGCGACGGGCCCCATTGCCACAGGCGGGCGATCAAGATCAGCAGGCGGCTCATGCCCTGTGCTTCTGGCGAGGACCCGGCTTTGGGCGGCGCGGCGGATCGCCCTTGCCCGCGGCGGCCCGTGAAAGGGCAGCGCCGAGCTCTTCCTGCAGAAGCGCGAAGTCCCGCTCCACCCCGCCCTCGCGGCCGATCAGCACATGGTCATGATCGGGAAGGCCATGCTCGGGCAAGGCGGCGCGAAGCAGCTCGCGGAAGCGGCGCTTCATGCGGTTGCGCACCACGGCGTTGCCGATCTTCTTGGTAACGGTGATGCCGTAGCGCTTGCCGAGCCCGTCATTGGGCCTGGCAAGCAGCACGAACCCGGCCCGCGCCACGCGCAGCCCGCGATTGGCGGCGAGGAAATCCGCGCGCCGCTGAAGGACCGAGATCGTCACGGGCTACAATCTAGGCGCAGGAACGGGCTGCGACCAGCAGCCCGCAAGCGCGAACGCGCGCCCGTAGCAGCGAAGGAAAGCCAAGCGGGGCGGATGGCCCCCGCCCGGCGCTTGAGGCGCTACAAACTCAGGCGCAGAGGTTCTTGCGGCCACGGCGGCGACGCAGGCGCAGCACCTTGCGGCCGCCCGGGGTCGCCTTGCGGGCGAAGAAGCCGTGGCGCCGCGCACGGACGAGGTTGCTCGGCTGGAAAGTGCGCTTCATCGTCTCAAGTCCCAAATATCTCTGCCGACACCCCTGGGCGGAGCCGGCACCTAAACGAAAAGAAGCCGCCAGCAGGGGCGGCCGCATATGGGCGGGCCGTTAGTCCACGCGTCCAACTGAGTCAAGGCGCGCCACCCCGCCCGGCCGCCTTATCGCGCCTGCCCCATTGCGAGGCACACCCCGACGGCGCCGTCGACAAGCCAACGCGGGAGGCTAGCAGCCCGATCCCTCAAAGGAGGGCGCGGTGGTCGCACTGGTATCGACGGTTGCCTATCTCGGTCTGGAGGCGCGCAGCGTCGAAGTCCAGTGCCAACTCGCGGCCGGCATGCCGCGCTTCGCCATCGTGGGTCTGCCGGACAAGGCGGTGGGCGAAAGCCGGGAGCGGGTGCAAGCCGCGCTCTCCGCCATGGGCCTGTCGCTGCCGCCAAAGCGCATCACCATAAACCTGTCGCCCGCCGACCTGCCGAAGGAGGGCTCGCACTACGACCTTCCGATCGCGCTTGCCTTGCTAGCGGCGATGGGCGTCACCGATGCGGAGCAGCTGGGCGAGTTCGTGGCGGTGGGGGAACTTGCGCTGGATGGGCGGATCGTCGCCTCGCCCGGCGTGCTGCTCGCCGCGCTGCATGCGAGCGCCACGGACCGGGGGCTGATCTGCCCGGAAGCGCAAGGGGCTGAGGCCCGCTGGGCGAGCGGTGTGCCCGTTGTCGCGGCGGCCAACCTCGTCAGCCTTCTGAACCACCTCAAGGGCACGCAGCGCCTGCCGGAGCCACAGCCCGGCGCGGTCGAGCCGCTGATGCGCGGGCCGGATCTGCGGCAGGTGAAAGGGCAGGAAAGTGCCAAGCGGGCGCTGGAGATCGCGGCGGCTGGATCGCACAATCTGTTGCTCGCCGGTCCGCCCGGCGCGGGGAAATCGCTTCTGGCCAGTTGCCTCCCAGGCATCCTTCCCCCGCTAGCGCCGGGCGAGGCGCTGGAGGTGAGCATGATTGCATCTGTTGCCGGGACGCTGGAAAGCGGGCGGATCAGCCGTGCGCGTCCGTTCCGCGCGCCGCACCATTCCGCCAGCATGGCTGCGCTGACCGGCGGGGGGATTCGTGCCAAGCCGGGTGAGGTCAGCATGGCGCATCTGGGCGTTCTGTTTCTTGATGAGTTGCCGGAATTCCAGCGCGCCGTTCTCGATTCGCTGCGGCAGCCGCTCGAGACGGGGCGAGTCGATGTGGCCCGCGCCAACGCCCATGTGAGCTACCCGGCGCGCGTGCAACTGGTCGCCGCGATGAACCCGTGCCGCTGCGGCCATCTGGGCGATCCGGCGCTCGGCTGCAGCCGTGCTCCGCGCTGCGCCGCCGATTACCAGAGCAATGTGTCAGGCCCGCTGCTCGACCGGATCGACCTGCATGTCGAAGTGGACCCGGTCAGCGCCGCCGACCTTGCCTTGCCTCCGCCAGCGGAGGGCAGCGCGGAGGTTGCCGCCCGCGTGGCCACGGCGCGGCAGCTGCAATCCACGCGCGGCATCCGCTCCAATGCGGAGCTGGAGGGGGAGGCGCTGGAACATTATGCAACACCGGACGAAGCCGGGCGCGCGCTGCTTCTGAAAGCGGCTGACGCGATGCGCCTTTCCGCCCGAGGCTACACAAGGATGCTCCGTGTCGCGCGCACCATCGCGGATCTTGCGGGCGCCGCGCAGGTGGGGCGCATCCATGTGGCCGAAGCGCTCAGCTACAGGCGCCAAGCGCCGCGCGCCTGACCGCGGCGGAACAGCCCCATTCCATCACTGTTCTGTCTATGCTGGCAGAAGCCTCTTGCTCTAGAATATAGATGTCCCAATCTGAAACGATCGTAAAGCTCGCGCCAGCCAGCGGAGCAACGCTCGTGAAGGAGGTGGCCAATTGGAGGACGATCGGGAGTACGAAGACCCTGATGCCTGGCGGAGCAAGGTTCGCGAGGAACCGATGCCGTTCCGGCACGCAGAGTTCTCCCCCCGCCGTGAGCCGAGCCCGGATTTCCACGGCATCGGCCACCGTGAGCGGCTGCGTGATCGGCTGATCGAAGGCGGCACCGACGCGCTGGCCGATTACGAGGTGCTGGAATTCCTCCTGTTCGGTGCCCGCCGCAAAGGGGATACGAAGCCGCTGGCGAAGGCGCTGATCAAGCGCTTCGGCTCCCTCCCGGCGGTGCTCAATGCGGATCCGACTGCTTTGATGCAGGTTCCGGGCGTCGGTCGGCACAGCGTCGGCGTGATCAAGATCGCGGCTGTGGCGGCAAAGCGCATGGCGCGGGCGCAGGTGCGCGAGCAGCCCGTGCTGGGTAGCTGGAGCACGCTGATCGAGTACCTGTCCATCGACATGGCGCACCTGACGCGGGAGCGCGTGCGCGTGCTCTATCTCGACAGCAAGAACCGCCTGGTGAAGGACGAGCACATCAGCGAGGGGACCATCGACGAGGCGTCCGTCCACCCCCGCGAGGTGATTCACCATGCGCTGGATTCCGGCGCGAGCGCCCTCATCCTGGTGCACAACCACCCCAGCGGAAACCCTGAACCGAGCCAGGCTGATATCCAGCTGACCCACCGGATCGCCGAGGCAGGCAGGCTGGTCGGCATCACCGTTCACGACCATGTGATCGTGGGGAGCGAAGGACATGTCTCGCTGCGGGCGAGGGGGCTGATCTGATCTCAGCCAGACGGCGAGCGAACGGCAGGGCCCAGGCTGAAGCCGGCAGCCCGCGGAACTTCAACGCCCGCGCTGATGCTATACCCGCGGGGCCGTAAAGCACGGATGGATGCCAACTGCACCGAAAGGACAGAGCATTGCCACTGCAACGGCAGCGCAATGCGATTGCATCGCCGTCAGTCGAGCAGGCCGAGCTCGATCAGGCGGGCTTCCAGACCCTTGGCTCCGGTGAACAGGTGCGTGTGCCAGCCGCGTGCAGCGGCAGCGTCCAGGTTTTCCTGCTTGTCGTCCGTGAACAGCAGCGCCTGGGGAGGCAGGCCGAAGCGGCGCTCCGCGATGGCGTAGATTTCGGGATTCGGTTTGGCGCAGCGCTCATCGCCAGACACGACGACATCGCGGAAGTGGCTCACGAGCGGTTCGCTGGCGCGGTACTGGGGCCAGAACTCAGCGCCGAAATTGGTGAGCGCGAACAGCGGCACGCCGCGTGCGGCCAGCCGCTCCACCAGCGCGTAGGTACCGGGCACCGGCGCGGGAATGGTCTCGATGAAGCGGGAACGGTAGGCGTCGATCAGCAGCGCGTGATTGGGGAAGCGGGCCTTCAGCTCCGGCACCATCTCGTCCAGCGAGCGGCCGGCATCGCACTGGAAGTGCCATTCCTCTGTCACGACGTTCGCGAGGAACCAGTCCAGCTCCGCCTGATCGGCGATCAGCTTGGCGAAGAGGTGGCGCAGGTCCCATTCGATGAGCACGCGGCCCACATCGAACACGACCGCCTGCGGTCCGTCACCCTTCCCCACCCCGGCGCGAGCCTGCGCCGGGTCATGTGCATCAACGTACATCGGGCGCAGCCAAGGCTGGCGCCGACCCGTCGATCAGCCCTGGCGGGCCTTGAAGCGGCGGTTCGTCTTGTTGATCACATAGGTGCGGCCGCGACGACGGATCACGCGGTTATCGCGGTGGCGGCCCTTGAGCGACTTGAGGCTGTTGACGATCTTCATGGCGACTCTTCTCGCAAAAAAATGCGGCACCGGAGGTGCCCCCGATGCCGGAACTTCAAGCCGCGCCGGTAAGGAAACGCCCCTGCAAAGTCAAGCCGGGCGCTCTTTCGTCAGCTTGCGCTCCCAGGCGAGGGCGTGGGCGACGATCTTGTCCAGCTGATCATATTTCGGCGTCCACGGCAATGTCGCGCGAAGACGCGAGGTGTCCGATACCAGCGAATCGGGGTCCCCGGCCCGACGCGGTGAGAGCACCCGGTTCAGCTTGAGGTTGGTTACGCGGTCCACGGCGTCCAGCACCTCCAGCACGGAGAATCCGCGCCCGTAGCCGCAGTTCATGGTGAGCGAGCGGTGCGGCTCCGCGATCAGGGCCTCCAGCGCGAGAACATGGGCGGCGGCAAGGTCGCTGACATGGATGTAATCGCGCACGCCTGTCCCATCGGGCGTAGCATAGTCGGTGCCAAACACGGCGACGCTCTCGCGCTTGCCGAGGGCCGCCTCCACCGCGACCTTGATGAGGTGCGTCGCGCCGGCAGTAGACTGGCCGCTGCGCCCCTGCGGATCTGCCCCCGCCACGTTGAAGTAGCGCAGCGCGCAGTAGTTGAGCGGGTGCGCAGCGACGGTATCGGCCAGCATCCGCTCCGTCATCAGCTTGGACCAGCCGTAGGGGTTGATCGGCTCCTTCGGGCTGTCCTCGGGAATGGGCGAGATCTTGGGGATGCCGTAGGTGGCCGCGGTGCTCGAGAAGATGAAATGCGGCACTCCCGCACTCACCGCCGCCTCGATCAGGGTGCGGCTCTTGGCGGTGTTGTTGTGGTAGTATTTGAGCGGGTTCTCGACCGATTCCGGCACGAGGATGGAGCCGGCGAAGTGCATGATGGCTCCCAGGCCCCGCCCCATACTCTGCTCAGCGAAGATGCGCGCCAGCAGACCGTCGTCGGCGATGTCGCCTTCGTAGAACGGGACGTCTTCCGGAATGGCGAAGCGGAAGCCGGTGGAGAGATTATCGATCACCGCGACAGGCCAGCCGGCATCCTTCAGCGCGAGCACGGCGTGGCTGCCGATATACCCGGCGCCGCCGGTGACGAGGACAGGTACCTTCTCGACCATTCCGCTGGTTCCCTACGCAGGCCTCTGCGCCTGACTCTCGCGCTTCGCCTTTTCACGGAGGCGATGCAACCCGCCGCCCGCGAGGGCGTTTGGGAGGCATGGGACAGATCTTCCGCCGCGCCGCGCTCGCCGCCGCTCCATTGGCAGCCGCCGCATTGCTGGGCGCCTGCACCACCGCCTATGTCTCCCCTGTCGAGGTGACGCGCTTCGTGGGAGAGGAGCCTGCACTGCTCGGCAGCGGGCCGCTCGCTGTTCGCGCAGGGCCCGGCATGGATGCGCAATCGCTCGAATACTCCGTGTTCCAGACGGCTGTGGGCGAGGAGTTGGAGCAGCTTGGCTACATCGTTGCCGGGGGTGATGCGGTGCAGGTGGCGGAGATCACCGTCGAGCGCTTCGTCTCCGCCGAAGGGCGTGACCGATCACCCGTGAATGTGGGTGTCGGGGGATCGACCGGCTCATACGGCTCGGGACTTGGCGTGGGCGTCGGGCTCAATCTGTCCGGGCCCCCACCGGAGCGGGTGGATACGCAGCTGCGCGTGGTCATTCGGCCGACGGCCGGCGGCATGGCGCTGTGGGAAGGTCGGGCGCGCTTTACCGCTACGGCCAACAGCGACATGGCTGAAGCGCGCGCCAGCGCCGCCAAACTGGCAGACGCGCTGTTCGCCGGCTTCCCCGGCGAGTCTGGAGAGACTATCGAAGTCCGATGACTGACATCGTGATCGATGCCGCCTTCGACAGCGGCAATATCGTGGTCGAGCGGATCGAGGGCGCGACGGCCGTCCTGCGGATCAGGCGCGATCAGGCCTCCGACTTCTTCCAGTGGTTCCATTTCCGCGTGGCGGGCGCCGAAGGGCGCGAGCTTGAACTCAAGATCGTGGGCCTTAACGCCTCAGCCTATCCCGGTGGCTGGCCGGGATACCGCGCGCGAGTCTCCGAGGACCGGGCATGGTGGGGCCTCGCGCAGACCTCTTTCGATCGGGAGGAGAACGAGGGAACGCTCACCATCCGCCACGCGCCGGGCAGTGACATTGCCTGGTTCGCCTATTTCGCGCCCTATTCAATGGAGCGGCACCACGATCTCGTCTCGGAAGCGGCGGCGAGCGAGGGCGTGTCCTATCGCTGTCTCGGTCATTCGATCGACGGGCGGCCGATCGACTGCCTGGTAATGGGCGAGGGCGAGGTGCCGGTGTGGCTCTATGCTCGCCAGCACCCGGGTGAGAGCATGGCGGAATGGTGGATGGAAGGCGCGCTGGAAGCGCTGTGCGACCCGGCTGACCCGGTGGCCCGCGTGCTGCGCCAGAAATGCCGACTGCACATCGTCCCCAATTGCAACCCGGATGGATCCGCCCGCGGACACCTGCGGACCAATGCAAAAGGCGTGAACCTCAACCGGGAATGGGCGGAACCGAGCCTTGAGCGCTCCCCGGAAGTGCTGGCAATCCGCAACGCGATGGACGCGAGCGGTGTGCGCTTCGCCATGGATGTGCATGGCGACGAGGCGATCCCGGCCAATTTCCTGGCAGGCTTCGAGGGAATTCCCTCATGGACCGAGGCGCTGGGCGAGGAGTTCACCCGCTATCGCACCATCCTTGCGCGGCGGAGCCCGGACTTTCAGACGAAGCTCGGCTACCCCACAGCGCCGGCGGGCAAGGCCAACCTGTCTATGAGCACGAACCAGCTGGCGGAGCGCTTCGGCGCCTGTTCGATGACGCTGGAGATGCCGTTCAAGGACCATGACGCCCTGCCGGACCCGGATCAGGGCTGGAGCCCGGAACGGTGCAAGCTGCTGGCGCGCGAGTGCCTCGCCGCGCTGGTGGAGTGGTTGGAGAAGTAGAGCGACCTAGAGGCCGAGATCGGCAGGGCCGAAGGCGCCGGGGAGCAGTTCGGAGAGGCGCGCCTCTCGCACTTCCGTATCGCCTGCCGACACGACCAGCGGGTCCGTCCCGCCGAGGCTCGCCAGCTCATGCAGCACCTGGCGGCAGCGGCCGCAGGGTGCGGCAGGGTCACTGCCGGCGCTGATCGCCACTTGGACGAGACCGCCACGGCGACCTTCGCCCATCGCCTTGGCCACCGCGTTGGTTTCCGCGCAAAGGGAGAGGCCATAGCTCGCATTCTCGACATTGCAGCCGGTGACGATCGCACCGTCATCAAAGAGCAGCGCGGCGCCGACGTGAAACCGTGAGTAGGGGGCGTAGGCCTGCGCGCGAGCGGCGCGGGCTGCCTCGATCAGGGCGGAGCAATCGTCGGTCATGGTGGCGGTCAGCCCTTGATATGAAGCACGCAGATGAGGGTGAACAGGCGGCGGGCCGTTTCGAAATCCGTCTCCACCTTGCCCTCCAGCGCCTCGAGCAACTGGCGCGTGGCGCGGTCGTGGATCGCCCGGCGCGCCATGTCGATCGTCTCGATCTCCTGTGCGGAAGTCTTGCGCAGGGCCTTGTAGTACGAATCGCAGATCGCGAAATATTCGCGGACCACCCGGCGGAAGCGGGCGAGGCCGAGGCCGATCGTCCCCGCATCCTCTCCTCTGCCGTCACGCAGAGCCATCTCCAGCCGGCCTTCGACGACCGAGAGTTGCAGCGACCAAGGCCCGTGCTGCCCTCGCTCGGCAGCGCGGACAGGCACGAAGCTGTTGTCCGCCACCAGATCGCGCATGGCGGCCTCGCGTTCCCGCTCCACATCCTCGTTGCGCCACAGGATCGTCGCCTCGTCGAGAGTGATCGCGGCGATTCGCCGATGGCTCTCGGGGCCGGTCATATGGTCGGGCGGCAGGTCGGTCATCGGACGCGACGCTTTCGCAGAGCGGCGGCGCTTGGGCAAATGTGAAAGCGGGGGCTGCAGGAATAAGCTGGCAACAGCAGGCAGCGGCGGGAGTGATCCCCGCTATCCACAGGCCCTGCCTGCCGGGTGCGGGTTGCGGTGCCGGGCACACAGGAGCATCAGGCGAGCCTCCATGGCAACGCAAGACCTCCTCAGCCGCCCTGCGGCATCCGAATCGAATCCCGGCCCGGCAGGCCGCGCCCTCCCCGCCAACCTGGACGCGGAGGCCGCCTTTCTCGGCGCGGTGCTGATCGACAATCGCGTGCTGGAGGAACTGCCCGTATCTCTGCGCCCGGAGCACTTCTTCGAACCGCTGCACGGGCGGATCTTCGAGCGGATCACCATCCAGGTCGACAAGCAGATGGTGGTGACGCCGGTCACCCTGAAGCCCTATTTCGATAGCGACCCTGCCATGGCCGAGCTGGGCGGCACATCCTACCTCGCGCGTCTCACCGCCGATGGTCAGGGGCTGCTGGCTCCGCGCGAGTTGGCGCAGCAGATCTATGACCTCGCGCTGTTGCGGGAGCTGGTGAAGGTCGGCCGCGAGCTGGTCGAGGGCGCGCTCGACACCTCGGAAGAGGTGGAGCCGATGCGACAGATCGAACGCGCCGAATCGCGCCTGTTCGAAGTGGCCGAGGGCGTAACCGGATCGAGCGAGGCGGAAAGCTTCCGGGGCGCCACCGGCAAGGCGCTGGAGATGATCGAGACGGCGATCAATTCCGGCGGCCATGTCTCCGGCAAGACGACCGGCTTCACCTCGATCAACGAGAAGGTCGGCGGCCTGCACGATTCCGACCTCATCATCATCGCGGGACGTCCCGGTATGGGGAAGACCTCGCTCGCCACCAACATCGCCTTCAACTGCGCGGACCGGCTGCTGCGGGACCGGCGCGACGGGATCGAGAAATCGGTCGGCGCGGGCGTGGCGCTGTTCAGCCTGGAAATGTCGAGCGACCAGCTGGCGACGCGTATCCTTGCGGAACAGGCTGCGATCCCCAGCGAGGCGCTGCGCATGGGCAAGATCAGCCGCGACGATTTCCAGCAGCTCTCCTATGCCAGCCAGCGCCTTGCCGACCTTCCGCTGTTCATCGATGACACGCCGGCGCTTTCGGTGGCGGCCCTGCGCACCCGGGCACGGCGGCTCAAGCGGCGGCATGACATCGGCCTGATCGTGATCGACTACCTGCAGCTCATGCAGGGCAGCGGACGCAGCCAGGACAATCGCGTCAATGAAATTTCGGAGATCAGCCGGGGCCTGAAGGGGCTGGCCAAGGAGCTGCAGGTGCCGGTGATCGCTTTGTCGCAGCTCAGCCGCGCGGTGGAGCAGCGCGAGGACAAGCGGCCGATGCTGTCCGACCTGCGCGAATCAGGCTCGATCGAGCAGGACGCGGACATGGTCTGGTTCGTGTTCCGCGAGGATTATTACGTCGCCGCGCGCGAACCCAAGATGCCGGGCGGCGATACGGACATGAAGGGGCACGAGGCGCATGCCGCCTGGCAGGCGGAGATGGAGCGGGTCTACGGCCTCGCCGAACTGATCGTCGCCAAACAGCGCCACGGCGCCACCGGCAAGGTGCGGCTGCGGTTCGAGCCGAAAATCACCCGCTTCTCCGACCTGGCGGAGGGCGATTACGGGCCGACCCACGACTGAGCACATGCTCGGGGGCAGTGCTAGGGACCGCAGGTCCAGCGGCCGGGAATCGTCTGCGCTGAGCCTTCGCGCTCGAGCAGCAATTTCGCCGGATAGGGTGGCGATTCACCTTCGGCCAGCGGGGTTTCCGATGTGCGGGCAACGGTGATGGTCATGACAGGTCCGGCGAACACCCCGCCATCCGGCAATCCGTCATAGCCGCCGGTCTCACGAGCAGTGAGCCGTTCGGGCTGGCCCGCGACCTTTACAAGCGCCTGCGCCCGACGTTCCTCATCCCCAACATCGCCGAACGCAATGAAGAGCGCGCCCTCTTCTGAGTCGAATGCGCAGCCGAGCTCCCCCTCCAGCGGGTAGGCTTCGCGGTCCGCAGGCGTCAGCGGCGCGAGGAGAATCGGTGAGCCCTCCCTGGAAGGAGCGGCGCTCTCGGAAGCTACAGCTGAAGTCGTTTGCTCCGTCTGCGGAGCGGCGGGAGGATCAGGTTCGGCGGAACAGGCGGCGAGCGCCAGAAGGGTCAGCAGTATGAGATGGGCGCGCATTTGGTCTCCAGTTCGCCCTGCAACGCGAGCCTGGCCTTAGAGTTTCCCGTCCGCGCACTACAGGCCGAGGTTGAGCTTGCGCGTGACGGTATAGTCCACCACCGAGACAAGGAACCAGCTCGTCCACCAGCGCAGGCGGTTCCACAGGGTTCCCCGGCGGTGGTGCAGCTCCGGCGTGATCGCAACCGAGGCCGGGACGTGCTGCGCGACGAAGTTGCGCATGGTCTCGGCGAAGGCCTTGTCTTCGATCCGCAGCACGATCTCCAGATTGATGTAGAGGCTGCGCATGTCGAAGTTGGCGCTGCCGAGATAGACAACATCGTCCAGCACGATCAGCTTGGTGTGCAGCTTGCACGCCTCGAACTCCCAAATGCGTGCGCCTGAGCCAAGCAGCTTTGCATAGAGCGAGCGTGAGGCGCCGATCGTCGCCCCATTGTCGGACTTCCCCGCCAGCACCAGCCGCGTCTTTCCGCGTTTCGCGATCCGGCAGATGCGACGCAGCAGACGTCGCGGCGGCGAGAAGTAGGCCATCAGCATGTCGAGCCGCTCACCCTCGACCAGATCTTGGCTGACGCAGCGCGCCCAGCTGGAAAGGCCGCGCGTCGGCCCTCCGATGAGCAGCTGGACAGGCCCAGCCCCACTCCGCCAATGCCGCACCTTGCGGCGGATATCGGCGAATTGCGCATTGGGATGGGCTGCCCAATTATCCAGCTGATTGAACCAGCGCACGATCCTTTCGACCACTTCGCCCTCGATGGTGAAGGCGAGGTCATTCCACCCATTCTCCTGCGGGGAGGCGAAATAATCGTCCGCCACGTTGAAGCCGCCGAGCATGGCTCGGGCCCTATCGGCGATCACCATCTTCTGGTGGTTGCGGATCAGATAGCGGAACGACCAGGCGGCGATGAAGCAGCGGAACCGCCCACCGGCGGCGATCAGGGGTTCGAAGAACGCATCGTCCGCCTCGGCGCCGAAGCCGTCCACGATCAGCGTGACGGTGACTCCACGCCGGGCAGCCTGGGTCAGCGCGTCCCGCACCAAGCGGCCACTTTCGTCCGGCGCAAAGATGTAGAAGGCCAGGTCCAGCCGCTCCTGCGCCGATCCGATCAGGTCCAGCAGTGCCTTTCGCCGGTCTGCCCCGTCCGGGTAGAAGGCCAGACGATGGCCGTGCGCCTCCACGCTGAAGGGTGGCGGCGCACGAAACTCGGCCGGACTTGCAAGCTCGTCGCCTCGATGCATGCACTCTCCTAGGCGCTGCGGACCGGGCGCGAAACCTTGACTGTTCAGGGGAAGCATCCTATTCGATGGGCTTCCCATTCAAACTGCTGATCTGGAGTGCCCGATGGCGCGCGTCACTGTCGAAGATTGCGTCGACAAGATCCCCAACCGTTTCGATCTGGTGCTGCTCGCCGCTCAGCGTGCTCGCGAAATCTCCGGCGGGGCGGAGCTGACGGTCGATCGTGACCGTGACAAGAACCCTGTCGTCGCGCTGCGCGAAATCGCGGAGCAGACGGTGCGGCCCAAGATATTGCAGGAGAGCCTGGTGCAGTCGCTGCAGCGCGTCCTTCCCGATGAGGAGGATGAGGCTGACGAGATCGGCTCGCTGAGCCAGTCGGCGGAAGCAATGCGCCTCTCGGCCGCAGCCCCGGCCCGTACGAACTCCGCGGGCGGCGATTACGAGGGCTAATCTTCCCAGCGACGGATTGTGAGACAATGAAGGGGCCGCGCCGTATGGTGCGGCCCCTTTCGCATGTTGGGCATGCCTGACTCACCCGGTGCCCCGGCCGGTGGCTTCCTGCAGTGCATCGATCCGCTTGGACGCCTCGGCTTTGGTGAGCGAGGTGTCATAGGCATCGGGCTGGTCCGCTTCCTCGCTCAACGTCTTGAGATAGCTTGCCTGGGCGCCGGTCATCGGCTCCTCGCCGGTGGTCCACTGGTCAGGATCCTTCTGGGCGTTCGACGTCGGGTGCGACTTTGGATCCGCGTCAGGATGGTGTGCTTGCATGTCGTGCCTCCTTCGAGGGGACAACGACATTGTTCCCTTCATGCTCCTCCTCGACCGGAGCGCATCGGCGCGGTAAACTGGCCGCCATGGTGGGGCAATGAGCGACATTCTGGACGCGGCGGGCAGCATGGCCGAAGGGTCGCTTTGGAGCCGCGCTATCGAGCCGAGACACGGCGAGCGCTCTCAGGACGCTCACGATGGCCATACTCATGAAAGCGCCTGCCTCAATTGCGGCACGGAGCTGGTTGGTTCGCATTGCCATGAATGCGGACAGCACGCCCACATTCATCGCACGATCGGCGCCTTCATGCATGACCTGCTGCACGGCGCGCTGCATTTCGAGGGCAAGACCTGGCACACGCTGCCGCTGCTCGCCGTGCGACCTGGAGAATTGACGCGCCGCTACATCGCGGGCGAGCGGGCGCGCTTCGTCTCGCCGATGGCGCTGTTCCTGTTCTGCGTGTTCCTGATGTTCGCCGTCTTCCAGATCGCGGGGATTTCGCCGCCGGTGAATTTGTCCGGTCCAGGACAGATCTACGAAGAGGTCGACGAGCAGGTGACCGCGCTTGAGGCACAGGCCCAAGCTTTGCGGCAAGAGCGTGACACACTTCCAGCGGGAGATCCTCAACTCGCGGGGATCAATGGACGCATCGAGGGGATTGAGCAGCAGATCAACGGCATCCGCTCAGTGGCAAGCGAGGGGCGGATCGACCTCGACATCGGTGTGCCGTTTGTCGATCACGCGATTGAGAAATGGGAGAAGAATCCCAGCCTGATGGCCTATAAGCTGCAGGCGAACAGCTACAAGTTCTCCTGGCTGCTGATCCCCCTCTCCATCCCCTTCGTCGCACTTCTTTTCGCCTGGCGCCGCAAGTTCGGCGCATACGATCACGCCGTATTCGTGACCTATTCGCTCAGCTTCATGACGCTGTTCTACGTGCTGCTGGTGCTGCTCGGCATGGCGGGCGTGGGAGCCGGAGTGCTGAGCGCATTGGGCATCGGCGTCCCGCTGCTGCACATCTACAAGCAACTCAAGGGCGCTTACGGCCTGTCGCGCTTCTCGGCCCTGTGGCGCACGGTCGTGCTGACCATGCTGATCTTCGTGATCCTGTTCGTGTTTATCGACCTGCTGCTGGTGCTCGGCGCGCTCGGCTAAAGCGGAGCAGCCGGGCACCAGCGCAAGCCGGTGGGCGTTGCGGATCAGGCGCCCTGAGGAGCCGTCCCGCCGCCGAAGCGCTTGCCCGCCTTGGGAATGGCAGAGCCGTGCACCGGCTGCACCGTCACCGGGCCCGCGGGCTGATCGGGCCGGTCAATGCGGCCATTGTCCAGCAGCTGCTTGATTTCGTCGCCGGTCAGCGTCTCATATTCGAGCAGCGCCTGCGCGAGCAGCTGGAGCTGGTCCTCATGCTCCGTGAGCACCTGGGTCGCGCGAGAATGAGCGCCTTCGACCAAGCCACGGATTTCCGCGTCGATCAGCTTGTTCGTCTCATCCGAGGCCATGGTTCGCTGGGTCTGGCCCATGCCGAGATAGCCTTCATGACTCGCCTCGTACTGGAGCGGGCCGAGCTTGTCGGACATGCCCCACTTGGTGACCATGTTGCGGGCGAGATCGGTCGCGTACTGGATGTCGGACGAGGCACCGCTGGACACCTTGTCGTGCCCGAAGATGATCTCTTCCGCCACACGGCCACCCATGCTGACGGCCAGGTTCGCGTGCATCTTGTCGCGGTGGTAGGAGTAATTGTCCCGCTCCGGCAGGCGCATGACCATGCCCAGCGCGCGGCCGCGCGGGATGATCGTCGCCTTGTGGATCGGGTCCGATGCCGGCTCGTGCACCGCGACGATCGCATGGCCCGCCTCATGATAGGCGGTCATCTTCTTCTCGTCGTCGGTCATGACCATGGAGCGGCGCTCCGCCCCCATCATGACCTTGTCCTTGGCGTCCTCGAACTCCTGCATCGCCACCAGCCGCTTGTTCCGGCGTGCGGCCAGCAGCGCGGCCTCGTTGACAAGGTTGGCGAGATCGGCGCCGGAGAAGCCGGGCGTGCCACGAGCAATGGTGCGCGCGTTGACGTCGGGCGCCAGCGGCACCTTCTTCATGTGCACGGCGAGGATCTTCTCGCGACCCTCGATGTCAGGTACGGGCACCACGACCTGCCGGTCGAAGCGGCCCGGACGCAGCAGCGCAGGGTCGAGCACGTCAGGCCGGTTGGTCGCGGCGATGATGATGATGCCCTCGTTCGCCTCGAAGCCGTCCATTTCGACAAGCAGCTGGTTCAGTGTCTGCTCGCGCTCGTCATTCGAGTTGCCGAGGCCGTGGCCGCGATGGCGACCCACCGCGTCGATCTCGTCGATGAAGACGATGCAGGGCGCGTTCTTCTTCGCCTGCTCGAACATGTCACGCACGCGGCTGGCGCCGACGCCGACGAACATCTCGACGAAGTCCGAGCCGGAGATGGTGAAGAACGGCACGCGCGCCTCACCCGCGATCGCGCGGGCGAGCAGCGTCTTGCCGGTGCCGGGGCTGCCGACCAGCAGGGCGCCCTTGGGGATCTGACCGCCCAGCTTGGAGAAGCGTTGCGGGTCACGCAGGAACTCGACAATCTCCTGCAGCTCCTCGCGCGCCTCGTCGATGCCGGCAACGTCGTCGAAGGTGACGCGGCCCTGCTTCTCGGTGAGCATCTTGGCCTTGGACTTGCCGAAGCCCATCGCGCCCGAACCCCCACCCTTCTGCACCTGGCGCAGCGCGAAAAATGCGACGCCCAAGATCAGCAGGAACGGCAGCGACTGGATGAGGATGTAGAGCAGAAGGTTCGGCTCTTCCGGAGCGGTCCCCGCATACTGGACGCCATTCTGATCGAGCAGCGCCGTCAGCTCCGTGTCATTCGGCACCGGAATGGTGGTGAAGCTCGACCCGTTGCGCAGCTTGCCGCTGATCCGGTCAGGGGAGATCTGCACCTCTTCCACGCTGCCTTCCGCCACCCGCTCACGGAAGTCGGAATAACGCAGTTGCGTGCCCGCGGCTTCCTGGGGGCCGCCGAACATGGAGACGACCAGCAGCAGGGCCAGGAAGATTCCGCCCCAGATCATCAGGCTCTTGATCCAGGGATTGCCGTTGCCGTCCGGCTCGCGATTCTCGCTCATCGGGATTCCTTGTTGATATGCCGGCCAATGTAGGTTTCAGCGACTGAATGGCAAGCTAACGGATCGCGGGCGACGCCCTATCGAGCGGCATTCCTTGCACGCGCGACGAGCAGGTGTTCGGAAAGGTCAGCCCCCTGCTGGCCGGTAATCTGGTACAGCGCCTCGAAAGCGTCGCCGTCTGCCTGCTCTGCCAGGTCTTCCGGCAGGTCGGCCCCTCCGATGATCGGCGCAACCCCTCGCAGGCCGGTGTCACGCGCGCCGGCGACGATCGCGACCAGAGCTCCGCTTACGGTGCGAAACCGCGCGACGTAGCCATAGTCGCGATAATAGACGGGTGAGGTGAGGCTGCGCGCCTCCTCGCTGGTGAAAGTCCGGCCGCTGGCACGGTCGATCAGTTCGTCATAACTTTCGCCCAGCTCGAAGCTGGAGTTCATGAAGCTGAGATTTTCCAGCAGCCGCATTCCGCTGAACAGCCCGACATAGACCACGTCGAACTCGTTCAGCATGTTCGGCTCGAACTGGGAGGCCGGGATCACCCTGAGGTCGCGCCCGCTTTGCGCGAGAATCGGCGCGATCTTCTGCATGCCGTAGGCAGCGGAGAAGGGCAGGTAGTTGAGGCCGACGTCCTCGGCATTCCCGAACCGATCTGGCATCAGCTCCTGCATCCGCATGAGGTCAGCCGGTGAATCCACACGAAAATCGCGGATCAGCCGCCCTTCCTCGGGCCGCACGGGATCGATCTCTCCATAGATGTAGTAATCCCCGAGCACGATCAGCGTAGGGCGATCGGAGGCGAGGAAGGGCTCCCAGAACTCATTGGCCCGGCCAGATGAGGCCGCCCTCCCCAGGAAGAAAGCGGCGACCAGCAGCAAAACGCCCAATGCGGCAATCGCAGGAAGCCAGCGCCGCTTGGAGACCCGATGCATGTGCGCCGATTCCGACGGCGGGGCAGGCGCAATTTCCGGCGTCAGCGCGAGCTCAGACAAACCCTCCGGCACAAGCCGAAGTGCGTAGGTACCCGCAGGGACGGTGAGCCGCGCAGTTGCCTCGCCCGAGGAGCGATAGAACTCCTCCAGCCGTTTGCGCAGGCGATGGATATAGACGCGCACGGTAGCGTCATCGATCGTCGTCTCTGTCTGGCCAAATACCGCCTCGGCGATGTCTGCCTGAGTTGCGGCTTCGGCGGCGTAGCCGCGCGCCGCCATATATTCGAACAGGTCCGAGAGGCGCCCCCCTTCCCCGAGCACGCCGCTGACCCGCACCCGCGAGACTTCGGCCAGGAAGGCATTCTCGTGCTGTGGAGGCTGGATCGTCACCCCTTTGCCATGATGGTTTCACGGCCTGATGAAAAGCATGAAACGCCGCTGTAACGCGCGCATTACGGTAATTTGCGTGTGTTTCATCAAGGCTGGGCGCAGGGGCTTTGGTTCACGGGAAACCAGCGGACAAAGAACCCCACGCACATGACGAGACGAACCACGCGCGCTCGGCTTGCGCTGCTGAGCAGCGCCATCGCTCTGACTATCCCTGCGGCTGCGGCCGCACAGATGGTGGGCGAGGCCGTCGCGGACCAAGTCGCGACAGATGAGAGGGAGTCAGACAACGCAGCGGCCCCTGAAGGGGGCGACCCCATCTATGTCTATGGTCGCGGAGAACGGCGGATCGGCCAAGCGGGTGCGGCAAGCGAGGGCGGTGTTGCCGGTGCGGATATCGAGGTGCGCCCATTGCTGCGGCCGGGCGAACTTCTGGAGGCGACGCCCGGGCTGATTGCCACACAGCACTCCGGTGGCGGAAAGGCGAACCAGTTCTTCCTGCGCGGCTTCAATCTGGACCACGGGACAGATTTCTCCGTCACATTCGACGGAGTGCCGCTGAACTTCCGCACGCACGGACACGGACAGGGCTATCTCGACATCAACGGCCTGATCCCGGAAACCGTGCGCAGGGTCGATTACCGCAAGGGACCGTATCGCGCCGACGTGGGCGACTTCAGCTTCGTCGGCTCCAGCACCATCACCACGCATGACCGGATGGAGCCGTTCGCGCAGGTCGAGGTCGGCTCTTACGATTACCTCCGCTACGTCGCGGGTGGCTCCGTTCCGGTGGCCGGCGGAGACCTGCTGCTTGTGGGCCAGCTCAAATATAATGACGGGCCTTGGGACCTGCCGGAAGATTTCGACGGCGTGATGGGGTATGCGAAGTACTCTCGCCCGCTTAGCGATGGCAAATTCCAGACCAGCCTCAGCTATTATGACGCGAGCTGGGCCCCGACCGAGCAGTTGCCGGAGCGCGCCGTCGGTACGCTGGTGGAGGATCGCTACGGCACGCTCGACCCGACGCTGCGCGGCAGCACCAGGCGGTGGATTGGTACAATCGGCTATCAGTCCGACGATTGGCGCCTGAGCGCTTATGTCCAGAAGTACGATTGGACCCTGCTATCCAACTTCACCTTCTTCCTGGAAGACCCGGTGAACGGCGACCAGCTGCGCCAGTATGATCGGCGCTGGATCTATGGCGGACGGGCGGAGCGGACTTTCGCGGTGAACGATGCCTTCACGCTTCGGCTGGGCGCAGAGGCACGGGTGGATCAGATCGCGGAGGTGGGGCTGGACGAGACCATCGCCGCCGCAACCGAGTTCACGGTCGGCGCGTTTGATGTGCATGAAAGCTCGCTGGGACTTTATGCCGAAGCAACATGGCGTCCTGTCGAGCGGCTGATGGTGATCGGCGGTCTTCGCGGCGACTTCTACCGGTTCCGGACACGCGCTCTCGCCGGCGAGAGCAGTTGGTCAGGTAAGGTGAAGGACGATATCCTCGCCCCCAAGATCGGCGTGAATTACGAGGTGGCCGATGGCATCGCCCTTTACGCCAATTACGGCCAGGGCTTCCATTCGAATGACGCCCGCGGCGTTACCAACCCGGAGGACCCGGCTCCTGGCCTGGTGAAGGGAGAGATGGAGGAGATCGGTGCCCGCTTCGAACGCGGTGGCGCGATCCTTACCGCCGTCTACTGGTGGAGCCAGATCGACAGCGAGCTGATCTATGTCGGCGACTCAGGCGCTGTGGAGCCGAGCGATCCCGGCCGGCGCCACGGCTATGAACTCACCGCCTTCTACAAGCCCAACAGCTGGCTCGCCTTTGACGGTGTTCTGACAGGCTCTGAGGCGCGCTATGAAGGGCTGCCGGAGGGTGAGAATTACGTGCCCGGCGCGCTGGAAAGCTCCGGCGAGCTGGGCGTCTCCGCCATCTTCCGCGAATTCAACGCGGCAGCGCGCCTGCGATATCTGGGGCCGCACCCACTGATCGAGGATAACAGCCAGCGTGGTGACGAGACGCTGCTGGTGAACCTGCGCGCCGCGTACACGCCGACCCGGCTGGCCGGTTGGGAACTCTACGCAGAGCTTCTCAACGTGTTCGACTCCAAGGGGGACGACATCGACTACTATTACGAGACGCGCCTCCCGGGCGAGCCGCCTGAAGGTGTCCTGGGCCGCAACAGCCGCATCGTGGAGCCGCGCCAGCTGCGGGTGGGGTTGAAGGCGGCGTTCTGAACGGAAAGGCGCAAGGCCAACCCGACCAGCCGCTCGCTTTTTCCACAAAGCGGCTGAAGATGAGGCGCCCCCCGGGTGCCTTCAAGCGGCTCTGGCGCTGCAGACTGTCCCGCGCGCAAAGGATCCGCACCGGGCTAACCTGCACTTGCGACGGTACGCAGCGACCGAGGCGCAGTGCAAGCGATCAGCCCCACGAATGACCGGCCCTTGCGGCTCGCCTGGGCCTGCGCTCGCGATCGGGAGCGACGCCTTAGCCGAAAGGAGCAACGCCTGGTCGGAAGCGGCGCGCGTTCGGGCAGGAGCCCTTAACAATTTGGGAACCTCGCGGCTCCCGCGCAGTTGCAGCTAGGACCTTTGTGCGCTGCATCAGAACAGCCCTTCAGTCGCAATAACTTACATAAGTCAGCATCTTGAGTTAAATAGAATTTTCGGCCGGCGCCAGTCGCTTGCCAGAATCGAAATCTTATGTTGCAATGCAGAACTGGGTGCCGTCACTTCCACAGGTGGAAGGGCGGTACGCAGAACCAGTGCTGTTCCAAGGGATCGCCATGGACCTCGACGCTGTGACAATGATGCAGGACTCCGCTGTCAACGCGGATGTCCGCCCCATCTTCAGTGGGAGCAAGGGAGCTCAAAATCCGGTGCGGCGCGTCGCGCTCATCGGCAATTTCACGCCTCGCAAGTGCGGGATCGCCACCTTCACAACCGATACGTTTGAGCAGCTCGCGCGCTTCCACCCGAATATCAAGGTGGACGTGTATGCGCTGGACGATCCGGCAAATCCGCTGACCTATGAAGGCGTCGCGGGAACGATCGCCTTTAATGACTTCGACTCTTACCTCCACGCCGCGCGCCACATCAATGAGAGCGGAGTGGACGCGGTCTGGCTGCAGCACGAATACGGCATCTTTGGCGGCGCGGATGGCGAGATGGTGTGCGATTTCGTCGATCGGATCGCCGCCCCGCTGATCCTGACGCCGCACACCGTGCTCAGTGATCCATCAGAGCGGCAGCGCCAGATCCTTGACCATCTGGTCAGGCGCGCCAGTCGCGTCATGGTCATGTCGCAGCATTCGCGCGGCCTGCTCGCCAGCCTGTACGGCGCGCCGGAGGACATTCTTCAAGTCATCCCCCACGGTGCGCCCGACCGGCCTTTCGGCCGCAGCGACCGTTTCAAGCAACAGCTCGGCCTTGGCGGCCGGCACGTCATGATGACCTTCGGCCTGCTCGGCCCCGGCAAGGGGCTGGAGCGGGTGATCGAAGCTCTCCCTTCGATCGTCTCGCGGCATCCGTCGGTCCTCTACCGCATCGTGGGCGCAACGCACCCGAACTTGGTCGCGCGGGAGGGCGAGGCCTATCGCGACCGACTGATGGCGCTGGCGCAGGAGCTTGGCGTTGCAGAGCATGTCCAATGGGACAACCGGTTCCTCGATACGGAGGAACTGCTCGACCAGATCGAGGCGTGCGACATCTATCTCACGCCTTATCCGAACCTGCAGCAATCGACCTCCGGCACGCTGAGCTATGCCGTGGCGTTGGGCAAGGCAGTGATCTCCACGCCCTACCTCCATGCGCGCGAATTGCTGGCCGACAGCGCCGGCGTGCTGATCGAGCCCCAAAGCGCAGAGGGCATCGCAAAGGCGGTCAATCACTTGCTTGACCAGCCTGAGGAACTCGCGGCGTTGCAGCGGCGTGCCTATGCCCGCGGGCGACAGACCATCTGGCCGCGGTTCGCCGCTGGGGCTGCGGCGCTGATCGAGGCGTCGGTCGCGCCACCTGGTCGGATTGCGCCCATCACCGCAACGCCTGGTCTGTCAGCGGTGTTCGGTCTGAGCGACTCGACCGGAATCATCCAGCATTCGATCGGAATCGTTCCAGATCGGCGGCATGGCTATTGCCTGGACGACAATGCCCGCGCGTTGATGCTGATGAACGTTGCATCGGGACTGTCGGAGACGGAGCGCACCCGCTGGTCGCAGACTTATGCGAGCTTCGTCCAGCACACCTGGAATGAAGAGCACGGCGGCTTTCGGAACTTCATGCGCTTCGACAGGGGCTGGTGCGAGGACTTGGGGTCGGAGGATTCCAACGGCCGCGCTCTGTGGGCTCTGGGGCAGACCATCGAATGCGCGCCCAATCCTGATTTTGCTGAGTGGGCGTGGCGCTGGTACGATACCGCCCTGCCCCATTGCGCCGCTCTCGGTTCGCCGCGTGCGATTGCCTTCACCATGCTTGGCGCCGCCTCCGTCCTGCGCACCGCGGCCGAACATGCGGCCTCTCGTCAGGCGCTGGAGCACGGCGCGGATACTCTGTTCCGCCTGCTGGGCGGCGCGCGGCGGCCGGACTGGGCCTGGTTCGAAGCGGTGCTCGGCTATGACAACCCGCGCCTGTCACAGGCGTTGATCGAGGCTGGCATGGCGCTCGGTCGGCCTGACTACACCGCGGCGGGCGTGGAAACACTGGAGTGGATCGCGGCGCAGCAGATCGCCGCGAGCGGGCATTTCCGGCCGATCGGCTCAGACAGCTTCGGCAAGGTGCACGCGCACCTGCCGTTCGACCAGCAGCCGCTTGAAGCCCAGGCGGCAGTGGAAGCGGCGCGGTCCGCCTTCGCGGCGACCGGAGACGCCCGGTGGTTCGAGCACGCTCAGGCGGCGTGGAACTGGTTTTTCGGCGCGAATGACAGGGGCGTCGTGCTGGCGGATCTCGCCAGCGGCCGCTGCCGCGACGGCATCACGCCACGCGGCGCCAACATCAATTGCGGTGCAGAATCGATCCTCGCCTTTCAACTCGCTCACTATTCCGTGCTAGCGCTCGCACGGTCGCAAAAACGGGTCGATTCGAACGGAGAACAATGTGGGCGTAGAGGGCGTTTGGCCGCACAGTCCATTGCATATCCTTGATGAGCGGCTGCATGCGGACCCCTCACGCGTGGTGCTGCGGCCCTTCCACCTCGGATGGTCGGGCGAGAACGCGCAAGGCGGACGCGCATACAAGCTGTTCGAGGATATTGCCGGGCTGACCGAGCAGCAGGTCGAGACAGAATATGCCCGCGTGCTGCGCGACTTCAAAGAACGGCACTGGCAGACGGAGCTGATGTTCGAGGAGCGCTTCGCCGAGGTTGAGAAATCGCTTCATGTCGATTGCTCCTCCTTTTCGGAGACGCGCAAACGCCTTCTGGGGGCGTTCTTCTGCCACGAATACACCTATGCCGCGGCGGCGCTGATGAACCCGTCGATCGTGCCGCACCCCGATCAGAGCGGGATGGCTGGCGGCGCGGTCCGTTTCGTGATGACATTGCGTGCCGTCGGCGAAGGGCACATCAGCTCGATCGCTTTCCGAGAGGGAATTGCGGAGCCCGATGGCGGCTTCACGCTGTGGCCGCAAAGCGCCTTCGCCACGTCGGTGGAGCTGGACAACGCCTCTCTCACGGATGCTGACACCGGCGTGACGGTCCACCGCCACCCGGAAAGCAGCCTGTCGAACACGGTGATCTTTCCGATCACGGAGCAGCAGCGCAACGGTTTGGAAGATCTCCGCATGGTCCGCTTCGACCATGGCGGCGGCGATTATGAATGGATCGGCACCTACACGGCCTATTCGGGTCATTCGATCCGCTCAGAGCTGCTACGCACCTGCGACTTCCGCCGGTTCCTGCTGGAACCCATTGAAGGCAAGGCCGGGCGCAACAAAGGCATGGCGCTGTTCCCGGAAAAGGTCGGCGGGCAATATGCGATGGTAGGCCGGCAGGATGGCAAGAACCTGTTCCTGCTCAAATCCGACCGGCTCGATCGCTGGGATAGCGAGGGCGCGCTGCTGATGGAGCCCAAGTACCCCTGGGAATTCATCCAGATCGGCAATTGCGGCAGCCCGGTGCTGACGGATGTCGGCTGGCTGCTGTTCACCCATGGTGTCGGAGCGATGCGCAAATATTCGCTCGGCTGCGCGCTGCTGGACCGGGATGACCCCTCCAAGGTGATCGCCCGCAGCCCGGAGCCGGTGCTGACGGCGGTCGACGCGGACCGGTCGGGCTACGTCCCCAACGTCGTCTATACGTGCGGCGTGCTCAAGGTGGGCGGGCGCCTGCTGGTGCCGTACGGGATCTCCGACAGCGCCGTGGGGTTTGCTACGACAGAGATAGACGCGCTGCTGCAGACACTGGTTTGACGCGATTGCCGGTTGCGAAGCGGATGTTGTTACCATGCTGCTGACCACCAAGACTGTCGAGAAACCCTGGGGCGCGGACAAGTTGCCGCCTCCCTTCGAAACGCCTGCGGGCAAGCGGATCGGGGAGATCTGGTTCGAACCTCCGCGCGATCTGCCGCAGCTGCTGGTGAAATACATCTTCACCAGCGAGAAGCTGTCCGTCCAGGTCCACCCGTCCGATGCCCAAACTCAGGCCGCGGGCCTTGGCCGACAGGGCAAGGAGGAATGCTGGCTGGTGATCGATGCGGAGCCGGACGCGGTGCTCGGCATCGGATTCGAAGAGAAGGTCTCGGCAGATCGGATGCGCGAAGCCGCCTTGGACGGCAGCATCGAAGACCTGCTGGTGTGGCATCCAGTCAAAGCCGGCGACTTCTTCTACATCCCCGCCAACACCGTGCACGCGATTGGCGGCGGCTGCTCGATCATCGAGATTCAGCAGAACTCCGACATCACCTACCGCCTCTACGATTATGGCCGCCCGCGAGAGCTGCATCTGGACGAGGGGATCGGCGTTGCGAGGGGCGAGCCGCACGACCCGGCTTTTCGTCGCCACCTGCCGGAGCGGGGCGACGTGCGGCTGGTGGAGGGTCCGTATTTCCGCCTCGACCGGGTCGATGGCCTGCCCGATATCGAGACTGCCACCCGCTATCACGGCGAGTTGTTGGTGATCCCGCGAGAGGGGCAGGCGGAGGTCGCGGGCGAGTGCGTGGCTCCGGGGCAATGTGCCTTGGCGCCTTCCATCGACGATATCGTCTTCGCGCCGCACGGCAGCTGCCTCATCGCTCAGCCGGTGCCCGGCAAGCGCTGAGGATCTGCCGGACGGCCTCAGCAGCGGGAGCGGCTGTTGCCTCCGGTCAGGCCGGGTATCAGGTTCCGGTCGTCACGTACCAGATAGGCACCTTCCTGGTGCAGCCGCTTCCCGCCCATGCCGAATACGTCGCCGAACAACCCGCCATAGTCGTAGAAGACCTCCACGAACATGACCGCATTGCGGCCGGTAACGGTAATCTTCTGCTCGCCCATGCCGAGCGGCGGCAGGACTGTTCCGATCAAGCCGTTGCGGCTGCCTTCGTTGCCATAGCTCGATTGCACGTTCAGCCCGCCCCGGCAGCGCTGCCAATGAATATATTGCCGCCTGCGCGTGGAATCATATTCGACGCTGGACAGAATGACGCGGCCGTTGTCCAGCAGGTTGATCGCGCCCCCCTGGCGCATCGCGCCATCGATAACCGCATCAACGTCGGCGTCGCGTATGGTCGGCGTTACCCCGCTATTGTCGGTCTGCCCCAGTCGGGAGGCATTGTCAGCCAGCGACAAGGCAATCTGGCTGACCTGCATCTGCGTCACGGCCAGCGTCGCGATCTCGGCGCCGAACAGCCCGAGCGTAAGGAGAAGAGGCAAAGCAAGGGCGAACTCGATGATCGTCGCGCCAGAGGCATCGGCAATCAACCGTTCGGGCGGGCGAGATACACGGCGGCTCATGCGCAGGACCCAGCGCCGGAGCCGTAACCCCGTTGGTCCGCGAATGGCTCGTTCTTTCGCAGGGCACTGGCCGAGATCGTTCGATCCTCCGTTCCGCCAGGAAGCAGGGAAAGGCCGAACAGGGGCGGATAGGTTGCGGTGACCGTATAAACGATCACATCGCCGGCGCCGCCATTGCCGGCCACGCCGATGTCAGCATCCCAGCGGCCATTGCGGTTCTCATCCACATAGGTTTCGCCGCGGTTGCAAATGCCGTCGTCGTTGGCGTCGTTCCACTTCTCGGGTCGACCGAGATCGGCAAAGTCGTAATAGCCGACGCGCAGAGGCTCGACATCGGCGTCGGGCGCAACGAGGCGAACGATTTCCCTGATCCGCTCGTCAGCCTTGGCCGTATCCGCAGTCTCCAGCGCGGCACTGCGCGCGGCTTCCTGGACCGCACCGGCCAAAACCGCCTTCGCGTAGACAAGCTGCCCAAGGTCGAAGAGGCCAAACAACAGCAAGAAGAAGACCGGCGCGATCAGGGCGAATTCGACGAGCGCTGCCCCACGCTGATCGCGATACAGGCTCCGGCGAATGACCATCATCACCGGCGGATCCTCAACTCGCCCACTTCCTTTGCGATATCCTGGAAGGCTTCGTTCAGCTGCTGCGCATCATCCGCCTTGAAGACGGAGCCGCTGTCCGCGCAGGTCGTGAGGTTGGCCAGTGCGGTCCTGTGAACTTCTTTGGTGAGATCGAGGCCGAAGGCGACTGCCCAGATGTGGGTGCCCTTTGCCTTGATCGCTTCGCATATAGCGAGATAGCGGGAGTTGTGACGCGCCACCTGCTGGCTGGAAGAGCCGTTGCCGGTGACACGCCGATCCAATGCTTCAATGCCGTAGCTGGATTGCGTGGTGGTCGAAGGCTCCATGTTCCCGTCGGTCATGAAGATGATGTGCCGCGAAACCGCCCCGCCATTGGCCGCCCGCTCATTCACATTGGCTGAGAATATGCCGTCGGGAGAAATCAGGCGGCCGCCCCAGATCAGGCCGATGTCGTGGTAGGTCGAGCCTGTGGGGACCAATGAATCGGCGACGGCATCGAACTGCGTCTTGTTCATCTCGGACAAAAGCCGCGCGGGAGCGGGGCAAGGCCCTCCGGCCTTCGAACCGCTTGTGTCCTGCGGGAGCTTTGCACGGCTATAGGCGACTTCCGGCCACATCGGAGCCCACTTGGTGCGGTCGTCAGAAAGATCCGGAGCGCTGTCGAGATCGAGATCCTGAGCACCACCAGGAGTCATCTTGCCCAAGCGGGAATAGCTGAAGCTGGCCGCTGGGACCGTTTCGCGTTCCTCGATACAGCCCGCCCAGGTGGAAGTTACGTTTGCCGGCCGATCCGTTCCTCCGGTCAATGTGGTGACTGGCCGGAACGACTTGTATGTTGCATAGTCGAAGTCACTTACCGGCTGGTACGTCCAGCCGACGAACTCCTTCCACTTAAACCCGAAGAACGAACGCTCCACGTACTCGGCCACGCGTGAGTTGACCGTATAGCTGTCCACCAGATAATCCGGGTTCAGATCATAGATCAGCCGGCCAACGTTGACCGATGAACTATAGGGCACGAAGCCGAAGCGCACCCGCGCGTTTGAGCCAGCCTTTGCCGCGGCCACTGTGTCGTAGAAATTCTTCATCGCGGCCTGCAAAGCGCGCATCTTGCTGATCGGAGCTCCCATCGAGCCGGTCACGTCCAGCACCATCATCACGTCGCTGTTGCCGACCGACATGGAGGCCATGCAGGCCGCGTTGAGGTCGATGGAGTTCTTGCCGAACAGATTCATCACAGCGGTGCTCATTCGAGTGCTGGCGCTGCCCGCCACCTCGTTCCCGGTCTCATCTGAGCTGGTCTGGAAGCGCGTGTTGCTGACGGTGTTGCCGTCCATCCTGAAATTGGCGTTGAAATAGAGATCGGCCTGCCTCTTTGCGCCGCTATCGAAGCCGTTGGTCGTCACGGCTCTTCGGCCCGCGAGAACGCCGGAATCACAGGCGTTCTGCAGCTGGTTCTTGACCATGTAGGCGCGGGCGATGTCGACCGCCCCGCCGATCAGGCCGGCAAGGACGATGATGGACACGGCCGTGATCGGCAGCACGTTGCCAGAGGTCGAACGCGCCAAAGCACGCAAATCGAATCGCTTCATGTTGTTCCGCCGGCTCAGTGCCTCCGGCGGGGCCTATCGGCGCAGCCCTAAAGAGCCGTTAAGCGTTTGCCGATTTGCCGGCGGATAGAGTGCCTGACCTTTGGCCGGCTCAGCGTCCCTGCCAGCGCGCTTCGCGCTTCTCGACGAAGGCGGCCATCCCTTCAGCCTTGTCCGCGGTCCCGGCGAGGAGGTGAAAGAGGCGCCTTTCATAGGCGATCCCCTGTTCCAACGGCATCTCGAAGGCTGCGTTGACGGCCTCCTTCGCCGCGATCGTGGCGAGGGGCGGCATCGCGGCGATCGACGCGGCGGTTTTCAGCGCCTCCTCCAGCAGGTCCGCCGCGGGTACGATCCGGGCGACGAGGCCGGCGCGCTCTGCCTCAATCGCGTCGATCATACGTCCGCTGAGGATCATCTCCATCGCCTTCGCCTTGCCAATGGCGCGCGTTAGCCGCTGCGTGCCACCCATGCCGGGAATGACGCCGAGCCGGATCTCCGGCTGGCCGAACTTCGCTGTGTCCGAAGCGAGGAGGATGTCCGCCATCATCGCCAGCTCGCACCCGCCGCCGAGCGCGAAGCCATTCACCGCTGCGATCCAGGGCTTCCTCACCGCGTGGACGAGATGGCTCGTCCAACGGGAGAACATGTCATCTCGGTAGAAGTCCGCCATCGGCAGCGTCGCCATTTCCTTGATGTCGGCCCCGGCGGCGAAAGCTTTGGCGCCGGAACCGGTTACGACCGCGCAGCGCTGGCTGTCATCTGCCTGGAACGCAGCAAAGGCGGCAATCAGGTCCTCCAGCACTCCACTGCTGAGAGCATTGAGCGCCTCCGGCCGGTTGAGGGTGATGAGCGTCACCGCAGCGCGGCGCTCCACCAGCAGCGTCTCATATTCGGCCATGCAAAGCTCCTGCGGCGTCGATGCAAGCGGTATGCGCACCACTTGTGCCCGTGGCAATTGCTCGTGCCCGGCCAAGCCCCCGCTTGCTGCTGACCGGCGCCTTCCCTAAAGCGGCCGCCCCGCATTTTCCGCCCGAAGGAACCACATGACCGCCTACCCCAAGACCAGCGCCCTGATGCGCCGTGGCGCCGAGTTCCTCGGCAGCGAGTACGCCATATTGTGCGGGGCGATGAGCTGGGTGTCGGAGCGGAACCTCGTCTCCGCCATCAGCAATGCCGGCGGCTTCGGCGTGATCGCCTGCGGCGCCATGACGCCGGACCTGCTGGATGCGGAGATCGCCGCGACCAAGACGCTGACGGACAAGCCCTTCGGCGTGAACCTGATCACCATGCACCCGCAGCTGATGGAGCTGATCGCGGTGTGCGGCCAGCATGGCGTCGGACATGTGGTGCTGGCGGGCGGCATCCCGCCCAAGGGCAGCGTGGAGGCGATCAAGAGCTTCGGGGCCAAGGTGATCGTCTTTGCGCCGACCTTGGCGCTGGCGAAGAAGTTGCTGCGGTCCGGCGGGGATGCGCTGGTGATCGAGGGGATGGAGGCAGGGGGCCATATCGGTCCGGTTTCCACCAGTGTGCTCGCGCAGGAATTCCTCCCTGCCCTCAGCGAGGACCATCTGGTGTTCGTGGCTGGGGGGATCGGCAGGGGTGAGGCCATCGCCGGATATCTGGAAATGGGCGCCGTTGGCGTGCAGCTCGGCACCCGCTTCGCCTGCGCTACGGAGAGCATCGCGCACCCCGCGTTCAAGAAGGCGTTTTTCCGCGCCGGCGCACGCGATGCGGTGGCGAGCGTCCAGGTGGATGCGCGCCTGCCGGTCATCCCCGTACGCGCCTTGCGCAACAAGGGCACCGAGGCATTCAGCGCCAAGCAGCGTGAAGTCGCCAATCTGCTCGACAGCGAAGGCATCGAAATGGCCGAGGCTCAGCTGCAGATCGAGCACTACTGGGCCGGTGCATTGCGACGCGCAGTGATCGATGGAGATGTCGAGAACGGCTCACTCATGGCCGGCCAATCGGTCGGCATGGTGACGCAAGAGGAGCCAGTCGCCGACATTATCGCCAGCCTGATGGCGCAGAGCGAGGCGGCGCTGGAGCGGCGCTGACCTGGTGCTGGAGCTCTACCACCACGGCTCATCCGTCTGCGCGGCTAAGGTGCGGCTGACGCTGGCGGAGAAGGGAGTTGAGTGGACCGGGCGCTACGTCGACCTGTTGGCCGGAGAGCAGTTCGCACCGGAGTTCCTCGCGCTCAACCCCCGCGGCGCAGTGCCCGTGCTGGTCCATGACGGAGCGGTACTGGTCGAGAGCACCGTCATCTGTGAGTATGTTGAGGAGGCCTTCGCCGGCCCGCCGCTGACTCCAACCGATCCGCTGGCCCGGGCTCGGATGCGGCTGTGGACCAAGCGGGTGGACGAGGAGGTGCATCCCGCCGTCCGCCCGCTCACCTACGTGACCACGCACCGCCACGCGATCCTCGCGCGCGGGCCGGACCCGGTGGAGGAGCACATCGCCAGTGATCCTCACCCCACCTGGCGAGAGCGCAAGCGGCGCTGGATCGAGCAGGGCTTCGACGCACCTGACGTGGTGGAGGCGCTGGGCACTTTCATCCGCTTGCTGGGCGACATGGAGGCGGCCCTGTCGCGAAGCGAGTGGCTGGCGGGCGGAGCGTGGAGCCTCGCCGATGGTGCGCTAACGCCATACGTCAACCGGCTCGAGATGCTGGGGCTGGCGCGGCTATGGGACGACAAGCCGCACCTCGGCCGCTGGTTCGATGTTGCACGCATGCGGGCGAGCTTCGCCCCCGCGGTCGAGCAGTACCTCCCCGCCGAACTGCGCGAGCGGATGCGGGCTGATGCGCAGCGCGCCGCCCCTGACTTGGCGCGCCTGCTGGCCAGTGTGGGGCCCTAGCTCGCGAGGTTCAGCAGGATTTCGACCACCTGGTCCGGCTGGTCTGCCATGACCATGTGGCTCGCCTTGCTTTCATGATACTCCCAGGCCGGATCGTTCCGCACCCGTTCGGCGAAGCGCGGGAAAGGGGTGGGCTGGTAATCGGTGGCAAAGACATAGGCGCGGCGGGGGATTTTCGCTTCTTCGC
This sequence comes from uncultured Erythrobacteraceae bacterium, assembly GCA_966251025.1. Taxonomy (GTDB): domain Bacteria; phylum Pseudomonadota; class Alphaproteobacteria; order Sphingomonadales; family Sphingomonadaceae; genus Croceibacterium. The sequence continues at coordinate 199,119 of CBINJM010000001.1, read as the reverse complement.
CGGTGAAGCGCACCGCCTCCAGAAGTGTCAGCAGAGGGTGATATCCGCGCTCCCCTGGAGTGGGAGTGAAGTCGTCCACCCCTATCAGCGGCACCATGCCGGGATTGAACTTCTGCCGGTCGATATACCAGGCCCGTTCATAGGGGCCGGTAATGTCCCACAGGCTCTCGCCATCGCCGGGAAGGAACGCGTCGAGGTAGCAGACCGCGTCGATCTGCCCGCCTAGCCTCGTGGCGACGCCCGTGATGACCATCCCGCCATAAGAATGGCCGACAAGGATGAAGCGGCCGAACCCGGCCGATTCGATCTGCTCGCAGACATCGTCCACATGGTCCGACAGGACGATCCCCGGATGCAGCTCAGATTGGCGAGCGCCGAGGCCCCGCAATTGCGCGACCAGCACCCGGTGGCCCGCTGCCTCCAGCCGGGCTGGCACCTCTGCGTAGGTCTGCCCTCCACCCCAGGCTCCGTGGACGAGAACGTAATCGGCCATGCTGTCTCCTCTCTTACCTTCCAGTCGTCGCCCGCCTGTCTGCGCGGAACCGCCTGCCCCGACAATCGCTCTTCTTGCACACGGAGGAGACGAACATGATCGGCAAGATTATTGGCGCTGCTGTTGGCGCGAAAGTGGCGGAACGGACTCGGGGCGGCCTGGGTGGCCCGGGCGGTGCGCTGTTGGGCGCAGTGGCCGTACCGCTCGCGCGCAGGCTCGGCCCGGTCGGGCTCGCAGCCATAGCGCTGGGGGGTTACGCAGCCAGCCGCATGGGCCGCAAGGGCTAGCCTCGCCGGGTGGAACGCGGCGCCGGCTTCGCCGCGCCGCAATCCCCTGCCCCTGAATGTGGAAAGGCCCGCGAACCTTCCGGTTCGCGGGCCTTCCTTTCAAGCCGAAGCTCTCAGTACGCTCAGGCGCGCGAGGTGCGCCAGCCGGTCGCGTAGGTTTCACGCGACATCTGGCTGTAGGGCACCGGCGAGACGATCGCACGCACGGTGATCTGCTTGTGCTTCTCGACCGTGGTCTTCTCGGTGCCGCCGTTCTCTTCGCCCCAGACGACGCCGATCTCGGTGCCGAGCGGAACTTCGTGGTCGACGGTGGCGAGGCTCAGCGCCTTCTTCTCGTTGAACGAGTAGCCGGTGAACATCGAGAGACCGATGGTGCGGCCATCAGCGTCCACGACCTTGTCGTAGTTGCTGTTGGCATAGTTCGCTAGCGGAAGGTCGAAGAACTTGTACTGCTCACCCTCGGGGTCGAACAGCGAGCCGACGATCTTCTTCATGTCGTCCGCGTTCCACTCGAGCGTCACCTTCTTGCGCTGCTCTTCCGGATTGATCTCCTTCAGCGCGTCGGCGCCGTGGAAATCATGGTCGAACTTCACGAACGGGCCGTAACCCAGTTCCCACGGATTGAGGTAGTAATCCTCGATCTTCTCGCCGACGAAGGAGCCGCCGATCGAGCCGGTCGCTTCGTAGGAGTCGGCGCCGAGCCACTTGCGGTAATCGGCCAGCTTGTCGCCGGTGTAGATCGCCGGCAGCGGGGACGGAATCCAGCCCGACTCAAGCGTGTTCGACGGATATGCGCGGCTGCCGACCGGGATCAGGCCGAACTCTTCGCCCGCCTTGAGGATCTCCTCGCGGACATATTCCTGGTCCTCGTACGGGCCCCAGATCTCCAGACCCGGCGAGCCGGCCATGCCGTGGCGCAGCGTGCGGATGGTCTTGTTGCCGATCTTCATCGTCGACATGTTGAAGAACTTGAGCTTGTCGAGCGGCTCGCCGTTCAGCTTCTCGATCACGTCCCACGCGCGCGGGCCCTGGATCTGGAAACGCCACGAGATACGGTGGACAGGCTTGCCCATCGGGCGGCTCGGCGAACGCGGATCGTTGATGATTTCGACGTCATAGCCGCCGGTCTCACCATGGTAGCGCAGCCAGTTGGCGGCCGGCGCACGGCCAACGTAGACGAACTCGTTCTCGGCCAGATAGAAGATGATACCGTCGCCGATCACATGGCCATACGGCGTGGTGGGGACGTACTGCTTGGCCTTGTTGACCGTCCAGCCCTTGGGCGAGTTGATCATGGTGTCGGACAGCAGCTTCAGCGCGTCCGGGCCCTTGATGTAGAGGTCGAACATGTGGTGCGACTGGTCGAACAGCACTGCGCCATGCTGCCAGGCCCACTGCTCGTCACGCCAGTTGGAGAATTCCGGCGCCACGACCGGGTACACGTAGGCACCGATCTTGTTGTTGCGCAGCTTGCCAACGATGTCGTCGGTGCCCTGCAGGATCTGTTCGAGATTTTCGGCCATTTGGTCCCCTCTCACTTGTGAATGAATCACATACGCGAAATTGTATGCGCGACATACAATATCGGGCTAAGGGTGCAAGGGGCAAAGGCGCCCTCCCGGGGGCGAAACCGACAAGGAGGATGCGATGCGCGTCGAAGCGCTGGATCACGTCAACATCATCACCGACAAGCTGGACGAGACGGCGGAGTTCTACGCGAGCCTGCTGGACCTGGAACGCCGCGATGCGCCCCCGCCGCTGACGCCGCAGAACGCCACCTGGATGTTCGACGATGCGGGCCGCGCGATCATCCACATCAATTCGGTCGACTGTCCCCGTGCCTATGACCGCGAAGTGCAGCCCGGCGCGCTGACCGGTGCGCTGCACCACGTGGCGCTGAAATGCGTGGGCTATGACAGGGTGCTGGAGCGGCTGGAGCAGCGCGGCGCGGACTACAAGCTCAACCTGGTGGAGGCGATCGGGCTGCGGCAGATCTTCACGGCCGACCCGAACAACGTGCTGCTGGAGCTGAATTTTTTTGGGGATTGAGAGGCTGCCCGAAGACTCCACCAGCTGCCGTTGGCGTACTTATAGGAAGCCGAACGGAGCAACTTCGAACCCATGAGCCTTCAGGACGAGTTGTATTTCGTCTCCGCGGGTACATCCCGGCAGCGATCCCGGGGATGCAACTATTTCGTGTTGTTCGCCTGCGGGTGAGCGGACGATGACCGTAGGCTTATTGCCCGCGTGCGTGGCGCGAATGCCGAAGCGCACAACCTCGCCTGTCTCGCCTCTAGCTGGACCCATTCGCAGGAAGATCACGGCTCCGCTGAGCAGCAAGAAGAACAAGATGAGAGTGGCCGCTGGCCAACGCTCGCGCAGCCGAGGAGTGAAAGTGTCCATGCCCCGACCATAGATTTCGACAACCGTTGTCGACTACTGAGCCGCGGAACGCGCTGACAAAGAAGTCATCGGTGGCTGACGTGCCTAAACCACCGCCCCGCCCGCCGTCGTCGTCCGATACATCTCCCGCCGGTAGCCGTCATAGTCGTTCGGACCCAGATGCATCGTCGCGCGGTTGTCCCACAGCGCAACCATGCCGGGCTCCCAGCGCAGGCGGCAGGTGAAGGCGTGCTGGGTGGTGTGCTGCACCAGGAAGTCGAGGATCGGTTTGGCTTCCCAGGTGGTCATCCCCTCGATGCCGGCCGCGTAGGTGTCGCAGATGTAGAGCGATTCCTCGCCCGTCTCGGGATGGGTGCGGACCAGCGGGTGATAGGTGCCGCGCTGTCCCTGCTGGAACTGCTCCTCGTCCGCGAAAGCAATCGCCTTGCCCATCAGCTTGGCCTGCGTGGCGTAGTTGTTCGCGGCGCTCATGTGGACGCGCAGGGGGCGCAGCATGTCCTGGTAGACGGGCGAGAGGTGGCGGAAGGCGAGCGCGCAGTTTGCCCACACCGTGTCGCCGCCGAAGGGCGGACCTTCGATCTGACGCAGCGTGGTGATGCTGGGTGGCTCCACCAGGAACGGCGAGTCCGTGTGCCAGCCGCCGCCGAACAGGCTGGCGGCCTTGGTCTCCGCCTCCTTGATGATCGGGTGCACGTCGCGATGGCCCGGCACGCCTTGCGTGTAGGCGTCCACCGCGAAGGGGCCGAGGCGGGCGGCGAAGGCCTCATGCTCGGCATGGGTCAGGTGCTGGTCCTTCAGGAATAGCATCTTGTGGCGGTAGAGCGCCTGCTTGAACTCCTCGAACGCTGCGTCGGACAGGTCCGGGATGCGGACGCCCACAACCTCCGCCCCCATCGCGGCGGCGAGCGGCTCCACGCGGATGTGCTCGTACTGGCAAGCATGGTTGTCGAAATCGCCGGCTGGCGTGACGCGGACTTCCCACATTTTCAATGCTCCTAGGCGGTGCCGGTGATGCGCGGCGCGGTTTCCTTCAGGAACAGCGCGGCGCACGCGGCCAGCAAGGCCAAACCGATGCAGATATAGAAGATTGCCTCAAGGCCGAAAGCGTCGGCCGCCTGCCCGGCGATGGGCGGGAGGAGGACGCCGCCGAACAGTTCGGCAAAGCCCATCGAAAGACCGACAGCAGTGGTCGCCATGGCCGGGCTGACGCTCTCGGTCGGCACGGCGGCGCAGTAGAGCGGCGCGATGCCGAGCGGCAGCCAGCCGAGCAACACGGCAACCGCCAATACAACCGGGTCGCCGGGCAGCACCAGCAACGCAATGGGGCCGAGGATTCCCGCCAGCGAGCCGAACAACAATACCGGCTTGCGCCCGATCCTGTCCGACAGCAGCGGCAGGCTGATCCCGCCGATCAGCCCCGCCCAGCCGCCCATGCCGATGACCCAGCCGGCGGTGGTGGGCGCGAGGCCCTTCACCTCTGTCAGGAACAGGGTCAGAAACGTGCTCTGCAGTACCAGCCATGCGGTGATCAGCCCGGCGATTGCGAGCGAAACGCGCATGTTGCGGATCTTCAGCAGCGTGGCGAAGGCGGCGAAAAGCGAGCCGTGATGTTCGGCCGGGCGTTCGGAGCGCCTGGGATCGGGCCGGATCATCAGCACCATCAGCCCTGCCACAATGAGGCCCGGGATGATCGAGAGGAACATGGCCGTGCGCCAGCCATGGGCATCAGCCAGCTGGGTGGCGACGATCGGCCCGAGAAAACCGGCAATGCCGAAGGCGCCGACCATCTGCATGAAGCCCATGTTCACGCCGCGCCGTTCGGGCCGGCTCGATTGCAGGATCAGCGTCTGGCTGATCGGCACGATGGGCCCCTCCGCCGCGCCGAGCGCGAACCGTGCGACGAGAAGGATTGCGAAGGTGGTGGCGAGGCCGCTCACCCCGGAGAGCAGCGAGAACAACAGCGTGCACCCGATCAGCACCGCACGGCGCTTGCCGGTGCGATCCGCAATCTGACTGCCGAAGAGCGAGCTGAGTGCGATCGCTAGCGACAGTGCGCCCGCCGTCCAGCCGACTTGCGCATTGCTGAGCCCCAGGTCGCTGACGATGTAAGGGGCCAGGAAGGCAACCGTCTGCCGGTCAAAGCCCACGACACCATTGCCGAGCGTGAGGACCAGCAGCAGGCCCAGCTCATATCGGCGGTCGCGCGGCGGCGCAGACGCGTGTTCAGCGAGTGTCGCCATCAATCCCTCTCCCGCTCCCCTCGTCGTTGCGAGCGGAGTCCGGGAGCGAGGATGATGGCAAGTTCCCCGGCCGTCAATTCACCGGCGGGAATCAGGCGAGTTCGATCACCGTCTTGGCGAAGCTGTTCGGCCCCCACGCATGGGCATAGGCCTCCTTCGCCTGCTCCATCGAGAAGCGGGCGCCGATCAGCGGCTTGATGTTGTTGACATCGATGGCCGCATTCAGCCGCTTCGCCATTGCCGCCGAGCCGACGAAGATGCCGCGCATCGAACTGGCCGTCATCATCAGGCCGCGCGGGTTGGGCCCGCCCTCCGGCTCCAGCACGCCGATGAAGGCCACCTCACCCTGAATGCGCAGGGCTGACATGGACTGGGCAGCGGTGCCGGCGCCGCCGACCTCAATCACCTTATCCACCCCACCAAAATGTTGAGCGATGAGGCCACCCCATTCGGGCTGGGTCTTATAGTTGACCGTGTGCGCCGCGCCGAGCCCTCGCACCCGCTCCAGCTTCTCGTCGCTGGAGGAGGTGGCAATCACCTCACATCCACCCGCGCGCGCGATCTGCAGCGCCAGCATGGAGACGCCGCCTGTCCCCAGCACCAGCACGCGCATGCCGGGAAGCAGCGGGCGCGGCCCCTCGTACAGCGCATTCCAGGCGGTGACGCCGGCGCAGGGAAGGCACGCGGCCTCTGCGTAATCAATGCTCTCTGCCATCGGCACAAGACCGCTTTCCGGCAGCACGACATATTCGGCGAGCATGCCGGGGCTGAACCCGTCGCCCAGCGCAGGGCCGGGCTGGAAGGGCCCATCCTGCCACATCGGAAAGAAGGAGCTTTGCACCCGGTCCCCTTCCTTGAACCGCGTCACGGTGGGCCCGACCGCAACCACCTGCCCTGCGCCATCTGACAGCGGAATGGCGGGAGATTTCAGCGCACCGCCGAAATACTTGCCCGCCGCCACCGCGAAGTCGCGATAGTTGATGGAGCAGGCGAGGACGCGGATCATCACCTCGCCCGGGCCGGGGGTGGGCTCCGGCAGGTCGTGCAGTTCCAGCTTGTCGAAGCCGTCCGATCCGGCCGGCAGCATCCATGCGCGCATTCTCTTTTCTCCCTGCGGCCTGATCAGACCTCGATCGATTCCAGCACCCCGCCATCCACGGCCCAGTCCTGCCCGGTCACGTGGGATGCGGCGTCCGACAGAAGAAAGGCTGCCACCTCAGCCAGTTCCTCCGGGCTGCCCATCCGGCGCTGGGGAACGCGGGCGGCGATCTTGCCCTGCTGTTCAGGCGGGATGCGGTCCAGCGCCTCTGTGCGGATGAAGCCGGGGATGATGCAATTGGCGCGAATATTGTGCGGCGCCATCTCCACCGCGATCGCGCGGGTGAGGCCGAGCACGCCGTGCTTGGAGGCGACATAAGCGGGGTTCATCGCCATGCCGCGCTTCGATCCCATGGAGCCGGTGACGAGGATCACACCCGCCTTCGCTTCGATCATCGAGGGCAGCACCTTCTGGATCGCCCAGAAGACGGAGGTGAGATTGACGCGGATCGTCTCTTCGAAAACGTCTGCGGGAAATGAGACGGCGGGGGTGAAGCCCCCGGTCAGCCCCGCATTGGCGAACAGGCCGTGGATGGGGCCGTTCTGCTGAACCGCCGCGTCCAGCGCCGCCTCCAGCTGCGCCTTGTCTCCCACATCGGCAGCCGCCCATTTCGTCTCGCCGCCAAGCTCCTGCTTCAGCGCCTCGAGCCGGTCGGCGCGGCGGGCGATCAATGTGACCTTGGCTCCGCGCTGCACCAGCAGCTTGGCGGTGACGAGGCCGATGCCGCTGGATGCGCCGGTGACGACGATGTGCTGGCCGTTGAAGTTCAGCGTTCCTCTCCCCTCACAAAGGCCGCCCATTTGGGCGCGTCCGGATGGCCGCTCTTTTCCGGCGACCAGATGCATTCCATCTGCCTGCGCGCCTCGGCTTCGTCCATGCCTGTTTCGCGATTGAGCCGATACATGAAGGCGGAAACGCGCCAGTTCATGATGCAATGGACATGCACCGGCATTGCATCCGCCTGCAACGCAGCCGCAAAGGCGCGGAAATGCCCCTCATTCGGCGCATCGAAGGGCACGGGGATGTGGGTGTAGCGGATGCCCACTGCCGCCCAGAGCTCTGCCGAGTCCGGCAGGATCTCAGGATGGTCTCCTAGCGCCAGGTTGATGACATGGCGCACGCCGATGGCAGCAAGGCGAGGTGGATCACCGGGCCCGATCGCGCCGGAGGTGGTGACGCGATCGGACAGGCGTAGGAACGCGCGGATGTCGGTCGGGTCGGTCACCTGCCGTTCGATCCGCGTACTGTTCAGCCCAGGCCGATCACGCCAGGCCGAGCACCCGCGCGGCGTTATCCTTCATGATGCCGGGCATCACCTCCTCGCGGAAGCCGACATCCTGCGCGGCCTTGATCCACTTGTCCGGGTGGATCAGCGGGAAGTCGCTGCCGAACAGCATCTTATGCTTCAGCTGTGTGTTGGCATATTGGATCACCTGCTTGGGGAAATACTTCGGGCTCCAGCCGGACAGGTCGATGAAGACGTTGTCCTTGTGCAGCGCCATCGACAGGCTCTCATCCACCCAGGGCCAGCTGGGGTGGGCGAGGATGATTTTCATGTCGGGGAAGTCCACCGCGACATCGTCGATCAGGATCGGCTGCCCGTACTTCAAGCGCATGCCGCCGCCGCCCGGCATGCCGGTGCCCATGCCGGAATGGCCGGTGTGGAAGATCGCCGGCAGCTTGTACTCCGCGATCACTTCATAGATCGGATAGGCCATCCGGTCCGCCGGGTGAGCGTTCTGGGCGATGCCGTGGAACTTGAAGCCCTTGACTCCATAGTTCTCCACCAGGTCCCGCGCCTCGCGAGCGCCATACTTGCCCTTGTGCGGGTCGATGCTGGCGAAGGGGATGCAGATGTCGCTGTTCTTGTTGGCGAGCTCCGCGACTTCGTAATTGGAGACGCGCTTGGCGCCCATCGCGCTCTCGCAATCCACGGTGAACATGCAGAAGGCGATGTTGCTCTCGCGATAGAGCTCGATGATTTCGGGCATCTTCGGCCGCTCGCGCGGCGCCTTGAAGTAGGCGCTGGCGGCGTCGAAATACTGCCCCATGACCGGATCCTCCGGGTCGTGGCACGACACCTCCGCGTGAACGTGGACGTCGATGGCGCGGATTTTGGTGAGGTCGATGGGCAAGGTGGGGCCTCTAATCAAAAAGTGAGAAATGGATGGGTCAGCATCGGTAGAAGGCAGGCCGGTCGCTTGGCTTTACCGCATTCGTGGCGATGCTCCAGAGAAAGTCCTGCACCACTTTGCGGTCCGGCTGATCGCAAATTGCGAATGAAGGGTTTCTGTCGATCTCGTACAGGACGCCCTGGTAGTGGCGGCTTGTATCGCCCCGCCTGATCCTATCGACCAGCGCTCGGTAGGTTTCGCTCGGCTTGCCGCCAAACGACTCTGTGATCGTCTGAGGCGGATTGTGGCTGGACCGTTGAACCTCAAGGTAAAGATCGAGCTGTCGTTCAATTGGCAGGCGTGCCGCGAATTGAGTCCATTCGCCGGGCGGCAGCTCCTTCAGCGTCCTGTAATCCGCCGAGGCCCTGCCGCAGCCAGCCAGAAGAAGCGCTGCGATCCCCAGCGCGCCTTGACGGGCAGCAGCCTGGATGAGCCTTCGACGCGATTGGAGCGCTTCGCCAGCCAACAAACTACCTGCCTGTAGATTACCGTCCGCCCTGAGCTTGTCGAAGGGCCGGCCTCTCTTTTCGACGCGGCACCCGAAGGAAAAGCGGTGCTTCGACAAGCTCAGCACGAGCGGGTGGAGGAGGCGGTGCATGGCCGCCCCCTCGTGCCATCAGAGCTTCATCAGCACCGACTTCGTCTCGAGATACGCCTCGAGGCCCAGACGGCCCTGTTCGTGGCCGATGCCGCTTTCCTTGTAGCCGCCGAAGGGCAGCGCCGGGTCGATCATGGCGTGGCAGTTGACCCACACGGTGCCGGCCTTCAACTGGCTGGCGATGCGGTGGGCGGCGCTGGCGTCCTTGGTCCACACGCCGGCAGCGAGGCCGTAGGGCGTGTCGTTGGCTTCCTTGACCACGTCGTTGAGGTCGTCGAAGCGCTGCGCCACCACGACAGGGCCGAAGATCTCCTCGCGAACGACGCTCATCTGCGGGTTCACGTCGGTGAGGATCGTCGGGCTGACATAGTAGCCGCCATTGTTGGAGGGCACGTCGCCGCCCATCAGCACGCTCGCGCCGTCGCGCTTGCCGGCCTCGATGTAGCCGAGCACACGCTCATGCTGCTCCTTGCTCACCAGCGGGCCCATGTGCGCGTCCGGATCGAGCGAGGGGCGCGGGGCCCAGAAGTGAGCGGTTTCCGCCATGCCTTCGACCACTTTGTCGAACACGCTCTTGTGCGCGTAGAGCCGGCTGCCGGCGACGCACACCTGGCCCGAGTTGAAGAAGATCGCTCCCGCGACGCCCGGCGCGGTCTCAGCCACGTCGACGTCCGGCATCACCACCACGGGGCTCTTGCCGCCCAGCTCCAGCGTGACGTGCTTGAGCGTCTCGGTCGCGTTGCGGTTGATTAGCTTGCCGATCTCAGTGGAGCCGGTGAAGGCCACCTTGTCGACATCGGGGTGCTTCACCATCCGGTCACCGCCAGTGTGGCCGTAACCGGTGACGATGTTGACCACGCCCGCCGGAACGCCCGCCTCGCTGATGAGGTCAGCCAGGCGCAGGGCGGTGAGGCTGGTCTGCTCGGCAGGCTTGAGCACCGTGGTGCAGCCGGCCGCCAGCGCCGGGGCAATCTTGAGGCAGGCCATCAGCAGCGGGAAGTTCCACGGCACGATCTGCGCGCAGACGCCCACCGGCTCCTTCAGCGTGTAGGCGAACATCATGCCGCCGGGCATGGAATAGGGCGCCTGCGTCTCGCCGCCGATCTTGCCGGCCCAGCCGGCCATGTAGCGGAAGTGGGCGGCCGCGCCGGGGACGTCCACCACGCCGGCCATGCCCTTGGGCTTGCCCACATCGATCGCTTCCAGTTCGGCCAGCTCATCCGCATTCGCGTCGATCAGGTCGGCGATCTTGTGCATGATCTTTTCGCGCGTGATCGGCGGCAGGTTGCGCCAGCGGCCATCGTCGAACGCGGTACGCGCGGCGGCAACGGCGCGGTCAATGTCCTTGTCGCTCGCCTCGACGACCTTGCTGATGATCTTGCCGGAGGACGGATCCTCCACGTCGATCGTGGCGTCGCCCGAGGAATCGACCCATTCGCCGTTGATGAACAGCTGCGGCTTGCGCGCGAGGGCCTTCTTGACGGCTTCGGAATACTCCCGCTGCGTGCGGTCAATCGTGGTCATCTCGTTCATCCAAGCGTTCCTTTCCCGGTAAAGAGCTCTGTCCGGCACTGGCGGCCGGATCCCCCTTGTCGTGCGGAATAGCAAACAGGTGACGCGCTGCCTATACGCTCTGCCGCGCCCGTGGCACGCAAGCGAGGCGTGGCGCCGGAAAGGCGAAGGGCGACCCTGCGGGCCGCCCTTCCCTTCCTAACGATGTCCCTCCCGTCAGAAGGTCTTCTTGACGCTGACCGCCCATTCACGCGGCCGGCCGGGCTGGCCGGTGGCGATCCCCGCGCCCGCGAGTGTCAGGTCAAACACCGTCAGCAGGTAGTACTTGTCGAACAGGTTCGTGACCTCGGCCGAGACCTCCAGGTCCTTGTTGGCATTGGCCCAGGTCAGGCGCGCATTTGCGAGGGTGTATGCCTCGATCACGTTGCTCTCGCGGTTGACCGCGTTGGTGTAGATGTCGTCCTGGTAGGCGGCATCGAAGCGCGGCGTGAGCGAGCCCGCGTTGCCGAGGCCGATCTCGTACTGCGTGCCCAGGCTCCATTTCCACTTTGGCGTGTTGGGCGAGACCATTGAGAGCGAGAGGCCGGTGTTCGGCGCCAACCTTGTATATTCGAAGTCCGTGTAGCTGACCGAGCCGTCGATGATGAATCCGGGTACCGGACGGATCGATGTCTCGACCTCCACGCCCTTAACTTCGGCGTCGCCAGCGTTGAACGGCAGCGCGCAGGGTACGCCGGCGACGATGCCGAGGACCCCTGTGCAATTGTTCAGGGCAAGCTGAATATCTTCGTACTCGCTGTAGAACGCCGCAATGTTCAAGCGCATCCGGCGATCGAACAGGTCGCTCTTGAAGCCCAGTTCGTAGGACGACAGAGTTTCCGGGTTGAACGGCTTGACCTGTTCCGCGTTGAACGGGCGAGGGTTGATGCCGCCTCCCTTGAAGCCGGTCGACCACTGGCCGTAGACCGAGATGTCCGGCGTGATCTCGTACTGCGCGTTCAGGCGGTAGTCGAACCGATCGCTGGGCGCGCCGTCGTAGACCCCCGTCACCCCGTCGAGCTGCCCGAGGATCGGCAAGGTGGAGTTGCCGTTGGCATCGCGAGTGCCGTTCAGGTCGAGCCGCGTGTAGGTGTAGTCCTTGTGCTCGTCGGTGTATCGAACCCCGGCGGTCAGCGTCAGCGGTTCGATCGGCCTCCACGACAGATGGGCGAACAGCGCCTTGGTGTCGGCGTTCACCGGATCATCGCCCTGGAAGGGTGGCAGCCCGGCATAGCGCAGGTGCTGCGTGGTGGCGTAGACCGAGCGCTGGTCCATGTAGAAGCCGCCGAGGGTGTATTCGAGCGCATCGTCGAGCAGCGAGCCGTTGAGCCGCAGTTCCTGGCTGAAGGACCAGAAGCTCAGGTCGCCGAACCCGAGGCTATGCGCGAGCGGCGTGAAGTCGTCGTCGTTGCTGAACTTGGTGACGTATTCGCGATAGGAGGTGATCGACACCAATTGCATGTCGTCGGACAGTTCCCACTCGATCTGGCCTGAGACGCCCCAGCCGTTGAACTTGGTCTGCCCGTTTCCTTGCGCGAGCGGCAGCGACCCGTCGGCAAGCGACGTGAAACTCGCGTAGTTGCAATAGGGCCCGCACAGGAAGCGGGTGTCGAGCGGGATGTTGTTCGGATTGACCCCACCGCCGGGCGGGTTGGGGGTGAACGGATCAATGTCAACCGGAGCGGGGACCCCCGGGGGAGGCCCCAGTCGCCTCGTGGCACCGTTGAAATTGGGGCTGACCCGCACTCCGTCGACCGAACGATCAAGCAGCACGCCGCCGGCCTGGTTGCGATCGTCATGCGTGTAATCGGCGATAATGTTGATGTCGATCGTATCGCTCGGCTGCCAGCGCAACTGACCGCGAACGGCCTGGAAATCGACCTCGCCCTCCTTGGCCAGCACGCAGTCGGTCTCGCTGCCGAGCGTTGCAGGGATCGGCGCGTGAGTGGCATCGCTCGGATTGGCGGCGCTGCCCGGAGGGTTGACGCAGCCGAAGTCGAGACGCTTGACGTAGCCCTCCTGCTTCTTCGCAACTCCGCTGAGGCGCGCCGCCAGGGTCTCGGTCAGTCCGAAGTCGCCGCTCGCGCGGAGATCGAGCCGGTTGCGCGACCCGTACGCGCCGGACACATAGCCGCTGTTGCTGCCACGCGGCCGCTGCGAATAGAGCTTGATCGCGCCGCCGATCGAGTTCTTGCCCGCCAGCGTCCCTTGCGGACCGCGCAGAATCTCGACCCGGTCAAGATCGAGCAGGTCGAAAAGAGAGCCGGTGAGGGTAGCGTAGTAGACGTCGTCCACATAGAGGCCCACGCCGGGTTCGAGCGCGGGGTTGAAGTCAAACTGGCCGACGCCGCGAATGCTTGCTCCCATGGAGGGGCCGAACGCCGCGCCTTGCGGCTTCAGGGTCACCGATGGCGCCTGATTGGCGACCTGGGCGATGTTGGTCTGGCTGCGCGCCTCCAGCATCTCGGCTGAAACTGCGGTGATGGCGAGCGGCGTGTCCTGCAGGTTCTGCTCGCGGAACTGCGCAGTGACGATAATCTCCTCCACACCGCGCGCCTGCCCGGCATTCGGCGAATTGCCCGGGCCGGGGTCATTTGCCTGTGCCGCCCGGTCAGCAGCGCGGTCGTGCGCCGGCGCGGGGTTGGTCGAGCTTTGCCCCTCGGGAGCGACCTGAGCCATTGCCGGGTGTGCCGCCAGCGCGGCTGCTATGGCACCAAGACCAGCCAGCGAACCGCCGGAAATACGGCGGGCGCGAAGAACTTTCGCCATCATCCTCTCCTGTCGTACTATCGTTGGGCGTCTCGGTAGAGACGCCGAGGCGCAATTTACCCCGTGACAGGCACCACCGGCAAGAGACGGCTCCTGAACAACAACATAATCCCGCCGTGGTGATGCGCCGTTACTACAAAGACCTTGCGCGCCTTCAATCCGTGAGAGGCAGGCGGAAGACATGCTCCGCATTGCTCTGCATCAGCAACTTCTTGTGTTCTGGCGAGAGGTCCATCCTGTCGTACGCCGCAACTTCATCGCTCGATTGCTGGTACGGGTAGTCCATCGCGTAGAGCACGCGCTCCGGCCCCAGCACGTCCATGCAGAACTTGATCGCCGGCTCCCACCCCACGCCGCTGGTGGTGATCCAGATGTTGTTGCGGAAATAATGGCTGACGGGGTGCTGCAGCTTCACGATCTCGTCGGTGCCCAGCGCCGCGCGCGGGCGGCCGTCCGCGTTCCCCTGCATCCAGTCGAAGCGGTAGAGGTGCAGCGGCATGCACTCACCCATGTGGCCGATCACCAGGCGCAGCTTCGGGAAGCGGTCGAACGCGCCCGAGAAGATCAGCCCCATCGTGTGCAGCCAGACGTCGTGCGGAAAGCCGCCCAGCGCGCCGAAGAAGCCGCGCTTCTCGTAGTGCGGCGCGTTGAAGGGCGCCGTCGGGTGGATGTAGAGCGCCGCATCGTTCGCCTCCAGCGCCTCGAGGATAGGAAAATATTCTCGCTCGTCGAGGTAGTGGCCCTGGAAATGCGAGTTCAGCACCGCCCCGTTGAGGCCGAGCCCCATGGCACGCTCGATCTCCTTGACGGAACCCTGCACATCCCGCGGGTCGAAAGCGGCAAGTGCGCTGAAGCGATCGGGATGACGCCGGCACGCATCTGCCGCGATGTCGTTCGCCTCGCGCGCCAGTGCGGTCCCCTCCCCCGGCCGCACCACCTGAACGCCGGGCGCGGTCAGGAGCAGGAGCTGCCGATCGATGCCATACTCGTCCATGTGCGAGAGGCGCAGTTCACCCAGATCCTGCAGCATGTCCTGCAAGCTCGGCATCCGGGCGAACATGCCGGCCATCTTGAGCGAATCGTCGGCCGGCGCATCGCCGCTGTTCAGATACTCCACCTGCGCCTTCACCAGCGCGGGGAAGGTCCAGGCCTCCTCTGTCGCGATGCGCTTGTAGGGGGCGTCACGGTCGATCTCGCCTGCCGGCGGCGCGAGCCCGATGCGCGTGCGGTGGCTGAAATCCTCGCGGAAATGGCCTTTCAGCCCGGCTTCGCTGCCGTCCTCCAGCTTGCTCATCGTGCCTCTCCCTGTCGGCCGCGCGGTTGATCCGCCTCGGCAAAATGTCAGAACATCCCGCTTTCGTTGACCGATTCCGCCGGCACCGGCTGCGTCACATCCCAGTGCTCGACGATTTTGCAGTTCTCCACCCGCAGGATGTCGACAGCCGCCGCGCCGAGGTCTTCCGGAGAGCTCTGCCCGTGCAGGTGGACGACGATGTACGGGTCCTCCACGATCATTCGGTGGACCTTCATCCGGTGCTGCGGATTGCGCTGGTAGATCGGCTCCAGGAAGGCGATCGCCGCGTCGCGCCCATCCTGCGCCATGGGATTGTGCTGGATGTAATCCTCGGCGACGTAGGTCTCATACGCCTCCCGCACTCGGCCCTGATCGTAGAACAGCGCCTTGAATCGGTTGGCAATCTCGCGGATCGAGGGGGAGCAGGCGCTGTTCGCCCGCTGCCCCTCCTCGACCGGCTTCTCGGCGGCCTGAGTGCCACATCCTGACAGCGCCACCGCGACCAGAGCCACGAGCGGAGCCGCCGGGAGGCGCATCAGCCGCGCTCCTGCCCGGCGAGCATTTTGCCGAATTTCGGATGAGCGAAATGCATCGGCACATCCTGGCGATAGGGCCAAGTCTTGCGGTGCTGGCTTTCCGGCAGCAGCCGGTCGGGGCCGAGCGGATCCTCCGGCCACGTTTTCGCCGCGGGCTGCAGGTGCGCCGTGGTGTGCGCCCAGCCGTTCTCATAATCGCCCTGCCACTGCATCATGTAGTCGAGCCGCTTGATCTTCCAGACGCCGTTCTCACGGACGTAATCGTTCTCGTAGATGCCCGCTTCCATAAATTGCTGCGGCATCATCTCTTCCTTGGTGTCCTGGAAATCATCATGCCAGCCGCCGAACAGCATGCCGCGGAAGCGGCCCTTCGCGGTCTGTCGGTCCGGAGCGACGGTGATGATGTCCTGCATCTGGAAATGGTCGAGCAGCAGCCCGTCAACAGGGCCCGGCCTGCCGCCGGTGAAGCGCCCCGCGATCCAGTCGCCATAGAGGCGCTTCACACCCTCGCGCCCGACATATTCGCCGGAGAGGAACACGACCACGCCATCCTCGGCGAACAGGTCCGCCACATCGTCCGGCCGGTTGAAATCGATGTAATAGCCATAAGCCCAATGCAGGCGGCGGATGGCATTGATGTCCTCAAGCTCGCCCACGCGATTCTCGAGCGCGGCGAGGCGCGATTCAACATCGCTCATTTGGTGACTCTCCCTTTGATCTTTGCCACAAACCTAACGACCGTTAGCAAATTGGCGAGAGGAAATTGCGGAGATGACTGGGGAGGAGAGGCCTTGGGAAGGACGTGTGGCATTCATCACGGGCGCGGTAACGGGCATCGGCCTCGGCGTGGCGCAGGCCTTCGCGGATGCCGGAATGCGGCTGGCGCTGAGCTATCGCAACGAGGATGACCGGGCCCGCACGGCGGAATGGTTCGAGGCGAAGGGCTACGAGCAGCCGCTGTTCTGCAAGCTGGACGTGACCGACCGTGCGCGCTTCGCCGAGGTGGCGCAGCAGGTGGTCGACCATTTCGGCGCTTTGCACGTGCTGGTCAACAATGCCGGCGTCAGCGTCTTCGGCCCGACGGACGAGGCGAGCTATGACGACTATGACTGGATCATGGGCGTCAATTTCGGCGGCGTGGTCAACGGGCTGGTCAGCTTCCTGCCGAAGATCAAGGCCAGCGATGGGCGGCGGCATGTGGTCAACATCGCCAGCATGGCAGCCTTCCTGCCGGGCCCCCAGGCGGGGATCTACACCGCCAGCAAGTTCGCCGTGCGCGGGCTGACGGAGAGCTTGCGCTACAATCTCGCGCCCCACGGCATCGGCTGCTCGCTGTGCTGCCCGGCGCTGACGCGCACCAACGCCTGGACCAGCGCGATGAAGCGCCCCGAGGGCTTTGGCGAGAGCGGCTTCCCGGAGACCAGCCAGGCGCAATTGGAACAGTTCGGCACCGCCTTTGAGGAAGGGATGGACCCTTACGAGGTCGGCTCCAAGATCCTGGCCGGCATGACGGAGCAGAAGGGCCTGATCCTGACTCATCCCGAACATGGGCCGGATTTCGAAGAGATCCACGCCAAGGTGATGGCCGCCCTGCCGCAGGAGGACGCGCCTGCCGGTCGCCTGAAGATCGAGCAGCTGCGCCGCGATGCGATGAAGGCCGCAGAAGAAGGGCTGATCATCCAGCTCGATGACCTGACCTGACCGTCTTTGCACGGCCGCTTGCGCCTCCTGCTCCGGCAGGCGCGCGGGCGGCATTGCCACCGCTCTTTGCCGTGCTACCTTCCCGCGCGGGTAGGGAAGCATGGAGGCGAGGCATGTGTAGCGAAGACCAAATGGGCGAAGGCAAGCTGGCGATGGGTGTGAGCCGCCGCCGCTTTGGCGCGCTCGGCATGACCGTCGGGATCGGGGGAGCCTTTGCCGCCTGTGCGCCGATGGCGAACGGACAGGATTCAAGAGGCCTCGTCGAGAACAAGGTCACTTTTCCGGCCCCCGGCGGCACGATGGATGCGGTGTTCATCCACCCGGGCGAAGGCAAGCACGCCGCCGTCATCCTGTGGCCGGACATCGCAGGGGTACGCGATTCCTTCCTGATGATGGGCCGGCGGCTGGCTGCGGAGAATTACGCGGTGCTGGTGGTGAACCCGTACTATCGGGACGTTCCGGCACCGCAATTCGCGGACTTCGAAGCTTTCCGCAACGATAACGGCTTTCAGAAAGTTGGCCCATGGCGGGCGAAGATGGACGCCAACGGAGTGCAGGAAACCGCGCGCGCCGTGGTGGCGTGGCTGGACCAGCAGGACGCTGTCAACACCTCCGCCGGCATTGGCAACCAGGGCTACTGCATGAGCGGGCCTTACACGATCTGGACCGCTGCCGCCGTGCCTGAGCGGGTAAAGGCTGCCGCCAGCTTCCATGGCGGCGGTCTCGTGCAGGAAGGGGAGCCGACCAGCCCGCACAACATGTTCGACGAATCCCAAGCCCAGTTCCTGATCGCCATCGCCAAGAACGATGACGCGCAAGCTCCGACCGCCAAGGACGAGTTGCGCCAAGCCGCAATGACTGCTGGTCGCCCTGCCGAAATCGAGGTGTACCAGGGCGATCACGGATGGACCGTGCCCGACAGCCCCGTCTACGCGGAGGCGGAGGCTGAGCGCGCATGGGCGCGGTTGCTCGCCTTGTACGACACCGCACTATAAGTTGAGCCTGACATCCGCTCACCGTTGCTGACGAACAGCTCACCGAAAGGTGAGCTGTTCCGGCGATGAGCGGCTTATCTTTCAATCACTTCTGCTCACCCGATTTGAGTTGCGACCTCGCAATCAGGTGCCCAACCTTTCTCCCAGACATTATCACTCGGGAGATATTCGATGAGATTTGCTCTTCTAGCGGCCACCGGCCTGCTTTTCAGCGGTGCCACAGCTTACGCTCAGTCCGCCGATCAAAATTCCGCCCCCGCCCCCGAAGCTGCTGCGCCTGCGGAGACGGCAGCGGCGCCTGCAACTGCGCCGGCTGCTCCGGGCGAGGCTTCAAGCTTTACCGACGAACAGATCAACCATTTCGCCTCGGCTATGGTGAAGATCCAGGATGTCGCAGCCGATGCCACGATCGACGACGCCCAGAAGCAGACGCAGATGGTCGCCATCGTGCAGGCGGAGGGCCTTGACCCTCAGACCTTCAACGCCATCGGCTCCGCTTCGCAATCGGATCCGGAGCTGCAACAGAGAGTGCAGCTCGCCTTCGCCAACGCGCAGGGTCAGACTCAGAACCAGTAACTTCGGGTCAATTTGGCTGGAGTAAGGCCCGTCATCTACCGCGATGGCGGGCCTTCGCGCTTTTGTGCGGTAAGCCTCAGCCGAACCAGTAGCAGGTGGCTCGCATCTCGATGCTGACGCGCGGCGGAGCATCCGCTGGAGCGCCGGGGTCGTCAAAGGCGACGTGGGGGATGCACTGCGCCCGCTCGGGGTCGCTGTCGCTGGTCTTGAAGACGATCACCTCGTCCGGTTCCATGTCGGAGAACCACAGCCAGCGATGGCCCGAATGGTGGGCTACGACATAGCCCTCGAAGCTGAACTCCGGAGCACCGCCCGGCGGGTCGAAGATCGCATCGGCCTTGATCAACTCCGGCCCGACGAGAGTGCGCGCGTCACAAAGTGCCAGCGGCACGTCCTGTGGCGCACCGCTGATCGCCCGCCAGACGTTGAACTGTGCGCTGCGAGCGATGGTGCGGCCCTGTGGCGCGGACTGCCGGCGCATCTGCTCGCCGGTCTCGGCCGACACATCGACATGGGCGAAGCGCGCCGGGTGCGAATTGTCGCTGCTGCCGGTCTTGCCGCTCTTCTCCGAAAAGCGGAGGATGCCGCGCGGCACGACGGCGACATGGTCGCACCCCGTCGACTCCTTCAGCAGCGCCTCGATTTCGCCGTTGTGGATCAGCGCGATCTGCTCAGGATCGGAGAAATCCGCGACATTGCTGGCGTGGCGCAGCAGGATGCAGCCTTCCACATCAAGCGAGGTCTCAACGCCGCGCAAATCCTCGATCGGCATCGTCACCGGGTCGAGGACGATCGTGTCCTTCTCATGGGCATTGGCATAGTAGCGCGGCCGCTCGCCAGTGTCGGCGACGTAGGCGATCGGGGCGCGCACCACTCCGCTCATGCCGGTTCGAATTCCTCCGTATCGATCGTGGGCCGGATCGCATCATGATAGCGATGGCCGGCGACCGTGTCTTCGTTGATCAGCTTGCCGGCGGCCTCCAGCACACTGGCCGGCACCTCGACGCCCGCTGCGGCGAAGTTGTCCTCCAGGTGCTGGATGCTGGTGGTGCCGGGGATGATGTGGACGTGATCGCCCCGGCTCAGCACCCAATGCAATGCCAGCTGCGCCGGAGTGACGCCCGCGTCCTCCGCCAGCGCGACGAAGTTCTCGATCAGCGCCAGATTGTGCGGCCAGTTCTGCGCATTGAAGCGCGGCATCTTCGTGCGAAGGTCGCCTTCCACAAACGTGGAGGGGTCCTTCAACACACCGCCGAGCGCTCCGCGGCCGGCGGGGCTGAAGGCAACGAGAGGGATGCCGAGCTCGCGCGTGGTCTCCAGCACGCCCAGTTCCACATTGCGGGTCCAGAGCGAATATTCGGTCTGCACCGCCGCCATCGGGTGGACGGCGTGCGCCTCCCGGATGTGCTTGGCGCTCCACTCGGAGACGCCATAGGCGCCGATCTTGCCCGCGTCGATCGCACGGCTGAGCGCGCCGACCGCGTCGGCGATCGGCACCTTGGGGTCGTAACGATGCATGTAGAACAGGTCGATGCGGTCGGTCTGCAGCCGCATCAGGCTTGCATCGATCGATTCGAGCATTGCATCGGGGCTGCAATCGACGCCCCGGCGCGGCCCATCCACCACGATGCCGGTCTTGGAGGCGAGCAGGAACTCTTTCCGCCGCCCCTTCAGAGCCTTGGCAAGGAGCTCCTCATTGGCGCCCTTGCCATAGATGTTGGCGGTATCGAGGTGATTGTAGCCCAGGTCCAGCGCACGGTTGAGGAGGCGGATCGCCTCCTCTTCCGGTGGCGGCGAACCATAGCCCCAGGAGAGGTTCATGCAGCCGAGTCCGACCGGGTGGCATTCTCTTCCGGCGAGTGTGCGGGTCATGTGTCTCTGGTCACCTCGTACTCGTGTTCAAAAGCGGTGGAGCGGCTCAGGACCAACCGTCCTGCTGCTCCAGGCTCGCGGCCAGTTCGCCGATCACGCGGTAGCAATCGATCACGGACTGGACGGAGGAATTGGGCTCGCGCCCTTCCTGGATCGCGCTGATGAATTCGCGGTCCTGCAGTTCGATGCCGTTGTTCGACACCGTCACGCCGGTCAGGTCCACCGGCTCTTCCTTGCCCGTGACGAGATCGTCGTAGCGGGCGATATAGGTGCCGTTGTCGCCGATATAGCGGAAGAAGGTGCCCAGCGGCCCGTCATTGTTGAACGACAGCGACAGGGTGCAGATCGCGCCAGTCTCGCTCTTGAGCTGGATCGACATGTCCATCGCGATCCCCAGTTCCGGGTGCTTCGGCCCCTGGATGGCATTGGCCGTGACGATCTTGCCGGCCTGATAGGCAAACAGGTCGATTGTGTGCGCCGCATGGTGCCAGAGCAGATGGTCCGTCCAGCTGCGCGGCTGGCCCTTGGCGTTCATGTTCTTGCGGCGGAAGAAGTAGGTCTGCACGTCCATCTGCTGGATCGACAGCTCGCCCGCGACGATCTTGTTGTGCACGTATTGGTGCGACGGATTGAAGCGGCGGGTGTGGCCAACCATGCAGACGAGGCCCGTCTCCTTCTGCTTGTCGAGCACCTTCTGCGCATCAGCCCAGGTGTCGGAGAGCGGAATTTCGACCTGCACGTGCTTGCCGGCTTCCATGCACTGGATCGCCTGATCGGCATGCATCTGGGTCGGCGTGCACAGGATCACCGCGTCCACGTCCTGCTCCAGCGCTTCCGAAAGCTCGGTGCCGGAATGGGGGGCGCCATACTTCGCGGCGACCTCGGCCGCCTGCTCCGCGCGGCGGGAGATGACGGAGCCGATCTCAACCCCTTCGATGTTCTTCAGGCCGTCGAGATGCTTCTCTCCGAAGGCTCCGGCGCCGATGAGGGCGATCTTCATGGCGAACTCTCCTGTTCTTGCGATGGCTTGGTCCCGGCACGAACCGGGATCTCGTTGACTCAGCTTTACGGGAACGGCGCGGCTCCTGCCCTCGGCAACCCGGGGGCAGGAGCCGCGCGTCGCTCCGGTCGAATTACTCCGCCGGGACGAGCTCGTCCTCTTCCTTCTTCAGCACGATATGGCCGAGCGCGGTGTTCGAGCACGGCACGTGGTAGTGGCGGTGCAGCTCGCTGACGTTCTCGCCCAGCGCGCCGCGCATGATCAGCCACATGACCATCTCGATGCCTTCGGAGCCGGTCTCGCGCAGGTACTCGATGTGCGGCAAGTGGCGGAGGCGCTGTGGATCCTTCGTCAGGTCATCGAGGAAGCGCTTGTCCCACTCCTTGTTGATGAGGCCGGCGCGCGGGCCCTGCAGCTGGTGGCTCATCCCGCCCGTGCCCCAGATGTGCACGTTCAGGTCTTCCGGATAGCTTTCCACCGCGCGAGCGATCGCCTCACCCAGCATCCAGCAGCGATTGCCGGAGGGCGGCGGGTAGGTCACGACGTTGACCGCGATCGGGATCACCCGCGTCGGCCACTTGTCCGGCGTCGAATTGTCCTTGTTGCCGAACACCACGTCGAGCGGCACGGTCAGGCCATGGTCGACATCCATCTCGTTGATGATGGTGATGTCGAATTCGTCGAGAATGCAGCTCTGCGCGATGTGCCAGGCAAGGTCCGAATGGCCGGGCACCGGCGGCACCGGGCGCGGGCCCCAGCCCTCGTCAGCCGGCTGGAACTCGTCGGCACAGCCGATCGCGAAGGTGGGGATCACCTTCATGTCGAAGGCGGAGGCGTGGTCGTTATAGACCAGGATCACCACGTCCGGCATGTTCTCGCGGTAATATTCCTTCGTCCAGTCGTAACCGGCGAAGATCGGCTTCCAGTAATCTTCCCCGGTGCGGCCCTGGTCAATCATGGCCGCAATGGCGGGAATGTGGCTGGTGGTGAGGCCGTGAGTAATGCGGGCCATCGGTTTACTTCCCTTCCTTCTTCGAGCGCACGCCTTCGGGCGAGCGGCCGCCGGCGATCATCATCGCCGCATATTCGTCCTTCGTCATGCCGGTCATGGAGCCGGCGGCATCCTGGAAGCTCTGCCGATCGGTCGAGAACAGCTTCGAGAGGAAGTAGATGTTGCCGCCCTCATCGATCATCGCGTTGTAGTCGCGCTTCAGGACGGCCTGCTTGGCCTCTTCCGTCATCGGCCACTCGTCCAGATAGGTGCGCTCGTCGGCGAGGAAGCGCTCGCGATTCTCGGCCTTCATCAGGCTCATCGCGAACTGGTTGAGGTGATAGCCCTTGCGGGCGCGGTTGGCGGTGAAGACGCGCGTGCCGGGAATATCCTCGAACTCGGCGAGGTAGGCATGCACATCACGTGGCATGGTCTTGGTCATGGCTGTTCTTTCCACTCGTAGGTCAGCGGCGCTTCGCGGAAGGCGAAGCGGTCGATATGCCGCTCGATCACGCCGCGCATGTGCTCGTTGCGCTCGCGATCGGGGGTGGTGAGGGTGATGGCGATGCCGTCAGGCCGGGCCGTCATCACGGCATTGTCGTGCTCGGAGAAGGGGAACACGCCCATCCCGTCGCCTTCATCATAGCTGGTGGCCATCTTGTGGCTCCAGTGCTTGACCAGCTGCTGGATGTAGCGTTCGGGCTTTTCGCAGGCGGCAAAGCCTGTCGCGGTCACGCCGCCTTCCGCCCCGCTCGCCTCCGAATTGCCCTGTTCGCTCAAAGCCCACGCTCCTTCAGCTTCGCATCGAGACGCGGGAACACCCGGCGGGCGTTGCCCTCGAAGATCGCCGCGCGCTCTTTTTCCGTGATATCCAACGCATCGATATAGCGCTTGGTGTCATCGAAATAGTGGCCCGTGGTCGGATCGATTCCGCGCACCGCACCAACCATCTCGCTGCCGAACAGGATGTTCTTGTTCTCAATCACGTCGGCCAGCAGGTTGATGCCCGGCTGGTGATAGACGCAGGTGTCGAAGAACACGTTGTTCATCAGGTGAGTAGACAGGTCTGGTTGCTTCAGCATGTCGGCAAGGCCCCGATAGCGGCCCCAGTGGTATGGGACCGCGCCCCCGCCATGCGGAATGATAAATCTCAAAGTCGGGAAATCCTTGAACAGGTCCCCCTGGATGAGCTGCATGAAAGCGATGGTGTCGGCGGCGATGTAATAGGCGCCCGTCGCGTGCATGGCCGGGTTGCAGCTGCCCGAGACGTGGATCATCGCCGGCACGTCCAGCTCCACCATCTTCTCGTAGAACGGATACCAGAACCGGTCCGTCAGCGGCGGATGCTCGAACTTGCCGCCGCCGGGATCGGGGTTGAGGTTGCAGCCGATGAAGCCGAGCTCGTTCACGCAGCGCTCCAGCTCCTCGATGGAGCCCTGCATGTCCGCCTTCGGGCTCTGCGGCAGCATGCAGACGCCGACGAACGTCTCCGGGTAGAGGTCGACCACGCGAGCGATCAAATTGTTCGAGTTGCGCGACCAGGCCTTGGCCACGCTCTCGTCACCCACATGCGGGGCCATGGTGGAGGCGCGCGGAGAGAAGATCGTCATGTCCGCGCCGCGCTCCTTCAGGAGCTTCAGCTGGTTCTTCTCGATCGTCTCGCGGATCTCGTCGTCGCTGATCGCAGGATAGGGCGGGAATTCCTCGCCCGCCTTGAAGGCCGCCTTCTGCGCGTCCCGCCACTGGTCGTGCTGCGGCGGCGCGGTGGTGTAGTGGCCGTGGCAATCGATGATCAGCGTCATGCCGCGGGGTCCCTCATCATGGCGTTTCTCTCCATCTCGTTTCTCTCGGCGGCCCGGCTTTGCAGCAGCACCGTTCCGCGCGTCATCACTGGCTGGACACCCAGCCCTAGCAGGGTCTTGGCCGATTCTTCCATCTCGGCGGCGCGGCGGCGCCCGTGGGTCGCCATGCGCTCGCGATTATAAGCGATCCGTTCCGCCCAGGGCAGCGGCTTCTCCGATGCATCAAGCGAGGCCATCACCTCCTCGAACACACCGGCTGCGTCGGCCGCGGCGGCGCATTCGCTGCTGAGCGCCTCCAGCCCCTTGACCATGACGGAGCGGATCATCTTGATCGCACTGGCCCGGCCCACCTCCTCGCCCACGATGCGCAGGTTGGTGAAGCCAAGCGCTCCAAGCATTTCCCGCGCAACATCCGCCTTCTCTCCGGCAAGCAGCAAGGGCACGGCGAGGCCCTTGTCCACGGGCGCCATTACCGCGACATCGATATAGGAGCCGCCCGCCGCTTCAACCGCCTCGGCCGCCGCGCGCTTGGTATCCGGCGCGACAGAGTTCATGTCGCACCACAGGGCGCCCGAAGGCAGCAGCGTCGCATATTCGCGCGCCGCCGGAAGAGCGGAGTCTGCCGTCACGAGGGAGAGCACGATTTCGGCCCCGACCAACGCCTCACGCGCATCGGCCGCCGCCTCAACCCCGCAATCTTCCATGGCCGCGCGCCGCTCCGCCACTACGTCCCAGGCCCGCGCCTGCCCGCCCCATTCGCCTGTACGGGCGAACGTCGATCCGGCCTCTCCGAAGCCGATCAGCGCCACGCGCGGCGCGGGGATATGGTCCAGTGGGTTTGCCATCAGATTGTGGTGGGCCGCTTACCGAATGTATGTCTTGCTTACAAGTTCACCACGGCGTCGCGCCCTGCCCTTGACGGAAGGTTAGGGGCGGTCCACCGGGCCTCGCAAACGCATAGCGGAGGGAGACTCGCGGATATGACCGGTGTCGTCGTCACGAAGATCGAGCGGGCGGACAAGGAGGTGGTCGATGGCCTCGGCGCCTGCGGGGTTGCCACTGTGCATGAATCGCAGGGGCGCACTGGCCTCCTCGCCAGCTACATGCGGCCGATCTATTCCGGCGCTCGCATCGGCGCCTCCGCCGTCACGATCAGCGTTCCGCCGGGCGACAATTACATGGTCCACGCCGCGATCGAGCAGTGCCAGGACGGCGATGTGCTGGTGATCGCACCGACTTCGCCCTGCGAGGACGGCTATTTCGGCGACCTGCTCGCCACCAGCGCGCAGGCGCGTGGCGTGCGCGGCCTGATCATCGATGCGGGCGTCCGCGACGTGCGGGACCTCAAGGAGATGGACTTCCCCGTCTGGTCCAAGCGCATTTTCGCGCAAGGCACCATCAAGGCGAGCCTCGGCAGCGTCAACGTGCCGGTCGTCTGCGCCGGCGCCTACATCGAGCCGGGCGATGTGATCGTGGCCGACGATGACGGCGTCTGCGTGGTCAAGCGCGCCGATGCCGAGACGGTGCTGGAAGCCGCCCGCAAGCGCGAGGCGAACGAGGGCAGCAAGCGCGAACAGTTGGCTGCCGGCGTGCTCGGCCTCGACATGTACGGCTTCCGCCAGAAGCTGACCGACATGGGCCTCAAGTGGATCTGAGCCGATGGGCCTGACCTCAGCCCCCGTCATGTGGATGCGCGGCGGCACGTCGAAGGGCGGGTATTTCCTCGCCTCTGACCTGCCTGCCGACACTGCCGAGCGTGACGCCTTCCTGCTGCGCGTGATGGGCTCGCCCGACCCGCGCCAGATCGACGGCATGGGCGGTGCGGACCCGCTCACCAGCAAGGTCGCCGTGGTGAAGAAGAGCGAGCGGGAGGGGATCGACGTCGATTACCTGTTCCTGCAGGTCTTTGTGGACCAGGCGATCGTCAGCGATGCGCAGAATTGCGGCAACATCCTCGCCGGCGTGGGCCCCTTCGCGCTGGAACGTGGGCTGGTCCAGCCGCGCGGCGATGAGACCAAGGTCGCGATCTACATGGAGAACACCGGCCAGGTCGCCATCGCTACGGTGGAGACGCCGGGGGGCAAGGTGAACTATGCCGGGGATGCGAGGATTGACGGCGTTCCCGGCTCGCACGCGCCTGTGCCCGTCGAGTTCCGCGACACCGCCGGCTCCTCCTGCGGCGCGCTGCTGCCCACCGGCAATGCGGTGGACGCGATCGAGGGCGTGCGCTGCACCCTGATCGACAATGGCATGCCCTGCATCGTCTTCAAGGCGCAGGATGTCGGCGCAACTGGCACGGAAACGCGCGAAGAGCTCGAGTCCGAAGCCATGGCTCCGCTGCGCGAAAAGATCGAGGCGATCCGTCTTGCCGCTGGCGAGCGCATGAACCTCGGCGATGTTCGCGAGAAGTCCGTTCCCAAAATGATGCTCGTCGCGCCGGCCCAGAACGGCGGGGCGGTGACGGTACGCAGCTTCATCCCGAAGCGCGCCCATGCCAGCATCGGCGTGCTCGGCGCGGTGACGGTGGCGACCGCCTGCCTGGTGGAAGGCTCGCCCGCCGCGGAGGTCGCCTCCGTGCCCGAGGGCCCGCGCAAGACGCTCAGCATCGAGCACCCGACCGGCGAGATGACTTGCGTGCTGGAAGTGGGCGACAGCGGCGAGGTGGAAAGCGCCGCGCTGCTGCGCACCGCTCGCAAGCTGATGGACGGGGTGGTGTTCGCTTGAGGCGGACGCCGCTCCAATCGACAACTCACATTCCGCGCGTGCCGGATGCATCGAGGCACGGGCGAGTACGGAAGACATAATGACCAACCGCATCACCAGCTGGCACTCGAACCCGTCCAAGCCGCGCTACACCCCGCCGCCGGGCGCGGTCGATGCGCATTGCCACGTGTTCGGCCCGATGGAGCAGTTCCCCTTCAGCCCGAAGGCGAAGTACCTCCCGGAGGATGCCGGGCCGGACAAGCTGTTCGCCCTGCGCGATCAGCTTGGCTTCGAGAAGAACGTGATCGTTCAGGCGAGCTGCCACGGCACGGACAACCGCGCCACGCTGGACGCGATCGCCAAGTCGAACGGCAAGGCGCGCGGGGTTGCCGTGGTGGACCCTGCCATCTCGGAAGAAGAGCTGGCAGCGATGCACGAAGGCGGCATGCGCGGCATCCGCTTCAACTTCCTGAAGCGGCTGGTGGATGATGCGCCGAAGGACAAGTTCCTGGAGGTCGCTCGCCGCCTGCCGGACGGCTGGCATGTGGTGATCTATTTTGAATCGGACATCCTGGACGACCTTCGGCCATTCATGGCGAAGATTCCGGTACCGATCGTGATTGACCACATGGGGCGGCCCAATGTCATGGAGGGCCCGGATGGCCCGGACATGAAGGCCTTCCGCAAGCTGCTCGATTCCCGGCCGGACATCCACTTCAAGCCCACCTGCCCCGACCGGCTGGACCCCACCGGTGACCCGTGGAACGCCTTTGCCAAGGCCGTGCGCCCGCTGGTGGAGGATTATCCGGATCGCTGCATTTGGGGAACGGACTGGCCGCACCCGAACCAGCAGAACGTGCTGCCCGATGACGGGCACCTCGTGGACATGATTCCCCGCATCGCACCGACCGAGGAACTGCAGAGGAAGCTGCTGGTTGACAATCCCAACAGGCTCTACTGGGCGGATTGATCCATGACATTACCGACGATGCGCTGCGGCGTGCTTGTGCTTGCAGCGATCGTCGGGATGGTCAGCGCTCCGGCCAGCGCGCAGGAGCAGCGGGAGCAGCGCCGAACACGGATCGCACTCGGCGCGCAGGTCGTGCCGAGTTTTCCGGGCGCCGAAGACCTCAGCATCCGCCCGCTGTTCGACATCGCCCGGGCGCGTGGCGACACCCCGTTCGAGTTCGAGGCGCCCGACGAGAGCTTTGGCTTTCCCTTGGTGCGCGCCGGCGGCTTTTCCATCGGCCCGGCCATCAACCTGGAGGGCAAGCGATCGTCCGGCGAGGTCGGCGGGCAGCTCCCCAAGGTGGGCTTTACTGTGGAGGCCGGCGGCTTCCTGCAATATGAGCTGTCCGACAGCTTCCGCCTTCGCGGGGAGTTGAGGAAGGGGCTCGGCGGTCATGAAGGCCTGATCGGCACCGTCGGCGCGGATTACGTCGCCCGCGATGGCGATGCGTGGCTGATCTCCATCGGCCCGCGCATCACCTGGGCGGATGACGATTATCACGATGCCTATTTCAGCGTCGCCCCCGCCGACGCCGGGCCCTCCGGCCTTGGCGCCTATGATGCGGATGGGGGTATCCAGGCCGTCGGCGTCACAGCCGGGCTGGTGACGCAGCTGACGCGGCGTTGGGGCATCTACTCCTACGCCAAGTATGACCGGCTGACAGCGGACGCGGCGGACTCGCCGATCGTGCAGCGCTTCGGCTCCCGCGATCAGTTCTCCGGCGGCATCGGCCTCACCTACACATTCGGCCGCGGACTGGACTGAGATCGCAGACGCGGATCGTTTCCGTGGCCTGCCGACGCTCGTGCTGCCGCCCCGACGTCCCTCGTCATTCGGCGCAAGCCGGGATTTTCATCCGGCCAAGCGCCGCCAGTGTTCCGCCGGGCAGGCTGAGATGGCGTTCGCCTGCCCGCCGCATCCTTGATCCCTTCAGGATGAGCGGTCCGGCCACAAAAAAGGCGCCCGACCCTTGGGGGCCGAGCGCCTGATCCATCATCAATTGCGCGATGGCAGGAGAGGCGATCAGCCCTCCAGCGTCATCCGCACGAAGTCCACCGTCTGGCGGGTGGCCGCGGCGAACTCGGTGGCGGTGGCCTGGAACGCGCCGTAATCGGCGAACTCGTCCGGGTGCATCCCGTCGAACTCATAGGCCGCGCGGAAGCTTGGCAGGCGCATCAGCTTCTCGATGCTCGCCTTGTTCGGCTCACGCTCGATGGCCTTGGGGTCGAACGGCTCCAACTCGTCCTGCACTTCCATCAGCTGCGCGATGTAGCCCGGGGGGCAGGTGTACACCATGTCGCTGCCGGCGAAGTCCTGGATGTGGCGGCTGACGGTCTTGCCGGTCCGCTCGTCCTTCTCCACGCGCATGGAGCACTGCAGCATCTTGGAGGGGTGGTTGTTCTCCTTGCCCCACCAATATGCGCGCTTCAGCACCGCTTCCTCCCCGTCGCGGATTTCCGGCAGGCTCAGCTCGATGCCGCGTGCCTTGGCTTCCTTCTGCCAATCGCTCAGCTGGCCGAGGCGGCTCGACATGTGGGTGATGACGGAGCGGAACTTCGACAGGTCGATGCCGGCCGCCTTGGCGCGGATCAGCCCGGCGCTGACAGCGGACATGCAGCGGATGTACTGCGGCACGGTGAAGCTGGTCGTGTTGTTGGTGGAGATGCCGCGCGCGGTCAGCTCCTCCAGCACTTCGTAGCCTTCCTTGGAGCCGGGCAGCTTGACCATCACGTTCTCGCCCTGAGCGGCGATCTGCAGGCCCTGCTCCAGCATCTTCGGCCCGTTGCGGACCCAGCGCGGGTCCACCTGGCCGGACAGGAAGCCGAACTTGCCGCCGGACTTCTTGTAGACCGGCAGGATGGCCGCGGCGCCCTGTCGCACCAGCTCGAGGTAGAGCGTCCAGTACACGCCCTCAGCATCGAGGCCCGGGTTTTCCTTAGCCACATCCTTGATGTGCTGCGCCCACATCTCGGGTGCCACGTTGATGGCCTGGAGCGAGAGCGGCGGGTTGGTGGTGACGCCGCGGAAGCCCATCGTGCCGTCGCGGTCGATGGTCTCCTGGTGATAGAACCGGTCGAGCTGCGCAGTCCAATCCTCCAGCTTGCCCGCCGGTGCCTTGGCCAGCGTCTGTTCCCGCCAGCTCGGGAAGATCAGCGGCGAGGAATCCCACCAGATCTCGCTGTCGGGGTTGGTGGCTGCAAGCTGCTCAAGTACGTGTTCGGTCATCAAGGTCTCCGAGGGTCGCGTTTGTGGCCCCCTACCGGAAGCGCCGCGATGGATTAACCCCCCCCGTGCTTGCTCCGCGACAAATGTTGCTTGCCCGTTGCGCCGCGGATGCATCGCTGTTGCGAGGGCCATTCGCGGCGTTGCAAATGGTGCAAGAGCGGCCGCTGGCGGAACCGTGCCGCCTTTGCTAGGGGCCCGCGCATCAAGCAGGAAGAACCCAGATGCGCACCCGCCTCTACTCGCTCGACGAGCTGAATGACATTCCCGGCACCACGGTCTTCAACGCGCTGCGCAGCCGGCAGGCCTATCACCTGCACAAGTTCTGCATGTCGCTGATGCAGGAGGAGAACCGCACCGCCTTCAAGGCGGACGAGCGTGCCTATCTGGACCGCTTCCGCATGAGCGAGCAGCAGAAGCAGGCGGTGCTGGAACGCAATTTCCGCAAGCTGATCGACCTCGGCGGCAACATCTACTTCCTCGTCAAGCTGTCCAACACCGACGGGTGGAGCGTGCAGAAGGCCGTCAGCAGCATGACGGACCTGACGCCGGAGGAATATGCCGAGATGATGAGGTCCGGCGGCCGCTCGCCCGAAGGCCAGCGTTCCATTCGAGGGAAGAAGTAATGGCAAAGATCACGGCGGGGATCGCCACCAGTCACGTCCCGGCCATCGGCGCGGCGTTCGACCAGGACCGTACCCAGACCGAAGGATGGGCGCCGGTCTTCGCCGGCTATGAGTGGGTGAAGGAGTTCCAGAGGCGCGAGAACCCCGATGTGGTGATCCTGTGCTACAACGATCACGCCTCCTCCATGATGCTGGACGTGGTCCCGACCTTCGCGCTGGGCATGGCGGAGGAGTTTGACGTTGCGGACGAAGGCTGGGGCCGCCGCCCCGTGCCGCAGGTGATCGGCGACCCGGTCCTGGCCGCTCACCTCGCCGAACAGCTTGTCATCGACGAATTCGACATGACGTTGATGAACGCGATGGATGTCGATCACGGCCTCACCGTGCCGCTGTCGCTGATGTTCGGGAAGGTGGACGAATGGCCGGTCCGCGTGATTCCGCTGGCGGTCAACGTGACCCAGTTCCCCACCCCGTCGGGCGAGCGCTGCTGGCAGCTTGGCCGAGCGATCCGCGATGCGGTCGCTTCCTACCCCGCGGGCCTCAACGTGCAGATCTGGGGCACGGGCGGCATGAGCCACCAGTTGCAGGGAGAGCGCGCCGGCCTGATCAATGCCGAGTTCGACAATTCCTTCATCGATCGGCTGACGAGCGATGTGGACTCGCTTCGCAAGATCACCCGCCTCGAATATGTGCGGGAGGCCGGCACCGAGGGCATTGAGCTGATCATGTGGCTGATCATGCGGGGCGCGCTTGGGGACAGTGTGGAAGAGCTGCATCGCTTCTACCACGTGCCCGCCTCCAACACCGCCGTGGGCCACGTGGTGCTGCGCCCGACCGACTGACCGGGGAGGGCGGGGCGGACCGGAGCAAGGTGGACAGGCGGCGCATCACGATCTAAGGGCCGCGCCGCTTACCCCCTTAAAATAGAGATCCGCGCCCATGTCCCTTCGCAACGTGGCGATCATCGCCCACGTCGATCACGGCAAGACCACGCTTGTCGACCAGTTGTTCCGCCAATCCGGCACCTTCCGCGACAATCAGCGCGTGGAAGAGCGCGCGATGGACTCCAACGACATCGAGAAGGAGCGCGGGATCACCATCCTCGCGAAGCCGACCTCGATCGAATGGCGCGGCCACCGCATCAACATCGTCGACACGCCCGGCCACGCCGACTTCGGCGCGGAGGTGGAGCGCATCCTCTCCATGGTGGATGGCGTCATCCTGCTGGTGGACGCGGCCGAAGGGCCGATGCCGCAGACCAAGTTCGTCACCGGCAAGGCCCTGGGCCTCGGCCTGAAGCCGATCGTCGTCGTCAACAAGATCGACCGTTCGGACGCCCGCGCCTCCGAGGTGCTGGACGAGGTGTTCGACCTCTTCGTCAACCTCGACGCCAACGATGAGCAGCTCGACTTCCCTGTGCTCTACGCCTCGGGCCGCAACGGCTATGCCGGCACGAGCGAGGAAGTGCGCGAAGGCGACCTTGTGCCGCTGTTCGAGAAGATCGTCAGCCACGTGCCGGCGCCGGATCTGGACGAAGACGGCGCCTTCGCCATGCTCGCAACCCTGCTGGACCGCGACGCCTTCCTCGGCCGTATCCTGACCGGGCGTGTGGAAAGCGGGCGGCTGGAAGTCGGCATGCCGATCAAGGCTCTCGACGTGACCGGCAAGGTGGTTGAGACCGGCCGCGCGACGAAGATCTTCTCCTATGAGGGGCTGGATCGGGTGCCGGTGCTCCATGCCAAGGCGGGCGACATCATCGCCATCGCCGGCCTGACCACGGCCACCGTGTCCAACACCCTGTGTGACCCCTCGGTGACGGCGCCGGTCCACGCGCAGCCGATCGACCCGCCGACGCTGTCCATGACCTTCGCCGTCAACGACAGCCCCTATGCGGGCCGCGAGGGCGACAAGGTGCAGAGCCGCGTGATCCGCGACCGTCTGGAGCGCGAGGCGGAAAGCAACGTCGCCATCCGTCTGACGGAAAGCGCCGAGAAGGACGCCTTCGAGGTCGCAGGCCGCGGCGAATTGCAGCTCGGCGTATTGATCGAGAACATGCGGCGCGAAGGCTTCGAGCTGTCCATCAGCCGCCCGCGCGTGCTGTTCAAGGGCGAAGGCGCGAACCGCGAGGAGCCCTACGAGACGGTCGTCATCGACGTGGATGATGAGTTCTCCGGCACCGTCGTCGAGAAGATGGCGCTTCGGAAGGCCGAGATGACCGACATGCGCCCGTCCGGCGCCGGCAAGACGCGCATCACCTTCTCCGCACCCAGCCGCGGCCTGATCGGCTATCATGGCGAGTTCCTGTCCGACACGCGCGGCACGGGCATCATGAACCGGCTGTTCGAGAAGTACGGCCCCTACAAGGGCCCGATCAGCGGCCGCCAGAACGGCGTGCTCATCTCGATGGAGCAGGGCGAGGCCGTGGCCTACGCGCTCAACGCACTGGAAGATCGCGGCGTGCTGTTCGTGAGCCCCGGCGAGAAGCTGTACGAAGGCATGATCATCGGCGAGAACGCCAAGCCGCAGGACCTTGAGGTCAACCCCCTCAAGTCCAAGCAGCTCACAAACTTCCGCGCCAGCGGCAAGGATGAAGGCATCCGCCTCACCCCGCCGCGCAAGATGACGCTGGAGCAGGCGATCGCTTACATTCAGGATGACGAACTGGTCGAAGTGACGCCGCAGAGCATCCGCCTGCGCAAGCGCCATCTGGATCCGCACGAGCGGAAGAAGGCTGCGCGGCAGGCGGGGTAAGCCCTCCAACCAAGTCTCCATTGCCGGTTTGCCTTGAATGGCGGATAATCCCGTCATCTGATCAAGGAGATCGGCAATGGGTGCACGCCACCGTTGGCTTTGCCTCGTCGGGCTGCTCGCCGCGACCTTCGCGGGGGTGCCCGCAGCGGCCCAGCGCGACGAGCCGCTACCCCGCTTCCAGGACCCGGTTTGCCCGGGTATCGTAGGTTTGAGGCAGGACGCGGCCGAAATGATGGTCGGGCGCATCCGCGAGAATGCGGAAGAGTTGGGCATCCGCCTCGCCGATGCGGAGGGCTGCGAGCCCAACCTCCTCGTCGTGTTTCTCGAAGATGGGCAGGACTACCTCCGCCGGCTCAGCGCCGAGCGGAGTTACATGTTTGAAGACCTGAACCCGCAGGAGCGGCGCAACCTGCTGGCGCATGAAGGCCCGGTGCATGTCCTCACGCAAGTCCGCACTCGCTCACGCGACGGGATGATCGTCCCTCGGCGGGAGAACCTGGTGGACCCGCCCCAGACGGAAATGTGGATGGCGCATTCCCGGATCTACACGCCCACTCGTAAGGATATCGTCTCATCCCTCGTTCTGGTTGATCGCGATGAGGTCGGCGGGATGGGCGTAAGTCAGCTTGCGGATTTCGCCACGATGAGGGTCTTCACGGCGGACCGGCCGGAGCTGCGCCCTGCGTCTTCCAGCTCTATCCTCAACCTGTTCGATGCCCCGGAGGGGGAGCGGCCTGCCGGCCTCACCGCATCGGATCGCGCGGTCCTCTCCACCCTTTACCAAGGCCCCGCCAACCTGCGCGCGTCCAGCCGCCTTGCGGAACTGGAGCGGTCACGCTCGGCGCCAGACGCCGAATAGCCGCACGGACTGTGAACGGCAGACCAGGGGGAGCGATTGAGGGGAGTGCGCCCAACGGCCTTCGTCGGCTACTTGATCGGCCTCTTCCTGCTGGCCTGGCCAGCACAGGCGCAAGATGCACGGCGCTCGTCGGCCGGCGAACGCGACATCGTAGTGACGGGCCGCGCAGAGGCTGAAACCACGGCGCGGGAGGTAAGCCGCCAGGCGCGCGCCGTCACCCGGCCGCAGAACATGTATGACGGGCCGCTGGCTCGGTTCGAGGACAGGCTGTGCCCGGGCATCCTCGGCCTCAAGGAGGATTTTGCCGCACTGATGATCGACCGCATCCGCTACAATGCGGAGGCGCTCGACATCTGGATGGCGAGCGAGGAGGGCTGCACGCCCAATCTTATCGTCGCCTTCGTGAAAGACGGACAAGGAGAGCTTGCGGGGCTGCAACGCCGGCATGGCTATCTGTTTGAAAGCCTGCCCGTCGCAGAGCGCGAAGATCTGTTGGCTGAGGCCGGCCCGGTGCGCGTGTGGACGACCACAGTCATGCGTTCACGCGACGGGATGGAGATGAGCCAGCGGCAGGGCCTGACTGATCCGCCGGTCGTCAGCATGTGGTCGGCTCATTCCAAGATCTACCTGCCGGTGAGGGAGGACATCACCCAGGTGGTGGTGGTGTTCGATGTGGAGGGCGTCGCAGGCAAGTCGCTCGTCCAGCTGGCTGATTACGCCACCATGCGCGGCCTGGCGCGCACCCGGCCGGTGGAGGACGATCCGGCGATGGATACGATCCTCACCCTGTTTCACTCGGACGCGCCACCCCTGGCGATGACGAGGTTCGACCGCGCCTACCTCGCGGCGCTGTATGACAGCATTCCGAACTTGCCCGGGATCACCAAGCTCTTGGGCGTCAACCGCCAGCTGCGATTGCAGGAGGCGGCTGACGCTCGCGAAGCGGCGGGCGGGGACTAGCGCCCCGCCCTGCCATCTCAAGGGCGAGGGGTGAGCTTCAGCACTGCGCCCTTGGTTTCATCGGTCAGCAGGTAAACAGCACCGTCCGGCCCCACCCTTACGTCGCGAAACCGCTGGCCGAGATCCTGGAGCATCGCCTCCTGCTTGGTGACCTGCCCGTCCGGCCCGAGCTTTGCCCGGATGACGGAACGGTCCATCATGGCCACCAGCAGGTCCCCCTCCCACTGCGGGAAAGCGGCGCCATGATAAACCGCCACATTGCCGGGATTGTGCGATTCCGGCAGCCAGGCGATCACGGGATCGGTCATGCCGGCAACGCCTTTCACGCCCTTGGCGGGCGTGCTGTCGTAATGCTGGCCCTGCGTCACATCCATCCAGCCGTAATTCGCGCCTTTCTCGATGCGGTTGAGCTCATCCCCGCCGCGCGGGCCGAACTCCGTCTCCCACAAAATGCCGGTCGCCGGATCCAGCGAAAGGCCGGTCGGGTTGCGATGGCCGGTGGTCCAGATCTCCGGCAGCGAGCCCGGGCGGCCGACGAAAGGGTTGTCCTGCGGCACGCTGCCATCGTCATTCAGACGGAGGATCTTGCCGAAATGGGTGGAGGGGTCCTGCACCAGTTCGCCGTAATTGCGGTCGCCGCTGGTGATGTAGAGCTTGCCGTCGGCGCCGAACGCCATGCGCCCGCCATAGGAGCCGAAGGTCGGGCCTTGGCCGCAACACCGTTCGACGGCCTTGGCGCCGTACCATGGAGCGGCAAGGAAGATTTCCTGCACATCCGTCAGCGTCGGTCCGCCATCCCACCTTGCTCGCAGTACCGCGAGCGCGGAGTCGGCCTGCACCGTCGGCTTAGGCCCCGCGTCCGGATGCGCCTTGCTGTATGCCAGGTATAGTATGCGGTTGTTCGCAAAATCCGGGTGCAGCACCACGTCTGTCAGCCCGGAAATTCCGAAGGCGAAGATCGGGGGCAGACCGCCGATCGGCTGGGGATCGAGCACCCCGTCGCGGATCACGCGCAGCCGGCCGGGCCGCTCCGTCACCAGCATGTCCCCGTCGGGCAGGAAGGTCAGCGCCCAAGGGTGGTCGAGTTCACCCGTCACCAGTTCGACGTGCAGATTGGCTTCCTCGGTCTGAAAATCCCAAGGGCCCTGCCCCAATGGCGGCGTCTGGAAGCGAGGCGGGGCGGCGGCTGGCTCTCCGGCGGGCTGCGCCGGAGCGCTTTGCGCTGCCGGCGCATTTTGCGCGAAAGCCCCGCCGGGCAGTGCTGCAAGCGCGAATACCAGCGCAAGCGCCGATCCGTATTTCATCAGTTCTTCCCCTCCCGACCTTCTTCGGCCTTGCCTGTCCTTATCGGCGCTGTTCCCGCGGCACAATCTCCGCTTTCGCTTGCCCCACCCTCGGTGCGCGCTACGATGCGGGACGACAAAAGGGCGGAGGATTGCAAGCGATGGAATATGTGCTGGTCGCACTGGTCGCAGTACTGCTCATCTTCCTGCTGATGGCCGTGCGCGTGGTGCAGCAGGGCTTCGTCTACACCATAGAGCGGCTGGGCAAGTTCACGCTTGCCGCAGAACCCGGCCTGCACCTGATCATCCCGTTCGTCGACCGGGTCGGGCGCAAAATCAACATGATGGAGCAGGTGCTCGACATCCCCGGGCAGGAGATCATCACGCGCGACAACGCCATGGTAGGCGTGGATGCGGTCGTGTTCTTCCAGGTGCTGGACGCCGGCAAGGCCGCTTACGAGGTCCACAACCTCTATGCCGCCATCATGGCGCTCACCACCACGAACCTGCGCACCGTCATGGGCTCCATGGACCTGGACGAGACCCTGTCCCGGCGGGACGAGATCAACGCCCGGCTGCTGAGCGTGGTGGACCACGCAACCTCTCCCTGGGGCGTCAAGATCACTCGCGTGGAGATCAAGGACATCCGCCCCCCGATCGACATCTCCGAGGCGATGGCTCGACAGATGAAGGCCGAGCGCTTGAAGCGCGCCGAGATCCTCGAAGCCGAAGGTGACCGCGCCAGCCGCATTCTGCGGGCGGAAGGTGAGAAGCAATCCGCCATCCTCTCCGCCGAAGGCAAGCGCGAAGCCGCCTTCCGCCAGGCTGAGGCGCGGGAGCGCGCGGCAGAGGCCGAGGCCAAGGCGACTCAGCTGGTGTCTGACGCGATTGCCCAATCGGGCAACCAGGCAATCAACTATTTCATCGCGCAGGAATACACCAAGGCTGTGGCCAAGTTCGCGGATTCGCCAAACGCCAAGACCATCCTGTTCCCGGTGGAGGCGACCCAGCTGATCGGCACGCTGGGCGGCATTGGCGAGATCGCTCGCGAAGTCATCGGCTCTGGTGACGCGAAGGGCGCAAAGGCCGCAGACACAGGCACTCGGCTTCCCGCGCAACAGGCGCCCGCATCCGTTCCAGCCACAGCCCCCGGCACCGGCCGCAGCTGATGGACTGGTTCAACAGCCTGGAGGCGCACTGGGTCTGGCTGACGCTGGGCTTGGTGCTCGCCGGGTTGGAGATGCTGGTACCCGGTGTCTATCTCATCTGGCTGGCGCTTGCGGCGATCGCCACGGGCGTGCTGACCGGCCTGCTGGACCTCTCCCTGCCGATGCAGGTCGTCGACTTCGTCTTTCTTGCGCTGATCGCGGTCTTTTCCGCTCGGCGCCTGCTGCGGGATCGGCCCATCACGAGCTCCGATCCCCTGATGAACCGCCGCGGGGCGCGACTGGTGGGGGAGACTGCTCTCGTCGTCCAAGCAATCGAGCATGGCAGCGGGCGCGTGCGGCTTGGCGACAGCGAGTGGATTGCCCGCGGCCTCGACGTTGCCGCGGGGGAATACGTTCGCATTGTCGGCACGGACGGCGCGGTCCTGCTGGTCGAGCCGCTTGCCCGCCTCATCGAAGGCGGCCCGCAGGGCGCCAGCTAGCTCAGGCGAGTTCCCCCTTGGTGCTGAACCGGCCGTATTTGCGGTACCGCATCATCCATCGATCGAGGAACAGGTCCAGCGGCTTGGGGATGACACCCAGCTCGCCAATCCCCGGCAGCTCGCCTGAGGCAACATTGCCCTGTTTCAGCAGAGCCCATTGATCGGAGTTCATCGGCGAGCCCGGCAGGGCCGCGAAGAGGCTGCAAAGGCCATCGGGCACAGCGACGAAGCGCCGCTCACGCCCCTGAGCGGCCGCGATCCGCCGGTTCAGCTCGCCCATCGTGACCACCTCCGGCCCGGCAAGCTCATACGTCTTGCCGCCATGGGCGTCGGGGTCAGACAGCGCAGCGACGACCGCCGCGGCAGCATCGTCGACCCACAGAGGCTGCAGCCGCGCCTTCTCGCCGAAGACGGGGAGGATCGGCATGCCTGCAATCAGGCCGGCGAACATGTTGAGGAAATTGTCATCCTCGCCGAACAGCACCGACGGCCGCAGGATCGTCGCGCGCGGAAAGGCGGCGAAGACGTTCCGCTCCCCCTCGCCCTTCGTCCGCGCGTAGTCGCTCTCTGACGACGCATCCGCCCCGATAGCGGAGATGGAGACGAAAGCTTGCGCCCCCTCGGCTGCGGCGAGGCGCGCCGCAATTCCCGGCCCATCCGCCTGCAGCGCCTGCGCGTCGCGTCCAAACGTGCCCACGAGGTAGACCACAGCATCGGCGCCCTGCACCGCGGCTGCGACGCTGTCCGTCCTTTTTACATCGCAACGCGAGAATTGCAGCTGCCCGAGATTCGCCAGCGGCTTCAGCTTCCAGGCACTCTCCGGGTTGCGTTCCGCGATTCGCAGGCGCGCGCCATGGCGCAGCAGATCCTGCGCGATGTGGGTGCCAAGGAATCCGCCTCCGCCGATCAGCACCACCAGCTTGCCTTCAAGCGGCCCGAAATGCGCCATCTTCTGTCCCATTCCACCTCGGGGACGTACGGAGGACCCGGCGCCCCACCCGATCGCCTGGCGCCATGCCGCAACCGGGCCGAAGCCGCAAGCATCGCTGCCCGTTGACAGACCTTCCAGCTCTGGCTATCGGCCCGCCCCTACCCTGCAGCCAGGCCAAGATGACCCGGCTGCCCGTGCCCAGATGGCGGAATTGGTAGACGCACCGTCTTCAGGTGGCGGCGATCGCAAGGTCGTGGAGGTTCGAGTCCTCTTCTGGGCACCACTTTTGACCAAGGATGGCATGAGGCGCTGTCCTCGAAGCACCGTCAGCGGCCAGGCCAATGTGCTTTCGCTGCCGTATGCGGGCGATCGGTCGCGCGGCCACTTGCCATTTCAACCGCTTCAAATCCCCAATTGCTTTCTTTAAGCAACGATCGAGGCGGCTTGGTACAATTGGTGGAAGCCGCATCCCCTTTTCGCGCCAGCTATCTGCTGTCGCGGTCACACCGGCACATCAGGTCAACCGCCTCAACCAGCCAAACGGGCAAGTGGCAGCGGACCAGATCGCGGCTAAGGAGCGCGAATGGGCAGCGCCGAGGGGCTACATCACAATCGTCGCGTGATCGGAGGCGCGATTGTTACGGCGCTGGCCTTGGGGCTATCGCTGGTGGGCGGTGGAGCCGTGGTGGCTTCGCGCCAGCATGCCGAGCCACTTAT
The DNA here is from genome assembly GCA_966251025.1 of uncultured Erythrobacteraceae bacterium. Taxonomy (GTDB): domain Bacteria; phylum Pseudomonadota; class Alphaproteobacteria; order Sphingomonadales; family Sphingomonadaceae; genus Croceibacterium. The sequence continues at coordinate 159,028 of CBINJM010000001.1, read as the reverse complement.
CGCAATGGCATCAGCAAAGCCGCAGCGCATCATGTCGACCAATCTGTGCACCGATCTGCTGCTGCTGATGCTGGTGCCGAAAGATCGGATCGCCTCGGTCACCCACCTCGCGCATGATGCCGTGGAGGTGCTGATGCCGGGTTCCGATGATGGCGTTGCTGTCAACCACGGCACTGCGGAAGAGGTCGTGCTGCAACAGCCGGACCTCATTCTCGCAAGCCCCTGGTCGACGCCCGTGATGCGCCGCCTGGCCGCAAAAGTCGGGGCACCGGTGGTGGAGATCGACTCGGCCAACAGCTTCGATGACATCCGCAGGATCACACGCCAGGTCGGCGCATTCGCCGGCGAGCCGCAGCGCGCCGAAACGCTGATCGCCGAGATGGACCGCAAGCTTGCGGAACTCGCACATCAGCATCCGCGTCAGCCGGTCGAGGTGGTTGCCTGGAGCGCCGGTGAGGGAGTGCCCGGCAGGGGCACGTTGACGGACGAAATCATCCGCGCCGCCGGGGCGGTGAACGTGGCTGCTCGGATGCCGGATGACAACTTCTCCAGCTTCGGCATCGAAGAGCTGCTGGCCGCCCGTCCCAAGGGGATCCTGCGCGGCCGCAACGGCTTCGAAGGACCGTTGCTGGCCGACACGGCGTCGGAGCATCCGGTGATCGGGAAGGCGTTCAAGGGCCGGACGATCACCTTCCCCGTCTTCCTCCATTCCTGCGGACTGCCGCAATCTGCGGATGCCGCGGTCCAACTGCACGAGGCGCTCGGAAAGCTGCCGGCGGAGGGCGTTGCATGGTAGGCAAAGTGGCCTTGCGGGCGCTCGCATGTGCCTTGCTTCTGACGTGCATCCTCCTTTCATTGGGCACCGGGCGAATCTGGCTGGAGCCGGCGGTGCTGATCGGATCCATCTTTGAGCCCAAACCCACTCTTTCCTGGCTGATCCTGAGCGAACTCAGGGTTCCGCGAACGATCCTCGGCCTGCTCGTGGGGGCGAGCCTGGGGCTTTCGGGCGCGGTGCTGCAGGGCCTGCTGCGCAACCCGCTCGCTGAGCCAGGCCTGCTCGGCGTGTCGGCGGGTGCAGCGCTTGGGGCTGTCATCGCCATCTATTTCGGCCTTTCCGCAGCCTTCGCACTGGCGACGCCGATATTGGGGATCGGAGGCGCGCTCGTCGCGGCGGCGCTGACCCTGTCGATCGGACGCGGCGGCACGCTGACGATGATCCTTGCGGGCGCAGCGGTGTCGGGGCTGATGGGCGCGGGCGTCAGCCTCGCGCTCAACTTCGCCCCGAATCCCTCCGCCGCCTACGAGATCACCATCTGGCTGCTCGGCACCCTCGAAAATCGTGACTGGCACCAGCTGGTGCTGGCCGCACCGTTCATCCTTGCGGGATGGGTCTGCCTGGTGCTGACCATGCGCGACGTCGACGCATTGACCCTAGGCGAGACGCAGGCGGAAAGCCTCGGGGTCAATCTCGCGCGGACCCGACTGCTCGCGCTTGCCGGAACGGCGCTCTCGGTCGGCGCCGCAACTGCGGTGACCGGGTCGATCGGCTTCATCGGCCTCATGGCGCCGCACCTCGTCCGCCCCTTCGTGGGCCACCAGCCCGGCCGTATGCTGCTGCCCTCTGCCCTGTTCGGCGCGATCCTGCTGCTCCTCGCGGATGTCGCCACGCGCATCATCCCCACCGCCGGACAAGAGGTCAGGCTCGGCGTGCTCACGAGCATCGTAGGAACACCCTTCTTCTTATGGCTGGTCACCAGGCTGCGCAGGATGTCACCGTGAGCCGGATTGAAGCGAATGGCGTCACGGTGCTGCGCGGTGGGCGAGCGATCGTCGATGACGTCACGATCGAACTTCACAGCCGACAGTTCGTCGGGCTGATCGGTCCCAACGGCGCTGGAAAATCCACGCTCATGTCAGTCCTCGCCGGTTTGCTGGCGCCTGAGCGCGGCTCCGTCATGATCGACGGTCAGTCACTCGCAACGCTCGATCGCCGCGCATTGGCGCAGATCCGCGCGTTCCTGCCGCAAAATCCCCGCGCCGATTGGCCGATATCGGTGGAGCGGCTTGTCGCATTGGGTTTGACGCCGCAGCTGCCGGTGTTCGGCGGATTGCCTGAGACGATGCGCGCATCGGTCGCAGCGGCGCTGGAAATGGTCGATATGGCCGAACATCGACACCAGCCCGCAACCACCTTGTCGGGCGGCGAGTTGGGACGTGCGATGCTTGCCCGCGCGCTGGTGGGCGACCCTGCCATGCTGCTGGCGGACGAGCCGCTGACGGGCCTTGACCCACGCCACGCACTCGACAGCGTGGACCGCCTCCGCAAGCTCGCCGATGCCGGCAAGCTGGTCATCGCCTCGATGCACGAGCTCACGCTGGCAGCGCGCTACACCACCCATATCGCAGTCCTGCGCGAGGGGTGCCTGGTCGCCTTTGGGCCAACCGCCCAGACGCTCACCTCCGCGCTGCTGCACCAAGTGTTCGACGTCGATGCCTGCGTCACCGGCGCAGGGACCCGCACCGCAATCGTCGACTTCGTTCCGGACCCGACGCTTCAGCCGTGACGCGCTGCCGCATCGTTCGGTGGACGCGCTTCAGAAGCGCGCGGTAATGCCACCGAAGGCTGACAGGCCCGGCGCTACGAAGCTGAACACCTCCTCATATTTCTCATCGAGCAGGTTCTCGACCCGCCCGGTCAGGGACACCGCCGGGGAGAGCCGGTATTCGGCGCTGAAATTGACCAGCCAGAAATCGTCCAGCATCTCACGCACAGGCACATAGCTCGGGTCGATGTAGGCGAGGTCGATCGCGTCCCCGTTGTAGCGGACGGTCAACGTGCCGGAAATCCGCTCATCCGCGCTGAAGGCGGTGGCGTTGAAGCTGGCGACATGCTCGGGCCGGCGTACTTCCTCCACCCCATCCTCCTCGGCGCTCAGCCATGTATAGGCGGCCTCGAGGCGGATCTGCCGCGTCGGCCGGGCGCTGAGGAAGAACTCGAAACCTTGCTGCTTCGAATCCGTCGTGCGGTTTGACGGCGTAGCGACGTAGGTGGGGGGCGGAAAAGACGTGTAGATCTCGTCCTTGAGCGTGGCGTTGAACCAGGTCGCGCCGATCGTCGCCACCTCCCCGAAAGTCTGGTCGAGCCCGACCTCCCATCCCTCGGACTTCTCGGGCCGCAGGTTCGGGTTGCCGATGTAAGTGCCGTCCGTATAGCCGTAGAGCTCGAAATAGCCCGGGTTCTTGACCCCGGTGCCCCACGCCCCGCGAATGCGCGTGCCGAACGGGAGGCTGTAGCTGCCCTGCACACGATAGGTCGTTACGTCGTCAAAGCGGTCGTTGTCGTCGTGCCGGATGGAGGCGCCGAGCGCCAGCGCCTCGTTCCACAGCAGCTCGTATTGGCCAACGAAGCCGATATTGTAAGTGTCGCGCTGGCCGGTGAAGGCAAACCCATCGGGCGCGGTGTTCCGAAAGCTCTCGCGCTCCACATCCACCGCTCCGGTAATCCGGTGCAGCACCGTCTCGCTGCTGCCGAGGCTGAGGCTGGAGACGAACGAGCCTTTCAGCCGCTGGCCCTCGCTGCCTCCGGTTCGGCCAATGGGCTCGTGATTCTCGCGGCTGGCGTTGACGATCTGGCCGGTCAGGCTGTTGGTCCAGCGCCCGTCCAGCGCCAGCAGCTCCGCGCGGACAAGACCGTAGACTGCCCGGTTCTCGTAATAGACGTCGGGGCTGTCGACCGCGTAACCGAAGAGCGGGCTCGACGGATCGAACTCGGTCTGGTTCGTCTCCGCCTCTGTGTAGCTGTAGCGGCCGACGCCGGTGAGCCGGAAGTTCTCGCTCGGGCTCCAGATCAACTTGCCGGTAAGGCTGGCGATGTCGGCACCAACATCGCGCGTGCCGTTTCGAGCAGTCGGCGTGCCCTCGGTGTGGAAATACGCGCCGGAGACGGAGTAGTCGAGATCACCGCTCGCCCCAGCGGCGCGGGCGCTGGTGGTCAGCGTGTCGAAGGAGCCAGCCTCCAGTTGGATGCTGCCGCCCGGCGCCTCCGCACCCGTGAGCGTCATGTACTGGACGACGCCGCCGATCGCGTCCGAGCCGTAGAGCGAGCTCTGCTGGCCGCGCAGCACCTCCAGCCGCGCAGCCGGATCGGCGACCAGAGTGGCGAAGTCGAATTCGCCGTAATACGGGTCCGCCGCCTCTATCCCGTCGACCAGCACCAGCACATGGTTGCTTTCCGTGCCGCGCACCCGGATCTGCGTGAGCCCGCCTGCCCCATCGGTCCGGCTGACGGCCACGCCGGGCACGTCACGCAAAATATCAGAGACGAGGCGCGTCTGCCGCTGCTGAAGCGCCTCCGCATCGAGGATGGTGACCGAAGCTCCAAGCTGATTCGCCGGTACGCCTTCGCCAGAACGCGTGGCGGTCACGACGATGTTCGGCTTTTGCTGATCCTGGTCACTCCCCCTCGTGAGGAGCTGTGCTTGAGCCTCCGCCGAGATCGCTACCAGAGCTGTAGCGATCACGCTTGCGAGAAGCGTCCCCTTAGCCAGTCCTTTGCGGCTGTGATTCCTCATGGTGTTCTGCCTGCCCCGGTCCAAGATGGTCAGTATTAGAAGGGCGCGCCGCAGCACTGCCCGGCTACCCAGTCAAGCGCGTCGCGGCCTGCCATTCGCACATTCGCGCGAGCAACAACCCCCGCCTCCCTCAGTCCAGCACCACGTCCTTGAGGCGGTGGAGGAAGAACACCACGCCGATGAGGAACAGGACATGGTCGATCCCCGTCACCATGTGCTTGGCGCCAAGGTAGAAATAGGGGATCGGCTGCGGTCCGCTCATCGCCTCCAGCGCCTCGCGGTTCGCGGCCGAGATGTCGTGCGCGAGGGCGCTGGCCGTGGGTAGCAGCACCAGCGCCGCCGCAAGGGCTGCAACGGCGAGCAGGGATGAGGGGGCGCGTGTCATGTGAGAATCAGGAGGCGGCGCGCGCTCACTGCGGCGGCGCCTGCTCGATGTCTTCCTGCCCGAGGTCCTCCGGCTGCGAGGCGGGGTAGACCTGATGGCAGGCGGTGCACACGCGGTAGATGACGCCGCCCACCTCGAAGATCGCCTCGCTGTCCCGGTCGAGCGCGGTCTGCTCGGCCCGCTTGGAGATCTCCACCAGCGATTTCGAGAACGCGATCCAGTCCTCGCCGCGTCCCTCGGCATATTCGGGCGTCTGCAGCAACTCGCCCAGCCGCTGCAGCTTGCGGGTGGATTCGAGCGTGGCCGCCCAGCCTTCCTCGGTCGTGGGGGTGAGGTCCGTCTCGCCGCTCTCATCCACGACATAGCCGGCCGAGTTCCAGTACACCTCCGCCGTCGGCTGCACCTCCTCCGCCATCAGCTGCTGCACCCGCACCGCGCGGTCCTGCACCGCATTGTCCGCACCGTCGCCGGCACCGCTTGTGCAGGCTGCCAGCGCAAGGAGAGGGATGATCGACAAAGGACGGAGCACCATGGCCATCTCCTGCACTAGACCCGGGTTGTTTCCAAAACGGCAGTGGGCGCCGGATTCTCCCCCTTGCGCCGACGACGGCGATTGCGACTGCGGCGGGCATCGCGGCGCAGCTTCTGGACGCCCATCCAGGTTCCGGTTCCGCAGAGGAAGGTGACCAGTGCCAGGAGCGGCACCACCACCAGATCCCACACCGGTCGCTGGCGCAGCACGGCGAAATCGAAGCTATGCAACCCGTTGCGAAGCCAGCGCGAGGCCCGCGCATTGCTGTCGAAAGCACGGAGCAACCGGCCCGTATCAGGGTCGATATAGAGACGCGTCTGCTCTGAATCGTCGAGCACGGCGCGCCAGACGGGCAAGGTGACCGGCAGCTTATGGCTGTAGTAGTAGCTGTCCTCTTCCTTCAGCAGTTCCAGAGAAGCGACTGGCGGCCCATCGGCAAGCGCCTCCTCCAACGCCTCGCGGGAGAGGGGGGCCGGCTGTCCTGCCGGATCAAGCCGGGTCCTGTCCCCGTCCCTACCAATCGCGGCGAGGTAGAGCCGGCCAGCAAGAGGCGCGGCCTCCAACCGCACGGTGTCTGGCGGCAGCGCTTCCAACTGCGTGATCGCCTGCGACACCTCGCCCCACGGAACGGGGCTGCCCGCCAGTCGCTCCCGCTCCGCAAGACCGGCGGTGCTGTCGAGGAACCCCCACGGGCTCATCGTGAACAACCCGCTCGTCACCCAGGTCAGCGTCAGCAGCCCGAAGAACAGGCCGGACATGTGGTGCCACCACCAGATGCCGCGAAAGGGTGATCCGATCCGCCCTTCCCGATTGCGCCGCAGCCGCGCGATGCCGACCCAGATGCCGGTCACCGTCAGGAAGATGCCGACGATGGACGTCCAGATCACCACCTGTGTCCAGAGCGGACCATTCTGCCGCAGGACCGTCGGGTAAAGCCAGTGCGGGACCGCCCCCAGCCAGCCGAGGATGCGCTCCGCCCGGGTGGTCTGCTGCACCACCTCGCCCGTGCCCGAGACATAGAGCGTCTCCCCTTGAGGGAAGTCTACGCGGTGCAGCGGCTGGTGGCGGGCGGAGGTCTGCACGACCCACTGGTCCCTCTCCACCGCCACCGCTGCCTGTGGCGATCCCTTGATGCCGAAATTCTCGGCGAAACTGCCGGCGACCGCCATCGCCCGTCCCGGCGTGTCGGTCTCAAGCGGATGCCCGGTGACGAGATCGATGTTCGAAGGCGTTGCCGGCATGTCGGCGAGCGGCGAACTGGCCGGCGTGATGCGCAGGACCGGGCGGCCCGCCACCATCTCCAGCCGAGCAGAGGAAAGCGGCGTATCGGCGGACGGTCCCGCCCGTTGCAATGCCTGCGCGTCCGGCAGCTGCAGTGGGGCGAGGCCCCGCAGCTGCTCCTGCGGGGTCACGCTCGGATAGGCCGAATACATCATGACGAAGCCGGACAGGCACCACATCGTCATGATCAGGCCGACCACGATGCCGAGCCAGCGGTGAAGGAACAGGATGGAGCGAAGCATCGCCGGTTACTCCCCCGTCAGAAGCCGAGGCTGTAGCTCAGCCGGAAGGACTGAGGCACGCCGCGCGCATAATAGAGGAAGCGGCCCGAACCGTCGTCCCGCGCTGCCGACTGGAAGCCGCGGGTCGCGTATTCCTTGTCGAACAGGTTCTCCACGTTGAAGCCGATGCGGTGCCGCCGCTCACGATCGGTGAAGACGTGAATACCGGCATCGACGATGGCGTAGTTGCCATAGTTCAACCGCCCGAAGCCGGTCGCGGTGGTCCAGACATCACCCACCCAGTTGACGGTGACGTTGCCGCCGAACGGCTGCTCCGCCGGGCTGTAAGCGAGAGTGCCGCGAGCCAGATGTTTCGGGATTCGGTTGAGCTGGAGGTCGGATGTCCGGTTTCGCGCGCGCGTGTAAGTGTAGCTCGCGTCGAGGTTCAGTCCGTCCATCAGGTTCGCTGCGAAAATCGCCTCGCCCCCTTCGACTTTCACGCGCCCTTCGGTGTTGACGTACAGCCCTTCAGGAAAGGCCGGATCGTCGAAGGAAATGGAAATCAGATTGTCGATCCGGCGGTTGAAATAGGTCGCCTTCAGGCTGATCCGGTCGTTCCAGAAATCGCCACCTGCGCTGATGTTGAGGTTGAGGCTCTCCTCCGGCTCAAGGTTCGGGTTGCCCTGCTCGCAGCAGGGGTCAATCTGGAACAGCTGGGATGCGCTTGGCAGCAGGAACGAGGTGCCGCCATTGCCCTCGACATATAGCGCGTCGGTCACGTCGAACCGGCCGGAGACGTTCCAGACCGCCTTCCTCGCGCCATTGCCGTCATTGTAGCGCAGCCCCGCAGCGAGGCGGCCGCGGCTGAACAAATCGTCCGTGGTGCGGACCTGGAAGATGCCGGCATGGACCTGCTCGTTCGTGTCGCCGATCAGCAGCACATCGTCGCGGCCGTTGAACTTCTGGTAGTCGTAGCCGACGAGATATTCGAGGCCGCGGTGCAGGTTCAGCTTGGCCAGCGCGTTGATGCCGTAATCCTCAAAGCCCCAGTAGGTGCCCGGCGGGTAAACGACGATCGGCGCCCCCGTCGTCACGTCGTTGAGGATCTGGACGTAGGCCGTGTCCCAATCGTGATAATAGCCTTTGAGGAACAGCTGGACCGCGTCGTTGCGGACATAGTCGAAGCGGACGCTGGCGATCTCCTCATTGCGATCGTTGCGGCTCTCTCGCGTGCGGGTGGCGCTGATATTGTCCAGCTTGGACTCGGTGTGCTGATATTGTGCGTTCAGCAGGAAGTCTGAGCCCAGGTCGATCTGGTACTTCGCGCCGACTGACCACAATTCGTAGCCCCGCTCCCGATCTGTCGCGCTGGGCTGGAACGCGCTGTAGGGCCGGTAGCCGTCCGACTGGTTGTGCGATGCCCAGGCGACGACGCGATGCCGGCCGGCGCTGCCACGCACAAAGCCGCCAATCTCGGTCCCGCCGAAGGAGTCGATGCTGCCGTCCACCCGGCCTCCAAACTCGTCAGAGAACGAGCGCGTGACGATGTTGATTACGCCGGCTGCGGCCTGCGTACCGTAGAACAGGCTTTCGCCGCCCTTCAGGATCTCGATCCGCTCCACCATGGCGGCAGGCAGCGTGTCGTTCGGCGAGGTCGAGCCGTAGAGGCGGTTGTTGATGCGGCTGCCGTCCACGGTCCACAACACGTCCTGCGTGCGCGAGCCCTGGAGTGAGACATCGACATAGCTGAACGGCCCGCTGCCCGGCTGGATGTAAAGTCCGGGAACGGTGCGGAGCGCTGTCGCCACATCGACCGCACCGCTATTCTCGATCCGCTCCTCGCTCACCATCACGAGGTCATGACCGTAGCGCTCCAGCTCCTGCGGCAGCGTTCCCTCCAGGCCCGCGCCGGTGACGATGATCGGCGTATCGTCATCACGATCATCCGCATCCTGAGCATGCGCGGACTGCGCAACGAACAGCATGGCGGCCACGGCCGCGTAGGACACCAGTTGAAATCTCATCGAACCCTCCACCGACGCCTGTGCCCAAGGGGTGGAGCTTCCGCTCTAAGCGGCCACCACGCATCTCCGGACGGACGTCGTCGCATCCGGGCGCGGGTTGGTGCAGCCTTCCCCATCGCCTCCGCGCGCATCGCTGGTGAGCGTGGCGCAGCGGCAGGTGCCGGCATCGCATCCCCCTCCCCCGGGGAGCGCTCCGGCGCCGGGCCGCATTGGGGCAGTGCTTGCGGGGATGTGAGTAAATTACGGCAACACGGGCGTTACACGCCCGTTACAGCGTGGGTGAGGCATTTGCTGGCAGACCATTTCGCCGCCGAGCAGTGCAACCTTGCGGCCCTTTCAGGCTCCGCCCTGCCGCAGATCGGCGACAGGGCACGCCATGTCGGTGCGCGATGACGGCACTAGTGGGGCTTGTGCGTGCCGGCCCCGTTCGCCTTGCTCATGACGGCCACCGGAAGTGCATCGGAACCGCTGTCGCGGTGCAGCTTGCGGGGCGGCTGTCCCCCCTCGATCCGGAACCGCTCCGCTAGTTCAGCGATCGTCTCGGCCTCAACATTGAGGTTGCGCGCAGCGGCAGAGGTCTCTTCCACCATGGCGGCGTTCTGCTGGGTCGAACGATCCATGCTGGTGACGGCGGCACTGATCTGCGTGATCGTTGCTGCCTGCGCCTGATTGTCTGACGCCATCGATCCGAGCAGCCGATGGACTTCGCCCACACCTTCCGAAATGCCGGCAAGGGCGCCGTCCACCTTCTGCACTGCATCGACCGCCGTAACGATGTCGGTCTGCGTCACCGTCAGCTGGTCGCGGGCGCGCTTCGCCTCTTCCTCAGCCCGCATCGCGAGGGCGGAGACAAGGTCGGCCACCACCGCGAAACCACGGCCGGCATCGCCCGCACGCCCAGCCTCGACCGCGGCGTTCATCGCCAGCACGCGGGTCTGGAAGGCGATCTTGTCCACGCCCTCGATGACCTCGTCGATCCCCTTCGCGCTCTCGCGCACCCGGCTCATCGCCTGCACGGCCTCGTCAGCAATTGAGCGGCCGCCGGAGACGGTCGTGAGGGCCTCGTTCGCCCGCACCACGGTGCGACCGGCTGCCTCGGCTGTCGCCTTGATGCGGCCGTCGATCTGCGTGACGGCGGCCGAGGTTTCCTCAAGGCTTGCGGCATTGCCTTCCGTGCGACGCGCAAGGTCTTCCGAGGCGCGGGCGATCTCGTGCGAGCCTGTGCGAAGACCTTGGGCCGAGACGCGCACGGCGCCGATCAGTTCGCGAAGGCTTTCGGTCGCGCGATTGAAATTCGTCTTCACCTGTTCGTAGGCGCCAGTGAACTGCTCCTTGATCTCGAAGGTCAGATCGCCCTTCGCGAGGGAGCCGAGACCTTCTGACAGCGCATCCACCACCAGTTTCTGCTCCGCCGTAGCGCGGGCCTTTTCGGCCTCGGCGGCGACCTGCGCACGCGCATTGTCGCGGAAGACCAGCACGGCCCGGGCCATGTTCCCGATCTCGTCGCGCCGATCCGTGCCGGGGATTTCCATGCTGTTGTCGCCCGTGGCGAGCTTGTCCATCAGGCCGGTCATGGAGACGATCGGGCCGGTCACCTCCCGCCGTACCAGCAGGATCACCACACCGAAGATGGAGACCAGGCCGACAAGCGCGACGGCGATGAGGGTCCAGAAGGCCGATGTCGATTGTGCATCGCTGGCCGCCGCGCCGGCCTCGAGTGCTCGATCCTGGCTCTCGACGATGCCGCTCAAAGCTTCGTCGATCACCGCGTAGGCTTCACTCGCAGGGTGCTGGATGATGTCTTCGGCTTCTTCGCGCCGACCCGCCGTCCAGAGGTTCGGCACGGCATCCGTCGCGCGGTAATAATCCGCGAGCCCGCGCTCCAGATCAGCGAAGCGCTGGGCATCATCGCCGCTCATGTACGGCCGGAGCGTTTCGAGCCTTTCATCAAGCTGGCGCCGTTCCGCAGCGATGTCGGCGAGCAGTTGCTGGAAATCGGGGGCGTCGTTCTCGATGACGGCTGCATACCAGATCTGGTGTATCCGGCTCTTGTTCTCGTTGGCCTGCGCGGCGAGCTTCATGTTCTCCGCCTCGCGCGCCACCAGCGCGCTCGAGCGCTCCGCCATGGTCGACAGTTCGAGGGCGGCGAACCCCGCGATGAAGATCGACAGAAGCGCAAGCAGCGCCAGCCCGGCCATGATCTTCTGTGCGATGCGCAAGTTTCTGAAAGCGCCCATTTCTTATCCTCCGGTGACGACGCAGGGCCTGGACTTGCGAACTGATCGCCACCTGCCATGGCTCGTTCGTATTATAGAGCGCTGTTCAGAGCTGCGGTGGGAGCCATATTCTTTCCGGCAAATTGAACCTGCCCAAACGGCAGCGGCCGCGCCTCGGTGTCCCGAAGCGCGGCCGCCTGGATTGCGAACGAACGGGTGGAGGTCAGAAGTCCTTCCAGTCATCCTCCGCATGAGCGAGGGCGCCGTTTCCGTTGCCGTTCGCCTTCGCCATCGCGGCGACAGGCAGCGGCTTTACAGGCGAGACATAGGACTTCGCCTTGGGTGCCGCCTTCATGGCCGGCGCAGCGCGACGAGCTGGAGTGGATGCCCTTGCTCCGTCATCGACACGGAACTGCGTGGCCTTCTCGGCAAGAACCTCAACCTCCGCGTTGAGGTTACGGGCGGCGGCGGAGGTTTCCTCAACCATTGCGGCGTTCTGCTGGGTCGCCTGATCCATGCTCGCGACTGCCGAGCTGATCTGCGTGATCGCGGAAGCCTGCGCCTGGTTGTCGGCTGCCATCGTGCCCAGCAGCTCGTGCACCTCGCCCACGCCTTCCGAGATCCCCGCAAGAGCGCCATCCACCCGCTGAACCGCGTCCACGGCGGTGACGATGTCGGTCTGGGTGACGGTTAGCTGGTCGCGGGCGCGCTTCGCCTCTTCCTCAGCCCGCATCGCCAGGGCCGAGACAAGGTCGGCCACCACGGCGAAGCCACGGCCGGCATCACCGGCACGACCGGCTTCCACCGCAGCATTCATGGCGAGAACGCGGGTCTGGAAGGCGATCTTGTCGACGCCTTCGATCACTTCGTCGATCCCCTTGGCGCTGTCGCGCACCCGGCTCATCGCCTGCACCGCCTCGTCAGCGATGGAGCGGCCGCCGGAGACGGTGGAGATCGCTTCGTCGGCACGCTCAACCGTCCGGCGAGAGGCATCGGCCGTAGCCTTGATGCGGCTGTCGATTTGCGTCAGCGCGGCAGACGTTTCCTCCAGGCTGGCTGCGTTGCTCTCCGTCCGGCGAGCCAGGTCTTCGGACGCCTGAGCGATTTCCTGAGACCCGGTGCGCAGGCTCAGCGCACTCTCGTTCGCTGCGCTGATCAACTCACGCAGGTTAGTCAGCGCCGTGTTGAAGTTGCCGCGCAGCTCAACGTAAGCAGGCGGAAACTCGACCTTGATCTCGGCGGTGAGATCACCTTGCGACATCGCGACGAGCTTCTCGGACAATGCATCGACCACCAGCTTCTGGTCGGCGTCTGCCTTCGCCTTCTCGGCCGCAGCTTTCTCCTGCGCGACGGCGGCATCACGGAACACCGACACAGCCTTGGCCATGGAGCCGACCTCGTCTTCTCGATCGGTACCGGTGACATCGACGTGATTGTTGCCTTCCGCCAGACTACGCATCGTCTGCTGAAGAGCAGTCAGCGGAGCGGTGATGCCGACGCGTGCCGCGAAGATCGCCGTGCCGACACCGCCGCCGACACCGATCAGGCTGATGACGAGCAGCCAGAACGCCATCGAATCCGCCTCTTCGCTGAGGGCGTTCGTGCTCTCGTCGCTCTCAGCGACGCGGCGATTGTTGAAGGTCGACCAGGTCTTGGACAGTTCGGCGACCTGCGCATCCGCCTGGCGCATCACGCGCGCGGCTTCCTGGTCCCGATCCGCCAGTCCGAGCCTTACGGCCTGTGCAACGGTGTCGTGGACCTGCTGGAACTGGCGCCGGAACTCCGGCATCTCTTCCGCCAAGGCGGGATCTGTCTCAAGCGCCTCATCGAGGTTCCGGCTTCCCGCATTCAGGGACGCTGCCAATTCCTCGGCCGCTGCCCGCGCTTCCCTGCTACTGCCCTCGTTCGCCAGGACTTGGTAGCCGGCGTGGGCCATTTCCACGGCGCGACGGTTCGCCCGGGCAAGATCCGACGTTGCTGGAAGAGTTTGGTCAGCAAGCGCGCTGTACTGCGCATCGAGATGGTTAAAGGTACGATAACTGAAGAGCGCGATACCAACGGTCACGATGCCTAGCATGATGAGCAAGGTGGCAACTTTGGCGGCGATCTTCATGTTGCTGAAGTAGCGCATGAGATCCCTTTCGGACGGAATGCCGCCATTTCCGAAGGTGCGGCATATGCCTGAATTTATAGAGCAAGAGCCGTCCCGCCGGGCCCGCTTGGCGGTATTTTTTTGCTGACTGCACAGATACCGGCCGATCGAGCGAGTCCATCCTATAATTGGAGTGCCGCCCCCAGCTGTCGGTGGGGCAAGCTTCCGGTACGACAATGAAACGAACGCTGCTGCTGGTCTTTGCCGCCAGCGTCATGGGAGTTGCCACGCCCGCCTCCGCCGACACCATGAGCGACGACGCCGATATTCAGCTGAGCGGTCGGTATGTCGCCGACTTGACCGGCGTCGCCTCCGGCGGGCTCCAGCGCGGATTGCGGTACCTGGACAATGCAGAGATCGCCCTCGACCTTGATTTGGAGGGCCTCTTCTCCTGGCAAGGCGCGACAGTGCGTGCTCACCTGCTGAGCAACAATGGCGGGCGGCCCAACGATCTGGCAGGGACGCTTCAGGGCATCGATAATATCGAAGTGCCGGAAAGTCGGACGAAGCTCTATCAGCTGTGGCTCGATCAGTCCTTTGCGGGAGGCCGGGCAAGCCTTCGGCTGGGCCTCGCTGATCTCAACGCGGAGTTTTACCAGAATGACGCTGCGGGCCTGCTGATGGCCGCGCCCTTTGGTATCGGATCCGAACTCGCCGCTACGGGGCCTAACGGGCCTTCCATCTTTCCTTCCACCGCGCTTACCGCCCGGCTGCGTGTAGAGCCTTCCCAACACACCTACGTCCAAGCCGCCGTCGTCAACGCGCGAGCGGGCGTACTGGGTGATCGCGCAGGCGTCGATTTCAGCATGCGGGATGGTGCCCTCCTGATTGCGGAAGGAGGCTGGACGGGACGCGGCAAGGTTGCAGCAGGGTTCTGGCGTTACACGGACCGGCAGCAGGTCCTCGTGCCGAAAAACCCGGGCGAGACGACGGTCTCGCAGGGCGGCTACCTGCTGCTGGAACAGCCGATCACACGTGATGCACCCAATCACCCGCAGATCGACGTCTTCGCACGGGTGGGGATATCTGAAGGCGCAGCGACGCCCTTCAGTGGCGGGTGGCAGGCGGGATTGCTGCTGTCACGGCTCTTTCCGTCGCGTCCCCACGGTCAAATGTCGGTTGGCGCCTATCAGGGAATTCTCACAGACCGTTATCGCGCGTTCGGGATGCCCGGACTTGAGCGCCTGGCGTCAGCCGAAACCGGGTTTGAATTCACCTATTCAGATCGTCTGCTGCCGTTTCTTACGGTGCAGCCGGATGTCCAATATGTCCGCCGCCCATCCGCAGACCGCAACATCCCTGACGCAGTGATCGTCGCGCTGCGGCTGATCGTGGCATACCCGCCGGAATGACGGCGCGCTCCGCCCCTGAAGTCGCAACGCCGCAGTTCAGCCAAATCCGCCCGGGTCATTACGGCGCACCATAGCAATCAGGGCGACATCGCTTTCCGAAATCCAGATCCTCTTCCCCAATCCGGAGTTCTCGACATGCCCCCGCCCTTTGCAGGCGGCGCTCCCCTGCGCCACGTGCTGCTGATAGCCGCAATCACGCTTCCCGCCGCACCTGCTCTCGCGAACCCATCCGAGGCAGAGGGCGGGAATGTCGACGGGCTGGAAATCAGCGGTAGCTTCCGCATCCGTGGAGAGGCCCTCGACGGCCAGTTCCGGCCGGGCAAGGCGCAGGACGATTCTCTCCTGCTGCTTCGAACCGCTTTGCGGGCGAGTTACACCACAGGCCCGGTGCAGATCGTGGGCGAATTGATGGATGCCCGGAGCTACGGGCAGCACCCCGATACCCCGATCGGCACGGCCGAGGTCAACACGCTTGAACCGCTGCAGGCCTATGTGGCGCTGGATCTGGGACCCGTGTTGGGAGCCGGTTCACGCATGCAGGCGAAGGCAGGACGCTTCACGATGGAGCTCGGCTCTTCGCGCCTCGTCACGCGGGCCGATTACGCCAACTTTCCCAACGCATTCACGGGCGCGAAGGTCGACCTTACCACGGCCTCGGGCGGCGAAGTCGAACTCTTCTGGACCATGCCCGACACCCGCCTGCCCAACGATCAGAGAGCGCTGCAGGGCAATACGACCAAATTCGACCGGTCGACCACCGATCTCCAGTTTTATGGCGCGCACCTGACGCATCCGCTGTTCGCAGGCGTGCAGGGCGAGCTCTACGCCTACCAGCTCAACGAACAGGACGCAGAGCGTTTTCCGAGCCGGGATCGCCACATCCTCACCTACGGCACCCGCTTCAGCCGTGCTCCGGCTCCGGGAGCCTTGGACTTCGACATCGAATATGCGCGCCAGAGCGGCACGGCGCGTGCAAGCTCCGCTTCCGCGGATACGGTCGATTGCGACACGGAGGCATCCTTCCTTCACGCAGAGGCAGGCCACACATTTGCGGGCGGCTGGCGTACCCGCCTGTCCGCCCACTACGATTTCGCGAGCGGCGACCGTCCGGGCGCCGATTACAACCGCTTCGACTCACTTTTTGGCGGGCGCCGGGACTTCGGGCCGACAGGCGTCTATGGCCCAGCCGGCTGGTCCAATATCATCTCGGGCGGCATTCGCGCGGAGGCGCGGCCTACCCCTCGTCTCGACGTGATGGGCATGTACCGCGCGCTCTGGCTGGACGAGGCGACGGATGCCTTCTCCTTTTCCGGCGTTCGCGATGCGTCTGGCGCTTCGGGCACATGGGCCGGCCATCAGGCTGAGTTGCGCGTTCGCTATTGGCTGAAGCCGAACCGGCTGCGGCTGGAAGCAGGAGCAGCCTACCTGGCGAAGGGCCGCTTCCTGCGAAACGCCCCCAACGCGCCCGCATCAGGCGACACGCGCTTTGCGTACCTTTCGCTGTCAGCCAGCCTTTGACTGGTTGATCCAGCTGTCGCTTTCGTCACCTGCTGGGAGCAGCCCGGCCGCGAAGGAGATGCGCAGCGCTTCGGAAAGGCTGCGTACCTCCAGTTTCTCCATCAGCTTGGCCCGGTGGCTTTCGACCGTGCGCGGACTGATGTCCAATTCGTGAGCAATGAGCTTGTTCGAATGTCCTTCGATCAGACGTTCGAGAACCGCCTTCTCTCGCCCGGAAAGTCGATCAAGCTTCCGCTTTGCGGATTCCACGCGGGCGGCGGCAGCGCGGTCTTTCTCCAGCCGCTCAAACGCAGCTTCGATGGTTTGCAACAGGCTGTCGGAATCGAACGGCTTTTCCAGGAAGTCGATCGCTCCGGCACGCATGGCCTGCATTGCGAGGCTGACATCTGCGTAGCCGGTGATCATGATTGTGAGGAACCTGTCCGGGCCGATCGCCCGAAGGACCTCAATGCCACTCATGCCGCGCAACTGGTGATCAAGAAGGAGGACGCCGGGTTCAAGCTCGTCCGCCTGTTCGAGAAAGGCTTCGCCGGTCCTGTAGCAGTGGATCAGCAGGTTTGAGCGGACAGACAGGAGCCGCCGGAGGGACTCCCTGAAAATGTCATCATCGTCGAGAATATAGATCGTGCGCGCGCTCACGCCCCTACGCTCTCCCTGTTCTTGATCTGCGGCAAGTGAAACGTCGCTAGCAGCTCCTGAAACGTTTACGAAGGGGTCTTTCGGCCAATCCCCCAGCATCGTCAGTCCAGGCGGGCCCGAAGAGATAGTTCACCGACGGAAATCCGCCACATGTCCAAGACGCGGAGGCAGGTTGCTTGGTTCCTCGCCGGCAGGCCTGACGCCGAGTTGAAATGCATCGACAGCTCCACGCAAGGAAGCCTTGATCCATCAAGAGTTTGTGACCGGTGGCGCCCGAGGTTCTTCGGGCGCGGCTGGTCTTCCAGTTGGGTCAGGCAGCCAGCGACTTGGCTGTCGGCAGGTTGGTGCGGTCGAAAAGCGGCTCCACCTGGCCGGCCTGGTTCCCGCTTCCCGAACGAGAGGGGGCCTGTGCCGCCTGATGCGCTTCGACCGCCACCACACGCAGTGCGCGGTTGTGCGGCTGGGCCGGGTCCGGAAGCAGGCCTGCCTTGGCCCCGCTCGACATCACGGCCTTGGCGGGAACGGCAGCACTCTTGCGGCTCTTGGCCGCTGCGACAACCCCGTATTCCGACATGATGGCGAAGCGCGGCTGCGAAGCGGCCAAATCGGCGATCGACTTGGTGGCGCGCTTGCTGATCTGACGGATCTGCTCCTTGGCAATACCGGTCTCCGTGCCGAGATCGTCCAGGGTGGCGTCATCGAACACGCGCCGCTCAAGGATCTCGCGGTCCCGGTTCAATTTTTCTGTCAGCTTCTGGATCTCTTCCGGATCTACACCGTTTAGGGTTTGCGGAGTTCCGGGCTGCGCCTGGGCCAGCTTACGCAAAGCGCGCTTCGGCTGGGGACGCTTGCAGAGCTTTTCGAGACCGGCGGCGCGATGATGCCGCACATATTCATCGATGAGGGCCGAGGTGGCGCGCCGGGCGAGATATTCGGAAGCACCTGCCTCGGTGCGATCGAGCGCGAATTCATCCTCGATGATCGTCTCCAGAGAGCCTTCGTCGCCCTCTGCCCCCACGCTCGCCGCATTCAGCGAAACAGTGGTTGCTTCGACCTTCTTGGCGGACGCGCGTTGATCGGTCATCAGGCGGAAGCGCAGGCTCTGCAGCTCACCGCGAAGCTGCCAGTTCACGAATGTGGTGAACTGCGCCTTCGTCGGATCGTAGGCCTCGATCGCACGATGCACGCCGATGGCGCAGCACTGCTCCGCGTCGTCCCAATGGGCGGTGAGCCCATACTGGCGGATGAAATGGCGGATTCGCGGAGCAATCAGCTTCAGGATCGTCGCGAAGGCGCGGTCAGTGTTGGCTCGCTGACGTGCCGTCTGGCGCTCGCCTTCAGGCGCGCGGTTCTCAATGACAGCGGCAACCGCCGCTTCCAGAGCGATGGTGATCTTGGACATCTGAATTCCCCCCGGCGGTCCATTCCGCCGTCCGTGGGGCTCAAATGCCTTTAATTCGTTGCTGCAGCTTAAAGGCTGGAACCGTAGATTCACGCATAGGAGATCGTTAAGCGTACCGTTCCGGCCGTATCCTGCGCTCGACATAGGCGGTTAACCATTGCCGGTGAGCGTCGGCGGCATCCCCGGCCTCACTGATGCGCCGTGCTGCGGAAGCCTGCCCAACCTGCGCGCTTAGGAGGCGCCGCGCGCGTGACGGGTCGAGGCCGCCACTCAGGAATCGGGCAGCATCGCCGGGGCCGAGGTGATGGCCAAGGTAGGCCGCTCGGGCGACGCTCTGAGTCGTCTCGCCAATCCGGACTCCGGAGCGCTTCATATTTTCAAGGTTGCGGCTGGCATAATCGGCAATCGCATGGATCGATGCCTCCGGATCGTACCGCAGGGAGAGCAGCGGACCGCGCGAATCGGCCCTCACCTGCCCGGCGGAATTGAGCCAGCCGCGCCTTTGCGCCTCATTGTTCAGCCAGGTTCCGGGCCGTTCGGCCTCCCCTTCCCACGTGCCGCTGAGGAATTGGCCGAGGCCGGCCGCGCTCGATCGCGGATTGCGGGAATGAATGTTCCAGCTGCCGTCCCGGCCGCGAGCGGCCTCCGCATCGATGATCGAGGCGAGCGCTGTCGCCGGGATCCCGGTGCGGTCGGCAGCCTGCTCGATGGCAGCTGCGAAGCAGGCGTTGGGGCCAAGCGCTTCTTGACGCAGTTCCGTTGCGGACTCGTCAGCCTCTGAGGAAGACGGCGACGAGATCGAGCTGGCAATCGGGGCTTCAACGTCAGGAAGAGGCTGATCCATCGCCGGCTCAGGATGAGCGGAGGCGGCAAGAAGCTGGCCGAGACCCGGCTGTCCCTTGAACAGGTCGAGCAGCGATTGGAGCCCACCCCTCTGAGCGTCAGGCACGGCCCAGGGAGCGGGATTGCTGTTTTGCTCGCCATCCCCCAGCGCCGCGCGCCAAAGCGTCTGCGCCAACTCCGACTGCGCCTGGCGATAGATGACGTCCGCGCGCTGCGATGGGGTGAGCGAGGAAAGCTGTGCAGGATCGATCATGATCTGCGCCTCCCCGCCGCTCGCGACAATCGCAGCTTCTGCATGAAATCGGTGGCGGAGCGATCATCGATTGTCGCCTGGTGCGCTGCCTCGATCTGGCGTTCCTCTTCGTGGCGGTAGCGCTCGGCCGCCCCTTCGATCACGCTCAGCGATCCAAAGGCTTCGCGCGCCTGCCCGCGCAGCTGTGTAACCCGGGCATCGATGACCTG
Organism: uncultured Erythrobacteraceae bacterium; assembly: GCA_966251025.1. Taxonomy (GTDB): domain Bacteria; phylum Pseudomonadota; class Alphaproteobacteria; order Sphingomonadales; family Sphingomonadaceae; genus Croceibacterium. The sequence goes on along the minus strand of CBINJM010000001.1, from coordinate 139,430 downwards.
CCGGTCCGCTTCCAGCAGCGCACGTTCGGCCCGCATGCGAAGAAAGTAGGCGGTGGCGGGCACGTCCAGCGCACCCGCAGCGACACTGCGCTCCCGCCGGACGCTCTCATCGATCCAGGCATTGCGCTGGTCAACTTCCGCAAGCCTGCCAAGCTCCACACCGATGGAGGTGCGAAGCTGATCCACCTCGCGCCGCTGCAGCCCGATCGCTGCGCAATAGGGCGTCCTCATGCGGCCATCTCCTCGGCCTCTGGCTCAGCGCCCAGGATCGCTGCAAGCGCGCCAAAGCTCTGTTCGCGAGTTCCCTGGTCGTCCTTGCCCTGGCTGAGCAATGTTTCGATCGCCGGGGCGAGCGCGATCGCACGATCGACTTCGGGGCTTGCGCCGGCCTTGTAGGCACCCAGCCGCACCATCTCTTCCATGTCGGCGTAAAGGGACAGGATCGAACGCGCGCCCAAGCGCAGGGCATTCTCCTCGTCCGTGTGCGCGCGCGGCAAGGTGCGCGAGACGGACTTCAGAAGATCAATGGCCGGGTAGCGGCCACGCTCGGCTATCCGCCGGCTCATCACGACGTGACCGTCGAGGATGCCACGCACGGCATCGGCCACCGGCTCGTTATGATCGTCACCGTCGACGAGGACGGTAAACAGACCCGTGATGCTGCCGTGCCCTCCGGAGCCGGGGCCGGCACGTTCCAGCAGGCGAGGCAGTTCGGCGAAGACGGTGGGCGTGTAGCCTTTCGTTGCCGGTGGCTCGCCGCTGGCGAGACCGATTTCGCGCTGGGCCATGGCGAAGCGAGTGACGGAATCCATGAGGCACAAAACGTTGAGGCCCTGGTCACGGAAATGCTCGGCGACGGCCAGCGTCGTCCACGCCGCCTGGCGGCGCATCAGCGCCGGTTCGTCCGACGTGGCGACAACCACGACGGAGCGGGCAAGGCCCTCCTCGCCCAGATCGTCCTCCACGAACTCCTGAACCTCCCGCCCGCGCTCACCGATCAGTCCGATCACCGCCACGTCGCACCGGGTCCAGCGCGCGAGCATCGAAAGGAGCACGGACTTGCCGACACCTGAACCGGCAAACAGGCCGAGACGCTGCCCGCGGCAGAGTGGCACGAACAGGTCCAGCGCCCGGACGCCGGTATCCATCTTCTCGCCCACGCGCCCGCGAGACGCTGCCGCCGGGGGAGACGCCTTGACCGGCCTTGGAACCGGACCGGGCGGAAGCGGGGCCTTGCCGTCGATCGGCCGGCCGAGCCCGTCGATCATGCGGCCGAGCCAGCCATTCCCGGGGCGCACGGAAAACCTGCCTGCCGCAAGGGAAGCATGCGCGCCGGAGGCAACGCCCTGCGGATCGCGGAAGGGCATGCAATGCGCGATGTCATGGTCGATGCCGGTGACTTCCGCCTCGACCAGCCCGCTTTCGGTCGCGATCTCGACGCGCGAACCGATCTGGGCGGCGCCTGCGAGGCCCGCAACTTCGATCAGTGCGCCGCGCACCGCGACGACCCTGCCGAAGCGTTGGTCGGGCGACAGTTCGCGGATCGCGCGGGCGATGGACGTGATGCTGGACATGAAGCGATCAGGTCAGGCCGCAGGCTCGATATGTTCGAGCGTTTCAGCCTCCAAGCTCATCAGCTTGCGGCAGTCGGTCAGGGCCTTGTAGAACTGCAGGCCGGCGGCCTTGGCCGCAAAGGAAGCGCAGATCGCCGCCGCCTCCGCCGAGGGAAGCAGCGCCATCACCTTCTGCAGAGTGGCCAGGATCTGCTCCTTGTGCTCCCCGCTTCCCGCAGGATCCACATAGGCCATCATGGTGTGGAAATAGAGCTGGCGTGCCGGGGTGGTCGCCTCCTCAGGCGCCATCACGTCGCTTCCGCGCATGACGGACGCCTTGTTCTCGATGAAGAACTGAGTGCGGCCGACAGCGCGCAGCACGGCGCCGTTCACCACCACCTTTTCTCCATCGCGGAGTGAAATCCGAAGCATGCGATCATCCCTTTGGCTGCGTGCCTTAACTATAGGACGAAGCGAGGGATTGAGGGGCCGACCACACAATTTTTCCGGTTTTTCGGGAGGGCCGCGCACGCGCTCTATAATGGGTGGAGACAGACGCGCGGCACCCGCCGCACGTACCCCCCCGACCCCCTCAAGGGAGACCGCTGTTGAGCCTTTATTCCGCACTCTACGCCGGTGTGTCCGGCCTCGGCGCCCAGTCCAGCGCGATGGCGACGGTCGCCGACAACATCACCAACATCAACACCGTGGGCTACAAGGGCGCCACTGCCGAGTTCCGCACCCTGGTGACCGACGGCCGGCTGCGCAGCTCCTATTCAGCCGGCGGCGTCGCTGCCGCACCCCAGGCCATGATTTCCAAGCAGGGCCTGCTCCAGGCCTCGTCCGGCGATACTGATCTCGGCATCGACGGCGCGGGCTTCTTCGTCACCCGCATGGGCAGCGATGCCGGCTCTGACGTCGCCTTCACCCGGGCCGGCGCCTTCAAGCCCGACCTTCAGGGCTACCTGCGCAACACCAGCGGACATTACCTGCAGGGCTGGCGCCTCGATGCACAGGGGAACTACGTCGATACCGGCAACCTCGACGCGCTTGAGCCGGTGCGCCTCAGCGAGCTCACGGGCTCGGCAGCGGCAACCAGCCGGATCCAGCTCCGCGCCAATCTGCGCGCCGATGAGACGACCTTCACGGGCGCTTACGCCGCCGGCGACATGGCCGCGGGCACGGTGACCCCGCACTTCTCCCGCACCATGGATATCTATGACTCGCAGGGCGGCGCGCACCGCATCACCCTGTCCTACCTCAAGACCGGGCCGAACCAGTGGGCGAGCGAAATTCAGGCTGTGCCCGCCTCCGACGTGACGGCGGCCGGCGGCCTGCTGGCGAGCGGGACGATCCGCTTCAACGCCGATGGCAGTCTGGACCGCGCCGGATCGACCGCCGCCCTGTTCGATCCGCTCAACATCAACTGGACCAACGGCGCTGCCTCCGAACCTATCGAAATGGCGCTGGGCCGCGATGGCGGGCTGGATGGCCTGACCCAGTTCTCGGGTGAATCCGCCCTCATCTCCTCGTCCGTGAACGGTGGCCTGCTTGGCACCATCGCGTCCGTGGAAGTCTCGCCGGACGGCAAGGTCAGCGCGATCTTCTCCGACGGCACCGCGCGCGCCGTGTTCCAGCTGCCGATCGCCACTTTCCAGAACCCGGACGGGCTCACCCGGGTCTCCGGCAACGCCTTCACCACCTCCAGTGCATCCGGCAACGTGGCGATCAACGCCCCAGGCTCATTGGGCGCCGGCATGATCACGCCGGGGACGCTGGAAGCCTCGAATGTCGATCTGGCGCAGGAATTCACCAGCATGATCCGGTTCCAGCGGGCCTACAGCGCATCGTCCAAGATCATCACGACCGTGGACGACATGTTGCAGGAACTCAGCAACCTGAAGCGCTGATCGCTTCTCCCGGCTGCTCACCCCCTCATCAGGAACCTGATCCGTGTCACTGAACGATATTCTTGGGTCCGCCCTCTCCGGGCTCGGCGCATCTCAAGCCGGCATGCGCACGGTCTCCAACAACATCGCCAACGTGAACACGCCCGGCTACGCCCGGGAGCGTGTCTCGCTCGCGAATGGCGTGACGTCCGGCCGGGTGAGCGGTGTGGTGGTGAGCGAGCCGGAGCGGATCGCGGATCGCTTCCTCGAAGCGACGGTCTATCGGCGTTCCGGCGAGTTGGGGCGGGCCGACGTGACCGCCAATTATCTGGACCGGCTCCAGGCGCTGCTCGGCGCGCCCGGAGCCGAGTCCGGCCTCTCGGCCCGGCTGGACGGAATCTCCGCCGCAGCCGTGGCCATGACCGGCTCGCCTGGCTCGGAACAGACGCTCGCAGCGTTCACTCAGCAGATCGGCGATGCCATCACCTCGATGCAGCAGCTCCAGACCGATGTCACGGCGCTGCGCGGCGATGTCGCGACGGAGGTCGGCTTCACGGTCGACTCGGTCAACGGTCTTCTTTCGCGAATTCACGAGCTTAACGATACGGTCGCCCGCCTCCACGGGCTCGGCCGCAGCTCGGCCGGCGCGGCGGACCAGCGGATGGCCGCGCTGGAAGAGCTCAGCACCCTCATCGACATCACCGTGCGTGACCAGCCGGACGGGCGCGTCACCATCGACACTGCGTCCGGCGCCGTCCTGCTCGACCGCCGTCTGCGCCAGCTCTCCTATCCTGTCAGTGGAGAGGGCGTCGCCCAGCCGACCTACCCCTCGATCGACATCCGTTTCGCCGACGGCGTGGCGACAGGGGAGCGGGTGGATTCGGCTGCCGTCGGCGGGAAACTCGGCGGGCTTATTGACCTTCGTGACCGCGCGCTTCCAGAGTTCGCGGACAAGGTGGGCTCTCTGTTCGGCGGTCTCGCCGAGACCCTTAATGCCGTCGCGAACGAAGGGACCGCCGTTCCGCCGCCTGCCAGTCTTGAGGGCCGGCAAACCGGCTTGATCGGCGCGGACCGGCTCGGCTTCACCGGAAGCGCAACCTTTGCGGTGCTCACGGCCAAGGGCGAAATGGTCGCCAAGACACAAATCAGTTTCGACACCCTAGGCCCAACTGCCACGATCGATGACGCCGTTGCCGCAATCAATGCCGGCCTCGGCACCGCCGCCACCGCCTCCTTCGTCAACGGCAAGCTGACCATCAGCGCCACTGCGCCTGGCCAGGGGGTGGCGGTGGCGCAGGACCCGACCAGTTCCAGCGAGCGCGCGGGCACAGGCTTCTCCCATTTCTTCGGCCTCAACGATGTGGTGCGCAGCAATGACAGCGCCCTTGTCCCATCGGGCCTGTACGCAGCGGATCCACACGGGTTCGAGACGGGGCAGACTGCTGAGCTCGTGCTTCGAGACGCTGCCGGCCGGTCCTTGTATCGCCACACGCTTTCGCCCGTCAGCGGCGGCACGATGGGCGACCTTGTTGCCGAGCTCAATGGGAGCCCCCTCAACAACTACGGCAGCTTCGCGCTCGACGACCGCGGTCGCATCCAGTTCCAGGCGCAGCCCGGGATGGCTGGTGCTACGCTGAGCATCCCGGCTGATTCCACGGAACGGTTTGGGAGCGGGCGCTCCTTCTCCGCACTCTCGGGCCTCACGGGGGCGGCAAGCGGCCTTGCCCGCGCAGAAGTGCGACCGGAACTGGTGGGCTCCCCCGGGCGCATCCCCTTGGCCCGCCTTAACACCGACGCGGTGGTGGGGCAGATCGCGGTGGGTCAGGGCGACACACGCGGCGCAACCGCCTTTGTGGAACGACTCTCGAAGCAGACCGACTTCGGCAAGGACGGCAGCGCGACGGTCGAGCGCTTCGCCAGCAACCTGCTTGGCCGCGCCGGCATGCAGGCCGCGCAGGCAGGTTCTTCGCTGACGGACGCCGCCGCGCGGCACAATGACGCGGTCAACCGGCGCGATTCCTTCTCCGGCGTCAACATCGACGAGGAGCTCGCCCAGCTGGTCGTGCTCCAGAACAGCTACTCAGCGGCTGCCCGCGTGATGTCGACCGCCACCCAGATGTACGACACGCTCATCGCGATGGTGGGCTAAGGAGGGATTTCGAGATGAGCCGGGTCGCCACCATTCCCATGCATCGAACGCTGTTCTCCGCCATTGAGCGTTCGCAGAACAAGCTTTCGGACACGCAGCTTCAACTGGCCACCGGGACCAAGGCGCAGGATTATGCGGACCTTGGCACGGAAGCCGTGCGGACGCTGACCGCGCGTTCGCTGCTGGCCCGACAGGAAGCGAACAGCACCGTTACCAAGCGGCTTGGCACCACACTGGCTATTCAGGACGCCAACATCTCCACGGTGGAAAGCTCGACCGAAACGATGCGCGTCGAGATGATGAAGGCGATCGGCACCGGCCAGTCCCCCGGTCTTCAAGAGACGATCGAAGCCGCGTTCCAGCAGGCTCGCGCCGCATTGAACGCGAACGACGGCGGCGTGCCGCTCTTCGCCGGGTCTCAGACGGGGGAGCTTCCCTTCAAACCGCAGTCGCTGGCGGATCTTGCCGTCATGCCTGCCAACGAGATCTTCAGCAATGACGGGGTCCGGGCCAAGGCCCGTGTGGCCGAGGGGCTGGATGTGGAATTCGGGGTGCTGGCGAGCGACCTGGGTTCGAAGATCATGGACGGCTTCCGTGCCCTGGCACAGGCTGGGCCCTTCGGCGAGACGGTGACGCCCGATCAGGTCAGCGCGCTGAACGATGCCATGAAGCAAATCGAGGAGGGACTGACTCAGGTCCGCTCCATCAATGCCGAGAACGGGCGCAAGCATGCCCAGATCGAAACGCTCGAAGAACGAGCAGAAGACCGAACCGTCCTGCTGAAAGGGCTGATTTCCCGCAACGAAGATGCCGATCTTGCACAGGTCGCGTCTGACCTCACGCAGCGCAAGGCGGTGCTGGAGGCGTCCTATGCGGTCTTCGCCAAGCTTTCAGATCTCAACCTGCTGCAGTACCTGCGCTAAGCGGGGGTGAAAGCGGGTTAGAGAAGCGTGGCATCGGCCCGCAACCTGGATCCAAATCCTTGGGTGCGGGCGGCCGGCAGCGCCTTGTCGCAGGACCCGCAGACTTCTATAATTGGACGATCGCCCCGCGCGCCGCTCCTGCCATTCGGGGGCAGCGCGCGTTGCTCTTTGCGTCGGGTGGAGGGCCCTCAGCCGCGCTGCTGCCGAACCGGCGCGATATCCAGCAGATCCGCCAACTCGCCCGCCGGGCTGGCATTGGGAATGGCGGACATGGCACGGCTGAGCATGGCCGGATCGACGGCTTGCGGATCGCTGGTCAGCAGATCGAAGACCGGCGCCACCGGGAGGTTCGCAAAGCCGGCCTGGTAACGCTCGCGCAGTTGGGCCAACTCCACTTCACGACTGAGCATCCCGAGCGCGATCGCATGCCGCAGGACGACGGCCTGCTTTACTTCGCTGAGCGCGCCCCGCCCCGGCAAGTCTGCCGAGCTTACGGCGACCAGACGGCTCCAGTCGCGGCGCCTCCATAACAATTCCGAGCGGAGGCCATTGCCATCCGGTACGTCCTGCAGGACCGCCAGCGCTTCATCCGCCTTGCCGAGCTGGTGCAAGGCAACCGCCTGGACGCGAGCGCGGCTCCACATCATCTCCTGCGGAAGCAGCGTGCGCTCCGTATCCCGGATCGCGGCCAGCGCGAGGTCGGGGCGGCCCGCAAGGATATGAAGCGTCGCCACTCGGACCGACAGCGGCCCCTGGGCGACATCCTGCGCCCGGTGCCGAAGCTGGTGCCCCAGCAGTTCCGCGGCGCGAGCATAGAGGCCGGCTTCCTGAAGACGGTCCGCCAGCCGCGAAACAAGCCTGTCTCCCTCGCCTCCAGCCGGCATCAGATCGCGGTAGTCCCAGTAGAGCCCCGCCGCCTCGTCGATCGGCATCCGATTGCCGGGCGCCAGAAGCGCGGACAGTTGACCCTGCACCTCCAAGAGGAGGGGAGGCAGCTCAGGCCCAAGCTCGAAATACCGGATCAGCGTCGCGCCAGTGGAAATGGTGCCGCGCGCGTCGTTCGCATCCCTGGCCAGTCGATAGCCGAGCCGGAGCGCCTGCTCCTCGACCGGGCCGCCCCGCCAGATGAAACGGATCCGGTCGATCTCCTTGCGAGCATCGTCCGAGGACATCTGCTTTTGTGCAACGGCCATTTCGACGAGCCTCAAGCGCGCGGCGTGGCGCAGCGCCTCATCCTGCGCACGCTCCGCACGCCCCAGACGAATTCTTGCCTCGCCGTACTGCCCGAGCGCCATGTGAGCACGGCCCCGCAGGACGTTGGCCGCCGCATCGCCGTCCGGCACGACCTCCAGAAGACGCAACGCAAACTCCGCTCGGCCCGCCTCAAGCGCCGCTTCCGCGAGCATTGCGACGAAAGGCGCTCGTTCCCTGGCGGAGCGCGTCGCCAGAGCGGATCGCGCACAACCATACTCCCGCAGAGCTTCCTGCCCTGCGCCCGAGGCGGCGAAGCTTTGCGCCCGCCAGAGGCACGCTTCCGCATTCCCAGCGAGCTGTTCGCGGGCAAGCGCCTCCAGCGCCTCGCCCGGGCGGTCGAGCTCCGCGAGGACGATGCCTCTCGCGAGCTGGAAGTTCGCGACCAGCGCAAGATCGGGGTCATCCTGCAACATCACGTCGAGGACGCCTGCCGCATCCGCATGGCGGCCGCGCGCGATCAGGCTGCTCGCATAGTTCCAGCGCGCGCGCTGGCGTGACTTGAGCGTGGAGCGGGCAAGCGACACGAGCGCCTGCTCTCTCGTAACCTTGCCCCACCCTGTCGGCCCGTGGATGCGCGGCATATCCGCCAGCTCCGCGGCAAAGCCAGGCAAGCGCGCGACGGGCAGGCCGCGCGTGGCGGAAGAGGCGGTCTCCATCGCGAGCGTCGGCGCCGCAGTCTGAACAGGCGCAGGTGCAGGGGCCGCAGCGATCGCGGCTGAGCTTACGCCGGCGAGCAGGAGGATAAGTGGGGTCTTCATTCGGTCAGCTCCCAGCGAAGCCGAGGAAGACCATTCCGGCACCCCCAGCGGCGCAGGCGACGAGAAACAGCGACGACAGAAGCAGGGCGGAGCCTTTACGCGCGGTCGGCACATTTGCGGCACCAGCCCCGGCGGAGAGCGATCCCGCTTCCTCGCGTGGCATCTGATCTTCCAGCCGACGGCCATAATTGGTCGTCGAGCTGGCGACCAGCTTCACCCTTGCTGGTTTTTGATCCCGGCTCATTTCCGCGTCTCGCCTAAACTCTTTGTCTACCCTTCTATTATAGACGGGCGGCCGGCGGTGATGCGGTCCTGCAGAGCTGCGAGGAGGAATCGATGCGCAAAACCTTGGCGATCGCAGGCAGCGCGCTGCTGCTGGCCGGGACCGGTACGGTCGCAGCGACGGCGCGCGGCAACAGTGCGAACCCTGCCGCTGACCCGCATCTGGTGCAGATGGACGAGATTTCCGTCCCCATCATCGATGGGGATCGGCTGGACGGCACATTCAAGGTGAATGTCGTGCTCTCCATGGCCGACGCAGCGGCGGCGGAGCGCGCATCCACGGACATGCCCCGCCTGCGGTCAGCTTCGCTCGCAACCGCCCTTGAATTTTCGCGCCTCTACGCCTCCCCGATGCGCGCCGTCGACACGGAAATGTTCAGCGAAAGCCTGACCGAAGCGCTCCAGGCCGAGGACGCCGGCATCTCCCGCGCGCTGATCGTGCAAGTTGCGGCGCGCCCCTCCTGAGGCAGCCGTCCGCCATTTGTGGTGGGCGAGCCTTTAAACGAAGGCAGCTTTTCGCTGCCTTGATGGAGTCGCGGTCCAGGTGCCGCGCAGCCTCAGCCCCGAGAACGGTTTCTACAGACCGGCCGATTCCAGCGCCGCGAGGCAGGCAGGCATAACCTGCTCCAGTGCCTCGCCCTCCTGAAGCGCGAGCGCCTCTTCGGTCAGCGCGGCCGAGATCGCGGCCCGGTCCAGCCCCGCCTCGTCGATCACCTGGACAGACGCGCGGACGAAGAACTCCTGCCCGCGCTGCTGCAGCGGCGGATAGGCCAGAGCGGCCTGATCGCCTTCCGCCTGCCGATGCGCCATCAGGGCGAAAGCGGCGGAACAGCGAAGCAGCATCCGGTGCTCGAGCGAGAGCACCGTCGCCTTCCCCTCCACTGTGGCGGCAGACGGGTTGGCGGGGGCCTGTGCTTGGGCAGGCACCGCAAGCAGCATGGCAGCGAGAGAAAGGATCGCGCGAGTCATCGCCCGGCCTTTAGCAGCGCCATCATGAACCGCCCGCGTCAATCGATCGACCGAGCCTTGGCTCTCGTTTCCCTGAACTTCTCCTGCCGGACCCGTTCGAAGGCAATGCGCTGCTCAAAGCCCGGGTCGGTCGGATAGTCGCGGTAATCGCCGAGGATTTCGGCGAACAGCTCCTCCACCTCTTCCTGGTGGTCGGGGTGGGTGAAGATGTTGGCGCGGTTCTCTCGAATGCCGTCGAGGATGCGCGCGCCGATCACGTCCGGCTCCATGCCGAAATCGTGCACGCCCTCCAGCTGCTTGATCCAGTTGGCATCGACCGGCTTCATCTCGCCCTTGAGATGGTCAGGCCGCACATCGTCACTGGCGTAGATGTAGCTCTTCACCAGGCCAGGATGCACCGCCGAGACGCCGATGCCGTATTCGCACATCGAATGGCGCAGCGAATAGGTGAGGCCGCGCACCGCGAACTTGGTCGTGTTGTAGATGCCGGGGATGCCGCTGGCGACGAAGCTCGCCATGCTGGCGGTGTTGGTGATGTGGCCGCCCTTCACCTCGCCCGATAGCGCCCGGGCCTTCATCCGCGGGGCGAAGGTCATCACCCCGTTGATGACGCCCTGCAGGTTCACGCCCATCACCCAATCCCAATCGTCGTAGGAACTGTCCTCAATCGTCTGGAACAGGTTGATGCCGGCATTGTTGAACAGCAGGCTGACGGGGCCGAACTCCCGCTCCACCCGGTCCGCCGCCTCGGCAAAGCCTTCGCGGCTGGAGACATCCAGCTGGACTCCCATCACCTCCCGGTTGTCCAGCGTGGCAAGGGTGCGGTCGATCGCATCCTGCCGGATGTCGGCAATGGCGACCTTTACGCCCTCGTTCAGCAGGTTGCGGACGATACCCAGGCCAACGCCATTGGCGCCGCCGGTGACGAAGGCGGTGCGGCCGGCGAAGTCCTTCATCAGGCGTCCACCTCGATGCCTGACCGGGCGCTGGCATCCATGTCCAGCACCGGGTTGCTCGGCCCGGAATGGCGGCCATTCAGGAATTCGTTGAGGATGCGGCGCTTGCTGAACAGCCAGCGGCCATCGACGCGGCGAAGCTCGTCCTCGTAGATGCCGAACGTGCCGATCGTGGGTGTCAGCCGACCGCTGTCGTTGCGGGGTCCGTCATTGGCGGTTTCGAACCATTGCGCGCGGACCCAAGCGCGGTCGCCCTCCACCCGGACCACCGTCTGGCCGAGGATGTGGCGCAGGATGGCAGGGTTGCCGTCGACATCGGTGTAGACGCTGCCGATCCGCTCCTTGAATTGGCGTACCGTTTTCAACAGCTCCGCCTTGCCGCGCACCATGCCCGGCGCGAAATCAAACTCGATGTCGTCCGTGAACATTTCCGCGAAGCTGTCGAGATCGTTGTAATCGAGCGCGAACAGGTAGCGCGCCATCAGATCCTCGATCTCCGCGCGGTCGCGCGCATAATCGGCGTCGTACTTCTGCCCCTGGGCGATGGAATTCATGTCCTGGCCTCTCCTCCACAGCGGACGGGTGACACGTTGCGACGCTTTGCGACCAATTTTTGGTTCCGCCGCCGTCCGTTCACCCGATAGAAACGGGGCCGGGCGGAATTGCAAGGGCGCAAGGCTGCGGCAAAGCGGCCGGCGCGTGGAGAGGAACCGAGCATGGCGATCGCATTGACGGCGGAACCGGTGCCGCAGCAGGACGGCGAGCCGCAGGCGAGCGATCACGCCGCACCCTGGCCGAGCGAACGGGCCGGCTTCTTCGCGCTGTTCGCCATCACCTTCGCGATGTTCCTCACCTTCTTCGACCAGACCGTGTTCGCGATGTTGGCCGAGAAGATGCGGCTGAGCTTCGGCCTGTCCGATTCCGCGCTGGGCTTCCTGCTCGGCCCGGCGAGCGTGGTGGCCTTCGTGTTCGTCGGCATTCCGCTGTCGCGGCTGGTGGACATCTATCCGCGCAAATATGTGCTGGCGGGCGGGATCTCGGTGCTGGGCGTAATTACCGCGCTCGGTGGTCTGGCGCAGAGCTTCGGGCAGCTTGTGGGCACGCGGCTGTTCGTCGGCGCAGGGGGATCGACGCACGGACCGGGCTCCTATTCCATGCTGGCCGATTACTTCCGGCCCCTGCGCCTGCCGTTGGCCTTCGCGATTTTGCAGCTGGGCTTCATCCTCGGCCAGTCGCTCGGCACATGGGGCGGCGGGCAGCTGATCGCCTGGACGGCCAGCTGGGGAGAGACGAGCGAGGTGCTCGGCCTCACCATCTATAGCTGGCAGTGGATCCTCATCATCATCGGCCTGCCGGGGCTGCTTTCGGCCGTGCTGTTCCTGATGGTGAAGGAGCCGCCGCGCCGCACTGCCCCCGGGGCTTCCCGGCTGGTGCCGGAGGATGCGCCGTTGGGCCGCAAGATTCTCGCCTTCACCGGCTTCGATGCCCTGCGCGCAATCAACGTCCGGGGTGCGGTCTACTGGCCGCTCTTCGCCGCGCTGGCACTGTCCGCCATCGAGAGCCAGGGACTGCCGGCGTGGCGCGTGCCCTTCATCAGCCGCACCTATGGCTGGAGCGAAGCGGATATCGGCAATTTGCTCGGCCCGCTGATCTTCGTCGCGAGCCTGATCGGCATCACTATTGGCGGCATCTTCGTCAGCTGGATGAACAAGCGCTACAAGGACGGCAATATCCGCGCCTGCGCCATCATCTTCACCTGCACCACCACCTTCGCCATCCTCGCCCCGCTGATGCCGACGGGGGAACTGGCCCTCGGCTGCATGGCGCTGACGGCGATGTTCGGGCTGGCAGGCGCTCCGGCGCAGAACGCGGCGATCCAGCGCATCGCGCCCAACGAGATGCGCGGGCAGGTGACGGCGCTGTACCTGTTCATGTTCACCTTCTTCGGCGCGATGGGCAGCTTCGTGATCGGAGCGGTGAGCCAATATGTCGTGGGCGACCCGCAGAAATTGTGGGAGGCGTTGCTCATCGTCGCGGCGGTGTTCATGCCGACAGCGACCTTCTTCATGTGGCGCGCCATCGGCCCCTACGGGCGGGAAGTGGAGCGGCTGGAGGCCCTCGGCCGCTAGAACTTGCCGTTCAGCAAGGCGGACGTTGACTTGGCCCGCCCGGTCCATCATCGCTCAGCCCGTATGCCGCAACGGCGCCCGGCTTTGGAGAGAGGCTGCATGACCGAATACCCCGCCCTTCACATGATCATCGACGGCGAGAAGGTCTCCGGCGGAGGCCGGCGCACGTTCGACGTGGTCAACCCGGTGACGGGCGACGCGATCGGTGCTCTGCCGATGGCGGAGGTCGCCGATCTCGACCGCGCGCTGGAGGTGGCGGCACGGGGCTTCCAGATCTGGCGCAAGTCCACCGCGCAGGATCGCGCCGCGGTCCTCACCGGCGCGGCTCGCCTGATGCTGGAACGGGCGGACGACCTCGCCCGCATCGCCACGATGGAGGAGGGCAAGCCTTTCCCCGAGGCGAAGATCGAAGTCATGATGAATGTCGGCCTGTTCAACTTCTACGCCGGGGAGTGCCACCGCCTCTACGGCCGGGAGCTGGTGCGGTCCGGCGGAATGCGCTCCACCGTGCGGCATGAGCCGGTGGGCCCGGTCGCGGCCTTCGCGCCGTGGAACTTCCCGCTCGGCAACCCTGGTCGCAAGCTGGGTGCCCCGATTGCGGCGGGCTGCTCGGTGATCATGAAGGCGGCGGAGGAAACCCCGGCCAGTGCGCTGGGCATCCTTCAGTGCCTGCTCGATGCGGGGCTGCCGAAAGAGGTGGCGCAAGCGGTGTTCGGCGTGCCGGACGAGGTGAGCCGGCATCTGCTCGGCTCCCCGGTGATCCGCAAGCTGAGCTTCACGGGCTCCACCGTCGTCGGCAAGCACCTCGCCAAGCTGGCGGCGGACAACATGCTGCGCACCACGATGGAGCTGGGCGGCCATGGGCCGGTGCTGGTGTTCGACGATGTGGATGTGGACCGCGTGCTCGATACCGCCGTGCCGGGCAAATATCGGAACTGCGGCCAGGTCTGCGTCAGCCCCACGCGCTTCATCGTGCAGGAGAACGTGTTCGAGCGGTTCCGCGACGGGTTTGCGGAGCGGATGAAGGCGGTAAAGGTCGGCAACGGGCTTGAGGATGGCATCCAGATGGGCCCGATGGCCAACCCTCGCCGGCCTGAGGCGATGGAGCGGCTGATCGGCAATGCGAAGGACAAGGGCGCGAAGCTGAACACGGGTGGTGAGCGGATCGGCAACCAAGGGTTCTTCTTCCAGCCGACGGTTCTGTCCGAGATCCCGCTCGATGCCGACATCATGAACGAGGAGCCGTTCGGCCCCGTCGCCCTGATCAACCCCTTCGCGCGTGAAGAAGACATGATCGCGGAGGCGAACCGCCTGCCCTACGGTCTCGCCGCCTATGCCTGGACGGAAGACTACCGCCGCCAGCGCCGCCTTGCGGAGCAGATCGAGACCGGGATGCTGGGCATCAACAGTCACATGATCGGCGGGGCGGACGCTCCGTTCGGCGGCGTGAAGTGGTCCGGCCACGGCAGCGAGGATGGGCCGGAAGGCGTGCTCGCCTGCATGGTCACAAAGGCTGTGCACGAGGGGTAAAAGCAGGCTGCATCAGGGTAACAAGCCCGGTGCAATCAAGGGTCGGGAGAAGGATATCATGGACGCCATTACGTCTGCCGCCGGGAGCCTCGATGCCGCCATCCGCGACATGCAGGCGGCGCTCGGGGCCGAGCATGTGCTTGTCGATCAGGCAGCGATGGCGGATCATGGTGACCCCTTCGCCCCGCCCGGCGAGTGGTATCGCCCCGGCGCCGTGCTGATGCCGGGCAGCGTGGAGGAGGTGCAGGCCGTCCTCCGCATCGCCAACCAGCACGGCACCCCGGTCTGGACCAGCAGCCAAGGGCGCAACAAAGGCTACGGCGGGGGTGCGCCCCGCGTTCCCGGCACCTTCACCATGTCGCTGCGGCGGATGAACCGGGTGCTGGAGGTGGACGAGGAGAATTGCGTCGCGCTGGTCGAGCCCGGCGTGCGGTTCTTCGATCTATACGACCACCTACGCTCGATCGGCTCCAAGCTGTGGATGTCAGTGCCGGACCTTGGCGCGGGCAGCGTGATCGGCAATGCGCTGGAACATGGCGTCGGTTACACGCCCATCGGCGACCATTTCGGCCATCATTGCGGGATGGAGGTCGTGCTGCCAGATGGCGACATCCTGCGCACCGGCATGGGCGGGATGAGCAACCCGCATGCCTGGGGCGTTTACCCCTACGCTTGCGGGCCAGCTTGGGACGGGATGTTCACCCAGTCCAACTTCGGCATCGTCACCAAGATGGGCGTCGCGCTGATGCCGCCTCCGGAGGTCTATGCCCCCGGCTGGTTCACGCTGGACAATGAGGAGCATTTCGGCGCCTTCCTGGAAGCGCTTCGCCCGCTGATGATCGACGGCACGATCCCCAACCAGCCGATGATCATCAACGCCGTCTGCGCCGCCAGCGCCTTCTGGGGCCGTGAGGAATGGTACACCGGCAGCGACCCCATCCCAGAGGCAGTGATCGACAGGATTGCCCAGACTCCCGGCTTCGGACGCTGGGTGATGCGCTTTGCTCTCTCCGGCGATGAGCCGGTGGTGCGGCACAATCGCGCGAAGGTGGAGAGGGTGCTCGGCGCCATCCCCGGTGCCAGCGTCAGCTTCGAGGAGTTCGACGGGCACAACCTGCCGGAGTTCGAGAACCCGCATCACCGGGTTCAGGCGGGCATCCCGAGCATGGCGCTTGACCGGATGACCCGCTGGTATGGCGGCGAGGAAGGAGGCCATATCGGCTTCTCCTGCGCCATGCCGATCTCCGGCAAGGACGGCACCACCATTCGCGACCTCACCCGCGGCGTGCTGAACGAGCGGGGGCTCGATTATTCGGGCGTCTTCATCGTCGGTAAGCGGCACATGATCCATGTCGCGCTGGTGGTGTTCGATACGCGCGACGAGGCGCAGACGCGCGGCGCCTATGCGGCGACCAAGGCGATGCTCGAACCCGCCGCCAAGCTCGGCTACGGCGAATATCGCAGCCACCTGGACTTCATGGACGAGGTGGCCGCGCTCTACGATTTCAACAACAACGCCCAGCGGCGCTTTGCCGAGAAGATCAAGGATTGCCTTGATCCCAACGGTATCCTGTCGCCGGGCAAGCAGGGCATCTGGCCTGCCACTTTCCGGGAGAATTCATGACACACGAGCTCAAGACCGGCGGCGATCGCGGCTATCTGCGGATCGCCACGGAAGAAGCCTTCGCCACGCAGGAGCAGATGGACGCCATCCTGCGGCTGGTGAAGGAAGGCCGGGCCGACAAGGGCACTGTCAGCCTGTGGGGCTTCTACGGCACCAGCCCTTCCGAGCGCACCACCTTCATCCGCGAGCGGCTGCTGGATGTGGGCGAGCTGCGGCTGCAGGCCATGGACGAGGCGGGCATCGACAAGGCGGTGCTGGCGCTGACCAGCCCGGGCACGCAATCGATGTTCGACGCGGAAGAGGCGAAGCGCATCGCGCGCAACGCCAATGATTTCCTGAAGGAGCGCTGCGAAGCGCACCCGGATCGCTTCTACGGCATGGCGGCGGTTGCTCCTTTGGACCCCGAGTGGTCCGCGCAGGAGCTGCGCCGCGCGAAGGAGGAGCTCGGCTTCCACGGCGTGCAGGTGAACAGCCACACGCATGGCCACTATCTGGACGAGGAGCAGTTCGAGCCGATCCTGCGCGCCTGCGCGGACCTCGACCTGCCGCTCTACATCCACCCTCAGGGCCTGCCGGACAGCATGATCGGCGACATGGTCGGCGCGGGGCTGGACGGCGCGATCTTCGGCTTCGCGGTGGAGACGAGCTATCACGCGATGCGGCTGCTGACGACGGGGGTGTTCGACCGCTACCCTAACCTCCAGCTGATGCTGGGCCATGGGTGCGAGGGGCTGCCCTTCATGCTCTATCGCCTGAACTACATGCATCAGGCGGGCATCCGCAGCCAGCGCTATCCGCGCCTCAAGCCGCTGCAGCATGACCTGTTCCATTACATGCGCAACAACGTGCTGGCGACGAACAGCGGCCTGCCCTTCGGCCCCGCGATCAAGACCATGATCGAGGTGATGGGCGAGGACCGCGTGATGTATGCGATGGACTACCCCTATCAGTACCTCCCCGAAGAGGTGCGCATGATGGACAACCTCGACATCACCGACGCGCAGAAGAAGAAGTTCTTCCAGACGAACGCGGAGCGCTGGTTCAAGCTCTGAGCACCACCCGGCCATCAACCGCAGATTGACTTTGACTCGCCCGCCCCGCTTGGCTGACAAGCGGGGCGGGAAGAGTGACGAGAGGGGATGACATGACGACCTATGCCGTGACTGGCGCGACCGGCAAGCTCGGCCGCCTGGTGCTTGACGAGCTGCTGCAGAAGGCGGAAGCCGGCGACATCGTGGCGCTGGCGCGCGATCCATCTGCGCTCAGCGACTATGCCGCCAAGGGCGTGCAGGTGCGCCGCGCCGACTATGACGATGCGGACAGCCTGAAGGCGGCGCTGGAAGGCGTGGACCGGATGCTGCTGATTTCGGGCAATGCCGTGGGCCAGCGGGAGCGGCAGCATGGCGCGGTGATCGAGGCAGCCAAGGCGGCTGGCGTGTCGTACCTCGCCTACACCTCCATCCTGAAGGGCGACACCTCGCGCCTGGCGCTGGCGCCGGAACATGTCGCGACGGAGAAGCTGCTGAAGGACAGCGGCCTCAATTACGATGTTCTGCGAAACGGCTGGTATTCCGAGAACTACACGATGGGCCTGGCGCCCTCGCTGGAGAGCGGCAAGATCTTTGGCGCGGTGGGTGAGGGGAAGATCTCCTCCGCGACGCGCGCGGATTTCGCCGCCGGGGCCGCGGCCGCGCTGCTGAACGGCAAGGGCGGCGATGTCTATGAGCTGGCCGGAGACGAGGCGTGGACGATGCGCGACTTCGCTGAGGAAGTCTCGCGCCAGTCCGGCAAGCAGGTGGAGTACGTCAACCAGTCGGAAGGCGAATACGCCAAGACTCTGGAAGGCGCGGGCCTGCCGCCGCCGGTCGCGTCCATGCTCGCGAGCACCAGCGCGCTTTCCGGCGAGGGCGAACTCTACGACGACAGCAAGAGCCTGAGCCGCCTGTCCGGCCGGCCGACAACGCCCATCCGCGAGACGATCGCTGCGGCGCTGAAATAATAAAAGAGGAATGCCTCCTCGGCCCTGAGGCAGGGAGGTTCAGGGGTTGAGGGAGGAACAGGGCGAGATGAGCAGCGAGCCGCCGCATACCGGCAATCCATACCAGAAGCCGGACGGTTCGCTGGGCAGCAGGACAGCGTGGTACGCGCTGACGCTGGTGGTCCTGATGCAGGCAATGTCGATGGTGGATCGGCAGATCCTGTCGATCCTGCTGCCGCGCATCAAGGCGGATCTCAATGTCGGCGATGCCGAGATGGGCCTGCTATACGGCACCGTCTTCGCGCTGTTTTACGCGCTGTTCTCGCTGCCGCTGGGGCGGCTGGCCGATGGATGGATCCGCACCAGGCTGCTCGCGGTGTCGCTGCTCGGCTGGTCCCTCGCCACCGGGCTCGCGGGCTTTGCCAAAGGCTTCTCCGTTCTGGCGATCTCGCGCCTTGGCGTGGGTATAGGCGAGGCAAGTTCCCAGCCTGCCGGTCTCTCGCTGCTTTCGGACGCCTTTCCGAAGGAGAAACGGGGCCTGATCGGCGCGGCGATGGCGGTGGCCGTGGCCCTGGGGCTTGGCGCCGCGCTGATGATCGGCGGCTCCATCGCGGATTTCTGGGACGCGCGCTGGCCGATCGCCGCGGATGCGCCCCTTGGCTTTGCGGGGTGGCAGGCGGCCTTCATCGGCGCAGCCCTCCCCGGCATCATCCTGGCGTTCTTCATGTGGCGCTTGCCGGAGCCCGTTCGCGGTGCGGCCGACGGCATCGTCGTGAAACGCGACCCTGCTCCCTTCAAGGCGAGCTTCGGGTTGCTGGGCGCGATCCTGCCCATCGGCGTATGGATCAACTTCGTCCGGCGCGGCGCGTCGGCCAAGGATTGGGTGCTGAACACGATCGTGCTGGCGGTGGTGATCGCGGGCGTCGTGCTCCTGACCCGCTTCACCGACGGGCTGCGCGAGACCAACCCCATCGTCATTCCGATCGGCGATGGCGGGCTGACGGGCAACGGTATTCAGTGGCTGGTGTCCGGCCTGGGCGTGTACGTGTTGTTCAACTGGGTGCAGTCTCTGAAGCTCAATGACCGGCCCGCTTATGTGACGATGGCCAAGAACCCGGCGCTGCTGATCGTGATCCTGATGGCCAGCCTGCAGACGATGCTGAACTACGGCGTCATGGCCTTCACGCCATCCTACCTGATCGGCCACTTTAACCAGAGCGCCACCCAGGTGGGGCTGATCTTTGGGCCCTTCATTGCCGCGCTCGGCATCCTCGGCCCGGTGATCGCGGGCCCGGCGTCCGACTGGGCGGAAAAGCGCATGAAGTCCGGCCGCCTGGTCATCACGCTCGCCTCGCTGATCGTCTCCCCGCTGTGCGCGCTGGCCGTGTACACGACCGACAGCCTGTTGATGTTCTATGTGTTCTTCACCGGCTTCTCGATCGCGACGACCATGTGGCTGCCGCCGATCTATGCCAGCCTGGTGGAACTGGTTCTGCCGCGGATGCGCGGGATGGTGACCAGCTTCTACATCCTGTCCATCACGTTGATCGGCCAGGGCGTCGGCCCCTACGCCGTGGGTCTGATGTCTGACCGCAACGGAGGCGATCTGGCGCAGGCGATCCTCACGCTTTACTGGGTGGCGGTGCCCATCGTGGTGCTCTCCGCCCTTGCGATCTGGCGCTATCGCATTGATGAGCCGCAAGTTGTCGCCCGCGCCCGTGCCGCTGGAGAGCCTGTCTGATGCCGAGTGTTCGTGAAGCCGCCTTCGCCGTGTTCGAACACTTCGGCGTGGACCGCCTCTTCGGCAATCCGGGCAGCACGGAACTGCCGATGCTGAAGGCCATGCCCTTCCCCTACGTGCAGGGGCTGAACGAAGCGGTCGTGGTCGGCATGGCGGATGGCTATGCCCGGGCGAGCGGCAAGCCGGCGCTCGTGAACCTGCACAGCGCGGCGGGCACCGGGCATTCGTTGGGCAACCTGTTCACCGCCTGGAAGAACAATGCGCCGGTCGTCGTAACGGCGGGGCAGCAGGCGCGCTCCATCCTGCCTTACGACCCGTTCCTGTTCGCGGAGCGGCCGACCGAGTTCCCGCGCCCTTACGTCAAGTACGCGGTGGAGCCGGCGCGGGCGGAGGATGTGCCGATCGCCCTCGCCCGCGCCTTCGCGATTGCGCTGACGCCACCGATGGGCCCTGTCTTCGTCTCGATCCCCGTCGATGATTGGGACCGGGAATGCGAGATGCCGGCGCTGGCGGAGGCGAGCCTGGTGACGCACCCCTCGCCGGATGGCATTGCCCGGCTGGCGCGGCTTCTGGACGCGGCGGAGAACCCGGCGCTGGTGCTCGGCACCGGGGTCGCGAATAGCGGCGGCTGGGACGCGGCAATCCGCCTGGCCGAGCGCTGCGGCGCAAGCGTCTGGGCCGCGCCCTATGCGGCGCGGGAGGTGTTCCCTGAAGATCACCCGCAATTCGCAGGCTTCCTCAACGCATGGCGCGACCAGATCCGCGACGCGCTGACACCTCACGATGCGATCCTCGTCGCGGGCGCGCCGGTGTTCACCTATCATGTGGAAGGCAGCGGCCCGCACTGGCCGGAAGGTGCGAGGCTGGCGGCACTGAGCGATGATCCGCAGCATATCGCCGCCCTGCCCGGTGGCGAGGGCGTGCTTGGCGACGTCGCGGCGGGCCTCGCTGCGCTGGCCGGCGCGGTGAAGGAACGCGCCTTCTCAGGCCAGTCGCACCGCCTCAAGGACCCGCCCGCCACCATGACCGCCACTCATGTGCTGCGCCGTATCGCGGAGTTGCGCCCGGCGGAGGCAGTGATCGTGGAGGAAGCGCCGACCGCGCGCGGGCCGATGCATTCCGCCCTGCCGATCACGCGCGAGGGCGGGTTCTACACCTGCGCCAGCGGCGGGCTCGGCTATGGCCTGCCGGGGGCGGTGGGCGTGGCAATGGGGCAGGACGATAAGGTGATCGCGGTGCTGGGTGACGGCGCGGCGATGTACACGATCCAGGGCCTCTACGCTGCACGCAACGAGGGGGCGAACGTCTCCTTCGTCATCCTCAACAACGGGGCCTATGCCGCGCTGACCGGCTTTTCCGGCGAGTTCGGCATGAACCACGTGCCGGGATGCGACCTTGGCGGTCTGGACTTCGTGAAGCTGGCAGAAGCGCAGGGCCTCACGGCGCGCCGAGTCGAGACGGTGGAGGAGCTGGACGCCGCGCTTCGATGGAGCTTCGGCGAGGCAGCGTCCACCCTGCTGGACGTGCGGATCGCCTGAGGGGCGGCCTCTCTCAGGCGGCCCAGGGAGCGTCCCCACTCCCCAGTGCCTGAGCAGCCGGGGAGTGGAGTCGCTAAACCAGCTTAGCTCGCCTGGAACACCCCGCAGGCGATGCGGTCGCCGCTATTGCCGGAAGGATCTGTCATCTGATCGTCCGGCCCGGCATGGACCATGAAGGCGGAACCGTCCGCATCCATCAGCCCTTCGAAAGTGGCGCCACCTCCCAGCGTGTATTCCAGCGTGCCGGTGCCGTCCTCCGCGACGGTCAGGTTGGGCATGTCGCCGGCATGCTGCCCCTCGGGAGCTTCGAGACCGTGCGTCTGATTGCCCGGGTTCCAGTGCGGGCCGGCGCTCTCGAACGTCGGGGCTTCACAGCTACCGGTCGTATGGACGTGGACCCCATGCTCACCCGCGGGCAGGTTCTGCACCTGGAGGGAGATCAAGACCTGATCGCCGGACGCGGTGGCGGTCGCCATTCCCGCGGGCTGACCATCCGCCGTCTGCAGGGTCGCGACCGCCATCATGGGGGCGGCGCTTTCCGTCGCAGCAGTGTCCGTCGTTTCGTCTTGCGCGCCTTCATTTGACGAGCCGCAGGCGGCGAGTGCCAGAGTCAGAATTGCCCCGGTGGTGATCGTGATGCTGCGCATGGTCTCTCCTGTCATGTTCTTAACAGGAGTGTTTTTGACAAGCATCCGTTCCGAACGCAAATCATCCGCGCTTTCGAACGAAGCCTCAGGCGATTTCGCTGCGTTTCGCCGGGTGCTGGACCACTTCGCCGCGCGAATCCTGCCGCTCAATCAAAGCATCGTAGTCCGCGAAGGCCCGCTCGATATCCTTGCGCTTTTCCAGGATCAGCGCCGCGACCCCGTTGGTAAGACCACCCTCTTCCCCCACCCGGCCCAGCGCCGCCGCGATATCGGCGACGATGGCACTTGCCGGAGTGTTATGCAGGGTCCCACGCTCGTCCCGATAGGCTTCGACCACTTTGGCCATGCAATTTGCCCTTCGCTCGAAGAATCACCTTCTTATCACTCGGATAGGAGATTCGCACCAGCGCCATGCCGAGTGAATTTCCACATCAGCAAGGCGCCTGGCCAGAGGACCCCGAATGTCCGCAGCGGGCTCTTGTTCCGCCCACGGCAAATCAAGTCACTCGCCAGACCCACAGCTTGATTCCGGAAGCATAGCGCGCGCCCGAGCAGACGAAGATCGACTGATTGAGCCAATCATACGGCCCCACCGGCGCAATGAATTCTGGAACCGTGCGGAAGTAATACTCGGCCGGGTCCACCTCTTCCCCTCGCCGCAATCGGTCCATCACCTCAGGCGGGCCATGGCGCAGGCCCTTGTTTCGGATCTGGATCAACGCGCCGTCATCCGTCTCGATGGCATAGATGGCATCGGCCACGGTCACGCCGTCCGGCCGGGTGAGTTGCCAGTCCGCCGAGTTACCCATCAGGCGTCCGCTGATCTTCGGCCCTTTGACGTAGCCGCCAGTCTTGATGGGGATGATGCGCCGCGTGCCGTCCACCACCGTGCCGATCTCGCGCGGCGGCTCCAGATCGCCGCCAGCCTCGTAGACGAATTCAAGTTCGGGCTTGATCAAGGTCATTTCCTCCCGCCATGTGTTAAGCCACGCGGCAGGGTAGGGAGTCCAGGCTGGCGGGCAAGATCAATGCGCGAGTCGGGCGCGCGGGAGAGAGACGGGAAAATGGCGACAGATCTTTACGCGGACTATGTCATTGTCGGCGCGGGCAGCGCGGGCTGCGTTCTGGCCAACCGGCTGACCGAGAATGGCAAGTTCAACGTCGTGCTGCTGGAAGCGGGCGGTGACGACCGGCCCACGCATGAGCCTAGCCAGTTCATGTCCAACGTGATGATCCATACGCCGATCGGCTTCGGCAAGACGCTGAACGATCCCAAGGTCAACTGGCTGTACGAGACCGAGGTTGATGAGGGCTCAGGCAGCCGCAAGCACAAATGGCCCAAGGGCAAGGTGCTCGGCGGTTCCTCCTCCATCAACGGCCTGCTCTATGTGCGTGGACAGAGCGCGGATTATGACGGCTGGGCGCAGATGGGCGCGCGCGGCTGGAGCTGGGACGAGGTGCTGCCCTACTTCCGCAAGAGCCAGAACCAGGAACGCGGCGAGTGTGACTTTCACGGCGTTGGCGGCCCCCTCAACGTCTGCGACTTTCCGGAGGAGCATCCGGTCAGCGCCGCTCTGGTGGAAGCCTGCGTGGAGGCCGGCATTCCCTATCGCAAGGACGTGAACGACGGAAACCAGGAAGGCGTCAGCTTCTTCCAGCTGACCATGAAGAATGGCCGCCGCCATTCGGCCGCAGTCGCCTACCTGCACCCGGCGATGAGCCGCGAGAACCTGCTGGTCGAGAAGCGGGCGATGGCGACGCGCATCCTGTTCGAGGGGAAGAAGGCCGTCGGCGTCGAGTTCCGCCAGGGCGGAGAGACCCGCCGGGTGCGCGTGCGGCGCGAGGTGATCCTCTCCGCTGGGGCGGTGGAAAGCCCCAAGCTGCTGGAAGTGTCCGGCGTGGGCCAGCCCGAACTGCTCAAGGAGCTGGGCGTCGAGGTCGTGCACGCGGCGCCGATGGTCGGCGAGAATCTGCAGGATCACTACATGATCGGCTGCCAGGCCGCGCTGAAGGAACAGGCGCACTCGATTAACCACCTCAGCCGCGGCACCAAGCTGCTGGGCGAGATCGTGAAGTACGGCGTCAGCCGCAAGGGCCTGCTGTCCTACGCGGTGGCGCATGGTACCGCCTTCGCGAAGACCCGCCCGGAGCTCGACTTCCCTGACGTGCAGATCCACGTGATGGCGGCGTCGATGGATCTCGAATACCTGAACCAGTATCAGGGGCTGAGACTGGACAAGGAGCCTGGGCTTGCGTCCAACCCCTGCCAGCTGAGGCCGGAATCGCGCGGCCATATCCATGCCAAGTCCAGCAACGGGCTGGAGACGCCGCGGATCGTGCCGAACTATTTGTCGGACCCGATCGACCGGCAAAGCGTGGTCGATCAGCTGAAGCTCATCCGCAAGATCTGGCAGCAGCCCGCACTACAGCCTTATCTGAAGGCGCCGGGCGATCCGTTCGGTCAGACGGATGAGGAAATGCTGGGCTACGCCCGGGTCGCGGGCGGCACGCTCTATCACCCGGTCGGCACCGTCGCGATGGGTGACGAGCGCTTCCCGCTTGACCCGGAGCTGCGCGTGCGCGGTGTCGAGGGGCTGCGGGTGATCGATGCCTCCGTGTTCCCCAAGATTCCCTCGGGCAACACCAACGCGCCAACCATCATGACCGCGGAGAAGGGGGCGGATATGGTGTTGCAGAGCGCGAAGGAGGCCGTTGCGGCCTGAGTGCCGCAGGCATCGGTTCGGGCGCGGCTCGCCAGACGCGCCCGACCACTCTATTGGGCAGCGAGGTCCATCTTGCCGGAGGGCCGCGCCCGAGATGCGCCGCCCCTATTGAGGTCTTTCACTGCCGTCCTACCCTGCCCCAGATGCCACGCTGATCGAGCGCCTGCGCGGCCGCTTCGGGCAGCGCGCCGTGGGGATCGCCGCGGCGCTGGCGCTGGAGGCGTTGATCCTCCTGCTGCTGCTGACGCTCGGCCAGTCCTATACGGGGCGGGGAGGAGAGCGGCCCGGCCCTGACGACCTTCGACGCACGCCCTGCCATGGAGCCGGTGGCGGAGGAGCCGGAGCCAGACACCAGCGAAGTTGCAGAGAGCCGCCCCACTCTTCCCGAGCCGACTGCGGCGGAGCCTGTGGAGGCGGAGGCGTTGCCCTCCCCGCAGCCCCTGACAGTGCCCGCTCCGCAGCCGCAGCCGAGTGCGCCCGCGATCATCCCTCTCCCTCGGCAGCAGGCGCCGAGCCCTGCCGCCCCTCCCCGGGCCCGCGCGGTGCTGGGGCCGGTGCAAGGCCCGCCAGCGGGGCCGCAGGATCGGGGCGCGGCTGCGGACACGGAGGTGGTCGGCACCGCCCCTGATGGCGAGCCGCTCTATGCCGCCGCCTGGTATCGCAAGCCATATGATGATGAGCTGAGAGGCTACCTCTCCACCGCCCAGGGACCGGGGTGGGGGCTGATCGCCTGCAAGACGGCGCCCGAATGGCGGGTGGAGGATTGCGTGGCGATCGACGAGTCGCCGCGCGGGTCCAACATCGCACGGTCCGTTCTGGCGGCGGCGTGGCAATTCAAGGTGCGTCCGCCCCGGGTGGGCGGGCAGTCACTGGTGGGAAGCTGGGTGCGGATCCGGATCGATTACGAGATGCGGCCCCGATAGCGCAGCGGCTGGTTGCATCCGCATTGCGACGCGGTTGCAAGCCGCCGCTTCCCCGGCACAAAGGCTCAGGGAAGCGGCGCAAGCACTGGCAACCTCCTCGCATGGCGGCCGAAAATCAGGCCAGCTGCGGCTCCCGCGCGAGACCGATTTCGGCGCTGGGGGCGAAATTGCCGTGCAGGCCGAAGCGCAGGCGGATGGGGATTTGGATCGTGGCGATCGGCCCCTTCTCGATGTCCAGAGCGTCGAACAGCAGCAGGTCGCTGCGTTGTTCTTCCAAACGGTTGCAGACCTGAACGATCCACCCCTCGCCTTCGGGCGCATCCTTGCTGCGCGGAATGAAGCAGGGCTCCTGCAGGCTGGATACCGGCCCGCACCACCAATGCTGCTCTGCCCCCGTCTCGAAGTCCTTGAAGAACAGGCAGTTCATCAGCATGCCGCCCGCACTGCCGCCCTTCAGCTCAACAGGGCGAGAGAGGTCCATCTCCAGCCCCCAGCCATAGCGGGTCTTCACGCCGGTGAAGCGGTCGTCGATACGGGGGAACTCGGAGACGGTCTCCGTCAGCCGGTTCACTTCGGCGAACTCGTCGCCATTGCTGGCGAGGTCGACGACCCAGTCGGTCAGACGGCTCTGCGCCTCCATCGGGTTGAAGGGCTTGCCCTCCACATCCGGGAAGAAGGGGAACATGTTGTTCTTCGCCTCAGGCGTGACGAAGTGGATCTTCGTCCCCTCCTGCCAGGCGTTGAGCACGTGGCTGGCGAAGCAATTGTCGCGCTTGAACCAGCGAATATCCTCGCTCCGCACGTCGTCGCGCCGGGGGATGACACCGAGATACACCTCCTTGGTGGTGTCGAAGCCGAAGTGCGGCAGGCCCTTCTCCAGCCGGTCCCAGCTGCCGATCGAGGGCACGATGTGCAGCACGAGGTAATCCTCGGTGATGCCGAAATCGTGCATCATGCAGTAGTACGGGACCTTGAACCACACCTCCCGCACCAGCTCACCCTCGGGGCTGACCTCGTAATAGGTCACGTCGTCCGAGCACAGGCCGCTGGCGGCGTAGCCGATGGCGACCATGTTGCCTGTCTTGGGATCGATCTTGGGGTGAGCGGTGAAGGTCTGGCCGGTCATCTTGCCGCCGAACTTCTCGTAGCCCTTCGTCTCCATCGTCGCCGGGTCCATCACCAGCGCGGGGCTGTCTTCCTTCAGCGCCCAGAGCTTGCCGCCGAACAGGAAGGCATTGGTGTTGGCGGTGCCGCGGATCTGGCCCTTCACAGCCTCGTCGTCCGTCAGGGGGTTGCGGTAATTGCCGAACAGCGCCTTTCCGGCCTCACGCTCCAGCTTCCACTTGTCTGTCTGCGCCCAACGCTGGCGGAAATCGCACTGCCCGTCATGAAAATGGAAGCGGCTGATCATGCCATCGCCATTGAAGGCGATGTCATCGCCGTGGCGCGGCGGAAATTGAGGGTCCGGCTGCACGCGGTAGAAGGCGCCATCCAGCTCCTTGGGAATTTCCCCCTCATGCTGCAGGTCGTAGATATCGGCCTCGATCCGGCTCGGCTTGTTGAATCCGGTGAAGCTCGGCGTGTTCGGGAATTGCGCCATTGGGTTCCTCTCCTATTCGAATGATTGTATGCACCACTGATGATTAGACAAGGTGGGACCGACTTCGACTGCACTGAGGGGACGCGCCGTTGAACGCTCCGGCCGCCATCGCCAACAGAACGGAGCGTGAGACCCAGTCGGCGGTGCC
Organism: uncultured Erythrobacteraceae bacterium; assembly: GCA_966251025.1. Taxonomy (GTDB): domain Bacteria; phylum Pseudomonadota; class Alphaproteobacteria; order Sphingomonadales; family Sphingomonadaceae; genus Croceibacterium. The sequence goes on along the minus strand of CBINJM010000001.1, from coordinate 112,116 downwards.
GGGCAGCCTGGACACAGTTCTGGGCTTCCACATCCGGTTGGCGCACGGCGCGGTGTACCGCCATTTTGCGGAGACCTTCGCGGCATTGGACCTCACGCAAAAACAGGTCTCCGTTCTCTGGCTGCTGGAGGAGCAGCCCGGCATCTCCCAAGTGGAACTGGGCCAGCGTTTGCAGATGGACCGGGCCACGACCATGACAATTGTCAATCGGTTGCAGGCGCGGGGCTATCTGCGGCGGGAACAGTCGCAGACCGACCGGCGCAAGCAGGCTCTGTTCCTTTCTGACACAGGTGCGGAAGCTCTGAAGGAGGCAAAGCGCTCCATTGCCGAGCATGAGCGCTGGCTGAAGGCGCGCTTCACACCGGACGAAACTGAAAAACTGGTGGAAATGCTCGCCCGAATCCACGAATGAGGGCGCGGACGAGAGAGGGATAAAGAGAATGGCTGGACCATCTGGCGGGAGCAATCCCGTGGCTGCGATCAACGACACACCCATGGGCATCCGCCAGATGGTCGTCGTGTTCCTAATGGTCCTTCTGAACGCGCTCGACGGCTTCGACGTGCTGTCGAGCGCCTTCGCGGCTCCCGGCATCGCTGCCGACTGGGGCATCGAGCGCGATGCGCTGGGCATCATGCTGTCGGCCGAGCTGGTCGGCATGGGCTTCGGCTCGGTCCTGCTTGGTGGTCTCGCGGACAAGATCGGGCGCAAGCCGGCCATGCTGATCTGCCTCGTGGTCATGGCGATCGGCATGTTCATGGCGCACGATTCCGGCACCATCACCGAGATCACCATCTGGCGCTTCCTCACGGGCCTGGGCATCGGCGGCATGCTGGCTTCGACCAACGCCGTGGTGGCCGAAACCACCAGCAAGACGGGCCGCTCCGTCTCCATGGCCCTCTACGTCATCGGTTATCCCATCGGCGGCGTGATCGGCGGCTTCGCGGCGCAGGAATGGCTGCTGGTCAATTACGACTGGCGTGCGGTGTTCCTGTTCGGCGCGATCGTCACTGCCATCATGATCCCGCTCGTGCTGGTGCTGGTTCCTGAAACTCCGGCCTTCCTGGCGATGCAGAAGAAGGCCGGCGCTCTGGAGAGGACGAACAAGTCCCTTCGAGCCTATGGCAAGCCGGCGATTGCCTCCCTGCCCGCGGTAGTGGAAACGGGGCCGCAACCCAAGGTCACCGACATCCTGTCGCAGCCCAAGCTGCGCAAGGTGACCTTGCTGCTGGCGTTTGGCTACATGTTCCACACGCTGACCTTCTACTACATCCTGAAATTCGCCCCCACCATCGTCGCCGGCGCCGGCTTCAGCCAGCCCGACGCCGCGAGCAGCCTGACCTACGCCAATATCGGCGGGGCGCTGGGCGGCTTCCTGTTCGGGTTCCTGGTCAAGAAGTTCGACATTCGCGGGCCGACGGTGGGCGCCTGTATTCTCGGCGTGGCGGCTGTCGCGTGGTTCGGCACCGGCCATGATACGCTGTGGGCCTGGCGCGTCGCCGCGTTCTTCACGATGTTCTTCCTGAATGCTGCGATCGTCGGATATTACGGCGCCTTCGCCCGCGGCTTCCCCGCCTATGCCCGTGCATCCGGAACGGGCTTCGTGCTCGGCGTCGGCCGACTGGGCGCGGCCGGCTCGCCGATCATCGCCGGCTTCCTGTTCACCTGGCTGGGCGATTCCGAACTGCTCGCGGTCTCGCTGATCATGTGCATTGGCGCGCTGCTGGGTGCGGTCCTGCTGTGGATGGTGCCGACCAACGATGCGGATGAGGACTATGTGCAGTCCGCCCCGCTGCCGAAGAACGATCCGGAAACAGGGGCGCCTGTCGCACGAGCTGCCTGAACGGACTGGCCTCTTCACGCGAAAGAGGCCATTAGCCACCTAATCGTTCAGCCAAGCAACCAGTACGAGGATGTTGATGAAGACCAGAGCCGCCGTCGCCTTCGCTCCGAAGCAACCTTTGGAGATCGTCGAACTCGATCTGGAGGGGCCGAAGGCCGGCGAGGTGCTGGTCGAGATCATGGCGACCGGCATCTGCCACACGGACGCCTACACGCTGGACGGGCTGGATTCCGAAGGCATCTTTCCCAGCATCCTGGGGCATGAGGGCGCGGGCATCGTGCGCGAAGTCGGCGCGGGCGTGACCAGCGTGGTGCCGGGCGACCATGTGATCCCGCTCTACACGCCGGAATGCCGCCAGTGTAAGAGCTGCCTCAGCGGAAAGACCAACCTGTGCACCGCGATCCGCGCGACGCAGGGCAAGGGCCTGATGCCGGACGGGACGACGCGGTTCAGCTACAAGGGCGAGCCGATCTATCACTACATGGGCTGCTCCACCTTCAGCAACTTCACCGTGCTGCCGGAGATCGCGGTGGCAAAGATCCGCGAGGACGCGCCGTTCCAGACCAGCTGCTATATCGGCTGCGGCGTGACGACGGGCGTGGGCGCGGTGGTCAACACGGCCAAGGTGCAGGTCGGCGACAACGTGGTCGTGTTCGGCCTCGGCGGCATCGGCCTCAACGTGATCCAGGGCGCGAAGCTCGCCGGCGCGAACATGATCGTCGGCATCGACATCAACCCGGACCGGGAGGAATGGGGCCGCCGCTTCGGCATGACCCACTTCCTCAACACCAAGGGGATGAGCCGGGACGAGGTCGTGGCCAAAGTGGTCGAACTGACCGATGGCGGCGCGGACTACACGTTCGACTGCACCGGCAATACCGAGGTGATGCGCACGGCGCTGGAAGCCTGCCACCGCGGCTGGGGCACCTCCATCATCATCGGCGTGGCCGAGGCGGGCAAGGAGATCAGCACCCGCCCGTTCCAGCTCGTCACCGGGCGGAACTGGCGCGGCACCGCGTTCGGCGGGGCCAAGGGCCGCACCGACGTGCCCAAGATCGTGGACTGGTACATGAACGGGAAGATCGAGATCGACCCGATGATCACCCACGTCCTCACCCTCGAAGAGATCAACAAGGGCTTCGACCTCATGCATGCGGGCGAGAGCATCCGCAGCGTGGTCGTTTACTAAGCATAAGGATCGACACAGATGTTCAACCACGTCTTCCTCGGCACCAACGACCTCGACAAGTCGCGCGCCTTCTACAACGCCACGATGGGCGTGCTGGGTTATGAAGGGCACGCGCTGCCCCACGGCACTGCCTATCCCAGCGCAACCGGCTCCTTCATCGTCGCGAAGCCGGCGAATGGAGAGGCGGCCACCGTCTCCAACGGTCACACGCTCGGTCTGACGGCGAAGAGCTACGACGAGGTGGACCGCTGGCATCAGGCGGGCCTGGAAGCCGGCGGCACCTGCGAGGGCAAGCCCGGCTTCCGCGCCAACTCGCCCGGCAACATGTACGGCGCCTATCTGCGCGACCCTGATGGCAACAAGATCTGCGTCTTTACGCCCAACGTCGGCGAGCGCGGATAACAGCGCGCGATGTTCAGCCACGTCCACCTGGGCAGCAACGACGTAGAGCGCGCCAAGACGTTCTACGACGCGATCATGGACGCGCTCGGCGGCGCTGAGAGCTGGAAGGACGAGGACCGCAATCGCTGGTTCTGGCAGCGGGACGACACCTTCCTGATCGTGGGCGAACCGCTGGACAAGGATGATGCCCAGCCAGGCAACGGGGTGACGGTCGGCTTCAGGGTGGACTCGCCGGAACAGGGTGACGCCTGGCACGCCGCTGGCCTCGCCGCCGGGGGCACCGCCATCGAGGACCCGCCCGGCATCCGCGAGCGCGGCGCGGGCGGGATCTACCTCGCTTATGTGCGGGACCCGGACGGCAACAAGCTGTGCGCCCTCAAGATGATGCCGGAGGGCTGACATGGAGACTGTCAGCGAGAACAGGAGCCACGGCGGCACGCAGGGCGTCTACCGGCACGACAGCGAAACGACGGGGACGGCGATGCAGTTCGCCGTCTTCGTGCCGGATCATGCGCCAGGCACGAAGCTGCCGGTGCTGTGGTACCTGTCCGGCCTCACCTGCACCCATGCGAATGTCATGGAAAAGGGCGAGTACCGCGCCGCCTGCGCCGAACACGGCATCATCTTTGTGGCGCCGGACACCTCCCCCCGGGGCGAGGACGTGCCGGACGATGAGGGCTACGATTTCGGCAAGGGCGCCGGCTTCTATGTCGATGCGGTGCAGGAGCCGTGGGCGAAGAACTTCCGCATGCGCTCCTATATCGAGCAGGAGCTGCCTGGCATCCTCGCGGCGGGCTTCCCGGTCGACATGGATCGACAGGGGATCACCGGCCATTCCATGGGTGGGCATGGCGCGCTGACCATCAGCCTTCGCAACCCCGGCCGCTTCCGCTCCACCAGCGCCTTCGCTCCGATCGTGAGCCCCCTGCGCTGCCCCTGGGGCGAAAAGGCGCTGACCGGCTATCTCGGCAGCGACAAGGCGGCGTGGCGGGAGTATGATGCGACAGCGCTGATCGATGACGGTGCCCGCCTTACTGACCTGCTGGTGGACCAGGGCACGGCGGACAACTTCCTTGGCGAGCAGCTGAAGACGCATTTGCTGGACGAAGCGTGCCGCAATGTGGATATGCGCGCCACGATCCGCATGCAGGAGGGGTACGACCACTCCTATTATTTCATCTCCACCTTCATGGCCGAGCATGTCGCGTGGCACGCAGCCCGGCTGAACGAGAAGATTTGAGACGCGAATGACCGACAAGACCCAGCGCATCGCCGAGATCCTGGCAGCGCACCGCAACCAGGAAGGTCCGCTGCTGCCGATCCTGCATGATGTGCAGGAAGAGTTCGGCTGCGTTGACGATGAGGCGGAGCGGCTGATCGCCGCCGGGCTCAATCTCAGCCGCGCCGACGTGCATGGCGTGGTCAGCTTCTATCACGATTTCACCCCCAAGGCCGATCCGCGGCCGGAAGTGCAGATCTGCCGGGCGGAAGCGTGCAAGGCGCGCGGGGTCGAGAAGCTGATCGACAAGGCGACGAAGGCGGCGGGCGACCGCGTGCACATCGCCACCGTTTATTGCCTCGGCCTGTGCTCCGTCGGGCCCGCCGCCCGGGTCGGCGATACGCTTCATGCCCGGCTTGACGAGAAGGCTCTCGTCCACGTGATTGAGGACGCACGATGATCATCCGCATTTCCGACGACGCCGCAGCCCGCGCGCTGGGCGCGGACAAGCTGGCCGAAGCCTTCGCCAAGCAGGGCCATGAAGTTCAGCGCACCTCCAGCTGGGGCATGCACTGGCTTGAGCCGCTGGTGGAGATCGACGGCAGAGGCTTCGGCCCCGCGACTGTCGACGACGTGGCGGCGATCCTCGATGGGTCTTCGGACAAGGCGATCGGCCTGATCGAGGAGCACCCGTTCATCGCCCGCCAGCAGCGGCTGACCTTCGCTCGCGCCGGCAAGACCCGCCCCCTCAGCCTTGAGGACTACGCGGCGACCGGCGGCTGGACCGGCCTGCGCCGTGCGCGCGAGATCGGCTCCGAGCAGATCATCGAGGAAGTGCTGCGCTCCGGCCTTCGCGGCCGCGGCGGCGCGGGCTTCCCGGCCGGCATCAAGTGGCGCACGGTCGCCGCCGCTGCGGGCCCGAAGAAGTACATCGTCTGCAATGCGGACGAAGGCGATTCCGGCACCTTCGCCGACCGCATGCTGATGGAAGGCGACCCCTATGCCCTGATCGAGGGCATGGCGATCGCGGGTGAGGCCGTGGGCGCGGACCGGGGCTATATCTACCTGCGCAGCGAATATCCGGACGCGATCCGCAAGATGGAGGCGGCGCTGCGCCTGTGCGCCCACATCATCGCGCCGTTCCAGTGCGAGGTGCGCGTGGGCGCCGGGGCCTATGTCTGCGGCGAGGAAACGTCGCTGCTGAACTCGCTCGAAGGCAAGCGCGGCGAAGTGCGCGCCAAGCCGCCGCTCCCTGCCATCCAGGGCCTGTTCGGCCGGCCGACCGTGGTGAACAACGTGCTCACCCTCGCCGCCGTGCCGCATATCCTCGGCGAAGGCGGCGCGAACGATTACGAAGCGCTGGGCATGGGCCGCTCCAAGGGTACCATGCCGATCCAGCTCGCCGGCAACATCAAGCATGGCGGCCTGTTCGAGACGGCGTTTGGCATCACCCTGCGCGAGCTGATCGAGGACATCGGCGGCGGCACGCAGTCCGGCCGTCCGGTGAAGGCGGTGCAGGTGGGTGGGCCGCTCGGCGCCTACATCCACCCCGACCAGTTCGACATCAAGTTCGACTACGAGGAATATACCGCAGCCGATGCGCTGATCGGCCATGGCGGCATCACCGTGTTCGACGACGAGACGGACATGAGCTCCATGGCTCGCTTCGCGATGGAGTTCTGCGCGGCGGAAAGCTGCGGCAAGTGCACGCCCTGCCGGATCGGCGCGGTACGCGGGGTTGAGGTGATCGACCGCATCCGTGCTGCTCGCGGCAGCGCCGACAGCATTGCCCGCAAGCGTGACGTGGTCGAGCTTCAGCCGGTCATGCACAATGCGCCGAAGGACAACGGCCGCCTGCCCGAGCAGGAGATCGCTCTGCTGACCGACTTGTGCGAGACGATGAAGTTCGGTTCGCTCTGTGCGCTCGGCGGCTTCACACCCTATCCGGTGATGAGCGCGCTCAGGAACTGGCCGGAGGATTTCGTCCGCGGCGATGGGCGCCTGGTCGATCTGGTGCTCGACAAGGCGAATGCCTGAGGTGACGCACGCCGCCGTCGCATCACGGCCGGGCGCGCAGCGATGATCCTCGGCGTGGTCCTTGCTGGCGGGCAATCGAGCCGCTTCGGCAGCGACAAGGCGCTGGCGGAGCTTGGCGGCCGTACCCTGCTCGCGCGCGCCGTCGATGCGCTGTCGGCTCATTGCGAGCTGGTGGTCATCGCCGGGCGCGAGAATGGGCCGGCCCTCTGCATCCCCGACTGGCCTCGCCCCGGCATGGGCCCGCTGGGCGGAATAGCGGCCGGGCTGCGCTATGCCCAGGACGAGGATTACGCCAGCATCCTCACCTGCGGAGTGGATTCGGTGGGCCTGCCGGAGGATCTCTTGCAGATTCTTTCGCCGCCGCCCGCCTACCTTGAAACTCAACCGATTATCGGCCATTGGACAAGCGACGTGGCATCGATTGTCGAGGCGATCCTCCAGAGTGAAGGACGCCACTCGATGATGGCCCTGGCACAAGCCGCCGGTGCGCGGGGAGTGAGCGGCGCCTCCGCACCAGCCAACATCAATACGCCGGCCGATCTCGAAATGGTCGAACGGGCGGCGATGGAGCAAGACGATGGGATATGAACGCCAGAAGGACTTCGGGACACCCGAGGTCAAGTCGGACGAGATGGTCAGCCTGACCATCGACGGGCGCGAGGTTACCGTCCCCGCCGGCACCAGCGTCATGCGCGCGGCGGCGGAGTCCGGCGGCGGCGCCATTCCCAAGCTGTGCGCGACCGACAACATGAAGGCGTTCGGCTCCTGCCGCATGTGCCTGGTGGAGATCGAAGGCGCACGCGGCACCCCTGCCTCCTGCACCACGCCCGTCATGCCCGGCATGAAGGTCAAGACGCAGACGCCGCGGCTCGAGAAGCTGCGCCGCGGCGTGATGGAGCTCTACATCTCCGACCACCCGCTCGACTGCCTGACCTGCTCCGCCAACAACGATTGCGAGCTGCAGGCGGAAGCCGCCGCCGTGGGCCTGCGCGACGTGCGCTATGGCTATGAAGGCGACAACCACCTCGACCTGACGAACGACGTCTCCAATCCCTATTTCCAGTTCGAGCCGTCCAAGTGCATCCTTTGCAGCCGCTGCGTGCGCGCCTGCGACGAGGTGCAGGGCACTTTCGCTCTGACCATCGACGGGCGCGGCTTCGCCTCCGTGATGAGCCCCGGCCAGAAGAACGACAGCTTCCTCTCCTCCGAATGCGTCAGCTGCGGCGCCTGCGTGCAGGCCTGCCCCACGGCCGCCATCTACGAGAAGAGCGTTACCCAGGTCGGCCTGCCGGAGCGCGCGGTCGTCACCACCTGCGCCTATTGCGGCGTCGGCTGCACCTTCCGCGCGGAGATGCGCGGCGAGCAGCTCGTCCGCATGGTGCCGTGGAAGGATGGCAAGGCCAATCGCGGCCATAGCTGCGTCAAGGGCCGCTTCGCCTGGGGCTATGCCAACCACAAGGACCGCATCCTCAACCCGATGGTGCGCGACAGCATCGACCAGCCTTGGCGCGAGGTGAGCTGGGAAGAGGCGCTGTCCTTCACCGCCACCAAGATCAACGCCATCAAGGCCAAGCACGGCGCCCGCGCGCTGGGCGGCATCACCTCCAGCCGCTGCACGAACGAGGAGACCTACCTCGTCCAGAAGCTGATCCGCGCGGTGTTCGGCTCCAACAACACCGACACCTGCGCGCGCGTCTGCCACTCGCCGACGGGTTACGGGCTGAAGACCACGTTCGGCACCAGCGCCGGCACGCAGGACTTCGATTCCGTGATGGACTCCGACGTCATCATGGTGATCGGCGCCAACCCGACAGACGGGCACCCCGTCTTCGCCAGCCGCATGAAGCAGCGCCTGCGCGGCCTCAACGGCAAGCCGCCGGCCCGGCTGATCGTGGTCGACCCGCGCCGCATCGACCTGGTCCGCACTCCGCATATCGAGGCGGACCATCACCTGCCGCTGCAGCCCGGCACCAACGTCGCCGTGCTCACCAGCATGGCGCATGTGATCGTCACCGAAGGGCTCGCGAACGAGGCGTTCATCCGCGAGCGCTGCGATTGGGACGAGTACCAGGACTGGGCGCGCTTCGTCTCTGACGAGCGGCACAGCCCGGAGACGCTGGAGGCGGTCACCCGCGTTCCGGCGGAGACCGTGCGCCAGGCGGCGCGCCTCTACGCGACCGGCGGCAATGCGGCGATCTATTACGGCCTCGGCGTGACGGAGCACTCGCAGGGCTCCTCCACCGTGATGGCGATTGCCAACCTTGCCATGTGCACCGGCAATATCGGCCGGCCGGGCGTGGGCGTGAACCCGCTGCGCGGCCAGAACAACGTGCAGGGCAGCTGCGACATGGGCAGCTTCCCGCATGAGTTGCCGGGCTACCGCCATATCTCGGACGTGGAGACGCGCTCCCTGTTCGAGAAGGACTGGGGCGTGACGCTCGACACAGAGCCGGGCCTGCGCATCAACAACATGCTCGACGCGGCCGTGGATGGCAGCTTCCGCGCGATCTACATCCAGGGCGAGGACATCCTGCAGTCCGACCCCAACACGCAGCACGTGGCTGACGGCCTGCGCGCGATGGAATGCGTGATCGTCCACGACCTGTTCCTGAACGAAACCGCGAGCTACGCTCACGTCTTCCTCCCGGGCTCCACCTTCCTCGAGAAGAGCGGCACCTTCACCAATGCGGAGCGGCGCATCCAGCCGGTGCGCAAGGTGATGGAACCGGCAAACGGCTATGAAGACTGGCAGGTCACGCAGCTGCTGGCCAATGCGCTGGGCGCGAACTGGGCCTACACGCACCCGAAGGAGATCACCGCCGAGATCGCTCGGCTCACGCCGAGCTTCGCCGGTCTCTCCTGGGAGCTGCTGGAGGAGCGTGGCAGCGTGCAGTGGCCGATCAACGAGGCGAATCCGGAAGGCTCGCCCGTCATGCACGTGGAAGGCTTCGTTCGCGGCAAGGGCAAGTTCGTCGTCACCGACTATATCCCGACGGACGAAAAGACCGGTCCGCGCTACCCGCTGCTGCTGACCACCGGCCGCATCCTCAGCCAGTACAACGTCGGCGCGCAGACCCGCCGCACGGCCAACACCGTCTGGCATGATGAGGACCGGCTGGAGATGCACCCGACCGACGCCGAAAATCGCGGGTTGAAGGACGGTGACTGGGCACGTCTCGCCAGTCGCACCGGCGAGACGACGCTGCGCGTGCTGGTCACCGATCGCGTGGCGCCGGGCGTGGTCTACACGACCTTCCACCACCCGGCGACGCAGGCCAACGTGGTGACGACCGACTATTCGGACTGGGCGACCAACTGCCCCGAATACAAGGTGACCGCGGTGCAGGTCACGCCGTCCAACGGGCCAAGCGACTGGCAGGAGGATTATCTCGACCACACCGAGCGTTCGCGCCGGATCGCGGGCGAAGAGATGGAGCCTGCGGAGTGAGCGGCGACAACGGAGGCACGGCCGCCAAGCTGCGACGCATGGCGGACCAGATCGCGGTGAACTTCCAGGCGCTGGGGCATGACGAGGCGGTGCTGGCGACGGCGGACCACATCGACATGTTCTGGGATCCGCGGATGAAGGCGGGGATCTTCGCAGATGACCGCTCGCTTCTGTCGCCGGTCGCCCGCGCGGCCATCGACTATCTGGCCAAAGGACAGCATCCACCGCACCAGACCCGTGCCACCGAGTTCAACACGGTGGACGAGGTCGGGCACTCAGATGCGGGCTGAAGCGGCGACGATTTGATTGCTTGCATTGCCCTTGCGGGGGTGATGCAGGGCCGTTGTGGCAAGATGCAAAAGCGCGGGGAGACGATGCAAATCGCCTTTCCGCGTTTTCTCGTCAGGCCAAAGGGCCAGCGCTGGACATTGCATTCACCTGCAGGCTCGGGCTGAGCCGGAACCGGATATGACCCCTCCGACCGAGATCTTCACCGATGGCACAAGCCGCCCCGCTCAGCGCGAATGGGTGCCGGAAGCGCCGGTCGCTCTGGAGTTCAACGGCCTCTCCTACGCTGTAATGATGGCGAGCCCGCAGGATCTCGGCGATTTTGCGCTCGGCTTCGCCCTGACCGAGGGGCTGGCAAAGGCCCCCTCTGACGTGACGGATCTGCATGTCGCGGAAGTGGAGCTGGGCTGGATCGTTCGCGCGCAGCTGAGCGGACTTGGGGTGGAGCAGCTGACGGAGCGGGTCCGCGCCCGGGTTGCAGAAAGCTCCTGCGGGTTGTGCGGGATCGAGAACCTTGAGGCTGTGGCCAGGCCGCTGCCGCAAGTGCCCCCCCACCCCGCCATCGCGCCTGAAGCGATCTTCTCGGCACTCGGCCAACTGCGCGATCACCAGCTGCTCGGCCGCGCCACGGGCGCTGCCCACGCAGCCGCCTTTGCCGATTCCGGTGGGCGCATCGTCTGCGTGCGAGAGGATGTCGGCCGCCACAACGCGCTCGACAAGCTGGTCGGCGCGCTGGCCAGCAAGGGCCTGCGACCTCAGGGCGGCTTCATCCTGTCCACCGCGCGGTGCTCCTACGAGATCGTGGAGAAGGCCGTGCGGGCGGGCGCGAACACTCTCGTCACCATCTCCCTCCCCACCAGCCTGGCTGTGGAACGGGCGAGGGCTGCCGGCCTCAGCCTGTGGTCCCTGGCGCGAGGGGACAGCGTCTTGCTCGTCAATGAGGGCAGGACCGCCAACTAGCGCCCGGAGCTGCAGCGGCAGCCAATCGCCCGCACTCCGCCGCAAGCAATAATGACGTTCAAATTAAGACAGTCGACGCTGCATCGAATCGCTGCTTAGACTTCCTCCACACCCACACCCTCTGCTCGAAGAAGGAGGGGACGGGCAAAGGGGGGATGATCTTGAAGGTTGCATTGACCTTGGCGACGGCGCTCGGCCTGTCGCTGCTTCCGGCGCAGGCATGGGCGCAAGTCGAAATCGAAGACGGCGGCAGCGGCCGGATCGTCTATGACGCAGCCTTTTTCGCCCAGTTTTCGCCGGCCAATGCGCTCCAGATGGTGCAGCGTGTGCCTGGTTTCACGCTTGAAAGCGGGAGCACGGAAGTGCGCGGCTTCGCTCAGGCCGCGGGCAACGTGGTCATCAATGGGCAGCGGCCCAGCTCGAAAAGCGATTCCCTCGACACAGTGCTGGCACGGATCCCCGCCACGCGCGTGCTTCGGGTGGAGGTGGCATCCGGAAACGAGTTCGGCTCGGACTATCTCAGCAAGCCGCAGGTGGTGAACCTGATCCTCCGGGAGGAAGGAGGCCTCGCCGGAACCGCGGAGGGGCGGCTCACGCGCGAATATACGGGGCGTATCCTGCCTCGGGCCAGCGCAGCCCTGGTCTACACGGCGGGCGCGTCCACCTTCAACGCGTCGCTGAACTATCAGCTGCACAACATGCAGAGCGAGACGGGGTTCGACCGGCTGATCGCGCTGCCCTCCGGCAACGAGATCGAGTTCCGCGGAAAGAGGAGCCGCAATACCGAGCCGTTCACGGTCGGAGCCCTTGGTTGGGCGCTGGAGGAAGCGCCGGATCGAAGCGCGCACATCAACGCCAAGGTGTCCTTCGACAAGTGGACCCTGCATGATTACGGCGACGTCTTCCAAGACACCACCGAGCTGCGGGACGAGTATTACTTCGAGGACCACCTCTGGCGGACTTATGAGCTGAGCGGCGACATCACCCGGCCCTTTGCCGGAGGCGCGATGAAGCTGAACGCTCTGGGCACCCACCGGCACCGGCGCAATGACGACAGCTTCGATGGGACGACACCGGGCGGGGCGCCGCTGGGGGGGTTCTACCAGGATTTCGACGATTACAGGGACGAGCGCGTTGCCCGCCTCGCCTGGAGCCGCACAGGGTTGGCGGGGTGGAACGTGGAGATCGGCGCGGAAGGCGCGTTCAATCGCCTGCGCACGGACCTCAACATCTTCAACGTGGACGAGGACGGGGAACGCACCCCGGTGGACCTGCCGATCGACCAGGCGACGGTGTCCGAATATCGCGGCGAAGGCTTCGTCAATGCCGGCCGCGCGCTGGCGAGCAATCTGCGGCTGGACCTTGGCTTGAACTTCGAAGCCTCCCGCCTGAAGGTGACGGGCGACGTCAGCGCGCGCCGAACGCTGAAGTTCCTCAAGCCGAGAGCTTCGCTCGACTGGACGCAGGGACAGTGGCGATTCCAGCTCAGCGCCAGCCGGACGGTGGCCCAGCTCCGCTTCGAGGATTTCGTCAGCGGCGCCTCATTCCTCACGGATCAGGTAAATGGCGGCAATGCGGAGCTTCAGCCGCAGCGAAAGTGGGAGTTCCTGCTGACGGCCGACCGCACCATCTTTGGCGACGGGCGGGTGAAGGTCGACCTCGGCTATAACGCGGTCTCCAAGGTGCAGGATCGCATTCCGCTCTTCGACCTTGACCCGGCAACGGGCGAACTGGTGAGGAACGGCCTTGATGCGCCGGGCAACCTCGGTAGCGGGCGGGAGTTCATCGCGCGCACTAACCTGGACCTGCCGCTGGGCGGGCTCGGCATCAGGGGCGGCCGCCTCAGCCTCTACGGGTCCTATGTCGATACTTCGGTGGAAGACCCCTATACGCTGCTGGACCGGCATTTCTCCGGCGCATCCCTGTTCGCCTATACCGCAACCTTCCGGCAGGATCTCGCTCGGTTTGCCTGGGGACTGGAGGCGCGGGGCAACACCGGCTCTGTGCATTACCGGCTGAACGAAACGGACGAAATCCAGGGCATCTCGCCACGCGTTTCCGCCTTCGTGGAATACCGCCAGAGCGCCCGCACCACGCTCACACTGGGTGCGGACAATCTGACGGATTCCGCCTCAAAGCGCTGGCGGACGTTCTACCGTCCGGACCGGACCACGCCGGAACCGTTCCTGCGGGAATATCGCGAGCGCAATCCGCACGTGCTGCTCTACGTCTTGCTGAAGCACAGCTTCGGCTAGGCTTCCGCTAGGTCCTCTTGCGCCGGGAGGATGCGACGAGTGCGATGAGCCGGCGGGCGATCTCGCGTTCTCCCATCACCACATGGTCCACGCCGTGGCGGGCGAGATAATCCACCTCCTCGTCCGAATGGGCGCGGGCGAAGATGGTCAGGCCGGGATTGGCCTGCCGCGCCCGTTCCGCAATCACGCCAGCCTCGAACCCCTCCGGGATGGCAATGATGAGCCGGTTCGCCTCCGCAATCCCGGCATCGGCCAGAACACGGGGGTCCGTCGCGCTGCCCGTAGCGACGGTGAAGCCGTCTTCCTGAGCGGAGCGGGCGGTGTCCGGCTGGTCCTCCACGATCACCAGAGCGCGTCCATCTTCCCTCGCGCCCGCCGCCACCAGAGTGCCGACCCTGCCATAGCCGACGAGGATCGTGTGCTCGCGCCTGTCCCGCTCCCGCTCGCGCTCGGTCGTGGCTGCCTCCACCGCCGCAGCAGCGCCGGCCGGTGCCGCCCGCCCCGCGACAGCGGTGAAGACGAAGGGGTTGAGGAAGATCGACAGGATCGCGCCGGCAAGGATCAGGTCACGCCCTTCGTCCGGAAGAATGCCGAGTGCGGTACCGAGGCCTGCCAGGATGAAGGAGAATTCGCCGATCTGCGCTAGGCTGGCGGAAATCGTCAACGCGGTGTCGGTCTTGTGGCCGAACGCCTTGACGATGGCGAAGGCGGCCACGGACTTGCCGAATACGATGATGGCCACCGTCGCCAGCAACGTCCAGGGCTGCTCAACGACCACGCTCGGATCGAACAGCATGCCGACAGAGACGAAGAACAGCACGGCGAAGGCATCGCGCAGCGGCAGCGTCTCCTCGGCGGCTCGGCGGGAGAGCTGCGTCTCGCCCAGAATCATGCCTGCGAAGAACGCTCCCAGCGCGAAGGAGACGTCGAACACGTAGGCCGCGCCGAACGCGACACCCAGGGCGATCGACAGCACTGCCAGCCGGAACAGCTCCCGCGATCCGGTATGGGCAACCCAGTGCAGGGCTGACGGGATGATCCGACGGCCGACGATCAACATGAAGGCGATGAAAGCCGCCACCTTCACCAGCGTGAGGCCGAACGTGGCGGCGATGCCGTCCCCGGCCGCGGCATCCCCGTTCATCAACTGCGCGACCGGCGGCAGGAGGACGAGGATGATGACCATGGCCAGATCCTCCACGATCAGCCAGCCGACCGCGATTCGCCCGCGCTCCGTGTTGATCAGATCGCGCGCCTGCATCGCCCGCAGCAGCACCACCGTGCTGGCGACCGATAGCGAAAGCCCGAAGATGATCCCCGCCGGCAACGACCAGCCGAGCGACAGGCCGAGGCCCACGCCCAGCAGCGTGGCCACGGAAATCTGCACCAGCGCGCCCGGCACGGCGATGTTTCGGACGGAGAGAAGATCGCGCAGCGAAAAGTGCAGGCCGACGCCGAACATCAGCAGGATGACGCCGATCTCCGCCAGCTCATTGGCCAGCGCCACATCGGCGACGAAGCCGGGCGTGAACGGGCCGACGACGACGCCGGCAAACAGATAGCCCGCAACGGGCGAGACGCGCAGCCGGTGCGCGATCGCCCCCATGAAGAAGGCGACAACCAGACCGGCGACGATGGTTCCAATCAAAGGCGTATGATGAGGCAAGCATTCCCTCCTGCTTGCCACGGGGCCGTGAGGCCCCGCGACGTCTGTTCAACTGCCCGATGAGGCAACCACCAGCGCAGCGACTGCTCCGATGATGGTGGAACTCATCAGGACCGCAGGCACGAACCACCGGGGTGGCCTGCTTCTTCGGCTTTTCATGGCAAACTCCAGAACCGGCCCACGCTGGCATCCGGATCGGATCCTGCGTGGCAACCACAGGACCGTCCGCCTGTCTGGCGGACATCGACTTCAGCCGCGCGGCGGCGCCCTGGGTCCTTGAGTGCTCGTCAGGAGGTGCCCTGCGCCGACAGAGAGGGCGCTATGATAGGATGGGCGAACCCTCGGCCGTGCGGGCCCATTGCGCACCGCGCCGGCGGCGAGGCCTGCGACATAAATGGCGTCGCCGCCCTCGGTTTCCGGGAGCTTCTTCCTGTGCTGCGACGAAACGGCGCCGTTCAACCTCGGCTGCTTGGGGCTGAGCACCACCGAAAGGGTCGCAGGATCGAAGGCGGAGCCGAGATGCCTTGTGCGCGGCTGCCCGCCCGTCGGCGCTGCAGAAAGCAGCACGACCAGCAGCATTGCCCAGCCCCACAGCATGAATGCTGCCGGGCCTCGCTTTGCCTGTGAGGTGTCGCTGCTGCCGATCATCAGGTGAAAGATAGATGATCCCTCGGCGGAAAACGACCGGCATCATTAAAGAAGCGCAATCATCAGCCCGGCATCAACGACGGCAGCGCGGGAGCGCCTCAGTGGGGCGCTGTCTCCGTAAGCGCAGCTTCGAAAAGCCGCTGGAGGCGCCGCTCAAGGTCGCGGTTCTGCACACACAAGGGCTCGACGGACATGACCGTGCGCATGATCGTCATGCCCATCCACACCGCCATGGACGTGCTGGCCCGCAACTTCGCCCCGCTACCGCCAAGCTTTTCCGCCAGTGGGTGCAACACATCTGCCCGCAGTGCGTCCCGCACGATCTGAGATGCGGCAGGAGACGAGGCTGATCGCAGGATGATCAGGAGCCGCTCCACATGTTCATTGCCGTCAATGTCCTGCTGCAGGAACAGCTTCGCCAGATAAGCAGGAATCTCGGCTGTCGGCAGGCCGGGGGGCAGGATCTCCTTGTCCTCTCCCACGCCCAGCACCGCCCGGAACAGCTCTTCCTTGCTGCCGAAATATCGGCTGACCAGCGCCACATCCACACCCACCGCACCCGCAATGTCGCGCAGTCCGACATTCTCGTAACTCTCCTGCAGGAACCGCGCGCGCGCCGCGTCCAGCATCGCCTTCTTCGTGTCGGCGGACGATTTGGGTTTGGACAGATCAGGGGAGTCGGGGGGCATGGGAAAGGCTCGTAGCGGCAAAGGAGGGGGCTCGTCCATCAACTAGTCTACAGCTGTTGACTTGCGATGAACGCGCGCTTACCGCGCGTCATCAACTGTTGATGCTGCAATGCAGCAAGGAAGGCGGGCTGCCCGGCCCGATCTCAAACAATGGCACTACGCTTCATCGCAATCCTCATCGCCCTCACGCTGGCCGCCTGCTCGGGGGCCCAAGACGCGCCCGCACCGGCCGCTCCCGCGGTTACGGTGGCGCAGCCCCTTGTCCGCACGGTCCGCGACTGGGACGACTTCGTCGGGCGCTTCGAGGCGGTGCAGAGCGTGGAAGTGCGGCCGCGTGTCACCGGCTATCTGCAGCGTGTCCATTTCAGCGATGGCGACTACGTCCGTGCGGGAGAGCCGCTGTTCACGATCGACGCGCGTCCGTCGCAGGCAGCGCTGGCGCAGGCTCGCGCGCAGCTTGCCCGGGCCGAGGCGCTGCTCGCAAATGCCCGGACGGAGCTTGCCCGCTCACAGACGCTCGCCGCATCGCAGGCCGCAAGCCAGGAGGAAGTGGAGCAGCGCCAGGCCGCGGTCCGTGCAGGCGAGGCGGAAGTGAACGCGGCGCGGGCGAACGTGCAGGCCCAGCAGCTTGAGGTCGGCTTCACGACCGTGCGCGCACCGATCTCCGGCCGTGTGTCGGAGCGAATGGTGGACGCGGGCAATAGCGTGATCGCGGATCAGACGGTGCTCACGCGGATCGTTTCGCTCAGTCCCATCCACTTCACCTTCGAAGGGTCCGAGGCGCTGTTGCTCAAGTATCAACGCGAAGGGAGTGCCGGCGCGGGCTCCCCCGTACGGGTGAGGCTTCAGGACGAGGACAGTTACGTGCATGCCGGCCGGATCGATTTCATCGACCCGATCGTGAACCCCGGCGCGGGCACCGTTCGCGGCCGGGCGGTGCTGCCCAACACTGACGGCTTCCTGAAGCCGGGAATGGTCGGCCGTCTGCAGCTTGCCGGCTCGGATGAGTACCAAGCCGTGCTGATCCCCGATACGGCGATTGTGACCGATGCGTCGCGCCGCCTCGTCTATGTGGTCGATGCGGAGGGCACCGTGGGGGCCAGGGCGGTCGAACTGGGCCCGCTCGTGGGCGAGTTGCGCGTCATCCGAAACGGCGTGAAAGCCAGCGACCGGGTGGTTATCGGAGGCGTTCAGCGCGCGCAGCCAGGGCAGAAGGTGCAGGCGCAGGTGAAGCCGATCGAGGCAGCCTCAGCCGCTGCCCCGACCCGCTCTGCCGGGCGCGCTCCGCAGGCGACAGCAGCGGAGATCGTGGCTCCAGCGGCGGCGGAATAAGCGATGAACATCTCCCGCTTCTTCATCGACCGGCCGATCTTCGCGGCCGTCATCGCGATCTTCATCACGCTGATCGGCGCATTCGCCTTCCCGAACCTGCCGCTCTCGCAATATCCCGAGATCGCGCCGCCAACGATCGTGATCTCGGCGCCCTACCCAGGCGCGTCGTCCGAAACCATTGCCGAGACCGTCGCCGCGCCGCTGGAGCAGGAGATCAACGGCGTCGAGAACATGCTCTACATCCAGAGCTCCTCGACCCAGGGGCAGGCGCAGATCACCGTCACCTTCCAGCCCGGCACAGATCTCGATGCCGCGCAGGTGCTGGTGCAGAACCGCGTCCGGCTGGCGGAGCCGCGCCTCCCGGAGCAGGTTCGCCAAGTTGGTGTCGTGGTCAATAAGCAGCAGACAGGCTTTCTGCTGATCGCCACGCTGACAGCGCAGGAAGGCTCCGGCCTCGATATCGATTATGTCGGCAATTACGCGAATACGGTCATCCGGGACCGGCTGCTGCGCCTGCCCGGCGTGGGCGGCGTCAACGTGTTCGGCGGCGGCAATTACTCCATGCGCGTGTGGATCGATCCCGATCGCGCTGCCGCCCGCGATCTGACGGCGACCGAGATCGTCTCCGCACTGCGCACTCAGAACGTGCAGGTCGCAGGGGGCGCGCTCGGCCAGTCTCCCAATGCGGGCAACCCCTCGTTTGAAGTGCCCATCGACGTGCAGGGCCGTCTCGGGACGGCGGCCGAGTTCGAAGACGTCGTTCTGAAGTCCGATCCGGCAACCGGTTCGATCACTCGTCTGCGCGATGTCGCTCGCGTGGAACTGGGGAACCAGGATTACGGCATCCGCGCCTTCTACAATGGCGATCGGAGCGTGGCGCTCGCGGTCATCGAGCAGCCCGGCGCCAACGCAATCGACGCAACCTCGCTGGTCGAGCAGGAGCTGGAGGCGCTGTCCGCCGAGTTCCCGGCCGGCCTCAGCTACGCCACGCCGTACAATCCGACGGAATTCGTCGAGGCGTCGGTGGAGGCGGTGCAGCACACGCTGCTGGAGGCGATCGTTCTGGTCATGCTCGTCATCATGGTCTTCCTGCAGACCTGGCGCGCCGCCCTCATCCCCATCATCGCCATCCCGATTGCGCTGATCGGCACCTTCGCGGTGCAGCTCGCGCTCGGTTTCTCGATCAATTCGCTGTCACTGTTCGCGCTCGTGCTGGCGGTTGGCATCGTGGTGGACGACGCGATCGTGGTCGTGGAAGCGGTGGAGAAGCACATCAGCCAGGGCCTCTCTCCGCGAGAGGCCGCGCATCGCACGATGCAGGAGGTCTCCGGCGCACTGATCGCCATCGGCTTGGTGCTCGTGTCGGTCTTCGTCCCGACCGCGATGGTGGCCGGTATCCCCGGCATCTTCTACCGGCAGTTCGCGGTGACGATCGCCGCCGCCGCGACCATCTCGCTGATCGTGTCGCTGACACTCTCGCCGGCTCTGGCGGCCCTGCTGCTGAAGCCGCACGAACCCGGCCACAGGGATCATGGCCCCCGCTGGCTGCGCCCGCTGCGAGTGGGGGCCGACAAGTTCAACCAGGGCTTCGACTGGCTATCGGATCGCTACGGCCGCTTTACCGCTAGGGCGGTCCGGATGACGGCGATCATGCTGGTGATCTATGCCGGGCTGCTTGCACTCACCGGCTGGCGCTTGAGCGATACGCCGACCGGCTTCATCCCGGAGCAGGATCAGGGCATCCTCATCGGCGTCGTGCAGATGCCGCCGGGCGCCTCTCTGGACCGCACCAACAAAGTGCTGGACGAGGCATTCGCAACAGCGATCCAGCAGGAGGGCGTGCAGTCCGCGATCTACCTCGCCGGTCTGGACGGAACGACACAGGCGACCTCCTCGAACGCCGGCACGATCTTCATGCGGCTGAAGGACTGGGATGAACGTGGGTCGGAGCTGAGCGCAGATGCTCTGGCCGGCGTGCTGACGGCGAAGTTCGCCGCGCTGACGGACCAGGGAAACATCTTCATGGTCTCACCGCCCACCGTGCGCGGGCTCGGCAATGGCAGCGGCTTCGTGATGATGGTGCAGGATCGCTCCGGCGCCGGCTATCGCGCGCTGGAAGGGACTGCAGGGCCGCTGATGGGCGCTGCGGCCCAGCAGCCGGATGTGCTGAGCCAGGTCTACACAACGTACAACACGGGCACGCCGCGCATCCGTGCGGATGTCGACCGCGATCGCGCGCAGCTGCTCGGAGTTGCGCCGGGCCAGGTCTATGACGCGCTGGGCACCTATGTCGGCTCCACCTACGTCAACGACTTCAACTTCATGGGCCGCACCTATCGCGTCACCGCCCAGGCGGAGCCTTATGCGCGTGACGATGCGACGGATATCGGTCGCCTGCAGGTGCGATCCTCCACCGGCAACATGGTCCCTGTGTCTTCAGTGGCGACATTCCGCGATGATTCGGGTCCGGCGCGCGTGATCCGCTACAACCTGTTCCCGGCCTACGAACTGCAGGGACAGGCGGCGCAGGGCGTGTCGTCCGGCACAGCGCTGGAAGCCATGGAAGGTGTCGCCGCCAGCGCGCTGCCAGACGGGTACGGCTATGAATGGACGGGCCTCGCCTTCCAGGAGAAGGCGGCGGGCAGCAGCTCCGCGCTCGTCTTCCTGCTGGCCGTGGTGTTCGTGTTCCTCGTGCTGGCGGCGCAGTATGAATCGCTGACCCTGCCGCTCGCGGTGATCCTGATCGTCCCAATGTGCATCCTCGCCGCGATGGTGGGCGTGAACATTCGGGGCATGGACAACAACATCCTCACGCAGGTGGGGCTGGTGGTGCTGATCGCACTGGCGGCGAAGAACGCGATCCTGATCGTCGAGTTCGCGAAGCAGGGAGAAGAGAGCGGGATGCGGCGGCTCGATGCTGCCGTGGCCGCTGCCCGTGCCCGCCTGCGGCCGATCCTGATGACCAGCTTCGCCTTCATCTTCGGCGTGATCCCGTTGGCGATTGCCACAGGCCCAGGTGCAGAGATGCGCCAGTCGCTCGGCACGGCGGTGGTGTTCGGCATGCTCGGAGTGACGATCTTCGGCCTGATCTTCACTCCGGTGTTTTATGTTGTCACCCGCTCCTTCGGGCGCACGCTGCGCTACCGTCAGGTGAAGAAGAGAAGAGCTGCACAAGTTGCATCGCGCCCTGCAGCGGGAGCCGTCGCATGAAACGCCTCGCCACCCTCCTCGCCGGCGCCGCCGCGCTGAGCGCCTGCACGACGGTCGGGCCGGATTACAAGGAGGCCCTGCCTGACGCGACGGGGCAGGCGAAGCTCCATGCTTCGGCCGAGCCCGTGTTCACCCCCGATCTCCCACCGGCCGACTGGTGGCGGCTCTATGACGATCAGCGGCTGGACCAGTTCGTCGCCGAGGCGCTGGGCGCCAACACGGACCTGCGCGTCGCGGCGGCGAACCTTGCCCAGGCGCGCGCCGTGCTGCGCGAGACCCGCGCCGGACGTTCGATCGACACCAGTCTGAATGCCGGCGTCACCTACCGACGCCAGTCCAGCGCCGCGCTCGGGCTCGATGTCGATTTGCCGGAAGGTGAGCTGTACGACGCAGGGCTGGACGTCGCCTACCAGCTGGATCTGTTCGGCCGCATCCGCAGGGCAGTGGAGGCGAGCCGCGCTGATGTGGAAGCGGTGCAGGCCGCCTATGACCTCACCCGCATTTCCGTCGTGGCCGAGACCGTGCGCGCCTATACGGACGCGTGCAGCGCCGGCCGCCGACTTGCGGTGGCGCAGCGCAGCGTGGAAGTGCAGGAGCAGACCTTCGACCTGACACGGCGCTTGCTGGAAGGAGGCCGCGCAACGGCGCTGGAAACGAACCAGGCCGGCGCGCTGCTTGAACAGACCCGAGCGGAGATCCCGACGCTGGAAGCGCTCCGGCAAACAGCCCTCTACCGCCTCGCGGTGCTCACCGGCCGCCCGCCAGCCGATTTCCCGCGAGACCTGGTGAATTGCGCCACCCCGCTGCAGCTTGGAACTCCGATCCCGGTCGGAGACGGAGCGGCGTTGCTCAGCCGCAGGCCGGACGTGCGCGCGGCGGAACGACGCCTCGCCGCCGCAACGGCGCGGGTCGGCGTCGCCACGGCCGACCTTTATCCGAGCATCTCCATCGGCGGGTCCATCGGCAGCACGGCCGCTGCGCTGGGTGACCTCGTCTCCAGTTCCGCCTTCCGCTACAGCGTGGGTCCGCTGATTTCGTGGAGCTTCCCCAACATGGCCGTCGCCCGCGCGCGCATCGCGCAGGCCGAAGCCGGCCAGCAGGGAGCTCTTGCGGAGTTCGACGGCACATGGCTGCGCGCACTGCAGGAAACCGAAAGCGCGCTGACGGTCTATGCTCGCGGTCTTGATCGCACCGCCGCCCTGTCGCGCGGCACGGAACAGGCGCGCGAGGCGGCGAGGATCGCCCGCTTGCGCTATGAGGCCGGTCGCGAAAGCTTCCAGATCGTGCTGGATGCGGAGCGTCAGCTCGCCACCGCCGAGGCCGCGTTGGCCCAGTCGGAGGGCCAACTCTCGACCGACCTCGTGTCGCTGTTCCTCTCGCTGGGAGGCGGTTGGCAGGCTGAGTCTGCCTCCTGACCGCCCCAGCACAGTCGGGGCGGGCCCGCCCCGACCGTGCTGCGTCTGATATTCTCTCCACCTGAGCCGAGCTGCTGCAGTCCTTTGGCTGGCACAGGCCCGCTTCTCTTTCGGGGAACGCATGTGGCCTCCTCGCACTGTCTCAGAGAGGCCGTGCGGGAGCGATGGAGATGCAATCAGGCAAGGCGGCCCTCGTCGGAGGGCTGATCGCGGGGCTCGTTACAACCGCGGTCATGGTTGCCGGACGCAAGTCGGGCCTGCTCGGCAAGACGCTGGACCGGGACTCGGTCGACTGGATCGACCGGCAGACCGGCTCACGCCAGGTGATCGGCGATAGCGGCACCAGCCTGGTCGAGTTCGCCAACCATCTCGGCGCGTCGGCAGCCTTCGGCTATGGCTATTCGCACCTTCGCAGGGCCGCGCCTGACGCACCGGCTACCCTGCTCGGCGCCGGGTACGGCACGGCGCTTTACCTGGTGAACATTGCCGGCATCGCGCCGCTTCTCGGCATCACTGAAGGAGAACGCCGCGCCGGTGCTCGCAAGGCCGCAGAGCGGTGGGGCCTTCACGTCCTTCAGACCATCGTCACAGCCTTGGTGACTGATCGCCTCGCATCCCGCTCGAAAGGAGCCTGATTCATGAGCAAGCCCAGCGACGAAGTTCCGGAGGAAGAAGGCACCGTCCACTATGAAGGTCCCGCCGGCGGCTGGGGTTCGATGCGCGGCATCAGCCGGATCTTCGGCAAGGAATGGTCGACCCCCGCAGCGCTGGAAACGCTCCGCCGCCAGAACAAGCCCGGCGGCTTCATGTGCGTGTCCTGCGCCTGGACCAAACCCGCCAACCCGCACCCGTTCGAATTCTGCGAGAACGGCGCCAAGGCCACATTGTGGGAACTGACGACGCGCCGCTGCACGCCGGATTTCTTTGCCGAACACACCGTGTCGGAGCTCAAGACCTGGCGCGACTACGATCTGGAGCAGCAGGGCAGGCTGACCCACCCGATGCGCTACGATCGGGAGAGCGATCGGTATGTGCCCGTCAGCTGGGAGGAGGCTTTCGAGGCCATCGGCCGGGAGCTGCGCGCCCTCGATCCCAAGTCGACGGTGTTCTACGCCTCCGGGCGGGCAAGCCTGGAAACGTCCTATCTCTACGCTTTGTTCGCCCGGCTTTACGGGCACAACAACCTGCCCGACAGTTCGAACATGTGCCACGAGACCACCTCGGTCGGTCTCAAGAAGGTGATCGGCTCTCCGGTGGGCACCTGCGTTCTCAAGGATTTCGAAATCTGCGACGCGATCTTCTTCTTCGGCCAGAACACCGGCTCCAACAGCCCGCGTTTTCTCCACCCACTGCAGGAGGCAGTGAAGCGCGGCTGCAAGATCGTCACCTTCAACCCGGTGCGGGAAAAGGGGCTGATCGCGTTCACCAACCCGCAAAGCCCGACCGAGATGCTGACGGGCAAGGAGACGCCGATCTCCTGCATTTATGAGCAGGTGCGCCCCGGCGGGGACATCGCCGTCATCCTGGGCATGTGCAAGCATGTGCTGGAGCGGGAGGAGCGCCAATGGCGCGAAGACCGGCACCACCTTCTGGATGTCGACTTTATCGAGCAGCACACAAAAGGCTTCGAGGAGTTCGCCGCCTTCGCCCGCTCAACGAGCTGGGAGGAGATCGTGCAAGAGTCCGGCATTTCCGAACAAGCGCTGCGGGAGGCGGCGGATGTCTATTGCGAAGCGCGCACCGTAATCGGCATCTACGGCATGGGCGTGACGCAGCACGTCCACGGCTCCGACACGATCGGCATGCTGGTGAACCTGCTGCTGCTGCGCGGCAATATGGGCCGCGAGGGGGCGGGCATCTCCCCCGTGCGCGGACATTCCAACGTGCAGGGCCAGCGCACCGTCGGCATTTCGGAGAAGCCGGAACTGGTGCCGCTCGATGCGCTGAAGAAGCTCTACGATTTCGACCCGCCCACTGAGAAGGGCATGAACACTGTCGACGCGTGCGAGGGCATTCTCGCCGGGAAGGTGAAGGCCTTCATCGGCCTTGGCGGCAATTTCGTGCGCGCCATTCCGGAACGGGAGAAGATGGAGGCAGCGTGGGAAAAGATGCGCCTCACCGTCCAGATCGCGACCAAGCTCAACCGCAGCCACCTCATCAACGGCGAGGTCGCCTATCTCCTCCCCTGCCTCGGCCGGACGGAGGAGGACATCCAGGCCGCCGGCCCGCAGACCGTCACCATGGAAGATTCCCTCAGCTGTATCCATGGCTCGATCGCGAAACGAGAGCCCGCCAGCGATCACCTTCGGTCGGAGCTGGCGATCGTCGCCGGTATGGCCAAGGCGACGCTGGACCCCAACCCGAAGGTGCGTTGGGATGATTGGACCGGAGATTACGGCAAGGTGCGCGACCTGATCGAGGCGACCTATCCGGACGAGTTCGCCGATTTCAACGAACGGATGTTCACGCCCGGCGGCTTCTACCGCGGCAACAAGGCGCGAGAGCGCATCTGGTCGACCGAAAGCGGGAAGGCCGAGTTCACGATCCCCAAGTCGCTGTCAGCCTGCGGCTTCGAGGATGCTCCCGGCCGCTATCGCCTCATCACCATGCGTTCCAACGACCAGTTCAACACCACCATCTACGGCTATTCGGATCGGATGCGCGGCATCCAGGGCACGCGGCAGGTGCTGCTGATGAACCCCGAGGAGATTGTTCGCGCCGGTCTGCAGGAAGGGCAAAAGGTCGCGCTGGTCAGCGATGCGGGGGATGACGTTCACCGCGAGGTGGGGGGCCTGACGGTCACCGCCTTCGCGCTGCCGGACGGCTGTGTCGGCGCTTACTATCCGGAGATGAACCCGCTGATCCCGCTCTCGCACCATGACGAGCTGTCGAAGACGCCGGCTGCCAAGTCCGTGCCGGTGCGGATCATTCCCGATCATCCAGATGCGCCCAGACCCATGCCGGGCGACTGACCATCTGCTCTGGCCTGCTTGCCGCTCCCCCGGGAGAAGAGAGCGGCAAGCAGTCGCATTGCGCCGTTAGAACCGGATGTTTGCACCCAGGTAGAAGCGGCGGCCATTGGTGTCGTAGAAGGTGGAGTTGAACGATCCACCGCCGAGCTGCCCCACGGAGGGATCGGCATTGAGGTCTATGCCGACCCGGGGCGGCGCCTTGTTGAACAGGTTGTCCACCCCGAAGCGAATGGTCATCATCTCACCCAGCTCGGCGCTGCCGTTGAGGTTGAAGATGTTGTAGGCTGGCGCACCCGTCGTTGCGTTGGGGGTGACCGGCTCTGCCGAGTCCTCCACCGAGGGCAGGTGCTGCCACTGCAGCGCGAGCCGTGTCCCGCCGATGCCGTAGCCGAGCGTCGCCAACACGCGGTATTCGTACGCGCCTTGGTTGAGACCGTTTTCGGTGGTGCCGAAGGTGCCGGAATAATCGATCATCGGCAGGGACGAGAGCGCGCTGCTCTCGAAATCGATTAGGTAATTGACCAGGACGTTGGCGTTGAGAGTGCCCGGCCCGATCGGGAGCGCCCAGTCGAGCTGTCCGTCAATCCCCTGCAGATGCACCCGGCCCGAATTGGCGTAGGTGATAGCGACGTTGCCGAGCTGGCCCGTCTGGTTGCGCGGCACCAGCTGGCAGAACTGGCTGTTCGCGGCGGCGGTGGCGTCCGTCAGCACCAGCGGATTGAAGACCGGGTCGAAGCACTGCTGCAGCACCGCGCCGATCGTCTGAGCGCCGATCGCGTCGTCGATTCGAATGTCGAACCAGTCGGCAGAGAAGCGCAGGCGTGACAGCGGACCGCTTGTTGCCGGGGACTGGATGACGACACCTGCGGTCCAGGTGTCTGCCTTTTCCGGCCTCAGGTTCCTGTTGCCGACCAGTGTGGGGAAGGCCGTTCCACTGGCGCTCGGCGACTGGGGTGCCGGGTTCTGCGGCGTGCCATAAAAATCCAGCGCAGCCTCAGGCTCGCCGGTCTGGGCCATCAGGACGCGGCACACCGCCTCCACCTGCGCCGCGTTCGGATTGACTGCCGGATTGGCGGAGAAGACGTTCGGGTTGGCGCGCGAGCAGACATCGCCCCGATTGTTCGTGCCGAACGTCTGCTGCGCCGCAAGGAACAGCTCTCCGATGTTCGGCGCCCGCTCCGCCCGGTTGTAGCCGCCGCGGAAGCGCAGCCAGTCCGTCGCGCGCCAGTCGCCCAGCACCTTGTAGGTGTAGCTTGTGCCCGTCGTGCTGTAGTCAGACATGCGGCCGCCGATCTCGATCGTCAGCTCCTCGATGAACGGGATGTCGGACAGGACGGGGATCAGCAACTCGCCATAGACCTCCTTGACGTCGATGTAGCCGAAGGCGTTGCCGCTCGGATAAATGCCGAGCGCCTGATCGAGGAACGAGCGGCCTTGTGTCGTCAGGGTATCGTTGAGGAACTCGTAGTCCATCTCGCGATAGCTGGCGCCGGCCGCGAAGCGCAGCTCTCCCGCAGGCAGCTCGAACAGCCCGCCCTGGAGGTTCGCCTCCACCACCGTTTGTCGGAAGCTGGACCGGTTCTTCAGGTCCGCACGCGTGGCTTCCAGGCAATCCTCGGCAAAACCGCCGCTCGGCGGAGTGAAGAAGTTGAGGCCGCCTGAGCAGGTACCCGTGGAGGCGCCGAAGCCGCCGCTGGCCGCATTACCTTGCTGCCGAAAGCCGTAGCCGTAATTGGGCGAGGTCACGACGGCCCTCAGCCGCTCCAGCGAATAGACGCCGGTCTGGCGGGCGAAGGTCTCCGACACGCCGTGATTGACGAACGCCTCCCAGGTCCAGTCGGTGCCCGGCAGCGAGCCTTCCAGCCCGGCGATCAGGCTATAGGTGGTCACGTCCGTGAAGGTCTGGCGCGGATCCGGCAGCAGGGAATTGAGCACGAAGGGAGCGTTCGGATCCGTGCGGCTCAAAAGCAGCGTCCGCAGCTCGTCCGGCACCGGGAACACCTGAGAGGTGGCGCAGCCGCCGGTCGCGGGGCAATCGAGGCCGAACCGCCCGCCCGAAAGGTAAGCGGCGTTGGTGGTGCCGTCCGGGTTCAGCGTGGACGGAATGCCCCTGGTCGCATCTCCAGTATAGATCTGGTTGCCGTAGGGAACATTGACCGCCCAGCCGCCCGTGATCGGGCCGGGCGCGTTCACCGTGCGCGTGCTCACCGAGCTGAACAGCGCCTGCCCGAAGACGCCGACATTGTCGCTGATCTCGTAATTGCCGCGGGCGAACGCATTGTACCGGGTGAGCGGCAGGATGAGGTAGAAGTCGGTCTCGTTCTTGGCGATCGTGCCGGCGGCTGTCAGCTTGTACGGATAGCCGTCCAGCGGCTGCTCGAAGAACGGCGCGCCGCCGCGCGACGTGAAGGCGTTGCCGGTGAAGGCGTTGCCGTTCGGATTGACGTAGATGGTCGCGTTCGTCGGGATCGCGGGAGTGGCACCCGGGAAGACAGCGTTGGCCGCGGCTGCGCTGAAGGGGTTCGCGGCTGTGAAGGCGATGCCGGGATGGTCTAGACGGAGCGATGTGCCGGGGGCGTTCGGGTCCGTCCACAGGTCCCGGTACCATGACCGGTCACGCTGGAAGTTCGCTTCGCGGGTGTTGACGGACATCGCCAAGCTGACATTGCCGCGCCCGTCGGCAAAGTCCGTGCCCATGATGCCGGAGAACTCGTATTCGAAGCCGTCACCCTCCTGGGTGATGCCGAGGCGTCCGTCGAGCTCCAGCCCCTGAAAGTTCTTCTTCAGGATGAAGTTGGTGACGCCGGCCACAGCGTCCGCACCATAGGTCGCGGAGGCGCCGCCGGAGATCACCTCCACGCGGTCCACTGCGGCGGCAGGGATGGTGGAGATGTCCACCACGCCCGAGGCGTTGCTGGGCGTCGCGCGTCGCCCGTCCAGCAGAACGAGGTTGCGGTTCGCGCCGATGCCCCGCAGCGAAATGGTCGCGGCACCCGGCGTGTTCGTCGCGGTCGGCTGGATGTCGCCACCGGCGGTTGGGGTCTGTGCAGGGGTGAATTGCGGCAGCTTGTTGAGGTTTGCTTCCAACGCAGCGGTGCTCGATTGCGTCAGTAGACCTTCGTCCACCGTCACGATCGGGCTGTTGGCCTCGAAGTCCTGCCTCGCTATACGGGAGCCGGTGACAACAATGCTGCCACCCTGCGCCGTTGCCGCCGGAGCGGGAGCCTGGCCTGGATCCGTCTGCGGCGAGTTCGTGTCGAGCACGCTCGCTCCGGTCTCTGCGTCCGCATCTGGCGTCTGCTGAGCCCACGCCGGCGCGGCGAAGACCGTCATTGCGGCACAGCCGGCGAGCAGAAGCGACTGGCGCAGCCGATTGTGGAGTGGCCTCCCCATGTTGAACTCTCCCTTCATCGTGCGCCCTGGGCCGGCGCATCGTCTCGAATCATGGTTTACGCTGGAATTGTTTTGCTCGCAAATCATTAGGGAGCGACTTGAAGGGGGGAACGCGAAGGACCCCGGCCGCGGCACAACCATCCCACCGCCCGTGCCTCAGAAGCCGCGCCGCGGGTGAAACCTACTCGCCTGCGGATCATTGAGTGTTCCGGGCATGGTGCTCAGGTGCGGGCGGGTGGCGTCACAGGCTTCGGACTATCAATTCGCACCGCATGAGCGGCCGTTCATGCCGGGTTCCCCGGCAACGCCCACCCACCCCATGCCGCGACGCATCGGTTATTTCGCCATCGGCGTGCTGGTGGCGCTGACGGCGGGGCTCAGCAATGGGCTGCTTCTGGGAAACCTGCCGCAGATCCAGGGGGCGCTCGGGCTGACCAGCGTGGAATCGGCGTGGCTGACGGCCGCCTATTCCATGACCAACGTCTGCACGAGCTTCATGCTGATCAAGTTTCGCCAGCAATTCGGGCTGCAGCGGCTGACGCGCATCTTCCTGCTCGGCTTCGTCGCGATCTCCGGTGCCCAGGTGCTGGTGCACTCCTATGGGTTGGAGGTGGCTCTGCGAGCCGCCGCCGGGATCATCGGCGCAGGTTTCACGCCGCTTTGCTTCTTCTACATCATGCAGGCGATGCCCGCGAAAGCGCGGCTGGGCGGAATGGTGCTGGGCATCGGGTTGACGCAGGTCGCCCTGCCGCTGGCGCGCGTGATCTCCCCCTTCCTGCTGGCGAATGGAGAAATCGGGAACCTCTACCAATTCGAATTCGCGCTCAGCCTCATCTGTCTTGGCGCCATCGCCCTTCTACGTCTGCCGCCGAGTGAGACCTCGAACGTGTTCGAGAAGCTGGACTTCGTGACCTTCGCGCTGTTCGCGCCGGGCATCATGCTGCTGCTCGCCGTGCTCACGCAGGGCAGGATCGTCTGGTGGACGACGCCGTGGCTTGGCTACGCGCTGGCGGCATCGATCCTGCTGATCGGTGCGGCGATGCTGATCGAGCATAACCGGGCTAGTCCCATGCTCAACACCCGCTGGATGAGCACCCGCGGCGTGCTGCGCTTCGCCTTCGTCGCCGCAGCCGTACGCGTATTATTGAGCGAGCAGAATTACGGTTCGACCGGATTGCTGACGCTGGTGGGCATGGGCAATGATCAGCTCATCACGCTCAACGCCCTGCTGGTAGCGGCAACGCTCGCGGGAGTCATCGCCAGCGTCCTGACGCTCAACCCGCAGGACCTGATCAAGCCCATTGCTTTCTCGGTTGCTCTGATCGCGGTGGGTGCCTGGCTGGATTCCCACGCGAGCAACCTCACCCGCCCCGCCAATCTCTACCTGACGCAGGGCCTTATCGGGTTCGCCGCCGCCTATTTCCTGGGCCCCACGATGATCGCGGGAGTGCTGCGCGCGCTGGCCAAGGGGCCCAGTCACATGGTGAGCTTCTCGGCCGTCTTCAGCATGGCGCAGACGCTGGGCGGCCTCGGCGGCACCGCCCTTCTCGGCAGCGTGCAGATCGTCCGCGAGCGATACCATTCCAGCGAGCTGGTCCACGCGATAACGGCCACCGATCCTCAGGTCGCGTTGCGGATTCAGCAGCTCGGCGGCGCCTATGGGCGCGTGGTCACCGATCCGGCGCTGCGGCAGGCTCAGGGCACACAGCTCCTTTCGCAACAGGTCACCCGCGAGGCGAACATCCTCGCCTTCAACGACGTCTTCCTGCTGATCGCTGCCTTGGCAGCGGCCGCGTTCTGCTACTTGGCGGGGCGCTGGCTGTACCTGAAGTGGCGCGGAATCAATCCCCTCGCCGAAGAGCTTGCCGCGCTGCAGAGGATGAGGGCCAGCCAATGACCGACGCACAAGGCAGAACAGGCGAGGTGCCCGCCGGTCCGGAAACCGCGCCTCCTCACGAGGCTGAGAGCAACCACATCCGGCGGGAGGACCCGATCGAGAGCCCGGCCGAGGCAACCCCGCAGGCGCGCGGCTGGGCCCCTCCGAAAAGCGGGCTCAAGATGACGATCCTGTTCGTCGCACTGCTGATCGCAGGCGCGCTGCTCGCGCTCTATGCCTGGGGCTTGCCTCCATTCCGCAGCACGGTGCAGACCACCGACAACGCCTTTGTGCGCGGCCAGACGACGGTGATCTCCCCCCAGGTCAACGGATATGTGACCTGGGTCTTCGTCCAGGACTTCCAGGACGTGGCCGCCGGTGATCCACTGGTGCAGATTGATGACCGGATCTACCGCCAGCGGGTGCAGCAGGCGCAGGCTAACGTGCAGGCGCAGATCGCCAGCCTCGAGAATTCTCAGCAGAGCGCGCGGTCCAGCGAAGCCTCGGTTGCAGGGCAGCAGGCCGCGGTGGAAAGCGCCCGTGCGCAACTGGCGCGTGCGCAGGCGGACATGGCCCGCGTGGCCGAGTTGGCGGAGCAACGATCCGTCTCTCTGCGCGAGCGTGACCAGACTCTTGCCGCGCTCCGCCAGGCCGAAGCCGCGCTGCGGCAGGCGGAAGCGCAGCGTGCCATCGCGCAAGAGCAGGTGCGCACCGTCACCGTCGGACGCGGCGGGCTGGAGGCGGCGGTGGAGAGCGCCCGCGCCGCGCTGCACCTGGCCGAGATCGACCTCGCCAACACGCTCGTGCGTGCACCACAGGCAGGCCAGGTCAGCGAAGTCGGGGTGCGGCTCGGCCAATACGTCGCCGCCGGCACGCAGCTGCTGTTCGTGGTGCCGGAAACAGTGTGGGTGGTCGCGAACTTCAAGGAAGCGCAAACCGCAAACATTCTATCCGGACAGCGCGCAACGGTGAGCGTGGACGCACTTGGCGGGCAGGAACTGACCGGGCGCGTGCAGCAGATCGCCCCGGCTGCGGGCAGCGAGTTCTCCGTCATCCGGCCGGACAACGCCACCGGCAACTTCGTGAAGGTGCCGCAGCGGATCGCCGTGCGCATCGGGATCGATCCGGGCCAGCCGCTCGCCCGGCGCCTGCGGCCCGGAATGTCGGTTGAGGCAAGCGTCGACACGAGCAGCGCGCCGGAACGATGAGGCGCTCGAAACCAGCTCTGCTGTGCCTCCTGCTGGCGGGCTGCGCGCCCGCTATCCCACCGTTGACGGATGCTGCGAGGGTTGATCCGCCACCCGCTTGGCGTACGGACCCGGGCTCGACCACAGAGCTCCACCAGGGCTGGTGGCGCCGCTTCGACGACCCGGTTCTCAGCGCGCTTGTGGAACGGGCGCTTGCCAACAACCCGGACATCGCCATTGCCGCGGCACGCGTGCGGGAGGCACGGGCGCAGGAGGCGCTGTCCCGCTCGCAACTCTTTCCCTCCCTCGATCTGGGGGTGGCGGCGGCAGACCAGCGCGCCCTTACCCCCTTCGGCACGGCCACCGAGAGCACGGTGATTCAGCCGGTGTTTCAGGCCGCATACGAGGTGGACCTGTTCGGCCGCCTCTCTGATCAGCGGGAGGCAGCCCGCCAGGGCACCCTCGCCAGCCAGGCCGCGCGAGAGGCGGCGGCCTTGAGCGTCGCGGCGGCCACGGCTAGCGGCTACGTCACCCTTCGGGCGCTCGATGCGCGGCTGGAGATCGTGGAGGAGACGCTGGCCTCCCGCACCGAAGCGCTGCGCATCGCGCGCAACCGCGCCGAAGTGGGCTACACCTCTGACTTGGAGCTGCGGCAGGCGGAGGCGGAATATGAAGCAACGGCTCAGCTCGTTCCGCAGGTGCGGCTCACGATTGCACGACAGGAGAATGCGCTGAGCGTGCTGGTCGGCGAGAGCCCCGCCGGGGTCGAACGCGGCGCCACTCTCGACCAGCTGCGACAACCCGCATTACCGGACACTCTCCCGTCCGAGCTGCTCCGCCAGCGGCCGGACATTGCACAGGCCGAGTTCACTCTCGCGGCATCCGACGCAACGCTTGCTGCCGCCCGCGCGCAGTTCCTACCGCAGGTTCGCCTCAGCGGGTCGGCTGGCGCAGTGGTTTCGAGCGCGCTCGGCGATCCGGTCGCCGTCTGGTCCCTCGGCGGCAGCATCCTCGCCCCGATCTTCAACGCGGGTCGCAACCGGGCCCAGTTCGATGCCACGGCCGCGCGACGGGAGCAGGCAGCCTTCGGCTATCGCCGCACGGTGCTGGTCGCCTTCCGCGAAGTGGAGGACAACTTTGCCGCGGTCACCCGCTTGCGGGAGCAATTGTCGGCTTTGCAAGCACAGCGCACGGCACTTGCAAGCGCCCTGGAACACGCTCGCAACCGCTACGAAGCGGGCTACTCCGCCTATCTCGAGCAGCTCGACGCCCAGCGTGCGCTGCTGAATGCGGAGTTGTCGCTCGTGCAAGCCGAAGCCGATGCGCTGAACGCCACGATCGGCGTG
Source organism: uncultured Erythrobacteraceae bacterium (assembly GCA_966251025.1). Lineage (GTDB taxonomy): Bacteria > Pseudomonadota > Alphaproteobacteria > Sphingomonadales > Sphingomonadaceae > Croceibacterium. Next base: position 78,743 of record CBINJM010000001.1, on the reverse strand, counting down.
TTTCAGGCTGTTGGTGGCGGATGGTCATCCGATCAGCTCACCCCATAGAGCCTCGGCGGCACGGAGCTGCGGCCAAGGCTGTGCGCGTCTGTTGCCTGTGAGCCTCTTCTGCCGATCTGCGAAGGGCGGCTGCAACTCTTCGCGGCCGCAGGGGTTTGCTTGAGGTGAAGAGCAAACCCGTTCCGCGCGAAGGCGTGCTTGTCGTCAATGCCCGCTCGCGGAAGGGTGAACGCCTTTTTCATGAGGCGCGCGCGAAGTTGGAAGAGGCAGGCATTCGCCTCCTCGCAGCGCACGCCATACGCGACCCTGCCAAGCTTATCCCGACCGTCAACGATGCCGTCAGAAGCGGCGCTCCGATGGTGATCGTTGGCGGTGGGGACGGGTCGCTTTCCTGCTCCGTGGACGAGGTGGTGGGATATGACTGCGTGTTTGCGCTGCTGCCGCTCGGCACCGCCAACAGCTTCGCGCGCTCCCTCAATATCCCGCTCGATCTGGACGGAGCCATCCGCGTCATTGCCGAGGGGGAAAGGCGTCGGATCGACCTGGGCCGGATCAATGGCGACTATTTCGCCAATGCCGCCTCGCTCGGGCTCTCGCCCATGATCGGGGAGACGGTGCCGCACAAGCTCAAGCGCTATCTCGGCCGCTTCGGATACCTGCTTTGGGCGCTCTGGTGCCTGGTGCGGTTCAGCCCGTTCAGGCTTTGCGTGAGTGACGGCGAGACAAGGGAGTGGACCTGGGCCACGGAGGTTCGCGTCCTCAACGGGCGCTTCCACTCCGGCGTCGAGTTCCTGGAGGAGGAGACGCTCGATGGCGGGGAACTGGTCGTGCAGGCTGTCACGGGCAAGAGCCTGGCGCGCCTGATGTGGGACTGGCTCGCGCGGTTCCTCAAATTGCCGGGCAGGAACGGTGCCGCACAGGAGTATCGCGGCATGCGCTTTCTGATCGAGACCCGCCCCCGCCTGAAGGTCTCGGTCGATGGTGAAGTGCTGACCAGAACTCCTGCACTGGTGGAGTGCGTGCCGAATGCGATTGAGGTGGTGGTCCCAGTCCGAAGCCAGCTGTGACAAACGGCTCCATCCATCGCGAAGCTCATTGCGCCGGGCAAGCCAGCGGACCTAGATTGCGCCGCATAATAGAGGAAGAACCAGCAGCTCGAATGAGCGCAAGGGAGAGGGCGATGGGCTTACGACATGTGATCTGCTTCGGCCTGGGAGCAATGGTGGTCCCTGCACCGGCTTTCGCCCAGGCGGACGCTGGCGACGCGGCGCGGAACTGGGCGGCCATCGCGCAATGCGGCTCGATCACCGACGCGGAGCGGCGTCTGGGGTGCATGGACGATGTCCTGCGCCGGGCTGGGATCGCGACTGCGCCCGTCGCTGCGCCGGCAGCTCGGCGGCCGGAGAGTGCCCGGGCAGAACAGCCCGCTCGGCCGCAAACACAAGCCCCACGCCAGACCCAGGCTCGGCAGCAAGCGCGGGAATTGTCCACCACGATCGCTTCGGTGCAGACCGTAGGGTTTCAAAGGCTGCGGGTGACCGCTGCGGATGGCTCCGTCTGGGAACAGACGGAGGCGGAGACGTTCAACACCTTTCCCAAAGTTGGCGATGCTTTCTCTGTCGAACCGGGTTCGTTCGGCAGCACCCGGTGCCGCTTCAACCAGTCCAGCCGCTATCCCTGCAGGCAGGTGAACTGATCGGCCGAACTCGCGCGGCACAGGCGCGTCGGCGGCCGCTTCGGCGAAAAAAGAAGGCCCTCCCCAAAGGGAGGGCCTTGCCAGTTTGAGGATCTTCCTCTGCTCAGAACTCGATGTTGGCACCGAGATAGAGCCGCCGCCCCTGCACGTCGTAGAAGTTGGCGTTGAACCCGCCACCCGGCAGCTGCCCGAGCGCGAGGTTCGCCGTGGTGTTCACGTTCCCCCGCGGCGGCGCCTTGTTGAACAGGTTGTCCACGCCGAAGCGGACCGCGACGTTCTCGCTCAACTCGAAGCTGCCGTTGAGGTTGAACAGGTCGTAGGCAGGATAGGCCGTGAAGTTGTACTCCGGCGTCGTCGTGCTCGGCACGAACGTGGCGTAGCCCGCCTGCTCCACGGACGGCAGGTGCTGCCATTGCAGCGAGATCCGCGCCGGACCAATGCCGTAGCCGATCGTCGTCAGGGTTCGATACCGGAAGGCGCCCGGGTTGAGCGCGTTCTGGTTCGGCCCCAGCGTGCCGGCATAATCGACCAAGGGAACGCCCGGCAGGTTCGCTGACTTGTAGTGCAGGTAGTAGTTGATGAGGGCGTTGATCGTCAGGGTGCCGGGCCCGACTTCTGCGGCCCAGTCCAGCTGCCCGTCGATGCCCATGATGTCCACCCGTCCGGCGTTCAGGAACGTCACGTCGAACGTGCCAGGCGCCAGCAAGGGCGACGGGTCATAGCGGATCACCGAGCAGGCGGCCGTGGTCGCCGCCTGGGTGGCCTGCGTCGGATTGCCGGCCGCGCCGTTCACCAGCGGGTTGAACGCGGGGTCGAGGCACGCGAAGTGGGCCGCGTCAGGCGCCTGAACGCCGATCGCGTCGTTCAGCTTGATGTTCCACCAGTCGACCGACAGCCGCAGGCGGGAAAGCCACGGACTGGTGAAGGGCGAACGGATCACGGCGCCGGCGGTCCAGGTGTCGGCAGTCTCCGGCTTGAGGTTGGGATTGCCGACTTGGTTGACCCAGGCAAAGCCCGAAGGGCCCTGCGGCTGATCGGCGAGCGCACGGTTGTCGTAATATTCCGCAGCCGTGCCCGCGCCTCCTGTCCGATCCATGATCACCCTGCAGACGGCCTGGATGTCGGCGGCGCGTGCGGCGTTGTTGCCACCGGCCGTCGCATTGGCCGAGACGGATGCCAGCGATCGCTGCGAGCAGATGTCGCCCGTCGCATTACCCGCCACCACCTGAGAAGGTGCCAGGAACAGCTCGGACGCGTTCGGTGCGCGCTCCGCCCTGTTGTAGCCGCCACGGAACCGGAGCCAGTCGGTCACCTCCCAATCGCCCAGGATCTTGTAGGTCCAGCTCGTGCCCGTGGTGTTGTAGCTGGACATGCGCCCGCCGAGCTCAAGGTTGAAGGACTCGATGAACGGGATATCGCTCAGCACCGGCACGAGCAATTCGCCGTACACCTCCTTCACCTCATAGCCCGCATCGACGTCCTGGCTCGGGTACAGGCCGATGGCCTGGTCGAGGAACGAAGCCCCTTGCTGGTTGATCGTGTCGTTGATGAACCGGAAACGAAGGTCGCGATAGCTGGCACCCGCGGCGAACCGCAACTGGCCCGCCGGCAGATCGAACAGGCCGCCCTGCAGGTTGGCCTCGGCGACGGTCTGCCTCGTCACCACACGGTTCTTGAGGTCGGCACGGACGGCGCGTTTGCAGTCTTCCGAGATATCCTGCCACGCCGTGGTGTAGACGTTCATCCCGGTCGTGCAGGAGCCGAAGTTCGCGCCAAAGTTGACGCGAGGACTGGCGAGGTTGCTGTTGGTGGTGAACCCGGTGCCAAATCCGGGCGAGGTCAGCACGGTGCGCACGCGCGAGAGCGAGAAGAACCCGTTCTGTTGAGTGAAGGTCTCGTTGACGCCGTGCTGGCCGAAGGCTTGCCAGGTCCAGTCCGTTCCCGGCACGCTTCCCTCGAAACCGGCGATCAGCTCGTATGTGGTGACCTCGGTGTAGCCGGAGCGGTTTTCGGGGACGTTGTAGAACATCGTCAGTGGATCGTTGGCGGCCGAAACAAACGGCTGTTGGCTCGCCGGGGCACCAGGAATATACTGGGCATCCCCGCGCACGGCTCGCCTCGTCCTCGCGTTGAGCAGCGTCTGCAAGTCTTCCGGCAGGTACTGACCGAACAACTGGTTGTTGGTGCAGCCGCCGAGCGGGTTTGCCGCGCAGGCGAACTGATCGGCATAGATCGCGGAGAATTGCGGGTTGGTCGGGTTGTCGGACAGGTCGCCCGGCGTCGGGTCGATATAGGGGTTGTTCGGCGCATTCACATTGTTGGGCAGGCCGGTCAGATTCATTCCGTTGAGAATGACCGAGCTGGGAATGCCGTAGGTCCCGAACGCGTTGGAATGCACCGCGCTGCCGGTGTAGCGACCGGTGCCGTACGGGATGAAGACGTCCCAGCCGTTGGTGATCGAACTTCCCTGAAGCGTCGCCTTGGTGCGGGTGTGGCTCAACAGACCCTGGCCGAAAATGCCGACCCAGTCGTTGATCTCGTAATTGCCGCGCAGCAGCATGTTATAGCGCGTGAGCGGCAGCACTAGATAGGATTGCGTGTCGACGAAGTTCAGCGCGCCATTGTTACGCAGGTAGGGGAGATCGCCCTGCTGCGTTGGACCGGTGAAGAACCGCTGCCCGCCCTGCTGATTCCGCCCGATGGTGAAGAGGCTTCCGTCCGGATTCGAATAGACGTTGAACGCGGTGAACTGGTTGGCGGTCGGGCCACCGCAAGCGTTCGCGATGGTGGTGGGCGTCGGCTGGCCGCCCACGCACTGATTGGTTGTGCCCGGGAACAGTGTCTGAACAACGTCTTGCGGGACGATCGACTGGCCAAGCGCGATGCCCGGCGCGTTCACGAACAGGCGGTTCGTCGCCACGTCGGGGTCCGCCCAGAGATCCTGGTACCAGTCCCGGTCACGCTGGAAGCTCGCCTCGCGGGTGTTGACCGACATCGCGATGCTGACGTTGCCCCGCCCGTCCGCGAAGTCGGAGCCCATGACGCCGGAGAGCTGGTACTCGAAGCTGTCCCCTTCCTGGCTGATACCCATCTGGGCATCGAGTTCGACCCCTTGGACGTTCTTTTTCAGGATGAAGTTGGTGACGCCGGCAACGGCGTCCGCGCCGTAGGTCGCCGAAGCACCGCCGGAGATGATCTCGACGCGCTCCACCGCGGCCGAGGGGATCGTGTTGATGTCCACGATGCCTGCGGCGTTGCTCGGAACAGCGCGGCGCCCATCGAGCAGGACGAGGTTGCGGTTCGCCCCGAGGCCGCGCAGCGAAATGGTCGCGGACCCTGGCGTGACGGTCGCAGTCGCCTGGATTTCGCCGCCGCCATTGACGGGCGTGCGGGCAGTGGTGAACTGTGGCAGCTTGTTGAGGTTCTGCTCGATCGCGGCGGTTGAGGACTGCTCGAGCAGCGCCTCGTCAATCGTGACGATCGGGCTGTTCGACTCATAATCCTGCCGCGCGATACGAGAGCCGGTGACGACGATCGTACCTTGACCGCCAGCGGCGGGCGATTGCGGAGAACCCACCTCCGGGTTGGCGGCGAGCACACCGCCGCCGGCATCAGGGTCCCCGGCCTGTTGCGCGTGCGCAGGCGCCGCTATCGAAATGGTGACCGCACAGCCCGCTAATAGCAGGCCCCTTATCGGAGTTATCTTATCGATGCGGCTCATCCTCTGCCTCCTGTTTTAAGAAGCCGGCAGTTTTCATGCCGACTTTTGCCCAGCTTTGGGAAGACGTCAGGCAATAAGGATGCATTCCGGCAATCGCCGGTTTTCAAAAACGCGCTAAAAATAGAGCGCCAGACATCTCCCCAACGGCCCGCCTTTTTTCGATCCAAGCAGGTCCGTTCAGTATTAGCTATATTCGGCTGCTAAGTTTGTCGATCAGGTCCGACAGCATGATCTGGGGAAAACTTTTTGACTTGGGCAACAACGTACCGCTCGTTACGGTTCAGGTGTCGAGCGGAGTGGTTCAGCTATGCGAACTCCGAGCGCGCGGCTCCGCAATCGCCGCGGCATCTTGCCTGGCGAGCGCGGCCGGCCCTTCGAGCTGAGCTGAGCGCATTGAGGCCGTCTTGTTGGCTGTCCCACAAAAATGGCCCCTCCCGCGCAGCGGGAAGGGCCAGGCTGGACATCCGGATGCTGGATCAAAAGCGAATGTTGGCGCCGAGCGAGAAGCGGCGGCCTTGCGTGTCGTCGAAGAAGTTCCAGCTGCCGCCCGACAGTTCGCCTTCGGCCGGATCGGGATCCTCGTCGACGTTGATCAGGCGCGGACGCTTGTAGAACAGATTGTCGATGCCGAAGCGGATCCGGATGGCGTCGCTCACCTGATAGCCGCCATTGAGGTTGAAGATGTTCGACGCCGGATAGCCGGGGTTGTCGGTGGGCGAGATGGCTTCCTGCGTATCCTCCGTGGCGGGAGTGTGCTGCCACTGGAGCGAGAGGTTCGCCGGCCCGAGATTATAGCCCACGCTGGCGAAGATCCGGTACTCGATGGAACCGCCGAAGTTCAGGCCCTTCACAGCTGTCCCGATGGTGCCGACGTAGTCGACCAGCGGAGAAGGATCGAGCTCCTTCGCCTTGAAGTCGAGCATGTAGCTGGCCGTCACATTGGAGAACAAGGTGCCCGGCCCCACCTCTCCGCTCCAGCTGAGCTGCGCATCGATGCCGGACAGCTTGACGAGGCCATCGTTGCGGTAGGTCGTGGTCATCGCGTTCGAATTGAGCGCTCCGAAGCCGGTTGAGGGGCTGCGGGCAACCTGCTGGCAGGCGACGGTGGCGATGGCTGACGCTGCGGTATCATCAGCCGTCCCGGCGATGCCGTCCGGCCCGGCAGCGCCGGCAATGGCGGGGTTGTAGGTGGGATCGAGGCAGAGCTGCTGCATCGCGCCGACCGACAGCAGGCCGATCGGGTCCTCCACCTTGATGTTGAAGTAGTCAACTGACAGCTGAAGGCGTGAGAGGATGCCGCTCTCCACGGGCGACTGGATGACCGCGCCCAAGGTCCAGGTATCCGCAACCTCCGGTTTCAGCGGGTCGATGTTGGGGTCGATGGTCTGCCGATAGGTCTGGTTTCCGACGGCGGAGTTGAAGCTGAACCCTCCGGCGTTCGGCTGGAACGGGCTCCAGATCGGGCCGTAATAGCTGAAGAAGTCCGCTTCCGGCACCGCGACGCCATTATTGTCGCGCGTCATCAGGGCAAGGCAGGCAGCCTTCACATCCGCGGCGCCGCCGGGATTCGTCGTCGGATTGGCCGATGCCGGGTTGGGCAGGCGGGTGGAGCAAAGGTCCCCCACCGTATCCACGCCGAAGCTCTGCTGGGGCGACAGATACAGCTCGGCGAGGTTGGGCGCGCGTTCCGCACGGTTGAAGCCGCCCCGCACGCGGAGCCAGTCCGTCACCTCCCAATCACCCAGAATCTTGAATGTGTAGCTGGTGCCGGTCGAGCTGTAGTCGGAGATGCGTCCGCCAAGCTCCAGGTCGAACCTGTTGATCAGCGGCAGGTCACGCAGGAGAGGCACCAGCAATTCTCCGTACACCTCCTTCACGTCCATGAAGGCGTCGGTATTGCTGCTGGGGTAGATGCCGATCGCCTGATCGAGGAAGGACCGGCCGTAGCTTGTGAGGTTGTCGGTCACGAACTGATAGTCAAGCTCACGATAGCTGGCGCCGGCCGCGAAGCGAAGCTCGCCCGCCGGCAGGTCAAACAGCCCGCCCTGGATGTTCGCCTCCGCGATGGTCTGCCGCATCTCCGACCGGGTATTGACGTCGGCTGCGATTGCCTCCCGGCAATCCTGCGAGACGTTGAAGGCGTTGCCCTGCTGGTTGAAGACGTCGAACCCGGTGGTGCACCGGCCCGTCGACGCGCCGAAGCCATTGTTGGCCGCATTGCCCGTGCGGCTGAATCCCTGCCCGAAATTCGGGGAAGTGTAGAGCGCACGAACGCGTTCCAGGCTGTACATGCCTGTCTGGCGGGAGGAGGTCGTCGACACGCTGTGATTGACGAAAGCCTCCCAGGTGAAGTCCGTGCCCGGTACGGTGCCTTCCAAACCGGCGACCAGATTATAGGTCTGCACGTCGGAGAAGGTTTCCCGCTTGTTCGGGAACATCGCCGTCAGGTCGAAGGGGGCGTTCGGGTCCGTCCGGCCGTTCAGCAGCGTCTGCAGGTCAGCCGGGATGGCCTGTTGAAAGGCCTGAGTGTTCGTGCAGCCGCCGGTGGGATTGAGGGCGCAGCTCAGGAAGCCGCCATAGGCTGTCCGGAAGGCAGGGTTGGTCGGGTTGTCGGTCAAGTCGTTCGGGGTGGGGTCGACATAGGGCGCGAAGCCGAAGGTTTCGCCATTGCGGATCACCGAGGACAGCGCGCCTGAATTGCCGGTATAGACACCGTTGCCCCATGGGATGGACACGCCCCAGCCGGTCTGGATGCTGCTCGCCTCCGTCCGGGTGAAGGTCTCGCTGTGGCTGAACATCGCGGTTCCGAACACGCCGACCCAGTCGTTCAGCTCGTAATTGCCGCGCGCCAGTGCGTTGTACCGGGTGGTGGGCACGGTCAGGTACTGGGTCGTATTGTTGTACGCCATCGTGCCCACCGCCGTGCGGTGCCACGTGCCCGCAGCGTCGGCCTGGGCCCAGGGTTGCCAGGCGTTCATGCCGGGCGATTCGAACCCCGGCGTGAAGAACGAGCCGTCTTCGTTGGCGTAGACGGAGAGCGAGGTGTTGGTGGGGTCAAGCGGGAACTGGTTGCCGAACACCGCCGCGACGGCCCCTGGCGTGAGGTTCTGCAGGCTTGCCCCGGGCCGCGGGTTCCCACCGAAGAAGCCGCCGCCCACGTTCGGGTCGTTCCAGAGGTCGCGGAACCAAGGCCGATCGCGCTCGAACGCCGGCTCGCGCGTGTTGACCGACATGGCGAGGCTGACATTGCCTCGCCCATCCGCGACGTCTGAACCCATGATGCCGGAAAACTGATAATCCAGCGCATCGCCGAACTCGCTGATGCCCATCTGGGCGTCGAGTTCCAGGCCCTGCACATCCTGTTTGAGGATGAAGTTGGTCACGCCCGCAATGGCATCCGCACCATAGGTCGCAGAAGCGCCACCGGAAATGATCTCCACTCGCGAAATCGCCGCCGAGGGAATGGTGGAGACGTCCACCGCACCCGATGCGTTGCCCGGTGCGCCGCGGCGACCATCGATCAGCACGAGAGTTCTGTTGGCGCCGATGCCGCGGAGCGAGACGGTCGCTGCGCCCGGCGTGTTGATGGCATTGGGCTGGATGTCCTGCGCCGCAGGGGCGGTGAAGCCGGAATTGTTCGAAACGGTCGATGATTGGGAAACGGTGAACTGCGGCAATTTGTTGAGCTGCTGCTCGATCGCGGCGGTGCTCGACTGCTCGAAGAATTCCTCGTCCACCGTCACGATGGGGCTGTTCGCCTCGAAATCCTGCCGCCGGATACGCGAGCCGGTCACGATGATCGTGCCGCTGGTGGGTCCGATGCCGCTGGCAGCGCTGGTCTCTTCCTCCGCCTGTCCTGCGCTTCGGTCGCCGATGCTCTGCTGCGCGGCGGCGGGCGCGGCCAGGAAGGCGATGCATGCGCCGCTGGCGAGTAGCAGCCCCTTCGTAGGCCCTGAAGTCTTCAGCTTCATCATGACAGTCTCCCCTGTTTTGTCGCAGCCATCTGGCTGTCTGTTGCTTCTTCCGGGCAAAGACCTCCCATCCGCAGAAGCACGTGCTTCTGAGGCGGTCTTTCCCGCTTTTCCTTGGGTACTTTGGTTTATGCGCTCTCAGGTTGAGCTACATGTTCGTCGAAGCGGCTATCGTCCAAATGGCGGCATCAGAAAGAAGACGCTCGTCGTCCAGTAGCTGTCCATCGCCTGCCCCGATTGGTCGAGGGCCGGCATGAATTCTCCCTTCTGCATCACCGCATCGCAGATCTTCCGGTTGGCCGCCTCGCCGAGGCTGGGCCACTGGACATGGCAGGCGGTCGGCTTGCCGGCCCGGTCGACCATCACCCGCAGCTCGTTGTTCCCGCCGGACAGCTTGGCGAAATCCTGAAAGGAGATGACATCGCCGGCGATCCACCCGGCCGTCGGGCGGGCGGGCATTGCCGGGCGCGTCAGGCTCCTGTGCTTCTCCGCATCCAGACCCCATGAGGCGAGGAGGTCATCGGCGCAGGCCTGAAGGGCGCCGGCCGGCTCGCCCATGGAGCCTGTTTCGATGAAGGCCGGCGTCGCCAGGCCATGCTGCAGCGCGATCCCCGTCACACGCGCGGCGGCTTCAACCTCGTCCCGTGGAGAATAGGGGCCCGGCATTGGCGGAGGAGCGCCCGGCGCAGCTGCAGGCAGTTCGGCAAACATGGTGGGCCCCAGGTTCAGATATTGCTCCCCATTCGCCTCGAAGCGCAGCCGCGGCACCATCCTCTGCGCGCCGGACGGCGCGAGCTGGAAGCCGATCTGTTCCGATCCGCGAAAAAGCCTGATGCTGTTGCCCACCACGATCAGCCGCATCATCGGCCCAGGCTGGGTTCTCTCGACGAAGAGGCCGATCGTATCCTTGCCGTCGCTGAAATCCCGCATCAGGCGGCAATAATCGTCGCCATAATCGAGCGCCCACGCGCTGGACGGCCGGAACACCTTGGCCTCCTGCGCGCCCAGCTGCGTCACCGGGGCAACGAGCGCCGCAAGCATGGACACCGCCGACAGAACGTACCGCATTCCCCCCTCCCCGATCAGCTTTCTCGGAAGCTGCGCTCCTCGCTCAATCCTGAATGGTGCCCCTCATCCTTGGGCCGCCCGCCCGTTCAGCTCATCGGAGCTGAGCTTGTTGTCGCCGTTCCGGTCGAGCATCTGGAATCGCGCAGGAATGGCGTCGTGGTACATCTGCCGGGTGATGAACCCCTCGGCATTGGGCACAATGCCCAATACGCCGAGCTTGCCCACCTCATCCAGGTCCGCGAACCTCACGGCGTCCTTCCCTTGCGAAACGAACATCCACCCTTGTCGGGAAAAGACGTCGTACTCATCGGCCGAGACGCTGCCGTTCCCGTTCGTATCCGCGATCGCCATCAGATCCATCGCCTGGATGGTGGCGGCGGATGCGGAGGCGGACGGAACCTGCGCGCCGCCACTGCTGGTGGCGGTGGAAAGAAGTGCGACAGCGGCAATCGTCAGCGACATCACGAGCATTCCCCCCGCAAGCCAGGGAGACGTTACGCCGACCTGGCCTCGATTTCGCTGCTTCGTCTGCGTGACGGCGGGCGTTGCGGCGACCCCGATTTGCTTGGGTCCAAGAATTTGGGGCGCCAGTTTCTTGTCCCCCAAAAATTTGGGGGCGTGCTGTTCCCATTGCGCCAGCAGCCTTGCCGCCTCTCGGCTGCTCGACACGCCGAGCTTCCTGCGCGCGTCTCGCAGCCGCTCGTTCACGGTGTGAACCGACAGTCCGAGAGACGTCGCGGCTGACTTCGCGTCGTGACCCGCCAGAAGCAGCCGCAACACCTCCGTTTCACGCCGGCTCAGTGCCCTGAGACCCTCATGCATCCAGACATCTCCCCTGTTCGCATCCTGCCCCCACAGCACGATGCTCCTCGCATGCCTTTGGCCTCTGAGGGCGCCCAATCGCTTGCGGAGCCCTGCTGAGGTCCCGTTGGGAATGAACCATGCGTCATGGTGTTTTACTGCGAGAGAACGTTCGCAGCCAGCACGAATGGGCAGCTCGCGGCAGGCGTGCACCTGGTCAGCTCCCCCGGGCCAAGCTGCAATCCAGGCACGGTGACCCATCAGACCCGGCCTCCGATGCGCAGAAGCTTTGGGCCTGTCGAGGATCGTCCCGGCTGAGATTGACCTGGGGCCGCGGAGTGCACAAGTGCCCTGTCCATAGAACCCGCGGAGATATGGCGTGAGTGCTCGGCAAGTCCTTTCGATCCATCCAGCCCTGCGGGAGGATATCGGCGATCTCGTCACCCGCCGCCCGGTGCCCGCCCCAGGTCTGGAGCAGGTGGACCCGTTCCTCTTCCTCAATCACCACGGGCCGCAGACTTACCCCCCGGGCAATCGTGGCCTGCCTTTCGGCCCCCACCCGCATCGCGGGTTCGAGACGGTGACCTTCATCATCGAAGGCAGCCTCGCCCATCTCGACACCGGCGGTGGGGAGAGCATCGTGGAAGCAGGCGGCGTGCAATGGATGACCGCAGGTCGCGGCCTGATCCATGCCGAACTCTCGCCCGAGAGCTTCAAGCGCGATGGCGGGCCGCTGGAAATCCTGCAGCTCTGGATCAACCTACCTTCAAGCCTGAAGATGGTGGAGCCGAATTATGTCGGCGTGACCGGTGCCGAGATTCCGCTGGTCAAGCTTTCGGATGGGGTCACGATGCGTCCCGTTTCCGGGCTTGATGCAACGCCGATCCGGTCCCTCACCGGGATCATGCTGGCGACTGTCGAAATGCAGCCCGGCAGCAGCGCCACCCTGCCTGCTCCATCGGGACGCAGCGTGCTCCTCTACACCGTGCGCGGTTCAGCACGGGTTGGAGGCGCCGAGATTCCACAGCACCACCTCGCCCAGATGAGCGACGGCGAGGGGGTGGAGGTGCAAAGTGAAGCAGGCGCGCTGATCCTGTTCGGCCATGGTGACCCGATCGGTGAGCCGGTCTTCGCCCACGGCCCCTTCGTGATGAACACGCGGGAAGAGATTGTGCAGGCGATCCAGGATTATCAGCGCGGCCTGTTCGGGGACCCTAGAGCGCTCGCCTAGCCCTCTTCCGCGACGTCAATCTCCAGGATCTCTATAGCGTCCTCAGCGCCGCCGAACGGCAGCACGTCACCACTCTGCGCCCCCATCATCGCGCGGCTCAAGGGCGCGTTGAACGAGATCAGGCCACTGGCCGGATCCGCCTCGTCATCGCCGACGATCAGCAGCGTCTTGGTCTTGCCGTTCAGCAGGAAGGTCACCTTCGTGCCGAACTCCACCTTGTCGCCATCGGGCCTGGGTGCCAGTTCGGCCGTGATCTGCCGCGTCGTCCAATAGCGAAGGTCGCGCTGGAGCCGGGTGAGAACCGACTCATCCTCGGCCTCCGCCATTGCCGCTTGCAGCCCGGCAATGCGCTCGCCGATCAGGCGCAGGCCTCGGTTGGTCACCAGGTTGGGGCCCGCGGGGATCGGCAGCTCGAACTTGGGCTCCAGATGCTCCTCGTCGCTCTCGCGGCGGAATGCGACGCTCATTCAGGCTCTCTCCTCATCCTGGCAGGCCCTCTCGATCACGGCCCGCCATTCCGGCTCTACCGGCAACAGGAACCGTTCGGCCAGTTCCCGCTCGATCTCCGCCGGGCCGAGCACCCGCCGCTCCACCGCGCCGTCGCTCGTCCGGACCGTCAGCTGCGGGCCGGAAAGAACATGGCGCGCCTGCGGCGTCACGCGGGTGACGATCAGCTCCCGCCGAAAGCGCGAGCTGGGATGGGTCGCTGTGTACCAGTTCGCCAGCTCGTAATCGACGTCACGGTGGGTCGCGCCGGTCAGCCGGTAGAGCGGGCTCCACTGCCCGGCAATCAGCGCCTCCAACTGTACCTCCCCGCTGAGCGGGATAAGACGGAACGTCTCATGCGCGGTCGGCTGCGGGTCGATGGTGTCGAGGCGAAGCGGCGCAGTGGGCGTGCAATTGCCGAAGCCGACATCGACCAGCCATGGTTGCCCCTCCATCGTGACGCGCAGCGCCATGTGCGTGGGCGGGCGCAGCGGGGCATCGGGCGCCGCCATCCAGTTCACTCGCGCGCTCAGCCCCGCGACCTGGAAGCCGATTGCCTCCAGCACCCGTTTGAAGAGCCCGTTCTGCTCGTAGCAATAGCCGCCCCGCCCTGCGCCGATCAGCTTTGCGTCGACGGCCGACGGTGCGAGATCGATACCGCGCCCCAGCAACACATCGATGGCTTCGAATGGGATCGCCGCCGTGTGCAGCTCCTGCAAGGACGCTAGCGTCTCCATCGTCGGAGTGAGCGGGCCGGAATAGCCGACCCTGGCGCAATAGGCTTGTAGATCGACCCGCTGCTCCGCGGTGGCGCTGGTCAAATCGCTTTCCTCGTTTCGCATCGTCACACGGCCTGACCCGCGGCCCACCCGCTCGCCCAGGCCCACTGGAAGTTATAGCCGCCCAGCCAGCCTGTCACATCGGCCGCCTCACCGATCACGTAAAGGCCGGGCACGCGCTTGGCCTCCATCGTCTTGGAGGATAGCTCCGCGGTGCTCACCCCGCCGACCGTCACCTCCGCCTTGGCGAATCCTTCGCTTCCGTCGGGCCGGAAGCGCCAGTCGGAAAGGCGCTCCTGCGCTTGGCGCAGTGCGGCATCGCTCGCATTGGCGATCGGCCCTTCCAGTTCCAGCCGCTCAACCAAAGCATCCGCCAGCCGCGCCGGAAGGGCGGCACGCAAAAGACCGCGCATCGTGGCGCGAGGTGTCTCCTGCTTCGCCCGCAGCAGCCATTGCGCTTCCGCATCGGGCAGGAAATCGATCCCCACGGCATCGCCTCTGCGCCAGTACGAAGAAACCTGCAGGATCGCCGGCCCGGAAAGGCCGCGATGCGTGAACAGCGCCGCCTCCCGGAAGGCGGTTCCACCGCAGCGCGCAAGGACGTCGGTTGCAACGCCGGAGAGTTCGCGGAACAGCGCATCCTCCCCGCTCAATGTCAGCGGGACCAGCGCGGGGCGCGGCTCCACCACCTTCAGCCCGAATTGGCGTGCGAGATCATAGGCGAAGCCCGTCGCGCCGAGCTTGGGGATGGACGGACCGCCAGTCGCGATCACCAGCGAAGCCGTGCGTGCGATCTGCCGGTCAGTCTCGACGATGAAGCCGCCCTCATCCCGCGCCACTCGCCGGATAGACTCGCCGCACCGCAGCGCCACGTTCCCTTTGGCGCACTCCGCCAGCAGCATCTCCACGATCTGTTTCGCCGAACCATCGCAGAATAGCTGGCCCAGCGTCTTCTCGTGCCAGGCAATGCCATAGCTCTCGATCAGGGCGAGGAAGTCCTGCGCCGTGTACCGGCTGAGCGCCGACTTGGCGAAATGCGGGTTGGCGGAAAGGAAGCGGTCCGGCGCGGTGTGGATGTTGGTGAAGTTGCACCGCCCCCCGCCGGAGATCAGGATCTTCTTTCCCGGCTTCTCGGCATGATCGAGGAGCAGCACATCGCGGCCACGCTGACCCGCCTGCGCCGCGCACATCAGCCCGGCCGCCCCCGCACCAAGCACTATTACATCATGAATAGAGGTCATCGCCGGGCGGCTCTAGCAGGATATTGCCCGGCCGCGAGGCTGAGCAGCGCGGACCGCAAGCCCAATCCCATGCGAAGTTGCTTGCTGCCGCCCTCCACAATTGCCAATCGCGGCAGATGGATAGCTCCACCGGCAGCCCGCTCCGCCATCGCGCTTTCGCACTGATCCTCATCGGCAGCCTCCTTTCAAACTTCGGCAATGCCATCGAATCGGTCGGCGCGGCCTGGCACCTGACTGCGGCAGGGCAGCCTGCTGACGTGGTTGCCCTTGTGCAAACAGCGACGAACCTGCCCATCATGTTGCTCGCGCTGCCGGCAGGCGCATGGGCAGACATGATCGACCGCCGCACCATCATGCTGGCGGCGCAAACGGGCATGTTCCTCATCTCCCTGCTGTTGTTGCTTCTTGCAGCGCTGGGCGCCGCCTCACCGGTCGCGATCATCGGGCTGACCGCTCTGCTTGCGGCAGGCGTGGCCTGCTTCAATCCGGCCATGGCCGCTTCCATCGGCAACTCAGTTCCGCGGGCCAAGTTGGCGGCGGCGGTGGCGCTGAACATTCTGGCGTTCAACGTTGCGCGCAGCTTCGGCCCGGCGCTTGGCGGGGGAATCGTGGCTATTGGTGGGTCGCAGGCCGCCTTCGCCACCAACGCCTTCAGTTATCTGATGGTCATCCTGGTGCTGTGGCGATGGCCCCGCACGGCTCCCTCGACCGGTAAGCGGCGACGCTTGCTTCCGGTCATCAAGGAGGGCGTGCTCTTTTCCGCCCGTTCGCGCGAGATCCGCACGATCCTGCTGCGCGCGCTGACCTTCACCTCCACAGGGGCTGCCGCCTGGGCACTGATGCCGCTGGTCGCGGACGAGATGCTGCGGGAAGGATCCGCCGTGTTCGGCCTGCTGCTCGGCGCGCTGGGCCTCGGAGCCGTCATCGGCGCGGCCTGCAGCACCTGGTTCCGCAAGCGCTATTCGGCCGAGCAGATCACCCGCTCCGCCGGGATCATCTACGGGATCGGCTGCGTGGGCGTGGCGCTGCAGCCGGGACTGTTGCCGATGCTGCTCCTTCTGGTGATCGCGGGGGCGGGGTGGGTGCAGGCTCTGTCCGGCTTCTCGGTCGCCGGGCAGATGTGGGCTCCGCGCGAAGTGGTCGGCCGGGTCGTCGCCATCGTCAGCAGCCTGACCTTCGGCGGGATCGCGCTGGGAAGCTGGCTGTGGGGCCACTTCGCGGAGGCGTTCGGCGTGGCGCCCGCACTGATGACATCAGGAATCGCAATGATCGTGCTGCCGGTGATCGGCCTGCTCATCCCCATGCCCGCACACGAAGCCCCCGCCCCGCGAGGATGACCGGCTGGGGCCGCCCGAAGGCGAAGATCCGTTTCGTCAGATGAATGATTGGTGCGGTCGAGAAGACTCGAACTTCCACGGGCTTTCGCCCACAACGACCTCAACGTTGCGCGTCTACCAGTTCCGCCACGACCGCATGTCGACAAGGGCTGCGTGAGGCGGCCCCGCCAGGTAGGAGCGGGCCCTTAGCAAAGCACTTTCATTGCTGCAAGCGACGCTTTCGACCCTTTTCGGTGAACGCGAGCCGTCAGCTCAAACAGGCTTCCAGCCGATCTCCGCCACGCGGGCGGAGCGCGGGACGTCTGTCATCGCCTCGTTCACCGTGATGCTTTCACCGGGCTTCAGGCTGCGCTTCGGCGGCGCGACTTCCCAACTGAAGACGATCCGATCCCGCTCGTCACGCAGCACGATCAGAATCGGCGGCACGGTCTGCGCTTCGCTATCGACATTGGTGATCGTCCCGCTCGCGCCGAAGAACTCGGTGCCGTTCGGCAGTTGGCGGCGCTCCTGCCGTTCAGCGGGAAAATTCAGCTCGAGCCCGGGCCGGCTCACCGACATAGCGCTTCGCTGCACCGGCATCCAGTCCGGCAGGCCCCAATAGGACGCTGCGGCCGCCGTCGCGCCGCCAAGCACGGCGACGATCACCGCAGCCCAGCCCCAGAGGCGCACCCTGCTTCTGCGCGCAGGGCGAGAAGCGAAGGCAGGCGCGGTCGGCGCCTGTTCTTCAACAGGCGCTGGTTCTTCGACCTCGTCATCGGCCAGATCTGCTTGCGCCTCTGCAGGAACGGCTCCGCGGGCGGACGGCGTGGGAGCCGCGGTCTCATCCGCTGTCGTGGCGCCCTCGCCCTCATCTTCCGCAGGCAAAGGCGGCAGGTCTTCAAAGGCAACGCTGCCGTCTTCGAACCAGCTGTGGCGACATTTCGCGCAGCGAACGGTGCGGCCATCAGGCCCGACGGCGCTTTCGGGCACCTCATAACGGGTCGCGCAGGCAGGGCAGGCGATGATCATGTCGCCAGCGAATCTAGATCGTGGCGAGTCGCGCAACAAGCCGCAGTGCGTGCGACTCGTCGGGAGAGCGGCTTTTTTCCACATCCAACAGCGTCTATAGGCTGGCCGGATGCCGTTCTTCCGTCGCCCACAGCTCCTTGCCCCTCTCCAGCGCCGCTGCGGGATACAGTGAAAAGAGCCAAGGCGTGATCAACCGCCTCTTCTCGCTGGTGCTCGTCGCCTGGGCATTCGGCTTCCTGTGGTTCGCCGTCGCCCTGCCGCAGCCTGCCGGGCCGGAGCGCACCGATGCCATCGTCGTCCCCACCGGCAGCGGCGGGCGCATTCCGCGAGGAATCGCGCTTCTTCGGGATCAGCAGGCTGATCAGCTTCTCGTCAGCGGGGTCGACGCCAACGTGCGCCCGGGCGAATTCGCCGCCGAATACGACGTTTCGCCGCAGCTGATGGAATGCTGCGTGGTGCTCGGGTTCGCCGCGCTGGATACCCGCGGCAATGCACGCGAGACGGCCAGTTGGGTCAAGGCGAACAAGGTTAGCTCCATTCGCCTGGTGACGACAGACTGGCACATGCGCCGGGCGACGCTGGAGCTGCAGGGAGAACTGCCGCAGGGCATCACCCTTTTGCAGGATGCCGTCCGGTCCGAGCCATCGCTGTGGACGCTGTTCCTCGAATACCACAAGCTGCTGTTCGCTTGGGCCGTGCGGATGTGGCCGGGTTGAACCGATGAGGCTGCTGCGAAGCCTGCTCTTCTACGCCGCCTTTTATGGCGGAACCGCAGCTCTGGTGCTGCTGGCGATGGTGGCGATCGTGGCGATGCCGGCGCGACTGCCCGGCATCGTTCGGAGCTGGTCGCGCTGGCACCGCTTCTGCCTGCGGCTGGCCGGCATCAAGGTGCAGGAGCAGGGCGCCCGCGCCACCGGGCCGGTGCTCTACGCGTTCCGGCATGAAAGCTTCTTCGAAGCGATCGACCTCCCTGCACTGCTGAATCAGCCGGTCGTCTTCGCGAAGATCGAGCTCTTCTCGATCCCGGGCTGGGGCCGCGCCGCTCGTGCCTATGGCACGGTGCCGGTGGCACGGGAGGAGGGGGCAAAGACGCTGCGGGCGATGGTGGCGCAGGCGCGCACCTTCTCCGCCAGCGGGCGGCCGCTGGTGATCTTCCCTGAGGGGACACGCGTGCCTCATGGGGAGCAGGTGCCGCTGCAATCGGGCTTCGCAGGCCTGTACAAGCTGCTCGGGCTTCCGGTGGTGCCCGTGGCGGTCAATAGCGGCCCGATTTACCATCACCTGATCAAGCGGCCCGGGACGATCACACTGCGTTTCGGTGAGGCGATCGAGCCGGGCCTGCCGCGCGCCGAAATCGAAGCCCGCGTGACGACAGCGATCAACGCGCTCAATCGGGTGTAGCGGCCTCGCTCTTCGCGGGGGTTGAGCCAGCGAGATCGCCATGATCCTTGCGCCCGAAATCCGGCCGCGCATCGTCCTGCCCGAAGGCGACGATGGAGCGGCGGATGGAGCGTGTTCGGGTGAACAGATCGAACATCGTCTGCCCGTCCCCTGCCCTGATCGCCTCCCTCATGAAGGCGAGGTCGGTGAGGAACCGGTCAAGCATCTCCAGCACCGCATCGCGGTTGTGCAGGAACACGTCGCGCCACATCGTCGGGTCGGAGGCGGCGATACGGGTGAAATCGCGAAACCCGCCGGCGGAGAACTTGATCACCTCGCTGCGGGTGACCTCCTCCAGGTCCGACGCGGTGCCGACGATCGTGTAGGCGATGAGGTGCGGGATATGGCTGGTGACGGCGAGCACCAGATCGTGATGCTCCGGGTCCATGGTCTCGACCATCGCGCCGAGCGCTTCCCAGAAGGCGACCAGGCGATGCACCTCAGCCTGGTCCGCATTCGCCGGCGGAGTGACGATGCACCAGCGCTGGTGGAACAGGGTGGCGAAGCCCGCATCCGGCCCGCTGTCTTCCGTACCGGCGACAGGATGGGCAGGAATGATGCAAGCGCCCTGCAACACGCCCGAAAGCGCCTTGTAAACGCTCTGCTTGGAGGAGCCGACATCGCTCACCACCGCATCCGGCTCCAGCGCATCGACAATTGCGCGTGCGGCATCTTCCATCGCGCCGACCGGCACGCACAGGATCACCAGATCCGCGCCCCCAACCGCCTCGGCAGCCGTGTCGCAGATGATGGAGGCAAGGCCCCGCTGGCTGGCTCGGCGGCGGACATCGGGATCATTGTCATAGCCAGCCGTGGCGACGCCCGGCAGGTGCCGCTGCACGGCAAGGCCGATCGATCCGCCGAGCAGGCCAAGGCCGATAATCGCGACCCGGCGAAAGCTCACTGCCCTCGCTCCGCCATCTCGCGCAGGCCAGCCGTGATCGCGTCCATCTGCTCGGTCGTGCCGATCGTGATGCGCAGCGCCTGCGGAAGACCCTGCCCCGGCAGGTGGCGCACCGCATAGCCGCGCTCCGCCAGTCCGGTCAAAGCGGCCTCCGCAGTCAGCGCGCCCTCGAATAGCACCAGCAGGAAGTTCGCCTCGCTCGGCACCGCCCGCAGACCGTGATTGCCCAGCGCCTCCACCGCGGCGGCAAAGCGGATGCGCTCAGCCCGGTTGTGTTCGCGCGAAGCTTGGACGAAGCTCCGGTCCGCCAGTGCGGCAATGGCCGCCCGCTGGCCGGTGCTCGTGACGTTGAAGGGCCCGCGAATGCGGTTGAGGGCGGAAACGAGCTCCGGAGCGCCAGTCCCCCAGCCGATCCGCTCTCCCGCAAGGCCGTAGATTTTGGAGAAGGTGCGGGTGACGAGCACGTTCTGATGCCGCGCCGCCAATGCCATGCCGCCATCGTCATCCTCCGGCGCGACATATTCCGCATAGGCCTGGTCCACCACCAGCAGCACGTCCGAAGGCAGCGCGGCATGGAGGCGGGCCAGCTCCGCGCGCGGTAGGAAGGTGCCGGTCGGGTTGTTGGGATTGGCGAGGAACACGACGCGCGTGCGCTCCGTCACGCAGGCGAGCAGCGCATCGACATCCGTGCCGAACTCCCGGTCCGGCGCAACCACCGGGGTCGCCCCGCAACGCCGGGCGGCGATGTCGTAAACCGAAAAGCCGTACCGGACATAGGCGACCTCATCCCCCGGCCCGGCGAAGGCCTGCGCGGCGAGGTTCAGCAATTCGTCCGAACCGGTGCCGCAAACGATGCGCGCCGGGTCGATGCCGTGCAATGCGCCGAGGGCGGCCCGCAGTTCGACCGAGTCGGGATCCGGATAGGTCGCTGCCGCCGCTGCCTCCGCCCTGGCCGAAAGAGCGAGCGGGCTGGTGCCGAGCGGATTCTCATTCGCGGAAAGCTTGATCAGCGGGCGACCGTCCGCCGATTTGCTGCGGCCGGGCACATAGGCATGGATCGCCGCAATCCATGGCTTCATCCGAGGGGCGAGGCCCTCGGCAGCGGCCGGGGCAGTGTCGATTGAGGAGGTCGCGGTCACGAGTGCGCGCATAGTCGGATGGGCGGGCAATTGACAGCCCCCGCGCCAGCGCCCAAGTCCCCGCACCCATGGCCACCGCGCACGCTTTGCCGAGTTCGAGCCTCACCCTTGCCCAGCCGCTGCAACTCGATGGCGGCGGGTCGCTGGCGGGGACGACGATCGCCTACGAGACCTATGGCGAGCTTGCGCCGGACCGGTCCAACGCCATCCTGATTCCGCATGCGTTGACGGGCGACCAGCACGTCGCCTCCCCCCACCCGATTACCGGCAAGCCCGGCTGGTGGAACCGGATGGTGGGCCCGGGCAAGCCGATCGACACCAGCCGCTACTTCGTTGTCTGCGCCAATGTCATCGGCGGCTGCATGGGTTCGACCGGGCCCGCCAGCGCCGGGCCGGACGGCAGCCCGTACGCGATGCGCTTCCCCGTCATCACCATCCGCGACATGGTCCGGGCGCAGGTCGCGCTGCTGGACGCGCTCGGGATCGAGCAGCTGCACGCGGTGGTCGGCGGATCGATGGGCGGCATGCAGGCGCTGAGCCTCGCGGCCAACTTCCCGGAGCGGGCCGCCCGTGTGCTCGCCATCGCCACCAGCGCGAGGCATTCGGCACAGAACATCGCCTTCCACGAAGTCGGCCGGCAGGCGATCATGGCCGATCCGAACTGGCAGGGCGGAGCTTATTACGGAACCGGCCGCACGCCGGACAAGGGCCTCTCGGTCGCGCGGATGGCAGCGCACATCACCTACCTTTCGGAAGCCGGGCTGACGGAGAAGTTCGGCCGCCGCCTGCAGGACCGGCAGGCCAAGAGCTTCGGCTTCGATGCGGATTTCCAGGTGGAGAGCTATCTGCGCCACCAGGGCATCGCCTTCACCGACAGGTTCGATGCGAACTCTTACCTCTACATCACCCGCGCCATGGATTATTTCGACCTTGCGGAAGAGCATGGCGGAAGGCTTGCCGATGCATTCACCGGCACAAAAGCCCGGTTCTGCATCGTCAGCTTCGATACGGACTGGCTGTATCCCACCAGCGAATCGCGCGCCGTGGTTCACGCGCTGAACGCGGCGGCGGCGGCGGTCAGCTTCGTGGAGCTGTCCGCTCCGTTCGGGCACGACTCGTTCCTGCTGGACGTGCCGGCGCTGGATCGTGTGGTGGCGGGCTTCCTGGGATGACGCAGCTTCCCGCCGGCTATGAGCTGGTGCACGATCAAAGCCGCATCGACCCGGTCGCGGCGCATGCCTACCTCACGCGCAGCTACTGGTCGCCCGGCATCACGCTGGAAACGGTCACCCGCGCGATGCTGAACAGCCTGTGCGTGGCGGTCTTCCACAAGGGTGCGCAGGTCGCGATGGCGCGGCTCGTGACCGATTACGCCACCATGGCCTACCTCGCGGACGTCTATGTGCTGGAGGGGCATCGCGGCCATGGCCTGTCCCACGCGATGCTCGACTGGTTTCAGGCGCACCCTGATCTGCAGACATTGCGGCGCTGGCTGCTCTTCACCGCCGACGCGCATGGCCTCTACGCGAGCCACGGCTGGACCGCGCCCCCACATCCGGAGCGGCTGATGGTGCGTGTGCAGCAGGACCTGTTCGCATGACGCTGCGGCCGGACCTTGCCGTCATCGCCCGCCATATCGAAGCGCGCAGCCGCGTCCTTGATGTCGGCTGCGGCGATGGCGAGCTGATGGCGGACCTGGTGGCGAACAAGCAGGTCGACGCGCGCGGCATGGAGATCGACGCGGAAGAGGTGGAGAAGTGCGTCGCCCGCGGCCTTTCCGCCGTGCAGGGAGACGCGAACCGCGATCTCGCCGACTACCCCGATCACGCCTTCGACTACGCCATCCTCAGCCACACCTTGCAGACCGCCGAGCGGCCGGACCTGATGCTGGACGAGCTACTGCGCATCGGCCGCCGCGCCTTCGTCAGCTTCCCGAACTTCGCGCATTGGCGGATGCGGGCTTCGCTCCTGCTGCACGGCCGGATGCCGGTCACGCGGCACCTGCCGGTCAGCTGGTACGAGACGCGCAACATCCACCACCTGACGGTCGCCGATTTCAGCGAACTGCTGGAGATCAAGGGCGTGCGGACGGAAAGGTGCTGGTTTTTCGCAAAGGATCGGGAGATCGGCCCGCGCGGCGCGAACTGGCGGGCCGAATTCGCGGTGTTCCTGCTGAGGCGATAGAGGGCCCGCCGCAAAGCGCCGAACCCTCCTTCATCAGAAGATCGGCCAAGCCCGCGCGATGCTGAACACGCTGGTGGCAATCAGCACCGCCGCCACCGCGAACAGCAGCACCCGCGGGCGGATCCGCTTCGCCAGCACTGCCCCCAGCGGCGCGGCCATCACACCGCCGATGATCAGGCCCACCGCCGCTACCGAGAAGGCCGCAAGCCCCAGCGTGGCGATGAAGGCGATGGAGATCGAGGTGGTCAGCAGGAACTCGGAGGTGTTCACCGTGCCGATCGTCTTGCGCGGATCGCCGCCCTGGACCAGCAGGTTGGAAGTCACGACCGGCCCCCAGCCGCCCCCGCCCGCCGCATCGAGGAAGCCGCCCGCCACCGCCAGCGGGCGGGTGACCTTCGGGTCCTTGAAGGCCGGCTTGCTCATGCGAATGGCCTTTACCAGAAGGTAGACGCCGATGCCCGTGAGATAGATCATGACGAAGGGCCGCGCGGCCGAGGCATCCACATTGGACAGGACATAGGCGCCCGCCACCCCTCCGATGATGCCGAAGGGGGCGAGGCGGCGAAACAGCGCCCAGTCGATGTTCTTGTGCCAGATGTGGCTGGCACCGGACGTCGCGGTGGTGAACATCTCCACCAGGTGAACGCTGGCCGACGCGGTTGCCGGCGGCACGCCGAGCAGGCTGACCAGCAGCGTCTGGGTGATGACGCCAAAGGCCATGCCCAGCGCGCCATCCACCATCTGCGCGGCAAAGCCGATGGCGATGAACGGCACCAGGTCGGCCCAGGTCAGGTCGGCAAATTCGAACATGAGGCTGTCCTCTCTGTCTGCTCGTCAGCTGTCAGAAGTTGTGTGAAATAGTGAGGCCGTAGGTGCGCGGATCGCCGGGATTGCCGACGATCAGGCCGGTATTGCCGGAGGGCACCTGCAGCTGCTCGAAATAGTCTTCGTCAAAGGCGTTGCGCGCCCACAGGAACGCATTCAGCCCCTCGTCGCTGCGGAAGCCGAAGCGAACATTGTGCAGCGAGTAGCCGTCGATCCAGGTGTAGGCCGAAGGCGTCGGGTTGGAGGAGAAGCGCGAGCGGTAGCTGCCGTCGTAGCCAAGGTATGCCTGTCCCGGCAGGCCGAACAACGTCACCGGCAGGTTGCCCTCCGCCCCGAAGGACAGCGCCCATCTGGACACGCCCGGCAGCCGCTGGCCGGAGATGTCGCAGTTCTCAGGGCTCAGCCCGCCCGGAGTGCCCGGCGCGCTGGGCGTCTGGCCAGCGCCTACTGTGGTGCCGCCGGAAAGCTCCGGCGGGCACGGCGCATCGGGGAAGCTGCGATAGGTCGCATCCGTATAGGCGCCGCTGACATAGGTGTTGAAGCGCGGGGTCGGGCGGATGGAGAAGTCCCACTCGAAGCCCTGCGTCCGCACCTTGTCCGCATTGGCGAGATAGCCGCGCAGCACGCCCGTTTGCCCGTTCACCACCTGCGCCTGGAAATCATCGATGTCCGTGCGGAAGGCGGCAAGGTTCAGCGTCGCGCGACGGTTCCAGAACTGGGTCTTGAGGCCGATCTCGTAATGGTTGACCGATTCCGCCTGCACGGAGCCGACCTCGATCACCGGGCGGCCCTGCGCATCGTTCGGCACGCCGTTCAGGTTGATGCCGCCGGGCTTGAAAGTCTTGGCGTAGGTCGCGTGCGCCCGGATGTCCGGCGCAATCTCGTAAGCGACGGTGAGATCGTAGCTGACGTTCCAGTCGCTGAATTCCGGCTCAAAGAATTGCGGGGCCAGCACGCCGCGCTGGGCGACGATGCGCGGATCGGGGCTCGCGAACGTTACCAGCTGCCCCTCCCCGTTGGTCACGACCGAATTATACAAGCCCTCCTTCTTGTCGTAATTGAGGCGGGCCCCGGGCTGAATGCTCAGCGCGTCTGTCACGTTCCAGGTAAGCTGGCCGAACAGCGCCACGCTGACATTGTCGAGCCGAATGTCGTTCGTGGCGGTCAACCCGTCGAGAACGCTCGGATCGCAAGCGAGCTGGTTGGACGCGCTGGGTCCGCAGCCGGCGGAACCAGCGGGCACATTGCCGGGATTGAGCAGCCAGCGGCTCGCGCCCGGCCCCTGCTGCTGCAGGCCCTGCGTCCGCACCTCCTGATAGAAGGCGAACGCGCCAAGCAGGAAGCCGAGCTGCTCGCCCTCCTGCGAATAGCGGAACTCCTGCGTGTACTGGTTCTGCTGCGACGGGTTGTTGGACGCGGTGGTGATCGGCACGCCGGTGAAGTCGCGGTCGTTCTCTGGCAGCCAGTCCCAATAACGCCAGCCGGTAATGCTGGTCAGCTGGCCCGCCCCCAGATCCCACCGCACGCGCAAGGATGCGCCGCCGATCTCGTTGCCGGCATTGAGGTTGGCATCAACGTCCGTCAGCCGGTCGAACGGATTCCTGCTGACGACATTGTATCCCTGAGCGGCCGCCAGCGCTTCATACTGGCGGTTGAGGGCGCGCTGCGTCGGGCCGGTGCGGACGAACACTGTCCCGCAGCATTCCGGGTTCTGCGTGCTGAAATCGGCTGCGAGCGTCACGTCGATCGCATCGGTCGGCTCCCACAGAAGCTGGCCCCTGACGCCGATATTGTCCTGCTCGTTGATCCAGTTGCCGGTCGCGACGTTGAACACCGTGCCCCGGCGGCTGGTGCCGGAAAAGGCGAGGCGCGCGGCCAGCGTCTCGGACAGTGGGCCGGAGACGGACGCCTTTGCCTGCTTGAAGCCGAGGTTGCCGATGGAGGCCTCCGCGCGCCCCTCGAACTCGAAGGTCGGCTGCCTCGTGGTGATGTTCACCGCGCCGGCGGTGGTGTTCTTGCCATAGAGCGTGCCCTGCGGCCCGCGCAGCACCTCGATCTGCGCCACGTCGAGGAAGTCGAACGTCGCGGACGCGATGCGATTGTAATAGACATCGTCGACATAGATGCCGACGCCCTGGTCGAACCCGTCATTCGTCAGGCCAAAGGGGACGCCGATCCCGCGGATGTTCACGGCGGAGTTGCGCGGGTTGGAGCTGTAGAAGTTCATCGAGGGCGTCAGCTGCTGCAGCCGTCCGACGTTGAAAGCCCCGGTGCTGTCGATCTTGTCCGCGCTGACGACGGTAATCGCCAGCGGAACGTCCTGCGACGTCTCCGCACGGCGGCGGGCAGTGACGATGATCGCATCGTCAGGCCCGGGGTCACGCGCGCCGGTGCCGACAGAAGGAGGCGTTTCGCCCTGGCGTTCCCCTGCGCCGGAGGGGAGCTGGGTGCTTTCCTGCGCCTCAGCCGTGGTGAAGGGCGCCAGCAGAGTGAGGGCCGCCAGCAGCGGCCCGGTGGACTTCGGGTGCATGATCTCTCGCTTTCATAAGGTGGAGATGCATCCGGTCGTCCGGTCTGCTTCCAGTGATCTGGCTAGGTTTGAGAAGGGAACGCCTGCCGAGGCCTTTCAGTCGGCGAAGCGGCGGCGTTCCGTCACGTCCACCTGCATGACCTTGCCGTCATGCACGGTGAGTTGGATGGTCCCGTAACGCAGGCGGCCTAGCGCCTCGGCGATGGTGCCGAGCGGCTCTGACACTTTGTCCGCGATGCGTTGGGGAGCGGGGGTCTCGTGTGCTCGCATCGTATGGCTCTCCGACTGCGACCTCGCGTCGCGGTGCAGGTCCTATTCTCAACTGGAACGGTTGACAATGGTTCCCGCCGCGCAGTTCGGCTTGATGCGACAAGAGAGTTTCTTTTCGCGTCGAGGCGAGGCTCAGGCCTCCTCCAC
Organism: uncultured Erythrobacteraceae bacterium; assembly: GCA_966251025.1. Taxonomy (GTDB): domain Bacteria; phylum Pseudomonadota; class Alphaproteobacteria; order Sphingomonadales; family Sphingomonadaceae; genus Croceibacterium. Next base: position 51,965 of record CBINJM010000001.1, on the reverse strand, counting down.
CTCCTCTGGCGAAAAAGGCGGCACAGTCTGGATCTGGTCAGACAGGCGGATCGAATCGAGCAGTTCGGCCGTACGGTCCCTCACCTGCAGCATCAGCGCGCGGGTCCGGCAGTCCCCTTCCTCGACGCAGTTCTTGCACTTCTCATGAGCGAAGCGGCTGGCGCAGGGCACCAGCGCGAGCGAACCGCGCATCACGCGGATCAGGTCGCCATAGGTGATGTCGATGGGCGAGAGCGCGAGCCAGTAGCCGCCATCCTTCCCCCGTTGGGAATCCACGATGCCGAACCGGCTCAGCTCCGACAGGATGACGGTGAGGAACTTGGCCGGAATCTTCTGCGTCTCGGAGATTTCCGAAAGCTGCACCGGCCCCTGCCCGTAGCGATCGGCGAGGTGCTGCATGGCGCGAATGGCATACCTGGTCTTCTGGGACAGCACGCTTTCTCAATGGCCCCTTCCGCGGTGCCGGGCAACCGGGAGCTTGGAGCGCAAATGCGGGAGCGCCTGGACGTCCGGCCCGTTCAGCCCGTTCAGCCCAGGATGATGTCCGGCGGCAGCTTGTGCTGCCGGATCTCCTCGGGCGTCAGGCCTTTCAACTCGTGCGGAAAGACGAGCCAGCTCTCCGTCTCGTGCACGTAGAAGTCCGGCACCATGTCCGTCCGGTTGCGCAGCGGCTTGTAGTAGACGGTGGCGACGCGCACCTGCCGCGGCATGTTGTTGCGGCAACGCTTGTGCAGCTTGTTCACCAGCGCCTCGATGCTGCGGCCGCTGTCGAACACATCATCCACGATCAGCAGCCGATGCTCCGGGTCCAGCACCTTGGTCAAGTAGCTGGTCGAATAGACCCTCACCTGCGGCCCCATCACATCGATGTTCTGGTAGGAAGAGGTGCGAATGGCGATGTGGTCGCTGGCCAGCCCGTGATATTCCAGCAGTTCCTGCACCGCGATCCCGACGGGCGCACCGCCGCGCCAGATGCCCACGATGTGCGTCGGGTCGAACCCGCTGTCGAGCACCTGCCGGCCAAGCCGGAACGAGTCCTGCAACAGGCTGTTCGCGTCGATGAAGAGCTTTTCGACCGTCACGCTTCCTCCGCTGCAAGACCTGCTCGGCCCATGCGGCCTAGCGGAGCGGCGCCGGCTAATCCACCCGCCTGCCGTTCTGGCCGACATTATGCAGGTTTCGGATAATGTCCGCTTGCATCTTTCGACTCCGCTGCCGATGCTGAAAGCGCGCAATGCACCAGACCCACCTGGCAGGTTGCGCGAGAAGGGGCGATTTGCGGCCGCGGTTCAACCAGCTTTCACCCGCCATGCAACGACGTTGCACCATGGTTGAGAGCCGCCGCACCCGCCCCGCAACGGAGGTCCAAATGGCTGCTGTCAGCTCCCCTGAAATGATCGAGCGTGTCGAACACGACGTCGATGACGAAATGGCGGCCTTCATCGACGGCCTGCCCAAGGCGGAACTGCACGTCCACATCGAGGGCACGCTGGAGCCGGAGCTGATGTTCGCCCTCGCCCAGCGCAACGGCATCGCTCTGCCTTATGCCAACGTCGAGGAAGTGCGCGCAGCGTACAACTTCTCTCGCCTGCAGGACTTCCTCGACATCTATTATGCCGGCGCCGACGTGCTGCGGACGGAGCAGGATTTCTTCGATCTCGCCCTCGCCTATGCCGACCGCGCGGCCGCCGACAACGTCCGCCATGCGGAGATCTTCTTCGATCCGCAGACCCACACGATGCGCGGCATCCCCTTCGGCACCGTGATCGAGGGTCTGCTCGCCGGGCTGGCGGAGGCCGAGCGCCGCCATGGCCTCACCTCTTGCCTGATCCTCTGCTTCCTGCGCCACCTGGAGGAGGAGGACGCACTGGCGACCCTAGCGGAGGCGGAGCCGTGGTTCGACCGGATCGAGGGGGTGGGGCTCGATTCCTCGGAGCTGGGGCACCCGCCTTCCAAGTTCGCCAATGTATTCCGCCGCGCAAGCGAGATCGGCCTGCATCGGGTCGCCCATGCGGGCGAGGAAGGGCCGGCGGATTATGTTCGCGAGGCGCTGGACATCCTTCAGGTGGAGCGGATCGACCATGGGAACCGCTCACTGGACGATCCGACGCTGGTGGACCGGCTCGCCCGTTCGGGAATGACGCTGACGGTCTGCCCGCTCTCGAATCTCCGGCTGTGCGTGGTGCCGGATATTGCAGCTCATCCGATGCGCCGGATGCTGGATGCGGGCCTGCGAGCCACCGTCAATTCAGACGATCCAGCCTATTTCGGCGGATATCTGAACGACAATTTCCGCGCCCTCGCCTCCACGGGTGCCTACTCACGGGCGGATTTCCTCACGCTCGCACGGAACTCTTTCGCGGGCTCGTTCCTTTCCCGTGACGCCGTCCAGCGGCACCTGGCTGCGATAGAGGCTTTCGTTCACAAAAGCTGAGTTACTATCCGCCCGGGAAGAGGGGTCCGTGCCGGAATCTGGCTCCACCGAGCCGTCGGCAAGGGGGAAGGAACGAGGAAAGTGACGAATGTTTCACCGTCGCGCCCTGCGACACGGCGGCGCGATTCGGATCGCACGCGCGCCAGCATCCTCAGCGCAGCCACTCGCGAATTTGGCGCGCAGGGCTTTTCAGGAGCGCGGATCGAGCGGGTTGCCAAGGCCGCGCGCTGCAACATCCGGCTGCTCTACCACTATTTCGGCAACAAGGAGGCGCTCTACGTCGCCGTGCTCGAAAGCGCCTACGCCCATCTGCGCCAGCAGCAGGCGGCGCTGGACTTCGATCTTCGCGATCCCCTCGGCTGCATAGAGAAGCTGCTGCTCTTCACCTTCACCTACTTCGAAAAGAACCCCTACTTCGAGGGCTTGCTGCGCGCCGAAAACATGATGCGCGGCAAGTTCGTCGTCCAATCCACTCGCGTGCCGGAGGAGGCCGCTCGGCTGAAGTCGCGGCTGCGCGAGATCCTGCAGGCGGGGGAGGAGCAGGGGGTAATCCGCCCGAATGTTGATCCGGTGCAACTCTACGTCACGCTGACGGCGCTCAGCCGCTTCCACCTCGCCAATTCCCATACGCTTTCGGCCATGCTGGACGTGGACGCGCAGAGCAGGGAATGGCGGGCCGAGCGGCTGGAGCATTCCGTTCAGCTGGTGCGCGACTGGCTGACGACCGGGACGCCCATGCAGTTCGCATTCGAGCGCGGGCTGGAACAACAGCAGGCTCCGCTGGCGATCTAGGCGACCCTCTCCGCCGCGGGCATTTCGCCAGGGGCCCGATTCGCCAGCCGGCGCGCAATCAGGGCGCACGCCACGAGCTGCAGCTGGTGGAACAGCATCAGCGGCAGCAGGATGGCGCCCACTTCGGCCGGCGGGAACAGCACACCGGCGATCGGCACGCCGGAGGCAAGGCTCTTCTTGGAGCCGGCGAACAGGAGCACCACGGCATCCTCCCGCCGGAAGCGCAGCAGCTTTCCCGCCCACCATGTGGCGAGCAGCACCAGCGCGAGGAGCGCCAGGCAGATCAGCATGACCCAGATCAGGTCCCCCCACGAGACCTGGCGCCACAGGCCTTCCACCACCGCCGCGCCGAAAGCGGTATAGACGATCAGCAGGATGGAGCCCCGATCCACCCTGCCCACCAGGCCTTTGTGCCGCGCGACCCATGAGCCGATAACGGGCCTCATCAGGTGCCCCACGATGAACGGCAGCAGCAGCTTCACGACGATGGCCGTACCGGCGGACAGCGACATCTCCACATGCGATCCGCTCATCAGCGCCACTGCCAGAAGCGGCGTCAGCACGATGCCGAGCAAGTTGGAGAACGAGGCAGAGCATACCGCCGCCGCGACATTGCCGTGCGCCATGGCGGTGAAGGCGATGGAGCTCTGCACGGTCGAGGGCAGCAGCGTCAGGAACAACAGCCCCGCGGCAAGCGGCGCCGACAGCCCCGGCAAGGCGCTGAAGCCCAGGCCGAGCAGCGGGAACAGCAGATAGGTCGCCGTCAGCACCGTCAGATGCAGCCGCCAGGCGAAAAGCCCGCCGATGATCGCCTCGCGTGAAAGCTTGGCGCCGTGCAGGAAGAACAGCAGCACGATGCCGGCATCGGCCGCCCCTTCCGCCACCGGCACGAAGCCCCCGCGTGGCGGCAGCACCGAGGCAATCACAACCACCCCCATCAAACCGAGGATAAAGGGGTCGAAGAGGATGGCGAGGCGGCGGATCATGCCGTGCTAATGCGCTGCCGCGCGCCGATCGGCCAGCCCTGCCGGGGAGAACGCGCCGCGCCGGGCCGCCACCGGCCGGTCCGCGCGGGCCGCATCCGTTTGCGTTGGCTGGCGCTTCGTGCAAGCTCTGCCGAAGTGGTCGCAGATTGCGAGGGGCGTTCGGCATGGCGGAAGAAGCAGGCGAACCGCTCGACCGGGAGGCAATCGAATTAGAGGTCCGCGCCAATCAGACGCCGGCAGGCCGACCGGCATCCGGCGGATGGCTCGACCGCTTCTTCCAGATCGGCGCACGAGGATCGACCGTTGGCCGCGAGGTGATGGCCGGGCTGACCACCTTCCTCGCCATGGCGTACATCCTGTTCGTCAACCCTCAGATCCTGGCGCAGGCGGGGATGGACCCCGGCGCGGTGTTCGTCGCCACCTGTCTCGCCACGGCGGCGGGCACGCTGATCATGGGGCTCTATGCCAATTTCCCGATCGCTGTGGCGCCTGGCATGGGGCTGAACGCCTTCTTCACCTACGGCGTGGTGCTCGGGCTCGGCGTTCCGTGGCAGGTGGCGCTGGGGGCGGTGTTCCTGTCGGGCGTCGCCATGCTGGCGTTGAGCCTGTCGCCCATCCGCGAGTGGATCATCAATGCAATCCCAAGGGACATGAAACTGGCGATCTCCGCCGGCATCGGGATGTTCCTGCTGATCATCGGCATGTCGGACATGGGGCTGGTCGTCGCCGACCCGGCGACCTTGCTGACGGTGGGCAACCTCACCGCCGCTCCTGTGGTGCTGGCGGTGGTCGGCTTCCTTTTGATCGTGCTTCTGGAGGCACGGAACCTGCCCGGCGCGATGATCATCGGCATCCTCGTGACGGCGCTTGTTGGCGTGAGCCTGGGGCTGGCAGAGTTCGGCGGCATCACCTCCGCCCCGCCCTCCGTCGCGCCGACCTTCATGGCGCTGGATGTGGGGAGCGCCTTCACGCTCGCCCTAGTCGGCGTGGTGATCTCGCTCCTGTTCGTCGACTTCTTCGACACTGCGGGCACGCTGATCGCGGTGGCGCACAAGGCCGGTCTGCTAGACGAGGAGGGTAAGCTGCCGGGGATGCGCAAGGCGCTGGTGGCGGACAGCACGGCGACGATTATCGGTGCCGCCGTTGGCACCTCCTCCGTCACCAGCTATGTGGAGAGCGCGGCGGGCGTGCGCGCCGGCGGGCGGACCGGGCTGACCGCGGTGGTGGTCGCGCTGCTGTTCCTCGCCGCGCTTCTGCTGTCTCCGCTGGCGGGCATGATTCAGAGCTACGCCACCGGACCGGCGCTGGTCTTCGTCGGGTGCGTCATGGTGGGCGGACTGGCGGAGATCGACTGGCGGGATCCGACCAGCTTCGTCCCGGCGGTCATCACCGCTGCGGGCATGCCCTTCACCTACTCGATCGCGACAGGCCTTGGCCTTGGCTTCATCGCCTACGCGGTGCTGAAGGTAGGCAGTGGGAAATGGCGGGAAGCGGGCGTTGGCGTGCTGGTACTCGCGGCTTTGTTCTTCCTGAAATTCGCGCTCCTCGATCCCGCCTGAGGTGCGGCGCTGCCGGCTGTCTTCCTCGACATTGCGGCTGCGCGGGAATATCTGTGCCCGTATGCGGGAAGCCAACGACGAGAGCGAATGAACGTGTCCAAGTCCATGATAACCGCGCCCGCCGCAATCGACCCGATCCGCGCGGGCGCACGCTAGACCGTGCCGACACAGCTTCACGAGATCCCCGCACTACTCGACCAGCTTGAGCAGCTGCATCGCCGGTCCACGGACAATCTGCACGCGGCCTTGCGTGCCTTCGTGGACCAGGGCGAGGTGCCTGACCCGGCCTCTCGCCGCGATGGCAGTTTCGCTTATCCTGAACTCCGCATCGCCTATGATGCTCATCGCGACGTGCCGGTGCCTTCGCGCGCCTATGCGCGGCTGAAGCAGCCAGGGCTCTACACCACGTCCATCACCGCGCCTGCCCTGTTCCGTCCTTATCTGGCGGAGCAGCTGGAGCATCTGGTGCGGGACTATCCGGTGGATGTCTCCGTCGGCCTCTCGGCGGACGAGATGCCTTATCCCTACGAGCTGGACAAAGCGGGCATCGACCTTTCCAGCGTGACGAGCGCGGAGCTGTCGCGCCACTTCCCATCGCACGAGCTGGTCCGCATCGGCGACGAGCTGGCGGACGGCACCTGGGTTTCACAGGGGCAGACGCGGCCGCTCGCACTGTTCGATGCGCCGCGCACCGATTACAGCCTCGCCCGCCTGCGGCATTATACCGGCACCCCGGCGGGCGATTTCCAGCGTTACGTCCTGTTCACCAATTACATCCGCTACGTGGACGAGTTCGTTGCCTTTGCCATCGCGGCCATTCGCAATGGAGAGGGGCAGTATACCGGCTTCTCCGTCCCCGGCCTGCACTTCACGCGCGATAATCTGGAGGATGCCGAGCGCCGCATCGCGGAGGGAAGCTGGCGGCGGCACCAGATGCCCGCTTACCACCTGATGGCGGAGGGCCATCGTGGCATCACGCTCGTCAACATCGGCGTCGGCCCGTCCAATGCAAAGACGATTTGCGATCATGTGGCGGTGTTGCGGCCCGAAGTATGGCTCATGATCGGCCATTGCGGCGGCTTGCGGCCGAGCCAGTCCATTGGCGATTATGTGCTTGCCCATGCCTATCTGCGGGACGACCATGTCCTCGACGCGATGCTGCCGCCGGAGATCCCCGTTCCCCCGATCGCGGAGGTCCAGACCGCGCTTTACACCGCGGCCCTCAGCGTGGCGGGGGAGCCGGAAAGCGACCTGAAGCAGCGGCTGCGCACCGGAACGGTCGTCACGACGGACGACCGGAACTGGGAGTTGCACTACACCCGCTCCGCGCTGCGCTTCAACCAGAGCCGGGCGGTGGCGATCGACATGGAATCCGCCACCGTTGCCGCCCAAGGCTATCGCTTCCGCGTGCCATATGGGACGCTGCTCTGCGTGTCGGACAAGCCGCTGCATGGTGAGATCAAGCTGCCCGGCCAGGCCAACGCCTTCTACCAGCGCTCGATCAGCCAGCACCTGCGGATCGGTATCGAGACGGTGAACCTGCTTCGCCAGCAAGGCGACAGCCTGCATAGCCGCAAGCTCCGCAGCTTTGACGAGCCGCCGCTGCGTTAAGGCGCGTACAAAGCGGTTGACCGGCACCGGCGCGGCCATCACCCTGCACATCGGGAGTCCCCGCGGCGGCACAAGGAAAAAGGCCGGCTGCCAGCGCGGACGACGGAGAGGAGTCCAAGGATGACGCGTTTCGACGTGGAGGCGTTCATTGATCGCCAGCGGATCGGTCGCACGCAATTAAGCGTGCTGCTGGTGTGCGGCCTCGTCTGCTTCATCGACGGGTTCGACATTTTCATGATCGGCAAGATCGCCCCGGCGATCGCCGCTGGCTTCGGCCAGCCGGCCGAGGCGATGACCTTCGTGTTCGTCTGCCAGCAGATCGGCCTCGCGGCGGGCGCGTTCCTCATCTCTCCCTTGGCGGACCGCTTCGGGCGGCGGCGGATGCTCATGTGGTCCTGCGCCGCCTTCGGCTCGATCACGCTCGTCAGCGCCTTTGCGCAGAGCCTGGACCAGCTGGCGATCCTGCGCGGCATTGCCGGCCTCTTCATGGCGGCCGGGCTGCCGATGGCGCTGGCGCTCATCGCGGAGATGACACCCGCGGGGCGCCGCTCCACCTTCATAGCCCTGTCGCTGGCCGGCTATTCGACGGGCAGTGCCGCGAGCGGGGCGGTCGCAGCCTGGCTGATCGACGTCTACGGCTGGCAGAGCGGCTTCTGGATCGGCGGCATCGTGCCACTGCTTTGCGTCCCGCTGTTGCTGTTCTTCGTGCCCGAATCCCTGAAGTTCCGGGCGGAGCGAGACCCGAAAGATCCGCGTGTCTCCCGTACGCTGCGGCGGATGGACCCGCAGCTGATGCTCACGGGAGACGAAGTCTTCGTGCTGGGCGACGGCAGCACCGCGCCGCGCAAGGCCAAGCTGACCGACATCTTCACCGAAGGGCGCGGCTGGATGACGGCAGTGCTTTGGGCCGCCTGCATGCTCTCCATGACCAACATCGCGCTCATGGGATCATGGCTGCCGACTTTCTTCCAGGAAATGGCCGGCATCCCGATCCAGGAATTCGCGATCAGCGCCATGATCGCCTATCTCGGGGGCGTCGCGGGCACCCTGTCGATCGGCTGGCTGATGGACCGCTTCAGCGCCACGCGGATGATCCCGCTCTATTATTTCGGCCTCACTGCAGCGCTGCTGGGGATGGCATGGGTGCCGTTCGGCGCGCCGGTGTTCATCGCGATCCTGATCTTCTGGAACTTCGTGCAGACGGGTGGGCAGGCCGGCCTCAACACGCTGATCACCCAGGTCTATCCACCACGTATGAGGAGCACCGCGCTCGGCTGGGCAGGCGGTGCAGGCCGCGTCGGCGGAGTGCTGGCGCCGCTCTATGGCGGGTTGGCGATCGCGCAGCATTACTCTCTGCAACTGACGCTGGGTCTGGCTGCCCTGCTCCCGTTCACCGTGGCGGTGCTGATCTCCTTCCTCGGCGTTGCCACAGCGAAGCGTCATTCAGAGGACGGGCGGCAGCCTGCTGCGGTATGACAATGACGGAAGAAATCGGCTCGCGCGAGTGGTTCCAGCGCTACCTCACCGCCTTCAACGAGGCGCGGTACGAGGATTACGCCGCATATTATCATGAGGATGTGGAGTTTCTCGGCCGCGCAGCTACCAAGCATGGGCGGCAGGCGATCATCGACCATTACCGGATGATCCGCGCTCGCATCGACGAGCATATCGAGCTGTTGACCTTCGTCGGTTCACCCGAGGTGTGTGCGGCGGAAATCGTGACCACGCTGGATCCGCTGGAGGACTGGCCCGACTTCCCCACCGGCCCTTTGCAGAAAGGCGTCCGGCGGCAGAGCATCAACTTCCTGTTCTACGACATCGAGGATGGGCAGTTCCGCCGCATCCGCGCCGCAGGGTTCCGCCAGATCAGCTGACGCGCTTGACTTCCCCCGCCCTCGCGACGCGGATGGAGGAGATCAGCCCCTCGCGCAGCGTGTAGTAGACGAACACCCGCACCTCCACCGCCTCTCCCTTCGCCAGCGGTGCCACGACGAAATCGGGCGCGTCCACCACGGCAGTGAAGCGACTGGTCGAATCGACGAAGATCGCATCCTCGTCCGCGAGCAGCTTGTGGATCGTCAGGTGCTCCCGAACCCGCTCGAACATCGGGCGGTAGAAGTCGACAATGCCCTGCTTGCCTTCAATGAGCGGCAGGTTGGTGAGCTTCAGCGTGACGTCATCGGTGTAATAGGCGGAGAAGCGCTCCGCATCAGCATTGCTGAAGGCCGAGGTATAAGCGTGGTAGGCCGCAAGCTGGCTCGGGTGCGAGCCCAGGCGGGGCGCCTTCGTCACCCCATATTCCGGAGGCCACGTCATCGAGTTGAGCGAAGCGATCTTCTCGTCGCGCAAAGTGTAGGTGACGTGGAATTTCACCGTCACCGTGTCACCCGGGTAGAGGTGGCCGAAGGGGAAGTCCGGCCGTTCCTTGCTGGCGTGAAAGTCCATGTCCACGTCCGCGAACAGCACTTTCCCGCTGCGGGCGTAGCTCTGCACCCGCATCACCTCGCGCACCCCGTCATGCGCCCAGGCAAGGAAGCCGCGCAGGCCCTCCTTGCCGTGGTGCAGGCGGCTGCCGCCGGTGAAGGTGACGTCGTCATGGTAGAATCGTTCCACCAGCGCGTCGTCATCGCCGGTGTTGAACACCGCGATGTAATCCTCATAGTTGAACATCGGCTCAGGCAGAGGCGAGGCTGTAATTGTAGCGGCCTGTCCGCAGCGTTTCCTCCGGCACCCAGGTGCCGTGGAAGGTGGCGCGCACCCGCACAGGCAGCTTCAGCAGCGCGACCGGCCCTGCCTCGACGTTCTGCGCATCCAGAATGGCCAGATCACTGCGCACCTTGGAAACGCGCGAGACCGGGACCAGCAGCCAACCGTCCCCCTCCGGCGAGTCCGGCCGGCGGGGCACGAATTGCGACTCCTGCACGGTGTCACCTTCACCGGGCCGCCAAACGGAGAGCTTGCCGGTGGCTAGGTCGATGTGGCCGGTGCCGCTGGACCCATCCCGATTGCGCACGATGCAGTAGCCGTGGCGGTAGGGGCGCCCCTGATAGCGATCGTCGGTGCGCGGCATCTCGCAGGGGACGCCCAGCAGGCGCTCCATCTCGTAGCCCTGATCGTTGCGCGACAGGTCGAAGGTCATGCGCGTGAGGAAGGGCGGGCATTCCGGCGTCGGCTCCCCCGTGGGCGTTGGGAAGAAGCTGAAGCAATTGCCGTCGTAATAGCACAGGTCCAGCATGATCTTGTTGCCGTCGCGCACGGCGTTCATCATGTGCCCGGCGCTGCCTGCGGGGCCGGTGAACCAGCGAATGTCTTCCGCCTTGCCATAGCGGGGGATGAGCGCGACGTGGGTCTGCTTGTCCGGATGGTACTGGTAGTAGGGGCCGCCGGCCTTCACCACCTCCATGTCCGTGATCATGGGGAAGAACGGCACCACCACCCATTCGTCCGTGATGGCGAAGTCGTGGACCATGCCGGCGAAGGGCATCTCGAACCAGATCTCGTTCTTCAGCCGGCCTTCCGCGTCGAACAGGTAGAACACGAAGTCCCGGCTGGCATCGCCCCGCGCCTGGTAGGAGAAGCCGAGCATCTCGTCCGTGATCGGGTCCACCTTCGGGTGGGCGGTGAAGCTGATCGATGCGAGCTGGCCGGAGAGATCATCCTTGCCGATCGTCTCCAGCGTGTCCGGGTCGATCCGATAGGGGTGATCGTCCTCCTTCAAAGCATAAAGCTTGCCGGCGTGGAACATGGCCGTGGTGTTCGCCGTGCCCATTGGCACGCTGTGGTCCACGCTGGGATCGTTGGTGTAGCGATTGCGATAGCGGCCGAAGAGGCTGCGGCGCGCCTCCTCCTGCATCTGGTAGCGCGTGGTGCGCACCCAGCGGTTCACATAATCCACCTGCCCGCCCTTGAAGCGGAACATGTGCATCATGCCCTCACCATCGATGAAGATGTCGTCCGTGCGGCGTGAGGGGTACTGGCGGTCCGCGCCCACCTTGTAGAGCGCGCCTTCCAGCTCGGCAGGCACTTCGCCGGAGATGAGTTCCAGCCCGCGGATCGTGCATTCGGTCCGCATCGGCTCGCCCCAGCCCTTGTAGAGCTCGATCTCGGGGAATTGGATCGGTTCAACCATTCCGGTTCTCTCCATTAAGTGGGCCGCCGCCTTCTGGTGGGGGTCAGCCGTTACTGTCTGCAATCTATCCTGTTCGGCCCGCGGGGGCCAGATCAGCCCTCTGCGGAGCCGATCCGCAGGACGGGCTTGATCACCCGCCCCGCCTCGGTGTCCTCGAAGGCGCGGGCAATGTCGGCGAAGTCGTAGAAGGTCAGCAGCCGGTCGAATGGGAACCGGCCCTGCCGCCAATAATCGATCAGCATGGGAATGAAGAGGCGCGGTGCGGCATCGCCGCCGAGGATGCCCCGCATCTGCCGCCCACCGGCCAGCATCGGGAACATGGACGGCGACCACTCTCCGCGAGGTGCCGCGACGAAGCCGGCGGTGCCGTTCATCGCGAGGCAGTCCAGCGCCGCGCTGTGGACGGCAGGGACGGTGGTGGTGTTGAGCGTGTAGTCCAGCCCGCGGCCGGTGATGGCACGCAGCTTCTCCACCAGCCCTTCCTCATCGGCAGCAATCGTATCGGTTGCGCCGAGTTCGCGCGCCAGCTCCAGCCGCTCCCGGTTGATGTCCACGGCAACGATGCGCCTTGCACCGACCAGCCGCGCAGCCATGACCGCGCTGAGGCCGACACCGCCGACGCCGAACACCGCGAGCGTATCGCCGAAGCCGACCTTCAGCGCCTCGATCACGCCGCCCGCGCCGGTTATGACGCCGCAGCCGAGCGGGCCAAGCTTCTCCAGCGGCAGGTCCTTCGGCACCTTCACCGCCGTGCGTTCGGGCACGATGGCGTGGGTGGCGAAGCTGGACTGGCCGAAGAAGTGCGAATGGATCGGCTCGCCATCGCTGCTGAGAGCGGTGGTGCCATCCAGCCGCTGGCCGCCGAAGCAATGGCGGATCGCCTGGTCGCAATAGGTCGGGCGGTTGTTCTCGCAGCTCGGGCAATGGCCGCAGGAGGAGCCGCTGAGGATGACATGATCGCCAACCTCGAAGCCGCGCACCGCTTCGCCGACAGCCTCCACCACGCCCGCGCCTTCATGGCCGAGCACGATGGGGTGCGGCGCGTGGCGACCGGGGTGTTCGTGCAGGTCCGTGTGGCAGATGCCGGTGGCGACGATGCGGATGCGCATCTCGGTCGCGCGCGGCTCTTCAAGTTCCAGCGGCTCAATGGTGGGGACCGGCTCGCCCCCACGGCTGATAGCGGCCTCGATCCTCATGAGGCCGCTTTGGCCTCCAGCGCGGCGGGCGCCCCGCCCTTGCCCTTCATCACGATCTCGCCCTGCCAGGGCACTTCCTTCATCTCCGTCCAGGCGTTGACGTGCAGCTGCTCGAACCGCCACTTGCCGTCGGTATCGCGGCGGATCACGTCGCGCCGCGTGCCGATGCCGAAGACGAAGTTGTTGCGATATTCGACGTTGAACTGGAGGATCTGGAAGAAGCAGCGGCAATCCACCTTGCCGTCCTCCCGCTCGTCCATGATGAAGTGGTTCATCATGTGCTGGCGGCCGTACCACCAGCTCTGCCGGTCATACCACAGCGATTCCAGGTTCTTCCGGATCGCCTCGTGCCCCTGCACCCGGCCTTGCCACAGATGGTCGAACCAAGCGTCCTGCGTGAAGGTGGAGAGAGCGAGGTCCGTATCTGCCAGGTCGATGCCCCAGGCATAGCGGGCGTAGAGTTCCTGGATCTCCAGCCGGTCCTCGGCCGTCAGCCGCCAATCCGCCATTATGCAGCTCCCTTGCCGAGGTGATGGTCGTCCATGATGTCCGCGACCGGCCCGTGCTGCGTCATCAGCGCCTTGCGGCGGACGAAGCGCAGGATGGATTCCGGCCCGGTGCGCGATCCGCCGAGCCCGGAGGCGCCGAAGCTGTGCGTGCCGATCGTGCGGTTCTTGCCGAAAGTGAGGAACGTGTCCTGGATGAACACGGCGCCGGCGTTGACCTGGCTTGCAATCGGCAGCGCTTCTTCCTCGCTCCCGGCGATGACGGAGGCGGTGAGGCCGAAGATCGTGTCATTGGCGAGGCGGATGGCTTCGGCGGTGTCGGAGAAGCGCATCACCGGCATGACAGGCCCGAACGTCTCCTCCTGCATGATGAGCATATCATGCGTTACCCCGGTCAGCACGGTGGGGCGCATGTAGAGGCCGCCGCCGATCTCCTCGACCTTGCCGCCGGTGAGGATGGTGGCGCCCTTCGCGACCGCGTCGGCGAGGTGCCGCTCCACGATTTGTGCTTGAGGAGCGAAGGTGAAGGGATGAATGTGGCCGGCCCGCGGGTCGTCGCTGTTGAGGCGGACCTTCTTCGCTTTCTCGACCAGCATCGCCACGAAGGCGTCGTGGATGGCGTCGGCAACGTAAATCCGCTCGACCGAGAAGCAGACCATGCCGTTGGCGTGAACCGCGCCGCGCAGCACGGACGTGGTCGCGCGATCAAGGTCCGCGCTGGCCGTGACGATCGCCGGGTCCTTGCCTCCAAGCTCCAGGAAGCAGGGGATCAGCCGCTCCGCGCAATGAACGGCGATCTTTCGGCCGGTGGGGACGCTACCGGTGAAGCAGACGAGGTCCACCTCGTCGATCAGCGCGTTGCCTGCTTCACCATCGCCCATGATGTAGTCGAATACGCCCGCCAGTTCCGGCACGGCGGCGACGCTTTCGAACAGCGGCTTGATGAAGCGGGGTGTCACTTCGGACGGCTTGAGAAGCACCGCCGAGCCCGCGAACAGCGCCGGCACCGCATCCAGCAGCGCCAGCATCATCGGCGCATTCCACGGGCTGATGACGCCGACCAGCGGATAGGGCACCAGCTGGCTGCGCACCTCCACCTGCGGCATCGCGCGGGAGGGGCCGTGGAAGCTCGCCCGTTCCAGCGCGTCGGACGCATCCTCGAGCCAGCCCTTGATGTTGCCCATGGTGATGAAGCCCTGGAGGTAGGAGGTGTGACAGCCCCCTGTATCCTCCGCATCGGCCTCGGCGATGGCACTAGCGCGCTTGGCCACCTCGCCCAGCCAGCGCTGCATCACCGAAAGCCGCGCCTCCAGCGGCTGTGCCGCCCAGACGCGCTGGTTCTGGCGCAGCCGCTCTGCCTTCAGGCGGATCTCCCCCGGCGGCGTCACCGGCAGGTCGAAATCCACCTGGCCGGTGCGCGGGTTGCGGACGGGGATGGTGCGCTGGGCGCTATCCGCCGGCCTCGGCAAGGTGTCAGTAGCGGACACGCATGCCCACCCGATAGCTACGGCCGACAACGTCATAGAGCACGTTGTTGGTGGGGCCGAAGCTGGAAGGCGCGTCCACCGGCGGGTCCTTGTCGAAGAGGTTGTTCACCACCCCGAACAGCTCCGCATTGCGATCCCCATCCGACCACAGCGTATAGCTGGCGTTGAGGTTGGCGTAGGTCCACGCGCCGATGCGGTTGTCGTTGATGCTGTTGGCCAGCAGGGGATCGTAGCCATCCTCGTCCGGCCCGATCAGCTCCGTATTGTAGCGCCCGCCGGAGATGTGCCGCACCTGCAGCTGGGCGGAGAACAGATCGCCCGAATAGGTGAGGTACGAGTTGATGATGTAGCGCGGCACGCCGGAGGGCTGCGAGACGGGCGAGCCGTTCATGCCGGCGCGGTCGACGCTCCTGCCGCTCGGGTCGGTGGTGATGAGGTCATCCACGATCGTGCTCAGCACGCGGAGCGACAGGTTGCCGTTCGCCCTGGACGACAGCGCCGACATCGGCAGCGAGTAGGATGCCTCAAGGTCCCAGCCGCGCGTGATCAGCGTGTTGAGATTCAGGTTGAAGTTGCGCACCTGGGTGATGGCGCCGCCCGCATCGCGGGTCACGAGCTGGCAGAGCTCGGTCGCGCCCTGGAAACAGCGGTTCACGATAATCTGCGCACCGAGGGTGGAAACCGCGCCGTCCAGCTCAATGTCGTAATAGTCGACCGAAAGGCGCAGGTTGCCGGGCCCCAGATCGGGCTGAAGCACGATGCCCGCCGTCCAGGTATCCGCCTCCTCAGGCACGAGAGCGCTATTGCCGCCGAGCAACACGGACGAGAGCACCTGACCTTGGCCGGGTGTCGGGTCGAGGATCGACTGGAAGGAGGTTTGCGGCGGGCCGAACAGCTCAAACACGTTGGGCGCACGGATGTCGCGCGAGCGGGTGCCGCGCAGGCGCAGCCAGTCGAGCGGCTGCCAGTCCGCGCCGATCTTCCACGTGGTGACCGACCCGCTGGTGCTGTAGTCGGTGAGACGGACCGCGCCGTTCAGTTCCGCCCCGTCGAACACGGGGAGAACCGCCTCCACGAAGCCTTCCCAAACCTCGATCTCGCCGTCGATCGGGTTGCCCGGGCTGGTGTAGAAATCGAGCGCGCGGGAGATCGGGTCTGCCGTGCCCTCGGCACGATCCTGCCGGAACTCGGCACCGGCGGCGACGCCGAGCGGACCGGCCCACAGGTCCACCAGATCGCCTTGCACTGAGAAAGCGGCGACATGCTGCGTCAGCTTCGTCGTCTGCATCGCTGTGTCGGTGACATAGCCGATTGCCGCGTCGGACGGGCTGCCCTCGCCGAAGGGGTTGAGCGGCACGCACCCGGCAGCCAGCGGATTGCCGGCAAGCGTGGCTCGGCAGGCCACACCGCCGGTAGCCGGGTCGCGCACGGCATCGAGCGCGAAGGCCATGCGGCTGTTGACGGTCGTGTTCCAGCCGATCTGCGAATAGTCGGTGCGGCCGAACTGGTAATAGGCATCGAGCGTCCAGCTGCCGCCGAGCTCCGCCTCCACCCCGGCCACGCCGCGATAGGTCTCACGTGTGACGGAGCCGACCTGCGGGCCGATGTCGTTCCATATGCGGCCGATGCGAATGCTGGTGAGGCCGTTCGCGTCCATCTGGGATGCGACGGAGGCAGGCAGGAACGGGTTGCTCCGCTGGATCAGGATGCCGCTGGTTGGGCTGGTGAACAGGTCGCGGCGCTGCGCGCCCCGGGTGCTGCCCTCAACCCGGCCGTAGGAGCCCTCAACAAACACGGTGAGCGCATCGTTCAGGTCGAACTCCGCATGGGCGAAGCTGTTGAGCCGCTCGCTGGGCGAGGAGATCGGGTAGTGCTGATAGAAGGCGAGCTGCTCGTCACCCCCGCCGCTCTGGAAGATGCCCGCGCCGTAATAGGTGCCGTAATCATGCTGGAAGGTGCTGCCGTCAGGCCGGAACTCGGTGCCGCGCAGCGGGCCAAAAGCGATGATGCCGTTGTTGGTCGCGGTCGCCGTGCGAGCGTTCGGCACAATGAGCGTCGCCGCTTGGCCGCCCACGCGTCCTGGATTGCTGATGGTGTTGTAGCTTTGGGCGCACCAATCGCGCGAATAACAACCGCCTGTGCCCTGATCGTTCACATATTCCACGCCCGCGACAAAGCGGCCCCGCCCATCGGCGAAGCTGGTCCCGCCTGCGAGGGAGACCACGATCTCCTCATCATCGCCTGCCTCGGCCTTGCCGAACTGGATGGATGAGCGAAGGCCCTGAAGATCCGTGTCGAGGATCAGGTTGACGACGCCGGCGACCGCGTCCGAGCCATAGACGGAAGAGGCGCCGCCGGTGACGACCTCGGCCCGCTCAATGAGCGAGGTGGGCACCATATTGAGGTCGACCGTGTTCGCCGCGGCAAAGCCGCCGCCGGCAACCGTCGCAGGCACCACGCGCCGACCGTCGATCAGCACCAGCGTGCGGTTGGCGCCGAGGCCGCGAAGATCGGCGGTGCTGGCGCCGATATTGTTCATGAAGATGGCGGTCGTGGCCGGGGTCGCCTGCGGGCGGAAAGCCGGGATCTCGTTCAGCACGTCCGCAACCGTGGTCGCGCCTTGCCGCCCGATCTGCTCCGCACCGACCATCGTGACGGGCGTCGGCGTGTCGAAGCCGGAGCGGGCGATGCGCGAGCCGGTGACGACGATCGGCTCGCCAGCAGGGCTGTCCACCACCCCGGCCTCGTCCGCCTGCGGACCTGCGGCTGCCTGCTGGGCGAAAGCGGGAGTTCCGAGCCCGAGCGCAAGTGCCACGGCCATGATGCTGCTGCCCGCACGCGCAACTGCTGCTCGCGGATGACCCGCTGAATACTTCAACATTGTTCCTCCCTCGGAGTGCCAGGGTCTGTGCCCCGGTTCACGGTGTAACTGCCTAAAGGATGCCTCGCCGCGCCGCTGCTGGCAAGGCTGCTTGAGATTGCCTTTGCTCCCGCCGGCTCAGCCCGGCGGCGGTACCATCGGCAAAAGCAGGCTGGAATCGAAGCAGCCGCCGGTACGAATGATGTGCGTGCCTTGGTTGCGGGTCTGCTCATGCAGCGGGAAAGGCAGCATGAGGCCTTCCTCCCGCTCATAAAGATCGTGCCCAGCGATGACGAGGCGCAGGCTTTCTCCAGCTTCGAACCGCGCGGAGAAGGGCCAGATCTCGATCTCCACCGGCACGCATTGGCCGGGGCTCAGCAGTTCCTCATGCGTGTGCAGGTGGACGGGCTGCTCCGGCGTGGAGCGCCCAGGGTCCAGCGCGCGGTGGCTCACCCGCTGCCAGCCGAGCGCGATGGGGCCGTTTTCGTAGAAGGCATACCAGGTGAAGCCGACCACCTCGCCGGACGCATCCAGCTTCTGGAGCGCGACGAACAGGTCCATGTCGTCGCTGCCTTCGGCCTCCACCCACAGGCGCAGGCTGGCATAGCCGGTGAGCTCCGTCGCGGCGTCAAAGCGATGGTCGAAAGTGGCGCTGCCTGTGCTGGCGTCGTAGCGGACTTCGCATTCTGCAGGTGCGTTCTCCGTCAGCGATCCCGTGGCTGCATCAAGCTGAAGGCGGCGGTGCTGCGTCCGGGCGAGGGGCCATTCCTGCTCCGCCCGCTCCTGCGCGACGCCGTGCCGCTCCCGCACTTCCAGCCGCACCTTGGGCCAGGCCGCCAGCGAGGTGGGCCGATCCCGCAGGAAGTGGTCGAAGAAGGCGACCTGCCGCTCCCGGCTTTCCGGCCGGTAGAAGTGCGCCCATTTCTTCTGGCCGTGCACCTCGAGCCATTTCTGCTGGCTGGACATGCGGCGATAGGCTTCCAGCGTGCCGCGCAGGTGCAGCCCCTGATCTGACCAGCTGGCGACCACGTAAGATGGTTGGCTGATCCCCTCCAGGTCGAGCGCCTTGGAGTGCCAGAACTCGTCGATCAGCGGGTGGGCCTGCACGTTCTCCCACGTGTTCTCGGTCCGGTTCAGCGAATACTGGATGTTGTCGGAAGCACGAGGGAGGAAGCCGGTTTCGAGGATGCCGCCGTGATAGGCGAATTCGCGGTACCAGTCGGAGAACCCCTCCCACGGGTTGAGCGCGGCGAGCGGTTCGGGCTTCAGCGGCGCGACGAGGTACTGGATCGCCGCAAGGTAGGAGACGCCGGTCATCCCGACGCGGCCGTTGCTCCACGGCAGGCGGGCGAGCCACTCGATCGTGTCGGCGCAGTCCTCTCCTTCCTGCAGGCCATTGTGGTGGAAGTCTCCTCCCGAAAGCCATGCTCCGCGCGGGTCCACCACGCACACCGCAAAGTCGTGCTGGCCCCAGAAGACCGGGTCCGGCCCCTCGAACGGCGTGAGGGTGGAGAGCCATTCGGGCTGCACTCCAGAGCGGGGCCAGAACACCTGGTTGGAGAGCGAGTGCTTCCCGTAGGGGCTCCAGGCGAGGAGGATCGGCAGGTTCCTTTCCGCGCCTTCAGGGCGGTAGAGGTCGCAGAAGATCTCCACCCCGTCGCGCAGAGGGATGATGCAATTGCGCTCTATGGTGAGGCCCTGCTCCGTCAGGCGGCGATAGTCCGCGGGCGGCAGCGGCGGCTTGTGCTTCGCGCTGAACGGATCGACGCCCGGCCGCATCAGCGGCTGGAACCGCTCCCCTGTCATGTCCCTCTCCCTGCTCTTGTTTGGCGGCAGCATAGGCAGTCGCCTGCGCTGCCGCCAACCCCTAGCGCGTCAGGACGACGTGAACGGGTGAGCTGGTGAAGAGCTGGGCAGCCTGCAACCGCTCCTGCGCGTCGCCTTCAGGGGCGATGGTCGTATCCTCCCACCAATCCGTTTCGGGCACGGTTTCCGTGCGGTCCAGCAAGGCCGACGCGCAGCGCAGGGCGATGGCGCAGGTGAGGGTCGCCCCTTCATGGTTGCGGGTGAAGGCGATGATGTGATCCGCCTTGGCCCCGCGCACTTCGAGGGGGCGGTAGTCTCCCTTGGCGAAGAGCTCCGGGTTCTCCTTCCGCAGGGTGAGGAGCTGCTGGATCAGCGCCAGCTTGGGGTGCTCTCCGCTGGCGAGCAGTTCCTTTCGCAAGTCGTAGTCGACGGGCCGACGATTGTCGGGGTCGACGAGGCTGAAATCCTCCAGCTCCGTGCCCTGATAGGTGTCCGGCATGCCCGGAACGGTCAATTTCAGGGCTGTCTGCGCCAATGCATTGGCGATGGAAGCGCCTTGCAACCGGGTTACAAAGGCATGCACCGCGTCCAGAAAGGGGGCGGATTCGGCCGGATCGAGCAGCTTTTCGACCAGTTCGGTGCAGCTGCGCTCATACGCCTCGTCCGGCGATTCCCATGAGGAGCGGAGCTTCGCCTCCCTCAGGGCTTTTTCCTGCCAGGCGACAATTCTCTCAGCAAACGATTTCAGCCCAGACGGATTGGTCGGAACCAGATCGGCCGGCCAGGCGCCGAGCAGGGTCTGGTAGAACATGTAGCGGTCCGCCGGGTGGACGCCGCTGCGCTCTCCGCCCGCAAGCCAGTCCCAACCGGTGACCTCCGCGCGCCATTCCTCCGGGACGCCGCTCAGCACCGCCAGCCTTGCGCGCACATCCTCGCCGCGCTTGTGGTCGTGCGTGGCGGTGGCGAGCATGGAGCCGGGGAAGTCGCGCGCGCGGACTTCGCACCCCTTGTGGAACTCATCGATCGATTGCGCGATTCGGCCGGCATCGAAGCCGACATCGTTGCGGCTGAGCAGGCGGCCGTAGCGGTAGAAGGCGGTGTCCTCCAAAGCCTTGGCGGCGATCGGCGCGGTCAGCTGCTGGAAGCGGCGGCGCGCCTTCTGGAGCAGCGGATCGCCCGCGCTCGATTCCTCCAGCCAGGCGAGCACCTGCTCCAGCACTTCCTGCTCGCCGGGAGGAGCGTGGCGGGTGACGGCCTCTCGCACGTGGTCCAGCAATTCCCGCTGGCTGGGCGCCTCGTCCTCCGGGCGATAGGTGCGGTACATTGGAAAGACCCACAGCAGCCGTTCCAGCGCGCGGCGCAGCATGCCGGAGGTCCAGCCGCGGCTTTCCGGACGGGAGGCGGCGAGTTGGGCGAACAGCTCCGCACAGGCGCGGAACTGGCCGTCGAAGCTCCAGGAAAGAAGCTGCTGGCGGGCGAGCAGTTCTTCCTGATGATAGGTGAGATCGCGGCCGGAGAATTCGTGCCACAGCGTATCCAGCGCTTCCTCTCCCGAAGGATCGTGGATGAGGGCGCTGACCTCCTCCATGAAGTCGTAGCCGCTGGTGCCGTCGATCTGCCAGCTGGACGGCAGGCGTTCGCCGGGGGCGAGGATCTTCTCGACGATGATGTAGGCGGGGCCGGGCGGCACGTCTGCCGGGCGCTCGATCCCGTCCAGCCGCTGTCGCAGCGTGCGGCAATAGCCTCCCGGGTCCGCCAGGCCATCGACATGGTCGATGCGAACGCCATCGATCAGCCCCTCTTCGTACAGGCGGAAGTAGAGTGCGTGGGTCGCCTCGAACACCTCAGGGTCTTCCTGCCGCAGGCCGGCGAGTTCGCTGATGGTGAAGAAGCGGCGCCAGTTCAGCTCGTCATCCGCGGTGCGCCACCAGCCGAGCTGGTAGTGCTGGCGATCGAGCAGGGCGGCGAGGCCGTCCGCGTCGCCCTCTCCGGGAAGGTTCTGCTGGTCGTCGGGCCGGATGGGGAGCTGGTGCTCGCCATAGATGGTCAGGAAGGTCTCGCCCCCCTCCCCTCGAGTGATGGCGATCTGCCCTTCGGCCAGCACATCCTCCAGTCGCGCGCCGAGGATCGGCAGGAGGGGCTTGGCGCTCCAGTCGATGTCGAAGAACTTGGCGTAAGGGCTGGCCTCGCCATGGCGCAGCACATCGTCCCACCAGGCGTTCTCTCCGCCGGCGACTCCCATATGGTTGGGCACGATGTCGATGATGAGGCCCATGCCTCGCTCGCGCAGGGCTTTGACCAGCGAGCGCAGCCCCTCCTCCCCGCCGAGTTCCGGGTTCACGCGCGTCGGGTCGATCACGTCATAACCGTGCATCGAGCCGGAGCGGGCAACCGTGATGGGCGACGCATAGACGTGGCTGATGCCGAGATCGGCGAGATAGGGGACGATCGCCTCCGCATCGGCGAACGGGAAGCCCTTGTGCAATTGCAGGCGGTAAGTGGCGCGGGGGGTCATTTTCTCAGGCTTTCACGATGCGGGCCTCGACCCTGTTCATTTGCGCGCCTCGCTGATGCGCTGGGCGCGACGGGTGACCTCCTCGCGCTGGAGCAGGTCCGGTAACGGCGCGGGGATGCGGCGGCGCCAGTTGGGGTGTTCGTCCGTGGTGCCGGGAAGGTTCGGCTGCTCGTCCAGGCCGAGCAGGTCTTCCAGCGGCAGGATCGCCAGTTCGCAGGGACTGGAGCCGACATGAGCCGCCGCCGCCTCAAGAACCGGCCAGGAATCGTGTGCGTTCGGCTGCGGCCCTCTCGCGGCACCGGACTGCTGGAAGGCGTGCCAGAGCTTGCCGCGATCCTCGTGCCGTTGGCGGCGATCCTCATCCTCGCTGTCCGCGCCGGAGCGGCCGAGCTTCCACGCCCAGTCGATATCGCGCCCGTGCCACCAGCCGGAGACGGTGGGCAGGTCATGCGTGCCGGTCATCGCCAGCGCCTCTGCCCGCCACTTGGCAGGCGGGATGAAGTTGCCCTGATGATCCCGCTCGAAGAACAGAACGTTCATGCCGTAAACGCCGCGCGCGGCGAGCTTCGGGCGCAAGCCTTCGGGCACGGTGCCGAGATCTTCCCCCACCACGATCGCCTGCGCCCGCTCCGATTCAATGGCGAGGATGCGCAGCATGTCGTCCAACGGATAGGTGAGGTAGGCGCCATCGCGCGACGGGGAGCCGTGGGGGATGACCCACAACCGGCGCAGGCCAAGGATGTGGTCGATGCGGATGCCGCCGGCATGATCCAGCGCCGCCCGGATCGTGCCGATGAAGCCGCTGAAATCGGTGCGGCGCAGTGCCTGCGGGGCGAAAGAAGTGATGCCCCAATCCTGCCCCTGCGGCCCGAGCAGATCGGGCGGCGCGCCGATGGAAAGGCCGGTCAGAAGGTCATTCGGGCGGCTCCAGGCATGGCTGCCGCCGCTATCCATCCCCACGGCGAGATCGGAGATGAGGCCGATCGCCATGCCGCCATCCGTGGCCGCCTGTTGCGCGGCATCGAGGCTGGCCTTGGCGAGCCACTGGGCGAAGAGGTAGAATTCCACTTCCTCGCTGTGCTCTTCGGCGAAGCGCCGCACCGCCGGGCCGTCAGCGTCGTGATACTCTTTGGGCCAGCCCTGCCAGCCGCCTGCACCCGTGTCGAAGAAGTGGGCGTGGAGCGCATCGAAGATGGCGTGGTGTTCCAGCTCCCGCCCTGCCTCGGCGCGGTATTCGGCCACCTTCTGCTTCACCGTGTCACTGCGGTTGGCGAAGGCGGCGCGCAGGGCGGCGATGCGGGCAGGGATCGCCTTTTCCCAATCCACCAGTTCGCCTGCATCGCCGGGCGGAGCTTCCGCTCCGATCAGCCGCGGATCCGCATAGAGGATGTTGAGGAAGAGGCGGCTGGAGGGCGCATAGGGGCTGAAGCGGCTGGCATCCGCGGGAAACAGTGCATGCGCCGGGCTGATCGCGAGCGCGTCCGCCCCGACCTTGGCAAGCGCCCTTGCCGCATCGGCCAAGGTGCCAAAGCCGCCGAAGCCGGTTTCCTGAGCATCGCGCAGGGAGGGGATCTGCGCGGCCGCGCCCCAGAGCTTTCGGCCCGGCGCGGCGTCGCCGACCATGAAGCAGCGGCGCGGGGCGATGGCGAGCGTGAACTCGCGCGTGCCGAGGGAGAGGCGGTGGTAGCCTGTCTGGGCGATGGCGCTGGTCTGGAGCAGGATGTCTTCACCAGCGCGCCGCACGGAGACGGAGCGGGTGCTGCCGTCCTCCAGCGTGAGTTCGGCGTCGCAGGCCTGGCCGACCTGATCTTCCGTGAGGATCAGGTCTTCGCCCACGTCGACAGAGAGGAAGGTGGCGGCGCGGGCCTCCTCCCGCACCTGCGCCATGCTGCTGGCGATGTCCTTCTCGCTCTGGGCCGGATAGCCGAGCGCGGCGAGGACGCGGACGAGATGCTCGTCCGCCACCCGCTGCGCTTCTCCGGTCGCGTCGGACCAATCGACCTGCAGGCCTACGGCTTCGGCGAGATCCGCAAGCGAGCTCATCGCGCCAGCCACGCAAGGAAGCTGCCGAGCCGTCCGCGCTCACCCATTTCGAACAGCAGCTGGCCTTCGGGCGGGGGGAAGATCACAGGCTCGTCTCCGAGGTTGAAAGCGAGGGCCAGCGTCACGCCGTCGCCCAATCGCCAACAGGCGAGGATCGCGCCCTCGCCCAGCACCTCGACGCTCAGGCTACGCGCGCCGGCGAGCCGGGGGGCAATGTGCTCGCGGCGGAGAGCGAGCAGATCAGCGTAGAAGCTGCGCCATTCCTCGGCATCGGGGCCGGGCTCCGGCCTGGAGCGGCTGAAGGTTTCGGGCGCGTTGGGGTCCGGGATGGTTTCACGCACCTTCGGGTCGGCGAAGGCGGAGAACTTGGCGAACTCCTTGCGCCGGCCTTCCCGCACGGCGTCCGCCAGCTCGTCATGGAAATCCGTGAAGAACAGGAAGGGGGAGCGGCTGCCCGCCTCCTCTCCCATGAAGAGCAGCGGGATCTGCGGCATGAGCAGCTGCAGGGCGGTGGCGGCGCGCAGCTTGTCGGCGTCGGTCAGCAGGATCAGGCGTTCGCCCAGTGCGCGGTTGCCGACCTGGTCGTGGTTCTGGAGGAAGGAGACGAAGGCGGTTGGCGGCAAGTCGCCGCTGGGGGCGCCCCGCTCATGATCCCCGCAGACCTCGCCCTGGAAGATGAAGCCCTCCGACAGGCAGCGGGCAAGCTTCTCGGTCGAGCCGCCGGTGAAGCTTTCGTAATAGCCCTCGTCCTCGCCGGTCAAGATGACGTGGAGGACGTTGTGGAAGTCATCATTCCACTGCGCCGAATAGAGGCCGGGGGCGAGGCGGTCGGGATCGTTGTTCTCGTTCTCCAGCACCAGATGGATGTGACGGTCGGGCAATGCGGCGCGGATCTGGCGGGCCATGTCGTCGAGGAAGGCATTGTCGGCGATGGCGTGGACGGCATCGAAGCGCAGGCCATCGAAGCGGTATTCGGTGAGCCACATCAGCGCGTTGTCGATGAAGAAGCGCTTCACCGGCTCCTTACTGACGGCGACGGCGCCGCCCCATGGGGTGTGCGTGCTCTCATCGAAGAAGCCGGAGGCATAGGCGCCGAGGTAGTTCCCGTCCGGCCCGAAATGGTTGTAGACCACGTCCAGCAGCACCATCAGGCCGAGCTCATGCGCGCGGTCGATGAGGGCCTTGAGATCGTCCGGCGTGCCGTAGGGGGCAGCGACGGCATAGGGCAGCACGCCATCATAGCCCCAGTTCCGCGTGCCGCCGAAATCCGCGATCGGCATCAGCTGGATGGCGGTGATGCCGAGATCGGCGAGTTCCGGCAGGCGCTCCGCCACGCCCGCGAAACCGCCGAGCACACCGGCATGCACCTCCTGAATGACGGCCTCTTCCCATGGGCGGCCGCGCCAGCCCTGCGTTCGCCAGCGATAGGCGTCGGGGTCGGTCAGGATGCTCCAGCCGTGAACGCCATCTGCCTGCGCGCGTGAGGCCGCGTCCGGCACTGCGAGATCCGCATCGAGGAGGAAGCGGTAGAGGGCACCGGGCTGGGCGGGCGCTTCGACGGTGAACCAGCCGTCATCGTCGCGCTTCATGGGCAGCGGGTCGGCGCCCTCCACCTCCAGCGTCAGCGCCTCGCGATCTGGCGCCCACAGGCGGAAGCGCGTGCTTCCGCCGTCGAGGATCTCAGGCCCCCAGCGCATCTCAGTCAATGCGGCCGTTGCCGACGATCAGCACCGCGGCGTGGTCCTGCACCTCCACGCTTTCGCCCACATCCCGCTCCGGACAGCGCGGATCGGCGCTGTCGATCACCAGCTTGCGGTCAAGATGCGGCCCGGGAAGCATGAAGGTCAGCGGCTTGTCGGACGCATTCATCAGCATGTGCACCACCTGCAGAGAGCCGTCCTTGCGCCGCCGCACGCGCCGCATCACCAGCGCGCGGCCTTCGGGATTGTGCCAATCGGCTTCCGTCAGGTGTTCCCCCCGCTCATCGAACCAGTCGATGTCGAGAATGCCCGGCGCGACCTCGACTTCACCGTGGAGGAAGCGATTGGCGCGCACCAGCGGGTAGTAGCGGCGGATCGCGGTCAGCCGACGGACGAAATCGCTGGCCGCATGGCCGCGATCGCTCTCCAGCTTCTGCCAGTCGAACCAGCTCAGCTCGTTGTCCTGGCAATAGGCGTTGTTGTTGCCGCGCTGCGTGCGACCGAACTCGTCTCCGCCCAGCAGCATCGGAGTGCCGAGCGAGGCGAACAGGGTGACGAGCATGGAGCGTGCGATGCGCTCGCGCCGCTCAAGGATCGCGGGGTCATCCGTCGGCCCTTCCGCGCCCCAATTGTGCGAATTGTTGTCCGAATGACCGTCGCGATTGTCCTCGCCATTGGCCTCGTTGTGCTTGTTGTCGTAGCTGACGACGTCGTTCAGCGTGAAGCCGTCATGGGCGGTGAGGAAGTTGATGCTTGCCCAAGGGCGGCGGGCGCGGCGGTCGAACAGGTCCGCGCTGCCCGCGATCCTGTTGGCGAATTCCGGCCGCATCCCGGCATCCCCCTTCCAGTACTTGCGGGTGGAATCGCGGAACTTGTCGTTCCATTCCGCAAAGCCGGGCGGGTGGTTGCCCAACTGGTAGCCGCCGGGCCCGATGTCCCACGGCTCCGAAATCAGCTTGAGCTGGCCCAGCACGGGGTCTTGCCGCAGCACGTCGAAGAAGCCGCTGCGGGGATCGAACCCGTTGTTCCCGTCGCGTCCCAACGTGACGCCGAGATCAAAGCGGAAGCCATCCACATGATAGCTCTGCGCCCAGTATCGCAGCGAATCCGCCACCATCTGCAGAACGCGCGGATGCGACAGGTCCAGCGTGTTGCCGGTGCCGGTATCATTCACGCAGTAGCGCGGCTGATCCTGCACGAGCCGGTAATAGCTCGCATTGTCCAGCCCGCGCAGGTTGAACGTCGGGCCAAGCTCGCTGCCCTCTGCCGTGTGGTTGTAGACGACGTCGAGAATGACCTCGATCCCGGCGGCATGCAGGCGGCGAATGGCAATGCGCAACTCGTCGCCGCTATTGCCCGCCATGTAGCGGCGCTCCGGCGCGAAGAAGCTGAGCGTGTTGTAGCCCCAGTAATTCGACAGGCCCTTCTCCTGCAGGAAGCGGTCCTGCGTGAAGGCATGGATCGGCAGCAGCTCCAGCGTGGTGACGCCGATCCGCTGGAGGTGGGAGATCACCTTCGGGTGGGCGAGCGCCGCGTAGGTGCCACGCTCGCGCCGGGGTACATCGTCCAGCAGCTTGGTGAGGCCTTTGACGTGCGCCTCATAGATCACCGTGTCCGACCAGGGAACGTTGGGGCGCACGTCGCCCGTCCAGTCGAACGCGTCGGAAACGACGATCGACTTGGGCATGGCAGGCGCGCTGTCCCGCCGGTCGAAGCTCAGGTCCTTGCGCGGAGAGCGCACGCGGTAGGAATGGAGCGCGTCCGTCCAGCGGACCTCTCCGAAGAGCATCTTCGAATAGGGGTCCAGCAGCAGCTTGTTCTCATTGAAGCGATGGCCCTGCTCCGGCTCCCACCGCCCCTGGGCACGGAA
Organism: uncultured Erythrobacteraceae bacterium; assembly: GCA_966251025.1. GTDB lineage: Bacteria > Pseudomonadota > Alphaproteobacteria > Sphingomonadales > Sphingomonadaceae > Croceibacterium. Next base: position 24,471 of record CBINJM010000001.1, on the reverse strand, counting down.
ACCGTAGAGCAGGCCGGGCCGGGCATAGGGCAGGTATCCGTGCCACACCTCGTCCGTCCATTCCGGCAGTTCCAGCCGGGCGATCTCCTTGCGGCCAAGAGGATCGAAGAGGCAGAGATCGATGCGGTCGGCATTGGCGGAGAACACCGCGAAATTGACGCCCAGCCCATCGAAGGTGGCGCCGAGTGGATAGGGGGAACCCGGCTCAAGCCGGTCAGGAATGGCGCTCAACCAGGGGATCCTTCATGTTGCAGGAGAACCGCCCCCAGAGGAGGCAGGACCACGCTCGCCGAGAAAGGCAGTCCGTGGCACCCATGGCCATACGCCTCCACCGCTCCGCCGTTCCCAACATTACTTCCGCCGTAAGCATCTGCATCCGTGTTGAGAATTTCGCGCCAAGCGCCCGCGTGAGGCAGGCCGACGCGATAGGAATGGTGCACCTGAGGCGTCAGGTTCACCAGCACCGCGACCGGCGCTCCGCCGCCGCCGTAGCGGACGAAGGCGAAGACGCTGTTCTCCGCATCGTCAGCCACCAGCCACTGGAAGCCGCCCGGCTCCGTATCCAGCGCATGCAGCGCGGGTTCGCGCAGATAGAGACGGTTGAGATCGCGCAGCAGCATCTGCACGCCCGCCTTCGAGGGGTCGTCCAGCAGGTGCCAGGGGATCTGCGCGTCATGGTTCCACTCCGCCTCCATGCCGAGCTCGCAGCCCATGAACAGCAGCTTCTTGCCAGGATGGGTCCACATGAAGGCGAGATAGGCGCGCAGATTGGCCGTCTTCTGCCAGTGGTCGCCCGGCATCTTGTTCCACAGCGAGCCCTTGCCGTGGACCACCTCGTCATGGCTGATCGGGAGGACGTACTTCTCCGAATAGGCATAAACCATCGGGAAGGTGAATTCGCCGTGGTGCCAGCGGCGGTACATCGGATCACGCTCAATGTAGTGGAGCGTGTCGTGCATCCAGCCCATGTTCCACTTGTAGTTGAAGCCCAGCCCGCCATGGTCGACCGGGGCGGAGACGCCGGGCCAGGCGGTGGATTCCTCGGCCACAGTGATCGCGCCGGGCACGCGCTGGTGGATCAGCGCATTCATCGCCTTGAGGAAGGCGACGGATTCCAGGTTCTCCCGCCCGCCGTGGACGTTGGGCACCCACTCCCCATGATTGCGGCTGTAGTCGCGGTAGAGCATCGATGCGACGGCATCGACGCGCAGGCCATCGACATGGAAGGCCTCCAGCCACCAGATCGCGGATGAAAGGAGAAAGCCTGACACCTCGTTCCGGCCGAGATTGTAGATCAGCGTATTCCAGTCCTGGTGGAAGCCTTCGCGCGGATCGGAATGTTCGTAGAGATGCGTGCCGTCGAAGTTCGCGAGGCCATGCGGATCGGTGGGAAAGTGCGCGGGCACCCAGTCCAGGATCACACCGATGCCGGCTCGGTGGCAGGCATCGACGAAAGCGGCGAAGTCCTCCGGCCGGCCGAAGCGGGCCGAGGGCGCGAATTGCGACAGCGGCTGGTAACCCCACGATCCGCCGAACGGATATTCCATGATCGGCAGCAGCTCGACATGGGTGAAGCCCATGTCCGCCACATAGGGGATCAGCTTCTCGGCAAGGCCGGTCCAGTCGAGGGTGCGATCGCCCTCACCGTCCGGTCGCATCCATGACCCGGCATGGACCTCGTAGATGGCAATCGGCGCATTGGGGGCGTGGCGGCGCGCGCGATCTTCCATCCAGTCGTGATCGGTCCAGCGGTAGTCGGGCTTGGCCGCGATGACGGAAGCCGTGGCGGGCGGCGGCTCCGTCTGGCGGGCGAGCGGGTCGGCCTTCTGCACGATGCCGCCATCAGCTCCGGCGATCTCGAACTTGTAGCGCTCCCCAACGCCGAGGCGTGGGATGAACAGCTCCCAGATGCCGTAGCCGTGGCGCAGGCGCATCGGATGGCGGCGACCATCCCAATTGTTGAAGTCACCCACCACGGAGACGCGCCGCGCATTGGGTGCCCAGACGGAGAACAGCACGCCGGCAACGCCGTCCGTCGTGGTAGGCTGGGCGCCGAATACGCGCGCCAGCTCCATGTGGCGGCCTTCGGCAAACAGGTGCAGGTCGAAATCGGACAGGAGCAGGCCGAAGGCGTAGGGGTCCTCCGTCTCCTGCACCACGCCGCCTCCGTCCTCGGTCGGCCAGGTGATGCGGAGCAGATAGGGCTCCGGAACGGAGGGGGAGCCGGCGAAAAGGCCGGGCGCAAGCTCCTCAAGGATGGCCAGGTTGTCACCCGATTTGCGCGAGACCAGCCGGACGTCCATTGCCCCAGGCTGGAAGGTGCGCACGATGGGGCCGTCTGCCTCATCATGGGGGCCGAGGAAGGCGAACGGATCGTCCAGCCGGCCTTCCAGCATCGCGGCGGCGGCGGCGCTGAGGGTGCTGTCGTGAGCGGTCATGCGCGGTCTCCGGGTGGGGTGGCGGCGCCATTATCGGCAGGCGTGTCTTCGGACAGCAGCTCGCGCGCGGCGCGGGCGAGGCCACGGGCGGGCACGCCGATCCAGTCCGGGCGGTTGGCGGCTTCGTAGGACACTTCGTAAGCGGCCTTCTCCAGGATGAAGAGCGACAGGAGCGGGTCCGGCTGTTCCTCTCCGTGGTAGCCTTCGAGGAAGCTCTCGATCGCGCGGCGGCGGAACATCTCGGCGCCCTCCTCCGCGCGCTCCTGCCAGGAATCGGCGCCGGCGGGGCGGAGCGTCTCGGCAACGGCGGCGGCGTAGTCGAAGCTGCGCACCAGGCCGGCGACGTCACGCAGGGGGTGGTCCTTGCCGCGCCGCTCGGCCAGCGGCCGCGTCGGCTCACCTTCGAAGTCGATGATCATCACGTCGCTGCCCGTGACGAGCACTTGGCCGAGATGCAGGTCGCCATGAATGCGCGTGCGGCTGAGACCTTCCGCACCGCGCGCGACCTCCGCGATCCGCTCCGCGAGTTCGCCTCGCTTGCCTTCGAGGTAGTCGGCATGGGCGCGAGCCTTCTCGTCCAGCTGCGCGATGCCGAGGCGGCCCAGCGCCTTGTCCAGCTCCGCCGTCACCCGTTCGCCCAGCGCCTGCGCCTCATCTGCGCCGATCCGCTCCGGCGCGAAGTCCGGGTTGTCGCTGCGCCTGGCGAGCACCGCATGCATCTCCGCCAGGCGGCGGCCGAGATTGGCGGCGAAGTTCTCGTAATTCGAGAAGCTCCAGTCCGTATCGGTCGCCAGCCGCTCCAGTGCACCGAGCGTCCAGGCCCAGCCGTCGCCCTGATTGTAGACGAAGGCCTGCGCCAGCATCAGCAGCGTCTCCTCGCCATCCGCGACGCGCTTCACGGTGCCGAGCACCGGCGGCACGTTCGCGAAGCCGTTATCGGCGAGGTAGGCGACCATCTCCGCATCGGGATGGATGCCGGGCGACACCTTGCGCAGCAATTTGAGCACAGCCGCCTGGCCGACGATCATCGTGCTGTTCGACTGCTCGGCCGCGATCCATTCGGGCTCGGCCGCAGGGTCGATGTCGAAGCGAGAGGTGGCGGCGAAGTGCAACTCTCCGCCATCGGAAGGCACTACCACGCCCTCCTTCATGCCCGTCAGAACGGAGCGAGCGTAGGGGGCCAGTGCGAAGCCGTCGGTCAGCAGACCGACGGTGCGGCCGCGCCGCACCCGGGCGATGGCGAGGTTGGAGGCGAAGGGGCCGTGCCGCTCCCCCTCCCACGCGATGCCGAGAGGCAGCGTGTAGGTGGCAGAGCCGCTCTCCGTAGCGACCTCGATCTCGCCCAGCAGCAGGTCCTCCGCTCCCGGCATCGGAGTGGTGCGCAGGACGCGGATCGCCTCGATCGCCTCGTCCTTAGCGCCGAACCAGCGGCGCTGGGCGACATAGGCGGGCAGCGCATCCCCTTCGAGAATGCCGCGGGCGGAGCCGCGGGTGATGTCCGCCAGATCAGGGCGCAGGACGAAGGTGTGCCGCTCGACCTCCATCCCAGGAGCACTCGACGCCCAGTCCGGCGCGCTCGCTTCGCCACCGAGCACGAACCAGAGGAAGCCGTAAGGCGGCAGGGTCAACAGATACGGCAGCTGGCCGATCTTCGGGAAGGCTTCGCCGCCGGAGAGCTCCACCGGAGTGCAGCCCTCGAATTCGTGCAAGTCCAGCTCCACCGCCTGTGCATTGCGGCCGAGATTGGCGACGCACAGGATCGTCTCGCCCTCATACTGCCGCAGATAGGCCAGGATGCGACGGTTGGCAGGCCGCAGAAAGGTTTGCGTGCCACGCCCGAATGCATGGTGCTGCCGGCGCACGGCCAGCATCCGCTTGACCCAGTTGAGCAGCGAATGCCGGTCCCGCTCCTGCGCCTCCACATTCACCGCTTCGTAGCCGTAGAGCGGGTCCTGGATCGGCGGCAGCGTCAGGCTGGCTGGATCCGCGCGGGAGAAGCCTCCATTGCGATCGGGCGACCATTGCATCGGCGTGCGCACGCCATCCCGGTCTCCCAGGAAGATGTTGTCCCCCATGCCGATCTCGTCCCCGTAATAGAGGACGGGGGTGCCAGGCATGGTGAGCAGCAGCGCGTTCATCAGCTCGATCCGGCGCCGGTCCCGCTCCATCAGCGGCGCGAGGCGGCGGCGGATGCCGAGGTTGATGCGCGCGCGCCGGTCCGCGGCGTAGGTGTTCCAGAGATAGTCGCGCTCTGAGTCCGTGACCATTTCGAGCGTCAGCTCGTCATGATTGCGCAGGAAGATCGCCCATTGCGCGTCCGGCGGAATGTCCGGCGTCTGGCGCATGATGTCGGTGATCGGGAAGCGATCCTCCTGCGCCACCGCCATGTACATGCGCGGCATCAGCGGGAAGTGGAACGCCATGTGGCATTCCTCCGTCACATCCTCCCGATGGCCGAAATATTGCTGCGTATCCTCCGGCCACATATTGGCCTCCGCCAGCAGCATCTTGCCTGTGTAGTGCTCGTCCAGATCGCGGCGGATGGCCTTCAGGACGTCGTGCGTTTCGGGAAGGTTCTCGTTCGAGGTGCCGTCGCGCTCGATCAGATAGGGGATCGCGTCCAGCCGCAGGCCATCGATCCCCGCATCGAGCCAGAAGTGCATTACAGAAAGCACTTCCTCCAGCACCTTGGGGTTGTCGAAATTGAGGTCCGGTTGGTGCGAGTAGAAGCGATGCCAGAAATAGGCGCCTGCTTCCTCGTCCCACGTCCAGTTCGACTTCTCGGTGTCGAGGAAGATGATGCGGGTGCCGGAATAGAGCTTGTCATCGTCCGACCAGACGTAGAATTCCCGCTCCGGGCTTCCCGCCGGGGCCTTGCGCGCGGCCTGGAACCACGGATGCTGGTCGCTGGTGTGATTGATGACGAGTTCCGTGATCACGCGCAGCCCGCGCTCATGCGCCGCATCGATGAAGGCGCGCGCTTCCTCGATCGTGCCATAGTCGGGGCTGACGTCCCGATATTCGGCGATGTCGTAGCCGTCGTCCCGCCGGGGCGAGGGGTAGAAGGGCAGCAGCCAGATGGCCGTGACGCCAAGATCTGCGATGTAGTCCAGCTTGCTCATCAATCCGGCAAAATCGCCGATGCCGTCATTGTTCGAATCGAAGAAGGACTTGACGTGCAGCTGGTAGATGACGGCGTCCTTGTACCACAGCGGATCGTTCGCGTCGGCGATCGTGGCGCTTGTCGTGGCTGGCTCGGCAGCGCTGGCGTGGCGGGTCATTTCGTTCATGCGCCTTCTCCCGGCAGGCTCAGCCGCCAGATGCGATAGGGTTGGGACGGGTCGAGGCGGATGTGCTGCATCTTGCCATGCCAGTCGAAGCGATGGCCGGCGGCAAGGTCCTCCACCGCGACGGAAGCCTGATCGTGCAGGCCGAATTGCCAGAGCGGGATCTCGAAATCGCATTCCTGCGCGTGGTGGGGGTCCATGTTGACCATCACCATGATCATCTCGGTCAAGGTGTCGTTGGCGCTGCTGGGCGACGGCTTTCCGTACCAGATGATGTTCTCGTTATGCGCGGGGTAGAAGCGGGTGTTGAGATGCGTCTGCAACGCAGGATGCGCGCGGCGCAGGCGGTTGAGCAGTGTGACATCGTCCACGATGTCGCCCGGGCGCCGCGCCTGGTAAGGCTTCACCTCGTACTTCTCGGAATCGAGATATTCTTCCTTGGCCGGCCCCAGCGGCGTCGCCTCGCACAGCTCGAAGCCGGAATAGACGCCCCACAGGCCGGAGAGGGTGGCCGCCAACGCGGCGCGGATCAGGTGCGCCGGACGCCCCCCGGTCTGCAGGAAGAACGGGTTGATGTCCGGCGTGTTGACAAAGAAATGCGGCCGGTAGAACTCTTTCGGCGCAGTCGTCGTCAGCTCCGTGATGTAGTCGATCAGCTCCTGCTTTTTGTCGCGCCAGGTGAAGTAGGTGTAGCTCTGGCTGAAGCCGACTTTCGCGAGGCGGTACATCATGGCCGGCCGGGTGAAGGCCTCCGATAGGAAGATCACGTCCGGGTGCGCCGCACGCACCTCGCCGATCATCCATTCCCAGAAGGGCAGCGGCTTGGTGTGCGGGTTGTCGACGCGGAAGGTCTTCACCCCGTGGCGCACCCACAGCAGGATGACGTCCCGCAGAGCCTCCCACAAGGCCGGGATGGCGTCCGGCCCGTAGAAGTCGACATTCACGATGTCCTGGTACTTCTTGGGCGGGTTCTCGGCATATTTCATGCTGCCGTCGGGCCGCCAGGCGAACCAGCCGGGGTGCTCCTTCAGCCAGGGATGATCGGGCGAGCACTGGATGGCGAAATCCAGCGCGATCTCCAGCCCGTGCTCCTGCGCGGCCTTCACCAGCGCCGCGAAATCCTCGAAGCTGCCGAGCTCCGGGTGGATGGCGTCGTGGCCGCCCTCCGCGCTGCCGATGGCATAGGGGCTGCCGACATCCTCCGGCCCCGGCGTCAGCGTATTGTTCGGCCCTTTGCGGTTGGCCGTGCCGATCGGGTGGATCGGCGGGAAGTAGAGCGTGTCGAAGCCCATGTCGCGCACATGCGGCAGGATGCCGATCACGTCCGCGAAGGTGCCGTGGCGCGCCTTGTCGTCCGTGATGGAGCGAGGGAAGATCTCGTACCAGCTGGAGAAGCGCGCCTCGAGCCGCTCCGCATCTACCGCTTGCGGGGCTGATCGGCAGCGATGGGGGCGATCATCCGCCTGGTGCATCGCCTGCGCCAGATCATCGGACAGCAGCAGTGTGATGTTGTTTTCGGCGCTGCTTTGCTTGAGTTGCGCGACCACGTCCTGGAGCGCCGCCCCCTGCTCTCCGCCCACGCGGGCAGCAGCCTGCTTCACCAGCTCCCGCCCCTCGGCAAGGTCGACGAGCTGGGCGACGCCCGCGTCGACCTTCTTGCGCAGGTCGCGGGCGTAGCCGCCGAAGCGGTCCAGCCAGCCTTCCACCATGAACTCGTGGCGGCCGAGCCGAGTGAGCGGGAAGTTGGCACGCCAGCGGTCGTTCGGCAGCTGCACCATCGGCACGCGGGTCCACTCAGCCGCGTCGGCAGCGCGCCAGAGCAGCTCGGCGGCAAGCTGCTCGTGCCCGTCCGCAAAGATCGTCGCCTCTACCGTCACCATGTCGCCGACCACGCGCTTGACCGGGAAACGCCCGCCGCCGCCCTCGACGCGCGGGCTGAGGTCCTCGATCACCAGCCGCGGGTGCTCGTCCACTGCGGCAGGCGCGGCGCGCGCCGCGATCGGCGCTGCGCGCTCCAGCGTCAGGCGCCGTACCTCGCCCGGTTGCAACGCCGGCTCCGCCTCGGCGCGGGCGAGCAGGGAGGCGGTGAACTCCGCGCCGACCGTGGAGTGGACGATCTCAGGCCCGAGCGGCTGCTGCGTGTTGCTGCGGTTGATCAGGATCAGCTCGGCGGTGCGGGCGTGACGCAGCTCGGCGCCCTCCGCACGGAAGATGGCCGTGACGGGAGAGCTGGAGCCGGACAGGTGATGCAGGGGGCCGCTGCGAGCCGCGCCTGAGGGAGGGCTCGGCAGTTCGCCTGTGCGCGCGTATTCGGCGGCAAGCCGCAGCGGCAGGATCAGCCCGTCTCCCAGCGCAGCGGCTGCCTCGACTCGGGTGCGCAACGCCGCCCCACCGGCAATCGGCTCATCACGGATCTCGTGGAGCACAGGCGCTGCCGTGCCGAGCTGCGCCGCCTCCTCCAGCATCCAGGGTGCGCTGAGATCCCACCAGTGGAAGGACGAGATAAGCCCGTCGCAACCAGCGCGGCCGAGTTCGACAAGCGCCTGCCGATCTGCTCCGGCAGGTCCTGCCAGGAACTGCAGCGAAACGCCGGAGCCGCGCAGCTTCGCCACCAGCGCCTCCAGCAGTTCAGGCGGAATGCGCGCGCCCGATATGATCCGGCAGCCGCTGACGCCCAAGCGAGCGAGGGCCGCGAGCCGATCCGCCAGCTCATCCACGAAGCGGTCGCGGTAATCGCCGAGGCGGAAGCGGGCGATCGCCTCGCCGGTGGCGGGCAGGGCCTTGCGCGGGTCGACGGGGCGGGAGCCGTCGCTGAAGCGGCGGACCGCGAACGCCTCCGGCATTTGAGCCACCAGGCGGTGGTCCAGCGGAAAGCGCGCGGGATCCACCTCCACGAACAGCTGCAAGCCGGCGCCTTGCACCCGGCCTGCAATGGCGGCGAAAAGCTCCCGCTCCTGCTCCGAAGGCCAGAGCGAGACTGGAAGGATCAGCGCCCCGCCCTGTGCGCCGAGAGCGGCGAGTTCGCTCTCGTCCAGCCGCTCGTCTTCAGGGGAGGCGGCACTTGCCGCGTAAAACATCCGGACGAGGCTGGCGGGCAAGTCGCGTTCTCCCCTTGGAGTGGTTCATCGATGTCCCACTCCAACACGCGGCTTGCCGCCATCGTTCCAACAGGGTTCAACGCGCCCGCGCCGCCGGAATGGACGGAACGGGTAGCGAGCCCGTCAGCCCCCGGCAACGCCCTGGGCGGAGCCGCTCCTGCCGGCCGCATCCGGAGAGAGCGAGCTGCCCTCTTCCATCGCGTTCGAAGGCGTGTCGCTGACCGCCCCTCCGGCGCCGGAGAGATTTGCAGGCTGCTGAGCGTCGGCCTCGGCCTTTGCCTCCTGAAACTCGGCACAGGCCTGCCGCCAATGCTCGTCGCCGCGCCCTGCCGGGCAGCCCTCGTTCTCCCAGATCTCGTATGCCCGTTCGCGGATTCGTTGTTCCAGATCGTCCATGATGCGTCTCACGGCAGCACAGCGCTGCGGCGCTGCGTCGGGACAACGGTTCTACGCGGCAAGAAGGTTCCAGCGGGCAGCGCGGAAGCGCTGGGGCACGAGCGGCGCGTGACACGCCGCCGCCCGTCCTCAGCCCTGCTTCTCCTGCTCCGGCAGTCCCTCGTCCAGCCGGGCGAGGAGCAGGTCGAGCAGCTGGTTCATCTGCTCCATCTGCTCTTCCGACAGCCCGGCCAGAAGGCGGGCTCGCAGTGGCTCCGCCGTGGCGAAGATGCGCTCCAGCACCTCCTCCCCCCGGGGCGTCAGGCTGAGGAAGTTGGTCCGCCGGTCATGCGGAGCCTGCCGCCGTTCCACCAGCCCGTCTGCGCTGAGCGAATCGACCATGCGCGTCATGGTCGGGCCTTCGATCCGCAACCGCTTGGCGATGTCGATCTGCGCGTTCGGTCCTTCCGCGTTCATGATGGCCGACATCGCCTCCATCCTGGCCGAGCTCTGCTCGATCGGGCGGAGGCGCTCGTCCAGAAGGGCGCGCCAGCGGCGGGCGACCAGCACCAGCGCCACCGTCAGGCGGATCTCCGGCGTGGTGCCGCCGGCCTGGTAGGTCGAAAAGCTGGAGGGCGCTGCGTCCCCCTCGCCGGAAACGGTCCGCGCTGCCTGCTCTCCCGACATATCAGCCAAGCGCCACCGAGATGGCCTTGAGTTCGGTGTAGGCCTCCACCCCGGCGCGGCCGTTCTCACGGCCCCAGCCGCTGGACTTGAACCCGCCGAGCGGCAGCGCCGGGTCCACCCCGCCGGAGCCGTTGATGCGGATCGTGCCCGCCTTCAGGCGGCGGGCGAGCTTGTGCGCCATGGAGATGTCGCGCGTCCAGATGGAGGCGGCGAGGCCATATTCCGTCTCGTTGCCCATGCGTGCCAGCCGGTCCGCATCCTCGGCGTCCGAGAAGCGGTGGGCGCACAGGACGGGGCCGAAGATCTCCTCGCGCCGCACGGCCATGCTGGCTTCGGTATCCACCAGCACGGTCGGCTCCACGAACCAGCCCTGCCCTTCACGCCGTCCACCGCCGACCAGCACGGTCGCGCCTTCGCGGCGGCCGCTTTCGATGTAGCCGGTGACGCGGTCGAGCTGCACTTCGCTGACGAGCGGGCCGATCACGGTCTGCGGGTCCAGCGTGTGGCCGACGCGCAGCATCTTCGCCATGCCGGCGATGCCCTCTAGCACCTGATCCGCCACGCTCTCCTGCACGAACAGGCGGGAGCCGGCGGCGCAGACCTGGCCGGCGTTGAAGAAGATCCCCATCGCCGCGGCGGGGATCGCCTTCGACAGGTCTGCATCGGCGAAGATGAAGGTGGGGGATTTGCCGCCCAGCTCCAGGCTCACGCGCTTGAAGTTGCTCTTGGACGCATCGATGATCGCGCGCCCTGTTTGGGTCGATCCGGTAAAGGCGATCTTGTCGACGTCCATGTGGCTGGCCAGCGCGGCGCCTGCGGTGCGGCCATAGCCAGTGACGATGTTGATCACGCCTTCGGGGAAGCCCGCCTCCAGCGCCAGCTCGCCCAGCCGGACGGTGGAGAGCGGCGTCTGCTCGGCAGGCTTCAGCACCACGGTGCAACCGGCGGCGAGTGCCGGGCCGAGCTTGCCGCAGGCCATCGCCAGCGGGAAGTTCCACGGCACGATCTGACCGGCCACGCCGACCGGCTCCCGCAGCACGTAGCTCAGCCATTCGCCGGGGGCGCTGATCTCGTTCGTCTCGCCCTGCAGCTTGGTCGCCCAGCCCGCCTGATAGCGCAGCTGGCTGACAGCGCCGCCGACATCCATCATGCGGGAGAACTGGATCGGCCGGCCCACATCCAGCGTCTCGATCAGCGCCAGCTCATCGCCGTTCGCCTCGATCAGGTCGGCCAGCTTGTTGATGAGGCGGGCGCGCTCGTCCGGCTTCACCTTGGACCATGCGCCTTCAAAGGCGGTGCGCGCGGCGGCGACGGCTGCGTCGACATCCGCCTGACCGGCGCTGGCGACTTCGGCCAAAGTTTCTCCCGTGGCGGGATCTTCGGTGGTGAAGGTCTCGCCGCTGGCAGCCTCTCGCCACTCATTGCCGATCAGCATTCTGGCAGGCGCGGACGACCAGCGGGCGCGGAAGGCTTCCATTCGGTTCTCGATGGGGGTCTGGTCGGTCATGGCTCGCCTCTTCCGGTGCTTGTTGATTCAGTCTGGCGTCGGCATAGAGGGCACAAGGGCGGCCCGCCAGACCGATTGCGGGCATAACGACCGGGAGAGGGACACTGCAAGGCGCGTTTGACTATGTCATCGTCGGCGCGGGATCGGCGGGATCGGTGCTGGCCGCGCGCCTGACCGAGGACCCGGCGGTGCGCGTGCTGCTGCTGGAGGCCGGCGGCGGGGCGGACAAGTTCCTGATCCGCATGCCGCTCGGCATGATGAAGGCGATGCTGAAGCCAGAGCTGACCTGGCGCATGATGACGGAGCCGGAGCCGACGCTGAACGGTCGCCGCCTGTTCCTGCCGCGCGGCAAGCTGCTGGGCGGATCCAGCTCCATCAACGGCATGGTCTATATGCGCGGCCATTCGGCGGATTACGACCGCTGGGCGCAGAAGGGCGCGCGTGGCTGGAGCCATGCGGAGGTGCTGCCCTATTTCCGGCGGATGGAGCGCAGCTGGCGCGGCACCGAGCATTACGGCAGCGAAGGCCCGCTGCCGATCACCAAGAACAACACCGAGTTCCTGCTGCATGACGAGCTGATGCAGGCGATCGCCAATGCCGGCTATCCCTGCACCGACGACATTCACGCAGGAAATGAAGAAGGCGCCAGCTTCGTCGAACTGACGATCGATGAGCGGGGGCGGCGGGCATCGACTTACGAGGCCTATCTCAAGCCCGCGATGAAGCGGCCGAACCTTGCCGTCGTGACGGAGGCGCTGACCCATCGGGTGGTGATCGAGAACGGCCGGGCGGTGGGCGTGGAGTATGAGCGCGGCGGAGAGCGGCTGGTCGCGCGCGCTGCGCGTGAGGTCATCCTTTCGGGCGGCGCCTACAATTCGCCGCAGCTGCTGATGCTGTCCGGGATCGGCCCGGCCGAAGAGCTGCGCGAGCACGGCATCGCGGTGGTGCATGACCTGCCCGGCGTTGGCCGCAACCTTCAGGAGCATCCGCGGGTGCCGCTGGAATTTGCGGCGAATGGCCCCGTCACCTTCGTCAACCAGCTGCGCTTCGACCGGGCGGCGCGGGCGGTGGCGCAATGGTACCTGTTCGGCAGCGGGCCGTTCGCCCGCCAGCTCAACAGCGCGAACCCGATGCTGCGGACCGACCAGCGGCTCGCCCAGCCGGACATTCAATTGTTCTCGAACCCGGTGAAGCTCTCCGCGCACCTGTGGTTCCCCGGCTTCGTGAAAAGCCCGGAGCACGCCTTTTCCGCCGACGTGATCCTGCTGCACCCGCAGGCCCGGGGCTGGGTCGGCCTCAAGTCCGCCGACCCGCGCGACCTGCCTTCCATCCGCCTCAACCTGTTCGACAACGAGGCCGATTTCGTCACTGCCCGCGCCGGCCTGCGCCTCGCGCGGCGAATCTATGCGACGGAGCCGATGGCGGGTCTTATCGAGCGAGAGGCCATCCCCGGCGCGGACGTCCAGTCGGACGAGCAGATCGACGAGCATGTGCGCGCCACGGCGGGCACCACCCAGCACCCCGTCGGCACCTGCGCCATGGGCACGGGCTCCAACGCGGTGGTGGACCCGGAGTTGCGGGTGCGCGGGATCGAAGGGCTGCGGGTGATCGATGCCTCCATCATGCCGGACGTTCCGGGCGGCAACACCAACGGCCCCACCATCATGATCGCCGAGAAGGCGAGCGACATCATTCGCGGCCGCACCCTGCCCGCCGCCGCACCCCAGCCGACAAGAGAGGTTGCATGAACGAGGACGATTTCCGCACCTACATCGCCGCCTTTAACGCGCGCGATTTCGAGGGCTTCTCCCGCTTCTACGCGGACGATGTCGAATTCAACCTGGGTGATCGCAAGCAGATCATCGGCAAGCAGGGCATCGTCGATTTCTACACCCAGGTGTTCGACCACATCAGCGAGGAGCTGGAGATCGTGGACCTGATCGTCGCGCCCGATGGCGCGGCGCTGCACAGCCGCACGGTGTTCACCACCATCAAGGACTGGCCCGATTTCGAGCTGTGGAGCACCAAGGTGGGTGACGTTCGCCGGGTGGAGAGCATCAACATGTACCGCACCAGCGGCGGCAAGATTACGCAGATCAAGTCCGGGCGTTATTCCGCCAAATGAGCAGCACCACCGATTACATCGTTGTCGGCGCGGGTTCGGCCGGCGCGGTCGTTGCCGCACGCCTTTCCGAAGACCCGAATGTCCGCGTCACGCTGATCGAGGCGGGGCGGCGGGAGCGGCGCCTGCTGCTCACCATGCCCATCGCCTTCCCGATGGTGTTCATGGATAAGCGGCACAACTGGAACTACCAGGGTGAGCCGGAGCCGCATGCCGGCGGCCGCTGCATTCGCCAGCCGCGCGGCAAGGGGCTGGGCGGCTCCAGCCTCATCAACGGCATGCTCTACGCTCGCGGCCATGCGCGGGATTATGACGAGTGGCGCCAGCTCGGCCTCGAAGGCTGGAGCTACGAGGATGTGCTGCCCTACTTCAAGCGGTCGGAGAACCACTGGGGCGCGGCCGATCACTACCACGGCAAGGGTGGCCCCCTCTCCATCACCAAGCATGTGCCGGACGACAAGCTGTTTCCCCGCTTCATCGAGACGGTGAAGAGCCTCGGCTACAAGACGCAGGTCGATCATCACGGTCCGGACCAGGAAGGATGGGGATCGCCTGACATCTCCATCCACAAGGGGCGGCGCGGCAGCACGGCGGCGCGATTCCTCTACCCGGCGATGAAGCGGCCGAACCTCACCGTGATCACCGATGCCCATGCCACGCGGGTGGAGATGAGCAACGGGCGCGCAACGGCGCTGCATTACCGGAAGAACGGCGCCGAACACCGCTTGCAAGCAGAGCGCGAGATCGTGCTGTCGGGCGGTGCGTTCAACTCGCCCCAACTCCTCCTGCTGTCCGGCATCGGCCCGGCGGATGAGCTGCGCGAGCTTGGCATCGACGTGGTGCATGACCTGCCCGGCGTTGGGCGCAACCTCCAGGACCACCCCTCCATCGCAATGATGACTGGGGCGGATCGGTCGGTGACGCTGAACCCGGACTTGCGGTTCGACCGGCTGACGCTTTCGATGCTGGAATGGTTCGCCACAGGCAAGGGCCGCATCGCCAATATGCCGGTAACCTCCAACGGCTTCATCAAGACGCGGCCGGATCTGGAGCGGCCCGATGCGCAGTGCCTGTTCCAGCCGACGACCATCTTTGCGCGGCCCTGGTTCCCCGGCATCCGCAAGCCGGCGGCGGATGTGGTGGCGATGGCCTGCGTGCTGCTGCGGCCGGAAAGCCGTGGCTGGGTGAAGCTCGCCTCCGCCGACCCCGCCGCGCCGCCGCGCATCCTCAGCAACGTGCTCGCCGCCGAGAATGACCGCGCCTTCTTCCGCCGCATCATCCCCCAGATTCGCGAGATCTTCGCGACCGGCCCGCTGGCCGATGTGTTGAAGGGCGAGGTCATGCCCGGACCAGACGTGAAGACGCCAGCCGAGATCGACGCTTGGGTTGAGACGGCGATCAGCACCGCGATGCACCCTGTCGGCACCTGTTCCATGGGCGTTGGCGAGGAGGCGGTGTGCGATGCGCAGCTGCGCGTGCGCGGGATCGAGGGGCTGCGGGTGGCAGACGCTTCGGTGATGCCGCGCATCGTTGGCGGCAACACCAATGCGGCCAGCATCATGATCGGCGAGAAGGCGGCAGACCTGATCCGCGAGGGGTGAGCGGAAGCTCAGCGCAGGTTCTGGACCGACAAGTTCCCCTGCGTTGACTCGGCCCCCTCACTGCCTAGGTAGCAGCCAAACTCGGACGGGATTGAAGCGAATGACCACCCACACCACCCGCATGCTCATCATCGGCTCCGGCCCGGCAGGGCTGACGGCGGCGATCTACGGCGCGCGTGCGGGGATGGAGCCGATCGTGGTGCAGGGCCTCCAGCCCGGCGGGCAGCTGACCATCACCACGGATGTCGAGAACTATCCCGGCTTCCGCGACGTGATCCAGGGCCCGTGGCTGATGCAGGAGATGCAGGCGCAGGCGGAGCATGTCGGCACGCGGATGCTGTGGGACACGATCACCGAGGTCGATCTCGAGAATGGCCCGCCCTACCGCGCGAAGGGCGACAGCGGCGACGAGTATGTGGGTGACGTGCTGGTGATCGCCACCGGCGCGCAGGCCAAGTGGCTGGGCGTGCCGGGCGAGCAGGAGCTGGGCGGCAAGGGCGTATCCGCGTGCGCCACCTGCGACGGCTTCTTCTATCGCGGCAAGACAGTCGCC
Source organism: uncultured Erythrobacteraceae bacterium (assembly GCA_966251025.1). GTDB lineage: Bacteria > Pseudomonadota > Alphaproteobacteria > Sphingomonadales > Sphingomonadaceae > Croceibacterium. The sequence continues at coordinate 8,803 of CBINJM010000001.1, read as the reverse complement.
GTCATCGGCGGCGGCAACACCGCCGTGGAGGAGGCGCTCTACCTAACCCACCATGCCACCGAAGTGACCCTGATCCACCGCCGGGACGAGCTTCGCGCGGAGAAGATCCTGCAGGATCGCCTCTTCGCGCATCCCAAGATCAAGGTGCTCTGGAACCAGCGGGTGGACGAATTCCTTGGCGACCCGCTTGCCGGCGGCCTCACCGGCCTGAAGCTGACGGACACCGTCACCGGCGAGACGAGCACCTTCGAGTGCGACGGTGCCTTCGTCGCAATCGGCCATGCCCCGGCGACCGAGCTGTTCAAGGGCAAGCTGGAAATGGACGACAATGGCTATCTTGTCGTCGAGCCCGGCACGCCCAAGACCAACCGCCCGGGTGTGTTCGCCTGCGGCGACGTGATGGATCACACCTACCGCCAGGCCGTGACCGCCGCCGGCACGGGCTGCATGGCCGCGCTCGATGCCGAGCGCTTCCTCGCGACGCTCGAATATGTCCGGAACGAAGAGGCGCAGGCGGCGGAGTAGCGCCCCTCAGCCCAGGAAGCGGTGCACCTCTTCAGGGAGCAGCCGGTCGATCAGCTCAAGGATTTCGAAGGTCTCGCCGATTGCTTCACGCCGCTCGCTCTTGCGTTCGGCGGTACGCAGCAGGTTCAGCGCCTTTGTCACCTGGTCGTGCGCAGCCTTGCGGTCTTCCTCCGGCGTGGCATTCACCCGCGCTGCATTGAGCCGGATCAGCAGGGCGCGGGTGGTCAGCTTGTCGAAGACCAGACCAAGCTGGATCTTCTCGCCGGGAAGATAGGTCGCGTTGTTCCTGCAACTGTGGATCGCCTGCGAAACATCGAAGATTGCCGTCCGTAACGTTTCAGAATCCGCCATCATCCCCTCCTCAAAGCACTTGCAGCCCGGCGTTTGCCCCCGCGGCTGGCTCGAAATCGACGCTAGAGAACCACCATCGCCGCCGATCCGATCGCCTCGAACACGGCCCCCAGCCGCTGCAACGTCGCCGCGGCCTGACGCCGGCGCTCTGCTGGGGTAAGATCACCACGCGCGATGCGTTCGAGATCCTTGTGCGCCTCGATCAGCGCGTCGAACATCTGCCCGGTCGGCGAAACACGGATCGCGCCAGCCGCGCTGCCGCACTGCGCCTCCGGCACGGCGCTGCGTTGTTCCAGATAGTCGCGCACAACCGCAAGGCGTTGGTCACGGCTCATCCGGGGCAGCTGGGCGGAGAGGCGCTGGCTGTCCGCGTCGATCTGGCCGAGCCGCGCCTGGTAGCGGATGCAGCTCCACGCATCAGAGTCCGACGCCAGCTCCTGCAGAAGCATGGGCACCTGCTGCCCGGCGGGGCCGAGGATCGCCTGCCTCAACGTGCGAGTGTCCCGCGCATCAGAGGCGATCACCTGCAGGGCCCCCGCAAGTTCGGCGAGATGGCCGGCGAAGCTCTCCACCGGCCCGTCGGGAGCGAAGAGGGGGGCGAGCGAGCCGTCATCTCCGCCCGAGGCAGCCTGCTTCAGATTGCCCGCGCCCTCACCGATCGCGAGCACGCCTTCCGCGATCATCCCGATCTCCTGTGAGGCGCCGGGCTGCTGCCCATCAGAGGCTTCCGCCAGCACCTCCACATAGTCCGTGACCTGCTTTACCGCGGCAAGCTGCAGGTCGAAATCGGCGCGGGAGAGCATGAGGAGCTGGCGCTGCGGGGCGATCGCGTCAGGGTCCAGGTCGCGGCGCGTGTCCAGATACTCATCCAGCCGCTCCCATTCCGCGACGCTAAGGCAGGCATCGGGCGCCCTTTGCGGATTGCTGAACGCCTCTTCCCGAGACGGCGGCTCGAGGTTGGCAGGCGGAGCTGGTCCGCCGATCTCCCGCAACAGCGCCTCCGCCTGAGGCGTACGCAGGCGGATGGTTGTGTTGAGTCCGCAGGCAGGATTGTCCGTAAGAAACCGGACATTCTGTTCATTGAGATCGCGGATGACGGCATCGTAACGCTGCGACACCGCCATCATGGCGGCGCCCGCGTCTTCGGCAAAAGAACCCGCCGCGGGCTGAATGATCACGCCATGCGCGCACCCCGTCAACGCAAGCGCGCACGCCAGCGGGGTTACAGCCTGCCATGCGAACGCCTCTCGCATCTCGCACCTCCTGCAGCGCCTCGCCCCCTCAATGCAGCGTCAGAACTCGACCTGACGGTCGTGGCATTCTTTCGAAACTGCACTTCGGAGACATGGCAGAGCAACTTGGCTCCACGTGGATTTCTACACTCTTGTTACTTGCGTTAGCAATGATGTTATACGGGTCATGCCCCGCCTCTGCGCTTTTCCGGCCAAGAATCCTGCAGGTTCCCCGGTGCCCTCCTCAAGAAGGACTTGCCTGAGTTCGCCTGCCTTTCGCCAAGCCGGCTACCACAGCATCACGGTCGGCTTTGCATCGCCGGTGGAGTGTTTCAGCCGAATGCGCACCGCATAGACGCTCCCGCCGCGAAGCCGTGTGCCGATATAGGCGTTCCGATCCTCGCCAGTGTCATCGTCGGAGGCGAGATAGCGCCATTCGCCGTTGACCTGCTCGAACAGCACGATCTGAGTGTCACAGGCGCCGAAGGTCTGAACCTTGTACTTGTCGGTCGCCGCGGGCTCGAACAGGAAGTTTGCCTGCTCGCCCGGCCGCACGTCCATCATCTGAGACACGCCGCGTTCCAGCTTCGGCATGGCCTGCTCCAGCGGCGGGTAAAAGGTGCGGATCCAGGTCTTGTCGCGCTCCGAGAGGCCGCCGGCCGGCTGAAGCGGCTCCGTCCGGTATTTGTCCGGTTGCAGGATCAGCCCCGCTTCGAACGGATAATGCATCACGGAATTGGCGTCCCAGTCGGACCCCTGAACGGAATCGGCGGGAATCTTGCGGATGATGTTGTGGAAGGTCACGTCGCGCGGCCAGTTGTTCGGCGGGCCGCCAAGCGAGCGATAGACCGCCTCCTCATCCCACACGATGCCGGCCTTCGGGTTCTGGTGCTCGTGCGGCAGGCCCAGCGTGTGCCCGATCTCGTGCAGCGCCGTGTTCTCGCCGTCAGCCCCACGCAGATCCCAGCCGAAATTCATCGTCCGCTCGCCCGTCCCCTGCTTCAGGATATCGGTGCCGAGATAGGACCATGAGCCGTCCCCCTGCATGAAGCCGATGCGGATTTCCGCCTCGGCCAGGCTCTGCACCTCCTTGAACTCAAGCCCGATGCCGAGCGACTTCCAGGTGGCGAACGCCTTGCGGACGATCTGCCGCTGCACCTCCGCGCCGACCCAGGTCCGCCATTCCTGCGTACCATCGGCGAAGGTCACCGTCTGGCCATGCGCCTCCGGCTCCGTGAAGAAGCTGTAGTGCAAGGTGGTGCCGTTCGCCCATTTGTTCGCCATGACGAGGAGGACCCTCGACCGGTCGGGCGAAAGATCGCGGGGAAGGTTCGGCGGGGGTGTTTGCGGAATAGAGCAGTAGCGGGGGGAGATCCCAGGATTTTCGACGGTGGTTGAAGCAGACTCGTTCGCCATGGCAGGCCTTCCTCTGGTCGAGGTTCTTGATTCCCTTCCGCTAGCAATGCCTGCCTCTGTAGGACACACGTTCTATTGAAGCGCCTCACCCCCTTCTGAAATTGTTCTTTCCTTCTTCTTGTTGGATGTAAAAACGGCATTCTCACCCTTTTGAGAACACCGTCTCCTGCTCCGTCATGAATTCGACCAGGGCCGGTACCCCCGCCTCTGTCGCCGCGATGGCACGGCGCAGGGCCGGCACGATCTCCGCCGCTTCGGTCACCCGCTCTCCGTGGCAGCCGAGCGACCGGGCGAAAGCCGCGTAGTCGCCGCTGATATCGGTCGCGCGGTACTTCTCTGTCGCCACCGGCATGATCGGCAGCTCGATCGCCATGGCGGAGTTGTTGAGCAGGATGGAGAGGATCGGGATGCCCTCGCGCGCGGCCGTCTCCAGATCCGTGCCGGTGAAACCGATCGCCGCATCGCCCCAGACATTGATGCACAGCTTGTCAGGATGAACCAGCTTGGCACCCATCGCGAGGCCGAGGCCGTAGCCGAGCTGCGTGGACTTACCCCAGCCGATGTAGCTGTGCGGTGTGATGCTTTTCCAGAACGGTACAAGCTGGTCGCGCGGTGAGCCAGCATCGTGGGTGATGATGGTGTTCGCCACGTCCACCGTCTGCTGCAAGTCCCACAGCACGCGGTAGGGGCTGAGCGGACTCGTTTCCTGCTCGCACTTGGCGCGCCATTTGGCGAACCACTCGGCCTCGACCTGCTTGATCCGCTCGGCCACCGGCGCCGCATCTCGCGCCTCAGGCAAATGCCGCTTTACCGCCTCCAGCAGCGCCGTGAGCGTCAGCTTCGCATCGCCCACCAGCCCGATGTCGCAGGGCACGCTCTTGTCGATGTCGGTCGGGTCCAAGGTCGCGTGGATCACGCGCTTGCCGGCGGGGATCGTCAGCCCAAAGGAGGTAGCGGTGAAGGAGCAGCCGATGCCGAAGAGCACGTCGCACTCCGCCAGCCACTTCGCCACGCAGCCATTGATGCCGTTGCCGCCGGAGCCGAGCGCGAGCGGGTGCGTCTCGTCAAGGGCGCTCTTGCCCGGCAGGCTGGTCATCACCGGAATGGCGAGGTGCTCGGCCAGCGCGCGCAGCTCGTCATAGGCCTCCGCCCAGTGCACGCCCTGCCCGGCATAGATCGCCGGGTTCTCCGCAGCGATCAGCGCCTCGGCAGCGGCGTCGATTTCCGTCTGCGCCGGTTGCGAGCGCGCGACCTTGCCGGGCGTGTAATCGAGCTCTCCCGTGAATGGCTGGGTCATCAAGTCAAACGGCAGCTCCACCACCACCGGCTGCGGGCGGCCGTTGCGCAGCATGGAGAAGGCACGGCGCATCACCGGCACCACCTCGCCCGCGGCGGTCAGCGGTTCCGCATGCTTGGCGACGCTGGCCATGGATCGCACGGAGTTGAAGTTGAACGGCACGTGCATCTGTCCCAGGGCATAGCCCTGCGGCATCACCAGCACCGGCACGCTATCGGCAAAGGCCTGCGCCACCCCGCCAAAGGCGTTCTCCGCCCCCGGCCCCTGCTGCATCACGAACACGCCCATCTGGCCGCCCTTGGTCATGCGGCTGACCGCGTCCGCCATGTGCAGGCCGGTCCGCTCCTGCCGCACGATGATGGTGCGGATGTCGATCCGCGCCGCAGCCTCCAGGATGGCGTTGCGCGGATAGCCGAAGACGATCTCCACCCCCTCGCGCTTCAGCACCGCCGCAATCGCGTCGGCCACCGTGCCGTTCGAATGGACTGCCTGCCGTGTGTCGCCCCTGCCCTGCCGCATCTGCTCTCTCCCTCTTTTGTGGGCGCTTATGGCCGCGCGTGCCGTTCTGCGCCACCGCCACTTGATCACAGACCGCATGCGGGCCAGATGCGATCATGACCATTGACCGTTCGGCCCTGCGCGCAGCCTATCGCCAGGAGGAGGCCGCCTGCATCGCGGATCGGCTGCGCCAGGCTGCCCCTGCCACAAAAGCCCATCCGCAAGCCTCCGCGTTGGCGGTGCGGCTGATCGAGGGCGCCCGCGCGCGCAAGGCCAGCGGGCTGGACGCGTTCCTCCACTCCTATGGTCTCGGCACGGAGGAAGGGACCGCCCTGATGTGCCTGGCGGAAGCGCTGCTGCGCGTGCCCGACGCGGAAACCGCCGACGCGTTGATCCATGACAAGCTGGCCGGGATCGACTGGAGCGAGCATCTGGGCGCATCCAGCTCCACCTTCGTCAATGCCGCGACCTTCTCTCTGATGCTGTCGGGGCAAGTGCTGCGCGGCGGAACGCAGGCGGAAGCGGGGCTGGCGAACACCCTCCGTCGCGCCGTCAGCCGGCTGGGTGAGCCGGTGATCCGCCAGGCGACCTTGCAGGCGATGCGCATTCTCGGCGGCCAGTTCGTGTTCGGCCGCACCATTGAGGAAGCCCTGAAGCGCGCCGAACCGGAACGGCGCAAGGGCCTCACCCACAGCTTCGACATGCTCGGCGAAGCCGCGATGACGTTCGCCGATGCCGAGCGCTATCGGCAAAGCTATGCCTCAGCGATCGCACGGCTGGCTCGCGAGAAGGGCGGCGTGCGAGCGGCTCCCGGAATCTCCGTAAAGCTCTCCGCCCTCTACCCGCGTTACGACTTCCTGCATGCCGATGCAGCGAAGGCGGCGCTGGTGCCGATCGTGCGCGACCTCGCGCTGGCGGCCAGCGCAGCGGACATTCACTTCACCATCGACGCAGAGGAAGCCGAGCGGCTGGAGCTGAGCCTCGACATCATCGAGGCGCTGGTGGCCGATGACGCACTCTTCGCCCGCGCCGACGGCACCAACTGGGAGGGCTTTGGCCTCGCATTGCAAGCCTATTCCAAGCGGGCGCAACCCCTTTGCGAGTGGGTTGCAAATCTGGCCCGCGCGCATGGAAGGCGGCTGATGGTGCGGCTGGTCAAGGGCGCCTATTGGGACAGCGAGATCAAGCTCAGCCAGGTAGGCGGCCATGCCGACTACCCAGTCTTCACCCGCAAGGTGGCGACCGACGTCTCCTACCTCGCCTGTGCCTCCACCCTGCTGGGGGCGAGCGACGCGATCTACCCCGCCTTCGCCACCCACAACGCCTACACCATTGCCGCCATCGAGGCTTTGGCGCGGGCGATCCCGGCCTCAAGTAGCGAGGCGATAGGCCAGCATGAGCGCTTCGAGTTCCAGCGGCTGCACGGCATGGGCGAAGATGTCTACGCCGCCCTCGCTGCCGAGGGCCACGAACGCCGGGTCCGCATCTACGCGCCGGTCGGCGGGCACAAGGACCTGCTCGCCTACCTCGTCCGCCGCCTGCTGGAGAACGGCGCGAACAGCTCCTTCGTCAACCGCATGGCCGATGCGGATGTCCCTGCGGCAGAGCTGGCGACCGATCCGGTGGCGGAACTCGCCGAGACCGAGCCCAAGCGCAACCCGGCCATCCCGCTGCCCGCGAACCTCTATCCCAATCGGAAGAACAGCGCGGGCATCGACCTTGCCGATCCGCTGATCCTGCAACCCCTGCTGAGGCAGCTGGAACGGCTGGAGCAGCGCGAGTGGACCGCCGTTCCCACCGCCATCGCCGGGTCCAGCGAGGGGGCAGCCTCGATCCGCTCCCCGCAGAATGACAGCCCGGTCGGCCAAGTGCTGGAGGCCACCGCCGCCGACATCAACCTCATGCTCACCCGCGCAACCGCTGCCCAGCCCGGATGGGATGCGCTCGGCGGCCCCGCCCGCGCCGCGCTGCTGGACAGGGCGGCGGACCTGTTCGAGCAGCACGCGCCCGAGTTTCTCTCCCTCTGCCAGCGCGAGGCGGGCAAAACCCTGCCGGACGCGGTGCTGGAGCTGCGCGAGGCGGTCGATTTCCTGCGATACTATGCCTGCGAAGCGCGGATGCTGTTCGCGGCGCCCCAGCCGCTGCCCGGGCCCACGGGCGAGCAGAACCTCCTGCGCCTGCACGGCCGGGGCGTGTTCGCCACGATCAGCCCGTGGAACTTCCCCCTCGCCATCTTCATCGGCCCCGCTGCCGCGGCCCTGGCAGCGGGCAACACCGCCATCGCCAAGCCCGCTGAGCAGACCCCGCTGATCGCAGCCCTCGCGGTGAAGCTGTGCCACGAGGCAGGCATCCCGGATGACGTACTCCAGCTCGCCCCCGGCGATGGCAAGGCCGGCGCCGCGCTGACCAGCGACCCGCGCATCGCCGGCGTCGCCTTCACCGGCTCCACCGCCACTGCCCACGCGATCAACCGCGCCCTCGCCGCGCGAGACGGCCCCATTGGCGTGCTGATCGCGGAGACGGGCGGGCAGAACGCCCTCATCGTCGACAGCTCCGCCTTGCCGGAGCAGGTGACGCGCGACGTGATGAGCAGCGCCTTCCAAAGCGCGGGCCAGCGGTGCAGCGCCCTGCGCGTCCTCTACCTTCAGGAGGACATCGCAGACGCCACTCTGGAGATGATCCGCGGCGCGTTCGAAGCGCTGGTGATCGGCGACCCTGCCAACCTCGCCACCGATGTCGGCCCGGTGATCGACAGCGAGGCGCAGCAATCGCTCGACAGCCACCTCATCCAGATGCGCGCCACCGGCCGCCGCGTCTGGCAGCGGGATCTCCCGCCCGGCTGCGAGAGCGGCAGCTTCGTCGCCCCCGCCATCGTGGAGATCGGCTCGATCGCGGACCTTCAGGCGGAAAACTTTGGCCCCGTCCTGCACGTAGCGCGCTTCCCGGCGGGCGGGCTGGAGCGTGTGATCGAGGAGATCAACACTTGCCGCTACGGCCTCACCCTCGGCCTGCACAGCCGCATCGACGCCGTGCGCCGGCTGGTCGAAAGCCGCGCCCGCGTCGGCAACCTCTACGTCAACCGCAACCAGATCGGCGCGGTCGTCGGCAGCCAGCCCTTCGGCGGCGAGGGCCTCTCAGGCACCGGCCCCAAGGCCGGCGGCCCGCACTACGTGGTGCGCTTCGCGACCGAGCGGGTGACGACGGTGGACACCACGGCGGCGGGGGGGAATGCGACGCTGCTGGCCGGGGGTTGATGAGCCCAACATGGCGGCTTGCGCCGGTGCTGCGGACGGCCGCCCGGCCACTCCCCCACCGTCACCCTGAACTTGGTTCAGGGTCTATCTCTCCCCAAGCACCTTCGGCGCAAATCGAAGGATGGATGCTGAACGAAGTTCAGCATGACGAAGGAGATGAGAAGTCTGCTTACGACCGATGCCGTTGAAAAAGTCGCTTGCTGACTGGGCGGACGAGCGTGCCTCACTCC